>NZ_QOWE01000003.1 GCF_003334855.1 Larkinella punicea
CCCTGATTGACTAACAGGTAGTCCGAGTAAAGGTCGAAAATAGGTGAGACGAAGTGCATACCTAATTTTTTGTTAAATTTAATCAGTAAGCTGGCTTTCACGAAAGAGCTTGCGTAACATCAGTTATTAATTTTCTCTGCTTAACTCTGCTCTCCTCCGCTCAACTCCGCGAAATAACTCTCCTATCACTTCCGGTAATCCAGCGCCGGTTTGCGGTCACCTAGCAAGGCTTCGTATTTGAAAGCAGCCCCACCCCGGGCTTTTTCCCAGTCGGTGCGGGCATTTTGAATCAGCGTTGGATCTTTAAAGAGGTCGATGGCCGTGAGCGATAGGGATTTAGCCGCGACCATCATGCCTTTGACGCCAATGCTCGTGCCGCTCGACGCCACCGCCTGCCAGCTATGGGCGGCCGTTCCCGGAACCCAGGTGGCGGCCGATAGCCCAACCGTTGGAACCACCCAGCTTACATCGCCCACATCCGTCGACGCGCTGCTGAGGAGGTCGTTATTCGAGAAGGGCGAAACCGCTGCGGCTTCCCCCGGTTTCCGAATGGAGCCAAACGAGGCCCCAAATGATTCGCCCAGTTTCTCGGCAAATTTGGTTTCTTCCGGTGTGTAGGTGACGCCACCCACCAGGCTGAGGTTTTTGTGCATCTGTTTCGCCAGGGTCTCCACGGGCAGCAGGTTGTAGACGCCACCGATGATTTCATATTCCATTTTGGTTTCCGTACCCATGCCCGCTCCTTCGGCGGCTTTCACCATGCGCTTCCAGACGTCCTGCAAAATCGTCCGGTTTTTGTGCCGTACGTAGTAGTAGACCTCCGCAAAGTCCGGTACGACATTCGGGGCTTCACCGCCTTTGGTGATGACGTAATGCACCCGCGTATCCGACGGAATGTGTTCGCGCATCATGTTGATCATGTAATTCATCGATTCCACGCCGTCGAGGGCCGACCGTCCGCGATCGGGAGACGCGGCTGCGTGGGCCGCAATGCCCCGGAAGCGGAATTTGGCGGTGATGTTGGCGAGCGAGGTCGACGGGTCCGCTCCGTTGCGGTCGGCGGGGTGCCAGTGCAAAACCACGTCTACATCGCTGAACAGGCCTTCCCGCACCATGTACACTTTTCCCGAACCGCCTTCTTCCGCCGGGGTTCCGTAGAGCCGGATGGTGCCGCCTTTGCCGGACTTCTGCAACCAGTTTTTCACCGCGATGGCCGATGCTACCGAACCGGGGCCGAACAGATTGTGTCCGCAGGCGTGTCCGGCTTTTTTGGTGTCGAGCGGTTTTCGGTCAGGCGTGGCATCCTGTGTAATGCCCGGCAGGGCGTCGTATTCTGCCAGAATGCCGATGATCGGTTTGCCGCTTCCGAAGGTGGCCACAAAAGCCGTCGGAATACCGGCAACGCCCGCTTTCACCGAAAAACCTGCTTTGGTCAGTTCTTCCTGCAATAAAGCCGAGCTTTTCTGTTCCTGGTATCCCACCTCGGCCCAGTCCCAAATCTGTTTGGAAAGTGTGCCGTAGTGGGCCGATTTGCTATCCAGCCCCGCCAGAACCTCCTGTTGCTCTTTGGTTAGAGTCGATTGGGCGAGCAGGGCGGTGGGGAGCCAACCCAGTCCGAAGACCAGCAGTCGGAAAAGCGATTTTTTTTGCATAAGAAGTCGGTTAAGATGGTTTTGTAGACGTCATGCCGGCCGTAACCGGCACGACGCTACCGTTTCGCTGATGAAGGTATTGTTTTATTTTAAAGGTTGGTACAACGATTTCTTGTTATCGACCCGAATCACCAGGCGGCAATCGCCAACCTGCCCCCGGGTTTCGTCACAAATACCGTCGTGGAACGCATCGAAGCGACGGCCATCGTTGGTCTGGACGACAAATTTTAGCTGAAACGTATCGTTCAGCACCAGACTCGTTGGCGACACGCCAACGGCCGCAGCGGCCTCGCTGGCTTTGATGGAAACCGTTGCCGGAAAGGTCGAGAAGGTTTTCCACAACTTGTCATTGGCTACCAGACGGCTGGGCAATGGTGCCAGCGAACCGCTCGGATACAGACACCCGACACCGTTGCCACAAGAGGTCATGGAAGCCGCCAGCGTAATTTTGGGGCTGTTCAATCCGATCCAGACTTCAATGGCTTTAACACCGACGCCCTGCCCAAAATCTTCACCACTCAACTGAAACTCAAAATCCGTGGTCGCCAGATTTGTGACGTCAAAATACGCTTTGGCCGCATTGACCTTCGCCACCGCCACCGCTCCGGCGGGAGCCAGCGGAATGGGATCTTTGGTCTGGCAGGCGTCCGAAATGACCAGCGCGGTCATCAATAAAACTACATAAGCAATGGTCTTCATATCGTCAGGACGGTTTTGGAAACCGTGTTTTTAATGATAAATAGTTTCTCGCTTCTTGCCCCTAAATCCCCTAAAGGGGACTTGGACGCAGCTGATGCCAGATGAAAAGTCCCCTTTAGGGGATTTAGGGGCAATCCAATCTTACAAATCCCAGAAAACCGGGGTTACAAAATTGTTCTGGGCCGGGGCCGCCGTGTTGGTGTTCAACTCACGCTGCGAATACGTAAACCGCAGCGGGAACGGATTCAGGGGCGAAATCGGAGCCATCAGCGTCGGAATGCCGGTTCGGCGGTAGTCGTTGTACGATTCGATGCCGTTGCCGAACAGGGAAATGTACTTCTCGGTCATCACCACCGGCAGTTTTCCAGCCGCCGGAGCCGCGTCGAATTTCGCCAGTCGATCATTCACGAAGTTGGTAATGGTGGTGGCCGATAGCTGCGTGCCGGAATTTCCCGGAGCTTGTACAAAGCTGTTGATGCTGTTGAGGTTCAGTGTCATCCCGTTTCTGAAATATTCTTTGGCATCCCCCGTTGTACCGAGGGTCAGCGCGGCTTCGGCCAGAATAAAGTTGACCATCGAAGCCGTAACGATCGGGAAAATACCGGCGCCGGTGCCGTCCGCGGTGGTCACCACCCGGAAATTGGCCGGGGTATTGACGCCCGCATTGGTCAGAAATACGTTGGTGGTCGGCAAATTGCTGATGGGATTGTTGTCGTACAAACCGCCATACGGATAAAGTCCGAACGTAGCCCGAACGGCGTTGTCGGCGGGGGCACCGGTGGGATCACCCGTAAAGCGCCCGCCGTAACCGTTGCTGGTGCGGGTGAAATTGACCCCGGCATTGTTGGTCTGGCGATACACATAGTAACGCAAACGCGGATCATCGGTATTGTACAGACGCTCCATAAAGCCCTGATCCATCCAGAAATCCTTCGTGGCGCGGTAGTCGCTGATGTGAATTGGGTGGCGGTTTTGGGGCGTTTCGGTCGCGCCAAATTTGAACGTAAAATCCTGCGCATTCGTCAGAATCAACTGTCCACCGGCAATCAGCGCGTTGATTTCCTGTTTCACCCGCGCCTGTTCGCTGGGAACGAGTCGAATCTGATTCAGGAGTTTCAGTTTCAGGCTGTTGGCCGCCCGAATCCAGCCCAGGCGATCACCCCGGTAAAACAGATCCGCATTGCCGGGCGACACATACGGCGTTTTGTTCAGATCGGCAATGGCTTCGTCGATGAGCTTGAAAACCGCTGCATAAATATCAGCCCCTTTGTCGAATTTCGGGCTGAGGTTGCCATCACCCTGCGACGCTTCCGAGAACGGTACATCGCCCCAGAGATCGACCAGCACGCTGTAGACGTACGCTTTTTCGAGTTTGGCAATTCCGACGTAACTCCACTGGCTTCTGGCGGTTCCTTCCCGGATGATAATTTCCAGGTCGTTCAGGGCTTCCGAGTAAATGCCGTTCCAGGGCGTCTGGAAGGTCGAACCGCTCATATCGAAGCGGCTGGGGCCGTTTTGTGTCGCGTGTTGCATGATGACCGTCGCCACGCGGTTGGTGGCTCCCCCGCCGATGTGGACGCCAATGGAAACCTGCGTGGCCGGAAGAAGCAGATCCAGTACCGGTTGCGCCGGGGTGTTCGGATCGACGTTAATGTCCAGAAAATCATTGCAACTGCTGAACGTGAGCGCGAGAAAAGCCCCGAGGAACAGTTTAAATATCGTTTTCATAAATAAGTTTCGGTAAATGTTGGAGAGAAAACCGCATCAGAACGTAAACCGCAGGTTGACGCCGTACCGTTTAGTAGTCGGAACCGCCACCAGTTCGAAGCCCTGGGCATTGCCCGCACCCAGTGAATTCACTTCCGGATCGAAATTCATGTACTTGGGGAAGTTAGGCGCTTTGTACCACAGGTTGCGACCGCTTAGCGAAATCGTTGCCGATCCAAAGGGCGTTTTCGCCAGCCAGAGCGCCGGAATCTGGTAGGCCAGCGACACTTCGCGCAGGCGGAAAACCGTCGCGTCGAAAACCCGGAACTCGTCGGCGGTTCCCTGACTACCACTGAAAGCACCCGTACCGAAGTAATATTCGTTCACCGAAATCGGGATGTTGTTGGGTTGTTTCTGGCCGTCGGCCGTCAAAATGGGCATTTTGGTATTCGGATCGCCCAATACGCCCACCGGCACCAGCACCTTGTTGCGGTCTTCGTTGTCGCGCGTGATGCCCCGGCTCAGCATTTCGGCCACCGAAACCGACAGCAGATCTCCGCCCTGCTTCCAGTCAAACAACGCACCGAGCGTGAAGCCTTTGTAGGTAAAGGTGTTGGTAATCCCCATCGTGAACTTTGGGTTCGGATTGCCAACCGGTCCCTGGCGATCCGCCAGAATGGCCTTGCCGGTGGCCGGGTTGATCAACAGATTGCCTTCGTCGTCGCGCAGGTAATAGCTGCCCCGAATCAAACCGTAGGGCTGGCCAACGATGTGCATACTGCCGATCGTGTTGGTCGCATTCGCCTGACTGTAATAGAGTTCGGTAGCGCCACCCAGATCCAGCACCAGGTTTCGGTTGCGGGTGAAAGCCGTGTAAATATTCCATTTGAAACCGTTGGACAACTGGATCGGCGTGATGTCCAGACCAAGTTCAATGCCTTCGTTGCGCACTTTTCCGAGGTTCACCACCCGCGTCAGGTAACCGGAGGAGGGAGCGACATCGACCGTGAAAATCTGGGACGTACTGATTTTTCGGTAATAGGTCAGGTCGATTCCGATGCGGTCTTTCAGAAAACGCAGTTCCGTACCGGCTTCAAATTCGCGGATAAACTCCGGTTTCAGCGTCGCACTGCCCAGCCGGTTGCTGTAGGTCATTGCGTTGACGCCGTTGAACGGGGCCAGAATGTCGACCGGTCCGGGATGCGTGAACGACGGGTTAATGTTGTAAACCGTCTGGGTCTGGTACGGACTGGCTTCGTTGCCGACTACGGCGTAACCCAGGCGGATTTTACCGAATGACAAAATCGCCGGATTGGTTTTGAACAGTTCCGTGAAAACAAACGAGCCGTTGACGCCCGGATAGAAATAGCTGCGGTTGCCTTTCGGGAGGGTCGAGGAAATGTCGTTCCGGGCGACCACGTTCAGGAAGGCGAAGTTGCGGTACGACAACTGGAAATCCCCGAAAAACGCCATAAACCGCTGTTTGATCAGGTTTCCGCCGAACGTCTGCTGAATCCGGGTGTTGTCGAGATCGTTGATGCCCGGCACAATAATCCCGTCGCCAAACACGAGCTGGCGGTCGGTCAGCCGTTGGTTGACGTTGTTGCCGATGATGGCCCGCAAGCTGAAATCCGGCCCGAAATCCCGGGTTGCCGTGATGAGCAGGTTGCCATCGAGTTCCTGGCGGTAAATGTTGTCATCGGTGACGTTTCCGTTCGGATAAATCTCGCCATTTTTCCCGTTCACGCTCCGGCGACGGTCGGTGTAGGCATTGAAACCTGCCGTATACTGGACGTTCAGCCACGAAAACGGATCGAATCCGAGGGTGAATTTTCCGTAATACCGGTCCACTTTGCTCGTAAACGGGCTGTTTTTTACCGACCAGTACGGGTTATCGATGCCGACCCGGTCATACACACTGCCGCCGGTCAGCGGATTGGTGTTCGGGTAGTTGGTCAGGTCGTAGCTATTGGGTGTCCACGGCAGAATTTCGATGGCCGAGGGGCCGTTTCCGATGCTCGACGTAAGCTGCGGGGAGCGCTGGTCGATGTTCACGTACGTCAGCGACCCGTTGAGGTAGAAGCCGTTGTCCAACTGCGCATTCCCGCCGATGTTGAAACTGGTCCGGTTGATTTTATTTTCGGGAACAATCCCTTTGTTGGCCGTTCGCGAAAAACCGGCGGTCAGGCTGGCTTTTTCGTTGCCCCCCGAAACACTGAAAGCGTTTTCGTAGACAAAGCCGTTTTCGTAGAAATTCTCAAAGTTCTGCTGACCAAACGGTTCGTATTTGACCTTTTTGTTCGCCAGCTCCGGGAAAACCGTTGGCAGACGAACGCCGATGGGGTGGAGGATGGAGTCGATCTGGGAATACGGCGCTCCCCAGGTGCCAAACACCCCGTAGCGCGTATCCCACTCCGTTCCCTGGCCATACGTCGTCTGGTATTCCGGTGCTTTGGCGAGTTTCTCGTACGAATACGAGGTGTTGTACGTGATCTCAAGGCCTTTTTTCGACTTCTTGCGGTTGTTTTTAGTCGTCACGATGATGGCACCATTGGCCGCCCGCGAACCGTAGAGTGCTGCCGCTGCCGCCCCTTTCAAAACCGTCATCGACTCGATATTGTTGGGGTCGAGGTCAAAGGCGCGGTTGGTGAAACTCGCCCCGCCCTGCTGACCGCCGTCGGTCAAAAAGGAGGAGTTGTCGAACGGCACGCCATCGACGACGAACAACGGCTGGTTGTTGTTGGAAAGTGACGAGTTCCCGCGAATCGTGATGTTGGTCGAACCACCGGCGGCCCCGCCCGATCCCTGTACGTTGACCCCAGCCACTTTTCCCGACAGCGAACGAAGCGGGTCCGGTTCCGAAATCTGGGCAATTTTGCTGCTGTTGATGGTGCTCACCGAGTAGCCCAGTGCTTTCTTTTCCCGGGTAATCCCAACGGCGGTGACGACGACTTCGGTCAACTGCTTGGTGTCCGTTGGCAGGGAAACGTCGATGGTGGTTTGGGAACCGATGGTCACTTCCTGGGTCTGGAAGCCGATGGAGGAGAAAACGAGTGTTGTGGCACCCGCCGGGACGTTAATCTGGTACTCGCCCTGTGCGCCGGTCACCGTTCCAATTTGCTGGTTTCCTTTGACCGACACCGTCACGCCCGGTAAAACCGTGCGTTCTTCGGCGGTAATCACCTTACCACGAACGGCTTTCTGCTGAGCGTGGCTCAGGAAAGCACACAGTAGTAGGAAAAATGTGAGTTGTACACATTTTGTCATAGAATTTAATAGAGTAAGTGAAAAATAGGTTAGGTACAGTTCTGGACTGATTATGTCAAATTAAGTTCTATTTTGTGAATAATAAGTTTATTTTTAAACATAAATTTTTAAAATATTTAATTTTTAGAATATTATCAGTAAATATTTGAACTAAATTTTTAGAAGACATAAATTTTGATTTATAGGGATAAAGGCTTTGTATATTCGAATTGTACAAAATGTCGTTGGGCCTGAATAGCAATAAGGCTTGTCAAAATAGCGGGACCACTATACGTCATTTTCGTCCCTACGCGGAAAATCAATATCTTCACAATTCAAAGACGTTCGCTTTTTGCCCTTAAATCAATTAGGGGACTTTTAGCATTCCGAGGGCTCCGCGTCCAAGTCCCCTTCAGGGGATTAGGGGCAAAAAATCCATCAAGCGCAGAATTTGTGGAAAATCAGTTGAAGATTTTACTGGAAACGTTTCCCCGTTCGGGGCAGGTAGAATGGATTGGGATTCGGCCGCAGAAACACGGCGCCATCGAAGTGGTTCGTGAAGTCGAAGTTTCAGAGAAAAAAGGGCTGGTGGGCGATCACTACAGCGGGCGCAACGGCAACCGGCATGTAACGCTGATTCAGGCCGAACACCTGCCGGTGGTGGCCGCCCTGACCGGGCGTGAATCGCTCAACCCGGTTTTGCTGCGTAGAAATATCGTCATCGCCGGGCTGAACCTGCTGGCGTTGAAAGACCATCAGATTCAGATCGGCGATGCGGTTATTTTGGAAATTACCGGACAATGTCACCCCTGTTCACGCATGGAAACCAACCTGGGGCCGGGCGGTTACAACGCCATGCGCGGCCACGGCGGACTTACGGCACGGGTCGTCCGGGGTGGTATCATTCACTTGAATGATCCGGTTATGGTCTTAAAAACCGATCAGACCGGGACCGAGCGGCTGACCAATTCCTGAAACCGGTCGGGCGTCAGTTCCGTGAAGTCACGGATTACCACGTCGGCTCCCACCCGGTGCAGTTCTTCGGCCGAGTCCGTGGTGGCCAGTCCGATCACGTACGCACCGGCCGCTTTGGCCGCCCGGATGCCTGTGGTTGAGTCTTCAAAAATGACACTCTCGTGGGGTTCGACGCCCAGCAGTTCCATCGCTTTCCGGTAGATTTCCGGGTCCGGTTTCGGTCGGCTGACCTTGCTTTCGTCGAGTAAAACCGTAAACCAGGAACGCAAATCCAGCGCATCCATCACAAAATCGAGGTTTTCGAGCGGGGCTGACGTACCAACGGCTGTCAATATACCGGCATTCCGCAGCAATTGAAGAAAGTCGGTCAGACCGGCCACCGGCCTGATGTCGGGCTGGTACAACTCCCGAAACAAGGCTTCCTTTTCGGCGGCCAACTGCCGGGATTCGGCATCCGAAAGCGTGCGATCGGTGAAAAGGTGATTCAGAATCTGGCTGTTGTGTTTCCCCGAAACGTACTGAACAAAATCAGCGTCGGACAACGGTTTTCCGTAGCGTTCAAAATACTGGCGCCAGGCCAGGCGGTGGTGAGGATTGGTGTCGACAATGACACCATCCATGTCAAAAATGGCAGCTTTCATGAGTGAATGTAGAGAATGGAGCGGTGAAACCGCGTTTTGAATGTTTTTAGGACTTTCGCATTCTGCCCCTAAATCCCCTAAAGGGGACTTGGACGCAGCTTAATCCGGATGCTAAAAGTCCGGCAGCGGCCGACCGTCCTTTAGGGATTTAGGGGCAGAATGCGAAAGTCCTAGTTTTATCAGACGTTTACTTTTCGTGAAATAAAGGCAGAAAGCAGCAGCACGACCACGACCAGGCCCAAACCGTAGGTCAGTCCGTAGGCTTCGGCTACAAAACCGATGATGGGTGGTCCGGCCAGAAAACCGATGAAACTGAAGGTCGCAAAAGTGGCCAAACCGGTGGCTGCCGGAATGCCCGGAACGCGCATCGAAGCCGTATACAATATGGGCGCAATCAGCGAACAACCCGCGCCCAGCAGGGCAAATCCCGCCAGCACCACCAGCGGAACCGGAACCAGAATGGCCAGCAAGAGTCCCGAAGCCGCCACCAGGCTACCCACGCTCAGGATGCGTTTGGCTCCAAAACGCGGAATGATGGCGTCACCCATAAACCGGCCAATCGTCATCGCCAGCGAAAAACAGCCGAAACCCAGCGCGGCAATCTGGCTGGAGGCTCCCGTGGATTCGTGGAGGTAAACGGCACTCCAGTCGAGGGCGGCCCCTTCGCCCATGGCAACGGCCAGACCAATGAAAATCATGAGCAACAGCAGCATGTTCGGTTTCACGAAAGCCGCCGACGATTCGGTGGGTGGTTGCGCCGGGATTGTCGCCAGAATGGGACGCAGCGCAACCGTCAGCAGGAGCAGCGCGATGGTGACGGCAAGCATGTGAATGGATGGCGAAACGTGAACGGCAATCAGAATGCCGGCCAGCAGCGAACCGACCATGCCGCCCAGACTCCACATGCCGTGGCAGGAGGACATAATCAGAATCTTATGCTCCCGTTCGACATCGGCTGCGCTGGTGTTCATCGCCACATTCAGTAAGGCCGCGCTCAGCCCCACCACGAATAGCCCCATAACCATGATGGCAACGTTAGGGGCGTTGATGGGGAGTAAGGTGCTGAAACACAGCACCAGCGCACTCAGGAAACAGGTTCTGGCTGCCCCCAGCCGGGCAATGATCCAGCCCGTTAAAGGGTTCATGAGCAACAGGCCGACCGGCATGGCAAACAGAACCATGCCCAAACCGGCGTCGGTCAGGTGCAATTTTTCTTTGACGTGCGGGATATGCGCCACCCAGCCGCCCAGCGACAGACTTTCGGTGGTGAAAACGAGTCCGACGGCCCGCGCCTGCGGATTTGTAAAAAACGTTTGAAGACTGCGAAAGAGGGTTGGTGTGGTTGACGGTTTTTCGTCGAGTGTTACGTTCATTATATCCTGATTCATTCTGGTTACAAAAATAAGGCGGTTTTTCCACTTCTATTTTCGTTTAATTACCTTATTTTGGTGCTGCATTGATTTATTTAATGAGAATCATGTTTCCAAAATGTTAACAGTGCATCTATTCGGTCCCAAACAATGAAACCGCAGTTTGAAAAAATAGAACCGGAATTCGGGAGTTCGTTCCGGTTGATGCACCACACCCAGCCGGACAGTTGCTGGGTCTACTGGCATTACCACCCCGAATATGAGATCGTCTACATTCCGCGCGGCAGCGGCAAGCGCCACATCGGTCACCACGTTTCTACCTATGCGGACGGTGAGCTGGTGTTTCTGGGACCGAACCTGCCGCACCTGAATTTCAGCCACGGAATCGTCGGGGAGTTTGAGGAAATTGTGGTGCAGATGCGCGAAGATTTTCTGGGGAAGGATTTTCTGCAAAAACCGGAAATGGAGGCCATTCGGCGCTTGTTCGAACGGGCGCACCAGGGCATGTCATTTTACGGGGAAACCAAACGCCAGGTGGGGCAGCAGGTCGCGTCGCTGGTGACGCTGCCGCCCTTTGAACGGATGCTGGCGCTACTGACCATTTTTCAGCAACTGGCGGTTTCGACCGATTACCAGATTCTGAACGCCGAAAGCATCAGCCTCGATCTGAACGGCCGGGAGCAGGAGCGGATCAACCGCATTTATGGATTTGTGGAAACCAACTATGTTCAACCGATTGACATTCAGGACGTCGCGTCGTTGTCAAACATGACGGTGCCTGCTTTTTGCCGGTATTTCAGGAAAATGACCCAGATGACGTTCACGGATTTCGTCAACGAGTTCCGCATCACCCAGGCCCGCAAGCTCCTGACCGGCGACCGCAGCATTGGCGATGTCTGTTACGAAAGTGGTTTTAACAACCTCTCGCACTTCAACAAGGTGTTCAAACAACGAACGGGGCAGACGCCGGGGCTGTATCGCAAGAGCCTGGCATTGTGAGTCGAACGAGCCTTTCCGGATGACCACTCGCTAAGACGCCGGGCCGGATGCGTGATTTTTGTCGTATACTTGCCCTGGTATGACCATTCACCAAACGATAAAAGTAGCCGTCGATGCCGTGGTTTTCGGGTATCGAAATCAGGCCTTACACCTCCTGTTGATCCAGCGAAAGCTGGAACCGTATCAGGGGGGCTGGGCTTTGCCGGGCGGTTTTGTGTTGGATAACGAGAGCCTGGAAGCCGCCGTTCACCGCGAGTTGAGCGAAGAAACCAATGTGACCATTAATTACTTAGAACAACTATATACTTTCGGCCAGCCCAATCGCGATCCCCGTTTTCGGACGGTTGCCGTTGCCTATTATGCCCTCGTGAAACCGGAAGCATTTGCCATTGCCGCTTCGACGGATGCCGATGATGTCCGCTGGTTCGACGTTCGGGACTTGCCCGATCTGGCGTTCGACCACGCCGAAATCATTCAACACGCGTTGCAGCGTCTGCGCGGTAAATTGAGGTATGAACCCGTAGGATTTGGGTTGCTCAGCGAGAAATTTTTGTTCTCAGACTTCGAAAAACTCTACGCAACGATTCTCGACAAACCCATCGACCGGCGCAATTTCCGGAAAAAGGTGTTGAGCTTCGGGCTGTTGACTGAACTGAATGAAAAACGATCCGACGGAAAAGGTCGTCCGGCAAATCTCTTTCAATTCAATGAAGATCAGTACTTTAAGATGAAGGAGCGCGGTTTTTACTTCGAGCTTTGAACGAACGGTTTACCGTTTGCTCAACAGTTGGCAAATAAAAAGCGCAAAATGTAGTTACTATGTAGTTTGTTTTGTTGATTTGCGTAAAAAATACGCAAAATGATTTATCTACACCTTTCTCCCGGTTTTGAACCCTACGGTCCGTCCGTGCCGTTCAAGGCGTTCATTTTCAATGGGGGAGAACCACACCTGAAATTAACCGGGCCTTTGCCCGAAACCAGCGTACTGATCACGACCCGCCTGAACACGTTTCAGGATGTGGGCCTGCTTCTGGTGGCAACGGATGCCCTGCGCCGGGCCGGTGCCGACCGCATCAGCCTCTTCGTCCCGTATTTCCCCGGAGCCCGCCAGGACCGGGTTATGGTGCCGGGCGAACCGCTGACGGTTAAAGTTTACGCCGATCTGCTGAACGCCCAGCAATACCATCAAATTACGGTTTTCGATCCCCATTCTGACGTAACGCCCGCTTTACTTAATAAGGTTCAAGTGGTTGATAACCATCGGTTTGTCGAGCAATGTCTCGCGCAGGTTGGGGATTGTAAACTGATTGCGCCGGATGGGGGGGCGTTAAAAAAAATCTATAAACTGTCCGAAGCCCTGGGTGGTATCGAGGTGGTGGAATGCAGCAAACGGCGGGATGTCAAAACCGGCGATTTGTCGGGCTTTTTCGTGTCGGGGCCGGATTTGCAAGGCGCGTCCTGCGTCATCGTGGACGACATCTGCGACGGCGGGGGCACGTTTGTTGGCCTGGCCGATGAACTGAAAAAACACGGGGCCGGTGACCTGTATCTGATTGTCAGCCACGGGATTTTCAGCCGGGGCCTTGAGCCGCTGGCGACCTCGTTCAAACGGGTTTTTACGACGGATTCCATTCGCGAAATCACCCACCCTCTTCTGAATCAACTCTCATTTTCCAGCTTTTTACCACACCTTTTAAACCAATGACGACCCTCAATCTTTCCGACGGTTACAAAGTAGACCACCGTCGTCAATATCCCACCGGAACTGAACTGGTCTATTCGAACTGGACCCCCCGCAAAAGCCGCCTTGAGCAGGTCGATAGCGTGGTTTTCTTTGGCTTACAGTACTTTATCAAAAAATACCTGATCGAGGATTACAATCGGAATTTCTTCGCCCGCCCGAAAGAAACCGTAATCGCCGAATACAAACGCCGGATCGAAAGCTACCTGGGGCCGGGTGCGATTACCTACGATCACATTGAAAAGTTACATGATCTGGGCTATTTGCCACTGGAAATCAAAGCCGTTCCGGAAGGAACGCGGGTGCCGATGCGGATGCCGATGTTTACCTTCAAAAACACCCGCCCCGAAGAATTCTGGCTGACGAATTTTCTGGAAACCATCCTGTCGTGCATCTTGTGGTTGCCCTGTACCAGCGCGACAACGGCCTTCGAATACCGGAAAATCCTGAACAGCTATGCCGAAAAAACCGGTGGTGATCCGGCGTTTGTCCCCTGGCAGGGTCACGACTTCAGTTTTCGCGGTATGGGCGGTCTCGAAGCGGCTTTGTTGAGTGGAGCGGCTCATTTACTGAGCTTTACGGGAACGGACACCATTCCCGCCCTTGATTTTCTGGAACAGTATTACGGTGCCAACTCCGATACCGAACTGATCGGTGGCAGCGTTCCAGCGACGGAACATTCGGTGATGTGTATGGGGATGCAGGATGGTGAAATTGAAACTTTCCGGCGGCTCATTCAGGATGTGTATCCGAAAGGCGTGGTCAGCATCGTGTCCGATACCTGGGATTTCTGGCAGGTCATTACCGGGTATTTGCCCCAGCTAAAACCGCTCATTCTGGCCCGCGACGGCAAGGTGGTGATTCGCCCCGACAGTGGCGACCCGATCAAAATCATCTGCGGTGATCCGGATGCCCGCGAAGGAACCCCGGAACACAAAGGGGCCATCGAGTGCCTGTGGGAGGTTTTTGGCGGAACCGTTACGGCCAAAGGCTTCAAGGTACTGGACTCCCACATCGGGTTGATTTACGGCGACAGCATCAACCTCGAACGCTGCCAGGCCATTTGTGAAGGCTTGTACCAGAAAGGGTTTGCCTCCACGAACGTGGTGCTGGGTATTGGAAGTTACACCTATCAGTATGTGACGCGCGACACCTTCGGGTTTGCCGTGAAAGCCACGTATGGTGAAGTGAACGGCGAAGGACGCGCGATTTTTAAAGACCCCAAAACCGATGACGGAACGAAGAAAAGCGCGAAAGGGCTGATTCGTTTGGTGAGCGACGAAAACGGAACGACGGTGATGGAAGACCAGGTGAGTTGGGAAAAAGAAGGAACGGGGTTGCTGGAAACCGTCTTCAAAGACGGCCAGTTGCTGAAAGAACAGACCTTGCGCGAAATCCGGGCCAGGCTGGTAGCCAAATAAGAACCGTATTAAAAAGAGCGGGTATTCGTCCGGGTGACGGATGCCCGCTCTTTCGTTTTCTTACAATTTTGGGCGGGGAAGAAGGTTGAAATTTGTCCTATCAAACCAACACAACCATGACACAGTCAATCTCCCCTTCGATTCTTATTACGGGTGCCACCGGCACGATTGGTTCCGAACTCGCCACCCAACTTTCCGCCAAAGGCATTCCGTTCCGCGCACTGGTGCGGTCCCTGGAAAATGCCGAAAAGCTGGCGCAACTCGACGGTGCCGAACTGGTGGTCGGCGACTTGAACGATCCCGAAAGCCTGGTTCGCGCATTGGACGGTATCGAACGGGCCTTTCTGCTCACCAACTCGTCGGAACAGGCGGAAACGCTGCAAATGAACTTCGTTGCAGTGGCGCAACAAGCTGGGGTTAAGCATATTGTAAAACTTTCCCAGTTTGCCGCCGACCTTCATTCGCCCGTCCGGTTTTTGCGGTATCATGCCGCCGTCGAGCAAAAAATCCGTGAATCCGGACTGTCGTTTACCTTTCTTCGCCCGAATCTGTTCATGCAGGCCCTGCTGGGTTTCCGCGACCCCATCGTGAACCAGGGAAAATTCTTCGCCACGGCGGGGGATGCCCGAATTAGTGCCGTTGACATCCGGGACATTGCCGCCGTGGCCGTCGAAGCCTTAACCATGCCGGGCCACGTAGGCAAAACGTACGATCTGACCGGCCCCGAAGCGTTGACGCATCAGCAGATGGCGGCTCACTTTTCCGACATCCTCGGCCGACCGGTTCTTTACATCGATGTGCCGCCCGCCCACCTGCGGCAGGCACTGCTGTCCGTGGGTTTCCCCGAATGGCAGGCCGATGGGTTGATTGAAGACTACGCCCATTATGCCCGCGGGGAAGCCTCGGCGGTTTCTTCGGCCATTCAGGAGGTGACGGGTAAACCGGCCCGTGATTTCAAAAGTTTTGTGCGTGATTACGCTTTGGTTTTTTCCTGATCGAGCTTAAGGCAACGCAAAGGCGACGTAACTATCGCCTTTCTTCGTCCCCAACTTGGTGCCGCCACAGGCGATGACGATGTATTGTTTGCCGTTTACTTCGTACGTACTGGGCGTCGCGTACCCAGCCGCCGGGAGTTCGGTTTGCCACAAAACCGCCCCGGTTTTTTTGTCGATGACCCGGAACATGCCGTCTTTGCTGGCGGCAATGAACAGCAAACCGCTGGCCGTGACGACGGGACCACCGTAGCTCTCGGCCCCGGTTTGCGGAATGCCTTTGGCAGTCAGTTCTTTCAGCTCGCCGAACGGTTTTTGCCAGAGGTGTTCACCGGTGTTGAGGTCGATGGCCGTCAGCGTTCCCCAGGGCGGGCGGATGGCAGGGTAGCCTTTGCTGTCCAGGAATTTGGTGTAGCCATTGAATTTATAGGGGACATACGGTTCCTTTTTGCCCGGTTTGGCGGAGGTTGCTTCTACCTTTTCATCACCGAACAGGAAGGAGGTCAGTGCCTGTTTTTCGGATTCGGAAAACCGCGTAAAACCGGGCATCATGCCTTTACCGGAGGTGATGAGTTTACTGACAAACTCCCGGTCCCGGCGTTGCCCGATGTTGACCAGCGACGGATAACCACTGGTCGGATTGCCTTTGCGATCCGGCCGGTGGCAAACCGCACAGTTGAGCGTATACAGCTTCTCGCCCGGACTCAGGTGGGCCAGTTCTTCGTCTTTCGGCGTATCGCGCAGGCTTAGCACCCACGCCATCTCATTGGCATTCACGTACATAATGCCATCAGGATCAACGGCGGCACCGCCCCATTCGCCCCCGCCATCCAGACCGGGATAAACGAGCGTCGGGGTTTTGCCAAGCGGTTGGTACGGGCCGACTTTAGAACGTCGGTAGGTTGCCAGCAACGAATCCCGGTTTTCGGCCAGCGGACTTAAATCCGCTTCGGAGATGGTTTGGCGGGAAAAAGGTGCCGGTTTGGTCGGAACGGGCTGCGTCGGCCAGGTGTACTCATCGGGCAAGGATGATTTCGGATAGGGCGTTTCCTTGATTGGGAAAAGCGGTTTTCCAGTTACGCGGTCAAAGACAAAAACGTGTCCGGTTTTGGTGATCTGCGCGACGGCATCGACGGTTTTGCCCTGACTTTTGATGGTGATCAGATTGGGGGGAGCAGGCAGGTCGCGGTCCCAGATGTCGTGGTGAACAAACTGGTAATGCCAGATGCGTTTCCCGGTTTTGGCGTCCAGGGCCAGCAGGCAATTGGCGAACAGATTCTGGCCTTTGCGGTTTCCGCCGTAAAAGTCAAAAGCCGCCGAGCCAGTCGGAACGTACACGATGCCGCGCTGGCGGTCGATGGACATGCCCGACCAGTTGTTGGCTCCGCCGATGTTGGTATTTTTATAGGCGTCCTTCGGCCAGGTTTCATAACCGAATTCGCCGGGGTTCGGAATCGTCCGGAAAACCCAGGCGATTTTTCCGGTTTTGACATTAAAAGCCTGAATGTAGCCCAGGGCCGCATCCGAGCCTTCGGAGAGCCGCAACGGCATGATGATGACGTCGCCAAAGATCGTTCCGGGCGTATTGGAGATGACAAACTTATCGGCAGCGGTAAGACCCAAACCGGCTTTCAAGCTGGCTTTCCCATCCGTACCAAAGCTGGGAATCAGAACGCCCGTTCGGGCATCGACGGCGCAGAGGTTGGAGCCGGAAGCGAAGAGAATGCGCTTGTCGTCGTTGTTACTCCAGTAGGTAACACCCCGGGTGGTGTTGACTCCGCCCCGGTTGGCTTCTTTGTAGCGCCACTTTTCCTGCCCCGTTGCCGCATCGAGCGCAAACACCTGACAGGAAGCCGTTATGCCGTATAACGTTCCGTCGACAATGATGGCGTTACACTGCACCTGCCCGGAATCTTTGGAGTGAAATTCCCACGCAATTTGTAACTTACCGACGTTGGAGGCATTGATCTGGTCGAGTGGCGAGTAATGGTTCCGGTCGGGACCGCCGAGGTATTCGGGCCATTCGCGGGAGGAAGCGGGTGGTTGGGGGGCGTCGGAGAAGAACCGGGCCGCGGTCAACGAAGCCGCCAGCACCACTGCCGCAGGGAATAGAAAACGTTTCATTCGGTTTAGGAAAGCACGAATCGTGCTATTGATTTCTTAATGATGACAAAAAAGCCACCGGTTACCCGTAAAAAGGTTCGGAAATATACAACTTCATCGACATTCCTGACGCTATTTCATGAATAATTCGCCCATTACCACTTCCATCTTTGATTTGTTTAAAGTCGGTCCGGGGCCGTCGAGTTCGCACACGATTGGTCCGATGAAGGCGGCTTATGATTTTCTGGAGCGGTTGCGGCACCTTCCCGAGGCCACGGTAGAATCCGCAGATTCAATTCATGTTCATCTGTATGGTTCACTGAGTGCAACCGGCAAAGGCCACGGCACCGACCGCGCCATTGTGGCCGGTTTGCTGGGCTGGCAACCCGAATCGACCGACCCGGTGGCCTTGATGGCGATGCTGAAAGATCCGGCGGTGACGTATCCGGTGGTGGTGGGAAACCGGACGTTTGACCTGGGCGCGAATTCCATTCATTTTGAGCGCAAAAAGTACGAGTCGCCATTTGCCAATACCGTCGTATTTCAACTGGTGGCGAATGGAAACGGGCTTTATGAGGAGGAATATTACTCCATCGGGGGCGGTTTTATTCTCCGGAAAGGAGAGGAGACCGTCGATCAATCTGCCATCCAGTTGCCGTATAAGTATCAGACGATGAAGGAATTGAAAACCCGTCTGGCGGATCACCAACTGACGCTGGAGCAACTGATGCTGGCGAACGAAACCGCCGTAACGGGCCGTTCGACCAAAGAGATCAACCTGCGGATCGACCAGCTTCTGGACTTCATGCACAAGGCCGTCCGGCGTGGCCTGCGGCATACCGGAACCTTGCCGGGTTCGATCAAACTGCGACGGAAAGCACCGGTTTTGTTTCAGCAGGCGCGGGGTTTGGCACAGTCGTCGGATAGTTTTCTGATCTTTTTGAACTCGTATTGCCTGGCGGCTTCGGAAGAAAACGCGGCTGGCGGCATTGTCGTGACTGCCCCGACGTCCGGTGCATCGGGCGTGATTCCGGGATTGACCTATCTGGCCAAACACCATTTTCATTACAGCAAGGAAACCCTCCGGGCGGGTATGTGGGCCGCAGCCGCTGTCGGTTTTCTGGTGAAACACAACGCCAGTATTTCGGGGGCCGAAATGGGTTGCATGGGCGAAATTGGCACCGCGTCGGCGATGGGAGCGGCTTTTCTGACCCAATGCGCCGGGCATTCCATTGGTGCCATCGAAGCGGCCGCCGAAATCGGCATCGAGCACCACCTCGGCATGACCTGCGACCCGATTGGCGGGTACGTCCAGATTCCGTGCATCGAGCGCAACGCGATGGGCGCGGTCAAAGCCTATAATGCCTTTTTGCTGGCCACCGCCGGAACGCCCGCCAACCAGAAAATCTCGCTGGATGCCGTCATCAAGGTCATGAAAGCCACCGGGCGCGACATGTCGACCAGATACAAGGAAACCTCAGAAGCCGGCCTGGCACTCAGCGCGACAGAATGCTAAAACCCCGAAGCCTGAAAGGCTTTCATCACTAGCCCCGGCGGTATGCCGGGGGGGCGTGGGCATGGGTAGGATCGTAGTTTGGGGAGGGGTTATTATGCGTGATGAGGGATTTCGTCTCTCCCCATTTTTTGGCATATATACCGTTTTCCCCGGCCTATCGCCCCGATCCCCCGGCAACCACCCCGACCCCCCGGCATACCGCCGGGGCTAGTGATGAAAGCCTTTCAGGCTTGGATGTAGATTTGGATTCCGCTCCTCAAACAACCGGTTCGGACATCTAAAAACCGTACTCTGCAATTTTCTTTTTACATTACCAGCCTTATGATGGACCTTCGCGGTGCATGAATCCGAAAACGGCCTACCGGTTAACCTCCCGCCAGATTGCGCAACTCGCTTTGAGCGTGCTGGTGATCTATTACCCCATTCTGTTGTATGTTAACCTGCCGGAACGAAACTGGCAGTTTCTGCTGCAATCCCTGCCGTTTTTGCTGGGGCAGGGTGTGGTGACGTTTGCGATCTACTACGTCTGGATTTACATCACGGAAATCATTCTGGATCGGACGTCCATCCGGTTTGGTGAGGAGTTTCTGGTCGATTTTAAGTTGCCGATGCAGGTGCTGGCGTTGTTGCTGGCCATTACCGCCGGCATGGGGCTGAATCTGGCGGGTGATCAGGCCCGGCATCAACTGGTTCGGTTCATTCCGCGACCGGAAGTGGGCAACCACCGGTCGGCTTCGGAGCGGCCACCGATGGAGGAACCACCCAACCGCCCACACCGCTGGGAGTTTTTCGAGCGATCCAACAATGGTTTGTCCATCGTAATCATGCTGTCGATCTTTTATTTATCGGCCAACCGCCGGGCCAACCGACGACTAAAAGACGTTCAGATTCGGGCGGAGCGGCTGGAAAAGGAAGCGGTTTTGACCCAGTTTGCGGCTTTGAAAAACCAGATCAGCCCGCACTTTCTGTTCAACAGCCTGAGCATTCTTTCGTCGCTGGTCCATGTCGATGCCGATTTGTCGGAGCAGTTTATCGACCAGCTTTCACGGGCTTACCGGTATATTCTGGAGCAAAAAGACAACGATAAAGTCCGGCTGAAAACCGAACTGGATTTCATTCGATCCTATACTTTTTTGCTCAAAATCCGCTTTGAAGACAGTTTCGATGTCCTGATCGACATTCCTGAAAAGACCGTCGATCAGTATTGCATCGCGCCATTGACTCTGCAACTGCTGGTCGAAAATGCGGTGAAACACAACCGGATGACGCCCGAAATGCCGCAGCACGTTTGGATCAAAACCGAGGGCGAATTCCTGGTGGTTTCGAACCGGATTCAGCCGCGCGAGCAACTGGAGCACTCGACGGGAGTGGGTTTACAAAACATCATCAACCGCTACGAGCTCCTGACCGACCAACCCGTGTGGGTGGGCGAGCAGGACGGCGCTTTTGTGGTTAAAATTCCGCTTATCGCATGAACGTCGTTATTCTGGAAGACGAGCGCCTGACGGCCCAGCGGCTGGAAAGCCTGCTGCATCGCTACGACCCCGAAATTCGGGTGCTGGCGACGCTGCCGTCGGTCGAAAAAGCCGTGGCCTGGTTCAGCCAACCCCAGCCGGAAAAACCGGATCTGGTATTTATGGATATCCATTTGCAGGACGGTCTGGCGTTTCGGGTGATCGAGCAGGTGAAGCTGACGACGCCGATTATCTTCACGACGGCTTTCGATGAGTATGTGATTCAGGCCTTTAAGGTCAATAGCATCGACTATTTGCTGAAACCACTGAGTTACGACGAACTGGTTGCCGCCATTACCAAATACAAAAAATTAAAGGAGCACTTTGCTCAACCATCTTCATCGGCACCTCCAACTGCTCCAATGGTGGCACCGGATATGGAAGCGTTGGTCCGGATGCTGGGCGCTTTCAAGGAGACGACCTACAAAGACCGGTTTATGATTACCGTCGGGTCGAAAATCAGGAGCGTGGAGACGAGCGAAATCGCGTATTTTTTCCTCGATGAACGCATGGCATTTCTGGTGACCAAAGACGGCGCAACGCTACCCGTCGATTATAGCCTGGACAAGCTAACGACGCTGCTCAACCCCAAACAGTTCTTTCGGATCAGCCGGCAATTTCTGGTGACCTTGTCCGCCATTCAGACGATTCACACCTATTCGGCCGGAAAATGGCGGCTTGATCTGCAACCCAAATCCCGGTTGGAAGCGTTCGTCAGCGGAGACCGGATTGCGGAGCTGAAAGAATGGCTGGGAAAATAGGCGGTTTTTCGGACCCGCGTCGGTCGGCATTCTGCACCGAAAACCGCCGATTCAGCGCCCGAAAATCCCGGTTTTGCAACATTCTTTTTCGTAAGGAAATTCCGGAGGCAACCTTTGTGACCTGCTAAGACAACGCAGGTCTATCATGAAAACCAAAGGATTTACGTCATTCATTCGCCCGGCCCTCCTCGCCGTATTTCTCTTCACTGGTCTCTCGGCTGCCATGGCCCAGTTTGGCCCTCCCGGGGGTGGCCCTCCGGGGGGTAGCTTCGGCGGTCAGGACGAAAAGAAGAAGAAAGAATTTACGGGTGTAGCCGAGGATGCGCCCAAGGGCAATGGCAAAATATCCGGTATTCTGATCGACTCGACGTCGGGAAAACCGGTCGAGTTCGCCACCATTGCGCTGATCAATCCCGCCACCAACAAGCCCATTGACGGAACGACCTCGGACGAAAAAGGGAAGTTCTCTCTGACCAAACTGGCCCCCGGTCAATACCGCCTTCAGTACTCTTTCATTGGCTACAAAAACACGGATTCCAAAACGATTACCATTGCCAAAGGCACGGATTTGAATGTGGGAAATGTGCAACTTCAGCCCGATGTTCGCCAGTTGAACGAAGTGGTCATTACCGGACAGGCACCCATGATTGAAGAGAAAGTGGACCGGCTGGTGTACAATGCCGACAAAGACGTCACGACCAAAGGCGGTGATGCCACTGATGTGCTGAAACGGGTTCCGATGCTGTCGGTGGATCTGGACGGCAACGTGAGTCTGCGGGGTAGCCAGAACATCCGGGTGCTGATCAACAACAAACCGTCGACCATCGTTGCCAGCAGCGTGGCCGATGCGCTCAAGCAATTACCCGCCGACATGATCAAATCCGTGGAGGTGATCACCAGCCCGTCGGCCAAGTACGATGCGGAGGGAGCCGCCGGGATCATCAACATTGTCACCAAAAAGAATACGCTACACGGTTTGACGCTGAACGTCGACGCCGGAGCCGGAATTCGCGGTTCGAATCTGGGACTGAACGGGTCGTATCGGCAGGGGAAATTAGGCATCAGTCTGGGCGGTTTTGGCCGGGCTTTCTACAACCGGGCGTCGTCGAGCCTCGACCAGACGACGCTGATCGGTGGCGTCCCGATGCGGACCAGCCAGCAGGCTACAGCTTTCGATAAACCGCTTTTCGGACAATATACGCTGGGTCTGGATTACGATCTGGCTAAAAACCAGTCTTTGACGGCAAATATCCGGTATGGTACCCGCAATTTTGTTCAGGAGCAGAACCAGTTGACCAGCACCTATTTCGGGGATTCGCTGCTGGGCAAAACCAACCGCGATGTCGACCGGAAAGATTTGTCAAACTCGGTGGATATCAACCTGGATTACATCCGCACGTTCAAACCGCAGCAGGAGTGGAGCATTTCGACGCAATACAGCCGCACCGGTTTAGTGAATAATTTTTACGCTGACCTGCTGAACAATGGCGGAGAATTGACCGCCCGCCAACGGAACCTGAATAACAACACGAATCAGGAAATTACCCTCCAAACCGACTACCAAACGCCGATTCAGAAGAACCAGTTGCTGGAATTTGGCGCGAAAGCGATTATGCGTCAGGTCGATAGCCGCTATCAATATCAGGTGGGCGGCACCACCGGCGACCTGATTTTTGACCCGACCAACCCATCCGGTTCACTTAATTATTCGCAAAATATCGGAGCGGGTTACGTGTCGTATACCTACGTAACGCCTACAAAATATACCTTCAAAGTCGGGACGCGCTACGAACACACCGGCATCACGGCCACCAGCAATGGAACGACCCCTTTGGCGATTCCGAGTTACAGCAACCTGGTGCCGAGTATCAATGTGTCGAAGAGTTTGAAAGGAGGGGCAACGGTCAAAGCCGCCTACAACCGCCGGATTCAGCGGCCCGGTTTGCAACAGTTGAACCCGAACCCCAACGCGGCCAATCCGCAGAACATCAGCGTCGGAAATCCAACCCTGCGCCCGGAATTGACGGACAACGTGGAACTGAGCATCAGCTCGACCATCAAGAAAACATACCTGAATGCCGCCTTGTTCGGACGTCTGACCAACAACGCCCTGACGCAAATCCGGCTGCCATCGGATACACTGGCGGGGAGCATCATCACGACGTTTCAGAACATCGGCGTGCAGCGGACCTTCGGAGCCAACCTGTTTTTTAACACCAATCTGACATCCAAATGGAGCATCAACGGCGGTTTGGACGGTTATTATGTATACATGCAGGGTATGACGGCCGGAGTCGACGGACGCTCGCAGCAGATTAGTAATCAGGGTTTAAGCATCGGTGGACGGCTGATGTCGCAGTGGACGCTCAACAAAGGCTGGGGGATTCAGGGATTCGGATTTTACCGCAGTCCACAGCCGCAGTTGCAGGGAACGATGGGCGGGATGTACATGTATTCGCTGGGTGTGAAAAAGGATTTCGCCAACAAGCGCGGCAGCATTGGGCTGGCGGCTGAAAACTTCCTGGGGAATGGAGTCAAAATGCGCACGACGCTCGATTCTCCCCTGCTTTCCCAGACCAGCGTGATGAATCTGTACAACCAGAATGTGAAGGTGACCTTCTCGTATCGCATCGGTAAAATGACGTTTGAAGAGAAAAAGAAGAAAAGCAAGTCGGTCAATAACGACGATGTGAAGGGAGAAATGAATTGATTTTCTGAGCGAAACTGACTTTGGACTCACTTGCTGAAAAGGCGGGTGAGTCCATTATTATGTACAGGGTTTCCATAATTCTGTACGAAAAGCGGGAAATGAATCGCCGATCTTTGTAACGTGAAAATTTGACCACGCTGGTTCTTAGGTCATTGATTAGGACTTTCGCTTTTGCCCCTAAATCCCCTAAAGGGGACTTTTAGCACTCAGATTAAGCTGTGTCCAAGTCCCCTTTAGGGGATTTAGGGGTTATCAGACGTAAGTCCTGTTTATGAAAGACCGCATTTTAATTTACTGACAATGACTTGTTTACTGAACTTAACGACTATTACCATGAAATCACTGAAAATAGGGATGGCAATCATGCTATTGCTAGCGTCATTTCTGTCGCAGGCAGCCATCAAAAATGCCGTAACCGAACAGGTAAAAATCCCGGGTGCCTGCTCCATGTGCAAAGATGGCATTGAAGCGGCCGCTTTTCAGAAAAACACCTCAGAAGCAAGCTGGGATGTAAGTACAAAAGTGGCCTCCATTACCTATGATCCGAAGAAGACGTCGGTGGATGCCATCCTGAAAAAAATCGCACTCGCTGGCTACGACAATCAACAGTATTTGGCGCCTGACGATGCCTATGCAAAACTGACGGATTGCTGCCGGACTGCCCGGGCTGGTAAAAAAGAAGCACAGGTTGCCAAAAATGCGCCTGCTCATCACCAGGAGTCGGCACCGGCCTCTCCGGTCGAAACGGCTGGTTCGGATCCTTTGAAACCGGTTTTGGAAGCGTATTTCTCGGTGAAAGACGCCCTGGTCAATTCGGACGGAAAGGCTGCTTCGGCCCAGGCCGCCGTTCTGGTGAAGGCCATTAAAGCGGTGAAAATGGGGCAGTTGAGTACGGAGCAACACACGGTCTGGATGAAGGTGATGAAAGACCTCGATCTGGACGCGGAGCACATCGAAGAAACCAAAGAGGTAAGCCACCAGAGAGACCATTTCACCTCGCTTTCCGAGAATATGTACAAACTCATCAAGGCCGGAAAACCATCGGAAACAGTTTATTACCAGCATTGCCCCATGTTTAATGACGGAAAAGGGGCTAACTGGCTGAGCAAAATCCCGGCAGTGAAAAACCCCTATTACGGCGCACAGATGCTGAGCTGTGGTAAAACGACCGAAACCATCAAATAAAACCGGGCTGTTCCAACTCCATTGCTTTGTCTGTCCATTCGTGGCAGTGCAATCGCTTTGCTCGTGGGTGGAACAGCCTTTTCTTTCCTCCTTTACAGAAAACATACGATGGATTTTGGTAAAAATCCGGCTGGAAGGCTGCTTCTTGTCTTCAGCCTGTTTCTGCTTGCCTTTCGTCCGGCGCAGGCTCAAAAAGTAATACGGTACGACCTGTACGTAAAGGATACAACCGTCAATTTTACCGGGAAACCCAAAAGGGCCATTGCCGTGAACGGGCAAATCCCGATGCCGACGCTCACCTTCACCGAGGGCGACACGGCCGAAATTTACGTCCATAACGACCTGAATGAGGAGACGTCCCTGCACTGGCACGGGCTGTTTTTGCCCAACCGGTACGACGGTGTACCCAATATGACCCAAATGCCGATCAAGCCCCACACGACCCACTTATACCGGTTTCCCATTATTCAGAACGGCACCCACTGGTACCACAGCCACACCGGTTTGCAGGAACAACTTGGCATGTATGGTTCTATGATTCTCAACAAGAAAAAAGAGCCGACCATCCCGACGGTTCCGGTCATGCTGAGTGAGTGGACTGATATGAACCCCAACAATGTTCACCGGCTGCTGCACAATGCCAGTGATTGGTTTGCTATCAAAAAGGGAACGACACAAAGCTATTGGGAAGCGATTAGGCAGGGCTATTTTAAGACCAAAGTAGTCAATGAGTGGAAGCGGATGAACGCCATGGATGTCAGCGATGTCTACTACCACCAGTTTTTGATCAACGGAAAAAACGAAAGTCAGCTTTCGCAGTTCAAAGCCGGTGATCGGGTGCGTTTGCGGATTTCGAACGGAGGAGCCTCCACGTATTTCTGGCTTACCTATGCGGGTGGAAAAATGACGGTGGTAGCCAACGATGGCAACGAGGTGGAACCCGTGGAAGTCGACCGGTTGATTATTGCCGTTTCCGAAACCTACGACGTCATCGTTACCATTCCGGCGGGAAATGCCGACTCCCGCCCAACGGCGTATGAATTTCTGGTAACCTCCGAAGACCGGACTCGCTCGGCCTCGTTGTACCTCGGTGAAGGCGTGAAACAACTCGCATCGCCCCTGCCGAAATTACACTATTTCGAGGGGATGAAGATGATGAACGGCATGATGAAAATGAACGGTAATCTGGATGATATGGGTATGAACATGAGTCTCAACCAGATGGATATGAACGTGGTCATGTATCCTGAAATTACCGGGTCGGCCAACGGAAAAATGGCGCAACAATCACAGCAAACGGATGGAATGAGCAAGGAAAATGCCCATCCTAACCGGTATAACAGCAACGCGTTATCGGCGATTACCACCTTGAACTATGCGATGCTCAAATCGCCGGTTAAAACGTCTCTCCCCGGCAAGGCACCGGTCAGGGAACTGCGGTTTGTGCTAACGGGAAATATGAACCGGTATGTCTGGAGTCTGGATAACCGGGTGGTTTCTGAAACGGACAAAATCCTGATCAGGAAAGGGGAAAATGTTCGGATGGTGATTTATAATAATTCCATGATGCGCCACCCGATGCACCTGCATGGTCACGATTTCAGAGTGATTAATGGACAGGGGGAACAGGCTCCGCTGAAAAACGTCATCGACATCATGCCGATGGAAACCGACACCCTCGAATTTGCCGCCACCGAAAGTGGTGACTGGTTTTTCCATTGTCATATTCTGTACCACATGATGAGCGGAATGGGCCGGGTTTTTTCCTACGAAAATTCTCCTCCCAATCCGGAAATCCCCAACCCGAAGTTAGCCCGGCGCAAACTATTTGCCGACGACCGGGCATTTCATTTCATGGCCGAAAACGATTTTGCGACCAATGGAAACGACGGGCAAGCGATGCTGCAAAATACCCGCTGGAGTGTTGGCACCGAATGGCGACTGGGCTATAACGACCATCATGGCTATGAAACCGAAACCCACATTGGACGCTATCTGGGCAAAATGCAGTGGTTGATGCCCTTCATCGGTTTCGACTGGCGGTATCGAAAAATGGGGATGGACGAAGTCGAGCGCAATCTGTTCGGCCAGCAAAATACCAAAGATCAGCGAGCGGTTTTCAGTGCCGGGATCAACTACACCCTGCCGATGCTGGTGGTGGCCCAAGCCGAGGTTTTCACCGACGGCAATGTCCGCTTTCAACTGGAACGGATGGATATTCCGGTTTCCAAACGCCTGCGAATGAGTCTGATGGCAAACACCGATAAGGAATATATGGCCGGATTTCGGTATATTCTCACGAAAAACAGTGGCGTGTCGGCCCATTATGACAGCGATATGGGATTTGGCGTAGGGGTCACTCTGAATTATTGACCACGGGCAGGTCTTTCATAAACCGAAAGAAGATGGAACATCACCACGAACATCATCACGACATGCAAAAGGAAACGGCTTTGCATGCGCATTCCGCCAAACCCATGGACGACCATGCCGGTCATGATAAACACGCTGGTCACCACACCGGCGATTTCCTGAAGCGTTTCTGGGTATGTCTGGTCGTCACCGTTCCCGTTCTTTTGTTGTCGCCCATGATCCAGCACTGGGCAGGATTCCACTGGCGGTTTTCCGGTGATACGTATATGCTCATGATCCTGAGCAGCTTCCTGTATTTTTATGGCGGATGGCCTTTTCTGACGGGCCTGGTCGGGGAGCTTAAAAACAAAAACCTGGGGATGATGACGCTGGTGGCCGTAGCGATTACGACGGCCTTCGGATACAGTGTGGCGGTGGTTTTTGGCCTGGAGGGCATGGACTTTTTTTGGGAGCTGGCTACCCTGATCGACATCATGTTGCTTGGGCACTGGCTGGAAATGAAGTCCCAGATGGCGGCTTCGCGCGCGCTGGAATCCCTGGTGGCTTTGCTGCCTTCAATCGTCCATGTGGAAAGAGACAATCAGGTAATCGACATCGCCTTGAAAGACCTGCACTCCGGCGATGTGTTGCTGGTAAAACCGGGAGAAAAGATCCCGGCCGACGGGCTGATTCTGGAAGGGACTTCGTATGTGAATGAAAGTATGCTAACCGGCGAAAGTGTTCCGGTGCAGAAACAGAAAGCGGATAAGGTCATCGGCGGGGGAATCAATACGGACGGGGTTCTGAAAATCCAGGTTACGGGAGCCGGTGACGATACGTATTTGCAAAAAGTAATTAAAATGGTCAGGAATGCGCAGGGAGCCAAATCGAATACCCAGAATCTGGCCGACACGGTAGCGAAGTGGCTTACGTTGATTTCCATCAGTGTCGGCATCCTGACATTTGTCGTTTGGTACACGGGTAGTCAAAGCCTCGCCTTTGCGCTGGAACGCATGGTAACGGTGATGGTAACGTCCTGCCCACACGCTTTGGGGGTTGCGATTCCGCTGGTTATCGCGATTTCAACCACCCTTTCGGCCACGCACGGGCTCCTGATCCGAAACCGTACGGCGTTTGAAAATGCCCGGAATCTTACCATGATCATTTTCGATAAAACCGGGACGTTGACCAAAGGGTCTCATGAAGTCCAGGCGATCATCGCGCAGGACAAGCAGTTTTCGGACGACCAGATCCTGCAATTTGCCGCAGCGATCCAGCAAAATTCCGAACACCACATCGCGCACGGGGTGATCCGAAAACTGAAAGAAAAGAAGCTGGACCTGTGGCCTTCAACCGATTTTACCTACCTGCCGGGAGTCGGGGTGATGGGGATTGTAAACGAAAGAAAAGTAATGGCGGTCGGCCCCAATTATTTTAAACAGGAAAGCCAGGCTGTCCCCACCATTCCCGACCAGGTCGATCAGGCGACCGATACCGTCAATTTTATTCTGGTTGACGGAAAGTTGGCGGGTCTGATCACGTTTGCCGATAGTCTCCGGGAAAATGCAGCCGAAGCGGTAGCAGCCTTGAAAAAAATGAACATCAAAACCTTCCTGTTGACGGGCGACAACGAGAAAATTGCCGAAGCAGTCAGTAAAAAGCTACAGATGGATGGGTATCTGGCGAACGTTCTACCCCACGAAAAGCAGGACAAAGTCAGGGCATTTCAGGAGAAAGGAGAGGTGGTTGCCATGACCGGCGACGGGGTGAATGATGCGCCGGCACTGGCACAGGCCGATGTGGGCATTGCCATTGGCTCCGGTACGGATGTAGCCGCCGAAACCGCCGATATTATTCTGGTCAACAGTGATCCGATGGATGTGGTGCAAATGATCACGTTTGGGCGGGCTACGTACCGGAAAATGGTGCAAAACCTGGCATGGGCCGTTGGCTACAATGTAATTGCTATTCCCTTGGCCGCAGGCGTTCTGTATCCAACGTTTATGCTTAGCCCGGCGATGGGAGCCATTCTGATGAGTGCATCAACCATTGTTGTTGCCATTAATGCCAAGCTGTTGCGAGTCCAGTAATTCCCTAAAGGGCTGTCGGTAGGGCTGGACTGAAAGAGAAATTCATTCCAAAGGTGATCTTATTCCAATTTGCCAAAACAAAAACCGAGGGGAGTGGTGTTAATTGGGTAGATATCTTTTTCAACAACCGATGGCCACCATTTATACCCCCAAACAGCAGCGTGTTCTCTTAATTATCAGTCTGGTTGTTATTGCCGGTTTTATCTTGATTGGACTGCGTCAATACACCATTGCCCTGCTTGGTTCCGGAATTATTTACGTCATTTTTCGTCCCTGGTTCACCAATCTGGTTCACAAACGAAAATGGAACCGCTTGCTGGTCACCATTTTACTCATTCTTTTTTCGGTTGTGGTAATTATCATGCCGTTTCTGGCACTGAGCCTATTGCTCATCAACCGGATTCAGTATTACAGCCAGCACACCGACCAAATTCTGCAATTGATCGAAAAACTGGAAAAAGCCACCGGGATTCAACTGACCGATCAGACCAACATCAAGAATCTGGTGAAGCAGAGTGCCGGTTTTGCCAGTCAGCAGTTTCCTTCCATTTTGAGTGGCACGCTGGATGTTATTATTTCGCTGGGGTTGCTCTACGTCGGCTTGTACTTCATTTTCATGGAGGAAGAAAAATTCCTGAAGGGTTTGCGTAAATACCTGCCTTTTGAAGATGACACGCTCGATGAACTGGGGGAGGATCTGAAAAATATGGTGAATGCCAATATTCTGGGGCAGGCACTGGTTTCTCTGGTTCAGTCGATTCTGACCGGGTTGACCCTCTGGATTTTCGGGGTGCCCGACGCGGTTTTCTGGGGTACGGTCGCTTTCTTTTTTGCTTTTATACCAATTCTCGGAACGCCGATTGTCTGGGGACCCGCCGGTATTCTGATGATTTCACAGGGCAATACCGGTGACGGAATCGGTATTTTGGTGGTGGGAGCCGTGGTGATCATCAACGTCGACAACCTGCTTCGGGTCATGCTGGCCAAGCGCATGGGCGATGTTCACCCGTTCGTAACCTTAACCGGTATTGTGCTGGGCGTACCCATTTTTGGCATTCTGGGTCTGGTCATTGGACCGCTTTTGCTGGCCTACTTCATGGTTCTCTTCAACGTATTTGAACGCCAAAACGGCAAGTTGCGCCTGGAAGCCGCCAAAGAAGAAAAGGTGCTGGAGAAAAAAGCGGAGCGGACAGTACAATAAGTTTTACTAGAAATCATAAATGAAAAATGATGAATGTAAAATGTTAAAGGATTGGCCGGACCAGCACTTTAACATTTTACATTCATCATTTTTCATTTATGATTCATTTGTTTTCAGGCGAATTGAAATGCTTAGCCTTTTACATAATGCAACTCCACGAGTCCCCGCTCATAGGTTTTGGTTTCCACCAACTGCCAGGGATGTGATTTTTCCGTTGCCTGGAACATCGGAATGCCTTTTCCCAGAATAATCGGATGGACAAATACCTGAAGTTCGTCGATCAGCCCGGCTTCGAGTAAGAGGGCGTTGATCTGGCCTCCGCCCACCAGAAAAATGTCTTTCCCGGCCTGCTGTTTCAATGCCTGAACAAATGCCACCACATCACTTGCGATAAATTGCACATAAGCTGCTTCGGGTCGATTTGGGTTTCGGGTAAAAACATAGTTTGTCTGGGATTTGTACGGAAAATCACCAAAGGTTTCGATCAATTTGTACGTTTCATACCCCATTAGTGTCGTATCGACGGTTTCCATAAACGCGTCGTATCCAAACTCTCCCTCGGTAAACAACCAATCGATTTCGCCGTTCGGTCCGGCAATGTAACTGTCTAAACTCGTCGCGATGTACAATTTTACCTTTCTCATTGTATTTGTTTTTTGAGGCAAAAGTACGCGACAGCCGCTTCGGAGAATTGTATAAAAATTACCCGTGATCGGCTGATGCCCGGATGTAACAGGGTGATGCGGGGTCGATGGCACCCGCCAGAACATGGTTTCGGTAGTCGCCCGGAGTCAGATTGGTCAGGGATTTAAAGAGGTGATTCAGATGGGCCTGATCGAAAAAACCGTGTTGGTGGGCGAGTTCCGTGAGCGACTGATGCGGTTTTTGGGCTAAATCGCTCGCAAGATCGTTGAGCAGTCGCAGGTGCAAAAACCGCCCGGGTGAGATGCCGATGTGCTTTTTAAACGCCAGCGTGAGCGATTTTGGACTGATTCGCAGGTCCTGGGCCAGCGCTTTAATGATTCCATCGTGCCAGCGGCTTCGCTGCAAAAAGTCGACCGCATAAACTAAATAAGCCGGAATGTCTCTGTCGGTCAGGCGTTTGGTCAAAAACCGTTCGAGCAGGGCCAGTTTCTCACCGGCGGTTAATGCGTCCCGCATCCGTCCATTTAGCTCGTTTATTGACCGGCAGAAAACCGTATTACCCGGAGCAATTTGATTGGTGAGTTCCGACGCTGGAATTCCCGTCAGCGATTGCAAGGCCCAGGGTTTCAAAAAAACGCCGAAGGTTTCGTGCTTGCCCGACGTTATGGTGCGTTGCGGGCGCGTATATAACCCGCTGACCCAGTTTTCCTCGTCTTCAATAATCAGAGCCTCGTTCGGATCGCTGACCGAGAAGTGTTCCGAAAAATTGAACATCAACTCGTACTGCAAAACGGGCAGGCAAATATCCTGTTGATCGATATGATCCGCTGAAATGTGCCAGAGTTTGTGAACGAACAGGCGGAGGGATTCGGGCGGTTCCTGGACAATGACATTCATGCGGATTTCTGACGGTTCTTTTCCGGTCAACGCTAGCAGTTTTCGGTAAGTTTCTTCGGCAAGAAATTGGGTGTAAACTGACTCCGAAAAATAATAAAATAAAAAAGTAACGCTTCCGGCGTTACTTTTTATAATTCGCTACGTCTAAGTTGACCGAATCCTCAACGCTGGAAAATAGCGCGCCAATTTTTCAAATCCTGTTATTTTCCTATTGAACCAAACCAAACTGCCATTTCCGTAGTGCCCCGGTTGTTCCAGGCATAATACGGAATCAGGGTAATTGGTTTTGCTCCCGCCGATTTTAAAACCGTTATGCCACCCAGCAACTCTTTTCGGTATTCAGGCGTAAAAGATTGATTGCCAGTGGTCGTGATTGAGAGTGCCTGCCCGTTGTTGTCCACTCCTTCGGCGCAATACACAATGGGTCCCCGCTCAATGGCCACTTTCCCTTTGGTCGCTTTCACTTTCTCATTCGCCACTACTTCGCGAACCGGCATATCGAACGTTAGCGTCAGCACATCACCGGTTTTCCAGGTTCTGTACAATTTTAGATAGCCTTTTTCAACCGAAACCGGCGTCACTTTTCCATTGATGGTCAGCTTAACCAAAGGTGCGTTTTGCGTCACATACCGATATAGATCCCCCGGCATGGGCTGGTTGGTGGCCCAACCCGGAACGCGGATCAGAAGCGGAAAGGCCACGGCTTTTTTGGGCGAAACCGTCATTTTGATGGCGCCATCCCACGGATAATTCGATTGCTGTTGGATGTTGACCGGCACACCGTTCATCGTCACCTCCGTCTGGCTATCGGCAAAGAGGTTGATAAACAGCTCATTGTTACGCAGCGCGTAGATGTAGCCCGGCAGTGAGGGCAAAAACCGGGCGACATTGCTCGGGCAGCAGTTGATGCCAAACCAGGGCGAGCGCCGGGCCGGTTCGCCGTTGCTAAAGTCTTTTTTGCCGTTCGATGACATCGGATTGACGTAAAAAAACGAATTGCCTTCAATCGAAACGCCCCCCAGAAAACCGTTGTACAACACCCGCTCGAAAACGTCCATGTATTTGGATTCACCGGTCAACAGAAACAACCGGTGGTTCCAGAGCAAATTGGCCGTGGCCGCGCAGGTTTCGGCATAAGCCGCGTCGTTGGGCAACACATACGGTTCGTCAAAAGCTTCGCCGTTTTCACGCGCACCCACGCCCCCCGTGATGTACTGCTTGCGGGTCGTGGCATCTTCCCAAATCTTCATGACCGCATCCAGAATCGGTTGGTCGTGCTGAATGGCTGCCAGATCGGTCATGGCCGCATATAAGTATTGCGCTCGAACGGCGTGACCAGCGGCTTCGCTTTGCTGGACCACCGGTTTCAGGTCCTGAAAATAAGTTGGCCCCAGGTTGTGCGCATCCTGGTACAACGACCGTTTATCGCCCCTGCCGCGCATGTCGACAAAAAACCGGGCCAGATCGAGGTAGCTTTTTTCACCAGTTAAGCGGTACAATTTAACGAGGGCAATTTCTGTCTCTTCGTGTCCCGGCACCACAATCATCTGCCCCGGTTTCGGGCCAATCGTTTTAACGAGGTGGTTGGCATTTTTAATGGCGACATCCAGCAATGTACGTTTGCCAGTCGCCTGAAAATGCGCAATGGCGGCTTCGTAGAGGTGCCCCACATTATAGAGTTCGTGACTGCCATTTTCGAACGAATACCGGCTCGGGCCGGCAATCCAGTCTTTCAGACCGGTGCTGTCTTTGAAAATGGTTCGGATCGTGTAAATGTAGCCGTCGGGTTCCTGAGCGGCCGCGAAGAGCGTAATCAGGCTGTCAAGGTAGCGGTCGAGTTTGGGATCATATTTATTCTGGAGCGTATAGGCGGCTCCTTCCACGACCTTATACACGTCGGATTCATCGAATCGAATGCCGTTGAATGTCCCCTTTTTCAGACCACCGGCCACGGCGAAATTGTCGAGTTTGCCGGTTTCTTCAATTTTGTGGAACGCGTGCGGAATGGTGACGTTACGGGCCGCTTCCAGCCGGTTGTACCAGAAACCGGGCTGAATTTTTACATTCGAAAGCGGAACGGCCGTGATCGGATATTCCTGCGCAAGAGCAACCTGCGTGGCTAAAAGAACCGATAAAAACCAAAACGAATATTTCATAGGTTGAGCTGATTAATTCAATTTAATAACCGTGCCATCCTGAATGGACACCAGCCAGCCTTCCACCGTGGAATGGCCCATTTGATGGTAGAGTTTCATAAAAGACCGCATTTTGGCCTGATCGTTTTCATCGGACTCTTCGGTCAAATAATTGACTAACACCACTTTGCCCGGAAACTGAACGACGCGGTTGGGACCGTTTCGCTGCGGTTTTCCGTTCAAACCGTTGTTGACCAGAATCCGGCGGTTGTTATCAGCCCGGTTTGCCGGTGCGAAAAGCGGACTGATGTCGGGATGGTTCAGCACGGTTTGCAAAGCCGACCACATCGTATCCTGCTCCGACGCCCGCAAAAGCCCCTCGGCCACCATCCGCCGAATGGCGCGTTCCGAGTCCTCCGGTTTCTGAATCATGGACAGGGCCGTACAGACTTTTTGCCACCAAGCCCGGCTTTTTTCAAAGGCCGAGGTGTCGATGGTCCGCTCAATGCGCCGGAGCCGCAGTGGTTGCGTCCCTTCCCGGTTGCCAACGGAAACCGCGAAAGAATCACTTAAGGTTAACGAATGTTTGGTCGGTTGGGTTATAAAATCAGACAGCGGGTAGCTCATTTTTCCCTCTTCCCAACAGGCATTGCCCCGAAGATCAGTGAGATAGGTATATAGCCAGAAGTCGATGCCATTGGCGTTTTTAAACCCGCCGTCTTTGCCCGTTGGCGTAAAATCCTGTTTGGCCGCGATGATGTACAGCCGGTCGGTGGGGCGGGTGAAGGCCACATAGACCAGATTCATGCACTCGACAAATGTCCGGTACAACTCATCCTGGTACTGATCCGCCAGGGGTGTTTCGTCAAGGTCTTTTTTGATGGTGATCGATGCGGTTTGCAGCCGCCGGATTTCCTGGTGACCCAAACCCGGAATCGCCAGTTCGTCCACCTCACCCAATGGCCACAGGTCAGCCCACATCGTCTCGTTGTTGCGCGGTTTATACGACCAGTCGGCATACGGAATGATGACGACTGGGTATTCCAGCCCCTTCGATTTGTGGATCGTCTGAATCGTAACGGCATTCTGGTCGGCCGGGGTGCTGACCGACACTTTCTCCTGGGCGGTTTCCCAGTATTTCAGAAAATCGGTCAGGTGACTGCTGTACCGGCTGCTGTAGGTCAGCACCTCGTCCATGAACCGGAACAGATAGGCGCTGTCCCGTTCATTTTCGTATAGGTCGAAATAGTCGGCCAGTTTTTCGCACAATTCATAAATACTGAGTTGTTGCAAAGCCGTCGGGTCGAGTTTGGCCTTATCGATTTTAGAAACCAGGCCGAAAATATCTTCCTCATCTTCGGCTTTGGCCATCTTGTCCATGTACTCCATCCAGGCGGCATCGGGAAGGTTGGGGTTGATGAGCCGGTGGTATAGAAACAGCATATCGTAGCGCACCATCCGGTTTTCGGGCTGGTGCAGCAGTTGCAGCAGCGAAACCAGAAACCGCACCCGTTCCGAGGATTGCAGCGTTAGCGAATCTTCCGATGTGAGCGGGATGTCGTTGGCTTCCAGGTAGTCGGCAATGCGCCGGGCGTTTTTCTTGAACCGGCACAAAACCGCTACATCGCCGTACTGATAGCCATCGGCCACGGCTTTCTGAATCAGTTGCAGGGTTCGCTCCACCATCTGCGCGTTGAAATCCGGCTCATCCCCGTCCGCGTTTTTAGCCGCAAACCGATCCGGTTTTTCGATAAAATCAAGCTGAACGTGACCCAGCACCCCGGCTTTGGCCGATGCCTGCCGGAATTGCTCATCGAATACTTCCGTCACTTTCTGAAAATCCGTATCAGCGTAGAAATCAGCCATGAATCGAAAAAAACCGTTATTGAATTCCACGATGGATTCCGCACTGCGCCAGTTGGTGGCCAGCCGGTCGGGTTGCAGGTGGTGTTGCAAACCGGATAAGCGTTCGACCGTCATGTCACTGGTTTCGTGCGCCGACAGAAGCGAGTCGAGCTTGCCGCTGTGCAGGGCCACGATCTGGTCCATGTCGCCCCCGCGAAACCGGTAGATGGCCTGTTTCGCATCGCCCACCGCGAGGTTAAACCGTTGGTAGGCTAAGTTGTTGTCGATTAGCGGTAACAGGTTAACAAACTGAAGTTTTGATGTATCCTGAAACTCATCGATCAGGATGTGGTGAAACTTCTCGCCGAGCCGTTCGTAGATGAAGGGAACTGGTTCTTCGGTCACCACTTTCACAATCAGGCGGTTAAATTCCGAGATGTGAATCCGGTTCTGCTCGCGTAACAAATCGTCACATTCCTGCTTGATTTGTTTCAGTAACGCTACTTTCTGCAAGTGTTGTTCGATGGCTCCGAATGTCCGGTAGCGCAGAAGACTGTCCTGCCGAAGTCGTTCGATTTGCAGAATATAGTCCCGAAGTTGCTCTTTAATGGCCTCAATCTGAAGCTGTTCGGGTGTCAGATTCTTCTTGCCCGAATGCCAGACGTCGTCGTCGATGGCTTTCCGCACATACGAGTTGGGATCTTCCGGAAAGGAAAAGAGCGAAGTTCGCTTCTTGAAATACGCTCCAACGCCTTTGTCGCCGTAATAAAAGGCCTTTTCGGGAATACCTGCATCCTGAATCAGTTGGTATCCTTGCTGGGCCAATTGCTCGATCATCGTCTCAATTTCCCGGTTTTTCTCGCGCAGGTTGCGCCGAATGGTCCGGAAATTTTCGGGATTCAGTTCCTTGAGTTTCTGCACGAACTCGTAGTTCCGGTCGCCCAACTGGCCTTTGGAGAAATCGGCGAGCGTTCCGGCGAGGCCATACCAGCTTTTTCCATCGGACGCATTATCGAGGTAAAATTCTTCCAGGGCTTCCGACAAATAGGGGTGATCTTCCTGCCCCACTTTCTCCAGCAGCCGGTCGATGGCTGTTTGCAAAACCGCATCGGTATCCATTTCGACCTCGAAACTATACGGCAATTCCAGATCGTCGGTGAATGCCGTCACGACGCGCTGCACGAAGCTGTCGATGGTCAGAACGGAGAAGGAAGAGTAATCGTGGAGAATGGAATGGAACGTCAGCCGCGCCCGGTTTTGCAGCTCAGCCGGTTCAAGCTGTAACTCGCTGGCTAATTCCGTAAGCTGGGAGTTCAGGTCGCCCGAGGTAATTTTCCGGAGTTGCTCCAGAATCCGGTCCTTCATATCCCGGGCGGCCGCGTTGGTGAAGGTCACCGCCAGAATGTTCTTAAACTGGTGTGATTCAAAGCCTTTTCCGGATTGGGAACGGTCTCCCAGTGCCAGTTTGAGGTATTCTTTGGTCAGTGTATAGGTCTTCCCCGATCCAGCCGATGAACTGAAGATTTTGAACATACAGGAAAGATAAGCAGGTTGACGTTATTTCGCGGAGTTAAGCGAAGAAAAAGAGAGTTAAGCAGAGTTACTTTTCTCTGCTTAACTCTCTTTTTCTTCGCTTAACCGCCGGGCGGCCCCGTCCGCGAAATAACCTATAAATTCAGGCGTATTCCCAGTCCTGTTTGCAAACCCATGAAAAACGGAGCGGGGATCACTTCAACGTAAGCCCCGGTTTCCAGAAAAACAGAGAAGGGTTTGTTGGGCAGGAAATACTCCAGACCCGCAACGCCCGAGCCGCCAATCGAAATCGTGTTATCGTAGGCATTCACGAGGCTGAACTGATCCGGATAATACCGCCGGCTGTTCAGTTGCCCGCCAAAGCCGAAATAATAATGCAGGGTTTCCGATTTGCCAATGCCACCGTGCCAGAGGTAATGCCCCTGAACGGTTAAACCGACGTTCTTGTACAGCCCTTTGCGGTAACTGCGCCGGTTGCCATAAATACCACCGTAGGTTCCGACATTCAGGTCGAAGGCGTGGTTTTCACCGAAATACTTCCGGATGTTGACCCCGGCCGGTTCGCCGATGCGGAAACCGATGGCCCAGTTGTTGGTTTGTGCATTGGCCCGCTGGCTGATTGCCAAGCCAACCAACAATACGATCAGCAGAGAAAAATTTCTTTTCATACGATTCATTGATACTTAAACGGTTGTAGTCAAGCGGTTTGCGTACGTTTTCAGCATGGCCAGCACCTGTTCGTTTTCCGAAGGTGTTCCAACGGTGATGCGCAAACAGCCTTCGCAGAGTTTAACCCGATGCCGGTCGCGAACAATAATTTGCTGGTCGATGAGGTAGTCGAAAACCGCTTTAGGATCGTCAAACTTCACCAAAATAAAGTTGGCGTCTGAAGGATAAACGTGACGAACCAACGGTAAATTGAGCAGTTTCGCAATTAATTCTTCCCGCTGGGCCAGAATTTGGGCCACCATCGCGTCTTTGGTCGGTAGCTGATTGAGAGCTTTCAGTAACAACTGCTGCGTTGGGCCGCTGACGTTATACGGCGGTTTTATTTTATTCAGCACCTCGATCAGGGCTTCGGACGCAAAGCACATGCCCGACCGCAAGGCCGCGAGCCCCCAGGCTTTCGAGAAGGTTTGCAGAACCACCAGATTGGGGTACTGATCCAGCAAAGCCGTGAACGATTCGGTATCCGCAAAGTCAATGTAGGCTTCGTCGACCACCACCAATCCGTTGAAATGGGTGAGCAGCGTAATGATTGCTTCCCGGTCGATGAGGTTGCCGGTCGGGTTGTTGGGCGAACAGACGAACAGCAATTTTGTATGAGGCAGGATGGCCGCCAAAACCGCCGGGACATCGATCTGGAAATCAGGCGTCAGCGGTACTTTGATCAGTTGGACGTCGTTGATGGCCGCACTGACTTCGTACATCCCGTAGGTGGGCGGCAGAATCAGGATGGAATCCGAACCGGGTGTGCAGGTCGCCCGCACCAGCAGATCGATCGGTTCGTCGGAGCCGTTGCCGATGAAAATCTGCGTGGGCCGAACGCCCTTGATGGGTGCCAGTTTGGCCTTGATCGCCAGTTGGTGCGGGTCGGGATAGCGGTTATAGTGTTCCTCCGAAGCCGACCCGTCGAGTGTCGACCCAGCGAGTGTCGATCCGTCGAGCGTCGAACCGAATGCGTTTTCGTTGGCATCCAGGAAAATTCCTTCTTTTCCGGTATATTCGTCGCGGGCGGAGGAGTAGGGCGTCAGCGTAATGATGTGGGGGCGGAGGATGGTATTGAGATCAAACATAAAATCAAAAATACTTTGTTATTCAACTACGGATTTGTCGTTGCCATTCTGATGGATCACCATATTTCTCGGCAATTCCACTTTTGGAAAGTTCTTCTAACACATCTCTCAGTGAGAGCCTTACGTGTTCTTTTTTTCCAGCACCCTGCCATTCAGTTTAGGAAGTAGTGACAGTAAAATGGCTTCATCCTCTGGAGAATCGATTTCAATCAGTAGCTGGCTCATGCTTTTTGTATTTTAAGCAATATAACAAATCTATTGCCAACCTCATTCCAAACTCGCCAGCCGTAGACTCACCGCACGCTTGTGGGCCAGCAACGATTCGGCTTCAGCCATAGCCTCAATCGTGGGTCCGAGGTTGCGAATGCCTTCCGATGAAATGTGCTGTACGGTGATTTTCTTGACAAAACTATCGAGCGAAACCCCACTGTAGGCGCGGGCAAAACCGTTGGTCGGCAGGGTGTGGTTCGTGCCGGAAGCGTAATCACCCGCGGATTCGGGGGTGTAGTTGCCCAGAAAAATCGATCCGGCATTGGTAATCCGTTCGGCCACGGCTTCGGCATTTTCAATGCTCAGAATCAAGTGTTCAGCGGCATAATCGTTCAGCAGATCGATGGCGTCTTCCTGAGTTTCAACCAGAATGGCCTTGCTGTTTTCGATGGCTTTGGCGGCCAGGTCGCGCCGGGGCAAGCGTTCCAGTTGCGTCGTCAGGGCTACATTGACGGTTGTTACCATTTTTTTGCTTGTCGACACCAGCAACACCTGGCTGTCGGCACCGTGTTCGGCCTGCGACAGCAGATCGGCGGCCACGAAAGCCGGAACGGCGGTGTCGTCGGCATAAACCGCCACTTCCGACGGCCCGGCGGGCATGTCGATGGCCATGCCTTCTTTCGCGACCAGCATTTTCGCTGCTGTCACGTATTGGTTGCCGGGTCCAAAAATCTTGTATACTTTCGGAATCGAGGCCGTTCCATAGGCCATTGCCGCGATGGCCTGCGCCCCGCCAATCCGGAAGAGTTGGGTTACGCCCACCAGTTGAGCGGCATACAGAATCGCCGGGTGATCGCTGGGTGTACAGAGAATAATCTCCTTGCAGCCCGCCAGTTGTGCCGGAATGCCCAACATCAAAACCGTGCTGAACAAGGGAGCCGTTCCGCCCGGAATGTACAGCCCGACTTTCTCGATGCCCACACTCCGACGCCAGCACGTAACGCCCGGCATGGTTTCGATCTTCTCGACCGGTTGCCGCTGCGCTTCGTGGAATTTTCGAATATTCTGGTAGGCCTGTTGAATGGCGGTTTTCAGTTCATCCGAAAGCTGGCTTTCGGCGGCTGCAAGGTCGCGGGGTTGGAAGGGCAAACCGGTGTAGGCGATTTTGTCAAATTTCAAAGACAGTTCCGCCAGCGCCTGATCACCCTTCGTCCGAACCTGTTCCAGAATGGGGGCAACCGCTTTTTCAATCGTTTCGGTAGACTGCACCGGCCGGGCCAGCAACGCGGGCCACTCGGTGCGCGGAGGAAAAGAAAGGATTTTCATGAGGAGACAGGAGAGGATAGACAAGAGAATAAAGACAAAAAGCAAACGCAGAAACGTCTTTTCTCTCTTGTCTATCCTCTCTTGTCTACCAATCAATAAATCATTTTTTCGATGGGAATCACCAGAATGCCCTGCGCTCCGGCGGAACGGATGGCTTCGATGTTTTCCCAGAAATCGTTTTCGTTGATCACGGAATGCACTGAACTCCAGCCTTCGGTCGCCAGGGGCGTCACCGTTGGGCTTTTCATCCCCGGCAACAGCGATTTGATCTGGTCCAGAGCCACGTTTGGCGCGTTGAGCACAATGTATTTATTGTTCTTGGCGGCTTGAACGGCTTTGATGCGGAACAGCAGTTTGTCCAGCAAACTCTGCTTTTCGGTCTCCAGCGTCGAACGGGCAATCAGGATGGCTTCGGAGCGGAAAATAACCTCCACTTCCTTCAACCCGTTGCTCAACAGCGTACTGCCGGAACTGACAATATCGCAGATGGCTTCGGCCAGGCCGATGCCCGGCGCAATTTCAACCGAACCGCTGATGACGTGAATATCCGCCGAAATGTTCTGCTCGCGCAGGTAATTTCCCAGAATGAGGGGGTACGAAGTCGCAATGTTTTTGCCACTCAGGTCCTGAATACCGTTCCACTCGTTTCCGCGTGGAATGGCGAGCGACAGACGGCATTTGGAAAAACCGAGCCGATGAACGGTGTCGATGGTACGGGCCGATTCGACGGCCACGTTTTCACCGACGATGCCCAGATCAGCTACGCCGTCTTCGACGTAACCCGGAATATCATCGTCGCGCAGGAAAAGAAACTCGGCGGGGAAATTCGATGAAACGGATTTCAGCTTGCCGGTGCCGTAGTCGAAGCGGATGCCACACTCTTTGAACAACTGGTACGAATCTTCGCTCAGCCGCCCGGACTTTTGTAATGCAATACGAAGGATAGAAGACACTTTGAATCGGGTCTGGATTTGAAAGCGCAAAGGTACGAAAAAAACGCACCGCATAGCCGCCATTACCACAAGATCGGCGGATTTGCCGAAAGCGGTTTTCCGAAGCGGACGTTCAGCCGGAATCAGCTAAAATAGCTTTCGGCTTTGTACACTTTGTTCTGAATGGTAGCCGAAGTGACCGTATAGCTGAATCCTTTCTGGACCGAAAACGCCCCCACCTCGCCCCGGCGGTTCAGCGCGATGAACCCGACCTGAAAGTCTTTGGCTTTCACAGGATCACGCTTGATGATTCGTTCGACGGCCCGCCGACAGGCTTCCGTGGGCGTCATTCCCTGGCGCATGAACTCAACGACCAGATGCGAACCACACATCCGGATCACTTCTTCGCCCTGGCCTGAGCAGGTAACGGCACCCACTTCATTGTCGACGTACAAGCCCGCGCCGATGATGGGCGAATCGCCGACGCGCCCCCGCATTTTGAAGCCCATGCCGCTGGTCGTACACATGCCCGACAGGTTCCCGGCCGCATCAAGGGCCACGGTTCCCATGGTGTCGTGGTTGGGCGTTCCATCCTCTAGTTTGTTGGGCGCGAAGGCCTTTTTGCCTTTGGAAGGAGACGGTTTTTGATTTTCGACGTTGATGATGGGTTTGTATTCGGATTTTTCCAGCCATTTCCGGTAGGTCTTATCAGCATCGGCGGACAAGGTGCCGGGTTCGAGCACAAAACCGTTGGCTACCGCAAACTGCTGTGCGCCTTCGCCGACCAGCATCACGTGGGGCGTCGTGTCCATCACTTTCCGGGCCACCGAAACCGGGTGTTTGATGCGTTCCAGAAACGCCACCGAACCGCAGTTGAACTGGTCGTCCATGATGCAGGAATCGAGGGTGACGCGCCCGTCGCGGTCGGGATTGCCACCCAGACCGACGCAGCAATTGATGTCGTTTTCAATCGCAATACCGGCCTGCTCCACGGCGTCGATGGCTTTGCCCCCGCGTTGCAATACCGGCCAGGCTCCGCCATTGGCAATGGTGCCACTGTCCCAGGTGGAAACCACCAGGGGTTGGCCCGCGATTCGACTACCCGTTAAACCCGGCAGGCTCTTCAAGCTAAAGTGAGACAGTGGAAATAAAGCTCCCAAACGGAGAAATGAACGCCGGCTTTTCATAACAGAATGAAGAAATGTCAATGAAGGTGAAACTGGGCTGCAAGTTAACAGCAAAGTAGTTTCAAAAAACCGGCGGCCCGTCCTTTACAGTGAATTGTAGTACGCAAATACGTCCATCAAGGCCGTACGGTTTTTTAAATCCGGTTTTTTCTCCTTTAAATACGCATTGATCGGCTCTTCCTTGTCTTTCATGATGCTCAACAGACCTTTGCGGCCGGGCGAGAATTTGGTGAGCGTTTTGCCGTCGCTGGTATACCAGATGGCTTCCTTGATCAATTCGGTATCCTTCGATCCGGTGCTTAAAGCGACGTTGTAGGTAGGTTTTTTGACGTAAATCTGGTGGCGAATCAGGAGTTTCAGCTTTCCGTCGCTCACCTGTTCGAAAAAACCACGAATAGCCGCCGGGGCACCGGCTTCGGTGGCATTGATGAAGGTCGTCGTCAGCCCTTTTTGCTCCATGATAAACTGTTTCACGCGTTCTCCGCTGACGGCTTTCACGGTTCGGTTGTCCATCAGAAATTCGAGGTCGTTGGCCGTGATATTGTAGCGTACGGGTACGTTGACCAGTTCCTGAATCGGTTGAACGCCCGGTTTGGCGATGTTCTGATAAAACAAAACCGTCGTTTTGGCAAAGGTGGTGTCCAGATAGGGGTAGCCCAGGATTTTGCCTTCCGGCCCCGCCATCGTGTAAATGGGCGTGATGTCATAATTGGACGCTCTGAAATAGGCCCCCTGATTCAGCAGGTCGCGGGTCACGTTGGGAATCTGGGCCAGAGCATTGGAAAAGATCCCGGTCAGTAGAAACGCCGGCAAAAGGAGGGCGCGTTTCAGGGAAAACGTAGTATTCATAAAAGTCTTGCCGATGTGGTTAGGATCGCAATATGAACAGTAAATCGGGGCCTTTCAAGACTTTTTACCGAAACGTACATTCTCAATTAATCACCGAATGAAAAATACCGTAGTCGCTTTGTTCTTTCTGGTTAGTCTGGGGCCGGTTTTCGCCCAGAAGAAGCTATTTCCGCAGGCCCCCGGCATGGTGTCGTATACGTATCGACATAGTTTTCAGAAAAACGTGGCCGCCACGCTCGATACAATCAAGGCGCTGGGAATCACCGATATGGAGTTCTCGAATCTGTTTGGAAAAACAGCCGCCGAACTGCGCAAACTTCTCGATGAGCGCGGTATGAAGTGTTCGTCGTTTGGTGTGGGGTATCCCGATGCGCTCAACAAAACGCAGGAAGTGGGGCAGAATGCCAAAACCCTTGGTGCGAAGTTTGTCCGTGTGGCCTGGATTCCGCACGAAGGCCCGTTTACGCTCGATATGGCCAAGAAAACCGTCGCCGATTTCAACCAGATTGGCAAGAAGCTGAAAGACGATTTCGGGATCATGTTCTGTTACCACAACCACGGCTTCGAGTTTCAGAAACACGAGGACGGAACCCTGTTCGATTATATCGTTCAGCAAACCGACCCGAAGTATGTGGGCTTCGAAATGGACATTCTGTGGACGGTTTTTCCGGGCCATGACCCCGTTGCGCTGTTGAACAAATACGGCAAACGGTTCAAGCTGATGCACCTGAAAGACCTGCGCAAAGGAATTGTCGGCAACCTGTCGGGTGGCACGCCGGTAGAAAACGACGTGGCCCTGGGAACGGGGCAAATTGACCTGCCAGCGGTTCTGAAAGCCGCTAAAAAAGCGGGGGTCGAACACTATTACATTGAGGATGAGAGCCCCAGCATTGCCTCCCAGGTGCCGCAGAGTATTGCTTACCTGAAAAGTCTGTAAGGCTGCTTTAGCAGTGCCGGTTTCGGCAACGGTTACACCCCGCGTAACCGTTGCCGAAACCGGGCGGGGGTAACGCCCTGCTTTTTTCGAAACGCCTGGACAAAATAGGAGATGTTCTCAAAACCGGACTGTTCGCTGATGAACGTAATGCTTTCATCGGTTCGGGTCAGGAGGTCGCAGGCGTAGCGGATGCGCAGGTCGGTGACAAACTGCGTGAGCGTTTGCCCCATTTGCGATTTGAAATACCGACAGAACGCGGCCGGATTCATGTTGGCTAATTCGGCAATTTCCGCCAGCGAAACGGGTGCTTCGACCTGCTGCATCAGGTGTCCGATCACCCGGCTGAGCCGCTCACTTTGCCGGGTTACCTGCTGATTGGGAACGTAGCCCGGAGCGATGGGCAGCACGGCTTCGGAGTGGGCAATCTGGTCGAGGATGTGCAGCAAAGCGGTCAGTTGCGTTAGCCCTTCGTTTTCCAGCAAGGCCACGAGCTGGCGGGCCACGTCCGTCCGAAGCGGTTCCAGGAGTTTCAGGCCGATGCCGGCCCGGTTCAGGAGCCGCTGAATCGGTTTGGTTTCGGGGAGTTCCCAGAACGGCTCACCCGCAAACTGGGGCGCAAACCGGGCCACAATGGCTTCGGCCGGTGCCGGATTTTCTGCTTCCGGATGCACCACATCGTTTTTCCAGTAGTGCGGCAGGTTAGACCCCAGCAACACAATCTCTCCACCGGAAAACCGCTCGATGGTGTGTCCGATAAACCGCATGCCGGTACTGTTTACGACATAATTTAATTCGATTTCCGGGTGAAAATGCCACGGATTGGTAAAAAACGGCAGCCGCTCGTGTCGTAAGTCGAACGAGCGGTGGGGTTGTTGCGGAACCAGGAGACGATCAGGGCGCATCGGGTGATGAATGAGGTATGATTTGCAACTTTTTTCAGAATAAAGGATAAGATGCAAATTTTGTGACAGTATTTGCAAATGGGCTGTCAAAAAAATGAAATAAATTAGCAGAATTTTGCTGCTATGAATGGAATCACCCTGAAACTCATGATGGTTGGGATCGGCCTGTCGTCGCTGACCCTCGCGCAACCAGCCAACACCCTCAGCCCGGCCGAAAAGAAAGCGGGCTGGCAACTGCTCTTCGACGGCAAAACCACCACCGGATGGCGGGGTGCTTACGCCGACCGATTTCCCGCCAAAGGCTGGGTCGTGAAAGACGGCGAGTTACGCGGGGAACTCCAGGACGGGGCCGAATCCGGTGACGCCGGGGACATTGTCACCCTGAAAAAATACCGCCATTTCGAGTTGGTATTCGAGTGGAAGCTGGGCAAAGGCGACAACAGCGGGGTGAAATATTTCATCGAGGAACGACTGCCCAAACCCGCCATTGGCTCACAGGCAGGGTACGAATACCAGCTTATCGACGATACCGACTATATTTATAACGGGAAAAAGCTCCCGCAGGATCTTAAAACCGCATCCATCTACGATGTGGTGGCCGCGACCAAACCGGACGTGAAAATGGATGTCTGGCACCGGTCGCGCATTGTCGTCAACAACAACCAGATCGAACACTGGCTCGATGGCGTGAAAGTGTTGACCACCAACCGGACCACCGATGCCTTCCGGCAGGGAGTGGCCGACAGCAAATTTAACAGCTATGCGGGTTTCGCCGACATCCCGGAAGGCCACATTCTGCTCCAGGATCACGGCCATAGTGTTGCGTTTCGGACCATCAAAATCAAACCCTTACCATGAACCGACGTCATTTTCTGAAAAATAGTGCCGTTGCGGCCAGTGCCGTGTCAGCGGTAGGGATTCCAACGATCGTACCGGCTTCGGTGTTCGGCAAAAACGCGCCTTCCAACCGCATCGCCGTCGGCCTGATCGGAACCGGTCGCCAGGGCTACGGACAGAATCTTCAGGGTTCCGACCTCAAAACCATTGGGGCGCGGATTCCGGGCCTGCTCGATGTGGCCGACGCGCAGGTAGTGGCGGTTTGCGACGTGGATAGCTGGCGGATGGGCAAGGCCAAAACGGCTGTTGAAAGCCACTACGCCCAAAAAACCGCCAGCGGAACCTACAAAGGCTGTTCGACCCACCGCGATTTTAGGGAGATCATCGCCCGCAAGGACATCGACGCCGTGATGATTTCGACGCCCGACTACTGGCACGTGCCGATGGGAATTCTGGCGGCTCAAGCCAAAAAACACATCAGTTGCGAAAAACCGCTCAGTATGAGTGTCCATCAGGGCCGCTCGCTGGTCGATGCGTTGAAGAAATACGGCGTTGTGAACCGGACCGACAGCGAATTCCGCTCGGTTCGTCTCCAGAATCAGGCGGTTGAACTGGTTCGGAACGGGCGCATCGGCAAGCTTCAGAAAATCGAAATCTCGTTTCCGTCGGACCCCGACCCCGTTCCGGCGCAGGCCGATATGCCCGTACCGAAAGAACTGGATTATGAGCTATGGCTGGGACCGATGCCCTTTGTGCCATATACTGACATGCGGGTTCACACGCCGTTCGACCTCCAGAAACGGCCGAACTGGATGCGCGTCGACACCTACGCGCAGGGCATGATTGCTAACTGGGGCGCGCATTATTTCGACGTGGCACAATGGGCCAACAACAGTGAATATTCAGGGCCGGTGGAAGTGGAAGGGAAAGGCGAATTTCCGAAAAGCCTCTGGAACTCGATGATCAATTTCACGGTCACGTACCGCTATGCCAACGGCGTTGAAATGACCTGTGTGCAAAGTCCAACGAGCAAACCGTTCATCAAATACATCGGGTCGGACGGCTGGATTCTGGTCGATAATTATCCCGGCGTCATCAGCAGCAGCAATCCGGCGTTGCTCACGTCGAAGCCGACCGGGAGCGAACTGGATTTGTCGAAAACGCTCTGGGACAAGGTCGATTTTGTGGATGCCGTCAAAACCGGACGCAAAACCCTGGAACCGATTGAAGTGGGCCACCGCACGATTTCGATTTCGCAGATCGGGCTGATTGCCTGTCAGATCAGCGAAAAACTGACCTGGAATCCGGAGAAGGAACTGTTTGTCGGAAACAATGCCGCCAATGCGCTGTTGGCGGCTCCGCTGGCGCGGAAAGAGTGGGCGATGTAAATTCATCAGGAAGAACTTATGAAAAAACTAGCGTTCTTTTTCGCTGCATTATTGCTAAGCGGTTGCGTCCTGGCGCAGAAGGGTTCGAAAATTCAGAACCATTTCTTCGTGCTGCACAACGCCATCCGGGGCGATTCGACCTACAAAACCTTCGATCAGCAGGTGGCTTTCATCAAAAGTCTGGGCTACGACGGCGTCGAAATCAACCTCCTGGATTCGTTCGAAGGCATGAAAGCCGCGCTGGACAAACACCGGTTTACCGGCTCGTATTTCTACATCAAAATCAACCTCGATTCGCCGACGCTGGACCCGCGTATTGAACCGTATATCCGGGCCTTAAAAGGCAGTAAAACCGTGCTGGCCCCGTTTATTGTCAGTGACAGTAAACGGTTTACGTCGCCATCCGTCACCGCAGACTCCATCGTGGTCAGTCAACTGCGGCAAATGGGCGACTGGGCCAAAGCAGCTAATTTGCAGGTTGCGGTTTATCCGCATGTCAGCTTTTACGTCGAAAAAATTGACCACGCGCTGCGGCTGGTTCAGCAGATCGACCGGCCCAACGTTGGGCTGACGTTCAACCTCTGTCATTGGCTGGCCACGACGCCCAAAGCAGACCGGGGCGACTGGAAAGGCTTGCTGACGACCCTGAAACCGCACCTGAAAATGATGACCATCAGCGGTGCGAACGATGTGGATGCCGCCGGCATGGACAACGGGCCGACGGGCATCTGGAATCAGTATATTCTGCCGTTGGGAACGGGCAGTTTCGATACCTACGAACTGGTACGGTTTGCGGTTCAGGACCTGAAATTTCGTGGACCGATCGGGGTGCAGTGTTACGCCATGAAAGGCGACAAACCCACCAACCTGCGGAATACAATGGTGGCCTGGCAGCAGTTTCAGTCCCGTCTGGCAAAACGCTGAAACCGCTCCGCTTCTTAGCCTTTTCTCTCTTGTCTCATCTCTATCATCACCCATACAACCATGCCTTTTACCAGCGAACACCTCCAGACTTACCAGCGCGACGGCTACGTGGTCGTGCGAAACCTGTTTTCCAAAGCCGAAGTGGAACGGCTTTACAGCCTGGCCGTAGGTGATACGGTTTTGAGTACCAAAACCTACGACCGCGTCGATGCGTCGGGGATGAAAACCAAGCTGGCGTTGTGGTATGCCCTGGACGACAGTTTATACAGCAAGTTTGCCCGGTCGGCGCGGATTGTGGAAGGAGTAGAGCAGATTCTGGGTGGCTGGGCGGCCCATTACCACTCCAAGCTGATGCAGAAAGAACCGCGAACCGGCGGGGCCTGGGAGTGGCATCAGGATTACGGTTACTGGTATAAAAACAACGGTTTTCTGTTTCCCGACATGCTCTCCGTGCTGACGGCGCTGACACCCGCGACGAAGGAAAACGGCTGTTTGCAGATGATCAAAGGCTCGCACAAGATGGGCCGGGTCGAACACGGTTTTTCGGGTGAGCAGGTGGGAGCGGACATGGAAAAAGTGAACGAAGCCCTGAAAATTATGCCGCTGGAATACCTGGAAATGGAGCCCGGCGACACGGCGTTTTTCCACTGCAACACGCTGCACGCGTCGGCGGCCAATTTGTCCGACAAACCCCGCTGGTCGATCATCACGGCGTATAATCTGGCGACCAACAAACCGTATAAGGACGTTCACGAAAGCAGCTATATGCCCATCGAATCTTTCGACGGTGATCTGCTGGCCGAAACCGAAGCCGGGATTTCCGAAACGGCGGATTTTTTGGTAAAAAGATAAAAGAGAAAAAAATGACCCTCCAGTTTTTCGCCCCTGCCTGGGGAAATACACTGCCCTTCGAGCAGTTTTGCCGGAATGTGAAAGCCGCTGGTTACGATGGCGTTGAAATGGCGCTGCCGTTCGAGACCGCTGAAAAAGACGCCATTCTCGACAGTCTGGCCAAACACGGTTTGAGCTTGATCGGGCAATACTGGCAATCGCTGGAAAGCGATTTGGACCAACACGCGGCCAATTACGAAAAGTACCTGCGCCACCTGACCGACGCCCGGCCGTTGTTCATCAATTGCCAGACCGGTAAAGACTTTTTTACCTTCGAACAGAACCGTCGACTTTTTGAACTGGCCGACCGGATTACGGCCGAAACCGGAGTTCGGATCACGCACGAAACACACCGGGGAAAAGCCCTGTTTGCCGCTCATATCACCCGGGATTACCTCGAAAAACTGCCTGACATCCGGCTGGCGCTCGACATTTCCCACTGGTGCAACGTCCACGAATCGCTGCTCGAAAATCAGGAGGATGCCGTTCAACTCGCCATTCGGCATACCGACCACATTCACAGCCGGGTGGGGCATCCCGAAGGTCCGCAGGTCAACGACCCCCGTGCCCCGGAATGGGCCGACGTCCTTCAGGCGCACCTGAACTGGTGGGATGAGGTCGTGGCAACGCATCGTGACGCCCAAACCGTCCTGACCGTCACCACTGAGTTTGGCCCCGCGCCGTATTTGCCCACGCTGCCGTATACGCAAATGCCGGTTGTGAATCAGTGGGAGGTCAATGTGTTTATGATGAATTTGCTGAAAGAGCGGTATTAAAAAGCGCGTTTTTGCCCCGTTAGGGGATCAACAGCGCAGCGTCGCCGGGCCGCCGGAGCGGTAGCAAACAGGGGCGTTTTGATCGTTCGTGTGCCGTGAGGTACACAACCGTTCGCAATGGTCGCGTACCTCACGGCACGCAGGGACGGCGATTCACATTGTCCTTCTACCGACGCTGCGCTGTTGAACCCCTGACGGGGCTTTGTCAAAACAGACCCGGTGTCATCCGGAAAACGGTTTTTGATTGCCGGAAACACCGGGTCGGTGGCTTTTGTCCGTTTTCTGAGTACCTTTGCAGCCCATTATGCGACGTCTGAATGCAGGTAATTGAGGTTGGCCAAAACGCAACATACCAGAAGGAATTTATCCGGTTTCCGGTGCGCTTATACCGCAACGACCCCAACTGGATCCGGCCGCTGGACACGGATGTCGAGGAGGTTTTTGATCCGGCCCGCAACAAGCGGTTCGAAAACGGCGAATGTGTCCGGTACGTGTTGTTGAACGACCAACGGGAAACGATTGGGCGGATCGCGGCATTCGTAGACCGGGATATTGCCAATCTCGATAACGATCAACCGACGGGCGGACTGGGTTTCTTCGAGTGCATCGACGACCGCGCGGCTGCATTTTTACTCTTCGATACGGCCCGGACCTGGCTCCAATACCGGGGCATGGAAGCGATGGACGGCCCCATCAACTTCGGTGATCGCGACCGCTGGTGGGGTTTGCTGGTCGATGGCTTCGACCGGGAGCCGAATTACTGTATGCCTTACACCAAACCGTACTACATTGCCTTTTTCGAGGAGTACGGTTTTCAGGATTACTTCAAACAGTTTACGTTCGGGATTCCTACCACCTGGTCCAAGCTGACCGGGATGTCGCAGGCCGTGAAAGACCGCGCCCGGCGCATTTACGAAAACCCCGACTACAGCTTTCGAACGATCGACAAGCGGCAACTGCCCGCAGCGGCTGAGCAATTCCGGCACATCTACAACGCGGCCTGGGGTGGCCACAGTGGCGTCAAGGAAATGACGGCTGCTCAGGCTCAGGTGCTGATGCAGAAACTAAAACCGGTCATTGACGAGAACATTATTTACTTTGCCTATTACGGCGATGAACCCGTCGCTTTTTTCGTCTGCCTGCCCGAACTTAACCAAGTGTTCAAACACGTCAACGGCAAACTTGATCTGGTCGGTAAACTGAAGTTTTTGTGGCACATGATACGGAAAACCAACCGGAAAGCGTTCGGGGTCGTGTTTGGCGTGGCACCCGCCCACCAGGGAAAAGGGCTCGAAGCGGCCATCGCCCTCCGCATGCCCCATGAAGCTGATCACAATCCGGCCTTTCAATATACCGAGCTGGAAATGAACTGGGTAGGCGATTTCAACCCCATCATGGTGCGGTTTGTCAGCCAGTTAGGCTCGACCATTGTCAAGACCCACGTGACGTACCGCTACCTGTTCGATCGAACCAAACCGTTTAAACGGTGTCCGGTGATTGGCAAGAGAAAAGAAAAGAGCTGAGAGGCAAGTAAGCTTCGCAAATCGCCCCTAAATCCCCTAAAGGGCAGGGCTGTTAAGTTCTTCCGCTTTTCGCCCCCAACCCCCTAAAGGGGGCTTCGAAATCCGGATGTTTTAGCCCCCTTTAGGGGGTTGGGGGCGAAAAGCGGACCGATATTGCTAACTTTAAAGATCCTAATTTCCAGAACTTAACAGCCCTGCCCTAAAGGGGACTTGGACGCGAACCCTACGGATGCCAAAAGTCCGGCTCCGGCCGCCCGGCCTTTAGGGGATTTAAGGGCGATTTGTAAACACATTAGAATGATCAGACACAAGGATATTGCTTTTCTTCGTTTTGTTCAAAGTCGGCTTTCTGAATCCGGTTTTGTCCCTAAAACTTCCTGTTTTCATCATAAGTCGTTTATTTTCTGAGTAAAAAAGTTGATTCTGGAAGGAAATTGCCGGGATTTAGTTCATTTTGATAGGTCGATGACGTTACTCCTTTCGTAGATTTGTAACATTGACTTCCTTTCTCATCACCTAACTAATTCCCTACATGAGGAAAATTTTCCTGACCGGTATGCTGACCTGGGGTCTTGCCCAGATCGGCTGGTCGCAGGTAACCTTTCCCCGGAATGGCGTCTATGACGAACGACCGGGTCTGTATGCCTTCACCAACGCGACACTGATTGTCGATCCGCAAACGACCCTCGAAGGGGCCACCTTACTCATCCGCAACGGGCGCATCGAAGCCGTTGGAAAAACCGTCAGCATTCCGGCGGGAACCGTGGTAGCCGATTTGAAAGGGAAACGCATTTATCCGGCCCTGGTCGACATCGACTCGGACTACGGGATGCCCGAACTCCGGCGAACCCCGCCAGCCGGTGGCCGGGGTGTTCCGCAATACGACTCCAACAAAAAAGGCGCCTTCAACTGGAACCAGGCCATTCAGCCCGAAACCGACGCCGGAACGATTTTTAAAGCCAATGTTGCCCAGGCCAACGAACTCCGGAAGCTGGGCTTCGGGGCGGTGGTGACGCACCCGCACGACGGCATTGCCCGGGGCAATTCGGTGCTGGTGACGCTGGCTGATGAGCGGGAAAACAACGTAGTGATCCGCGACCGGGTTTCGGGCCATTACTCGTTCAGCAAAGGCACCTCGACTCAAACCTACCCGAACTCGCCGATGGGTGCGGTGGCGCTGTTGCGGCAAACGTATTACGACGCCGACTGGTACAAAAAAGCCGGGAAAACAACCGAATCCAACCTGTCGCTCGACGCTTTCAACCAGTTGCAAACCATCCCCTCGGTTTTTGAAGTACCCGATAAACTGGGCGTTCTTCGGGCTGATAAAATTGGCGAAGAGTTTGGCATTCAATACATTATCAAAAGTGCCGGGGACGAATACCAGCGGCTCGAAGAGGTGAAAGCCACGGGGGCCTCGCTGATTGTTCCGTTGAACTTTCCGCAAGCCTATGACGTGGAAGATGTCTGGGATGCCGACAATGTGACGCTGGCCGAACTGAAACACTGGGAAATGGCCCCGGCCAATCCGGCGATGCTGGCGAAAGCCGGGGTGCCGTTTGCGCTGACGACGGCCAACCTCAAGAACAAAACCGACTTCTGGGCCAATCTCCGCAAAGCCATCGAATACGGCCTCACCGAGCAACAGGCGCTGGCGGCCCTGACGACTACCCCCGCCCAACTCCTGAAAATCGACAACGAAGTCGGCAGCCTGAAACCGGGTTTGCTGGCCAACTTCATCATCACCTCCGACAACCTGTTCAACGCCGACAATGTGGTGCTGGAAAACTGGATTCGCGGAAAACAATATGTCTATACCGATAAAAATGCGGCTGATTTGCGCGGAACCTACAACCTGACCATCGGCGACCGCAGCAACCTCAAGCTGAACATTTCCGGGAAACCGGGTAAACCGGACTATGCCGTGATGGCCGATACGGTGAAACTGACGCCGAAAGTAGCCTTAACGAACGACCTGATTTCGCTGCAACTTCAACTGGATAAAAAACAACCGGGAACCACCCGACTGACCGGCTACCGCGAGGGGACGACGCTGAAAGGCGAAGGCGAAATGCCGGATGGCAAGATCGTGAAATGGACGGCGGTTTTGGCGCAACCGTTCTCTTCGACGGCGATTGCCAAAGCGGATACCGCGAAGAAAACCGCTCCGCAGTTCGGGAAATTGCTGTATCCATTTATTGGCATGGGCAATCTCGAAAAACCCAAAGCGCAAACCTTGCTGATCCGGAATGCGACGGTCTGGACCAACGAGAAAGACGGCGTGTTACCCAATGCCGATGTGCTGGTGCAGAACGGAAAAATTGCGCAGGTGGGCAAAAGTCTGGCGGCACCGGCGGGTGCGCAGGTGATCGACGGAACGGGCAAACACCTGACCAACGGCATCATCGACGAACACTCGCACATCGCGCTCTATTCCATCAACGAAGGCGGACAGACGAGTTCGGCGGAGGTGCGGATGAGCGACGTCATCAATTCGGAAGACATCAACATTTACCGCCAACTGGCCGGGGGCGTCACAACCTCGCAACTGCTCCACGGTTCGGCCAACTCCATCGGCGGGCAGTCGGCGATTGTGAAACTGAAATGGGGCGAAGCTCCGCAGGAAATGCTCGTGAAAGGAGCCGACGGTTTTATCAAATTTGCCCTCGGCGAAAACGTCAAACAGGCCAACTGGGGCGATGGCGTCCGGATTCGGTTTCCGCAAACCCGGATGGGGGTGGAGCAGGTCTACTTCGATCATTTTACCCGCGCCCGCGAGTATGACAGTGCCTGGAAAACCTACAACAGCCTGAGTGCGAGGGAGAAAGTCAAATCCGTTCCGCCCCGCCGGGATGTGGAACTGGATGCGCTGGCCGAAATCCTGAACAAGAAGCGGTTTATCACCTGTCACAGCTATGTACAGTCGGAAATCAACATGCTGATGAAAGTGGCGGATTCGCTGGGCTTCAAGGTCAACACGTTTACGCACATTCTGGAAGGCTACAAAGTGGCCGACAAGATGGCGAAACACGGCGTCGGCGGCTCGACCTTTGCCGACTGGTGGGCCTACAAAATGGAGGTGAAAGACGCCATTCCGTACAATGCCGCCCTGATGGCGCGGGCGGGTGTGCTGGTGTCGATCAACTCGGATGATGCCGAAATGGCGCGCCGACTGAATCAGGAAGCCGCCAAAGCGGTTGAATACGGCGCGATGTCGGAGGAAGACGCCTGGAAAATGGTAACCCTCAATCCGGCAAAACTCCTGCACCTCGACAGCAAGCTGGGCAGCATCCGGACGGGCAAAGACGCCGACCTCGTGCTGTGGAACAACAACCCGCTGGCGATCTATGCCCGGCCCGAAAAAACCATCATCGACGGCACGGTTTATTTCGACCTGCAGGACGAAGACCGCAAACGCGATGACCTGCAAAAAGAACGCGCCCGCCTGATTCAGAAGATGTTATCGGCCAAAACCGGTGGTGCCTCGACCCAGCGGCCCACCTTCCGCCGTCAGCGGATGTGGCATTGCGAAGACGTGGAAGGCGTCATGGCGGAAGGGGAGGAACGGGAAGCAGAAAAATAACTGTCCCAGAACCCCTGCATTTGCCCCTAAATCCCCTAAAGGGGACTTGGACGCAGCACGCAGCATCTTCCGGATGCGAAAAGTCCCCTTTAGGGGATTTAGGGGCAAATGCAGGGGAATGGGGCAAAATGCAAACTATAAAACCATGAAACAACTAACACTCTCCATACTCCTGCTGGCATCGCTCAGCGGGTTTGCCCAGAACCCGGCTCCGGCGGGGCCGCAGACGCGGGCCATTGCCCTGACGGGTGCCACGATTCACGTTGGCAACGGGCAGGTAATCAATAACGGGGTGATCCTGTTCGACAAGGGGATCATTACGGCCGTCGGCGACGGCAACACGCCCACCAACGGCGCGGAAGTGATCAATGTGGCCGGAAAACACATCTATCCGAGCATCATTTCGCCCGCTTCGACGGTGGGGTTGCAGGAAATCAGCGCGGTTCGGGCCACGGTCGATTTTCAGGAAACCGGCTACATCAACCCGAACATCCGGTCGCTGATTGCTTACAACACGGATTCGGAGGTGATTCCGACCATCCGGAACAACGGTTTGTTGCTGACGCAGGTGATGCCGATGGGCGGGGTCATTTCGGGGAGTTCGTCGGTAGTGCAGTCCGACGCCTGGAACTGGGAAGATGCCGTGCTGAAAGCCGACGACGGTATCTGGCTGACCTGGCCGGGGTATTTTGCCCGCAGCTTCGATTTCGAGGATTTTTCGGTCAGTCTGAAAAAGAACGAACAGCGGCAGGAAAGCATCAACGCTCTGAAAGCGACGTTTTCCGACGCGCTGGCCTATGCCGCCCTGAAAAATCCGGCTCCGAAAAACCTCAAATTTGAGTCGATGAAGGGCCTGTTCGATGGCACGAAAAACCTGTACATCCGGGCCGATTACGGCAAAGACATCATCGAAGCCATCAAATTTGCGAAACAGATGGGCATTCGGAAACCGGTGATTGTGGGCGGGGAAGACGCCGGTCGGGTGATCGATTTTCTGAAAGAGAACAACGTTGCCGTGATTCTGGGGCCAATGCATCGCCTGCCCACTCTCCAGGACGAAGACGTGTATCTGCCGTATAAACTGCCGGGACTGCTCCAGAAAGCCGGTATTGCGGTCAGTCTGAGCTACGACGGGGCCTACTGGCGGACGCGAAACCTGCCGTTTCAGGCCGGAACAGCCGCCGGTTTCGGGGGCATCGACAAAGAGGACGCGCTGAAAATGATCACGTCCACGACCGCCAAAATCATGGGCATCGACAACGTGGTGGGCACGCTCGAAAAAGGCAAACACGCGACGCTGGTGGTCTCGAAAGGCGATTTGCTGGACATGCGCACCAATGTCATCGAACACGCGTATATCCAGGGCCGTCACATCAATCTGGATGACAAACACAAGCGGTTGTACCACATGTACCGCGAGAAGTATGGACAGCCGGATGTAGGAAAATAACCTTGATTTTGCTTATCATTGGGAGCCCGAAGGATTGGGCTCCCTTTTTTTGTTGGCAGGTTTGCCTAATGAATTGCCGATGGAAGTCAGCAATCCCATTAATTGTTTTGGCATTTTAGCCGTTTCAACCGATTATTATCCTAAATAGGACTAATTCATTACCCTTTCGCTTTTGCCCCCAACCCCCTAAAGGGGGCTTCAAAATCCGGATGTTTTAGCCCCCTTTAGGGGGTTGGGGGCGAAAAGTGGAAGCACTTTACAGACTGCCCTTTAGGGGGTTGGGGGCAAAAAGCGAAAGTCTTACTAAAGTAAACTCTAAAAAAACGCAAATCAGTATGTCTTTTCAAGCCTACATAGACAACATCAAAGCTAAGACCGGAAAAACACCGGCGGACTTTAAAAAATTAGCGGAAGAAAAAGAATTTATCATTGAAGGAAAACTTAATCCAAAAGTAAAAGCGACAGAAATAACCAACTGGCTGAAAGAGGATTTTGAATTGGGACACGGCCACGCCATGGCCATTTATGCGACCTTCAAAGGAAAAACGGAATGAAACGGTTCACAATACTGATTGTATTCCTATTCTTTTGCGCTTCCGGAACTGCACAGAAAATGCCTGCTAACCTCCTGGATAGCATTGCGATTGCAGGAAACAATGGCACGTATCCGAACCTAGAGGGAGTTACAATAACCCAACGTGGCAAGCTTGTTTTTGAAACCTATCTTCATGGTTTACGGAAGGGCAGTCTGCATGATACGCGTTCTGCTTTTAAGTCCATTACGGCGCTCTTGATTGGCATTGCGATCGACAAAGGGTTTATTAAAAATGTACATCAAAAAGTATATCCTTTTTTCCCGGAGTATAAGCCCTACGGAAACTGGGCTAGTTTAAAAGACAGCATGACCATTGAGCATTTGCTGGAAATGAAATCCGGTTTTGACTGCGAAGAATGGGATGGAAGCAAGGATTGTGAAGACGACATGGAGAATACGCAGGACTGGATAAAATTTTGCCTGGACCTGCCCTTAAAAAATAAACCGGGGACAAAGTGGGATTATACGTCGATCAATGCCATGCTGTTAGGCGGTATCATTGCCCATGCCAGCCATAGGTCGGTTTCGGAGTTTGCCGATCAATATCTGTTCAAACCGTTGGGAATTACCCAGTACCGGTGGACAAAAGACCCGCTCGGTCACGAAACGACGGCGGGTTCCTTTTATATTTCTCCGGGAGATATGAATAAAATTGGGCAGGTGGTTTTAAATGACGGTGTTTTTAATGGTAAACGAGTCGTTTCCGGCAAATGGGTTAAAAGAATGACGGAAGGACGTATAAAAATTGAAGACTTTTCCAATGTGCAGATTTCTAGAAATAAAACTGCTATTCCGCAACCTACTTATTATGGGTATGCCTGGTATACGGAAGAAATAAAGACGGATCACTGGAAGCACACGGTTGTTTTTGCTTCCGGGAATGGCGGGCAGTATATCATGGTGATTAAGGATTTAGATTTGGTGGTAACCTTCACAGGCAATAGCTACAATTCTGCCAAATCAAAATTGCCTTTTGATATTCTGGTCAAATACATTTTACCCCATTTTGCCAAGAAATAGCCGGGCTATCAACAAACGGTTTTGTGCAAGTGGGGGAGACGTAAGAGCAAGGGGCTTTTGCCTGTCATTTTTCAAACGATCTATCGACGATTACGAACGAATAAAAATCTAAAATGAACCCAAACGGTGAGATTATTGACCCCAGAGGGGTCGAATGTTTGTAGCAAACCGGTGTGCTGAGTACTCCAGGCGTTCCGGAGGTAAGCGACCACGTTGCCAATGGTCGCGTACCTATCGGCACGCCTGGAGTGCTCATGAATACCCATTTGCTACAAACATTACGTGCAGCTGGCACTTAAACAACTGGTAGGCAAGGGAATAATCTCATTGTTTGCGTTAAAATTAAAGCTGACGAAGAAGTTAGGAATGGCCTTTGGCATCAACAAAGTGGTGGGCGCAATCGAAAAAGGTAAACGCGCAATAATGCTGGTCTCGAAAGGCGATTTGCTGGACATAATGCACGCGTATGTTTAAGGCCGTCACATCAATCTGGACGACAATCACAAGCGGTTGTACCACATAAATTGTGAGATGTATAGAGAGTCGGATATTGGAAAGTGATGAGAATTTTTTGTAATATTAGGGACGTCAGGGATTTTTGTAGATTTCGCATTTTGTATTGCCGCAGAAAACAAATAACACGGTTTGCAAAATACGCATTTTGTATTTTATTTGCACTTAATCGTTAAGAATATTTTCTGTAAGTGTTTGGTAATAAGTTATTTATTGGGTTTGCCTACATCTAAAATGAAAATGGTGTAGATTCATATTGTTGCACAAAACCTTCGCCTATTTAGAAGTTAGTGGCAACTGTAAAGCGACACCCTACAATGGACAAAGAGAAAGAACATAACTGCATAAGCAAAGACGAACTTCTTGTTCAGACCAAGACAAATATTGACAAATTTGGACTACAAGTTATAATGGTTAGTGGTTCCGACTATTCACCATCATTTGTTTATAGTATAGGACTATTTGAAACTTACAATCAACCTGAAATAATTTGTTTTTGCTTAACTCAAAAACTGGGACACGAAATAATTAATGATGTTGCTGACTTAATTAAGAAGGGTGAAACCATTAAGACATACACTAACTACGACAACATTTTTAAAGATAGCCGAGCAGAGTTTTTGCCAGTTGATGAAAGGAATATAGACAACTATTTTAGTGCAGCGTTAAACTACTACGACAAGACAAAATTCCCTGCTGTTCAACTTGTTTGGACAGACAGAAATAACAAGTTTCCTTGGGAAGAAGATTTTGAAGAAAAGTTTTTGCACGACCAGCCACTGCTTGACAGAAATGCAGACTTCAAATTCAGAGAAGCAAAGAATTTAGGCATATTTACAACCCGACAATGGTTAGACCTTTACAAACCTATTTTGAGGGTTGTTCACGACACTGATGGAGATTGGCAATTTCTGACAGGTGACCAAATGCCAGACGACATTAAGCTTGTTGCATTAGAAGAAATGGTAAATAGGGACAAGACACTAAATGAAGTTTTTGATTTAGACTACGGTTATTCAATGGACAGAGACTTTATTGGTGGAGAATGGACTAAAACAAAACTAGAAGAGGAAGGTGATGAAGAATAAAACAGCTGCCACTAACATCGTATTGGCAATAGTGGGGCTGACAGTTGCAAACTCAACATTTGTAATTCTATTGGGCATTTGTACAAATGTTGAGCTGACGGTTTTCAAATGCCCCACCATCGCCAATACGTAAACCGTTAGGCACAATTGTATGGAAGATCCCGACATCAAAAAACTACGAAAGGTTTTAGCATATAAAGGCCGAGAAGATCTAGCTGACCTGCTGCGCCATTCTGTTTCAATTTTAGAAGAATCAAGCACATTTGGCTCACGATGGTATTCCCGCTTAAGCACGTTTCATATTAAGTCCCATCCAAAAGTTCAAGAAAAGCTAGACAGTCTTTCTGAAAAGGATAAAGAAGAGATATTCAAAGCATTACAACTTGTATATCCCTTACTAGATAATGAACCTGAGATTACGAATATTATCTATTATCCCGATTTTGATATTGAAACTGCAGATTTGGTTGAAACGAAAGAATTAGAACGTATCTCATTTGAGTATATCCATGATCAAATAAGAAAATGCAATTCAAAAATTGCTGAGAAGGATTTCGATGGTGCAGTAACTAATGCCCGAACACTTATTGAATCAATATGCCTATTCATCCTTGAATCTAAAACGAAAGAGAAGCAAGATTATGATGGGAATTTGATCAAACTATATAAAAGTGTGGCATCTTTATTAAGTATGTCGCCTGGTGACTATACAGATGAGAATCTGAAACAGATTTTATCCGGAGTTTTTAGTATTATTAATGGTGTATCAGGACTGAGGAATACATACGGGGACTCTCATGGGACCTCTCCATCAAAAAAAGGGTATAAAATCGACGAGAGACATGCAATTCTAACCGTAAATCTTGCAAAATCAATTACCGAGTATCTATTTTTAAGCTATGAGAAATCGATTTAACAACTGTGCCTAACATTGCATTGGAAATATGGCGGGGCGACGAATATATTCTCAGATTTTTGTTCGGTATTCGGGTTCAGTTACGGCAAACGAATAACACCGAACAGCAGCATAAACAATGGGCTTTTGTATCTTTAATCAGCAGAGCACCGGGCAGACAGAATACTGAATGACACCACATCGCTAATGCTTCAACGTTAGGTGCAACTCTATAAGACGACAACAGATCGACAATGAAACAACTTAAAAAGATATGGGCAGACCCAGTTTGGAGTAAAGTAATTTCTGCGATTATTATAGCAATTGGTGCTGTTTTTTGGACATTAATTTCGACCAAGATAGATGACGTAGACTTCCAGACTGCGTGGATAAATCTTTGGACATTCAATATAAAACTTTGGTGGTTGACCGTTGGAATAATTATATTCTTACTCTTATTTTGGTTACGACAATTTTTCAAGAAATCTATCTTCAAATATGATGATGAGACAATCAAACTTGACCGTCAAATATTTGAAAAAATACGAACTGAATTATTGCCTCAAACCGGTGCAATATATTTTTTAAGACATAATAATTTTGCTGGGTTTAGCTTTAATACTGACAGTATTGAAGACCTAGACAATTTTGAACACGAATGCAATAAATCTGATTTTGAGTTTCTAAACCCTGACCTAGAAAGAATGAAAATCGAGCTTTTAAATTCAGTAGACCATTTTACAGGACAAATTGCTGTTCAAACATTTCCAACAAACAACGGACGACAAACTGTTCCTCCAGAATGGGAAATTGAGCAACCTGAAAGGTTTTGGGAAGTCGTTAATGATTTGCACAGAACGAAGTTCCAAATATGTGACAAGTATGACGAACTAATAAAATTAGGAAGAAGGGTTCTTAAAATATAATAACAATGACTGACAAAAGGGTAGCCACTAACACAAGTTTTGTGTCAGGCGGGCTGAATTGCAAACTTGGAGCTTTGTGCTTCCATTGAACTTTAGTAATAAATTGAAACTTTGTACTCCGAAACCCGCCCGAACGCAAAGCCCTAAACCGTTAGCTGCAATCGTTGGTAGTACTTCTAAGCAAATATGTTTACTAATGCCAATGGACATCTTAACAACTGTTGACATCATTGAAATTATGGAGAACTATATAGAAAAAGTTCGTCCTCCAGAAAACATCAGGAAACAGTTGGATTTGAGTTACCGAATAGAAGACCAAAGTGTGATACTTACTGAGATTCGCCCCATTTGGAATAATCCTAGTGAGTCTGCCGAATACAGTTATGCAAAGGCGACTTTTATTAAAAGTAAAAATGTTTGGAAAATATTTTGGCTGCGAGCAAATCTCAAATGGTATTCATACGAACCAATGCCAGAAGTTTCAACATTAAAAGAATTTCTGGAAATTATTGACGAAGACGATTACCATTGCTTTAAAGGTTAGAAAATTTCTCTTCTTCTGTTAGTTAATTTAGTGAAATGCACCTACAGTACTTGAATGCATAGCTACAAAAATTAAAACAAAGTTAATGAAGAAACATGCCGTCTTACTCTGCATCGTCATTTCGGTGATTTTAATCATCACCGCAACCATGCTCTATCCCGGAGGTTCCTTGTTTGATAAAAATTCGGTCGGATTTGACTGGACTAAAAACTTCATCAGCAATCTGTTTGGGGAAAAAGCAATCAACGGTTTAGAGAATCCGTCCCGAATCTGGGCCATTCTGGGCGTGGCATTCCACTCGGTTGGGTCTGGGATTTTCTTTATCAATATGTCAAAAAAGATGACGGATCGCCATTCGGCTACGGTTTTAAAATCCGTAGGGATTGCCAGCATCGCACTTGATGTCTTGATCGTCACTTCCTTGCACGACGTGATGGTTATGGTATCGAGTACCTTGTCTTTGCTTGGGTTGTTTTATTGTACGGTTTTTATTCTGAAGTCAAAACTTCACGTTTTAAAATTTGCCTGTGTCATCTGCCTGTTGATTTTTTACTATACCCTCTACTTATACGGTTCCGGCGATTGGGGATTATTGGCCATTATGCAGAAGGTATCGTTCATCAGCTCAACGCTGCTGGTGTTAGGAATGGAGTATTTTACCAAAAAAGAAGACTTCATTCAACGTAAACCGGATGGGCAAACCATACCGACGACGAACCGGTAACGCCCTTTCAGCTACAACATTGCGACTTTTGGCTACAGCGGTTTTCTGATCCCTGCTGAACTTTGCAGCAACAAACGATCAGAACGATGAACTTACAGAACAACACCATTTTAGTGACCGGCGGAACCAGCGGTTTCGGCATCGAATTTGCCTCCAGATTGCTTGCGCTGGGCAACACCGTCATCATCACCGGCCGGAACGCGGAAAAATTGCAGGAAACGAAACGCAAACTGCCGGCCGTCCACACCATGCAGAGTGATGTGAGCAATGCCGACGACATCATCACGCTATACAATCAGGTAACCCGGCAATTCCCCGACTTGAATATCATCATCAACAATGCCGGTGAAATGCGGAAAATCAGTCTGCACCAGCCACACGAACTGACCGACATCACCCGCGAAATTGAAATCAACCTGATGGGACCCATCCGAATGGTGCAACAATTTCTGCCCCACCTGAAAAAACAGAAAAACGCGGCCATCGTGAATGTCACCTCGGGCATTGCGCTGATGCCTTTTCCGATTTCACCCATTTACAGCGGCAGCAAATCGGGACTGCGGGCGTATACCCAGGCTTTACGGGTACAACTCAAAAATACGGACATTCAGGTGATCGAATTGGTAGCACCGGGAAGTTCGACACCCTTGAATGATAAATTCAGGAACGAAGACGGATTTAGTGCCAGTGCCTTGATGGCTCCCGAAAAAATTGTGGATGCCGCCATCAAAGGCATGGAAAATGACAAGGACGAAATTTATCCGGGACTGGCGAAAGTCATGCGGGTGATGAGCCGAATTGCGCCCCGGTTTTTGATCGCACAAGCCGGGAAAATGGGCGCTTCGACGATGTACGGTAAATGATTTTTTTCTAATCTAGGACTTTTTGCTTTTGCCCCGTTCCCCTAAAGGGGACTTTTTGAATCTGGATGTTGCCGCGTCCAAGTCCCCTTTAGGGGAACGGGGCAAAAGCAAAAGGCTTATAATTGTAACTCACATAAATCAAAAAAATGAAAATCATCAGCATAATTCTTCTTCTGGTATCCGCTTTTCTGGGTATCAAACACGGGTGGGATGCCTTTCAACCCGGCAATGCCGAACAGGCAAAAATGATGGCAACCCTGGGTATTTCCCAAGCCGTTTTACCTTATTTTGGGGTGGCTTCCATTGCAGCGGGCTTGCTGTTACTATTTCCGCAAACCTTTTTTATCGCCAATTTGATAAACGCTTTTTCCATTGTGTTAATCATGGCGTTGGCGTTGCGGGCGGGCGATTATAAACTGGCTTTGCTGGAAATTCCGTTTCTGGCTATTCCCTTGTTGTTAATCTGGCTGAAATATCCGTTTAAATTTTAAAAAACCACTTTTGCACGATGTCGAATGCAACACTACTCCGAATAAAAACCATACCGGAAGGGCATCGGTTAACGGGGCTTGAAAAACCGCATCATCCGCTGATCAGTGTGGTGGATGTGTCTCAATTTAAAAATCATTCCGATATTCAGGCGGTTATTTTTGACTTCTATGTGGTATCGCTGAAGCGGGGTTGCGACAACCTGTTGTATGGGCAGCAGAAATACGATTTTGACGAAGGTCTGATGGCATTTATGGCACCCGGACAGATTCTGCGGGGTGAAGAAAACGGTCGTCCACCCAACCTCCAGGGCTGGATGATGTTCATTCATCCCGATTTTTTATGGAATACATCCCTGGCTAAAAAAATAAAGAAGTACGACTATTTTGGATACGCGACCAACGAAGCGTTGTTTCTTTCCGACCGGGAAGAAACACTGATGAATGGAATCATCGACAACATTAAACAGGAGTACAACGCACCGATCGATAAATTTAGCCAAGATGTCATCATTGCCCAGTTGGAGCTTCTGTTTACGTATGCCGAGCGGTTTTATGAACGCCAGTTCATCACCCGTAAAATGACCAATAGCCGGATTTTAACGCGATTGGAAGACGTATTGGATGACTATTTTAACCAGGAGGAATTGCTCTCGAAAGGCTTGCCCACTGTGCAATACGTTGCGGATAGCCTCAACATTTCCAGCAAATATTTAGGCAGTTTGCTGAAACAACTTACCGGGCTGACAACCCAGCAGCACATCCACGAAAAACTGATCGGGAAAGCCAAAGAAAAACTCTCCACGACTGAATTGTCGGTCGGTGAAATCGCTTATGAATTGGGGTTCGAACATTCGCAGTCGTTCAGCAAATTATTCAAGACCAAAACGAAGCAAAGTCCTCTGGAATTCAGGGCTTCGTTTAATTGACCGACAAAAGCCCGGCTAACTTTGACGGAAATATCCCTTATTTTTGGCTAAAAATAACGCAGTTATGACATTTGCCGTATGGTTTGCCCTGTTTCTCGCCCTGACGGGAGGGTTTCCACAACCTGAAAAAAAAGCTGCCTCCGACGGTTTTGGGATCGACCAACCCCGCAACATCGCCAACGATCAAAAGGTCTGGATGCTGACGTATTTCCGGCAGCGGTATCCGACCCGGATTGAGATCAATGAGCAGGGAAAAACCGTGGAGGTGCCGCTGGAAAACCCGATGCTGATCAACAAACTGCACATTGCCTTGTCGACCGATGGGCGGCACTGGACGCCGTTGAACGACAACAATCCAGTCTGGGAGCAACCCATGCGCGACCCGTACGTTCGGCGCGGGCCGGACGGGCTTTGGCGTGTTTTGACAACCGGCGGGGGCGGCAAAGACCGGGAGAAAGTGGGTCCAAGTTGTCAATATGCCACGTCGAAGGACCTGATTCACTGGCAGGTGGAAGGGGCGCTGCCGTTGATGAAAGACGTGCGGAACGCATCCGGCGCGTTGGCCCGCAACATCTGGGCACCCGAATGGTTTTATGATACCAAAACCGGGGAGTATGTGCTGTTCTGGTCGTCGTCCTACCAGGATGCGGGCTGGAAAGAGAGTCGGCTCTGGTATTGCCGGACGCGGGACTGGAAGACTTTCACCCCGGCCAAAATCCTGTTTGAGCCGCCCTATTCCGTGATCGACGGCACCTTGCTGGAACACAAAGGCACCTATTACCTCTACCACAAAGAGGAAGAATTTGGTGCCAAAACCGGTGAGCGCAGGGCCATTCGGGTAGCCACCTCGAAGAATCTGGAGGGTCCCTATACTGTGGTGCAAGGCCCGATGAACAAAGGGCAGATCGTTCCGGTCATCACCGAAGGCCCCACCGTCATGGAAGACCCCCGCAAACCCGGCTGGTTGTTGCTCTACGATTATTGCATGACCAACCGCTTTGGGGCTTCTTCCTCGCCGGACTTGATTCACTGGACGGTGGAAGAGGACGTCAGTTTTCCGTCGGAAGCCCGGCACGGCTGTGTTTCGCTCGTAACAGCCGCGGAAGCCGAGACCTTGCGGAAGGCGTACAACAGTAAAAACTAGGGATATATTGGAACTAGGCCTTTCGCTTTTGCCCCGTTCCCCTAAAGGGGACTTGGACGCGAACCCTCCGAATGCTAAAAGTCCCCTTTAGGGGAACGGGGCAAAAGCGAAAGGCCTGTGAAACCTAAAACGGATTGGTTGATACATGAGGAAGCTCCGGGAATGGGGCTCCTTTTTTTGTTAGCAAATTACCTTTTGTTTGTCCGAAAAAAACCAACCCAAACTTCGTCCCGTTACCAGATGTTGGTAATTTTACAAACCATCAGCAACTAATTTATACGAGCAACATGCGGACCAGTATCCTGACAATCGCTTTCCTTTTTACGCTAACCAATCTGTTTGGACAGGCAAAACCCGAAAAACTTAAAATAGCGCACCTGACGGGCGACTTTTATATTTACACAACCTACAACACCTACAAAGACTCTCAAGTACCGGCAAACGGAATGTATCTTGTCACGAAAGAGGGTGTTGTTATGTTCGATACGCCCTGGGACACCACCCAGTTTCAACCCTTGCTCGACAGCATCAAAGTAAAGCATAACCAAAATGTGGTCATGTGTTTTGCAACGCATTGGCACAGCGACAAAACGGCTGGACTCGAATACTACCGGCAGCAGGGCATAAAAACCTATACGACGGTTCTTACCGATGAATTGAGTAAAAAGAACGGTAAAAAAAGGGCAGAATTTTTAATGACAAAAGATACGGTTTTCCAGGTCGGGCCTTATTCTTTTGAAACGTATTACCCCGGACCGGCACACACCGAAGACAATATTGTCATCTGGTTCAAAAACGAAAAAATTCTCTACGGGGGCTGCTTAATCAAAGGGGTTGATGCGGATAATTTGGGCTATTTAGACGATGGAAGTGTCACCGAATATGCGACTACGCTTGGAAAGGTTCAGAAAAAATACCAAAAACCAAAATACATTATCATTGCCCACAGCGATTGGAACAACCTGAATTCATTGAAGCACTCTTTGAAGATGGCAAAAGAACTTAAAAAGAAAGAGAACCGCTAAAATCGGTTTGGTAACCGTGGCGCAGGCCGTTGCGAACTCAAAAAATCAATCAAACGACGATGTCAATAACGAAAGAAGCGGAACTCATCGGAATGCAGAAAGCCAGTGAAGCGGTAGCCTACACCTTGAAGGCGATGCGAAATTATGCGCAACCCGGTATGACCACCAAACAACTGGACGACTACGGAGCCTCCATCCTGGCGGATTTTGGGGCCAAATCAGCACCTTATTTAACCTATAAATTTCCCGGTTGGACGTGCATCAGCGTGAACCATGCGTTTTGCCACGGTCTGCCATCTGACAACACCATTCTGAAAGAGGGCGATTTGGTGAATATCGATGTTTCTGCCGAGCTGAACGGTTTTTGGTCGGACAACGGCGGCTCCTTTGTGCTGGGCGAAGATGTCAACCAACACCAGAAACTGATCGACGCGTCGAAGCAGATTTTGCAGAAAGCCATCTACACGATCAAAGGCGGGGTTCGCGTTGCCGACATCGGGCATCTGATCGAAACGGAAGCCAAAAAACGGGGGTACAAAGTCATTAAAAATTTGACGGGACACGGCATCGGAAGAAGCCTGCACGAAGAGCCCCGCGAAATAGCGAATTACCGGGACCGCTCGAATCCGACCCGGTTTAAGAAAAATTCGGTCGTTGCCATTGAAACCTTCATTTCAACGATTTCCACCTATGCCGAAACCCAGCAGGACGGCTGGACGATGGTTGGAAACAAGGGCGGTTTTATGGCCCAACATGAACATACCATTGTGGTTACGGACGGCAAACCGCTGGTGCTGACCGAAATGAATGACATTTGGTAGGAAAGCCCAAACTCGTCTTTTTGCCCCGTTCCCCTAAAGGGGACTTTCAAATCAGGTGTGTTTCCGTCCAAGTCCCCTTTAGGGGAACGGGGCAAAAAGACGAAAGTCCTAACGAAAAAACCACAGGATGGAGACGAATAAAGCAACTCTGGAAAAGGCAAACGCAGCGATCATCCAGGGCGACCACGAGGGTTTTCTGGCTCATTGCACAGAAGAGACTGTATGGGCCTTTGTGGGCGATAGGACGTTGAAAGGCAAGGAAGCCGTTCGACAATGGATGGCAACGGCCTACGCGGAACCGCCAAAATTCAGGGTCGAAACCATCATTGCCGAGGGCGATTATGTGACCGCCATTGGCAAAATCAACCTGAAGGACGACGATGGGAAAACCGCCTTCTATGACTACTGCGACGTCTGGCGATTTCGCAACGGTTTAATGGACGAGTTAAAAGCGTTTGTCATCAAACCCTAGATAAGCTGAAAGCACCCTATAAAAACCACCGGCCTTTTAAACAAAGTATATTCGGACGTTTAAACAAAGTCGCTCAGAACCGCCCTGCCTAATTTTGTCCCAACAAAAACAATTAACGGTTTTAAATCATGGGACAAACAAATGATCAGGGCGCGTTGCAGCAGCCGATCGGTTCAGGATTCAACGCTACCACCACGGCCAGTGACGTTATCAAAGGCATTGACCTGACCGGCAAAATCGCCATCGTAACCGGGGGGAACACCGGCATCGGTCTGGAAACCACCAAAACACTGGCAGCCGCCGGAGCCACAGTCATCGTTCCGGCGCGGGACACCGAAAAAGCAAAGAGAAATCTGGCCGGCATTCCCCGCGTCGAACTGGAAACGATGGACTTGATGACTCCGGCCTCCATCGACGCCTTTGCCGAAAAATTCCGGGCATCGGGTCGGCCGCTTCATCTGCTCATCAACAATGCGGGCATCATGTGGGTGCCGCTGCGCCGGGATAGTCGGGGGATCGAATCGCAACTGGCTACCAATTACCTGGCCCAGTTTCAGCTTACCGCCCGGCTTTGGCCCGCCCTCAAAAAAGCCAATGGCGCCCGCGTGATCAACGTTTCCTCGCACGGGCATCAATTCGCGCCTTTCGATTTCGATGACCCCAATTTTCTGAACCGCGACTACGAAACGCTGCAAGCCTACGGGCAATCGAAAACCGCCAGCAATTTATTCGCCCTTGAACTCGACAACCGGGCCAGCGCCTTCCACGTTCGGGCCTATTCGTTGCACCCCGGTTCCATCGGTGGCACGGAATTGGGTCGGGAAGCACCCCTGGAGCTGTTTCAGCAAATGGGATTTCTGGATGCCGACGGGAATATGCTGCCGGAAGTAGCCGCTTCCCTCAAAACCGTCCCCCAGGGGGCGGCCACAACGGTTTGGTGTGCCACCAGTCCCTTGCTCGATGCAATCGGCGGGGTATATTGCGAAGATGCCGAAGTCGCCGGGCTGGCTTCCGACACCGAAATGTCAACGGGTGTAAAACGCTACGCAGTGGATGAAACCCTTGCAAAACGCCTGTGGAACTGGAGCGAGGAAATGACCGGAATTACATTCGATGTTTAGGGACTCCTTCTCTGATCGACAGCGGACAGCCCTAATGGCCCGAAGCGTTTTGGTTATTAGTATTCAATTTCCTTTTATTTAGGCTCTGTTGCCCCGTCAGGGGCTCAACAGCGGAGCGTCGCCGGGCCGCCGTAGCGGTAGAAAAGAATAACCCATTGTTCCGGCGTGCCGTCAGGTACGCGACTGCCAGGTATACAATGTTGCGTGCCTGACGGCACGCCGGAATACGGGATAACCGAATTGGCCTACCGACGCTCCGTTGTTTATTCCCTACGGGAATGGATCAGATATTTCATCCAATTAAAGCAAAAAAAACATGGACTATCAGGCCAAATACATCACCGACGATATCAAACTTTCCTGGTATGAAGATCGGTTTTTCAAGTCGGACATCCTGTTCGACCACCACATGCTGATCTGGTTTATTTCGGGGGAAACCAAAATTGTGCAGGCCGATGCCACCTACTTTTTTAAGAAAGGCGATATTTTTTTAATTCCCAGAAATCAACTGGCAACGATCATCAATTATCCGAAAGACGGCCAGCCGCATAAAACCGTCGTCATGCATTTGACAACCACCAGATTGAGGGATTTTTACGCCAGCCTGCCGGTGAAACCCAGCGCTTCGGAATCGCAGAAAATCTATGGATTCAGCAACCACCCGTTGCTGGAAAGCTGTCTGGCTTCCCTGGTTCCGTATTTCGACATGACGGATCTTCCCGAAACGATTGCCGCGTTGAAAATCACCGAAGCCATCCACATTCTCCGGGCGATAGACCAGGGCATCGACCACGTATTGGCCAATTTCGAGGAACCCGGTAAAATTGATCTGGTCGGCTATATGGAAAAGAATTTTATGTTCAATTTGCCGCTGGAAAAATTTGGCTACCTGACCGGCCGCAGCCTGACCACCTTCAAACGGGATTTTGGCAAAGCGTTCAATACCACACCGCAGCGGTGGCTTACCCAAAAGCGGCTGGAACTGGCGCACTACCAGTTTATCGAAAAAAAGAAGAAACCGATCGATGTTTGCTACGAAGTGGGGTTCGAAAACCTTTCACACTTTTCGTATGCATTTAAAAAGCATTTTGGGTATGCGCCAACCACTTTGCTGGGGCAAGCAGCAGGTCACTAACAGGATTTGCGTAAGGAGTCGTCACCAATAATTTTCAGAAAAATGGTAACAGCATTGCTATTGATCCTCAAGCGGTTTTTTGCCAAAAGAAAATTGCCAACCATTCAAAGCTACACCTCCAATCCGGCATTATCAACCCTGATGCCGGATTGGTTAGGCACGCCTTTGGACCAGAATGGATTCTTCATCAACTACGAATATCCAACGGTAATCAGTTACAGCGCCGTCCTTAAGTTTATGCTGGAAAGAAATCCGCAGCGGGAAGTGAAAAAAAAGGATACCTGGCGAATAACCGTTCATAAAAAAGAGGATTGGCTTTCGGAATTATCCGATAAAATTGTGTGGCTGGGACACGCCAGTTTTTTTATTCAGCTATCCGGTATTCGCATCTTGATTGACCCTGTTTTCGGGAAGTTGCCGGTTGTGAAACGCTATTCGGAGTTGCCTGTGGAGCCGGAAAAATTCCAGAACATCGATTATGTATTGGTTTCCCATGCACACTATGACCACTGCGATAAAGACAGTATCAAGACCATCGCGCGTAATAATCCGAAGGCCCGGTTCCTGGTGGGCTTGAAGCTTGATGAACTCGTGGCCAAATGGGTTACGAACCCGATTCAATCGGCGGGTTGGTATCAGCAGTATCAACTTACTGACACTTTGAAGATTACGTTTTTACCGTCCCGGCATTGGGCCAACAGAAGTCCTTTTGATGTCAACACCAGCCTTTGGGGTGGGTTTATGATTCAATCCGAAACGAAAACCGTTTATTACGGGGGCGATTCAGGTCATGGTTCACACTTTAAATCCATTGGTGCGCTTTTCCCGACCATCGATGTGGCTTTGATCGGCGCGGGGGCTTATTCGCCAACGTGGTTTATGGGGCAGCATCATCAAGACCCCTACAAGGCCGTCGATGCTTTTCATGCCACGGGGGCGAAGACATTCATTCCTTTTCATTACGGAACGTTTGACTCTGCCGATGAACCGATGGGAGAACCCGAAACGGTGTTGAAAAATCTTTACGCGGAAGGCAAAATCAATAATCAACTCAGGATTTTAGCGTTAGGAGAACCTTTTCTGGTGTAAGAATGAGATCACTTTATCAAAAAGCACGTTGGTCAATCTGTGTTTTTTTCGTCGGGGCTTCCATCGCCAGCTATGGACAGGATCGTATGCAGAAAGATAAAAAATGGTTTATCGTTTTGCCGCTGCGGTTTACGCAATTACAGGATCAGACGACGATGCTGAGTGGGGTCAAAGTGGGTCGGACCATCAACGACCGGTTTCAGGCTTCGCTTTCCATCTATCACTCCTTTTATTTGACGAATTTCCGAGCCCCGGCTAACCTCGACGGATTTGATAAACAACCCCGTCTTTTTATCAATGGGGTAGGGACGGAGCTCGCGTATTATTTCCTGAAAGGCCCTCGATTCGCTTCCAGCCTGGAACTCCTCCTGGGTTGGGGCTTTCTAAAATACGATTTGAAAGACCGGAACTTTACGAGCAGGCAAGTCAATTATGTGGCGGTTGAACCCGTACTCAACACCGAATACAGACTCAACACGACAACGTTAATCGGTCTCGGAATTGGCTATCGGCCTATCTTCAGCAACCGGTCCATCGCCTATTCGTCTACGGTTTCAACAGGGGAACTTCCGATCCAAAAAGCATTTCCCAATGGCGTCAATGTGGTTGTAACGCTGAAAGGATTATTATAGGAACACGGATTCCGCGGATCAAAACGGATATTCTTCCGTTAAAATCCGTTCAATCCGCGGAATCCGTGTTCCTCAAAGATTCTGACCGCCCGACACTTCGATTCGCTGGGCATTGATCCACCGGGCTTCTTCCGTACAGAGGAAGGCCACAACCCCGCCGATGTCGTCCGGAAGTCCAACCCGGCCCAGGGCGGTTAAACCGGCAATGTGCTGATTGACCTGCGGGTTGTCGCGCGTTACGCCACCGCCGAAATCGGTTTCGATGGCGCCCGGTGCTACGGTGTTGACGGCAATGCCGCGTGCGCCCAACTCTTTTGCCAGGTAGCGGGTCAAGACCTCGATGGCCCCTTTCATGGACGCATAGGCCGAATAACCGGGTAGGCTGAACCGGGCCAGCCCCGTCGACAGGTTGATGATCCGGCCACCGTCCTGGATCAGGGGCAGCGATTTTTGGGTCAGAAAAAAGACGCCTTTCAAGTGGATGTTCATCAATTGATCGAAGGCTTCCTCCGTCGTTTCGGCAAACGAGCCGTAGAGTCCAATACCGGCATTATTGATTAAAAAGTCGAAGTGATCCGTAGCAAAGGTGTCGTGTAAAACCGCCGATAGGTCGGTGAAAAAACCGTCGAAGCTTTTGACGTCGCCGGTATTGAGTTGCAGGGCAGCCGCTTTCCGACCGGATTGTTCAATGTCGGCTACTACGGTCAAAGCTTCTTCTTTTTTGCTGTTGTACGTCAGAATGACGTCGATTCCTTTTTGAGCCAGACGCAGGGCCATGTTTTTACCCAATCCCCGGCTTCCGCCCGTGACCAGGGCTATTTTACGTTGTGATTCCATTGTTGTTTTTTGTTTCATTTGACTGAAACAAAAGTAGGGGGTCGAAGCAGCGTGCGGTTTGCAAGCATCAATCCATCCTTTGCGAAATTCAAATCAGAGGGTTTAGGATCGAAAGGCGATGGGGGCGAAGGTGGTCTGTTTTTTGAAAAAATTAGAGAAGTGAGCCACTTCCTCGAATCCCAGCGAATACGCAATTTCGGAAATGTTCCAGTCGGTTTGCTTCAACAGGATCTTGGCTTCCTGAACGATCCGGCTGCTGATGAGGTCTGTAGTGGTTTTGCCGGTACTTTCTTTCAGCACTTTGTTCAGGTGATTGACGTGAACCGCCAGCCGTTCCGCATAATCTTTGGCCGTTCGCAGGCTGAGTTTCTGGTGCGGGGATTCGATCGGGAACTGCCGTTCCAGGAGTTCGATGAACAAAGACGACACCCGGGCCGAGGCTGTGTGTGACGGATAGAGGGCGGTTTCGGGTTGCAACTTTTGTCCGTAATGAATCAGTTCGAGGACGTAATTTCGCAGCAGATCGTATTTAAAGGCATAATTGGAGGCCAGTTCCTTGTCCATTTTGCGGAAAATATACGCGATGTCTTCCGACGCTTCGTCAGTAAGCTGAAAGATGGGATAACCGCCGGGCTGAAAGATCGGGAGATCGTCCAACACCACCCCGCTTTTGGTCGGTACCAGAAAATCGGCGGTGAAAATGCAGAAGTGACCCGCCTGGTTTTCGTCCTGCGGAACCCAGTGATACGGTATTTTTGGGGTGGCAAAGAGCAGAGCATTCTTCTCGATATGAATTACTTTATCCGCATACTCAGCTCGGTTCCGCCCGCTGATGTGGCTGATTTTGTAATACGCCCGCCGGTTGTAGGGCATCACCGGTTTTACTTTAAGCTGAGCCGCGACCTCATCAATTTTGAAAACATTGAAATGACCGATCTCTTTGCCGATTCCTTCGGGGACCAACGACGCAATTTCGTTATAGAATCCTTCCAGTGTGGTGATTGTCATGGGTGCGCTGGTTTGCGAAATTCAAATGTACAAAGGATGGCGGAGATTTTTTTGCCCAAACCGGTTGGTGTTTGCCGGGCGTTATTTTGGATAAAAGGCTTACCATCCGTGGAGTAACTTTGTCAAATTCAAACAGAATGGAGTAGATTTGACAATCGCTCCGTCAGCGACCTTCCTCCTTCATTTTAACCACTTCCCAACAAGCTCATGAACACACGATTTACCACCCGACTCCTTGCCGTTGTTCTCACGGTTTTGATGGTTCCGTACGCCTTCGCCCAGAAAAAGGCGGAGAAAATAGAGGAACTCATGCGCCAGTACGTCGAAAACCGGCAGTTTAACGGAACGGTGCTGGTGGCCGAAAACGGCAAAGTGATTGTGAAGAAAGGCTACGGCCTGGCCAACATGGAGTGGAACATTCCGAACACGCCCGACACCAAATTCCGGCTGGGCTCGGTCACCAAGCAGTTTACGGCTTTCCTCATCATGCAACTGGTCGATCAGGGGAAATTGAAAGTCAGTGAAAAAATTACGACCTACCTGCCCGATTATCCCAAAGCGACCGGCGATAAAATAACCGTTCACCACCTGCTCACGCATACGTCGGGCATTCCGAACTACACCAATTTTCCCCGGTTTTTTGAAACCATGAGCCGCGACCCGTACGCGCCTGAAGCGTTTGTGAAGAAGTTCTCGGATCTGCCGCTGGATTTTGAACCCGGTTCCAAATTTTCCTACAGCAATTCCGGCTATTTTCTGCTGGGCGTTCTCATCGAAAAAGTAACCGGCAAACCGTACGCGACGGTTTTGCAGGAGGGTATTCTCACCCCGGCGAAACTGAAGGATACAGGCTACGACCTGTCCGGCCCGATTCTGCCCAAACGGGCGGCAGCCTACGAAAAACGGGGGGGCGGTTATGTCAATGCGCCCTACCTGGACATGACGATTCCGTATGCCGCCGGGTCGCTCTATTCGACCGTGGAGGATCTGTATCGCTGGGATCAGCTTTTGTATACGGATCAATTGCTCTCAGCGGCTTCAAAAAAAGCCCTTTTTACGCCCGCGCTGGCGCATTATGCCTACGGTTGGGGCGTGGGTAACGCGAAGATTGGCCAGCGGAAAGACAGTGTTCTGATCGTTTCGCACGGCGGAGGCATCAACGGGTTCAATACCCAGTTTACCCGGATTCCCAACGACAAACACACGGTTATTTTACTGAATAATACCGGCGGAACGGTTTTGGGTGCCATACAGGCCAATATTCTGAATATCCTGTACGACCAGCCCTATGAGAAACCGAAAAAATCAATCGCGACGGCCCTCCGGCAAACCCTCGCGACGGCATCGCTGGAAAAAGCCCTCCAGCAATTTTTGCAGTTAAAAACGGACAAAGCCTATTCACTGAACGAAGACGAAATGAACGAATTGGGCTACGATTTAATGCGGGAAGGCAAAATGAAGGAAGCCCTGGCGGTTTTTAATCTCAATGTGGAAGCGTATCCCCAGTCGTCTAATGTGTATGACAGCCGGGGCGAAGCATACCTGAAAAACGGCGATAAAGAACTGGCCATCAAGGATTATAAGAAATCCGTGGAACTGGATCCGCGCAACACCAACGGCGTTGAAGTACTGAAGACGATGGGCGAAAAGGTAGCAGGTCCGAAGGATGCGACGGTGTCGGCCGAAATCCTCGAAAAATACGTCGGTAAATACGAGCTGGCGCCGACTTTCAGCATTACCGTGACCCGGACGGACACGCAACTGTTTGCGCAGGCCACCGGTCAGGACCGTTTTGAGCTTTTTCCGGAATCGGAAACCAAATTTTACCTGAAAGTGGTCCCGGCGCAGGTGACGTTCGTGAAGGACGAAAAAGGGCAGGTGACCCAATTGGTGCTTCACCAGAACGGCCGCGACATTCCGGGCAAGCGCATTCCTTAAATGATTGTTTAGAGATGTAACCGTATTCTATGATTCGCATATTCCAACAGGATGAAGCCGCCGTTCGGAAGGTTCGGGATATTGACTCGTTTTCCGATACCGAGCGCACCCTATGGGTTGATTTACAGAACCCGACGCGTGAAGAAACCAAGAGCGTAGAAGATAAATTTGACGTTAATTTCCAGACGCAACAGGAGCAGTCCGAGATCGAGAGCAGTTCGCGCTACATCGAGGAAGACGATTTTATGATTGCGAACTCCAATTTCATGGTTCCCGACAAGGAACAGATGTATGTGACGGTGCCGGTCAGTTTTATGCTGAAAGACGAGACGCTGTTTACGTACCGGAACGCCGATCTGAAATCGTTTGCCGATACCGTCAAACGGATCAAATCGCGCCGGTCGATGTTCAACGACGGGGCGCAGATTTTGATCACGATTTTCGAATCCCGGATCGATTATGACGCCGATTTGATCGAGGTGGTGTCGCTGGAAATCAAATCCATCAACCGTCAACTGGATCTGGAAGCCAACCTGGATCGGGAAATGCTTTTGAAAATCAACGACTATCAGGAGCTAACGATGTCGATTCGGGAAAATGTGGTCGATAAACAGCGCGTGATCACCTCGATGATTCGCAGCGACGGCTGGTTTACGGATGATGAGCAACAGCGGCTCCGGACGCTGATCAAAGACATCAATTCCCTGATCGACCACACCAATTTCATCTTCGAACGGCTGGAGTTTTTGCAAAATACTTACCTCGGTTTGATCGACCTGGAGCAAAACCGGATCGTCAAAATCTTCACCGTCGTGTCGCTGGTTTTTCTGCCACCGACCTTGCTGGCGAGCATCTGGGGAATGAACTTCGCCAACATGCCGGAACTGAGCTGGCAGTTGGGCTATCCGATCGCGCTGGGTTCCATCGTCCTGTCGTCGCTGGTAACCTTATTGATTTTCAGACGAAAAAACTGGCTATAAACTCAGATTTTTCTCCCTAAATCCCTTAAAGGGGACTTGGACACAGCTTAAACCGCATGCAAAAAAGTCCCCTTTAGGGGATTTAGGGGCAAAAAACGAAAGCCTTTAACCCATCTGGAACGAATAAATATTCATTAACCTGTTACTTTTCGGGGTTGTCTGCTTCTTAACTGTAGAAACTAAAACTACAACTGCATGGAACCCTCCCAATCGTCCTTTCAAAATGTTATCGACCAGATCGTCGCGTTCGCTACGCTATACGGTTTCAAAATTCTGTTGGCCATCGTTATTCTGATTGTCGGCCTGTGGCTGGTCAATCAAGTGGTAAAAATGCTGTCGACGGTGATGAACAAGCGGCAGGTCGACCGGGATGTTCAGCCTTTTCTGCTGTCGCTGGTCGGTGCTATTTTAAAAGTGCTGGTGTTGCTGAGTGTGGCCAGTACGCTGGGCGTCGAAACCACCTCGTTCGTGGCCATCATTGGGGCAGCCGGTTTGGCGGTCGGTCTGGCGCTTCAGGGGAGTTTAGCCAATTTTGCCGGTGGCGTGCTGATTCTGACGTTCAAACCGTTCCGGGTGGGCGATCTCATTACGGCTCAGGGCTTTACGGGCAATGTGGAAGCCATTCACATTTTCAACACCATTCTGGTAACGCTCGACAACCGCACAATCATTCTGCCCAACGGAGCACTGTCAACGTCGCCGGTAACCAATATTTCCGGGAAAGGAACGATCCGGGTCGATATGGTTTTTGCCGCAGGAAATTCCAATGCGGTCGATGCGGTCAAAGCGTCGATCAAACGTGTGGTGGATGCTTGCCCGACGGGACTAAAAAACCGGGAACACGACATTCTGGTGACCAAATTGACCGAACTGGCGTTTCATTTCGACGTCCGGGTCTGGTGCAACAGTGCCGATTATTGGGACACCTATTACTTTGTTCACGAAGGCATCGCCCGTCAGTTTGGCAAAGACGGCATCAAAGGGCCGGAACCGAGTGTTACGGTGATTGGCGATTTTAGCTCGGTCGGCAAGCTGAAATAACGCACATCAGGCGTTTTTGGCCGCATAGCGGACGGATGTTTGTAGAAAAAGCACATACCCATACACCCGCGTGCCTCTGGGTACGCAAGTTAGGAGTCACGTACCCAGAGACACGTGCGAGGGATTAGTTGAGCTACTTTTTCTACAAACATCCCGTGCCGATGGCACAGCATCAATCGATCAATTCCAAAACTTTAATAAGTCAGTCGACTCAAAACCGGCCAGTGGTCGGAAATAAAAACCTGATCTTTCAGAATGGGCAGGTAATCATGGCGTTGCACCGCTACGTCCGGGCCGACAAAAATAAAGTCAATCACCGGGCCGCGCTGGTCGGTTTTGAAGTTGTTGAATGTACTGGTGCCGCCGGTATGCGGGTTTTCAGACAGACTTTCCGTGTTGGTGAGTTTGAACGTCGAATCACTCGTCAGGGTCTTGATGGAAGGCGACGCGTCGGGCGTGTTAAAGTCGCCGGTCAAGATTACCGGAAGATCGTTGCTCAATTCTTTGATCTTGCTGATGAGCAGTTTCGCGCTGTTCTGGCGGGCGGTTTCGCTGATGTGGTCGAAGTGTGTATTGATCACAAAGACTTGACTTTCATTGCGTTTATCCTGAAAAACCGCATAGGTGGCAATTCTTGGCAATGCCGCATCCCAGGATTTGCTGCCCGGCACCTCGGGCGTTTCGGAGAGCCAGAAGGTGCCTTGTTTCAGTACCTCAAATTTCTGTTTGTTGTAGAAAATGGGTGAAAACTCCCCCTGGGTTTTTCCATCGTCACGACCCACGCCAACCCAGCCATACGCTGGCAATTGATCCTGTAAATCAGCGATCTGTCCCGCGAGTGCTTCCTGCAAACCGGCAAAATCGACCTGATAAGCGGTGAAAACATTGGCGGCTATTTCCTTCCGGTTCGGCCAGGCATTCAAACCGTCCTGTGGCGTGTTGTAGCGAATGTTAAACGACAGCACATTCAGCGGAAACCGGGAAACCGTCTGGGCTGAAACGCCCGACAGAGTACCGAAAAGTAAGACAAAAAATAGTCCTAATCTCATAGGGGTGCGGATTTGGTTTGATCGCGACGAAGTACGCCGTCGCCAACCGGAAAACCAACCAAACCGGATTTTATTTCGCTGGCGGACCAAACCTCGTCTGGTGGTTTCAGGCCGGAGCCTAATAATTGGACGCATTTCCCAACATTTACGCCGTTGTCCTGCTTAATCTGGTACGTTATGAACCACGCACTATGCAAACAACCCTATCCCCCGAATCCAGAACGAGTTTGGCAACGCCATTGCCGGAAAAACACGCCGTCAAGCTCACCATCAACGGCACCGTTCACCACCTGGAACTAGCACCGTGGACGAGTTTACTCGATGCCCTCCGCGAATACCTGCACCTGACCGGCACGAAGAAAGGCTGCGATCATGGCCAGTGCGGAGCCTGTACGGTGCTGGTCGATGGCAAACGGATCAATTCCTGCCTGACGCTGGCCGTTATGAAGGATGGTTCCGACATTACCACCATCGAAGGACTGGCCGATGAGAGCGGCCTGCATCCGTTGCAAACCGCCTTTATCGAACACGATGCTTACCAGTGTGGCTATTGTACGCCCGGTCAAATCTGTTCGGCGGTCGGACTGATGCAGGAAGGCCGTGCGAAAACCGCCGATGATATTCGGGAATTGATGAGTGGTAACATCTGCCGCTGTGGGGCCTATCCCCACATTGTCGACGCCATTCAGGAAGTAATGCAACTTGACCCCAACGCCTGACGCTATGAACAGTTTTTCGTATGCCCGACCCAGCGACATCAGCATGGCCGTAGGCGAACTGGTCACCCATGAGGGAGCCAAATTTATTGCGGGGGGAACCAACCTGCTCGACTTGATGAAGGAAAACGTCGAACAACCCAACCGGCTGGTGGATATTAATCGTCTGGAATTGAGTGCGATAGAAGATATTGAAGACGGTGGTCTTCGACTCGGTGCTTTGTTGACGAATGCCGATACCGCGTATCATCCGGTCGTCGAAAGCCGGTATCCGCTGTTGTCGCGGGCCATTCTGGCGGGAGCTTCGGCGCAGTTGCGCAACATGGCCACCAACGGCGGCAATCTGTTCCAGCGAACCCGCTGCTATTATTTTTATGATCTGGCAACGCCCTGCAACAAGCGCGAGCCGGGTTCCGGATGCGGAGCCCTCAATGGTTATAACCGGATTCACGCCATTCTGGGAACCAGCGATCAGCAGCCTGAAACGACCTGCATTGCGACTCATCCTTCGGATTTGTGCGTAGCCCTTTCGGCCCTCGATGCTGTCGTTCGGGTGACCGGCCCAAAGGGCGAGCGGACGATACCGTTTGCGGATTTTCACCGGTTGCCCGGCGATGAACCCTGGCGCGACAATACCATTCAGTCGGGAGAGCTAGTTACGGCCATCGATCTGCCCGCCAAAGGATTTTCGGACTATTATGCATATATCAAAATTCGCGACCGGCAATCATACGCTTTTGCGCTGGTTTCGGTAGCCGTTGGTCTGGAGATTGAAGATAACCGCATCACCGACGCCCGGATTGCGCTGGGCGGTGTGGCGCACAAACCCTGGCGCAAGCCCGAGGCAGAAGCCATGCTGGTAGGTCAGATGCTTTCGGAAGCGAATTTTCTGTCAGTGGCCGAAGCCCTTCTGGCGGGAGCCAAAGGATATGGACACAATACGTTTAAAATCGAACTGGCCAAACGCGCCATTGTCCGGGCGTTGAAACAGGCCGCTAAACTCGAACCCGCATCATGACACCATACATCGGAAAACCCATAAACCGTGTCGACGGTGTAGCCAAAGTCACGGGAAAAGCAAAATATGCTGCTGAATACAAAGCTGCGGACCTGGCGCATGGCTGGGTGATTTCCAGTTCCATTGCGAAAGGAAAAGTTACCCGTATCGATGCGGAAGCGGCACTTCAACTACCGGGCGTGATTCAGGTGTTTTCGCACGAAAACCGCCCCAGTCTGGCCTGGTTCGACATGAGCTACAAAGACCAGGATGCGCCACCCGGTTCGCCCTTCCGACCGTTGCGCGATGCGACGGTGAAATACAGCGGTCAGCCGGTGGCTTTGGTCGTGGCCGAAACGCTGGAATTGGCCCGGTATGCGGCTTCGCTGATTCGGATCGAATATGAAGAAGAAGAACACGAAACGGCGCTGGAGCACAACCTGCACCGGGCGAGGGAGCCAAAATCGGGCGTCGCCACTTTGCTGAAACCGCCACCGCCCAAACCGCGCGGTGATTTTGAAAAAGACTTCCGGGCGGCAGCGGTGCAGGTTTCGGGGACGTATGTTCATTCTGCCGAGCACCACAACCCGATGGAGATGTTTGCCACCACGGTGGTGTACGAAAAAAACAACAAGCTGACGATTTACGACAAAACGCAGGGGGCACCCAACAGCCAGTTATACGTTTCGCAGGTATTTGGCATTCCCTTCAAGGATGTCCGGGTTATTTCACCTTATGTCGGGGGCGGTTTTGGTGCCGGTCTGCGTCCGCAATACCAGTTGTTTCTGGCGGTTTTGGCCGCCCGTGAACTCAAACGATCGATCCGGGTTTCGCTCACACGCCAGCAGATGTTTACGTTTGGCCATCGACCGGCCTGCGTTCAGCAGGTCTCGCTGGGTGCTTCGGCGGAGGGAAAACTGGAGGCCATTCGGCACGACGCTGTCGGGGAAACTTCTCAATTTGAGGATTATACCGAAATTGTCGTCAACTGGGCGGGGATGCTGTATCCGGCTCAAAACGTGACGTTGACTTATAATCTGGTGCCTTTGGACGTCTATACACCGATCGACATGCGCGCACCGGGTGGGGTAACCGGCCTGTCGGCCCTGGAATGTGCCATCGATGAACTGGCGTATAAAGCGGGCCTGGATCCCGTTGAATTCCGTCTGAAAAACTACACGGAACGGGACATGAACGAAGACCTGCCGTATTCGAGCAAGGAATTGCGGGAATGTTTCCGCCAGGGTGCCGAGCGGTTTGGCTGGGCGAACCGAACCCCCGAACCCCGTTCCATGCGCAATGGTCATACGCTGGTCGGCTGGGGCATGGCCACCGGTATTTGGGAGTCGATGCACATGCCCGCGCGGGCCGAAGCCGTGCTGACGGTCAACGGGAAACTCCGGGTCAGCAGTGCCACCGCCGACATCGGAACCGGCACGTATACGATCATGACCCAGATTGCCGCCGACACCCTCGGTATGCCCATAGAAGACGTTATTTTTCGACTGGGCGATACTGATATGCCCCTGGCACCCATTCAGGGCGGTTCCTGGACGGCAGCCACGGTAGGTTCCGCCGTGAAAGTGGCTTGCGAGGATTTGGGGAAAAAGCTCTTCAAAATGGCGCAGAAAATGAAGCAATCGCCATTTGCTGATGTGAAACTGGATGAGATTGTTTTTGAGAATGCCCATATTCGCCTGAAAGCCGATCCTTCGGTAGCGGTTTCGCTGCTGGACATTGTAGGAACGAACGGCGGGCGGGCCGTCAGTGAAACGTCAACGTCGTTGCCGAATATGCTGGAGCAACGCAAGTATGCCCGGGCGGTTCATTCGGCGGTTTTTGTGGAAGTGGAAGTCGATGAGGATTTTGGAACGGTTCGGGTGACCCGGGCGGTGACGGCCGTGGCGGGGGGGCGAATCCTGAATCCTAAAACCGCCCGGAGTCAGATCATCGGCGGTATGGTTTGGGGCATCAGCAAAGGACTGGAGGAGGAAAGTGTGATGGATCACCAGTTTGGGCGGTTTATGAACCATTCGCTGGCCGAATACCACGTTCCGGTCAATGCTGACATTCAGGATCTTGATGTGATTTTTGTCGAAGAAACCGATACCATTGTAAATCCGCTGGGCGTAAAAGGACTGGGCGAAATCGGGATTGTCGGGATGCCGGCGGCCATTGCCAATGCGGTTTTTCACGCTACCGGAAAACGGATTCGGAGTTTGCCCATTACGCTGGATAAACTATTATAAAGTAGATTTAAACCTTTGGTTCTTTCGTTTATCAAAGAAGCAGTTCTACTTTTAACGTCCGACGGGCCATGAAAACACGACGAATCATACCGGCTTTTGGGTTGATGATTTTCTTTTTAATCGCGCTGGCGATGCCTCAAAAAACGATGGCACAACCGGGCGTGGATATGCCAGTGGAGTCCTTCTACGACGATCTGGCTCCCTATGGACAGTGGACCCGGAACCCGACGTATGGTCAGGTCTGGATGCCGGATGTGCCGGGTGATTTTCAACCCTATGCGACCAATGGACATTGGGCGGTAACGGAATATGGCAACACCTGGGTGTCGGACTACGACTGGGGCTGGGCACCTTTTCACTACGGACGCTGGCTGTTCGATGACTATTACGGACGCTGGGTCTGGGTTCCGGACAGCGAATGGGGACCGGCCTGGGTGAGCTGGCGTTCTGGTGGGGGCTACTACGGCTGGGCTCCGCTCGGGCCGGGCATGAGCATCAATGTGAACATCAACCTTCCGTTCAATTACTGGACGTTTGTGCCGCAGATGTACATCACCAGCCCGCGCGTTTACAGCTATTGCATTCCCAGAACCCGGGTCGTCAACGTCTATCACAACACGACCATCATCAATAACGTATATCGCTACAACAACCGCTCTTACGGCTACGGCCCGCGTCGGGATGAGATGGAACGCTATACCCGGCGGAGTGTACCCGTATACCGGGCCAACGATATTGCGAGTCGTGGCGCGTATGGAGCGCGGGGTGGAAACGGAAATTCCAATCGGGGTGATAACCGGGGAAGTTACAACGGAAATGGCAATTACAACGGCAATAACCGGGGTGAGGTAGCGGGTAACTACCCGAACTCAAACCGTTCGAACCGCTATGACAATGACCGGAATGGAGCCAATCGGGGTGACAATTCGATGAACCGCAACGACGGTTTTAACAACCGGCCTAATTCGGATAATGCTAACCGCCCGGATTATGAAAATCGGTCCAATTCTTCGAATTCAAACCGTCCGGATTTTGATAATCGGTCGAACTCCCGCCCTTCAAACCGTCCGGATTTCGACAACCGGTCCAGTTCCGGATCAATGCCAAACCGGGTGGAAAGCCCTTCCGAAAACCGTGCGAACCGCAGCTACAATCCGGGCGCGAATTCTCCGTCGGTCGAGCGCCGGGCCGAAAGCCGGAGTTATCCCCAGCCGGATCAGTCCAGCCAGCGTTCCCGCTGGTCGGGTGGTGGAGGCAGTGAAAGTGCTCCGCAACGGGTAGAACGGCCCCAGGGCCAGGGAGGTCAGTTTCAGCAACGGACTCCCAGTCAGCCGCCCCGCCAGTATCAGGACCGTCAAAACTCTTCCAATCGCGGTGAGGGCGGTGGTGGCCGTCGCGGTCCGCAGTAACGATAAAAACGCCAACGAAGCGGTTACGAACAGTCTAACGCACGGTTCGTAACCGCTTTTTTATTGTACATCCTGTCGCGACAGAATTTTATCTTATTTTGTTTTCAACCGGTCGATCATCATGATGGCGCGATCCACACGGATCTGGACGTTTTTGGCTCCGTCGATGTAATACATGATGCTACGTTGTTTGCCGGGCGTGAGGGCCTGAAAATACCGGTTTCCTTCTTCGTCTATAGACAGCAACTCCTGTAGTTCTTCCGGCATTTTTCGGCCATATTCACTTTCATCTTTCCAGATTGCCGCCTTCACGGTGTCGCCCAGCCGTACTTTGAGCTGCTGCCGGATAGGGGTTCCGATGCTGATCATAAACGACCCGTCGCCTTTGGGCCGGAGGGCACAATGAAACTCAACAGTGCCGTTGAGCAGGCACATGATGCGTACCGCCGACTTTTGCGTAAACTGCTGCACCACCTCATCCGGAACACCAATGTAGTGCGCTCCGATTGCGTTTGTAAATCGCTCGATTACAGCCTCAAAACGAACGGCATCGGTGGGTTCCATACGAAAGCCAATGTTAAAGAACCGGTTCGGTTTCTTTTAGTCCCAACACCTCGCTCGTCCAGGCCCGGGTCTGGTGCGCCAGTTCCGCATTCGTGGCCAGCGATTGCCCGTACGACGGAATCATCTGCTTCAATTTGGTTTGCCAGGCTTCCGTATGCAGTTGAGCGGGGAAACACCGGTTGAGCAGATCGAGCATGATGGAGACGGAGGTTGAAGCACCCGGCGAAGCTCCCAAAAGGGCCGCAATGGAACCGTCGGCCGCGCAAACCACTTCCGTTCCGAATTCCAGAATACCACCTTCTTCGGGGTCTTTCTTGATGACCTGAACCCGCTGACCGGCGGTTTCCAGATCCCAGTCTTCCATTTTAGCCGCCGGGAAATAGTCTTTCAGTGCGGCCAGCCGGTCTTCCGGCGATTGCCGCACCTGATCGATGAGGTATTTTGTCAGCGGAATGTTGTGCAAACCGGCCGCCATCATCGGCAGCAGGTTATTGGCTTTAATGGACAATGGCAGGTCCATGAACGAGCCGTTTTTGAGGAATTTCGTCGAAAAACCGGCGTAGGGGCCAAACAGCAGGGCTTTTTTGCCGTCGATCATCCGCGTATCGAGGTGCGGCACCGACATCGGGGGGGAGCCGACAGCCGCTTTGCCGTAAACTTTCGCTTCGTGTTGTTCAACGATGTCCTGGTTGTTGCAGACCAGCCACTGGCCGCTTACCGGAAAACCGCCAAAGCCTTTGCCTTCGGGGATGTCGGCTTTTTCGAGCAGGGGCAGGGAACCACCACCCGCGCCGATGAAAATAAACCGGGTTCTCAGTTCCCGTTTCTTCCGTGTCGACCAGTTTTTTACCGTGATTTTCCAGGTACCTTCTTTCTCCTGTTCCAGGTCGCGAACGTCGTGGGCGAGCCGGATCGTAAAGCCGTCCATTTTCCGGAGGTAATCGAATAAGGCCCGGGTCAGAGCCCCAAAATTAACGTCGGTACCAATGTCCATGCGAGTCGCGGCCACCTTCTGATCCGGTTCCCGCTCATTCATGACCAGCGGCATCCACTCTTTCAGTTGTGCCGGATCTTCGGAATAGAGCATTCCCTTGAACAAGTGGTGATTGTCGAGCGCGTCGTGTCGCTTTTTCAGATATTCGACGTTCTTTTCTCCCCAGACAAAGCTCATGTGGGGAATTTCGTTGATGAACGTTTCGGGCGAGGGCGTAATGTTTTGCTGAACCAGGTAGGCCCAGAATTCTTTGGAAACCTCGAACGACTCGGCAATTTTAACGGCTTTTGAAATGTCGACCGATCCGTCTTCTTTTTCGGGGGTGTAATTCAATTCGCAAAAAGCAGAATGACCGGTTCCGGCGTTGTTCCAGGCATCTGAACTTTCGGCGGCCAGAACATCCAGCCGTTCGAAAACCTCGATGGTCAGCGTTGGGTCTAACGCTTTGAGTAACATGCCGAGCGTGGCACTCATGATTCCGGCCCCGATCAACACAACGTCCGGGTCTTTCTGTATAAATCGACTACTTTGAGGCATAATCAGTAAAACACATGGTCTATTCTATAAAACTGTATTTTTTGCGATGTAATTCACTGTTTTTTAGTAACTTCTTTGGAATGTATGTTGTTTTTTCAGGCAATTTTCAGGACTCATTTGACCAGTACAATTTATGCCGGTATTTATTCAATCGGGGCTAATCGGGCGTAATAAACTGAATCGTGAAAGCGACCGTTGAAGAATTTATTTTCTTTGAAATGCCCCTCTTTCCGAAAACCGCTGCGTTCCAGGACGTTGGCGGATGCCGTATTGTCCGGATCGACAATGGCTTCGATGGAATGGAGTCGTAGCACCTGAAAACCGTAGTCGACCACCGCCAGCAGGGCTTCCTGCATCAGCCCAGTTCCCTGAAAATCCGAATGCAGCAGATAGCCAACTTCAGCCCGGTAATTTTCTTTCTGAAAGCGAATGAACCCAATGGTTCCGATCACTTTGGGTTCATTTTTTAGCGCGATTCCCCACGTAATGCTTTCACCAGCCTGAATCAGCTCGTCAAACCCCCGGATCAACAAAACCGCATCGTCCACAGATTTCGCCAGGGGGCGGGGAATAAACCGCATCAGGGTTTCATTGGAACGAAGGGCAAATAAATCATTTGCGTCGACCGCTGTCAACTGTCTGATAAGCAGCCGGTCGGTGGTTAGGATGGGGAAAGGATCAAAGTTTATGGTTAGCATAATAATGAGTTTAATGGGAATACGGATTGGACGGATTAAACGGATCAAAAACTGATTTTATTCTGTGTAAATCCGTTTAATCCGTTCAATCCGTGTTCCTATCGATCAGGCAATCAACGGCGTATCCAATTCCGCCAGCGACTCCAGAATTTCTTCCTGCGTCACTTCATGTTCCACCAGTTTGCCCGACAAATACTGCTCGTAGGCACTCATGTCGAAGTGGCCGTGGCCGCAAAGGTTGAACAAAATCGTTTTGGCGGTTCCTTCTTCTTTGGCCCGTTGGGCTTCCCGAATGGCCGTCGCAATGGCGTGCGTGGCTTCCGGTGCCGGAATGATGCCCTCGGTTTTGGCAAATTTGATCCCCGCTTCGAAACACTCCAACTGCTTGAGTGCCTGCGCTTCGATCAGGCCGTCTTTGAGCAACTGGCTCACGATGGCCCCCGCGCCGTGGTACCGCAAACCGCCCGCGTGAATCGGGGCCGGAATGAAATTGTGACCCAGCGTGTACATCGGCAGGAGGGGCGTCATGCCCACGGTGTCGCCCAGGTCGTAGCGGAACACCCCACGCGTCAGCTTGGGGCAGGAAGCCGGTTCGGCAGCAATGCAGCGGATTTTTTTGCCTTCTTCCAGGTTGTAGCGCAGGAACGGGAACGTAATTCCGGCAAAGTTGGAACCACCGCCAAACGGAGCGACAATGACATCGGGGAAATCACCGGCCTGCTCCAGTTGCTTGATGGCTTCGAGGCCGATGACCGTCTGGTGCATCAGCACGTGGTTGAGCACCGAGCCGAGGGCGTATTTGGTGTTTTCGTCCTGAAACGCCAGTTCGACGGCTTCCGAAATGGCAATGCCCAGACTACCCGGCGAATTGGGGTCGCCCGCCAGAATTTTCTTGCCGGCTTCGGTGCGGTTCGAGGGGGAGGGGTACACCGTCGCGCCCCAGGTGTTCATCATGATTTTGCGGTACGGTTTGCCGTCGTAACTCGCCCGAACCATGTAGACTTCACACTCGATACCGAACAGTTGACAGGCAAAACTCAGTGCGCTGCCCCACTGACCTGCGCCGGTTTCGGTCGTAATTCGCTTAACGCCAGCCTGTTTGTTGTAATACGCCTGCGGAACCGCCGTGTTGGGTTTGTGTGAACCGGCGGGGCTGCCACCTTCATACTTGTAGTAAATCTTGGCGGGGGTGTCCAGCAATTTCTCCAGACCGTAGGCGCGGAACATCGGCGTGGGACGCCAGATTTTATAAATTTCGCGGACTTCGTCGGGAATATCGACCCATTTGTCAGTCGTGACTTCCTGCTTGATCAGCTCCATCGGAAACAACGGCGCCAGCATGTCGGGGCCAATGGGTTCTTTTGTGCCGGGATGCAGGGGTGGCAGTGGCTTGTTGGGCATGTCGGCCACGATGTTGTACCATTTTTCGGGAATGTCGGCTTCGCTCAGGATAAATTTTTTCTGTGCCATGCGTTTACGGGGTCTGGAAAATAATGAACCCCTAACTTAGCAATTTACCCGATGTATTGCGATGACAATTCGACAAATTAAACCGGAACAGACGTATACCCTGCGTCACGAGGTGCTGTGGCCCGATAAACCGTTTGACTACGTGGTGCTGGAAGAAGACGCCGAAGGGCATCATTACGGGGCTTTCCAGGATGCTGATCTGGTGGCGGTTATTTCACTATTTGAAGAAAACGGGGTCGCCCGCTTTCGAAAATTTGCCACCCGCCCCGATTGCCAGCGGCAGGGCGTTGGAACCCAATTACTGGCCTTCGTACTAGAAGAAGCCCGGCGGATGGGCGCTAAAACAATCTGGTGCGATGCCCGGCTTTCGGCGGCTGATTTTTACCAACGATTCGGCATGGAACCGGAAGGGGAAGTGTTTCACAAAGGGCCGATTCCGTATTCGAAATTTGTGTTGACATTGAGTCTTTCACCCCCAACCCCCTGAAGGGGGCTTTTAACGCCAGATGTGATAGCCCCAGGGGGTTGGGGGTGAAAGACTATTTGAAACTATTCACCATGCTATTGTGCAACGTCCGGGGACTCCAATAGCCGCTGGCGATGATCCGGCGAACAGATAGCAACGGATTTTCGTCATCGCGTTTCTTTTCAGCCAGTTGATAGGCACCTAGATAGCCTCGTTTCTTCAGTTCAACCGTGGCTTCGTGGTTCCAGAGACCGAACGGATAGGCAAAATGCTTGATCGGTTTTCCGGTGATGGCTTCCAGTTTTTTGGTCGGTTCTTCAATCTGCGTCACCCAATCCTGGCCCTGGTATTTTTTGACGTTGTGGTGATCCCAGGTATGACAGCCGATGGTATGCCCCCGGTCGGCCAGGTCCTTGATCTGCTGTTTGTCCATGTAGGGCTGGTAGCCGCGTCGTCCGATGGCTACGGTCATGATGAAGAAAGCGGCTTTGTAGTTGTGCTTCTCCAGAATGGGAACGGCGGTTTCGTATTGGTCCAGGTCCCCGTCGTCGAACGTAATCATGACCGGTTTGGGGGGCAACGGGGCGCCGGTGGTCAGGTACGCATACAACTGATCCGGCAGAATGGCGTGATAGCCGCTGTCGGCCAGCATTTTGATTTGGGCTTCAAAAACCGAGGTGGGGCAGATGTAATCTTTCGCACTCTTTGAATCCTTGGCGCGCCATTCCCGAATCTGGTGATAGCACAAAATCGGCACCTGTTTGCGGCTCAGGATGGTGGCGGCATCGGCGATGCTACCAGCCGGAATCGTTGCCGGGTCGGGTGTGGTTCCGGGTTCTGTTGTGGTCGATGAAACCGGGATGGCGGTCGCTACAGTGGCGCTATCACTTTTATTGTCAGTGGTTTGTGAGGTTTCTTTTGTTTGAGAGCAGGAGACCAGGGTAGCGGCAGTCAATAGCGAAATGGCAAGGGGTAATCGGGCACTCTTTGTAATACTCATCTTCTTCCGGGCGACACAATTGGATGGTGAAATGGAGTTGGTCTGGGGAAATATACGCAAAAGGTTTTGTTGGTAACTCCGGAAGTTATTCAAAGTGCCGACTATTTTTTTTGCAAAAGCGTTTCGCTCTGACTATGAGACAGATTGTTCCTCTTCCCTTTTGAGACGACCTTCCAGCCAGAATGTACCGAAAGGAACCAGAGACGCAATAAAGGCAACGATCACGCGGACGAATGACCAGCGACGGTCGAAAGCTACGGCAATCAGAGCGATGAGGTAGGCAATAAACAGAACGCCGTGCGCCCAGCCAACGTATTTAACGGCCAGCGGCCAACCCGCCCAGTATTTTAACGGCATGGCAATGCCCAGCAGAACGAGGTAGGAAATACCTTCCAGAATACCGATGAAACGGAAACGACTGAGTGGGGTTTTGAGGGAAAGTGGCATAAATTTCAGCTAGGAGAAGATTCCGGTTATGTATCGTACGCAAAAGTACGGCAGCCGGTCATTATATTCCTGTTATGTTGGAATAAGACGGTTTAATCTTTTGGATAAGAACACGGATGAAGCGGATTGCACGGATAAAAATCCGTTTTAATCGTTTTAATCCGCTTCATCCGGGCTCCCATCAAAAAGCTTAAAACAAAAAAGGCAAGCCGAAGCCTGCCTTTTCTATGAATAGTCGAAAGCAGGTTTATCCTACACTTCCTTCCAGACTGATTTCCAGTAATTTCTGAGCCTCCACCGCAAATTCCATCGGCAACTGGTTCAGCACTTCTTTGGCATAGCCATTGATGATCAGCGCCACGGCTTGCTCCGTCGGAATACCGCGTTGGTTGCAATAAAAAAGTTGATCTTCACCAATTTTGGATGTTGTCGCTTCGTGTTCGACAGTCGCCGTCTGGTTGTTCACTTCGATGTACGGGAACGTGTGCGCCCCGCAGCGGTCGCCCAATAGGAGGGAGTCGCACTGGGAGTGATTCCGGGCATTTTCGGCCCGCTTGAACACCTGCACCAGACCCCGGTACGAGTTCTGACTTTTACCGGCCGAAATTCCTTTCGACACAATCCGGCTTTTGGTGTTCTTGCCGACGTGAATCATCTTGGTTCCAGTATCGGCCTGCTGGTAGTTGTTGGTCACCGCTACCGAATAGAACTCACCGATCGAGTAATCACCTTTCAGAATTACCGACGGGTATTTCCAGGTGATGGCCGAACCGGTTTCTACCTGGGTCCAGGAGATTTTCGAATGAGCACCTTCGCAAATACCGCGTTTGGTCACGAAGTTGTAAATACCGCCTTTCCCTTCCTTGTCGCCCGGATACCAGTTCTGAACGGTCGAGTATTTGATCTGGGCATCTTTTGCCGCAACCAGTTCAACCACAGCCGCGTGCAACTGGTTTTCGTCGCGCATCGGGGCCGTACAACCTTCCAGATAACTCACGTAGGAGCCTTCGTCGGCCACGATCAGCGTCCGTTCGAATTGCCCGGTTCCGGCCGCGTTGATCCGGAAATAGGTCGAAAGTTCCATCGGGCAACGAACGCCTTTGGGTATGTAGCAGAACGAGCCGTCGGAAAAAACCGCTGAGTTGAGAGCCGCAAAGTAATTATCTCTTGGCGGAACCACCGAGCCCAGGTATTTTTTGACCAGCTCGGGATGTTCCTGAACGGCTTCGGTCATCGAACAGAAAATGATGCCGAGTTCTTTCAGTTTTACTTTAAAGGTCGTGGCAATGGAAACCGAGTCGATCACGGCGTCGACCGCAACGCCCGACAGCCGTTCCTGTTCCTGCAACGAAATGCCCAGCCGCTCGAACGTGGCGCGCAGCTCGGGATCGATCTCGTCCAGGCTGTTGATGGTTTTTTTCTGCTTCGGAGCCGAGTAGTATTTAAGTCCTTGATAATCGATAGCGGGGTACTTGAGGTTCGGCCAATGGGGTTCAGACAGCGTTACCCAATACCGATACGCTTTCAATCGCCATTCCAGCATCCATTCCGGTTCATTCTTCTTGGCAGAGATAAACCGAACGATGTCTTCGCTCAGGCCAATCGGTGCCTCATCCGCTTCAATCAGCGTTTCGAAACCGTACTTGTATTCGGAATTGGTAATACTCTCTAAAATTTCAACGTCTTTGCTCATGATGGGTTGCGGGCTAATACACGCAAAAGTCTATAGGATAACACAACGGACCGGGGGACTGTTCCATTCTGATTAGGCAAATATCGGAAAGTTTCCCTTTAATTTGGTAAAACTGATTAAACTAAGCCGCAGAACGCCGGGTGGTCGGGTAAATTCATTATTCCTTATCGGTGGGCACATTGACCCCAAATGGAATGGGTCGGGAAATCCGTTCTTCTAATGAAATAAACGTCTCGGTGCGTTGAATACCGCCCACTTTCTGAATTTTATCGTGCAAAACTTCGCGCAGGTGCTGGGTATCGCGGCAGACTATCTTGGCAAAAATGCTGTAAATACCGGTCGTATAATGGATATTAACAACTTCGGGAATTTTCATTAATTCGGTGGCAACGTCTTCGTAAAGGGAGCTTTTGTCCAGATAGATGCCCAGAAAACCGCTGATGTCCCAGCCTAATTTGGTGTGATCGATGACCAGTTGAGAACCGCGAACGATGCCCATCTGCTCCATTTTTTTCATCCGGACGTGAACGGTACCGCCCGAGACAAAAATCCGTTTACCGATTTCAGTGTAGGCCATGTTGGCGTCTTCCATCAATAACGTGAGGATCTTGAGATCGACATTGTCAATCTCTAAATTTTTTTCCATTTGAACCGTAAAATTTTTAATATCCTCAACAAAATAAGTGATATTTTGAGAAAACAGAAATTTTTCTAAAATTTTTCTAAAGAATTTGTAAACTTGTACGGATTTACATTAACTTTGCATTGTTCAAACGGTAAACTGGTCAAAACGCCGGGCGAATCGAATTCTTTTACCTTGTAGGATGTCGAAATTGGCAGACGTGCCCTCCTGTCTCGGGGGTGGTGAGTTCGGGATAAACGCAGCATAATGCCGCTTGCAAAAGCGACTGGGGTTGACCACCAGAAGTTGTACTGTAGCTAACCGCACCGTGGGTGGTTCGAGTCCCCCTCCTACAGCATATGGCCTGATTTGGATCAGCCGCAACATAATTAAGGCTTCGGCAGCTCAATTTGGTTTCTGTAGCTGCATTCCGATTGGTTTTTAGTTTGTTGATGAAGTGTAATCTTAACACGCCGGCTCAGGTTGAGGCCGGCGTTGTTTGTTATAGCTCAGATGTCAGACCCCATTACCCTCGGCGCCCTTTTTCTGATTTTAGCAGCGGTTCTGACCACCGCCGACAGTGCGCTTCCGTTCTGGCAGAAGTTCTATCAGTACGTTCCGGCCACGCTTCTTTGTTACTTTGTTCCCTCTTTATTAAATACTTTTGGACTGGTCGATGCCGACAACACCGAATTATACCCCGTGGTGTCGCGCGTCCTGCTACCGGCTTCCCTGGTTCTCTTCACACTGAGTGTCGATTTCAAGGCTTTTCGGCGGCTGGGGCGTAAATCCATTCTGATGTTTGCCGCTTCGGCCATCAGCATCATGCTTGGCGGTCCGCTGGCGGTTTGGGTCATCGCCCAGGTTGCGCCGGAACTGGTCGGCGGACAGGGGCCGGATTCCGTCTGGCGCGGACTGGCCACGCTGGCCGGCACCTGGATTGGTGGCGGAGCCAACCAAACCGCTCTGAAAGAAGTGTTTCTACCCAGTAGCAATCTGTTTTCCGCCATTGTAACCGTTGATGTGTTTGTGTCCAATCTCTGGCTGGGGGCGTTGTTGTACGGCGCAGGTCATTCCGCTGCCATCGATCGCTGGCTGGGTGCCGACGCCAGTGCGGTGGAAGAAGTGAAGCAACGAATTCAAAATCAGGTTAATGCGATTCGCCGAATACCCTCCGCCACCGATTTGGTCGTGATTCTGGCGGTCGGTTTCGGGGCCACGGCGGTTGCCCACGCGCTGGCCGACCAGATTGCACCCTATATTGACCGGAACTCCCCGTTACTCAGCCAATTCAGCCTGAATGCGCCGTTTTTCTGGATTGTTGGTCTGGCCACGGCCATCGGCATTGGGCTTTCTTTCACCAAAGCCCGGAATCTGGAAGGCGCGGGTGCGTCGAAAGTTGCCACGGTTTTTCTGTACCTGATGATTGCTACCATCGGCCTGAAAATGAACATCCTGGCCATTGCCGATCACCCGGGTTTGATTCTGGTCGGGGTGGTCTGGATGCTTTTTCATGTGCTGTTGATGATCGGTTTCATCCGGTTAATCCGCGCTCCGTATTTTTTTCTGGCGGTGGGCAGTCAGGCTTGCATCGGTGGCCCGGCCACTGCCCCAATCATTGCGGCTGCTTTCCACCCGGTTTTAGCCCCGGTGGGTGTCCTGATGGCGATTTTAGGGTATGCCGTCGGAACCTACATGGGTTATGTCTGCGGGATCCTGATGCAATTGGCATCACCCTAACCCTGTCAGCGCCGGGCTGTCGATACAGTCGCAGACCCTGACAGGGTTAAGTACATCGTTGTTAAGTACCAGTCATCGTTCATCACCCTGTCAGGGTCTGCGACCGCTGACAGGGTGACGAGAATCTGCGGTTTTTTAAGTATTTTTGCATTTACACCGAGACAGACAACCGTTTTCACAGCGTGAAGCACATTCGTAATTTTTGCATTATTGCCCATATCGACCACGGCAAAAGCACGCTGGCCGACCGATTACTGGAGTTTACAAAAACCATTGGGGAGCGCGACATGCAGGCCCAGTTTCTGGACGACATGGACCTGGAGCGCGAGCGTGGGATTACCATCAAGAGCCACGCCATCCAGATGGACTACCTCTATAAAGGTGAAAAATACACGCTGAACCTGATCGATACGCCGGGTCACGTGGATTTTTCCTACGAAGTATCCCGGTCCATTGCCGCCTGTGAAGGCGCTTTGTTGCTGGTGGATGCCGCGCAGGGAACCGAAGCCCAAACCATTTCGAATCTGTATCTGGCGATGAATAACAACCTGGTTATCATTCCGGTACTGAACAAAATCGATCTGCCTGGTGCCATGCCGGAAGAGGTGAAAGACGAAATGGTGGATCTGATCGGCTGTGAACGCGAGGACATCATTCCGGCCAGTGGCAAGGAAGGCATCGGGATCGAAGCCATTCTGAATGCCATCGTCGAGCGTGTACCACCGCCGAGCGGAGACCCCGAAGGTGAACTCCAGGCGCTGATTTTTGACTCCCAGTTTAATTCCTACCGGGGGATCGAAGTTATTTTCCGGGTCAAAAATGGCCGTATCCGCAAGGGTGACAAGGTCAAATTTATGGCCACCGGCAAAGAATATTTTGCCGATGAAATCGGAACGCTTAAACTGAGTCAGGTACCGAAAGAGGTCATCGAGTGTGGCGACGTAGGCTACCTGATTTCGGGGATCAAAGTGGCCAAAGAGGTGAAAGTAGGGGATACCATCACCCGCTTTGCCGCTCCGGCAGCCGCACCCATCCAAGGGTTTGAAGAAGTCAAGCCGATGGTTTTTGCCGGGATCTATCCGGTCGATACCAGCGAGTATGAAGAACTTCGGGAAGCGATGGAAAAGCTCCAGCTCAACGATGCCTCGCTGGTCTGGGAACCGGAAACCTCGGCGGCCCTCGGTTTTGGTTTCCGTTGCGGTTTTCTAGGGATGCTGCACATGGAAATTGTGCAGGAGCGTCTGGAGCGTGAATTCGACATGACCGTGATTACCACCGTGCCGTCCGTGCGGTTTGAAGTCATTACGACGAAAGGTGAAACGCTTCAGGTCAGTGCCCCGGCCGAAATGCCCGATCCGAGCAGCATCGACTGGATTGAAGAACCGTTTATCAAAGCGCAAATCATTACCAAAGCGGAATACGTTGGCGCGATTATTGGTTTGTGTATGGACAAACGCAGTTTGTTCAAAAACCAGGTGTATCTGACCGCCGACCGCGTCGAACTTCAGTTTGAAATGCCATTGGCCGAGGTCGTTTTTGACTTCTTCGATAAACTGAAAACCATTTCACGCGGCTACGCTTCGCTTGATTATGAGTTCCTGGGCAACCGGGAATCGACGATGGTGAAGCTTGATATTATGTTGAACGGCGAAGGTGTCGATGCGCTTTCGGCCATCGTTCACCGCGACAAAGCGTATGAATGGGGCAAGAAACTCTGCGAAAAACTGCGGGAATTATTGCCTCGTCAGCAGTTTGAAATTGCGATTCAGGCGGCTATCGGCCAGAAAATCATCGCCCGCGAAACCGTGAAAGCCCTGCGGAAAGACGTTCTGGCCAAATGCTACGGTGGTGACATCAGCCGGAAACGGAAGCTGTTGGAAAAACAGAAAAAAGGGAAGAAACGGATGCGCCAGGTCGGCAACGTCGAAATTCCGCAGGAAGCATTTATGGCGGTTTTGAAAATAAATTAACCGGTTTACGGTTTTCAGTGGCTGACGCGAGAAAGATATGCTTGCGTCAGCCACTGAAAACCGTCAGCCAATTTGCAAAATCACGATGCGTTGCTTTAGAATACTTGTTTGGCTAATCATATTCCGGGTTCCGGTCAGCCTGGCCCAATCCGGGGCCAAACTGGTCAAGAGCCACACGACAGACTTTGTGATCAAAGCGTTTGACGAACAGACGAAAGCCGAGGTTCCGGCGAGCTACCAGGTGCAGGCGGTGCTTTCGAAGAGGAAATTCAGTGGACGAAGCCAACCGGGTCGGGCGTTTGCCTTTACGTTGGGGAGGAGTGATACCGTCATCATCAATACGATTGCCAAAGGCTATTATGCAATGGAGGAAGTGCTGTTTGTGCCTTGTGACACCTGCGCGAATTATGAACACCGGGCCTTGATGGAGAAAGTTGGCGTGACCAAAACCACGCAACCCGACAGCGTTTTCCGGGATTTGAAAGTCAACGACAAAATCCGGCTCGACAATGTGTATTTCGACCAGAGCAGTTACATCCTGCGGAAAGAATCGTATCCACAGCTCGACATGCTGCTGAATACGCTGAAAAGTTACCCCAAACTGGTCATCGAAATTGCGGGCCATACCGACAATGTGGGCGACCGCCGACTGAACCAGTCCCTGTCTGAAAACCGGGCGCGGGTTATCACCAACTACCTGATTCAGCGGGGAATTCCCGAAAACCGCCTTCAATACCAGGGCTACGGTGACAACCGCCCGGCTGCTCCCAATGATAATGAAGCCAATAAGAAACTAAACCGCCGGGTTGAGTTTACGGTTTTGAAATTATAAGCTTTGCCACCGCTGTCAGGGTCTGTCACCGCTGTCAGGGTCTTCGACCACAACGGTGGCCCGGCGCTGACAGGGTGAGGCATTTTTTTAGGAAAAATACGTTATCAGGGTAGAAACCATCTGACTGCTGACTGTACTGATGCGCTACTTTGTTCGTGAAGATTCGATTGTTCGAAACATTTGGGGGGATGCCGACGTGATTCTGCTCATTTTTGCGGGTGGTGCCGCCGAATTTGCCCTCAACCGGGCCGTCGACTGGCTGTTTTATACCGGGAAATTGCCCGCCGATCCGATTGGGCGGTTGTTCTCGACGGTTAAATACGCCCAGGAAATTGTGTTTATGCCGCATGAAAGAGCCGTGGCTGCCATCAACCGGATGCGGGCGATTCACGGGGGCGTCGAAAAAAGCCGGGGCTACCAGATTCCTGACTGGGCCTATCGCGACGTTCTGTACATGTTGATTGACTACTCCGAGCGTGCTTTTCAACTGCTGCACCGCCCCCTGACCAATCCCGAACGGGAAGAACTGTACGATACGTTCCGGCGGGTGGGCGAGGGCATGGGCGTGCCGGAAATTCCGCAGAACTATGCCGACTGGCAAATCGACCGCCAGCTTCACCTGGACCGGGATTTGGCGCATAGCCCGTTTACTGACAAACTTTTTGACCGGTACCGGGAAGAGTTGGGAAACTGGCGATACGGTCTGCTGTTGCAGGCGCAATCGTTGCTGGTACCCAAACCGGTTCAGGAACGACTCTCCTTGCCGGATCGGCCTGTCCTGGCTTCGATGATGTGGCTTTACAAGGTTCTTGAGCGGTTACATTTGCGTTCGCTTACCCAACGGATTTTGCTGCCCCCGGCCTATCTGAAGCAAGTGCGTGAACTGGATCGGGATAAGGTGCCGGTTTAATTGCTTCGTTCGGGGATATTTAAACTTCATTATTCAATGTTCGTTATTCCGTGTTCGATATTCGCTCTATGCAGAAGAAATACTGAATATTGAACACGGAATAACGAATAACGAAATTCTGCTCTGGGTATATAGCAAATCAGCCCTGTTTCGGCCACTGGGTTTCAATTCCCTGTCTTCTCACCGCGTTCTGAAACTCCTCCAGTAGCGGTTTTTGCTCCCGAACCGCGCGGGGAATCACGTTTTTACCGAGCGAGAAAGCGACCAGTTGACCGACGGCTTCGCCAATGCTCCACTCCACCGGATGGAGCCGGTAACAACCGTTGGTGATGTGCGTCGTGCCGATGTTTTTATTGGCCGGCAGCAGGTTTTCCATTCGTTGAGGGAGTAGGGCGCCCAATGGAATCTGGAACGGCAGCGAACCGAAATCGATGTAATTGTTGCCCCGGCTGCTGGGGTGCAGGTCGATGTGGTAATAGCCGGTGCCCACGCTGTCATAAAACTCTGCCGCCGTATTGCCGGTTTTTTGCCCCGTTATCAACGCCCGGTTGGCCGCGCCGACGTGTTCTTCCAGCACCGTAAAAACTGCCTTGATCCGGCGCGATTCCCGGACATACGGATATTTCGCCATGCCGTCTTCCGTGCCCATGATGTCGGGACGAAGCCGCAAACCGGGCCATCCCTGACCACCGTCGGGCCGGGGTGCTTCGGTCTGGAGCCAGTAAAAAAGCGACAGACTAAGCTGCTTGCCACCCTCGACGTGCTTTTTGAATTCCTTCTCACCGACGCCCACCAGATTGCCCAGAAAATAATCGTTCTGCGGCCAGTTGACGACCGTAATATCACTGAGAAAAGTACCCGGTTTAAAATTGTTTTTGTTGATCAGTCGGCGGTAATTCCACAAATTGAGCGCCGAACCCGTCGAAATGCCTTCGGGATGAAAGCCCAGTGTTTTCGGTTCCAGGGTCGAGGGGTTCGAGTAGGAGAGATCCAGCAGTTTGCCCGACCAGGCGGGCGTAAGTTTCGGAACCAGATTTCGCCAAAAAGCGTAGTCTTTCGGTTTTTCGATCAGGTGTTCCGTTTTCTTTTTATTGATCTCAGGAACGTAATCCATCGCAAAACAAACCGTAAACGATTGTTGGTTGTTCGGGTCGGCTTTTTCGGGCGCGTGTAATTCGCCGGTTTCCTTTTTCGATTCAGTGCCGGTAACAAATTCGGTGCCGGTCAGCGGTAGCAAATCGCCCAGTTCCGTGGCGTCGACGAAATAGGGAGCTGTCAGCACCACCTCTTTTCCACTGCGGTAACTAAGCGCTTTCAAGGCCCGAACCCGGTCGCCGGACGTATCGGCCCCCGTGATTTTGTGCTCCAGCAATACAATCAGTTGCCGGGAACTCTGGTAGGGCGCCAGCATGTCCTGCAAAACCGCCACGGCCACCCGGGGTTCATGACACAGCCGCGAAACCGCACCGTCGCCCGGATTGAGGTGTTTGCGGTTTTTGGCTTCGTCGGTCAGCGGATAATTCCGGATGTAATAGTCGCGAACGGCGGTGCGGAAGGTCCGGTAAAGCTGCGTGGCACCGTGGGTTTCGATCCACTGGTGTTCGTCGGGTGGTACGCCCTGTTGCGAAATCTGACCGCCAATCCAGTCGGTTTCTTCCGTCAGGATAACCCGTAAATTGTTCCGAAGAGCCGCCAAAGCGGCCGCGCAACCGCCTAATCCACCACCGGCGACAACTACATCGGCCGAAAATTCGTTACTATTTTTAGATGGGGCAGACCAGCCTGATGGTGACGACACCGGAGTTGAGGGGGCAAAAGAAGACGAAGCGGCAGCCGTTAGACCGCCAACGGCAACTGTTTCAATGAAATTCCTTCGATTCATAGGGAGAATAACCGGAAAAGTCGGGATGAACCATTATTTGGCGGCAATTTGCAAATCAAAGCGGATAAGTGGAAACTTCGCCTTAGATTAACCAACTTTCCCCGCTTTCTTCTAATTTTGAACACTCGAAGCAGAACTACTGATATACTTGCACAAAACCGCATATGGCAGAATTAATCCGAATGCCCAAGATGAGCGACACCATGACCGAAGGTGTCATCGCTGAATGGCATAAGAAAGTAGGCGACACCGTCAAGTCGGGCGACGTGCTGGCCGAGGTCGAAACCGATAAGGCGACGATGGATCTGGAGGCTTACGACGAAGGGACGTTGTTATACATTGGCGTTGAAAAAGGCCAGTCTGTACCGATCGACGGCATTCTGGCCGTGGTAGGAAAGTCCGGTGAAGATTTCAAGGCCTTGCTGGATGGCAATGGTTCTTCCAACGGTTCTGCGGAACCGAAGGCCGAAGCCCCCGCCGAAAAACCCACACCCGCGCCCGCTTCCAACGGAGCGGAACAACCAGCCCCCAAAGCCCCGGCTCCGGCGGCTCCGGCCGCCAACATCAACGCGTCGATCATCCGGATGCCGAAGATGAGCGATACGATGACCGAAGGAACGATTGTGGCCTGGCATAAAAAAGAAGGGGATACCGTGAAATCGGGCGATGTGCTGGCCGAAGTCGAAACCGACAAGGCAACGATGGATCTGGAAGCCTACGAAGAAGGAACCCTGTTGTACATTGGCGCGAAAGAAGGAACGGCGGTGGCCGTCGATGACGTGATTGCCGTCGTTGGCGAAAAAGGTGCCGATTTCCAGGCCCTGCTGCAAGGCGGAGATCAACCCGCTGCGGCTGCTGCGGAACCGGACGCTCCCAAAGCCGAAGCCCAGCCGGCCGCTGCTCCCGCCGAAACATCCACCGGCAACGGACACGATAGCCGGGTGCTGGCTTCTCCGTTGGCCAAGACGATTGCCAAAGAAAAAGGTGTTGATCTGGCGCAGGTGCAGGGCTCTGGTCCCGACGGACGCATTGTCAAACGCGACGTCGAAACCTTCCAGCCTGCCGCTCAACCGGCCCCGGCACAAGCGGCTCCGGCCCCTGCCGCCAAACCGGCTGCTCCCGCTCCCGTTGCGCAAACCGCACCGGCCGCTCAGGAAGGCGGTTACGAAGACATTCCGCTGAGCCAGATGCGGAAAACCATTGCCCGCCGGTTGTCGGAAAGCCTGTTTACCGCGCCACATTTCTACCTGACCATGGAAATCAACATGGACAAGGCGATGGATCTGCGCGGCAAAGTCAACGAGGTGAGCCCGGTGAAAGTGTCGTTCAATGATTTTGTGTTGAAAGCCGCTGCCCTGGCGTTGAAAAAACACCCGGCGGTGAATTCCTCGTGGCTGGGCGACAAAATCCGGCGGTATTCGTACGTCAACATTGGCGTTGCGGTGGCCGTCGATGAAGGTCTGCTGGTTCCGGTCATTCGCAACGCAGATCAGAAAACGCTGTCGACCATTGCCGCTGAGGTGAAAGACCTGGCCGGCAAGGCGAAAGATAAAAAACTCCAGCCAAAAGACTGGGAAGGCAGCACATTCTCGATTTCCAACCTGGGAATGTTCGGCATCGACGAATTTACGGCGATCATCAACCCGCCCGATTCCTGTATTCTGGCGATTGGCTCGATCAAACAAACCGTCAAATTTGAAGGCGAGGTGGCCAAACCCACCAATGTCATGAAAGTGACCCTTTCGTGCGATCACCGTTCTGTCGATGGCGCAACGGGCGCGTCTTTCCTTCAGACGTTTAAAGGTCTGCTGGAAAATCCGTTCGGGATGCTGGTATAAAATGGGTTTATGGTTTACAGTTTACGGTTTATGGTTGACGGCATCCTTTCCCGACTAGACACCATAAACTGTAAACTATAAACCATAAACTGAAAAAATCGAATGCAAAAAATTCACGCCACAACCGTCATTGGCATTCTGCACAATGGCGAGATTGCGCTCGGAGCCGATGGCCAGGCGACGATGGGCAATACCATTGCCAAAAGTAACGTTCGGAAAGTACGCAGCCTGATGAACGGCAAGGTGCTGGCCGGTTTTGCCGGTTCCACCGCCGACGCCTTTACGCTGATCGAACGATTTGAAGAAAAACTCAATGCCTACGGTGGCAACCTGAAACGGGCCGCCATCGAACTGGCCAAGGACTGGCGCACCGACCGGTATTTGCGGAAGCTGGAGGCCATGTTGATTGTGGCATCCAAAGACGACCTGCTGGTTATTTCCGGAACCGGTGATGTGCTGGAACCGGACAACCAGATTGCCGCCATCGGCTCCGGTAGCATGTATGCCCAGTCGGCGGCTATCGCCCTGAAAAAACACGCTTCCCAATTGACGGCGGAAGAAATGGTTCGGGAAAGCCTGCACATTGCGGCTGATATTTGCATTTATACCAACCACAATCTGGTGGTAGAAACGATTCGGTAACTGAAAACCACAAAACCGTATACTACAAACCGTAAACTGAAAACCGTCTATGAAAGGTTTACGTGCTGTTTTGCCCAAAGCAGTCAGAAAGCGGATCACCTTCGGTTTCGGTACGGCCTTGTTGCTGATTGCATTGGGGTTCGGGCTGACCTTGTACAGTTACAACCAGTACCGGAAAGCCAGCGACCGGATTGAGCACAGCCAGCAGGTTACCAACCGGCTGGGGCGCATCCTGTCGTTGATTACGGACGTCGAAACCGGTGAAAGGGGGTATCTGGCTTCTTCCGGGGACGGGATTTACCTCGAAGCCTTCGACGTGGCCGTGCCGAAGTTTACGCCGGAACTGAACGAAATTCGCAGCCTTGTCGCGGACAATCCGCAGCAACTCCAGAATGTCGATTCCCTGTCGATGCGGATCGATACCAAAATCGCGACGGCCTACCAGCAGGTCGATGCCGTTAAAAAGAAGTTGCCGATTTCCATTGCGCGGACGTATATGCTACTGGGGAAATCCCGCATGGATCGGGTTCGCCAGTTGCTGAAAACCATGAACGAAATCGAGCAGGCCCGGTTTGAGACCTACTCCAAAGCCGCCGAGAATTCGTTTCGCAATACGCTGATTATTATTTTTACGTTGTCACTTCTGACATTCGTCACCCTGATTGTTTCGTATAACCTGCTTGAAAATGAGCTGAATACCCGGCAAAAAACGGAAGACCAACTGCGGGCTTACGAGGATGAGTTACAGGATAAAATTCAGTTGCTGGAAATCTCGAACGAAGAACTGGAACGATTTGCCTTTGTAGCTTCGCACGACATGCAGGAACCGTTGCGGAAAATTCAGTCGTTTGGCTATTTGCTGCGCGACCGGTACGAAGAAGGGCTGACGCCGGAAGGGGTGATGTATCTGAACAAGATTCTGCAATCGGCGGAGCGGATGTCGAAAATGATCAAGGACCTGCTTAATTTTTCCCGGATCTCCAGCAAAAAAGAACCGTTTCGGATGGTGCGGCTGGCCGATGTGGTGCAGGGCGTTCTGTCGGATCAGGAACTGAAAATAAAAGCTGCGGAGGCCGTCTTTCACATCGATAAACTGGCCGTGATAGAAGCCGTACAGAGCCAGATGGACCACCTTTTTTCCAATCTGATTTCGAACGCACTAAAGTTTACGCAGCCCGGTAAGGCCCCGGTTATTACGATCAAGGGGGGGGGCGTGGATGGCGATATGTACCCCGAACTTATTCCCGGAAAAAAATATTACCAAATTACGGTTGCCGACAACGGGATCGGTTTTAATGAAAAATACATCGACCATATTTTTAAAATTTTCCAGCGCCTGCACGGAAAAAGCACCTACGAGGGAACCGGAATCGGGCTGGCCATTTGCAAGCGCATCGTTACCAATCACAAGGGCCTGATTACAGCCCAAAGCCAGCCCGGTGTGGGCACAACCTTTATCATTCTATTACCCGAAAAGCAGACGCAGTCTATTCATGACAATGCAACAACCCACGAAACCAGTACATATACTATTGGCTGATGACGACGAAGACGACCGGTTTTTGACGCAGGAAGCCTTTCGTCAGCAGTTTCCGGTGACCGAAATGAATGTTGTTGAGGATGGGGAAGAACTGATGGAATTTTTGCGTCGGACGGGCCGCTACGAGTCGTCGAATCATTCGCTGCCGGAGTTGATTTTGCTGGATTTGAACATGCCGCGGAAAGATGGCCGCGAGGCTTTGCAGGAGATTAAGTCAGACCGGGAACTCCGGCACATTCCCGTTGTGATTCTGACTACCTCCGATGCCGGTATCGACATTGATAATTCCTACCTGTGGGGTGCCAACAGCTTCATTACCAAGCCGTCTTCTTTCAAGACCTTGATGGACATTACGCAAACGATTGGTGACTACTGGTTCAATGTCGTTAAAGTGAGCGGCCGGAATTAGAAAAACGGGGGTTATTCATTGACTTTAAGGGTTGTCAACTGGGCCATGATCTGTTCCAGATACCCCATGACGCCCTTCAGGGAACCGGGGTTGTATTTGTTTACCAAAATTGTAAAACTCAGGAGTTCTCCGTCGGCGGAGGTGGCATAGCCGGCATAGGCCCGTACCCCCTCGATGGTTCCGCTTTTGGCCCGCACGTTCCCGACGGCGGGTGTGCCGCGCGCCAGGCTTTTGACCGTTCCCGACTCGCCCACCACCGGAATGCTGTCGTAGAACGGAAGAAAACTTTTCTCCTTCGACATGGCCGCCAGAATGCCGGAAAGGTTTGCCGCCGTCAGCGCCCCAACCGGCGACAAACCGCTGCCGTCTTTGGGTCGGAAACCGCTCAGATCGACGCCCTTGCCTTGCCAGAACCGGGTCAGTTGCTGAACAGCCTGCTCGGTGTTTACCGGAGCCTTCGCCAGTGCGTTGCCCGCCAGAATCAGCAGCGATTCGGCGTATAGATTGATGCTCTGGTGATTGGTCAGCCGCGCAATTTCGGAAAGCGGCACCGACGTATGGATGTGCAAGGGTTGTCGTTTGGTGGCGGGGGTAATCGGCGGTGTTCCGGCAGGAACCGGTGCTCCGATCCGGCCGGGGCCGATGGACTGGGGCAGGCTGTTGACGAAAATACCGGCTCGCGTTAGCTGGTCATGCAGGGCGAAAGCCGTAAAAAAAGCGGGATCGGGCAGGGAGCCTTTCACACCAAACTCATTGACACCTGTCGGCACCGTTCCTTCCAGAAAAACCTGGGACGAAGGCGGGGCGTTATAGATAATCACTTCGTCGCCCGAGCCCGCGGGGCCGGTTCGAACGTTGTTCTGAAGCTGGAGAAACGGCGTAGCGGGCTCCGTGCGCAGGAGTCCGGCGGGTTGACCCACGGTTTTGGCGGGTTTAAAAACCGCCCGGTACAAGTTCTCATTAAAGTTCAGCCCGGAGATGCCAGCCCCGTAGTAGTTGCCAATGTCGCCCCACACCCAGGTGTCCGGCACCGGCAGCGACTGAATCACCGTGGCGTCGCCAATGACCGAACCCCGGATTTGTTTGATGCCGGCACCCTGCACCATTTCCCGCCAGGTTCGCAGGAGGGTGGGGGCATCCGCAAATTCGGCGAAGCGGTTGCTGCCCAGTGTCGGATCGCCGGAACCCCGGATGTAGAGATTTCCGGTCAGAATGCTATCCCGGATAGAACCGTCTGTTTCCAGAACCGTGCGGAAGGTGTAATTGTCACCCAGGACGGCCAGTGCTGTCGCCGTTGTAACCAGTTTGAGCGTAGAGGCTGAAGGCAGACTGAGCTGGGCGTTCACGTCGAGCAACGCCACACCATCGCGGACCCGGCGCACCGAAACGGCGGCTGTGCCATTGCGAACAAACGGGCTGGTTTGCAGTTGATTGACCGTTGTTTGAAGTCGTTGCAGGGCCAGCGAATCCGTTGCCGGGTGGGCCTGACAAAACGAAAGGATAACAAAAAAATAACCTAGTAGTAATGGTGTATACCGATGCATGGAAATAAAAATAGGGAACACACGGCCAGTTGTTGCCATGAACTGGAAAAGAAAGACCTTTTTGTTCGTTCGGTCGGTGTGCCGGTTCCTGATAGTTTATGAAAGCGGATTTCAGTAATATTGCAAAAATAGCCAGAATTTATAGCCCTTTTCTGTTGTTCTACCGAAATAAAAACTAGTTGTAGCTTCCTTTGAAACTGCAGGATCGTGAGAATCAGTATCGAAGGCATTAATCGAATCGAATGAAGTTAACATTTTGGGGGGCAACCCGTCAGGTAACCGGTAGCATGTTTCTATTGGAGACAGAGGACCAGTACCGAATATTGATTGATTGCGGGGCCGATATGGATAAAAAAGCCGCCTTGAACGGCAACAGCCCGGAGGAGGATGAATCGCCGAAATCGGCTGCCGGTTTTTTTCCGTTTGAAGCGTCTTCGATCAACGTTGTTTTGCTGACCCACGCCCACATGGACCACAGCGGTAATCTTCCCAATTTGTACCGGGAGGGTTACGAAGGTCAGATTTTGTGTACAGATCCTACCTATTCATTGACCAACCTCCTGCTCCAGGACGCAGCTTCGCTCAACCACCGGCGGCTCAACGAAATGGGGAAAAGCAAAAAACAGAAGGTCCGGAAAAAAATGGCGAGCCTGCAAAAGGATTTATTTCTGGAAAAGCAGGTGCGGGAATCCATGGACAACGTGGTTCCGATTCAGTATAACCGGAAGTTTCGGCTCGGCGACAGCATCGATGTGACGTTTGTGCCGGCTGGTCATTTGCTCGGAGCGGCTCATATTGTCATCAACGTTTACGAAAACGGCGAGAAAAAAAGTCTTTGCTTCTCGGGTGACATCGGTCGTAAAAACTACCCGCTGCTGGGCGATCCGGAGCCGATTCCGCAGGTCGATTACCTGATTTGCGAGTCGACCTACGGCAACCGGCTGCACATTAATAGCGAAACCCCGGAAGCCATGCTCGCCGATGTCATCCAGCGAACCTGCATCGACATTCCGGGTCGGCTGATCATTCCGTCGTTTTCGGTGGGCCGGACGCAGGCGCTGCTCTATACGCTCAACCGCCTGTATACCGAACAGGGTTTTCCCCCGATTAAAGTCTTCTCCGACAGTCCGTTGGCCCTCGAAAGCACGAAAGTCTACCAGAAAAACCTGCGGTTGCTGAACAAGGAAGCGAAGGCGTATCAGGAAGAAAATGAATCGTTGTTCGACTTTGTCAATTTCGAATACCTCGAAAGCTCGAAAGCCAGTCGCGAAGTTTCGAACTACAACCAGCCCTGCATCATCATTTCGTCGTCGGGCATGGTTCAGGGCGGGCGCGTGGAACAGCACGTGGCGGCCAACATCAGCAATCCGTATTGCACCATCCTGATCATTGGGTATTGTGCCGAAGGAACCCTCGGCTGGCGGTTGCTGAACGGACAACCGACCATTTCGATCAAGGACAAGGAGGAACCGGTTTTGGCGAAGGTCGAACGGACCGACGTGTTCAGTGGTCACGGCGACCGCGATGATCTGGTGCGGTTTGTCAAACACCAGTCGCCCGAAAAGCTGAAAAAAGTGTTTCTGGTCCACGGCGAATTCACCAGCATGTCGGCTTTTCAGCAGACGCTGGCGGACGAAGGATTTACCCATGTGGAGATTCCGACCAAAGGCCAGACGTATGAGTTATAACCGCGAAAGGTTGCTGAACCGGATTTTCCGCTAACTTTGCCAATCGAAAAAGTTGCCCCGTCCGTTTCCGGTTTTTGTTTTGGATCAAATGAAACCGGATGACGACACCTTAAATGGGCAGCAGACAACCAATTCTTGAATGAGGACGTATTTGGACTTCGAAAAACCTATAGCCGATTTAGAAGTACGACTGGTCGAAATGAAGAAACTGGCCGAAACCAGTAACGTAGATGTTACTGGTGCTGTAGCGTCACTGGAAATCAGTATTGAAAAACTCCGCAAGGAAATTTTTGAGAACCTTACCCGCTGGCAGCGCGTCCAACTTTCCCGCCATCCCGACCGGCCCTACACGCTCGATTACATTTCCCTGATGGGCGATCAGTTTGTTGAACTGCACGGCGATCGAACCGTTCGGGATGACCCCGCGATGGTCGGCGGTTTTGTCGAAATGGATGGCCAGACGGTCATGCTGATTGGTCAGCAGAAGGGGCGAAACACCAAGCAGCGCCAGCAACGCAACTTTGGTATGGCCAACCCGGAAGGGTACCGCAAAGCCCTTCGGCTGATGAAACTGGCCGAAAAATTCAATAAACCCATCGTGACGATGATCGACACGCCGGGTGCTTATCCGGGGCTGGAGGCTGAAGAACGGGGGCAGGGAGAAGCCATTGCGCGCAACCTCAAGGAAATGTTCATGCTTCAGGTGCCGGTCATCTGCATCGTCATCGGCGAAGGTGCCTCGGGCGGTGCGCTGGGGATCGGCATTGGCGACCGGGTGCTGATGCTCGAAAATACCTGGTATTCGGTGATTTCACCCGAAAACTGCTCGACCATTCTCTGGCGTAGCTGGGATTACAAAGAGCAGGCGGCTGAAGCCATGAAGCTGTCGGCGCGGGATATGGAGAAAAACAAACTCGTGGATGGCATCATCGAGGAGCCGGAAGGAGGAGCCCATACCGACCACGCCGAAATGGCCCGCCGGATCAAGAAAACCATTCTGGAGAAAATCGAGGAACTCAACCAGTTTACGCCCGAAGAACGCATCGATCAGCGCATCGAGAAGTTCTGCTCGATGGGGGTTGTGGTCGAATAATTGTAAATGCTATGGCAGGTGTCTTAAAACCGGGTATTAAAAATATCATTTTCGACCTCGGCGACGTCATTATTCCCATCGATCTGCGCGCACCCATCCGCAATTTCGCTTCGCTTTCGGGCATGAGTGAAGAAGCCGTAGAATCGCTCTGGAAGGAACACGGCCTGACGATGCACTACGAAACCGGGTTGATCGACGATGCCGGTTTTCGGCAGCACGTCCGCGACCTGCTCAAAAATGATAGCTGGGCCGACGAGGTGATCGATACCGCCTGGAACACGGTTTTGCTCGATTTGCCCGTTGAAAGGGTCGATCGCATCCGGGAGTTGCACGGAAAATACCGGCTGTTTCTGTTGAGCAACACCAGTGCTATTCACATTCAGGGCGTCAACAAAATCTTCATGGCGTTGGGGCAACCGTCGCTGGAAGAACTTTTTGAGCGGGTCTACTACTCCTATGAGGTGAAAATGGCCAAACCGTCGCCCGAAATTTACCGGCATGTGTTGACTACCTCCGGGCTGGTGGCCGAAGAAACCCTGTTTTTAGACGACAATCCGCACAACATTCGCTCGGCGGCTGAGTTAGGTATCCATGCTGTGCAGGTGCAACCGCCCCTGTCGATTCTTGATTATCTTCGCGATGAATCCACAAACGAGGACATACCTCATTCAAGCTAGCCTTTTTGTTCTTACCCTGATTTCAACGACTGCGGCTGGTGCAGAATGGATGTATGGCCGTTCTTTTCTGGATCCGAAACACGGTATTGGCTGGCCGGAATTCTGGGACGGTCTTCACTATTCAATTCCGTTTCTGGCCATTCTGACGGTTCACGAATTCGGGCATTTTTTTATGGCCCGCTACCACCACGTTCGGGTCACCTTGCCCTACTACATCCCGATGTGGTTCGGTTTCGGGCAAACGCTCGGCACGCTGGGAGCTTTTATCCGGATTCAGGATTTCATCAACAGCCGCAAGAAATTCTTCGATATTGGCATTGCCGGGCCGTTGGCCGGATTTGTGTTGGCACTCATCGTTCTCTGGTACGGTTTTACGCATTTGCCGCCACCGGAACACATCTTCTCGATTCACCCCGAGTACCAAAAATACGGGCTGGCTTTTGGTCAGCATGTTTATAAGAATCTTCCGCCCGAGAGTGTCATCCAGTTGGGCGACAACCTCTTGTTCTGGTTTTTCAAAACCTACGTCGCCGATCCGGCCCGTTTGCCGCATCCCTACGAAATGATCCATTATCCGTATTTGATGGCGGGTTATTTTGCCCTGTTTTTTACGTCACTCAACCTGATTCCGATTGGTCAATTGGACGGCGGTCACGTGCTGTACAGCCTGATTGGCCGCCGGGCGTTTCGGATGATTGCGCCGGTGTTGCTGGTGGGCTTTGCGTTTTATGCTGGTTTAGGATTCATTAAACCCTCTGATTTTATTGTTGCCAACGACGGCGTTTTTACCAATGAACTGGGTTATCTGGTATTGTATGTCATTGGGTTGTTCGTTAGTTTCCAGAGCATCAGCGAAAACCGGATGACAGCCCTGACGCTGGCGTTGAGTGTGGTGGCCGGCCAGTTTTTGATCTCGTTTTTCTTCCCGACTGTCGAAGGCTATCCCGGTTTTCTGTTGTTTATCCTGATTCTGGGGCGTTTTCTGGGGGTTTATCACCCGGATACGGAGGACGATCAGCCATTGGGAACCGGTCGGGTGGTGCTGGGCTGGCTGGCTTTGCTCATTTTCGTCCTGTGTTTTAGCCCCAAACCATTTATTTTTTCTTAAAATTGCCGCGATAGCGTGGACTGTTTCAGAGGATATGTTTAGCGCACTGGCCAGGTGGCTTTATAAAGTAGCCGGGTGGAAACTTCTCGGCGTGGTTCCGGATCTTCCCAAAGCGATTTGGGTACTGGCTCCGCACAATACCAACTGGGATTTTCCGGTGGGTGTGGGAGCGAGGGCGACAACGCGCGTCTGGATTCAGTATCTGGCTAAAAAAGAATTGTTTACGTGGTATGCCGGCTGGTTTTTCCGGATTCTGGGAGGCAAACCCGTTAACCGGAGCCGGGCCAACAACCTGGTGGATGCGATTGTGGATGTCTTCATCCAAAACGAGTACCTGCACATCTGCATTCCCCCCGAAGGCACCCGCAGTGATGTGGAGCGGCTCAAAACCGGGTTTTATTACATTGCTCTGAAGGCTGACGTTCCTATCATCCTGACCGGAATCGACTATCCCCGGAAAGCCGTTGTTTTGAGCGAACCCCTCTACATGACTGGCGACTACCAGAAAGACATGCGACCGGTTTATGAATTTTTTAGTCAGATTCAGGGGAAGAAAAAAGAATGGCTGAAACGGTACGAACAGACGGGATTAATTTCGTAAGTACTTCACCATCAGTTCCCCCGCGCGATCCGATGCGCCCGCCCCGCCCACTTTCTCCCGCAATTCTGCGTAATCGGCCCGTTGTCGCTCGTGATCCGATCCGCCGGGGAGAATTTTTGTCAGCTCGTCAACCAGACGTTCTGTGGTCAGTTCATACTGCTTCAACTCTTTGACGGCTTCCCGACCCAGAATGAGGTTGACCAGCGATATAAAAGGCACCGCAATGAGCCGACTGGCGACCTGAAAAGTTACCCACGACATTTTGTAACAAACCACCTCCGGTACATTCAGCAGGGCGGTTTCCAGCGTGGCTGTTCCCGAAGTAACCAAAGCGGCATCTGCAACGGCCAGCAAATCGTAGGCTGCATCGGTGACCACCGGTAAATCCGGCGCGTTTTTCAGCAAGGTTTCGTACAGGGATTTTGGCAGATTGCTGACGCCGGAAACCACAAACTGGTGATTGGGGAAATGCCGGACGGTTTCCAGCATGGCGGGCAGCAGCATCGACACTTCCTGATGGCGGCTTCCGGGCAGGAGCGCAATGATCGGTTTGTCGCCCAGCTTGTTCTTTTGCCGAAAAACCGGGTCGGGCCGGAAGGCGGCAATGGCGTCCATCAACGGATTGCCGACGTAATCGACCGGATAGGCGTATTGCTGGTAAAACGCCACTTCAAACGGGAAAATGACAAAAAGCCGGTCGACCACCGCCTTGATTTTCAGCGCTCGTTTCTGGTTCCAGGCCCACACTTTGGGCGAGATGTAATAGAAAACCGGAATCCCGTGTTTTTTGGCAAAACCGGCCATCCGCAGATTAAAACCGGCGTAATCGATCAGAATCAGAACATCGGGGCGGGTGTTGAGCAAGTCTCGCTGGCAATCGCGCAGGTTTCGGCGGATGGTTCCCAGGTTTTGAACCACTTCGAGAAAGCCCATGAACGCCATCGAGCGATAATGCCGAACGAGCGTGGCCCCGGCTTCTTCCATTTGCTCACCACCCCAGGCCCGAAAGCGGGCGTCCGGGTCGTGGTGGTGAATGGCTTTGATCAGATTGCCGCCGTGGAGGTCGCCGGAGCGCTCTCCGGCAATGAGGTAGTACGTCATCGGTTATTCCCCATAATAATCCACGTAATTTTTCGGGGTCTCGTATAAGCGGATGCGGTGGAGCCGGGCTTCGGTAATTTGACTTAGTGCGCGATCCAGAATTTTCCAGATTTCGACGATAAAGATCTCACAGCTAGCCATTTTCCCCTGCATGAAATCGACATCCAGGTTGAGGTTTTTATGATCTACCTTGTCGATCACTTCGGTTTTCACCAGATCGCCCAGCACTTTCAGGTCGATCACGAAGCCTGTGTCGGGATTGGGTTCTCCTTTGACGGTTACAATTAACTCAAAGTTGTGACCATGTCCGTTCACATTGGCACACGGACCAAATACTTCTTTATTTTTCTCGTCAGACCAGGCCGGATTGAATAACCGGTGGGCTGCGTTGAAATGCTCTTTTCTGCTAATATATACCATTATTCACCATCGCCGGGGCGATTCGTCGTTTCGGGCAGGTTTTATACCACCGCTTGATTTGGTTGCAAAATTACGGCCTTCGGAGCGTTAATAAAAATCCAAATTTTGATCGGCTGCTGTTCCGTTATTATGAACAAACGAGAGCGGTTTTTCGGTCATTCAGGAAAATCAATGTTGGAATAATTCTATTTTTTCATCAAAACGTGGATTGGTTGGTGTAGTGATTTATCCTAACTTTACACCCTGTTTAGTATGTTGATACCTATTTTTAATCTAACCTAAAACAATCGTTGCTCAATTTCTACGGAGTATGATCATTGTTACGGGCGCTACAGGCTTTATCGGAAGCTGTCTGATTTCAAGACTGAATCAGGAAAATTTCAATGCTATCATTGCCGTGGATGATTTTTCACGGGAAGATAAGCTGGTTAATCTGGAAGAAAAACGCATTCTTGAACGGGTCGACCGGGAAGCGTTTTTCGACTGGCTGGACAACAATTACCACGAGATTGAATTTTTATTCCATATCGGTGCCCGAACCGACACGACGGAGTTTGACCGCAGTATTTTCGAACACCTCAATGTCGAGTATTCCAAAAAAATCTGGCAGAAATGCATCGAGTACCAGATTCCGCTGGTCTACGCATCCTCGGCGGCAACCTACGGGCTGGGCGAATTGGGCTACGATGACAATGAATCACTCATTCCGCAGCTAAAACCGCTCAACCCCTATGGTGACTCCAAAAACGAGTTCGATATGTGGGTTTTGGAACAGGAAAAACACCCGTTCTTCTGGGCTGGTTTGAAATTCTTCAACGTCTACGGGCCGAACGAATACCACAAAAGTCGCATGGCTTCCGTTATTTACCATGCTTTTTGTCAGATTCAGCAGAAGGGGACGATGAAATTGTTTCGGTCGCACCACCCGAATTTCGCGGATGGTGAGCAAATGCGCGATTTCATTTATGTGAAGGATGTGGTTGAGGTCTGCATGTTTTTGATGCACCACCGCCGGAACTCCGGGATCTACAACCTCGGCAGCGGCAAAGCCCGAACCTTCCTGGATTTGGCCAACAATACCTTTCAGGCCATGGGCGTGACGCCCCAGATCGAATTCATCGACACGCCCGAAGACATCCGTGATAAGTACCAGTATTATACGCAGGCTACGATGAGCAAACTGCGCTCCATCGGGTATTCCCAACCGTTTCGTTCGCTGGAAGCCGGTGTTGAGGATTATGTGAAAAATTACCTGATGCCGGGGAAATATCTGTGAGGTTTCCACGGTTGGAAGACCGTGGAAACTACCCATTTACTGCCAGATAATTTCGACAACTTCCTTCTTTAAATCCACCGTGGTCCGTTTCTCATCGTGGTTCCGGCGCAGGAGAATTGCGCCGTTCTGAACCCGCATGGATTCCTGTTGCAGAACGCGGGTGTCATCTTTTTTGTGAAAAACCGACACCGACGAATCCGCATGGTCGGGCAGCGGCAGCGAATACGTTTTGCCCGTCACTTTGATGGATTTTGCCGAAGCGGGCAACGTCTGCCCCTTGGCCATTGCCAGCGCGCGCGACGCCTGCGGGACGCCATAGCCGATGTAGTTGTTGCCGTAGGGATAGAGGTGCGACGATTTTTCGATAATGGCAATCAGTTCTTTGTTGGTCAGCTTCGGATTGGCCTGCATCAGACAGGCGGCAAAACCGGTGATGACCGGAGCCGAAAGCGAGGTGCCGTACAGCGAAAAACAGGAAACGTTCGGTTTCAGATAGGGGAGAAATTCCGGGCCAATGCTGCTGTAGCCAATGCGGTTCCAGACCTTGTTGTTGGTGGCTCCCACGGCCAGCACGCCCTGCGCGTCGGCTGGGGTGGAGATGATGCGCCAGGAGCGGTCGTCACCTTCATTACCGGCCGAAACGATGACCAGAATGCCTTTTTTGTCGGCCGCCAGTTGCGCGGCTTTGCTGATCAGGCTCGTGTGGCCGTCCATCTGGTTCGGCTGGTAGTTTTCTTTGGGATTCGTAAAGCCTTTGGCATAGCCCAGTGAGGTATTGATGATGCGCACGCCCAAGCTGTCCATCCACTCCATCGCGGCAATCCAGTTGTCTTCTTCGCCCCGAAATTCGCGGGCACCGTGGTCCGTACGGGCGAGGTAGAACGTGGCATCGGTAGCTAAACCGTACTGAATATTTTCGTTGGGATCGTGGCCCGAAATGGCCGCCATCACTTCTGTACCGTGGAAGTCGGAAAGGGTTTCGAGCGAGCCGAAAAAGGCGTTGCGCGGGCGGTTGGTATTCACGTAGTCGCGCACTTCCCTGATCCCGTTTCGCTGAAAAATGTGTTTCAAGGCACTGGCCGAATCTGCTCCGAAATACCCCGCATCGATGACGCCAATGGTTACGTTCTTTGCGGTCATCCCGGCGCGACCGAACACCTCCGCCTGAATTTGCGACATCACCGGTGCCATTAACACTTTTGTGATATCGTGGTCGAGGCTGTTGATGACAATGTGCTGATCGATGGGAACAAGATCCTTCACAAACGACAAGGCCTTCACTTGTTGCGCCTGTCCGGCGGTCAGTTCGGCCGAAACCGCGTTGAGCCAGCGCGAACGGAAGAGCGGACGAACGCCCTGGTGGGAGAGAGCCTGCAAGTAGGCCGGATTGAGCGGCAGGTCCGTTTCATCGACGGAGAGCCCCATCGACTGGCGATTGGAGAGGGTGAGGGGAGAAAGCGACGGTTTTTCAGCAGAAGGCTTGTCCTTCAGGGTGATCCAGTATTTGGATTGGGCGTTTGTGATACCGGCTCCGAAGAGCGTGATCCCAAAAAGAAGCGCAACAATTTTTTTCATTGAAACGAAAGCATCAATTTTAGGCATTAATATACAAAATCATATTGATATTACCGAATTGGGCGATTTGAAACCTTACTCCGCATGAAATATACACCCATCAGCAACGAATTGTTTATCCGAAACCGCCGACGGCTGGCGGAAGTATTGAAACCCAAATCCGTCGTGGTTCTGAACGCCAACGACATCATGCCGACCAATGCCGACGGTACGATGGGGTTCCGGCAGAATAACGACCTCTTTTACCTCTCCGGCGTCGATCAGGAAGAAACCGTTCTGGTGTTGTTTCCCGACCATCCGGACGAGCGGTTTCGCGAAGTGCTGTTTCTGCGCGAAACGAGCGAACTGATTGAAATCTGGGAAGGCCATAAACTGACCAAAGAGGAAGCGGAGCAAACCTCGGGCATTTCCCGGAAGTCGGTTTTCTGGACGCACGAATTTGACCGTGTGTTTATCCAGATGGTTTTTGAGGCTGAACACATTTATCTGAACACCAACGAACACACCCGGAACTCGTCGGAGGTAGAAAGTCGCGAAGCCCGGGGCATCCGCCAGTTTCGGGAAAAATACCCGCTTCACCGCTACGAACGACTGGCGCCGTTGATGCATTTCCTGCGGGCGATTAAGCAGCCCGAGGAAGTGGCCCTGCTCAGTGAAGCGATCCGGATTACAGAAGCTGGTTTTCGGCGGCTGTTGCCGTTCATCAAACCCGGCGTGTGGGAGTACGAAATTGAAGCTGAACTGCTCCACGAATTTGTCCGGCAGCGGTCGCAGGGGTTTGCCTACACACCGATCATTGCGTCGGGGGCCAGCGCCTGCGTGCTGCATTACATCGAGAACAACCGACAGTGTAAAGACGGCGAGGTCATCTTGCTGGATGTGGCCGCTGAATACGCGAATTACAACGCCGACCTGACGCGCAGCCTGCCGGTGAACGGGCGGTTTACGGAGCGGCAGAAAGCCGTTTATCAGGCGGTGCTGCACGTGATGAAGGAAGCGAAAAAACTGCTGGTGCCGGGCAATGTCTGGGACGATTACCACAAGGAAGTCGGCCGCATCATGGAGTCGCAACTGATCGGGCTAGGCCTGCTCGACCGGCAGGAGGTGGCGAAACAGGACCCGGACAACCCCCTATACCGCCAGTATTTCATGCACGGAACTTCCCATTTCCTGGGGCTGGATGTGCATGATGTGGGTAACAAATACCGCAAATTCGAAGCCGGAATGGTATTTACCTGCGAACCGGGCATCTATATACGCAAAGAAGGGCTGGGCATCCGGCTGGAGAACAATCTTCTGATCACCGAAACCGGCAACATCGACCTGATGGATTCGATTCCAATCGAAATCGAAGAGATTGAGGAGTTAATGCATCAGACACCCTGACCTTCGCACCCTGACAGCGGTCGAAGACCCTGTCAGGGTGCGAAGGTCAGGGTGTGAGCGTATCGCAAATCTGGTGGATGGCTTGTTCGATTCGCTTCCAGCCTTCGTCCGATTGCAAATCAAGGGTCATAAACTGGTTCTGATTGGGGGCAATGAGCAGGAGCATGGTGATGCCCGAAACCAGAATGGCGGTTACGGCGCTCTGGTCTTCCTTGTCGTTGGTAAAAAACTGGTCGAGAACTTTTTGGAAAGACTCGTTGCGGGCGATTGCCAACTGTTGACTCAGGGAGGAACCGGGATTGCTGATTTCCCATTTGAGCATTTCCTGGGCCGGCATCCGTCCTTTCAATTCGCGCAGCAGCCCAACCAGGTAGTCGACCCGGGTTTGTTTTTTGACGGTTGGATCAACCACCGGGTGTTTTTCCAGAAACTGCTGGTTGTAGTCGGTCAGAAAATGGCCTTCGTGCAGAAACCGTTCCATCAGGCCTTCCCAGCCTCCAAAATACCGGTAAATAAGCACTTTATTGACTCCCGCTCTTTCGGCGACCGCATTGATTCCAACCCGGTTGACACCCCGTTCAGAAATCACTTCCCCTACAGCCTGAAGTATGCGCGCCATAGTCTGTGTGCGACTCCTTTTCCGAACTTCTATCATTCCACTAGGCTTAAACGTCCGGGGGCAAACAGGCCCCATTTCGGTTTGGTTTTAAAGCTAAACTTGATTATTTATCGGAAGCAAAGGTAGGTGTTTTCGACTAAACGGTTTTTGTTTTTGAGGATTGTCAGACAAAAATTTGGGAAAAGCTAGAAAACGGTAACCCGATAAAATTTGTATAATTTGACTTAACGCTCCGGAAAAAGGGCCAGTTGATTGACTAAATCCCGGATGGCTTCGCGCAGTTGGAACCGGGTTAAGGTAACATCCATCAGGAGTGGAAAATCGGGGTATGGATGCCAGGATGGCGTTAGCGTGCCGTCCAACTGAATTTGCAGCCGATACTGTTCATTGGGTAGGGAAGTGGCTTCGACGTTCAGGCCCGGTTCCGAAAACGAGACCGTAACGTGGTTGATAGCCCGGCTCCAGAGCATTTTGAGACCGTTAATCAGCCGCTTGATTTCGTAGGTTTGCAACGGTGCCGACTGGGTATAGGATTCTTTTTGCCATTCGGTCGACAGTTCGCAAAGCAGGCTGTTGCGTTCCCGCCAGTTGGTTCCTTTCACACCGTAGCCTTTGATCGATAGTTCAAATGAACCCGTAGAGCTCTTCAGTTTCATAACGTTGGGGAGGGTTTTGTTGCAAAAATAGACTTTTGCCTATCTACCAAATATACTATACCCGTCGATGGTGTCCAAATCAAAAACCGGAATCTTTTTTAATGACCCCGTTCAATCTTTTTCCGGAATTTCTGTCAACAACGCGGTCGGGCTGGCTATCTTTGCGCGAATTTGTTCAACCCTGTTTGTTGGTTCCTGCCGGTAGTATCGGACTGATGAAAATCCGCAGAACGTGACAAATCTTAAACACTTATACGAAATCAAATGGCTAAAGTGCTGATTATTGGTGCCGGCGGAGTCGGGAGTGTTGTGGCGCACAAATGTGCGTTGAATGCGGACGTCTTCACAGACATTATGCTGGCCAGCCGGACACTTTCCAAGTGCGATAAAATTGCCGCCGAAATTCGGGAAATGCACGGCGTGGAAATCAAAACGGCAAAAGTCGATGCCGACGTGGTGGCCGAAATGGTCAAACTGATCAAGCAGTTTCAGCCGTATTTAGTAATCAATGTCGCGCTGCCTTATCAGGATCTGCCCATCATGGATGCCTGTCTGGAAACCCGGACGCACTACATGGATACCGCCAATTACGAGCCGAAGGATGTCGCCAAGTTCGAATATAGCTGGCAATGGGCCTATCAGGAGCGGTTTAAGGAAGCCGGTATTATGGCGCTGTTGGGTTGCGGCTTCGATCCGGGCGCCACGCAGGTGTTCACGGCCTACGCAGCCAAGCACCACTTCGACGAGATGCACTACCTGGACATTGTCGACTGCAATGCAGGAAACCACGGCAAGGCCTTTGCCACCAATTTCAATCCCGAAATCAACATCCGGGAGATAACGCAGCCTGGGCGGTATTGGGAAAATGGCGAATGGATCGAAATTGAAGCCATGTCCATCCATAAACCGATCGTTTACCCCGAAATTGGCCCGAAAGAGTCGTATGTACTCTACCACGAAGAACTTGAATCACTCGTTAAAAACTTCCCGACACTGAAACGCGCCCGGTTCTGGATGACGTTCGGTCAGGCTTACATCACCCACCTCCAGGTGCTAGAAAACGTGGGCATGACCAGCATCAAACCGATCCAGTTTCAGGGAATCGACATTGTTCCGCTGGAGTTCCTGAAAGCCGTGTTGCCGGCTCCCGACTCCCTGGGCGAAAACTACACGGGCCAGACTTCGATCGGTTGCCAGATCAAAGGCATCAAAGATGGCCAGGAAAAAACGTATTTTATCTGGAACAACTGCGACCATGCCGAGACTTACAAGGAAGTTCGCGGGCAGGCCGTAAGCTACACCACGGGCGTTCCGGCCATGATCGGTGCCATGCTGATGCTGAAAGGCGTCTGGATGCAACCCGGTGTCTGGAACTGCGAAGAGCTCGACCCCGATCCGTTCATCGAACAAATGAACAAGCAGGGCCTGCCGGTGCAGGATCAGGTGAATCAGCCGCTGAGTGTGGAGAGTTAAGAGTTAAGAGTTAAAAATTAAGATCGGCGGTTGGGCTGTCGTTCGGATTCAGAAATCCGGATTGACAGACGGGTCGCCGTTCTTATGAGTTCATTACTAGTTTCTTAGCCCGGTTAAGCAGAACGTCTGTCCGGTGCTGTGTAAATGAATGTATTGAAATAGTACACTAAAAACTTTTTTTTGCCAAAAACTTGACCCGTTGAGCCTTTTTTTCTAACTACCACCGCTTTTGAATTATTCAAAGGGTAGATGGTATATGGGCAAGGCGATCACACTTCGGAAAGGGTTTGATATTAAACTGGAGGGAGTAGCGGCCAGAAGCCTGGCAGACGCACCGGCCACGGACCTCGTCGCGGTCAAGCCCCCCGATTTTCCCGACCTCATTCCTAAACTTCTGGTGGCTCCCGGCGATGAACTTCGGGCCGGTCAGTCCTTGTTTTTCGATAAAAACCAGCCCGACCTGCGGTTTGCCTCACCGGTGAGTGGCGAAGTGGTGGAGGTGGTGCGGGGCGAAAAACGGAAGATCCTGGAAATCCGCATCCTGCCCGACAAAACCGGTAACCGGTATGTCGATTACCCCATTGCCGATCCCGCCAGGCTTTCCCGCGAAGCGATCATTGAACGATTGCTGGAAAGCGGTTGCTGGCCCTACATTCGGCAGCGGCCGTTTTCGCTCATCGCCAGTCCTTCGGAAACACCCGGCGGAATTTTTGTTTCCTGCTTCGATACCGCTCCTCTGGCTCCCGATCTGGGGTATCTCATCGGTCTCGAACCCGAAAACTTCAAAACCGGCTTGCTGGTTCTGAACCAATTATCGAACAATCACCTGCACATCGGTCTGGGCCGAACGCTCCCTGATGGGCTGACCGTTGCCGATCTGGAAGCGTTGGGCAGCGTTCACGTTTTCGAAGGGCCGCATCCGGCCGGGAACGTGGGCGTCCAGATCCACCACATCCGCCCGATTCAGAAGGGCGATGTCGTCTGGTTCGTACATCCACAGGACGTCGTGATCATCGGCCGGTTGTTTCGGGAAGGACGCTACCGGGCCGACCGGGTCGTGGCACTGACGGGGAGTTGTGTGGACGCTCCGCAGTATTACCGGGTCAGCGCCGGGCAGTCGGTGCGGAGCCTGACCGATGGCCGGATGAAAGGCCCGGCGGTGCGGATTATCCAGGGGAATGTGCTGACCGGAAAAACCACTTCAGCCCCGGATTTCCTGTCGTTTTATACGAACCAGCTAACGGTTATTCCTGAAGGCAAAGAGCCCGAGTTTCTGGGGTGGCTGCTGCCGGGTTTGGAAAAGCTCAGTGTGTCGCGCACCTTCCTGTCGTGGCTGGCTCCGAAACGGTCCTACGCCCTCAACACCAACACCCACGGCGAAGAGCGGGCGTTTGTCATGACGGGGCAATATGACCGGGTGTTGCCCATGAACATCCTGCCCGTTTATCTGCTCAAAGCCATTCTCGCCAAAGACCTCGAACGCATGGAGCAACTGGGCATTTATGAAGTCGCCGAAGAGGATTTTGCCCTTTGTGAATTCGTTTGTACGTCAAAAATCGAAGTGCAGCGCATCATTGCCGAAGGGCTGGCGTATGCCCGCCGGGAAGGGTAGCCGTGTCAATAAACCCGTTTTTTAACCCGTAAACCTCCTCTTGAACCGTGAAAGTTGCCCGTCGTCTCCTGGATTCCGTAAAGCCGCACTTCAACAAGGGCGGTCGCTTCGAAAAATTTCATCCGGCCTTCGATGCCCTGGAAACGTTTTTGTTTGTTCCCGGCCATACTACCGCCGACGGCGTACACGTACGGGATGCGATGGATTTGAAACGGACCATGTTTACGGTCATCATCGCTCTGATTCCAACCTTATTGTTTGGCATGTGGAACGTGGGCTACCAGCACTACCGGGCCTTTGGCATGGAAGCCACCCTGATCGATACGTTTCTGTTCGGATTCTGGAAGGTGCTGCCGATTGTGGTGGTTTCCTACGCGGTGGGGCTGGGGGTCGAGTTCCTGTTTGCAATCATCCGAAACCACCAGATCAGCGAAGGCTATCTGGTAACCGGGCTACTGATTCCGCTGACAATGCCGGTAACCGTTCCACTCTGGATGGTGGGTCTGGCCGCGGTTTTCTGTACGGTTATGGGCAAGGAGGTTTTCGGTGGAACGGGCATGAACTTCATGAATCCGGCTTTGCTGGCGCGGGCCTTTCTGTTCTTTGCGTTTCCGGCCTACCTGTCGGGCGACATCTGGACCGACCTCTCGCCCGAACCTGGCCATGCCGTGGTGGATGCCTGGTCGGGGGCCACGAACCTCGTTACTTTCGATACCAACTACCCGGCAATAGCTTCGGCTTCGGATCTGTTCTGGGGATTTGAACAGGGTTCCATCGGCGAAACCAGCGTGTTTGCCTGCCTGTTGGGGGCTCTGATCCTGATCGTGACGGGGGTGGGCAGCGGAAAAATTATGGTATCGTGTTTTGTGGGAACGCTGTTGATGGGACTGCTGCTGAACGTGCTGGCACCCGCCGACATCCCCAACCACCCCATGCACATGCCTGCTTATTACCACTGGCTCCTGGGCGGTTTTGCTTTTGGGGCCGTCTACATGGCCACCGATCCGGTCAGCGCGGCCCAGACCGAAGGCGGGAAATGGGTTTACGGTCTGTTGATCGGGATGTTCACGGTATTGCTGCGGGTCTTCAATCCGGCCTATCCCGAGGGCGTCATGCTCAGCATTCTGCTCATGAATGTCTTTGCCCCGCTGATTGATTACATCGTGGTTGAACAACACATCAAAAACCGCATTCGCCGTGCATAGCAACCGATATACCCTGATTTATGCCGCCGTGCTGTCGATTCTGACCGCCGTTATTCTGGCGGCTGCGTCGGAAGGGCTGAAACCGGCTCAGGAAGCGAACATCGCCCTGGATACCAAGTCGAACATCCTGCGGGCCGTCCGGTTTAGCTCCGACGATCGGCAGGCCATTGAGAAGGAATACGGCGAACACATTCGCGAAGTGGTGCTGAACGCAGCCGGGGAGGAACAACCGGGCATTCGAACCACCGAAGTCGCTTTAAAAGATGAGATTTCGAAAAAACCGGCAGACCGCCGGTTGCCGCTGTACATTTATACGGGTAAAAACGGGCAACGGAATTACATCATTCCGGTTCGGGGCGTAGGACTTTGGGGACCCATCTGGGGGTATATTTCGCTGGAAAGCGATTACAACACGGTGTACGGCGCCTTTTTCGATCACAAAAGTGAAACGCCCGGTTTGGGGGCCGAAATCGCCGAAGCCCCTTTTCAGCAACAGTTTCAGGGGAAAAAAATCCGGGATGACAATGACCGGTTTGTGTCGGTTAATGTGGTGAAGAAAACCGATAAAATCAGTGTCGGGAACGAACACCGGGTCGATGCCATTTCGGGCGGCACGATCACGTCACGGGGGACAGATGCGATGCTCAAAAACTGCCTGGCACCCTATCTGACCTATTTTGAAAAGCAAAAAAGCAACGTCTTATGATCGCTGAAAGCACGCCGAAACCGGCCGGTATTCCGAAAAAGAAGAACGAAGGGCTCTTTTCCAAAAAGAACATCCAAACCCTGCGTGATCCGCTCGACGACTCCAATCCCATTACGGTGCAGATTCTGGGCATTTGCTCGGCCCTGGCCGTCACGGTGCAGGTCAAACCGGCCCTCATCATGGCCTTGGGCGTCACGGTGGTGGTGGCGTTTTCCAACCTCATTATTTCGCTCATCCGCAACTCCATTCCCAACCGCATCCGGATTATTGTGCAGTTGATCATTGTGGCCATGCTGGTAACGATTGTGGACCAGTTGCTGAAAGCGTATATGTTCGACGTGAGCCGGAAACTGTCCGTTTTCGTTGGGCTGATTATCACCAATTGCATCGTGATGGGGCGGCTCGAAGCCTTTGCCATGGCTCAGAAACCCTGGCCGGCCTTTCTGGACGGTATTGGTAATGGTGCCGGTTATGGCATTATCCTGATCACGGTGGCGGTTTTCCGTGAAACGCTGGGAGCCGGAACCCTGCTGGGTTACAAAGTCGTTCCGCAGTGGTTTTATGACCACGGTTACGTCAACAATGGCCTGATGCTGCTTCCGCCGGCGGCCCTGTTCCTGATCGGGATTTACATCTGGTGGCAGCGCAGCCGCAACCGGAAACTGATCAACGTCTCCTAAACGCCGTTCACCATGCAACACCTCATCAATCTATTCGTCAAGGCGGTTTTTGTCGAGAATGTCATCTTTGCCTTTTTTCTCGGCATGTGCTCGTTTCTGGCCGTTTCCAAAAAAATAAAAACCGCATTCGGGCTGGGTCTGGCCGTTATTTTTGTCATGGTGCTGACGACTCCGCTCAATTACCTGATCCTGCGGTATGTGCTGGGCGAAGGCGCTTTGGGGTGGATTCATCCCGCACTGGCAACGGTCGACCTCACCTTCCTGGCTTTCATTCTCTTCATTTCAACCATTGCCGGAGCTGTTCAGTTGGTGGAGATGGTAATCGAGAAATACGCGCCGTCGCTCTACAGTTCGCTGGGCATCTTTCTGCCGCTGATTACGGTGAACTGCTCGATTCTGGGTGCGGCTTTATTCATGCAGGAGCGGGAGTATAATTTTGCCGAAACGGCGGTCTTTTCGCTGGGAGCCGGCACCGGTTTTTTTCTGGCCATCGTGCTGCTGGCTGCCATTCGCGAGCGACTCCGGTATTCGAACATTCCGGAGCCGTTGCAGGGCCTCGGCATTGCCATGATTGTGACGGCACTGATGGGCATGGCGTTTCTCAGTTTCTCCGGTTTCCAACTCTAACTCCACCGCCATGCTGCCCGTATTGACTGCCAGTGTTGCCGTTTTTATCGTCATCATTCTGCTGCTGGCCTTTCTGATTCTGACCGCCAAAGACCGGTTGCTGCCGCAAAAAGATGTGGCGCTGGTGATCAATGGCAACCACGAAAACCCGGTTGTGGTCAAACCCGGATCGTCGCTGCTGGCTACGCTGGCGGCTCAGAATATTTTCCTGGCTTCGGCCTGCGGGGGCGGGGGCACCTGTGCCATGTGCAAGTGTCAGGTGTATGCGGGCGGAGGGGAGGTGCTGCCCACCGAAACCAACCACCTCAACCGGCGGCAGGTGCTGGACAGGGTGCGGCTGGCCTGCCAGGTCAAAGTGAAGGATGACATGGAAATTCAGGTGCCCGACGAAGTGTTTGGCGTCAAAAAATGGGAATGCACCGTGGTCTCAAACGACAACGTGTCGACTTATATCAAGGAATTTGTGGTTGCGCTGCCAGCGGGCGAAAGTCTGAAATTCCGGTCGGGCGACTACATTCAGGTCGATGTACCGGAATCCCTGATTGATTTTAGCCGCGACTTGTACCGCATTCCCGACCAGTTTCGCGACGACTACGACCGGTTTAATATCTGGAACCTGAAAACAACCGTTGACGAACCGGTTTTCAGGGCCTATTCGATGGCCAACCATCCGGCAGAAGGCAACATCATCATGCTCAACATTCGCCTGGCCACTCCGCCCTGGGATCGGGACCGGAAAGCCTTCAAAGCGGTAAATCCGGGGCTGTGTTCGTCCTACGTTTTTTCGCGAAAACCCGGCGACAAGGTTACCATCAGCGGGCCGTTTGGAGAGTTTCACGTTAAACCGACGGAGCGCGAAATGATGTACATTGGGGGAGGAGCCGGTATGGCCCCGTTGCGGTCGCATATTTTCCACCTGTTTCAGACGCAGCATACGACCCGGAAAGTCTCGTACTGGTATGGTGCCCGCAGCAAACGGGAGATCTTTTACGAGGAGGATTTCAGGAAGATCGAACAGGAATACCCCAATTTCAAGTTTGAAATCGCCCTCTCGGAACCGCTGCCCGAAGACAACTGGCAGGGCCACGTCGGGTTTATTCACCAGGTGGTTCTGGATCATTACCTGCGCAACCATCCCGAACCGGAAGACATCGAATATTACCTCTGCGGGCCACCGATGATGCTGTCGGCCGTGCAGAAAATGCTCGACGACCTCGGCGTTCCGAAAAGCAACATCGCCTTTGACGATTTTGGAAGCTAAACCGTGATGAACCTGTTTCTGCGAACGCTGCGGTACTGGAGTCTCTGCTGGGGAATCGTGGCCTGTCAGCCCGCCCGGCAACCCTACACGACGCTGGAAGGTCAGGCGCAGGGAACTACCTTCCGGATTGTGTATGCCGGGGAGGGGAAAGCGGATTTTACCAAACCGGTCGACAGTCTGTTTCGGCTGATCGACCGGAGTATGTCGCTCTGGGACAGCACATCGCTGATTAGCCGCATCAACCGGAACGAGCCAAATTTGCGGGTCGACGGGCATTTTACAACCGTTTATGAGCGGGCGCGGCAAATTGCAGAGCAGACCGGCGGAGCCTTTGATGTAACGGTTGGTCCGTTGGTAAATGCCTGGGGCTTTAGTTACAAAAAAGGCCAGCCTCCGCCCGGCCCCCGGCTCATCGACAGTTTGCGGCAGGGAGTCGGTTACCGAAAAATGCACCTGCTGAACGGAGTGCTGAAAAAAGACCACCCCAACATGGCTCTCGATTTCAATGCCCTGGCCCAAGGCTACACGGTGGATCTCGTCGCCGGTTTTCTGGAGAAATACCGCGTAGCCAATTACCTGGTGGAAATTGGGGGCGAGGTGCGGGCGAAGGGAACGAACCCGACCGGAGAACCCTGGCAGGTCGGCATCGACAAGCCCGTGGAAGATGACACTCACGAGCGTATATTACAGACCGTTGTGCCGCTCAGTGGCCGGTCTTTAGCCACCTCAGGCAGTTACCGGAAATTTGTGGTCCGCAACGGGAAGAAATTCAGCCACGCCATCGACCCGCGAACCGGCTATCCGATTACACATCAATTGCTGAGTGTATCGGTGATTGCCGACGACTGCATGACGGCTGACGCCTACGCGACCGCCTTTTTAGTGATGGGGCTTGAGAAAGCCGTTCCGATTGCCCGGGCGCAGGGTATGGAACTCTTTGGCATCTCTTACGGAGCCGGGGGAAAACTCACCGTAGTGGCAACAGAGGGATTTGGCAAGTAAGCCTTACGGATTGGCAACAGTCGCTGGTGCCGTATTTTCGTCGGTTTGGGCACAGGCTTCGCCGGGCTTGCGTCCACACACACCACAGGCAGCTCCATCGGCCCGAAGCATAGGATTATTTCCGGCGCAGGTTCCCCGAAATTCGCCACCGCGAACGAACAGAAGACGGAGGCTAAACATAAAAAATGCCACCAGCACCAGTAAACTAGCCGCGAGGATGACTGTGACCATACGGTTTCTGTTTTTATCAAAGATAACAGAAGATCTGGCAAAAAATGTTGATATTTTTTCAATATATTTTTTTGTTTTACAAAGAAATATTTACCTTAATATTCTCTTTCACTTTCGCTAATTAGTTCATGATGTGATCATTATCTATTTTTTACCGTAAACGTGCCTCTGCTATGCTTTCCGTAAAAAAACTACTTCAACTAAAACACCAGGTTGGTGTTTTTAGCGTCCGTCCGGATGAAATGGTGATCGATGCCCTGAACGTGATGGCCGACCGTAATGTGGGAGCCGTTGTGGTGATGGATGGCGATGAACTGGTGGGTATATTTTCGGAACGCGACTACGCCCGAAAAGGCATCCGGCAGGGTCGGAAAGCCAAATCGACGCCGATTTCGGAGGTGATGACGCCCCGGGTGTTTACGGTTTCGTCGGACATGAACATCAACGATTGTATGCGTATTTTCACCGAAAAGCGGTTTCGGCATTTGCCGGTGGTCGACGACAACCGGGTCGTGGGCGTTTTGAGCATCGGTGACATTGTATCGGCCATTATGCAGGAGCAACTCAACCACATTCAGTATCTGGAGCAATACATCGCTGGCAGCTAACCCTACGGATTTCATGTCTATCGCGATCGTTGCTGTTTTTGTCATCGGATACATTCTGATTGCGCTCGAACACCCGCTCAAAATCGACAAAGCGGCTTCGGCCCTGTTGACGGGCGTTTTTTGCTGGCTGGTTCTGTTGATGGGATTTGATCAGATGCCGGCTTTCCAGGCCACGGCCGGGGAAACGATATCGGAACCGGCGATGCACAAAATACTGGACGAGTCGCTGTTTGAACACCTGGGCGAAATTGCCGGCATTCTGTTTTTTCTGCTGGGTGCCATGACCATTGTGGAACTGGTGGACGTACACGATGGCTTTCGGGTCATTACCGACCGGATTGCCACGACCGACCGCGTTAAACTTCTCTGGATTATCTCCTGGGTGTCGTTCTTCCTGTCGTCGGGCCTTGACAACCTCACCACGACCATCATCATGTGCGCATTGATTCGCCGGATTGTGAAGAACCGCGACGACGTCTGGTTGCTGGGCGGTTTTGTGGTTCTGGCGGCCAATGCCGGAGGAGCCTGGTCGCCCATTGGCGATGTAACGACGATTATGCTCTGGATTGGTGGGCAAATTACCACGCTGAACGTCATGAAATCGCTGTTCATTCCATCGGTGGTGAGCCTACTGATTCCACTGCTGGCGGCCACCTATTTTTTCCGGGGCCATTCCGACATGCCGCAGCCCGATAAAGTATACGGCGAAAAAATGATGACCACGCTCTTCGAGCGGAATAGCCTGTTTGTGCTGGGCGGTGTTGGATTGGTGTCAGTTCCGTTTTTCAAAACCGTAACCCATTACCCGCCCTACCTGGGTGTGTTGCTGTCGGTCGGGTTGTTGTGGTACGTGACGGAGTTCATGCACCGGAGCAAGGAGGATGAAAAGAAGCAGGGGTTGTCGGTTGCCAGTATTCTACACCGGATCGATACGCCGAGTATTCTGTTTTTCCTGGGTATTCTGCTGGCAGTAGGGGCGCTGGACACCTCCGGGCATCTGCGGCTGATGGCCAATACCCTCGATCAATCGATTGGGAATATCTATTTCATCAATATTCTGATCGGCATGTTGTCGGCCATTGTCGACAATGTTCCGCTGGTGGCGGCTGCGATGGGGATGTATCCCATGACTGAATTTCCACCCGATCATTCCTTCTGGAACCTGCTGGCCTATTGTGCCGGAACAGGGGGCAGCATTCTGATTATTGGTTCTGCCGCCGGCGTTGCGTCGATGGCGGTTTTGAAAATTGATTTTATCTGGTACCTGAAGCGAATCAGCGGGTATGCTCTCCTCGGCTATCTGGCCGGCGTACTGGTCTATTATCTGATGCACTAAACGAAAAACTATCATTCATTATTTATCATCCTTTAAGCCATCCCCCCCGAAAACCGGCCCGTAATAATCCCCGCCGAATGATGGTGTTGCGCATCATCAGGTTCCAGATCTGGTTGGTGCGGTAATTTTCGGTCATGAGCAGAATCGGGCCGCTGTCGATGCCGAGGTAGTCTTTGTCGAACCACTGGCCTGGGTAAGAGAGGTTGTAGGCGTCCTTGAAACCGTAGGAACCGTAGATCTTTTTTCCATAGCGGTATTTCATCAACTGGAGTGCCCGGATGCTTTCTTCCGGTGTAAATGGCATCGACCCACCGGCTGCCGTGGGCGCAATCGTCCCGTCATCGACAATTTGCGTTGCGGCTGCACCCCGGGCGCGGTAGGAAAAAAACTGCCGCCCGTTGATCAGCGTATCTTTCGGGCCGTCGCTGGCGGTCAGGCCCCAGAGGTCGGTTTCATAGCCGACAAATCCTCCAGGATTTTCGATGCAATAAGCGCGGTTGGCGAGCGTGGCCCGGTGGCTGTTCTCAAAATAGTCAATTCCCCGCTGACGCATATACGAGTCTTTGATGCTTCTGAAATCAATCCAGATGTGCGAATACTGATGCCCGAACAGCGGTTCGAAATTGATGTGGGCATAGTCTTTAAATTCTTTCCATTCGTAGGTCGCCGTCCAGGCCGTCCAGGCTTCCGGCCCAATCGGATAGGTGGGTGATGCCAGGGCCAGCACATACAGGATCATCGCTTCATTGTAGCCTTTCCAGTCGGATTGGATAAAACCGCTTTCGGGGTGCCAGCCCATCGACACCAGCGGTTTGCGGGCCTGCATCCAGGTCCAGTCGACCCGGCGGTAGATCCGGTCGACCAGCATCCGGATTTCCTTTTCTACGACATTATTTTTATTGAAATACGTTTGACTGCTCAGCATCCCGGCCAGCAGCAGGGCCGTATCGATGCTCGATAATTCCACCTGTTTGAAACGCAGCCCGGTTTTCATGTCCAGAAAGTGGTAGAAAAAACCGCGGTAGCCGGTAGCGGTTTTTTCGTTGGTCGATTGGGGGGCGTTATTAAAAAAGCGCAGGGTTCGGAGCGTTCGTTCGGCGGCTTGGTGGCGGCTCACATACCCCCGCTCGACGCCCACCAGGTAAGCTGTTAGCCCAAAGCCGGTGGCGGCAATGCTCGCAAACGAGGGCGATGGATACCGGTCGGGAATCAGCCCGTTCGGATTGTCGCCCAATTCCCAGAAATACAGAAACGTTTCCCGTTGCAACGAATCCAGAAACCGCTTCGAGCTGGCCACACCCCGGGGCTGGGCCAGCGAATGCATGGAGCAAAAGCACAGCAGCAGAAAAAGAGAGAACACAACGGAATGGGCAGGTGAAAAACAGGCCCGGTATCGGTATCCTTCGACTTTCATGGCACAGGAATGAGCGGTATGGGAAGGTAAGATAAGGGAAAGAAAACAAAAATGATTATCCTTAACTTGTATATATAGTTTTCTTATATATATTTGTGTTAGTCACTAACATTGATTTGGCTATGACACCCGAACAGCTAAACGTCGCAACGCTCGACGACATCGTGTTTGAAAACCGCAACAAATTGTATGGCGCCTACGATTTGCGCCAGGTTTATCACCGTAGTGCCAACCGGGCGCTCTGGTTAGGGATTGCCTTGTTTTGGGCCGCCTTGGCCACACCGACGCTCTATAACCGGCTGAAACCGGCCGAGACACCGGATCAGTTTATGAAAGAAGTGACGCTGGAAGACATCAGAACATTACCGCAGGAAGAACCGCCGATTGTGATTCCGCCGAAAGTGGAGATTCCCGTGCAACTGCCAACGGTGCGAAATCTACCCCCGGAGGTGGTGACCGAAGCCCCCGATGACGTAACGGTGCCGACGGTGGAGGATCTGGAAGACAAGGTGTCGAGTGATAAAACCCAGGAGGGCGACCCCAACGCGCTGGATGTGATCGAAGCGCCCACGGAAACGGCGGGTCCGGCTCCGGTGGAAAAATCGATTGAGGTGGAACGCAAACCGGATGAAGTTTTTTTGAAAGTGGAGCAGGACCCCCAGTTTCCGGGTGGTATGCGAAAAATGGCGGAATTCCTGGAAAAAAACCTGCGTTATCCTCCCCCGGCTTCCCGGGCGAGCATTTCCGGAAAAGTGTATCTTCAATTTGTGGTGAACACGGATGGGAGTATTGTGGATGTTTCCGTCGTAAAAGGCATCGGCTTTGGCTGTGATGAAGAAGCCCTGCGGGTCGTGAAGAAGATGCCGCCCTGGCAGCCCGGCAAGCAATCGGGCCGGCCCGTGCGGGTTCGGTTTACCTTGCCCGTGGTGTTTGCCCTGGAATAGTATAGCCACACCCTTGACAGCATGCCCGCCGGTTCGAAACTGGCGGGCATTTTTTATGCTGAACAAAACCGCCGTTTTCTCTATTTTTGTAATTAAAAACCGCCTTTTCTTGGCGTATCCATCACTGATGATCGACTACTCCCAAATTCCCTCGCCCTGTTTTGTACTGGAAGAGGCCAAACTCCGCAACAATTTAAAACTGATCGATAGCGTACAGCAACAGGCTGGCGTACAGATTATTCTGGCCCTCAAAGGTTTCTCGATGTACAGTGCTTTCCCATTGGTGAGGCAATACCTGTCGGGCGCCACGGCCAGTTCACTTAACGAAGTCAAGCTGGTCAACGAATACCTGGGCGTTCAGGCGCACACCTATATTCCGGCCATTCGTGACGACGAATTTGACGAAGTTCTCGAACGGAGCAGTCACCTCACGTTCAACTCGCTGAGCCAGTGGGAGCGTTTTAAAAACCGGGCAATCGCATCGGGTGTTTCCTGTGGGATTCGTGTCAATCCACAATATTCGGAAGTCGCCACGGATATGTACAATCCCTGTGTGCCCGGTTCGCGGCTGGGCGTAACGCGGAATCTGCTGGGCGACCGGCTGCCGGATGGGATGGAGGGGATTCACTTTCATACGCTTTGCGAAAACGACTCCTACACGCTCGAACGCACGCTCGAAGCGCTGGAAAGCCGGTTTAGTGACCTGCTCCACCAAGCGCGGTGGGTGAACATGGGCGGTGGACACCTGATGACGCGGGAAGGCTACAATACCGAACACCTGATCGGGTTGCTGAAAGCATTTCGGGAAAAATACCAGGTCGAAGTCATTCTGGAACCGGGTTCGGCCATCGGCTGGCAGACTGGGGTTCTGGTGTCGTCGGTTCTGGATGTGGTTGATAGCCAGGGAATTCAGGTGGCCATTCTCGACACTTCCTTTGCCGCCCACATGCCCGACACGCTCGAAATGCCGTATAAACCCCGGATTCTGAATTCGTACCACGAACCCGTTGCCGGCAAGCCAACCTACCGGTTGGGCGGTATGACCTGTCTGGCGGGTGACTTCATGGGCGATTACAGTTTTGACGAACCGCTCCAGATCGGTGAAAAAGTCATTTTCGATGACATGATTCACTACACGATGGTGAAAACGAGCACGTTCAACGGCGTAAATCTGCCCGCTATTGGCATCTGGCAGGAAGATGAAACCTTCCGGCTGGTGAAAACATACGGTTATGAAAGCTTCAAGGATCGGCTGAGTTGAGAGAGGGGACCAGAAAGATAAAAACTGATTGTGCCGCTGATCAAAGGATTTAACAGATACAGGAAAGTCGTCGATTGCCAGACAAATCTATTGCTGTATTGGGTGTGATTATGAGTGTAATATGTCGTATATTTTCGGCAAAATTAAACACATATGAACATCCTAAAAAACCTGACCGTTTACGTATTTGTTTTTATCTTATTTCTTTTCGCCGGGTGTTCGGTTGACGATCACCTGCAACCGGTTACCATCAACATCAGCGGGCTTTCGTCGCTGACCGGAAACTGGTCATCCCTCGGAATCACTACCCAGGCCGCGATGGAAATTGCGGAGGAAGACATCAATAGCTATTTTGCGGGTAAAGGCAGCAGCTTCCGGCTCAGCGTTACGGGCTACGACACCCAACTCGAAGCCGAAAAAGCCGTTGGTTTTTTCAACGCAGCGGCTGGTTCCGGAACCCGTTTTTTTATCGGGCCACAGTCCAGTGCCGAACTGGCCGCCCTGTTGCCCCTCACCAGCGCCAGCAACAGCCTCGTGATCAGCCAGGGCAGTACGGCGGGAAGTCTGGCCATTGCCGACGACCCGGTTTTCCGGTTTTGCCCGGCCGACAAAATTGAGGGAGCCGCCATTGCCCAAACCATCTATGAGCAGGGCATTCGCGGACTGGTGACGATTGCCCGCGATGATGCCGGGAACAAAGGATTGCAAACATCGACCGGTTCTTCATTTTCCACCTTGGGCGGCACGGTTCAGGCTCTAACACCCTACGGCACGTCGATCAGCGATTTTACGGCGGAAATTGCCGCGATCAAAGCCCAGATTACCGCATTCACCACTACTTACGGTGCTGACAAAGTCGGCGTTTATCTGGCTTCCTTCGACGAATGTGTCGCCCTGTTCAAGCAGGCGGCTGCGGACCCGGTTCTGAGTTCGGTGCGCTGGTATGGTGGGGATGGCGTGGCACTGAGTGCTGCCCTGATCGGCGATCCGGATGCCGCTGATTTTGCGATTAGCACGCAGTTTTTTACGCCCACCTTCGGTTTGCCGGATGCGTATAAAACCGCCTGGGAGCCACTGATTGCCCGGATAAAAACCAAAACCGGTATCGACGCCGACGCCTTCGGCATTGCGGTGTACGATGCGATGTGGGTTATTGCCAAAACGATCGAAGCCAGCAATGGCGTTCCGTCCGACCTCAACGCCCTGGAAAGCCAGTTTGTGACGCAGGCCAATGCGTATGTGGGTGCAACCGGCCCGACGAATCTCGACACGTTTGGCGACCGGGCCAGCGGCTCATTCGATTATTGGGGCATTGAAAAGGTTGGCAGTGTGTATCAATGGAAACTGGTCGGGAAATCGAATTGAGCAAGTATAATCATAACTTTCAGAAGGTTAAGGCTCGCTCATTTGGGTAATGCAAACGCCAGAATGGAACCGGCAGGATTTTCTTTGCTTCCCCCAACCGAGAGTGCGACAAATTGTCGGTTGCCACTGAAATACGTACAGGAGGTTGCGTTGGCAACACCCGGAAGCGAGGTTTCCCACAGCAGTTTGCCCGTCGATTTGTCGAAGGCTTTCAGCTTCTGATCCCGGGTTCCGCTGATAAAAACCAGCCCACCGGCGGTGACGATGGGACCGGCGGAGCCTTCCAGTCCGGTTTCGGGCGCGCCTTTTTCCTGTAATTCCGGATGATTTCCCAGCGGGATCTGCCAGACGTAATCGCCGGTGTTCAGATTAATGGCGTTGAGTGTTCCCCAGGGCGGTTTGATGGCCGGATGTCCGTTTGGATCCCGGAAATGGCCGTAGGCCGTCAGATTCAGGTATTTATTGGCACCCGCCAGGGTCTGACCGGTTTCCATTTTGGTGGCTTTACCGGAGTTCTTTTCCCGGTCGAACAGGAAAGCAAGGATGCTCTGTTCCTTCCCTTTGACCACGCTGGCAAACCCCGGCATTTTGCCGCCACCCTGTTTGATTTTAGCCAGCGCGGCCTCGCGTGTCATTCGGTTTCGGAGGCCGATCAGCGATGGATAGGTGGGTTCGTCGCCATTTTTGTCTTTTCCGTGGCAGCTCACGCAATACGTCATGTAAAGCGTTTTGCCCTGGGCAAAAACCGTCTGGTCTTTGGCTTCTTTTTCAAGATCGACTTTTTGCATCGACTGAATTTCCGGCGAATCGTTCGACTTGACGTACAACACGCTCGTGGCCGGGTCATAGGCTGCACCACCCCATTCGGCACCGCCCCGGGTTCCGGGCAGCATCAAGGTGCCTTTCAGGTCCGGTGGGGTGAAGAGCCCTTCGTAGCGCATCGACCGGAATTTTTTAACGATGGAATCATGCCCCGCTGTCGAATACCGGGTTAAATCCGCTTCCGTCATGTGTTGTCGGGCAAACGGTTTGGGTTTCAGCGGAAAAGGCTGCGTGGGCCAGGCTTCTTCGCCAGGGAGGTGAGAAACCGGTACTTTCCGTTCTTCAATGGGAAATAACGGTTCCCCGGTTTCCCGGTTGAAAACGAACACAAAACCGTGTTTGGTCACCTGCGCTACGGCGTCTATTTTTCGGGGCCGACCGTCGGGGCCATCGCGTTCCACCGTGACCAGATTGGGCGGGGCGGGCAGGTCGTAATCCCACAGATCGTGGTGGACGGTTTGGAAATGCCAGCGGTATTGGCCGGTTTTGGCATCGAGGGCCACCACACTGTTCCCGTACAGATTTTTGCCTTTTCGGTCGGCACCGTAAAAGTCATAGGAAGGGGAGCCCAGGGCCAGAAACACCATGCCGCGCCGGGTGTCGACGCTCATGCCCGCCCAGTCGTTGACGCCACCAGCGTATTTATAGGCATCTTTCGGCCAGGTTTCGTAGCCGGGTTCGCCGGGTAGCGGAATGGTATGAAACGTCCATTCGAGTTTTCCGTTCCGGATGTTGTAGGCCCGGATGTAGCCGGGTTGCGCCCCGTACAACTCCGACACTTCGGCTCCCATGATCAGCAAATCCTGGTAGACGATTCCGGGCGATGTTGGTATGACCGAGATGGTTTCGGGGGCATCCCGCAACCCGACGTTCATGCTCACCTGCCCGTTTTTTCCGAAGCCCGAAACCGGTTTTCCCGTGCGGGCATCCAGCGCGAACAGCACATCGCCACCCGTTACCAGAATCCGTTTGTCCGCGCCATCTTCCCAATACGTAACGCCCCGGCTGACGCCCCCGCCAAGCCCGCCATCGAACGGATCGAAAGACCACAATTGCTTGCCGGTGGCGGCATCAACGGCATAAACCCGGTGCCGGGCCGACGTGGCGTATAAAACACCGTCAATAATGATGGGGTTGCACTCACTGCTTCCGGGCCGCGCGCCGACTTGGGCGTCGTTCGGGTTAAACGTCCAGGCGAGTTGCAACTGGCTGACGTTGTGGACCGTAATCTGATCCAGTTCGGAATAACTTGTGCTTTCGGCGTCGGCTTTGTAGAGGCTCCAGGTACGGTTTTTATCGTCGTTCGACTGATAACCCGCCAAGAACAGGAAGGCCGACAAGGCAAGAAAAAAGCCCAGTTTCAGACCGAGCCGGTTTTTTAAAAAGAGAGCGAGGTGGCGCATGGAGAGGCTGCGATGAGTTACGGCTTCGTACCATACCCATAAACAAAATGGCACCCCATTTTACTCGTACGTTTTGGTACGAAGCGTGTCCCGAACTAAAAAATCCGGTTGGATAAGAGGAACATCATCCGGCAAAACCTCCGCTGAAAACCCGAAATCCTGCACCAGTGAAATGACGAAACACGGTTCGACCAGACCCGTTGACGAGTGGATGCGCAAAATCCTGTCGCAATCTTCCAGGTCAAAATTGGCGGTATACTGCGTGAACGTTTGATGGATGAGATCAAGAAGCCGGTTGGCATGCCGGGTGTCCCGCACATTGGTTTTAAAAACTTCTACCATAACACCTGCGGATGGAATCACACTGAAGGGAGCAATAATCCTGCTGAATGCCTACCAGGCCGGTTCAGAATGGTAACAAAGAACCACAATGCCGACGTTGCTTACGGTGGTTTTTACCAGTCTCAGCGTCATTCGGTCGGCCATTTCCTGCCAGATCGGCAGGCCGGTTTTCAGGGCGACAGGATTAATAAAAAGATGATATTCGTCAATCAGATTGTGTTTAACAAAAGCCGAAACGATGCTGGCTCCTCCGTAAATGATCAGGTCTTTGCCCGGCTGGGTTTTCAACTCGGCCACTTCTTCGACAGGGCTTTTTCGCGTCAGCCTGGCGTTTTTCCATTCAACCGTTGACAGCGTTGTTGAAAAAACCACTTTTTCGATCTCGTTCATTTGATGAGCAAAGGCCAGATCATCCGGATTGGCATCGGGGTTGGTAGCGGCATTGGGCCAGTAGTTCGCCATGCCCTCGTAGGTCACGCGCCCAATCAGCATCGTATCGGCGGAGTTGGCGAGATCGGCAGCATACTGATTCAGTACCGTATCCCAATTCCAGACCATCCAATCCTGTTCGCCTGTTGGTCCGGCCACAAAACCATCGAGGGTCATTTGCATCTGTAATTTTACCTTTCTCATCTTTCCGTCGGTCGTCTTGAATACGTGGAACAAAGTCCGGCTTAAAACCGGACTCTGCTGGTTTTTAAAAAGAGGAAGGTTGTTGTTACTGTTCAGAAACCGTTCAGGCGGCCGGTTTTTCATCAAAACTTACCATCCATTGGATGCCAAAAGGATCGGTTAGCATACCAAAATAGTCCCCCCAGAATTCTTTTTTCATCGGTAGCACGGCGACCCCGCCGGCCGAAAGTTTGCTATAGAGTGTGTCAGCTTCATCTTTGCTTTCGGCGTTGATTGAAATATGGAAATTGCTTCCCATGCTTACGATATGCCCCATTGATTCCAGGGCATCGGTTGCCATCAGGAGTGTTCCGGGTCCGAGCTGTAACGCAATGTGCATGATTTTTTCGGCCTCCGTAGCCGATAGTTTTTTGCCTTCGGGTGTATCTTTAAAACGTTGGAGAGCTATAAATTCACCCCCAAATACCGACTTGTAAAAAGTGAACGCTTCTTCGGTGTTGCCGTTAAAATTCAGATATGGATTAAAAGTTGCCATCGTTGGAGGGGTTAGATTCGTGCGGTTTTCCTGCCTTGCGTATAGTACAAACGTACGGGAATGATTTGAGATCGGCAGGGGGTAAACGCGGCAATAAAAGGGGTTGATTACGACAATCCCTTTCCTTATTTTTGACGCATGAAGCATATATCGATTTTAGTCCCCAAAGGGGCTATTTTAGGTAGCCTGGAGGGCACCCGCCAGTTGTTTACCCAGGTCAATCAGTTTTTTGCCGCCAAGGGCCAACCGCCTTTGTTCCGGGTGCAACTGGTCGGTCTGACGAAGGAAACGCCCCTGAGTGGCGGTGCTTTTACGGCCCATGCGGATGCCGTTCTGGCCGACGTGCAGAGGACAGATTTGATCGTTATTCCGGCGCTGGATGGCGATCTGCGGCTGGCGATCGAAAAAAACCGGGAGTTCATTCCCTGGATTACCGACCAGTACCGGGGCGGTTCGGAAGTAGCCAGCCTGTGTCTGGGCGCCTTTTTGCTGGCATCCACCGGTTTGCTGAAAGGACGCCAGTGTGCAACACACTGGCTGGCGACGAACGATTTCCGGCAGTTGTTTCCCGACGTGAACCTGGTCACCGAGCGGATCATTACCGACGAACTGGGCATCTATTCGAGCGGGGGCGCGTTTTCGTACCTGAATCTGATTTTGTACCTCATCGAAAAATACGCGGGTCGCGACATTGCGGTGCTGTCGGCCAAAGTCTTTGCCATTGAGATCGACCGGGAAACCCAGTCGCCGTTCACGATTTTTCAGGGGCAGAAAGAACACGAAGACGAGCCGGTGAAGAAAGCCCAGGAGTTTATCGAGAAGAATTTTCAGGACAAAATCACGATCGATCAACTGGCCGACATGCACGCCCTGGGCCGGCGAAATCTGGAACGGCGGTTTAAGAAAGCCACTTCCAATACCGTCGCCGAATACATCCAGCGGGTGAAAATCGAAGCGGCCAAGAAAAACCTGGAAATCAGCCAGAAAAACATCAATGAAATCATGTACGACGTGGGCTATTCCGACACCAAAGCCTTCCGGACGATCTTTAAAAAAATTACCGGCCTGTCGCCCATCGAGTACCGCAATAAATACAACAAAGTTGCCGCCGTTGCCTGAGCGCACCACGGGCTGACCCTCAATCGATTACTACCTGTTCATAACTTTTCCACCCGCTTACCCACCTTTTCTCCGTAACTTTCCGTACCTTTACATCCCGTAACAACCACATTTCGTTTTCAGACATGGCTTCATCCGGTCAGAAAACCGCTAAGTACATTTTCGTTACGGGCGGTGTAACTTCTTCGTTAGGCAAGGGCATTATTGCCTCTTCGCTTGCAAAATTGCTTCAGTCTCGCGGCCTGTCGGTCACGATTCAAAAGTTTGATCCTTATATCAATATTGACCCCGGTACGCTCAATCCATACGAGCACGGCGAATGCTACGTCACCGACGACGGCGCGGAAACCGATCTCGATCTGGGCCACTACGAACGTTTTCTGAACATTCGTACGTCACGCGCCAACAACATCACCACGGGCCGAATCTACAACAACGTCATCACCCGCGAACGCAAGGGCGATTTCCTCGGTCGGACGGTACAGGTCGTGCCGCACATTACCGACGAAATCAAACGCAACATCCGGCTGCTGGGTGAAACCGGCGAGTACGACATCATCATTACCGAAATCGGTGGGTGTGTGGGCGACATCGAATCGCTGCCGTTTGTGGAGGCTGTCCGGCAGTTGAAGTTTGAACTGGGCGAAAAAGATACGCTTGTCATTCACCTGACGCTGATTCCGTACCTGGCCTCGGCGGGTGAGCTGAAAACCAAACCGACCCAGCACTCCGTTCGGATGCTGCTCGAAAATGGCGTTCAGCCCGACATCATCGTCTGCCGCACCGAACACCCGCTTCCGCCCGACATTCGCCGGAAAATTGCGCTGTTCTGTAACGTTCAAGTCAATTCGGTGATCGAAGCCATCGACGCCGAAACGATTTATGACGTTCCGCTGCTGATGCGGAAAGAAAAGCTCGACCAGCGGGCCTTGTATATGCTTGACCTGTATAACGATCAGGACGCCGACCTCGATAGCTGGAAGGAGTTTCTGGGGCACCTCAAAAATCCGACTGATTCGGTTACGATCGGTTTGGTCGGCAAGTATGTCGAGCTTCGGGACGCCTACAAATCCATCGCCGAGTCGTTTATTCACGCCGGTGCCAAGAACGAATGCAAGGTCAATATCGAATGGATTCAGTCCGAAACCCTGGGCGATTTCGATCAGGTCTCGGACCGCCTTCGGGATCTCGACGGTATTCTGGTAGCCCCCGGTTTTGGCGAACGCGGCATCGAAGGCAAGATCAACGCCATCCGCTTCGCCCGTGAAAATGGGATCCCGTTTTTAGGCATTTGCCTCGGTATGCAGTGTGCCTGCATCGAGTTTGCGCGCAACGTTCTGGGGTGGCCGGACGCCCATTCGTCGGAAATGAACCCAAATGCATCGCACCGGGTTATCGACATGATGGAGAGCCAGAAAAAGGTGACCAACAAGGGCGGTACGATGCGGCTGGGCGCTTATCCCTGCAAAATCAAGAAAGATTCGCTGGCCTCCCAGATTTACGGAAAGTCGCCGATCAGCGAACGGCACCGCCACCGGTACGAATTTAACAATGAATTTATCAGCCAGTTTGAGAAAGCCGGGCTGGTGCCAACCGGAATCAACCCGGAAACCGGACTGGTCGAAATTGTGGAGCTGAAAAACCATCCGTGGTTCGTTGGCGTGCAATTTCACCCCGAATTGAGAAGCACCGTCATGGACCCGCATCCGTTGTTCGTGCATTTCGTGCGGGCGTCGATGACCCACTCTCAGGAGAAACGCCTGGTCGAGACCACGGCGAGTGTTGGTTAAGCCTTTGCTTCTCCGTACTTTTGCGGACTACTAGAATTTGAGTGAGGTTTAGAGCGTAACCCGGGCCGCCGATGCAGCTTGAAGCGCTCGGGTTACGCTTTAAACCTTATGCTTTAAACAAAAAAAATGGATCGTAATCAAATTATTGGTATTGTATTGATTCTGGGGATGTTGCTGGGGTACCAGTTGTTAATGCCAAAGCCCGCTCCGGACACAAAACCCCAACAGGAAACCGCCACCACTGCCCCCACGCCGGAAGCCGCCAAGAAGGCGGAGCAACCCCTCGACTCGGCAGCCTCCCGGATGATGTACGGCGATTTTGCAGCCGCAGCAACGGGTCAGAGCCAGGATATAGTCGTCGAAAACCCCGATATCCGGGTTACTTTTAGCACCCAGGGAGGACGCGTTAAAGAAGTTCTTCTGAAAAATTACAAAACGTACGACCAGAAACCGCTGGTGCTGCTCAATGAAGAAAGCAGCGAAATGGTGCTGGAACTGCCCACCAACCGGGGGAAAGTCAACATCGAAAAATTGTATTTCGAAACGGCCACGCCACCCCGGACAACCGTTCAGGGAAACGCCCAAACCATATCGTTTAAACTCGCCCTGTCGCCCACCGAATCCGTTGAACAGACCTACACCATTCCGGCGAAAGGCTTCGTGGTCGACTACGATCTGAAGCTGAATGGCCTGGATAGGCTATTGACCAACAACGATATCCGATTCCTGTGGCAGGATAAAATGCGGCAGTTTGAAAACGATATGGCCGAAAACCGCAAATCGGCAACCATCAATTATTTGTCGGCTGACGAAAATTTCGATGGTCTGTCGGAAGGAGCCGCCAACCAGGAAGCGACGCTGGAAGAGCCGGTGCAATGGTTTACCATCAAGCACAAGTATTTTCTGGCCGGTTTTATTTCGGAGAGCAGTCCCTTCAAAAAGCCGGTTTTCAAAACGATTGTGAACGAAGCGGATTCCAGTACGGTCAAAACCGCCATCGCCGACGTGCTGATTCCCATCGCCGATGTGAAGGCTGGCAAAGGCAATTACCGCTTCTATTTTGGCCCAAACGATTACCAGTTGCTTGAAGAAGTTGCCCCCGAATTCGACCGGAACGTGTATCTGGGTTATGCCATTCTGAAACCGGTGAACAAGTACTTTTTTGTGCCGGTGTTTAGCTTTCTGGAGAAATTCATTTCCAACTACGGTTTGCTGATCATCGCGCTGGTGGTGTTCGTGAAACTGCTGCTGACGCCGTTGACGTACCGTTCGTACGTTAGCATGGCGAAAATGCGGGTCTTAGGCCCCGAAGTGAACGCGATTCGCGAGAAGGTGGGCGACGACATGGCCAAGCAACAGCAGGAAACCATGAAGCTGTATCAGCAGGTGGGCGTAAGTCCGCTGAGTGGCTGTATTCCGGTTCTGGCCACGATGCCGGTTTTGATGGCGTTGTTCTTCCTGTTTCCGAACCTGATCGAACTGCGGCAAAAAGGCTTCCTGTGGTCGGACGATTTGTCGACCTACGATTCGTTCATCAAATTCCCGTTCACGATTCCGTTCATGGGCTCGCACCTGAGTCTGTTTACGATCTTCATGACGGCGTCGAGTTTGGCCTACGCCTACTATAACAACCAGATGACGCCCGCCCAGCCGAACAGCCCGATCAACATGAAAGCGATGAGCTACGTGTTTCCGCTGATGTTCATGTTTGTTCTGAATTCGTTCCCGGCTGGTCTGACTTTCTATTACTTTGTTTCGAACGTCGTGACGATTGCCCAGCAATTGCTGATTCGCAAGTTTGTCGACGAAGACAAGATCAAGGCGGTGCTGGAAGAAAACCGGAAGAAGTTTGCGAAGGGCGATGTCAAAAAATCGAAGTTTCAGGATTTGCTGCAACGCTCGCTTCAACAGGCCGAAGAAGCTAAAAAGCAGGCTGAAGAGGCCAAAAAACGACCGAAAAAATAAAAAAGATGATTCACTAATCCGTCTTCTTTCTAACAAAACCAACACGTCTGTGTTGGTTTTGTTAGTTTTGTGCCACGCTTCTTAATCCAGCCCCATGAACAGGTTCTTTGCTTTTCATACCGGTTTCAGGTCACTCAGCCTCTGTGTCCTTCTATGGACGACCGCACAGGCGGCTATGTCCCAAACCGATCACGTTGAACGACGCTACCAGTATGCGGTACGCTTCATTCAGCAGAAGGACTATGTGAAGGCCAAAGCCGAACTCAGGCCGCTGACCGAGATCCGGACCAGTGGCATTGCGCCCTACGCGCACTATTACCACGCGCTGGCCGATTTTAATTTGAAGCGGTTTTCGGAAAGTCGGCTGATGTTGAAACAGTTGATCGACCGGTTTCCGGATTGGAAAAAGATGGACGATGCCTATTACCTACTGGGGGCGGCTTTTTTTGAAAACGGGCAATACGAAGAAGGCATCGAAAACCTGAGCCGCATCGGCGATCCGGCCCTCAAACCGGATGTCAGCAAGCTGCAAACCTATTATTTCAGCCAGATCAACGATTTGAACCGGTTGAAACTGATGCAGAAAGAATTTCCGAACAACCGCGAGCTGGCGCTGGCCCTGATCGATCAGATTCAGCGGACATCAACGGCCCCGGCCGACCTCGAACTGTCGGATCGGCTAACCAACCGGTTTGGTGTGCCGGGTGTTTCGCGACCTGTTACGACCGAAGCGTCATCCAGTACGGCGACGGTTGCCAGACCGGAGAAAAACCGCAACAAAGGCTATTACAACGTAGCTGTGTTGTTTCCGTTTCGGTTGAACGACATCAATCCGGAGGAACGCGCCCGTTCGAACCAATACGCGCTGGATTTGTACAATGGCATGCGGCTGGCGAAAACGAAATTGCAGTCGGAAGGCATTACGGTGAATCTGTTTGCCTACGATGTGGATAATGATGGCACCAAAATGACGACGCTGGTCAACAATCCGGGGTTCATTCAAAACGATTTGCTGATCGGCCCGCTCTATGCCGAACCCAACCGGATTGCCACGGAATTTGCCAATCAGAACAACGTTTTGCTCGTTAATCCGATTTCAACCAGCAGCGAACTGGTCGTCAATCAACCCCTGGCTTTTCTGGCAAACGCGTCGCTAAACCAGCAGGCGCTGAAAACCGTGGCTTTTGCCCGAACCTTGTCGATGGTGAAAAAAGCGGCTATTTATTACGGGAACACCCGGAAAGACTCGACGCTGGCGGCACTGTACCAGAACGAACTGAAACGAATTGGGTATACCGTGCAGGATTTTCGGAAAGTAGGCAGCAGTGATCTGGAAGCCATTCGGCTGTCGGAAACGAACAAACCCGGCCACATTTTTCTGGTGAGCAGCGACGAAAGCACGGGGGCCAAATTACTCCGGTTGCTCACACAACGGAAAGTAGAAGTACCGGTGATTGCTACTTCGTCCGCTTTCAATTTTGACAAGGATCCCCTGTCGACTTTTTCAAAAAGCGATTTGTACCTGGTATATCCCGAGTTTGTCGATCCGGAACGCCCCGGTTCAGACGAATTTGAGGAGTTGTACCTGGATCAGCGCAATATGATTCCGTCGATGTACGCATACCAGGGGTACGATATGCTGCTGTTTTTTGGCCGGATGCTGGCCCGAACCCGCGGACAGATTACAAACCGGTCGCAACTCAAAGCCACCCCCGAAGAAGGCTACCTGCTTTCCGGCTACGATTACACCGCCAGCAACGATAACCAGGTCGTCCCCATCGTAAAATACGACGGAACACGGTTTACACTAATCAAATAATTTTGAATGAGTGAATGATAGAATGAGTGAATAAAAACTAAGCAACCTTCCTTTTTTATTCACTCATTCTATCATTCACTCATTCACTCATTGAAAAATGACAAAAAGCGAGCAACTCTTCGAGAAAGCAAAAACATTGATTCCGGGCGGGGTGAATTCTCCGGTTCGGGCGTTCCGGGCCGTAGGTGGAAACCCGGTGTTTATTAAATCCGCAAAAGGACCTTATCTTTTTGATGAGGACGGAAACCGGTACATCGAGCTGATCAATTCCTGGGGGCCGATGGTATTGGGCCATGCGTTTGAGCCGGTGGAAGAAGCCGTTCGGGAAGCGATTCAGCACTCGTTTTCGTTCGGCGCACCCACCCGCAAGGAAGTGGAAATGGCCGAATTGATCACCGAAATGGTGCCGTCGGTCGAGATGGTGCGGATGGTCAACTCCGGCACCGAAGCCACCATGGCGGCTATCCGGGTGGCGCGCGGGTTTACCGGTCGTGATAAACTGATCAAATTTGAAGGCTGTTACCACGGCCACGCCGATTCGTTCCTGATTGCGGCTGGCAGTGGTGCCATCACGATGGGAACGCCCGACAGTCCTGGTGTCACCAAGGCAACGGCATTGGATACGCTGACGGCCCCATTCAACGATCTGTATGCCGTAGAACGCTTGATCGACGCCAACGCCAATCAAATTGCCGCCATCATCCTGGAACCCGTTGTGGGCAACATGGGCTGTGTTTTGCCTGAACCCGGTTTCCTGCAAGGCTTACGGGATTTGTGCGATAAAAATGATATTCTGCTGATTTTTGACGAAGTCATGACCGGTTTCCGGCTGGCCAAAGGGGGCGCGCAGGAGCGGTTTGGCATCCGGCCCGATCTCACCACAATGGGGAAAATCATCGGGGGCGGTATGCCTGTGGGAGCTTATGGCGGACGGCGCGACATCATGAGCATCGTTTCACCCGCCGGGCCGGTGTATCAGGCCGGCACCTTGTCCGGAAATCCGATTGCCATGTCGGCCGGGCTGGCGATGTTGCGGCATTTGAACGGACATCCGGAAGTCTACACGCGGCTGGAAGAACTGGGAACGCGGCTGACCGACGGCATTCGCGCCAGCATGGTCAAACTGGGGCTGGATTTTACGATCAATCACCTTAGCTCCATGTACACGCTGTTCATGACGGAGCGGCCGGTTTCTAATTTCGTCGATGCCAAAACCAGCGATTTGCCGTTGTTTGGGCGGTATTTCCAGGCGATGCTGAAGCGGGGTGTTTACCTGGCTCCCTCGCAGTTTGAGAGCCTGTTCCTCTCGGTGGCCCTGACGGACGAGTTGATCGATCAGGTGATCTGGGCGAATGAAGAGGCATTGAAGGAAGTTATTTAATCCCATTCGATGCGTTTTTCCGTCATCATTCCCGTTTACAATCGCCCGGACGAACTGCGCGAACTGCTCGAAAGCCTGAGCCGTCAAACCCGTGTTCCTGACGAAATCGTGGTAGTGGAAGACGGTTCCGTAACCCGGGCCGATGCGGTGGTCGAGTCATTCAAAAACCACCTGGACATTCACTATTATTTCAAGCCCAACGGCGGGCAGGGGTTCGCCCGAAACCACGGATTTGAGCGGTCGACGGGCGATTATTTTGTGATTTTTGATTCCGATGCGCTGGTACCTCCGCATTATTTTGCCGCCGTCGAACAGCGGTTGCAAACCGATTGGCTCGATGCGTACGGCGGTCCCGACGCAGCGCATCCCAGTTTTACGCCCATTCAAAAGGCGATTAGTTATTCCATGACCTCGCCATTTACGACCGGCGGCATTCGGGGCAGCAAGAAGAACCTGGGCGGCAAGTTTCATCCGCGCAGTTTCAACATGGGTTTTTCGCGGCTGGTCTACGAGAAAATCGGTGGCTATAAAATCAGCCGGATGGGGGAGGACATTGAATTTGCTATTCGGATTATTGAGAATGACTTCAAAACCGGTCTGCTTCCAGAAGCGTTTATTTATCACAAACGCCGGACGAATTTCGGTCAATTTTACCGACAACTCCGGTTTTTTGGCCGCGCCCGCATCAACATTGCCCGGTTTTTTCCGTCGGAACTCCGGCTGGTGCACACCTTTCCCGCCTTGTTTACACTATTCGTCTTCTCGGTGCCGGTCTGGTATTTCATCCACCCGGTTCTGTTCGGTCTGGCCATAGCGGTTCTGCTTCTGTTCTCCATTTTAATTTTCACTGACGCCGTCCGAAAAGAGAAGAGTCTAAAAGTGGGTTTTTTAAGCATTGGGGCGGCTTTCGTGCAGCTCATTGGTTACGGCGTCGGTTTTTTGAGCGAAGGCTGGAAACGACTCCGAGAACCCAAAGGCCACCAGGAAACCGGTGCCAATATGGAATATCCATCGTAATTCCTATTTTTGGCCTATGAAAGTCTTAGTTACCGGAAGCGCGGGACATCTGGGCGAGGCACTGGTGCGCACGTTCCAGCGTTTGGGAGATGAAGTCGTCAGTATCGACATTCTAAACTCTCCATTTACTTCGCACGTCGGCTCAATTACCGACCGTTCGTTTGTTCAAGGTTGTCTTGAGGACGTAAAGGCGGTTTTTCATACGGCAACTCTCCACAAACCGCACGTCGCGACCCACAGCCTGCAGGATTTCATTGACACCAACATCACTGGTACGCTCAATCTGCTGCAGGAGTCGGTGGCCGCTGGTGTGGAGCGTTTTGTGTTCACCAGCACCACCAGTGTTTTTGGCGATGCACTGGTGCCACCCGCCGGAGAACCCGCAGCCTGGATTACGGAGGAGGTGACGCCCGTTCCCAAAAACATTTACGGCGTTACAAAGACAGCCGCTGAAAATCTTTGTCAGCTTTTTTACCGAAATCAGCGGTTGCCCTGTATCGTTCTGCGGACCTCCCGGTTTTTTCTCGAAATTGATGACAACAAGGGCGTGCGGGATGCCTATGAAGACGACAATGTAAAAGCCAACGAATATCTCTTTCGGCGCGTGGATCTGGAAGATGTGGTGAGTGCGCACCTGCTGGCGGCCGAACGGGCACCGGCCCTCGGTTTTGGTACCTACATCATCAGCGCAACGACACCTTTTTTGCCGGATGACACAGTTACTTTACGCTCTGCTGCCCCTCAAGTAGTTGGACGATTGGTTCCGGACTATGAAGCAGAATACGGGCGCCGGGGCTGGTGGATGTTCCCCGAAATTGACCGGGTGTACGTGAACGAAAAAGCCCGGACAGAACTGGGTTGGCAACCGAAGTATGATTTTAGGTATTTGATTGAACGCCTGAAAGCGGGGGAAGACCTGAGAAGCCCACTGGCCCGGCAGGTTGGCTCGAAGAAATACCACCCGAAAACCTTTTCCGAAGGGCCTTATCCAGTCGAATGCTAACGACTTACTTTTTGCAGAGATAAATCACTTCCCCGGCGGGCAGCGAAAACCGCTTTACTTCTTCTTTGGGGAGTTCGAACACGAAGCGATCTTCCACGACGGTAAAACCGCCTTTGGCCAGCCGTTGGGCATAATCGCGGCCAAAAAGTCGGACGTGGTCGCTTTGCCAGAAAAGCCGCTCCCGTTCTTTCGGGTCGGTGATGGTGGCGTCTTCGAAGGTGGTTTCGCGGGTATAGTCGATCGGTGACTGAATGATGGCCCAGCCGCCCGGTTTCAGCACCCGATACAGCTCACTACTGGCTTTGGCGTCATCCTCGACGTGTTCCATGACATGGTTACAAAAGGCGACATCGAAGGTATTGTCCGGAAATGGAATCTGGTGGATGTCCATTTTTATTTTCGCCAGCGGGGATTCGATGTCGGCGGTGATGTAATCCAGATTCGGCAGTTTCTCGAACCGGTCGATAAAGCAATGCTCGGGTGCCACGTGCAGAACCTTGAGGGGATCGCGGTAGAAATTGGTTTTTCGTTGCAGGTAAAGGTTCATCAGCCGGTGGCGTTCCAGCGCTAAGCAATTCGGACACAGGGCGTTCGGGCGCGGGATGTTCCGGCCGTAGGGCATAAACTCCCGAAAGTGTTTGCTGCAAACCGTACACTCGACGTTGTTACCCCGGTAGAAAACCATCATCACCTTCATGGCGTAATGGCTGACCCGCTGCAAAACCGGGCGCGGTACGGTTTTTAAGATAAAGCTGATGAGATGTTTCATACCACGGAAAAACACCGCCGGAACACGGATGTTATCGATGAACCCCAACCGGCGATGGGGCCGAATACGCAATAATTAACAGATTTACAGATAAAATGAGATTTAGTCTGTTAAATTAGAGCTTTGATCACTTGTAGTTTTACTTACGATGGCTGTTGCTCCCTCTAAACCGCCCGGTCGGCGACTCATCAAGCGGATGAGTACCCGCACCAAATGGCTTCTGCTGGCTCCTTTCAGTCTGATTCTGATTGGCTATGGCTTGTGCGTTTTCAGCGAAGCCGCCAACCTGAAACATACCGGCGAGTCCTTCAGCCGGTGGTTTTTGCTGGGAACCTATAGTCTGGTGGTTATCAACGCCGGGCTTTCTCTGTTTGGTCAGGCCATTATTTTCCGGATGCAGATCGAAAACCGTCGAACCATTCGCCGGTACCTGAAAAAGATGCTGCGGGAACGGCTTAAAAAAGAAAACCCCGTCCGTCGAGCGTGACGAGGCAATCGAATGATCCTCCGTTTTCAGAAAACAGTGCGATACTACCCACTGAAAACCGCTTTTCACTTACGCTGCGGCCTGGCTTTTCTTTTCGGCAAAAGACGCCTTGATGGCTTCTACATCAACGTTTTTCACGTCCGGGCGACGCAATAATTGTTTGATGCGCGCAATTTTGTTGTTAGCCCGGGCTTTATTTTTTTGGTCTTTGCGTTTCAGTGCTGTTACTCCCATGATTGTATGTAATTAGTCCGTTTAATCCAAATTGTCCGCAAAATTAGCGGAAATAACGCAGAAAATCAATTTTTTATTGGTACTAATCTGACTCGATGCCGGGGTAGGCGCAGGTTCCTGCAAACACCCTGCTGAAAACTCCGTCCGGCTTGCTATTTTTGCAACATGCAAAAACCGAGTTTACCCCGCGGCACGCGCGATTTTGGGCCGGAACAGATGAGCAAACGGCTTTTTCTGCTGGAAACCATCCGGCAAACGTTCCGGCGATACGGCTTTCAGCCCATTGAAACCCCCACCCTCGAAAACCTGTCGGTTCTGATGGGAAAATACGGCGAAGAAGGCGATCAGTTGCTGTTTAAAGTGCTCAATTCCGGTGATTTCGCCAAGGATTTGACCGAAACCGACTGGCAGGAAAACGCCCGCAAATTAACCCTGAAAATTTCGGAAAAGGGCCTTCGCTATGACCTGACGGTTCCGTTCGCCCGCTACGTGGTGATGAACCGCCACGCGCTGACGATGCCGTTCAAGCGGTACCAGATTCAGCCGGTCTGGCGCGCTGATCGTCCCCAGAAAGGGCGCTATCGGGAGTTTGTACAGTGCGATGCCGATGTGGTCGGTACGGATTCGTTGTTGTGCGAAGCCGAAATCGTGTTGATGCTGCACGAAAGCCTGCGCAATCTGGGCATTCAGGATTTTACCGTAAAAATCAACAACCGCAAGATTCTGACCGGCATTGCCGAGGTGGTGGGAGCCGCCGGGCAGGAGGGACTGCTTGCCATTGCCATCGATAAACTGGATAAAATCGGGAAAGAAAAAGTCGTTGAGGAATTGAAACAACGCGGTTTTTCCGATGAATCGATTGATAAACTGGAACCGATGTTTCAGTTTCCGGACCAGGCGCAGGCGGCTTTCGATCAGTTGAAAAGCTGGCTGGCACCTTCGGAGGTGGGGCTGAAAGGTGTTGCAGAACTCGAAGAAGTCTGGCAGTTGATCGCTCAGTATGGGTTGAACGACGCCCGGATGCAACTGGATGTGACGCTGGCGCGGGGCTTGTCCTATTATACCGGCGCCATTTTCGAAGTGAAAGCGAATGGCGTGCAGATCGGGAGCATCAGCGGGGGCGGCCGTTACGACAACCTCACCGGTGCATTCGGTATGCCCGGTTTGTCGGGCGTTGGTATTTCGCTGGGCGTCGATCGGATTTATGACGTGATGGAAGAACTGAACCTGTTTCCGGATACCGGTTTGCAATCGACGCAGGTACTGGTGGTTCACCTTGATACCGAAGGTCGTTCGCTTGGCTTGCCATTACTGAGTCAATTGCGGGCGCAGAACATCCCGGCGGAAGCGTATCCCGATTCGGCCAAAGTGAAAAAGCAACTGGATTATGCGAACGCAAAAAGCATTCCGTACGTCGTTCTGATCGGTTCCGAGGAACTGCAAACCGGGTTGTTGGGATTGAAAAACATGGTGACCGGTCAGCAGGAGAAGCTGACGGCCGACGAAATTGTAGCGCGTTTGAAAGACGAGGTCAGTAAGTAGCGAGTCCATATAACTAAACCGCTGACAGGGCCTTTGGCCGCTGTCAGGGTTATTCAAACGGCGTCCCGACTCAAAGTCGGGACGCCGTTTGAATAGTGGACAGTCTGCGGATTAAAACTTGAAGCCGACGTTGACACCCAGTGCCCGACGCTGCGAATTGTTGAATCCGCTGATGGCGTCCGAGAAACCGTGGTGATAGACGAGGTCGATCAGGACCGGACCCATGTCGAAGCCCAGATTGACCAGACCCTGAAAAGCTCCGCTTTTGATCTCATTTTCGTCAATGTTGACCGTATTATTGCTGCTCAACCGGTTGGCATATTCAGCACCGACTGCTAGCCGAACGGCCGAAATGCCACGGTCCGACTGGGCCAGTTTTACACCGACGTAAGCCGGAATCTGCAACCATTTGGTGTTGATACGACCTGAAATGTCCTGGATCGTTGACCCGTCACCTGGCGTAAAGTAGTTCGAACTGGAAGCAAAATATTCGACACCCAATTGACCGTAAATCCGGCCGCCACCACGAACGAAACCGCCGATTTGGTAGCCCAGACGGCCTGAAGGATTGTCGCCGTCCACATCTTCACCCCGGTACCGGGTCGAGTTGGCACCCACATAAATACCACCGGTAAATGCCTTATATGGCCTGTCGGCTTTCACCCGGCTTTGACGGCTGCCGTAGTCAGCGGTAGTGGTTGTTGAGGAATACGAGCTGGTCGTAGCTGGAGTCGACGAATAGGTCGAGCTGTTTGTTGGAGCGACTGTGGTCGCGGAGTTACTGGTAGTGTCTGAAGAAATGTTATTCTGAGCATAAGCGCTCCACGTTCCCAAAAGGCACACCGCAAGCAGAATACTGTTGCGTTTCATCATGATAAAAGTTGTTGAAATGGTAAAAAAATAAGGTGTATGCATTGCATACACCTTATCAACAACGGTATTCTTGGATTGTTTAAAGTTGTCGCCATTCTTTGTAATAATTGATCAGGCCGTTGGTCGAACTGTCGTGCGACGAAACCGGCTGGTTGTCGGCCAGTTCGGGCAGGATGCGATTGGCCAGTTGTTTACCCAGTTCGACGCCCCACTGGTCAAAGCTGAAGATGTTCCAGATGATGCCCTGGGTAAAAATTTTGTGTTCGTACATCGCAATCAGGCTACCGAGTGTCCTTGGTGTGATTTTCTTCACCAGAATCGAATTGGTAGGGCGGTTTCCCGAAAACACCTTGAAGGGCATCAGTAAGGCAACTTCCTCTTCTTTTTTTCCGGCTTTCACCAGTTCCCCCACCACTTCTTCCCCGGATTTGCCATTCATCAGGGCTTCGGTTTGGGCGAAGAAGTTGGACAACAGCATGTTGTGGTGCTCGCCCAGCGGACGCTGGCTGATGGCCGGGGCAATGAAATCGCAGGGAATCAGCTTGGTGCCCTGGTGAATCAGTTGGTAGAACGCGTGTTGCCCGTTGGTGCCGGGTTCGCCCCAGATCACCGGCCCGGTCTGGTAGGCCGTCGGCTCGCCGTTGCGGTCGACGGATTTGCCGTTGCTTTCCATATCGCCCTGCTGGAAATAAGCCGCAAACCGGTGCATGTATTGGTCGTAGGGCAGAATGGCGTGCGATTCGGCTCCGAAAAAGTTGTTGTACCAGATGCCCAGCAAGGCCAGCGTCACCGGGATATTTTCTTCGATGGGGGTATTCTTGAAATGCTGATCCATCGCATGGCCTCCTTCGAGTAGTTCGGCAAAGTTGTCGAAACCGATGTAGCAGGCAATTGACAAACCGATGGCCGACCAGAGGGAATAGCGGCCACCGACCCAGTCCCAGAACCCGAACATGTTTTCGGGATCGATGCCGAATTTTTCGACCTCGGTTTTATTGGTCGAAATGGCCACGAAGTGTTTTGCCACCGCCGTTTCGTCATTGGCGTGGCTCAGAAACCAGTCGCGGGCCGAATGTGCATTGGCCATCGTCTCCTGCGTCGTGAAGGTTTTCGACGCAATCATGAACAGCGTGGTTTCCGGATCGAGTTTTTGCAGGGTTTCGTAGATGTGAACACCATCGACGTTCGACACGAAATAAACCTGCAACTGCGGTTTTCCGTCTTTTTGAACCGCATACGGTTTCAGGGCTTCGGTGACCATCACCGGCCCCAGATCCGAACCGCCAATGCCGATGTTGACGATTTGCGTGATCGGTTTGCCGGTATAGCCTTTCCAGTCGCCCGAGCTGATGCGATGCGAAAAAGTCTCCATTTTGTCCAGAACCGCGTTTACATCCGGCATCACATCGTTTCCATCGACCAGCACCGGCGTGTTGGAACGATTCCGCAGGGCGACGTGCAGCACGGAACGGTTTTCGGTAACGTTGATAGCGTCGCCGGAAAACATTTTTTCAATGGCTTCGTAGAGACCCGCCTGCCCCGCCAGTTGACGCAGCAGTTGCATGGTTTCAGTGGTAATCCGGTTTTTGGAGAAATCGACCAGAATGTCTTCAAACCGCAGTGAAAAATCAGTAAATCGACTGGGGTTCTCCGCAAATAAATCCCGCAGGTGTTGTCCCTTTAATTGCTCGAAATGGTTCTGGAGTTCCTGATAAGCAGGGAGTTGAAGAAAAGAATGGGTCGGTAACATGGTAAATGGGTTCAAAGAGAAATTTCGTTCAATCGGTCCGGTTCGCAGACAAAGACGTTAAAATCGACTTTCCCGCGGATGCCATCCACGGAGCCTTTTTCATTGTGTTGCCAAATGTACAACCGCTCCGCTTTAAAATGTCGGGGATGGTCAGAAGAATAATCGGCGATCCAAAGCGGATAGTCGTCAAAATTACCGGCAATGTAGAGCAAATAAAAGTGCCGGTTGACATAAATAATCGGTTTGGTGCCGTAATGGTCTTCCACCAGCCGCAGCCAGACCCGGATGTCCGCAATAAGCCGATCGGCCGGAACGGTTCCTTTGGCATTCCGTTCAAAGTCCAGCACGGGGGCAAAGTCGCCGGGTTTGAGCGTTACGGTTTTGATAAAATTCTGAGCCTGTTTTACGGGATCGCGCTTCGGGTGGAAGAAGTGGTAGGCACCCCGTTTCAGGCCTGCTTTTCGGGCTTCCTGCCAGTTGTGTTTGAATCGCCGGTCGACGAGCGATGCGCCTTCGGTGGCTTTGACAAAGACAAATTGCAGGCCAACCCCCCGGGCCTGCATCTGCGAAACCCGCTGCCAGTTGATGCGGTTGTTGTGGTGAGAAACATCAATGCCATGAATCGTATACTTCAACGGCATTCGAATCCCGTATCCGTTTACAAACTCCCATTGCAATTCATTGACTTTCTTCAGCGAACGGTTCCACCATAGCCCAACCAGAACCAACGAAAGCACCAGAAACGGCCAGACCAGTACTTTCCTCTTCCTATAGATAAATAGAATAATCCGGCTCATGCTGAGCAAAAATAAGTAGAAAAGGGGGGCGGGTGTCGGTTTCGGGGAGAAACGTTTTGGGTAACCCGGTTGGATTAATCAATAAAAAGAATGTTAAATAATAAATGATGAATGTTAAATGTAAAAGTGTCTTATCATCCATCACTTTTACATTTAACATTCATCATTTATTATTTAACATTCTCTTCAAATCCAGTTCTGTTTTTACTTATTCGGCTGCGGGGTGGTTCGCAGATACGGTTTGACAATGGTAACGCCTTTCGGGAATTTCTTGATGGCATCTTCCGTGCTAACCGCCGGAACCACAATCACATCCTGGCCTTCCGTCCAGTCGGCGGGCGTGGCCACCTGGTAGTTAGCGGTTAATTGCAATGAATCGATGACCCGCAGAATTTCCGTGAAGTTCCGACCCGTTGAAGCCGGATAGGTCAGCGTGAGTTTTATTTTTTTGTCAGGACCGATGATGAACACCGACCGAACCGTTGCTTTTTCGCTGGCGTTCGGGTGAATCATGTCGTATAACTCGGCCACCTGGCGGTCTTTATCGGCAATGAGCGGAAAATCGACCGTGGTGTTTTGGGTTTCATTGATGTCCTTCACCCATTCCGTATGCGAGTCAAGGGCATCAACACTGACCGCAATGACTTTCACGCCACGCTTCGCAAACTCATCTTTCAGTTGGGCCGTACGGCCCAGTTCGGTCGTACAAACCGGCGTGAAGTCGGCGGGGTGCGAAAAGATCATGCCCCAGGAATTTCCCAGCCATTCGTGAAAATTGATCGTACCCTCGGTGGTCTCTGCCGTAAAATCCGGGGCAATGTCACCTAATCGGAGTGCCATAATAAAAGAGGTTTGGTTACTACTATAGTTGTACTATAGTGTTGGTTACACAAATGTAAAACAGATTATCAACGGTGCATATCTCTGAACGACAAAGACCGCAATTTGATAACACTACCTTTGCATAAAATGGTTTTTCAAATCAATTTTTCTTCGACGGCCATTTTCACCAGTTCGGCGGCATTCTTCACCTGAAGGCGACGCATCATGTTGGCGCGGTGGTTGTCGACGGTTCGGACCGAAAGCTGGAGTTTTTCGGCAATTTCACGGCTGCTCATGCCATCGACCAAAAACTGCAGGATTTCTTTCTCCTTTTTTGAAAGCTTGGAACGCCGGATTTTGCTGCTTCGTTCCGTCTTTTTCAACTGGTGCATGTAGCCATTGAGAATAATGGTGGCTACGGGCGAACTGAAATACTTTTCTCCACTGGCAATGGTTCGCAGTGCTTTCATCATCTCATCGCTCGAAGAGTCTTTCAGAATGTAGCCAAAGGCCCCGGCTTCCACCGAGCGAAGAATGTAATCTTCGTTGTTGTGCATCGACAACATCAGCGTCTTGATGTTTTTATACAGACGCGAAATGATCTGTGTCGTCTGAATCCCCGACATGCCCGGCAGTGAGATGTCCATCAAAACCACATCCGGTTGCTGGGTTTTCAGTTTTTCAAGGGCTTCCTCACCATCGCCGGCTTCGTCGACAATTAAAAATTCATCGTTTTGTTCCAGCAGAGAGCGTATTCCGTTTCGGACGATAGAGTGGTCATCAACCAGCATCAACTTGAGTGTACTCATATTCCTGGTGTGCGAGTTTAAAGGGTATACTGACTTGAACTTTTGTGCCTTTATCGGGCGCAGATGATATTTTAAATTTCCCGTTGATCAGGGCCGCCCGTTCATTCATGTTGTGAATGCCCTGCGAAGGCCGCTTGCTGTCTTCCTTCCGACTGCGGTGGATGCGGAACCCTTTACCGTCGTCGTTGACAATCAGGTGCAAATAATTGTCTTTTTCGAACAGATCGATCGTGATCTGGTGCGGGTCGGCATGGCGAAGGGCATTACTGACCGCTTCCTGCGCAATGCGGTAGACACCAATCTCAACGCTCTTATCTAAACGCGTATTTGACAGATTAGTATGAAAAATTATATCGATAGTGCTGTCTTTGTCGTGTGTGTCGGCCAGCATCTTCACGGCCGGAACCAGCCCGAAGTCGCTTAAAACCGTCGGCATCAGGTTGTTCGACACGTTTCGGGTCTCCTGAATGGTCTGTGAAATCAGGTTTTTCAGAACCGTTAAATTTTTGGTTCCTTTGGCCTCGCCACTCAAACTTTTCTCAAAACTTTCGACCTGTAGCTTGATCGCCGTCAGCATTTGTCCGATGCCATCGTGCAACTCGCGCGAGAGCCGTTTGCGCTCTTCTTCCTGTCCGGCAACCAGGTAGGAAGTTCGCAATTTCTGCTCGTCCATCTGCTGCTGATACTGCTGGCGGGTGGCGTCGAAGAGTTGCTGGCGGGTTTCTTTCAGGGCGCGGTTTAGCGAGAGGAGTTTGCGGTTGGTGGTGGCGGTTCGGGTTTCGGCTTCGACCAACTGGCCAATAATGCCCTCGAATTTGTTTACGGCGGGTCGCAGAATGAACCAACCCGCAAACACCAGGGCCAGCAGAATAAAGAGGTAAATGACAAAACCGATGAGTCGGGTATCTTCCACATTCGCCAGCGTTTCGCGGGTATATTGCTGAACGACCTCATCCATTTTGTCTAAAAAGGGTTTTTCGTTCGCGAGCAAAGCGGTTAAATCGGCTTCGGCGATGAATTTTCCGGGGTCGGCAGCACGATCGGCCTGCAGGATGAGTTGCTGCATACTGTCCCGAAAACCCGCATAGTACGGTTTCAGGGATTGGTACCGAATTTTAACGCTGTCACTGTTCTGAAGCAATACCGGATTCCCGGGTACGGTGCCCTGTTCAATGTGCAGTTGATTCGTCTGAAACTGCGCGAACAGTTTCTTGATCTCGGAAAGGGTACGCTGGAAATTGGGTAACTCGGACGGGCGGGTCAGTTGGAGAACCTGGCTGACAAGTCGCTGGCTCTGATGGCGTTGCGCGGAAGCCATTCGTATGACCAATACCCGTTCGGATTCGCGCCGGGTTTGAAACTGGCTCACGATTTCAGCAGCCGTTAACAGCATGGCTATGAACACCAGTGTTGTTAAGAACAGGCGGTTGAAATGGCGGGCCGAAGGCTGAGAGGTCTGGGATATAACGTTAACTACTTCCGACACGGTTTTATGAGGCAACCACGTTGATTAAGGTAAAGGTAACAAAAATTGTGATAATTGCAGGATGGAGGTGGTAACTTCTGATTTTCGCGCTTAAAAACCCGAACCAAACCCCACCGAGTGTTGTTTTTAAACCAGAAAACGACGTAGATTTGTAATTATCTGAACGCGACCTCATCATGAAAAAAAATGTCTGCTTCATCGCTCTTTTAGGACTGCTGACCCTGGCAGCGTTTACCCCCGCCAAAGTGGTGAGTAACCGTTCGGTGGCAACCGTCGCTGAACCCGTCAAACTGTCGTGGGAAACGCTGCGCGATGTGACTTTCAAGAAAAAATGGTATCCCGAAGAATCCGTTTACATGCTGTATCCTACCTTCGGTGCCGGTATTCAGAAACTAAGCGGCAAACCGGTCGAGTTGACGGGGTATGTGTTACCCGTTGATTACGAATCCAATCTGTACGTTCTGTCGGCTTTTCCATACAGCGCGTGTTTTTTCTGCGGAGGAGCAGGCCCGGAATCGGTCGTATCCCTGAAATTCAAGAAAAACGGCCTCAAGTTTAAAACCGACGAGCGCCGGACCTTCCGGGGAACCCTCAAACTGAACGCTGATAATATCTACGAACTGAACTACATCATCGCGGACGCCGAGATGGTGGAGCAATAATAGAAACGCTTCAAAATCAGTACGCCATGCCATTGCGTGGCGTTTTTTTTTGAAATCTGTAAAAAGCTTCATTGCTTTTTCTACAAAATTTCTCATCTTTGCACCACGAAAAAAAGGGGGTATAGCTCAGTTGGCTAGAGCGCTACAATGGCATTGTAGAGGCCGTCGGTTCGAATCCGACTATCTCCACCAAAATTCGTTAAAAGCCCCGGACTTGTCGAGTTCGGGGCTTTTTTTTAATATTAAATGAGCAATGATGAACGCTAAATGTAAAAGTTCCTGATTGTAATTCCTTTTACATTTGGCGTTCATCATTGCTCATTTAACATTCTCTCCCTTTCTTTCCCCGACAGAGAAATATTTTTCGTATCCTTGGGTGATACCGACGCGTAATTCTGATTAACCACTAAAAAGCGTATGAATTCAACCCAAACTCTGCCGAGGGAGGCCGCCCTGATTGCTGACCGGGAACGAACGATGGAACGAATCTATGCCCAAACCTATCCGATGGTTCGCCATTATATCCGGGAACAGGGTGGTACGGAGGAAGACGCGAAAGATATCTTCCACGAGTCCATGATTCTGTATTACGAGAAAACCGTTCAGGACCAACTGACGTTGACATGTTCGGTCAGTACGTATCTTATGGGGATTTGTAAAAACCGCTGGCGGCAGCAGGTGGACAAACAGCGTCGAAAAACTTCCCTGAATACAATCCAAACCGACCTTGCTTGGGAGGAGTCGGAAGACGAAGATGAACTGCCGACACTCAAACTGATGAGCTTTGTGGAGCAGTTGGGCGAAACCTGTCAATCCATTCTGGTGAGTTTCTATTATTTCGGTCAGCGGCTGGAGCAGATTGCAACACAACACGGCTATCGGTCGGTTCGTTCGGCCACCGTGCAGAAATTCAAATGCCTGGAACGGCTGCGCAAAGCCGTCAGTCACCTGTCGATTGATCACTTTAAATCTTGATGCGATGCGTCCTGAATTAGAAGAAGTTCAACTGCTGGAAGCCTACCTGCGCGGAACTCTCCCTGAAGAGCAATGGATCGACGTCTCCGTCCGGCTGCTCTGGAATCCGGATTGGCAACAGAAACTGGCGGCCCAGAAACTGGCCTATCAGGCCCTTCGCCTGGCCGGACGCCAGCAACTGCGTCGCGAATTAGACGGGATTTACGTCCGCCTGTTTGGCTAAATCCGGCAATACCAAACTCCTTTCATAGACTGATTCAACGGGCTTTTATAGAGCCGGAGGGCATTGCCATGCCTGAACAAAGTATTTTTTCATCCCAAACCATTTTCTGATTTATGTATTATCCCGAACTGAGCCAACGTGAGTTCCGTAACTTCGCCGTACACGGACAAAATCTGAACGGTCTGACGGTCGATCGCTACCTGCACCAGGTGGAAAATATGACCCGGTCGGTCATCGAGGAACGGCCCATGAATTTTCGCGAGGTCGATGTATTTTCCCGCCTGATGGCGGACCGGATCGTTTTCCTCGGTTCGGCAGTCGACGACAATATTGCGAACATTATCATTGCCCAGTTGCTGTTTCTGGAATCGGCCGACGCCAAAAAAGACATCTTGCTGTATATCAACAGCCCCGGCGGTTCGGTCTATGCCGGTCTGGGTATCTACGACACCATGCAATACGTCCGGCCCGACGTCGCGACGATCTGCACCAGCGTGGCCTTGTCGTTTGGGGCGGTTTTGCTCTGCGCCGGAGCACCGGGCAAACGGTCGGCTTTGCCCCACGCCCGTGTCATGATTCACCAGCCACACGGCGGAGCGCAGGGCCAGTCCGTCGATATTGAGATAACGGCGCGGCAAATTGTCATTTTGCGCAATGAACTCTATGAAATCATGGCCCGGCACAGCGGTCGTTCGGCGGAAGAAATTGAACGGAATGCCGACCGCGATTACTGGATGAAAGCCGCAGAAGCCAAAGCGTTCGGTTTCATCGATGAAGTGTTACAACGGTAATTTATCGGTTCCGAGGTCGGGGCTACCTGATTTTGTGGGGCAGAATAGGGGCTCAAAAGCCAGAAATAGCCATCTTTGTGACACTGCATCACAAACCGGTCAGAACCAGCCGGTCTTCGGAGAATTTAATCAGCCGCAGTGATGCGGCTTTTTTTATGGACTTACTTGAAATTTTTGACGCCAGCAACCAGCCGCTAGGCTTTACCAAACCCAAAAAAGAAGCACACCGCGACGGCGACTGGCACCGCACCTCTGAAATCGTGGTGTTGAATGACCACGACGAAGTGTTGCTGAGTCTTCGTCATCCGGACAAGGCGGTTTTGCCCAATTTCTGGGATGTGTGCGTCGGTGGACACGTTGATCCGGGCGAGAGTTATGAGCAGTGCGCGATGCGGGAAGTGGAGGAAGAAATTGGCGTGCGGCCCAAAACCGGCGAATTGCAGTTTCTGGGCATGGTGGCAGTGGAGGTAATCGACAAAACCGCTCCGCTGATCGACCGGGAACACGCGGCTGTGTATGTCTTTCGGACCCACCGTACGCTCGATCAGTTTGTCATGCAATCGGATGAAGTGGCGGATTTGCGGTTTATGCCAATTGCGGTCGTGCTGGAAGAATTTCGCACGGGTAACAATTCGCTTCGGTATACGCCACCCCAGCATACCTATTTACGAACGCTGGAAATGGCGGCTGCTTTAATTTGCCCCCCAGCCCCCTAAAGGGGGAGCCTTGAGCGCGTCAAAACTCCCCCTTTAGGGGCTGGGGGGCAAATTAAAGCAGTACGTAACAACCCTGCTCTTCTGGGAAACGGGTTTAAAAAGGCCGGACAGCTTTCACAAACCGGCCTTTGAAGTAACTCGAAAATAGATTGTCTTCCCGAACACCCCGCGACGAAGACGCGTGAATAAACATGATGTTGGATGCCCCGCGAACTTCGGTAACAATGCCGGTGTGCGAAACATACCCGGATTTCCCATCATCCGGTACGAAAAAAACGAGATCACCCGGTTGAATCTGAGGGACTTCCACTTCATAACCCACTTCGGATTGTTGCCAGGAAACCCGCGGCATTTGCAGACCAACGGTATTGAATGAAGCAAAAATAAGCCCCGAACAATCCATCCCTTCCGAGGTCTGACCGCCCGTGCGATACGGTGTTCCGGTGTAGGTTCGGGCAATTTTCACCACCTGGGGCACATACCCTTTCTGATAGGTTTGTGTATCGACGGCCTTGAGCGGTTTGCCGACCGGTTTCCGATTGGCCACCGCCGGTTTTCGCTGGGCGGGCGGGGTGTAATGCGAAGTTTTGAAAAATGAACAGGATGACAGTGTCAACACCAGAAGAGCAGCCGGCCACAAAGGGCGAAGTAAAGTCCTCATTCGTAGTGGTTTAAGGTACATCGTTTGTAGTTTGATTTACCGAATGCGATAACCGTCAGAAAAACGGGAATACAACGGCTTAAACTATTAAATTTTCATCGTCAAGGCAATACGTTTGCGCTGTAAATCGACTTCCAGCACTTTCACCTGCACTTTTTGGTGAACACTGACGACCTGACGCGGATCGGAAACAAACTGATTGGCCAACTGCGAAATGTGAACCAGCCCATCCTGTTTGACGCCGATATCGACAAAGGCACCGAAGGCTGTCACGTTCGTCACCACGCCTGCTAGCAGCATACCCTCCCGCAGATCTTCCGGTTTTCGGACCCGCTCGTCATATTCGAAAACAGCCAGCGTTTCCCGCGGATCACGACCCGGTTTTTCCAGTTCGGCCAGAATATCGCGGAGTGTTGGTAGCCCCACTGTTTCGGTAACGTACAATTCGGGCTTTATCTGCTTCTGAAGTTCCTTTTTTTTGACTAAATCGGTCACCGTGCATTTCAGATCGTGGGCCATGCGTTCCACCACAGCGTAACTTTCCGGGTGAACGGCGCTGTTGTCGAGCGGATTTTTGGCCTGGTCGATGCGGAGAAAACCGGCACATTGCTCGTAGGCTTTCGCACCCAGCCGGGCCACTTTCTTCAATTGGTCGCGGGATTGAAACGGGCCATTTTGCGCCCGGTACTCGACGATGTTTTGTGCCAGTTGCGGCCCCAGGCCCGAAACGTAGCGCAACAAATGACTGCTGGCCGTATTGAGCGAAACCCCCACCTGGTTCACGCAGCTTTCCACCACCCGATCCAGGCTGCTTTTCAGGTCATTCTGGTCGACATCGTGCTGGTATTGCCCCACGCCAATCGATTTGGGATCAATTTTAACTAGTTCGGCCAGCGGGTCCATCAACCGGCGACCGATGGAAATAGCACCCCGCACGGTTACATCCTGATTCGGAAATTCCTGCCGGGCCACTTCCGAAGCGGAATAAATCGATGCGCCCTGTTCGCTCACCATGAACAACGGGATGGTTTTGCCGAAATTCAGGCTGCGGACAAAATCTTCGGTTTCGCGCCCGGCGGTTCCGTTGCCAATGGTAATGGCTTCAATCTGATGCTGAGCGACCAGTTTTAATAAGGTCTGTTGCGCCTGTTCGCGACGGCTGTCGGGGTAAATAACGTCGTTGGTCAACAGATTTCCCTGGGCATCCAGACAAACCACTTTGCAGCCGGTTCGAAAACCGGGGTCGATGGCCAGCACCCGCTTCTGGCCGAGTGGGGGCGACAGGAGCAGTTGACGGAGGTTATCGGCAAAAATCTTAATGGCTTCCTGATCGGCTTTTTGCTTCGAAACGTTTTCAAATTCGGTCTCAATCGACGGTTTGATGAGTCGTTTGTAACTGTCTTTGATCGCAATCGCAACCTGATCGATGCTTTCGGACGAGCCATGTCGCAAAAACTGCCGATCCAGCCGTTCGAGGGCGGTTTGTTCATCCGGCGAAATACTCACCGCCAAAATCCCTTCCGCTTCCCCGCGCCGGATGGCCAGCAAACGGTGGGAGGGAACCCGGCGGAGTGGTTCGGCGAAATCGAAATAATCCTTGTATTTAATCCCGGCGGTTTCCTTGTCTTTTTTGACCACGGCCCGGATAATAGCCTCCCGTTCAAACAGATTCCGGATGCGTTGCCGGGCGTCGGCGTCCTCGTTGATCCACTCCGCCATGATGTCACGGGCACCCTGCAAGGCGTCCTGAACGGTGGCCACCTGCTCGTTCAGGAACGTCGCGGCTTTTCGTTCAACGGTGTTTTCGCGCTGACTGAAAATGAACTTGGCCAGCGGTTCCAGCCCTTTTTCAATGGCGATGGTGGCCCGGGTTTTTCGCTTGGGCTTATAGGGCAAATACAGATCTTCCAGTTCGGTGACTGAGGTAGAGGATTCGATTTTCTGGCGGAGTTCCGCCGTCAATTTGCCCTGATCGGCAATGGATTTCAGGATGGTTTCCCGCCGTTTGTCGAGTTCGACCAGTTTTTGGTAGGTATCTTTGATGGCCCCGATCTGCACTTCATCCAGTTGACCCGTGGCTTCTTTCCGGTAGCGGGCAATGAAAGGCACGGTGGCGCCGTCGTCGAGCAACTGAACAGTTTGGGCAACCTGCCGGGCGTTCAGTTGGAGCAAGGCGGCAATGCGTGACGTCAGATTGCTGGGGTCGGGGGATGGGCTCATGGAGTCGATTTACTGAATGAAGCCGCAAAAAAAGCACGAAAGGATGGTTTGTCAACAAAAAAGAATCAGAAATGCCGGCTGACGGCGGTAAGGGGTTCTGATTCAGCGGGCAAAAAAAAACATGCCACCAGGCATGTTTTCTTCTTGAAACTCAAACGGCTCTATCTTTCGATTATACCAGTTCTACGTTTACAGCGTTCAGACCTTTTTTGCCACGTTCAACTTCAAATTTTACTTTGTCGTTTTCGCGGATCTGGTCGACAAGGCCCGTCGAGTGAACAAAAATGTCCTCGCCTGGTGCATCCGGCTTAATGAAACCGTATCCTTTGGTTTCATTAAAAAATTTTACTACTCCTGTTTGCATTGAATTGTGATTGAAAGAATTTGTATAAAGGACTATTTTTTTATATTTCTTTCCAAATTTTTATAACATTTTTTTGCGGGCAAAGGCCACTTATTTAGGCACGAACCGTCTATTCAGCTACGTTTTGAATCGGAGTACCCCTAAATAAGCAAAGAATATCCGGTTTGCACCTTCGCCTTTTTGCCGTTAAATCCGGCAGTCCAGACAACTTTCGTAATCCTCGTGTCCGGGCGCATACACCCCGTTGACGTTCACCAGCCGATTTACCGGGATTGACTCACCAGACGCCAGCGTGACGGAATCACCCTCGGGTTTGGTGGTCAGTTCAGTCATAATGGAAGTAACCGAAATCAGTTCATTCAGGTCGGTGGTGTAGAATATCTTGACATATTTCCGCAGCGCAATCAGCGAGCGAAGCATGTCCCTATAGGGTTCTGTGAGCGTTGTCATGTGTAACAAACTTAATGTCCTACCCAGATAACAAAATTTGATTGAAACTGGCTCCTGATGGGTGAATTATTTCACAGTATATTCCTGTTATAAGTATAACTATTGTGAGATTTTCGATTGTCGGATTTTGCGTTTTTAATCTCGTTTTAATATAAATAGATCAAACTATGCCACTTTTAAGGTCTGCATAATCTGGTTTATACCCCTTTTTAATACCGTTTTGCTTCCTTTGTGGCTATAAATTATCCTATCCTCATGAAATGCGATTCCTTCTTTTTCCTCTCCTGTATTATGGGGGACGAGTTGTATAAATTGAATTCTGCCAAGACTAAGCCGCTCGACTACCGGGCGCTTGAAGAACGTTTCAAGCAAGTTTGGAACCAACCGATCGATGATTTTTACCTGAGCGGTTTGCCACCGGTGATTCGCCGGAATGCGAGACGTGATTTTATCCAGTGATTGCCCGATTCCGTTGTCCCCGTAAACTTGTAAAAGACGACTCCAACCTCCGGCGGGAAGGCTGTGCAGCGGGAGGTTGGAGAGCTAGTCAGGCGGCCTGAAATTGTTGAATACAAAGGTGCTGGAGCAACATAATGGTTTTTCCGTCCACAATTTCGCCTTCGGCGATCATCTGCATGGCCTGCGACAGCGGCATTTCCAGTACATCAATCTCTTCTTCATCAATGCCGCCCCCGGTTCGCTTTTCGGTTGAGTCTGAATAGTCCGCCGTGAAAAAATACAGCTTCTCCGTGACCGATCCCGGACTCATGTAGGCTTCAAAAACTTTTCGGATGTTGGTCACGACAAAACCGGTTTCTTCTTCCGTTTCCCGGCGAATCGCGTCTTCCGGGTTGTCATTATCCAGCAAACCGGCGCAGGATTCGATCAATAAACCGCTTGCATTGCCATTGACGTAGGTCGGCATTCGGAACTGGCGGGTCAGAATGACGGTATTTTTTTCCGGATTGTGCAGCAGAATCGTCGCGCCGTTTCCCCGGTCGTAGGCTTCCCGGGACTGTGTTTCCCAAACCCCATTCTTGCGCTGGTAGTTAAAAGTTACTTTCCGCAAGGTGTACCAGTTGTCCGATAATACTTCCTGCCTGATGAGTTGAACCCGAGAATTATTCATTAGAATTGGTTGTTTTTGATTGAATTTGATTATTTTTGAACAAATTAAAAACGAAGCGATGAATTTTCCTAACCGCAAGCGGCTTATTTTACAAACGGTCGAAGAGAAAGGGTCTGTCGAAGTGAAAGAGCTGGCCGAACTCCTGCAAACCTCGGAAATTACCATTCGCCGGGATTTGACGACACTGGCAACCGACGGGCTGATTTACCGCACACACGGGGGTGCCATGAAAGTGGGACTGGCCGTCAATCCGGTGCAGTTTGTGAACAAAACCGCCGTTAATTCGGAGAACAAGGATCACATTTGCCGGCTGGCGGCCCAGGAGATCAACGAAGGGGACGTGGTGTTTATGGATTGTGGGAGTACGGTGTTCCGGCTTTGCCAGTTTATCCGAAACAAACGCATTCAGGTGATTACGAACTCATTACCGGTGGTCAACGAGCTGATGCAATCGGAAGTGACAGTGAATCTGGTGGGGGGAGAAGTCGATCTGAAACGGCAGGCTGTTCACGGATTGATTGCCCATGAGCACGTGGCCCGCTACCACGCCCACAAAGCGTTTCTGGGTGTCGATGGGATTTCGGCGCAGCACGGACTGTCGGCTCATAGCGAAACCGAAGGCGGGATGACGCTGGCGATGGCCGCGCAGGCCGAAACCGTGTATCTGTTGTGTGATTCGACGAAACTGGAAAAAGACAAATATGTGCAGTTTGCTCCGCTGAGCCTGATTCAGGTTCTCGTAACGGATTCCAATGCCCGGCCGGACGTTTTGGAATTGTACCGTGAAAAGGGCGTTCGGGTGTTGAATTAATTCAGGGAAGTATTGCCGTTCGAACGTTTCCTGCTCGATAAATCCTCGTAATTCCCCGTCAGAATCGCAGCCTGGTGCAGCAACTCGACGGCCTGGATTTCATCGTACAGAATATCGAGTTTGCGCTCGATACGACCGATTTCGGCAACGGCATTCTGATACGCAAAGAAATCGTCCTCCTCGCTCCGGTTTTGCATGGATTCGGCCAGGAGGTATTTACCAGCCTGGAGCACGCCCCACGATGCCCGTAATTCGTGTAAAATCGGGCTATATTTGGTCACTTTCAGAACTCGCATTCTCAACGGCGGTTTTCGCACGCAAAGATATACAAATTTGGAAGCCGACCATTACGATGGTGCTTAGTTTACGGTTTTATGGTTTTCGGTGGCTGGTGCATTCATCCTGTGCTTGCGTCAGCCACCGAAAACCGTATACCGAAAACTGTAAACCTTTTTCACATCAATTCGAAATCAACACATTTTCCCGCTTCGACAGTGAAGGTTTCGGAGAAGCTCTGGCCGTTGGCGGCCCGGAATTCGAGTTCGTGCTCACCCGCTTTGACGGTGGTTACGGGCGAACCTGTCGCGTCGCAGGAAGGAGCAGACGCTGTTACTTTACTCAGCGTTCCTATTTTGATGCCGTCGACATAGCAATCTACCTTGATGGTTTCGATCGCGTTGTTGGCCGACCAGAAAATCACCCGGCCTGAATCCGGTTCAACTTCTGTTTCTTTTTTACAGGAAATCGTGACGCTCAGCAAAAGCACGGCACACAGGGATTGCAGGCAAAACCGGGTTAAAAAATGGTTTGAGAAGGTAGGCAAGAAGTTCATAGCAGTTGTCGTTGTTGTCGTTTGTCGGGACAAAGGTGTGTACGTTGGCTGCGATCCGAAAACGAATTTTATCTGAACTGTTGAATTGAATATGTGAAACGGTAAATAACTTATGTCAACAATCCGGGGTGGATCAGGTTAAAAAATCAAACAAAATCAAATGTGGGTATGGAAAGGCAGACACTCGAAAATCTGACAACCCGTGAAGAACGGAGTCCGTATGACGTCGCCGAAGACGTGAGAGGGATAAAAAATGGCTTTGTTAACGTCTATTTTATCGGAGAATCGCAACCCGGTGGGAAGTGGGTTCTGATTGACACCGGAACACCATCCGGCGCAGACCTGATCCTGAAAAAAGCCCGGGAATGGTTTGGCGACGAAAACCCGCCCCAGGCCATTGTGCTGACGCACGGCCATTTTGACCACGCCGGATCGTTGGAAGCTTTGTTGAAAGTCTGGGGAACGGTGCCGGTTTATGCCCACCCACTGGAAATGCCGTTTTTACAAGGGAAGTCACATTATCCACCGCCTGACCCATCGGTTGGGGGCGGAGCAATGGCTTATCTGTCGTGGATGTTTCCAACAGCCCCCTATCATTTTGGTGATCGGATTCAGCCGGTTCCGGCGGATGGTCTGATTCCGGAATTGCCCGATTGGAAAGTCATCCACACGCCCGGCCACTCACCCGGCCATATTTCGTTGTTCCGGGAAAGCGACCGGAGTTTGGTGGCAGGTGACGCCTTTACCAATACCGATCAGAATTCGGCGTTTGCCGTGATGACCCAGAAGGAGGAGTTACACGGTCCACCGGCTTATTTCACGATTGACTGGGAAGCCGCCAAACGCTCGATTCAGGAACTGGCAGCCCTGAACCCGACGTCGGCCGGTACCGGGCACGGGAAAGCGATTCAGGGCATCCAACTCCCGCAACTCCTGGAAGATTTAATTCTTCATTTTGAAAACCGGGAAGTGCCGAAAAATGGGCGATATACGAAACAACCGGTGCATTCAAATGCAGAGGGGATTGTCGATATGCCGGCTCCCATTTCGTACCACGTCACCCGTATCCTCAGTATCGGTGTCATCGTCGGAACGGTGATGCTGCTTTTGGGAAGCAAGCGGAAGAGATAAGGCACTGCGCTGATCATGAACGGTTAAAAGAACCGGAAGCCCCGACTGTTACTGGTAAATCCGGTAAGTTGGGGCTTTTTCGTGCAAATCATTTAAACACCGCAGTATGGAATGGCGTTTTAGGAGTAAGTTAAATTGAACTCACGTATGGAACGCCGAAATATCATCATTTTAGTAGTAAGTGCCGTAACTGTTGTATTAGTAGCCTGGTTTTCACTCAGACACTTTGGTTTTTTAAATAAAAACGATGTTCCCGCCGAGGGCTGGGATCGCTCTCAGGCCGAAGTGGTTATGCGGCAGTTGTGCCGGGCTGCTGATTCGGTCGGGATCGATACCAACCGGTATTCATTCCTGGAATCCGATACCAAAAAGGAGTTTGGCGAGAAGTTCACCGGTTTGCTGCTCGAATTGCGCTATGGGTTAAAACCGTCCCGGATAACCTATAACAAGATTCCGGAAAAAATCGACACCGTCTGGGCGATCGCCATGCTGAAAAAAGACGAAGGGAAGTCGGCGCTGGATTCACTGAAAAAAACACCGGTTTTCGGTCATTATACGACACTGGTCAGTGCCTACACCAAACTAAGGAAAAACGCGCCGTCCGACACCGGAAAATACATTCGTCAGACGCTGAATTTTTACCGCTATCTGAATCGCTTTGATTTTGACCGGTTTCTGGTCGTTAACGTTCCGGCTGCCCAATTGAATATCTACGACCGCAGTGGCAAATGCCTGCTGCCGATGGACGTTATTGCGGGGAAGAAAGACACCAAAACGCCGTTCTTTACGACCTATCTCACCGACATCATTACCTATCCGTACTGGAATGTGCCGCGTGGCATCGGTCTGAAGGAAATTCTGCCGAAGGTGCAGCAAAGCGCAGACTATCTGGAGAACCAGAATATGGAAGTGCTGAATGAAAAAGAGCAGGTGGTCGATCCGTCGGAAATTGACTGGGAAGAAATGTCAGCCGAGAATTTTCCGTACCGGTTTCGGCAGGCTTCCGGGTGTAACAACTCCCTGGGTTTGATCAAGTTCAACCTGACCGGGCCGGGGGCTATTTACCTGCACGACACCAACGCCCGTGACCTGTTTGACCAAACCAGCGACCGCTGGCGGAGCCACGGCTGTATGCGGGTGCAGAAACCGGTCGAACTGGCTAATTACCTGATGGGGACGCCGGTGCTGGACGAGGGATTCATGAACCGCTGCATGGTCGATCAGAAACCGCAGACGCTGACACTACCCAAACCGTTCCCGGTTTTCGTGGTCTATAACCGGGTCGATGTCGATGAAAAAGGGCAGTTGCGCTACTACAAAGACGTGTACGATCTGGACGGTCGCCCAATGTAATTACAGCAGAAACGTTGATTTTTGCAGATAATCCGGGCTGGGCGAATAGACAAACAGGCACGAACCGCCTTTGATGGCCTGAATAATGTCTTTGCTGACGGCATTGGCAATGGCCGGGCAACCCTGGCTGCGGCCCAGCCGACCGGTTTTGCGGATAAAATCTTCGCAGACATAATCTGCTCCGTGCATCACGATGGCACGGCTAAAAGCGTTATCATTGAAACCCTGTTCCAATCCTTTCAGTTGAAGCGACAAACCGTGTTTGCCCTGGTAGGTATTGAGGGTTTGGTAAAATCCCAGGCTGGACTGGAAAGACGAAAACGTGTTCGAAAAAGAAGCCGCCATCAGTTCGCCCGAGTTCCGGCCGTGGGCGACGTAGGTCTGAAACAATAATTTCTGTTGATCGAGATCAATGACATACAGCCGCTTCTTGTTCGACGGCTGGCTCAGGTCAACGATACTCAGAATGGATTTTGCAAACTTGGTTTTCTGTAAACCACGCAGGGCGTAGTCGAAGACTTCTTTTTGAAGTCCCATGCGTTCCAGGTTCAACCCGTCGTAAACCCCCGCCCAGAGACTGGTTTTGTCGGCCTTAACGTGGGTATTGGCTTTCACCGTGGTGCCAACACTGGCAAGGCTGAGCGGGAGAATGGCAAGGAGAATCAGCAGCGCTTTTTTCATAAAACGTTGGTTAACTGGTTAGTATGTAAAAAGAGATGTACGTAATTAACGCCAGTACTACCATAATAATTCGATAGACCCATGAATTTCTGCCTTATGTCTCGCCATTCCATTTTCATTTTAGTCCTTATGTTCTGGGGGTCAGCGACTTTGGCACTGCCGGTTGTTTCCATTGTAAAGTACAAAAAAAACGGCGAAACTGATTATACACCGGCGGCAGTCCGGGCAATCGCCGATCTAAAAAGGCAGGGTGGCGGCACACTGACTTACCCCGCCGGGCAATTTGTGCAGGGGCCGGTCGAAATCACCGGATCGCACATCAGCATTCAGGGGGCCGGTATGGGCCGGACATTCCTCATCCGGAATTCCCAGCGCGGTTATGCGTTCTGGGCCAACCGAAAGCAGCGGGTTTTTATTCGGGATCTGTCCATCGACTGCGACAAAAGTCCGATTGAGGGCGGTATTTATTTCGGCGGCTGTACGGCCAGCGGGGCTGATCGGGTTTCCGTTCAAAATGCCGATGCCAGCACGTTTGTCGTTGAAAATCAACTGTTCAATGCCGGAAACTCAACTGCGGTTTCGGATCGTAATGTGTTTCGAAACTGCCGGGCCAGTGGCCAGAAACGGTATCACGAGGTCGGCGGAAAATCGCCTTTTATTGCCGGTGGCTACGCCCGAAACACGCGTTTTGAATCCTGCACCGTTACCGACTGTGTGGGCGATGCCTTCGACAGTGACAATGCACCCGGCACCGTGTTTGTGCGTTGTGTGGCCCGAAACAGCAAAGGAATCAGTCCCTATGCCGGTTTCTGGTCGGAGGGCGAGCAAACCGATTCGGACCACCGCGTGACCTGGAACGCTTGCAAGGCGGTCGGCTACCGGGTGGGTTTTGGCGTTTCGGAGCGCGTAAAAGCCACCATTCAAAACGGAGAGGCCGAAAATTGCGTGAATGCCGTAAAAGGGTTACATTACCAATACCGCATTGCGATCACCAATTTTACGGCCCGGAATTGTGGCAAAGGGCTGGAAGCGACCGACACCGATGGCGTTTTGACGTTTAGCGGTCCGGTAACGCTAACCAAAGTCCGCACCCTGAATACCGTCGCCCGAAATTCATTTTCCAACTACGGCGGAGGAACTTCCACCAACGAGGAAACCATCATCGGTCCCGGTTGTGATTTTGACCGGGATGCCTACATCAGTTACGAAAATTCCGGTTCGCGCCGGATTACAGTCGACGGCGTCACTTTTCGGGGCAGCAACATCCGGTACTACAACGGGCAGTTGACCGAGTTGCTGGTGAAAAATAGCCAGTTTATCAACGGTGGCATTGTGGGCGCCCGAATCAAACAAAGCCGGATTACCGCCGGTAGTCGGTTCAGTACGACCGACAGTACCAAAACGGCCATTCAATTGAGTCTGGATTCGTATAATACCACTGTCGATAACGCAACCTTTGAAGGGTATAACCGGGTGTCGAACAACGCAAAAATGGGAACCGGTGTCCGGCAAACGAACCGTCGGCAACCGCGATGAGCCTGAAACCAACCAACAACTATGTCCCCTTACGAAGACGCCGTGGTGCGTGAATTGAATGTCTGGCGACAGAAAATGATGCGCAGACCGTCGGCCGTCAACCGGCTTTCGAAGAATCTGCAAACGCGGATGAATAAGTTCATTCCCGAAAAAGTGCATCAGGCCATTACGGCAATGATCAAACAAATGACGCGGGCGGTGTTGTTTGGTGCGGAGTTTCTGACCCGGCAGCCGGTGCTGGAACCGCTGTCGCTGGAAGAACGGGAGGAGCGGGTTCGGGATCGCATTGCGTTCTACAAAACCGCCGGAGCGGCAGAGGGGGGCGTCACCGGCGCGGGCGGCATTCTGCTGGGGCTGGCGGATTTTCCGTTGTTACTGGCTCTGAAAATGAAGCTGTTGTTCGAAATTGCCGCCATTTACGGCTATCCGGTCAACGAATACAAGGAACGGCTTTACATCATGCACATCTTCCAACTGGCGTTTTCGAGCCAGGAGCGTCGGCAGTTCGTTTATCAGCAGATGCTCAACTGGCAGGCCAAAAGCCAGCAACTTCCCGACGACATCGACCAGTTCGACTGGCGCACCTTTCAGCAGGAATACCGGGACTACATCGATCTGGTCAAAATGGCCCAATTGGTTCCCGGCATCGGGGCCGCTGTCGGTTTGGTGGCCAACTATCGTCTGCTGGATTCGCTTGGCAAAACCGCCATGAACGCCTACCGGATGCGGTGGGCGGAGAGGAGGGAGTTGGGCATGAAGAGTTAAATGGTTTGGGATGGTTTTGATGGTTAAATGGCTCTGATGGTTAAATGGTTGGCTGACGCATTATTTTTCGTGCGTCAGCCAACCATTTAACCATCAGAGCCATTCTGAACCATTTAACAATAATGAACTTACTTCCTTGCCGGATTGATCATGATATGCGCCCGGTGGGTGCCGGGGTCCATGATCCAGGGCATGCCGGGTGCTTCGGCTTTCAGGGGTAGACCGGTGCTCTCGGAGGTGGCATACGGAATGTAGACGACCGACCGGAGGTAGCCATTTTTTACTTCGCCCGTTGCCGCATTGTAGCTGGAGTCGGGGGCCGAATAAACGAAGAGGGAAGATGGCTGTTTGGGCATTTTCCACTTGCCGGCTTTTTCTTCTTCTTCCCGGATTTTCATGATTTCAGCCGGAGATTTTCCTTCTTTTTTCAATTCCCGACCACGGGCCATGAACGGTTCCAGACCCTGGTGGTAGCAGGAAACGTTGAGTCCTTTTTGCGTCGGGTCATCCGCCAGACAGACGTAATCGTTCGTTCCTTTACGAAGCACAATCATTTCATTTTTACCCGAATAACCCAAAACCGTTGCACCGTCGCGTTTGTCGGAGGGAGCGGCCAGTACGGCGGTTTTGATTTGCAGATCGGGCGTCGGAGCGGTCGTCTGGGCCAGGGCATTGAAAGCGCAAAAGCCCGAAAGTAGAAAGAAGGTAAATTTTTTCATGGGATTAAAAAGAGAGGGTTTGTCAGCCATAAATCGATCGATCACCGGCAGTAATTCAAATTTATGAAAAAATACCGGTGATCGACAGACTATTTACGCGGGATAGGATCAGTGATGATGTCCACCCGGTCCGTGTACGTGTTTGTGCGTCACCTCTTCTGCCGTGGCGTCCCGAACGTCGATGATTTCGACATCGAAGTTCAGCTCCTGACCGGCAAGCGGGTGGTTGGCATCGATCATCACCTGATCGTCGTTCACTTCCGTAACCGTTACCACCTGCCCCTGATTGGTCTGAAACTGCATTCCGATCTGCACCGGCTGACCGCCAAAGGCGCTGATGGGAACCGCCTGAATCATTTGCGGATCCGGAACACCGTAGCCATCTTCGGCAGGCACCTTGATCTGAAATTTGTCGCCGACGGATTTTCCGGCCAGTCCGTTTTCCATACCCGGGATGAGGTTCCCCTCGCCGTGGAGATAATATAATGGATCCCGTCCTTCGCTGGAGTCGAGAATATTGCCGTCGTTGTCGCGCAACGTGTAGTGTATGCCGGCAACTTTGTGTTTGGAAATTTGCATGTTTAAAATATTGAATAGAAAAACAAAGGTGATATAGTTTGAGAAAGGATGCAACTAATTGCCCGATTCTACGCTAAGATTACGGTTGTAAGATGACCCAAAATGAAATATTCACTGGTCATGCCCCGTTAACCCAACTACATTTAGACAACAAAAGGAAGGCTGAATGTGTTAAAAAGGGATAGTAAATTCTCGACGTTTTGTTTAACAAACTAATTTTCATCATGCAGAAAAAAGCAGTTTTCGCAGTGGCAGTGGCACTAGGCCTGCTGGTTGGTGCCCACAAAACCGTGGTTGCTCAAACGGTTCAGGACACTACTTCGCGCCCCGCATCGCAATCGAATCCGCTGGGAAGCAGCACGTCGGTTTCGACCCAAAGCAGCGCCAACGCCTACGGGCCGATGGGCGCAGGCCGGGAATCGCGGGGTGGCATGGCTCCCGGTGGCTCAACGGGCCGCGATCTGGCCATCAGCGCGGCCAAATCCGCCGATCATACGGTTTTATTCCGGGCGATGCGGGTTTCCGGATTGTCGGAACAGGCAGCGGGAAAAGGCCCTTACACGGTTTTTGCGCCCACCAACGAAGCGTTTGATAAGCTCCCGGCCGGAACGCTCGACGGGTTATTGCAGCCCGCTTCCAAATCAAAACTGGTGAAGCTGTTGTCGTATCACGTTGTCAAAGGCAACTACACCTCCGATCAGTTGCAGGACGGACAGAAACTGAAAACCGTTACGGGTGGAACACTGACCGTCGGCAAGCAGGGTGACGCCATCACCATTACGGATGGACAAGGCAATGCCGCTACCATCAACCGCGCCGATCTGGAAGCGACGAACGGGGTTATTCACTCGGTGGATGCGGTGCTGATGCCCGCTGAAAAAGGGAAATAGAGGAAGTTTAGCATTTTTTAGTGAGGACTTTCGCTTTCTGCCCCTGAATCCCGGAGTGTAGGCCCGGCCTAAAGGGGACCTGGACACGAATCCTACGGATGCTAAAAATCCGGCACCGGCCTTTAGGGGCAGAAAGCGAAAGTTCGAATGCGTTGTTGATCCTCATAAAGGCTCTGTCCATAGGGCCGACAAAGACAGTGTTCCGAAGGCAGCTAGCGCCATCGCAAGCACAAAACGGTGATCAGCACGCCAATGACACCGGCCACCACCCACCAGCCGTGGGCGGTTTTCCAGACGCCCGGCACCGTTGGTGTGCTAAAAAAAGCTTCATGAAACCAGCGAGGATGGCGTGCCGGGTATTCGTTTCAATACCGAAAAGCCTTCTTCCACATCTGTCACCATAGTTTGAACCGTCAACGTTTCAAACAAATGCTGGAGTGAATTCCGAAAACCAATGACATGATGGTGCATGGGGCAGGGCTTTTCACTATTGCAATCGTGCAATCCCAGAAAACACCGGTGAAATATGGACAGGCCGTCGATCGCATTCACTACGTCGATAATGGGGGTCGCCAGGGTCCGATCGTTGATGAAAAAACCTCCGTTTCGACCTTTGGTCGAGTTGATGATGTCATGTCGAACCAGCCCTTGCATGATTTTTCCCAGAAACGGTTGGGGAACGTTCAGTTCAGCCGCCAGTTCATGAATACCAACTTTGTATGCGTCCGAACTTTTCAGGGCCAGGTACACCAATCCCCGAATTGCATAGCCACTCGTTTTCGAAATCATAGCAGTAAATCAAATTGTTGTTCGATGTTTTTGAAAGACCGCCCAAACGGTTTTTGGCTAAAATAAGCATGCGGAGCCAAAAACAACGATTCATTTCAGTTTCCAAAGGCTAAAGCCTTTGGAAACAGGATGTTATTTTCGAGGTGGATATGCTGCATCAAATCAGCTTCCAGCTCAGCGAGTTTGGCCAGCATCAGGCGGTGGGAGTTGCAGGCATCCGCCGGGGGACTGTATTCATCGGTCAATTCCCGGAGTTGGAACAGCAGCAATCCGGCATCCTGGTGTTCATGTTCCATACAGTCGATGGGAGCCTTAATGGATAAAGGTCGCCCGGCCCCGGCTATAGCCGGATTTCCCTTTGCAGCGGCCAACTCTTTAATGATTGGGAAAAGGGCTATCTCCTCTTTCTGTAGATGCGACAGTAAATCGGCCTTCAAGGCCACGTATGCCTGCTGAACAAGATGCAGTTTTGGGTACCGGTCGCCGTGTTTAGCGGCTACTTTCAACACGAGTTCTTCGATGAGCGGCAGATTATCGTAGAGGTATCCGTGGTGTACGGTTAAGACATAATCAGCCAGAAAACCCAATTCCCATTCATCGAATTTTTCTGAAGAACGGCGCGCTTCGGCGGGCAGTTTGTGCAGGGCTTCCACAACCGTCTCTATTGGTAAGTTGGCCCGCCCACAGGCTTCAACCAGGGTACGTTTGCCATTGCAGCAAAAATCAATACCCAGGCGTTTGAATACTTCGGCCGTCCGAATGTCAGCAGCCACTATTTCGCCTACCGTTAAGGCAGGGGTCTCATCATCAAAAGCCATTTTCATGCTATTTAAAGAAATTATCGGTCAAAAATGTATTCACTAATCCGGATATAAAGATAATTGGGTCTTTTATTCTGATTATTGACAAAGAAGGGTTGACTGGCTGATTTTTATCAGGATTCAGGCAGTAGAGAAGATGTTACTTTGAGCCAAAGATAAAAAGATGATTTACTCTTATTAACCACAGGAACAAAAACAGGATGATCATGAAAAAGACGGTTACAATGCTGGTAGTGGCACTCTCAGTCGGCTGGTACGGGTGTTCATCAGATGGCGCTAAAAAACGGGCCGACGAAGCGCCCACCGACCCGGCTGCGGTTGTATCGCAGGATGAGGTTCACGGAACGGAAGTGAAAGAAGTAACCTTATCGACTCCTCTTGATGGCGCGATGGTAAAACAGGGGCAGGGAATTTATGAAATGAAGTGCAGTTCATGCCACAAACTCGATGAGACGAGACTGGTCGGACCGGGCTGGAAAGGGGTGATGAGCCGGCGTAAACCCGAATGGATCATGAATATGATCCTGAATGTGGACATGATGCTGGAAAAAGATGCCGAAGCCCAGAAAATGCTCGAACTCTGTCTGGTTCGGATGCCAAACCAAAACCTGTCGGAACCTGATGCCCGCTCCATACTGGAATTCATGCGCATGAACGACGGAGAAAAATAAGATCATCCACCCATTTCAACAATTACGAAAATGCAATTAAAATTCCTGACAACCCTTGTCGCCGTTGTGGCAATCGGCATCAACCTAACGGGTTGTAAACCAAAAGATGCGGGTTCGGCCGTATCGGGCGATGCCGCCGAAAAAGTGTATGTAGCTCCCGGAAAGCATGATGAATTTTACAATTTTCTGTCGGGCGGGTTCAACGGGCAGATGTCCGTATACGGCATACCGTCTGGTCGGATGTTGAAAATTATTCCGGTTTTTTCGGTTTTCCCGGAAAATGGCTGGGGCTACAGTGAAGAGACCAAACCGATGCTCAACACCTCCCACGGTTTTATTCCCTGGGACGACCTTCACCATATTTCACTCTCCCAAACCAAGGGTGAACACGATGGCCGCTGGGCGTTCGGGAACGCCAACAACACACCCCGTGTAGCCCGGATTAGCCTCTCGACTTTCCGAACGGAAGAGATCATTGAATTACCCAATTCGGGTGGTAATCACTCGTCTCCTTTTATTACTGAAAATACGGAATACGTGGTTGCGAGTACGCGGTTTTCCGTTCCGGTTGATAATCAGGGTGATGTGCCCATTAGCTCGTTTAAGAAAAACTTTAAAGGCTATATCAGCTTTATCAGCGTGGAGCCAAAAACGGGCCGCCTGGGCATCAAGTTTCAGTTAAAAATGCCGGGTATCAGCTTCGATCTGGCGCGGGCCGGGAAAGGCAAATCACACGGATGGTTCTTTTTCTCCTGCTACAACACCGAACAGGCGAATACCCTTTTGGAGGTAAATGCCTCCCAGAAAGATAAAGACTTTATTCTGGCGGTAAACTGGAAAAAAGCCGAAGAATATCTCAAACAGGGGAAGGGGAAAAAGGTTCCGGCCCAATACGCCCATAATGTGTATGACGAAAGCACGCATTCGGCCAGCTCAACCATCATCAACGAAGTCATGACGCTTGACCCGAAAGAATGTCCTGATCTGGTGTACTTTATGCCCTGCCCTAAATCTCCACACGGTTGCGATGTGGATCCAACCGGCGAATTCATTGTTGGATCGGGCAAACTGGCGGCCGTCATTCCGGTCTTCTCCTTCGATAAGATCCAGAAAGCCATTGCCAACAAAAGCTACGACGGCAGTTTTGACAGAATTCCTGTTTTAAAATACGAAAGCGTATTGTACGGCGAAGTGCAGAAACCGGGTCTGGGACCGTTGCACACCGAATTTGACGGACGCGGCAATGCCATAACGTCGTTCTTCGTATCGTCGGAACTGGTGAAGTGGAACATCAAAGACCTGAAAGTCCTCGATCGGGTACCGACCTATTATTCGCCGGGTCACTTGAGCATTCCCGGTGGACCAACCAGCAAACCGCACGGTAAATACGTGATCGCCTACAACAAAATCACGAAAGACCGCTACCTGCCAACGGGTCCGGAATTAGCGCAATCAGCGCAGCTCTATGACATTTCGGGTGAAAAAATGAAGCTACTTCTCGACTTTCCAACGGTGGGCGAACCGCACTACGCGGAAGCCCTTCCGGCAGCTTTGATTGAGAAAAACTCGAAGAAGATCTTCAAAATTGAAGACAACCACCATCAATACGTAGCGAAAGGCGAGAAGGAAGCCAAAGTGATTCGCGAAGGCAACAAGGTGCATGTGTACATGACTGCCATCCGGTCGCACTTTATGCCCGATAATATCGAAGGCATTCGCATGGGGGATGAGGTGTATTTCCACCTGACGAACCTCGAGCAGGATTGGGATGTGCCCCACGGTTTTGCCGTAAAAGGCAGTAGCAACGCCGAGATTCTGATTATGCCGGGCGAAACACAGACGTTGAAATGGGTGCCTGACCGTGTGGGTGTCATCCCCATTTACTGCACCGATTTCTGTTCGGCACTCCACCAGGAAATGCAGGGATATGTTCGGGTGTCATCCGCTGGCAGTACCGTTCCGCTGACATTCAGCACCGGTAAAGTGAATGCTCCGGAAGTAGGGGAGAAGGTCGTTAAGAAGTAATTGTATGAGTTTCCCGGACGCGCAACAACGTCCGGGAAGCTTATTTTTAAATGAAAAATCATGAAAACGTTTTCGCGCCTGGTCGTTTTGCTGGCCACCCTGTCACTGATCGGTACCTACTTTCTGCCGCTATGGCGGATAGACCTGTGGGCTCCCCAATATCCCGAAGGGCTGGTGATGCATATCTGGCTCAATAAACTCTCGGGTGATGTGGAAATTATCAACGGTCTCAATCACTACATTGGCATGGCACACATCAAGGAATCCATGTTCCCTGAGTTTACCTACATGCCGTATCTGGTCGGGTTTTTCATTGCCTTCGGCCTGCTGACGGTCGCTTTGAAAAACCGCACCCTCTTACTCTTAAATCTAAGCCTGTTTGTGCTGGCGGGTATTCTGGCATTGTACGACTTCTGGAAATGGGGCTACGAGTACGGCCATAACCTCGACCCTAAAGCGCCAATTCGGGTGCCCGGCATGTCGTATCAACCCCCCATTCTGGGTTATAAAGCCCTGCTCAACTTCGGCGCTTTTTCGATCCCGGACTGGGGAGGCTGGCTATTTCTGGTCGCTGGTCTGCTGGTGGCCGGGGCGGTGGTCTATGAGTGGTTTTTGCGTGGCAAAGCTTCATTGACGACGAAGAAAAGCGTTTCAGGCCCCATCGTTTCAGCCCTGTTCCTGGCGGGCGTTGTGACGCAGGGATGTCGTGTTCAGCCTGAACCAATCCACTACGGAAAGGACGCCTGTGAACATTGCAAAATGACCATCGTCGATCAGAAGTTTGCGGCCGAAATCGTCACCCAAAAAGGCAAATCGTTCAAGTTCGATGATGTGGCTTGCCTGGTCAACTACCTGACCGAAAGCAAGGTTTCTGAAGCCGATCTGGCGTTCATCCTCGTAGATCAGTACAACAAACCGGGCGAACTGGTGGATGCCCGTCAGGCCGTTTATGTATCCGGCGACGGAATTCGCAGCCCCATGATGGGCAATACCGCTGCTTTTCCGGATGCCGAAGCCGCCCGCGCTGCCCGAACTGAGTTGGCGGCTGCCAAACTACGTACGTGGCACGACCTGTTGCACAAAATCCGTTAATCAAATCGTCTTATGAAAGTCTGTTGGCTTCTGCTGTTGCCGTTGCTGTCGTCGGCCAAAACGATTGTGGTTGGCCCTGCCGAATCCATTCGGACCGTGCGGCAGGCACTGTTTGTTGCGGCTGATTATGACACCATTCTGGTGCGTCGGGGACTCTACCGTGAGCGAAATTTGCTGGTCGAAAAGCCACTGGTGATTCGGGGCGAGAACTTTCCGATTATTGACGGACAAATGAAGGGCGAACTTTTTACGGTTCGCGCCAGCAACGTTACCATTCAGGGCTTCGATTTGCGCAATGTGGGCATGACCAGCACCATCGACTGGGCCGCGGTAAAAGTGCTCGAAGCCCGGCAGGTTCGGGTGATTGGTAACCGAATCCGCAATGCTTATTTTGGCGTCTATTTTTCGGCCTCGGATCATTGCCTGGTCAGCCGCAACGACATCAAGGGCAATCCCCACGAAGAGCAAACGACCGGCAATGGCATACACGCCTGGAAATGTGACAGCATCCGGGTGGAAAACAACCGGATTAGCGGCCACCGCGACGGGATCTATTTCGAGTTCGTCACCCATTCGACCGTTCAGCGAAACAGGAGTTTCGGAAACATTCGCTATGGGCTTCACTTCATGTTTTCGCACGAAAATAGCTATTTCTACAACACCTTTCAGCACAATGGCGCGGGGGTGGCCGTGATGTACACCCGCAAGGTGATTATGCGGCACAACATTTTCGAAAACAACTGGGGCAGCGCTGCCTACGGGATGCTGCTGAAAGATATATCGGACAGTAAAATTGAGGATAACATCTTCCGCCGGAATACCATTGGTATTCATATGGAAGGCACCAGCCGGATTATGACGCAGCGCAATCTGTTCATTGATAACGGGTGGGGGATGCGGATTCAGGCGAGTTGCAACGACAACACCTTCACCCGGAATACTTTCCAATCCAACACCTTCGACGTGGCCACCAATGGACAAACCGTTCTGAACACCTTTGACCGCAATTACTGGGACAAATATGAAGGCTACGACCTGAACCGTGACGGCACCGGTGATGTGCCCTTTCATCCGGTAAGTCTGTATTCGATGATTATCGAGAAGATTCCCTACGGAGTCGTGCTGCTGCACAGCTTCATGGTCACCCTGCTCGACCGGGCCGAAAAAGTAATGCCCAGCCTGACTCCCGAAGCCCTTGTCGATGCCAAACCCTTAATGAAACCACGATGATTACCGTTACGAATTTACAAAAATCATACGGTCGGCTGAAAGTGCTGGATAACCTGTCTGTTCAACTGAATGCCGGACAGGCCGTTTCGCTCATTGGTCCCAACGGATCTGGCAAAACAACCTTTATCAAGTCGATTCTGGGCATGGTTATGCCCGACGGGGGTGAAATCAGCTTCCTGGGCGAACCGATTCACAATGGGTGGCAGTACCGGCAGCAAATCGGCTATATGCCCCAGATAGGTCGCTATCCCGACACCATGAAGATCCGGCAGGTGTTTGACATGATCAAGGACCTGCGGCAGAGTACGCAGGGAAAGAACTCGCTTCTACAACTCGATGAAGAACTGATCGAAGCTTTTGAACTGTCCAAACTATATGATAAAACCATGCGCTCACTATCAGGCGGCACCCGGCAGAAAGTGAGCGCATGTCTGGCGTTTCTTTTCAACCCGAAAGTGCTGATTATGGATGAGCCTACCGCCGGTCTCGACCCACTGGCGGCTGAGTTGCTGAAGGCAAAAATTCTACGCGAAAAGGCCAAAGGAAAACTCATTCTCATCACCTCCCACGTTATGAGTGACCTCGACGAACTGACTACGGCTGTGATGTATTTACAGGATGGGCAGTTGCAGTTCTTCACCGATGTTGACCGGTTGAAAGCGGATACCGGCGAGGAGAAACTAGGCCGTGCCATTGCCCGTGTGATGAGCCGGGGAAAACTATCAGCGTATGAGCGATTGAGTGAAAGTTTCGCCGTCACAAACACGCACTCAATCGTTCAATCATCCAATCAAAAATGATCAAAGTCATCAAATACGTCTGGCTGGATATTTTACAGAACCGAATCGTGCTGGCCTACACGGTTTTTCTACTGGTGATATCAGCCACGCTTTTCGGGATGGAAACCAACCCCGGTAAAGGGCTGATGAGTCTGCTGAACATTGTGCTGATGGTGGTTCCGTTGATTAGCCTCATTTTTACAACCATTCACTTTTATAATTCCTACGAATTTATCGAGCTGCTGCTCGCCCAGCCTATTAACCGCAGTAAGCTGTTGCTGAGCGAGTTTTCGGGTGTGGCCAGCTCCCTCGTAACCGCCTTTCTGGTGGGTGTAGGTGGCCCGGTTCTCTATTATGCTCCGGGTGCTACGGGCGCGGCATTGCTGGCGGCTGGTGTCGCCCTGACGCTGGTCTTTGTCGCCCTGGCCTTTCTGGCCTCCGTTTGCACCCGCGACAAAGCCAAGGGGATTGGGCTGGCGCTGCTCATCTGGTTTTATTTCGGCCTGCTCTACGATGGGCTGGTGCTAACGATCCTGTTTACCTTCAGTGACTACCCACTCGAAAAGGCCATGCTGGTGCTGACAACCCTGAATCCGGTCGATCTGGCGCGCATTTTCATCATGTTACAAATGGATGTGTCGGCGCTCATGGGCTTTACCGGGGCGTTGTATCAGGAGTTTTTCGGTAGTGCGGCTGGTTCGCTGTATGCACTGGGGGTAATGCTGATTTGGATCGTGGTGCCCATCTGGGCAGCGGTGCGGGTATTTTGTAAAAAGGATTTATAGTGGCCGTGAAATCATCCTCTTTTGTTTCCGTGCTACTACCCCTCGCCATGCTTTCGCTGGTGCTGGGTATTCTGACGGGCCTGGTGCGGCTGGGTTGGGGCATTTCTGTTTCCGAAACGGCCGGGCAACATGGGGCGCTAATGGTGGGCTCTTTTTTAGGAACGGTAATCTTACTGGAACGTGCCGTGGTGTTCAAAAACCGCTGGACCCTGCTGGCTCCGGCTCTGAACGGATTGAGCCTGCCCGCGTTTGTGTTGGGTTGGCCCGTTGCCGGGCTTTGGTTGCTGATCGGGGGGAGTATCGGTATGGCTTTGTTGACTTATGTTTTTCTTATTCAATATCGCTACAATTACTACTACGTGCTATTTGGCGGAAGCATTTGCCTGGTTATTGGGAACGGACTGGCCCTCAAAACCGGTTTTTTCCCATTTGCCGTCCCCTGGTGGATCGCATTTTTATTGCTGACTATCGTTGCCGAACGGCTGGAACTGAGTCGTTTTTTGCCTGTTAAACCGGGTCAGGGGCTGCTGCTATGGGGTGCTATTGGCGTATTTCTGGTTGGTGTATTGAAGCCCTTTCACGGGTCAGGTCAGGGGTTAACGGGCGTCGGTATGATGGCGGTGGCCGTTTGGCTGCTTCGGTTCGACATGGCAGTTAAATCACTCCGAAAAGCAGGTCAGCCGCGCTACAGTGGAACGATGTTGCTGCTGGGTTATGGCTGGCTGCTGCTCAGCGGGTTGTTATTTGCGTTACCGCTTGGGTTCTCATTCATCTACGATGCCGGGTTACATACGTTCTTTGCGGGCTTCGTCTTCTCCATGATTTTTGCCCATGCGCCGATCATTTTACCGGGTATATTGGGCAGGCAAGGCGTTTTTTTTCACCCGATCTTGTACGTCGGTAGTATCGGGCAACTGTTCGGACTACTGATTCGTACCCTGGGCGACTGGCAGGGCGATAGTGTTTGTCGGATGGCAGGTGGACTTATCCAGGGAATTGCTATTGGTATCTTCCTGATTTGTATGGTTGTAATCGTCGTTCGTTTCCACAAAAAGCCCACTACGTGACCAGGAATTTCTAATGCGCGTTAAAAAGCTACCTGTAAAAGTGTTTCGCCCGCAGCATTTCACTTTTACATTTAGCATTTTACATTCTTCATTTTACATTTATCACTACCTTTCCGGCAAAAGAAAATTCCTCCTTCCTTTGCCATGCTTTTTCTGTTCCTAAGCATCCTGCTTTCGGTCGTTTTGCTGCTTAATTTCCGGCTTTTCCCCCGCTATCGGGTCAATACCGTTCAGGCTATCGTTTTCAACTACCCGGTGTGTTTCCTGACCGGTTTTCTGCTGCTGCCCCGCAACCAGCCTTTTTCCATCGATTTCTCCCAAACCTGGACGTGGCTGGCCCTGGGTCTGGGTGTTGGGTTCATCATCACGTTCATCCTGTCGGGTCTGTCGACGCAGCGAATGGGCATCACGGCCACATCGCTGGCCAACAACATGTCGCTGGTGATTCCGGTTTGTTTCAGTCTGTTCGTCTTTCAAACCGGTGGAAAAACCTTCGATGCGCTGAATTACCTGGGGTTAATTCTGGCCGTGGTGGCCGTCGGATTAAGCACGTACAAGAAGCAGGAAGGCCAAACCGTGAAAGCCCTGGGCTGGAATACACTCTTGCCAGTGGCGGTTTTTGTGCTCTACGGCGTCACCAATACGATGATCAATTACATGAACATCCGGTATATTCCATCGACTGATCAAACGTTGCAGGTGACGTTGACCATGGTACTGGGTGCCATTGCTGCCGGTCTGGTGTTGCTATCGAGCCGATTGATTCTTGATAAAGAAAAGATTGAACGCCAGACCTTCGTGGGAGCCATCACCCTGGGCATTCCGAATTTCCTGAGTTTTTACACCCTGTTGCTGGCACTTTCCGAATTTGGTGGCAACGGTGCTTTCGTCTATCCGCTCTATAACATCGGTGTCATTCTGGTGGCAGCCTTGGCGGCCCTGCTCTTTTTCAAAGAAAAACTGCTGGTCGTCAACCAGATCGGGCTGGCACTCGCCATTCTGGCCATTGGTTTAATCTCCTGGCAGGAACTGGCTCAAATGATGCATTAAACGGTTGGATGGGAACGCGGATGGAACGGAATTAAACGGATTTACACCGATTAAAATCCGTTTTAATCCCTTCCATCCGCTCAATCCGTGTTCCCATCCAAACTCTTCACCCAATATTTCTGTTACTCCGAAAAACCTTCCAACTGTTTTCTTTGTGAATACCGAAACCAAGAGCGGTCAGATTTTTGACTGGATTACCCTGCGACGGCTTTATGCCTTTGTAAAACCGTACCAGCTCCAATTTTACGGGCTTATTCTGATTATTCTGTTGAGTGCGGTGCTGGCTCCCGTTGGCCCCTTGCTGATTCGCTACACCATCGACTCCAAAATTGCCACCGGCGATTATCCGGGCCTGACCAAAATGCTGATTCTGATGATCGGGATTCTGGTTTTGCAGGGCATCATTCAGTTTTTCAATACCTATCTCTCCGGCTGGCTGGGACAGAATGTGATTCGGGATATCCGGGTTCAGCTCTACCAGAAAGTCCTGAAACTCCGGCTGAAATTTTTCGATAACACGCCCATTGGCCGACTGGTAACCCGTACCATTTCGGACGTTGAAACGCTTTCTGACGTCTTCAGCGAAGGCATGGCCGCCATTGTAGGCGATATTCTGCAACTGGTGCTGATCATCGCCGTCATGTTTTACACCGACTGGCGGCTTTCGGCCATCAGTTTGTCGATGATTCCGCTGATGTTACTGAGTACGTACGTCTTCAAGGAAAAGATCAAAGTATCGTTCAATGAAGTGCGGACCGCCGTGGCCAACCTCAGTTCGTTTGTGCAGGAGCACATTACCGGCATGAACATCGTGCAGATTTTTGGCAGCGAAAAGATTGAAGAGGAGAAGTTCCGGAACATCAACGACGAACACCGGAAAGCCAACATCCGGTCGATCTGGTACTATTCCGTCTATTATCCGGTGGCCGATATTCTGTCGGCAGCCGCAACGGGCCTGGTGGTCTGGTACGGTGCCAAAGCCATTCTGAACCAGGAGGTTACCTACGGAACGGTGACGGCTTTCATCATGTTCATCAACCTGTTTTTTCGCCCCATCCGGATGCTCGCCGACCGCTTCAACACCCTGCAAATGGGCATTGTGAGCACCGACCGGATTCTGAAACTGCTGGACAGTGATGATTTTACGCCCAACACCGGGACGTATGCGCCCGCAACCTGGCGGGGTGAGGTGGAGTTTAAAAACGTCTGGTTTGCCTACAACGACGATAACTACGTTTTGAAAGACATCAACTTTACCGTGAAAGAAGGCGAAACCGTTGCCTTTGTCGGCGCTACGGGGGCCGGGAAGTCGTCCATTATCAACTTGTTAAGCCGGTTTTACGACATCAATCGGGGAGAGATCAAAATCGACGGCATCGAGGTACATGAGTATAAACTGGAAGCGTTGCGCCAGAGCATTGGCGTTGTTTTGCAGGATGTTTTTCTGTTTTCGGATACGATTGAAAACAACATTACCCTCGGCAATAAATCCATTGGCCGGGAGCGCATTGTTGAAGCGGCCAAACTGGTGGGCGTGCATGAGTTCATCGAGCGATTACCGGGCGGTTATGAGTATAACGTCATGGAGCGCGGTTCGACGCTTTCGGTGGGACAGCGGCAGTTGATCTCGTTTGTTCGCGCGATGGTTCACGATCCCCGCATCATGGTCTTGGACGAGGCTACGTCGTCGGTCGATACCGAAACGGAAGGGTTGATTCAGGATGCGATTGGAAAACTGATGAAGGGGCGCACAGCCATCGTAATTGCCCACCGGCTTTCCACCATCCGCGAAGCCCATAAAATCATCGTCGTCGACAAAGGCCACATTGTGGAACAAGGCACCCACGAAGAACTGCTGCAGCACGAAGGCACCTACGCGAACCTGTACCGGATGCAGTATAAGGAGATGGTTTAGTTTGAATGATGAATGATGAACGATGAATTAATGCATCGTTCATCATTCATAACTCATCATTCTTTTCTATTCGGTTCCGCGCCAACCAGGGCGTAGGCGATTTTCTCGTTTAGATTTTCATCGTTGGACGGATCGTTGTCCAGGCCTGACGGGATGCGCCCGGTTGGTTTCGGGCTGGGTTGCAAATCCGTTTCTTCCTTGCTGGGCATCGGCCCGGTTTGATCGATTACTTCTTCATCGGCATTCGGATCGTTGTCCATATCCGATGGAATATCCTTTAAAGGAGTCGTTTCCCTGACCGGATGAAGGTTCGGATTTTGTGATGGTGTCATAGTCCTGAGTTGATGGTATCCCCCTATAACCACCGCTTTGCCCGGGTTGTTTACAGAACTGGACTACAAAAAAGGTCAACCCGGAGGGAGTTGACCTGAAATCTTAGCGGAAAGGCTGGGCGCGTTGGGTGGTATCGGGCGGATCGACCTGCTCCGGAGCCGACGGTTCAATGAACAGCGAATCGGCTGGAATGTCGACACCCGTTGAGTCCGATTCATCCTCTTCGTCCTCATCGTTTCCACCGGGACAATTCAGATAATCCTTCGTTATTTTAACCGTCGGTTTATCAAAAGGACCTTGATACAGCTTCAGTGCCTTGTCCTGATAGACTTTCTCCAAAAACCGTCCTACCAGCGGCAAGGCGGTTTTGGCGCCCTCACCCATGTCGGTTGACCGGAAGTGGATGCTGCGGTCATCGCCCCCCACCCAGGCTCCCACCACCAGATCGCGGGTGACGCCCATAAACCAGCCGTCGGAGTTGTTGGAAGTCGTTCCGGTTTTTCCACCCACCTGGTTGCGGTTTTTAAATAAATCGTACGACCACAAATTCTGCGACGTGCCGCCCGATTCTTCCAAACCGCCTTTCAGCATGTGGAGCATCAGAAAAGCGGACTCTTCCCGAATGGCCTGTTTCTTCTCCGGCACAAATTCTTCAATAATTTTGCCGTTGCGGTCTTCGATTCTCGTCACCAGCAACGGTTCGGTGTGTACGCCGTTGTTTGCGAAGGTGCAGTAAGCTGCTACCATTTCATACAGCGACACATCGGAAGAGCCCAACCCGACGGACGGAACAGCCGCCAGCCGGCTTTTAATGCCCAGCCGGTGGGCGTATTCCACCACCCGCTGGGGCGTTGCGACGTCATTGGTCAACTGGGCTGTCACCGAATTGATGGAGCGGGCCATGGCCCGGCGCAGCGTCATATTGGAATAGGAGAATGATCCGGCCGAATTTTTGGGTGCCCAGAAATCTTCCTCGCCTTTTTCGTTGATGTATTCCTTCCGGAACGGTTCATCGCGCCGACGGTCGCAGGGGCCTAAATTGATCGTTGAATCGTCGATCACCGTGGCATAAACGAACGGTTTAAACGTCGAACCCGGTTGCCGTTTTCCCTGTTTGACGTGATCGAACTGGAAAAAGTTATAGTCGAGGCCGCCCACCCACGTCCGGATAAAACCGGTATGCGGGTCCATAGCCACCAGACCGGCCTGCAAAAACCGCTTGTAGTAGGCGATGGAATCCATGGGCGACATGTACTTCTTCTTCGGTCCGTTCCAGGAGAAAACCGTCATGCTGTCTTTTTTCTCCTTCATGTAATACTGGATGGAATCCGGCTGATTCGGAAATTTCAGTTGGAGGGCCTTATATCGTTCCGTCCGCTGGGCGACTTTGTCCAGAAAGTCCGGGATTTCCTTGCCATCTTCATCCGTCCAGGGGTTTCGGCCCGACCAGTGGTTGTCGAACGTCCGCTGCAACAACTTCATTTTCTCCGCAACAGCCTCTTCGGCCAGGGCCTGCATCCGGGAGTCGACGGTGGTATAAATTCGTAAACCGTCGGTATACAGGTCATAGCCGTTTTCTTCGCCCCACTTTTTGACGACCTCCACCACCGCATTTTTGAAATAATTGGCTGGACCGGAATACGGATTGTCGGGGCTGTAGCGCGTTACAAGCGGCAAATCGCAAAGGGAATCGGCTTGCGCTTTGGTCAGGTACTTGTATTTTTCCATCTGCCGGATCACCACATTCCGGCGGTTGCGCGACTTCTCGAAGTTTCGTTTGATCAGGGGATTATACGTCGTCGTTGCTTTCTGCAAGCCCACGAGTACGGCGGATTCCTGCACATTCAGCGTCTCCGGCGATTTGCTGAAATACGTCCGGGCCGCCGTCTTGATTCCGTAGGCATTGCTGCCAAAATCGACGGTGTTGAAATACATGGTCAGGATCTGTTCCTTCGAAAAATTCCGTTCCAGTTTAATGGCCATCAGCCATTCTTTGGTTTTCAGAATGATCGTTTTCACCAGCGGAACGTTGTACAGCAATCCTCGCGATTGCCGCCGACGGGTTTTGAACAGGTTTTTGGCAAGCTGCTGCGTAATCGTGCTGCCTCCGCCGGAATTGTTACCGGTTAATACGCCGTAAACCGCCCGGCCCAGACTTCGGGTATCGATGCCCGAATGTTCGTAAAACCGTACGTCTTCGGTGGCAATCAGGGCGTGAATGAGGGAGGGCGACAAGTCTTCGTATTTGATGGGGGTGCGGTTTTCGGTGAAAAACCGGCCGATCATGACTTTGTCGTAGGAATAAATTTCGGAAGACTGGGAAACCTTGGGGTTTTTCAAATCCTCGACGCTTGGCATTTCACCGCTGAGGTAGAGGAAATTGGATTCAATGGAAAGGATGTACAACAGAACCAGCACAAAGCCGAAAATAAGCGTTTTGGTAGTCTGGTAAAAGATGCGAAAAGCAAGTGATCGGGTGTCGAAGCGGGCGTTGATCCAATTTCGGTAGCGTTGTCGAACTCCCCGGTAGTGACCGATTGCTGAATCGACACGCCCTTTTCCTAGAAGACCCGACATCATGCGGTAAACCAGTCGTCTAAAGCCATTGCTTATGAGACCGAAAAAGCCGGTGATGCCTTGCCAAAGGGTACGAAGCTGCCCCCAGAATTTACTCATGCCTGGTATTTTGACGGTTAAAATTGAAGAACGGGTTCAGTTGACGTCGCACCACTGAGAGGATGCGCCTGATGTCCGTCTGATTTCAAAAAAGTAAAATTAATTCGATAGGCAAAAAAGACGGATTGAAAAATCCGTCCCTTAGAGCAAATATAACGGAAATTTGGACGATATAATATGAAAAAAGCCAGCCCGTTCATCGGGTTGGCTCAAAACCAGGGGGTTAGCACCCGCTTATTTCTTTTCAAATTCCAATGCTACGCCGTTCATGCAATACCGCAGACCGGTTGGCTTGGGACCATCGTCAAAAACGTGTCCCAAATGCCCGCCACAGACGCCACATTCGACCTCCGTGCGGACCATGCCGTGGCTGCGATCCACCTTCTCGGCCACGTTCTGTTTCGACAGGGATTTATAAAAACTCGGCCAGCCCGTCCCGGATTCAAACTTGGTGTCGGAGCTGAACAGGGGCGTTTTGCAGCCTGCACATTTGAATACGCCTTTTTCGTGGTTATCCACCAGCGGACTCGTAAAAGGCCGCTCGGTACCTTGCTGGCGCAGGACGTAAAATTGCTGAGGTGTTAGGATTTTCTTCCACTCCGCTTCCGTTTTGACCACTTTGCGGGGTGTAGCATCGTCGATACGTGGAGTCAACGAAATGGATGCGACGGAGCCGGTGAGCACCAGCCCACACAAAACTCCAAGAAAAAGGTTGCGGTTCATGGTTAATTAACGCAAGAAATGGCAGGATAGTTTGCGAGGTAAAAAAGCCACAGCGCAGTTGTGCGTGTGGCTTTTTTAGGTTTTCAGTTGCCTTCAGTTACATCGGCATCAAAACCGTATCGATCGAGTGAATTACCCCATTCGACTGGTACACATCGGAAATGGCAACGGTGGCGGTTCCGCCTTTGGCATCGGTCAGGATCAGTTTTTTTCCACTCATTTTAGCGGTCAGGTCACCACCGGCTACGGTTTTCAGCGTGGCGGTTCCGTTACCGGCTTTGATGAGCTTGCTGATTTCCTTCGCGTCCAGACGACCCGCAACCACGTGGTAGGTCAGAATGCCGGTCAGGGTTGCTTTGTTTTCGGGCTTCACCAGCGTTTCAACGGTACCGGCTGGTAACTTGCCAAAAGCGTCGTTGGAGGGGGCAAAAACCGTGAAGGGACCAGCTCCCTGTAACGTTTCGACTAAGCCCGCAGCTTTCACGGCAGCAACCAGGGTGGTGTGGTCTTTCGAGTTGACGGCATTTTCAATGATGTTCTTGTTTGGATACATCATGGCGCCACCGACTTCTTTCGGTTTTTGAGCGTAAGAAACCGTAACGAATGCGCAAAGAATAGCGGCAATAATTCCTGTTTTGATGAAGGCTTTCATGATTAAAATACGAAATAATTGAAGATGGGAAAATAAAAGAACCGGGTTGTTCCCGACTCACAACAATACCTACGCCATCGCCTTCTATTTGGATTTTTAATTGTTGGGAAAAAAACCTGTATAGCATGAAAAATGGCCCAGACAACATTGCCAGGGCCATTTTTAGAAAGGAAATGTAATTATAAAAACTGAATAAATTTTTGAATGAGTCGACGTATAAGTGTCCTTTGGAAAACGTATAACCCTGGAGTAAAAAGAGAATAATAAATCTCAAATGGTAAATGTAAAAGCTTATGCAAACCTGCTATTTTTACATTTATTATTTATCATTTTACATTTATGATTTAAATATTCTCTTTTCAGATGAGGAAAAATCAGGAGGTCACATTTCCGACCACCACCATCGTGGAGAGCGTGGGAGTGGGGCTGCCGCCCCGGCGTTCGAGCGTGATGGCAAAGGCGTCGGCTTTCAGGAATTTTTTAGCCTGCTGCACCACCCGGGTGTTGTCGCCCACATCGAAGACGCCGGCATCGACCGGTTTTCCGTCAACAATGGCCCAAAGCTGGTATTGCTGGGTTTCGGGCGGACGAACCAGCGAATCAATTTCGAGATTGACCTGGCCCGTGCTGGCATTCCAGTAGATGGTTGCAAGGTTGGCAGTCGTGGTGTCGGTGGGATTCAGCCGGATGACCCGCGTGCCCGGTTCTTTCAGGATGGCCAGCGTTTGGTCGGCCTGCGACTGTTGCGCCCGCAGAACCCGAACCTCTTCGGTCAAGGCTTCATTCGAATTGCGGAGCGAACTGAGCGTTTGCTGACTTCCCTGCAATTGGGAATACAGGAAGTAGGCAAAAAACAGGACAACCAGACCCAGGGAAGCGGCTACCAGCCAGGTAACGCGAAACGTCGGTCTTGAATCGAATGCGTCTTCTCTGGAATTTAATGTACGAATGGGAGTTTCCGTATTTTCTTCGTTGGTGAGGAGGGGCGTTGGGTTACTTTCCTCGACCGCTTCGGCTTCCGGAGGGCCAAATTCCAGTTCTTTCAGAAGCCACTCTTTAATGTCAGTCGGCGGATCACGGCGCAGGGCCTGGGCATACTGTTCCACCGCAGCCGACAGCGTGTCGAGCTCCTGGCGGATCTCAGGGTAAATGCTCGACATGCACTCGACCTCCCGCTTTTCCTGCGGGCTGACGGTGCCGAGCACATACTCTTCCAGTATTCCGGACTCTATGTATTCTTTCGTGTTCATGTGCCGAATAACTTCTTCAATTCCTGTAAAGCAGACCGAACCCGTGTTTTGACCGTTCCGAGCGGCAAATTCAATTTCTCCGCTACTTCTTCATGGGTGTATCCATAGAAGTAGACAAGGTCGATAACCATTCGTCGATCCGGGTTTAATTGATTCACCTTGTCTGGTAAATCAAGTGTTTCCACAGCGGGTTGATAGGCTTGCTGATGCTGATCGACAATATCTACGATATCGGTGCTGGTTTGGATTGACTGACCTGAATGGCGGGTGCGGATGGCGTCAATGGCGGTATTTCGGGCAATGTTCAGTAACCACGTAAACAGACGGCCTTTCTGAGCATCGTAAGATGGAATATTCCGCCAGATCTTTACAAAAGAGTCCTGTAAAACGTCGCGGGCGGCTTCTTCATCACGAACGACCTTCAGGATTACGCCGTACAAAGCCGGTGAATACTGGTCGTAGAGTAAGTGAAATGCCTGTTCCTCTCGCTGCTGGAGCTTCTTGACCAGTACGTCTTCCGTAAATGGGAGGTTTGAACGCTTCAAGGTAATGGAGTAATTCAGTAACCAAAAGGGTCGGTGTCAAAAATACGAATAAAATGATGCGGGCAAACATATGAATGCGTATTTAGTCCTGAATTTCGAAAAAAAAGCCATTCCCTTCATCGAGAAATAGCTTTTTTTTCGAAATCAAGAATGCATTTTTCCGGAGGCTAATCAACTGGTTTTTTCGTTTTTACGGTTTTTGTCGTTTTCTTTCGTACCGTCGTGCTTTTTATCGTCTTGGCATCCTCCGACCGCCGGGCATTCCGGCTCGATTGGGTGCCCTTGATCAGTTTGCTTTTCAGGGAATCCTGTTTGGCAGTTGGTTCGCCTTGCGGGAACGTTTGCGCAGCCTGTTCCGGCGCGTGGGTATTGGGCGAAGGGGTCTGGGCTTGTCCATGACTGGCAATCCAGAGCAGGGCGGCAGTAAAAAGTGCTATTTTTTTCATAACCGTGCAGTTCAGCGTTGAGTAAGAATTTAACCCGAATACCGGCGAATTGTTCGATGCGCGCTTGCTGAACGTTCGGATTTCGGAATTGCTTATTTTCGGGAAAAGTAAATTCAGAGCCGGATTGGGGTCGGGTAGCGTTGCCAGAAATGGCATAAAATCGCTTATATTTGCACCTCAAAATTGGCAGACACCCCTGCGTATGCAGCTCGATCAAAACCGTTATCAAATTCAGGGCATCGACGTTCTGGAGATGGCCGAAGCGTTTGGCCTTCCCTTATACGTCTATGATGCCGACAAAATTATTGAAAAAATAGGCACCCTCCAGTCGGCTTTTCAGGGCGTCAATCTGAAAATCAAGTATGCCGCCAAGGCATTGACCAACGTGTCGATTCTGAAGTTGATGCGCAGCCGGGGAATCGATGTGGAAGTGGTTTCGGTGAATGAAATCCGGATGGCGTTGCTGGCCGGTTTCGATCCCGAACAGATCATGTATACCCCGAGTGGCGTTTCCTTCGCCGAAATTCAGGAGGCACTCGCACTGGGCGTTCGGCTGAACGTCGACAGCCTGCCCTTGCTGGAATTCATGGGGCAGCAGTACGGCAGCCGCAAACCGGTCGGCATCCGGATCAACCCCCACATTGCAGAAGGCGGAAACATCAAAATTCAGACGGGTCACGCCGATTCCAAGTTTGGTATTTCGATGGAGCAACGGAGCCAGATTCGCGCACTGGTCGAACAGTATGCCATTCCGGTGGTCGGACTGCACATTCATACCGGCTCGGATTTCAAGAATGCCGATGCGTTTCTCAAAGGTGCCGAGGTGCTTTTTGAGCTGGCCAACGACTTCCCCAACCTGCAGTTCCTCGACTTTGGCAGCGGTTTTAAGGTAGCCTACAAAGAAGGGGATCACAGCACGGATGTGGTGGATCTGGGCCGGAAAGTGACAGCGGCCTTTCAGAATTTCTGTCAGCACTACGGGCGGGAAATCGAACTGTGTTTTGAGCCCGGCAAGTTTTTAGTGAGCGAAAGCGGTGTGCTGCTGGTGAATGTCAACGTGGTGAAGGAGAACCCCAACCGGACGTTTGTGGGTGTCGATTCGGGATTGAACCACCTGATCCGGCCGATGATGTACGATGCCTACCACGAAATTGTCAATGTTTCGAATCCGACGGGCGAAAAACGGACCTATAGCATCGTGGGGTATATTTGTGAAACCGACACGCTGGGCTGGGATCGTTCGCTGAACGAAGTGCGCCCCGGCGATGTGCTGGCCCTGAAAAATGCGGGAGCCTACGGTTTTAGCATGAGTTCCAACTACAACTCGCGGGTCAGACCCGCCGAAGTGCTGGTGTACGACGGAAAACCGCACCTGATCCGCCGACGTGAAACCTTCGAAGACCTGGTGCGGAACCAGATTGAAGTGGATTTTGAAGAAGAAATAACCATTAAAAATAATTAAGAGTGAAGAGTTAAGAGTTAAGAGTTAATGCGTCAGCCAACTCTTAACTCTTAACTCTTCACTCATCACTCTTTACGATGGGACGCGCATACGAATACCGGAAAGCCAGAAAATTCAAGCGGTGGGGGATGATGGCCAAAACCTTCACCAAAATTGGAAAAGACATTGCCCTCGCAGTGAAAAGTGGTGGTCCTGATCCGACAACGAACGGACGACTGCGGGCCATTATCCAGAATGCCCGGGCCGCCAACATGCCGAAAGAAAACGTCGATCGGGCAATCAAACGGGCGGTTTCGAAGGAACAGGAGGATTACAAGGAAATTACCTACGAAGGCTATGGCCCACACGGCATTGCCATTGTAGTAGAAACCGCCACGGACAACATCAACCGGACGGTGGCCAACCTGCGGAGTTACTTCAGCAAATGTGGGGGCGCCCTCGGAACTTCCGGGATGCTCGACTTCATGTTCGACCGCAAATCCGTTTTTCGCATTCCGGCCGGTAACATCGATCTGGATGAACTGGAACTGGAAATGATCGACTTTGGCGCGGACGAAATCTCACTGGACGAAGAAGCCGAACAGATCGTAATCTACGGCGAATTCACGGCTTTCGGGGCGATTCAGAAGCACCTGGAAGAAAAAGGCTACGAACTCAAACAGGCGGAATTCGAACGCATTCCGAACGATACCAAGGAACTGACCGAAGAAGAATCCGCCGATCTGGAAAAACTGCTGGAGAAGATCGAAGAAGACGAAGATGTTCTGAACGTCTTCCACAACATGCGGTAATCAAAAAAGATGCGGTAAGCGACCTCATAACCGTTTACCGCATCTTGTTCAATAATTGCGTTCGGGTGGGGCGCTCGCTGACCACTTCATAGTCCAATCCTTCCAAATCCAGGGCATCCACAAAATGCCGGTAGTTATTGCCTTCCACTTCGAACAGGCAGAGATTCTCATACGGTTCGTTAAAAAGCTCAACCTCCGTCAAAACCGCTTTCTGTTGTAGCAACTGGCACTGCTGGTTGGATAAATCGTTCTTCCGAATGGTGAAATACCACATAGCGTTTGTGTAGATGAAAGAAGATGGAGGATTGACCATAGACCATAGACGATAGACCATTGACGATGGATGGAAACATCTTATTCCTCGGTCTATCGTCTATAGACGATGGTCAATCGTCAATTGTCCATCCTCCATTAATTCGCCCCTGATTCGCGCAGCAGTTCGACCCAGCCTTTGACAATTTCGGCGGGGGCGGCACAATTGAGCCGTTTGTATTTGACGGTTACCTGATACAGATACACGCCACCCGGCACGTCTTTCCCCTGGTTGTTCTTGCCGTTCCACTGGAGGGAGAGGTCGCTGCTTTGGTAGACTTTAACTCCCCAGCGGTTGACCACCGTCAGTTCCGCCGACTCAATAAAACGGGGGCATTGGGCGGGCTGAAAAATATCATTTCGGCCATCGCCGTTGGGCGTAAACACATTTGGCATCATCAGATACGGGCAATTGTCCTTGCAAACCCGGTTGGAAGCCGCGCTTTCCCGGCCGCTCCGACTCACCGCCCGGACTTCATAACATCCTGCAAAGGAAGTCAGATTCTGATGCCGATACGTTAGTTGAGGGGCACTGACGGAGTCGATCAAAACGAGATCCTGGCCTTCACAGGGACTGTAGTAAATGCGATATTTCACCACGTTGCGGTCGCAATCGCCCGTGGTCGGATTTTGCCAAGTCAGGTTGTTGGCAAACGTCGTCTGGTTGCAGAATGAGGTGGGTGTCAGCGTGGAACAGTTGAGCGTATCGACAGCCAGTTGGGGGGGACAGGGGCGGGTGGTGTCGATCGGCGACGCACAAACGCCCTGCGAGAAATTGTTCAGCAGAATCGTCGTGAGCGGGGCTGCATATTGGCCAACGGTTTCGACCCGGTAACAATAGCTGCTGTCCACCGACATCATAACCGGCTGAACCCCATCGCCCGCAAAGGTATCGGCTCCCTGGTCGAGGTAGGCGTATGTATTGGCCGTGGTGACCGGAACAACGGCCACCAGGTTGAACGGGCCGTTGGGGCCGGTTTTGCTGCGATACACCCGGTGTTGCTTGTTATCATTGCTCCAGGGCACATTGGCCTGCCAGGTAAGCTGGACGCGTCGAACGCCGGGGGTCGCCGTAAGCCGGACCGAACTGGCGTTATCGGTTGCGTCGAGCCGTTGCAATTGTCCCGTACCGGGATCGGTGTAGTAAAACTCAATGCGATACCGGTAGGCGTTGGCAACGGTATTGATTCCCCGGTCGATAAATACCGTGTCCGCAACCGTGGATTGCAGGGTGGTGTTGATGGCGGCAATCTGGGTAAAATCGGTGCCGGTAAGCCCGGTGGCCCGGAACAGGCGGTATTGGAACGGGCCGGTGCCGTCGTTGGGGTTAATGCCGGGAGGGCGGGTCCAGCGGACGGTGATCACCCCCCGCGTATCGAACGTACTGTCGACGGTGACGTGCGTAATCAAGGGTACCTGCTGGGGTAAATTCACACAAACCTGTTGGGAAATGACGCTTTGCCCATTGTTGGGACGGGGCAGCAAGACGATAATTCGGTAGCTGTACTGCACACCCCGCTGCAGACCCTGGTTGTTGTTGTTATCGGTGTAAGAAGTCTGGTTGATGCCCACAGTATCGACCCGGACATAGCCATTGGCTTCCAGTTGACCGGGGTCGCTGCACGGATCGAAAGGGGTGTCTTCACAGCCTATCTTGCGATAAATGGCCATTCTGGTGTTATCAGGCAACTGAGCCGCACAGGAGTACGCTGCCCAGTTGAGCAGAATGGCTCGCCCGGCCGCATCGGCGGCTGGCCGGGCCGTGAGGTTCTGGGGTTGGGGTGCATAAATCTTGATGCGGAACGACTCGAGGGTTGCCAACTGGGTTTGCCCGGCGGTTCGGGGTAGATCGATCACTCGAAAAACGACATCATAGGGTTCGGCGCGGACGTGGGCGCAACTGGTTTGCCAGCGGAACGTACCGGTAGCCGGCGAGTTCTGGGCGGTTTTCGGCGCAAAAGTGGCGTATTCGGGGGAAATAATGTTGATCGGGGTTGTTCCGTCAGGACCCACATTGAAAGGACCACCGTAGGCCGAAAGCTCCAGACGGTTGTTGTCGGGGTCGGTGGCGGTTATGGCTTGCTGGATGAGCGTTCCAGCTTCTATGCACAGATCGGGCGGCACCACGATGGCCGGCCGTCTGTTGGTTGAAGGGGTAACGATGATCTGCATATCGCGGATGATCTCCCCAATTTTGACACCATCGCGCCATTCCTCCACGATAAAAGCGATGTTGTACTGGCCCTGTTCGGCGGGCGCATCCCAGCAGACATCACCGGTGATGGCATTGACGGTCAGCGTGGCCGGACCGGTTCCGGCTTCGTTGATTCGGTTGACCCCAATCAGTGTAGGATCGGAGTAACCCGCTACATTTCTAAGGGTACAGTTGCCCTGTTCGTCGGCTATACGTCCGGAAGGGACGTATAGCCGGTAGGCCAGGCTATCCCCGTCGGCATCGAAAGCCGCCGGGTTGTGGCACCATTTCTGGCCGATGCGGGCAGAATCCAGTGGCGGGTTCAGCAGAACCGGCGTACTGTTCAGGCCCAGAGCGGCATTGACGACGATGGTGGTCTGGAGTTGAAAGCTGGTCTGAATGGAAGACGGAATGTTCCGGACGTTTTCGTTGCGGTTCGTAATGGTACAGGTAATGCGGTAGGTTCCGGGTCCCGGATAGGTAAAGGTCGCAACGTAGGTATTGGCGGTGGTGGCCCGGTTGATGATCGTCCGGCTCCGGCGGGGAACGGCCACGGCATTTCCGATTCCAAAACAAAAATAGGAGGGATCCTGCTGGTCACTCGCCGTTCGTCCCCCGATTTCGTCGTGGTAGGTGGTCATCGTAACCTCATAGGTCAGGGAAGTACTGGAAATACGGCGGGTGGTAATTTCACCGGCCCGCAAGTGCGTGGCCTGCGTTTCGGATATTGCCAGGATTCCCAGCAAAAAGACCCACAAAAACGTGAGGAAATATGTTTTCATAACCAATTAATTTCTATACCTACAAGAACGTACAAGTGCTTGGGTTGTGTATACGGTTTTCGGCCACCGGGGACAATTATAGCAATAAAGTTTGGGAGTTGAAGGGTTTCGACAGGCGGCTTTACCCCTAAATCCCCTGAAGGGGACTTTATCCATCCGATGTGGCGGTGTCCAAGTCCCTTTCAGGGGATTTAGGGGCATTTAAATTTTATAAAATCCCTTTTGATTGAAGACGGTTTTCCAGAAAAAACGCAGGAAAATACCCACATGCCGGGCAAATTCCCGCTGGTTTTCCAATTCCGAAAAAGGGGGGCGCAGCTTGAGGAGGTTAACGCCGATTTTCCAGCCAAAAATCACGGGGATCAGGGTCAGGTAATGCAGAATCAGGATCAGGTAAGCCCCCACGCCGTATTGTTTCCGCACCCAGAGCAAATTGGAAACGTGCATTTGCGGTTTGAATCGGTTGATGTGCGTCACCTTCCGTTCCTGATAATCGGTGCTGCTGCCATATTCGAGGTGAATGTAGAAAGCATCGCGGAGGAGCAGCATTTTGCCGTGTTTGCCCAGCCGGTAACACCACTCTACATCTTCGGCATACATGAAAAAGTTATCGTCCAGCATCCCGGCTTTCTGAATCGTTTCCCGGCGGGTCATGATGAACGAGCCAATGAGCCAGTCCACTTCGTCCGGATCAGTATACTGGTTGTCGGGCAGCAGACGATGAAGCAGCTTTTTGAAAAAGCCGGAACCGGGAACAATGTAAAAATACCGGCGCAGTTGGGAAAAACCGTCGTAGGCTTCGGTATGCACCTGGCCGTCGCGCGTAATCTGCATGGGGCCAACGGCAGCCACTTCCGGTCGGCTGTCGAGCAGGTCGACACAACGTTTCAGCACATTGTCGATCAGTAGCGTATCCGAATTGAGCAACAGAACCAGGCGGCCTTTCGACTCGGCGATACCCCGGTTGTTGGCGCGGGAGAAACCGGCGTTGTACCCCATTTCGATCCAGCGGGTGGTGGGGAAGGCGTTCAACACAACTGCCTGGCCGGAAGGGTCCGGGTCATTATTGACGACCAGTACCTCGTAGGTGATTCCGGAGGTGTGTTTTTCAACCGAATGAAGGCAGTCGACAATGAGATGCGGGGTTTTGTAATTGACCAGAATGATGGAGATGTCGGGATTTTGCATATCGAATGCAAAATTAAGCATTAAATCAGGTCAAAACACATCCTGATTCCGACTGCCGCTTCATGTTGTCCCAAATTGGGAAGCTTCCCTTCTGAAAGTGATAGTATAGATCGGCTATGAATCAATTTAAACTACCATTTGATTCGGAATCTATAAATGAGGTGCCCCGATTCATAAAAGATTTTTTTTAATCTTTATTTGAATGGGTGGAAAAAATAACAAGTAATTTTTATGTCTGTTAAATAATCTAGTTATCAGACAATATTTTGATAGATAATGAATTGATGTACAAAATAATGTTACTGTAACGTATATAGTAAAAACATATGTATTTAGTATAATTCATATATTATTTTGACTTAATTGGTAGTTGAGTAGTATTTGTAAAATTGTCATTTTTATAACAACTATATTTTACGGGAGTATCGATTATGTGGGTTCTTTCATATTATGTCTGATAATACCATATGTGCCAGAATGGTGACTTTATTCGGAATAAAATTCGCTTTTATTTTAAAATAGATATATTAACTTTGGAATACCGTAGCACATATAAAAGAGTATAAGTAGTTATTTGTCACTATTCAACTACTAAAGACTGATTGTTAAATAGTATTTATTACTTAATATTTTAAGTAAATTTATATAATTGAGTATAAGTACTCAATTATATCCTCTTATGATTTATATTTAACTGATTACCTGCATTTTAGAGTTTTTAGTGCTTCTCTATTAACACTGAATTAATTAGAATTGGGAATTAAGAAGAACCCACACTTTTCTAGTACTGAAAGTGGATGATTCTTATTACTTTATTCGCGTACATTTCTACTCTCTAACTTATTAATCATAGGTTTTATGGTAACTTATACTGGTCTTAAAGCTGTTAAAATTAATAAAATAAACTCTTATTCCGGTAGGTCTAGTGGTAGTATTTCTAAGCGGTTATTCGATATAGTTGCTGCATTTTTTATAGTGTTTCTAGTGCTCCTATGGATGATTCCATTGGTTGGCCTGATTATTAAATTCACTTCTCCCGGCCCTGTTTTTTTTGTTCAAATGCGTACGGGACGGCATGGGCGAACCTTTCGTTGTTTCAAATTCAGGACGATGGTTCATGATCGTGGTAAGGCATTTAAACAGGTCACCCGAAATGACCCGGGCATCACCGCCATCGGTCGATTTCTCCGAAAGAACAATTTGGACGAGATGCCGCAGTTTTTGAATGTCTTACTGGGTGATATGAGCCTGGTGGGTCCACGACCCCATGCGGTTGATCACGACAAGGCCTTCTGGACTTCCATACCGTACTACCCGAATCGCTATACGGTTCGACCGGGAATTACGGGGCTAGCCCAGGTTCGCGGGGCCAGAGGGTTGACGGAGACGCCGAAAAAAATGGAGCGCAGGTTGCGCTATGATCTTCATTACATCAAAAATTGCTCGTTTTCATTTGATATGCTAATCTGTTGGTGGACCATCAAAACCATGTTTCAGGGCGATGAAAATGCCTGGTAATAGGTGAACCAGATAATGGTAGCTCAGTCATTTTATAGCGAAAAAGCCAGGTCATTATTTAGAATATATAGATAGCAACCATTGCATTTTGTACCGGTCGAATCCAATGTCACACTATCATTAAATCGTATTAAAAGTATGGTATCCAATCAGTTCTATTATGAATCGTCGTCCTCGGGAAAACCGCAGAGCCCCAATTTGAGCTCTATAGTGCTGCGTTACAGGCAATACTGGAAATGGTTTATAGGATCGGTTCTGTTAACGGTTGCCCTGACGATTATTTATGTCCTGTATTTGCCACCGGTTTACAGCATCCAGGCCAGCCTGATGATCAACGATGAGAAGAAAGGAAGCTTTGAAGAGAAGGTGCTAAAAGAACAGCAGATTTTCATTCCCAAGAAAGTGGTGGAAAATGAAACGGAAGTGCTGAAATCCACCATGCTGATGACCAAGGTGGTGGAACGGCTCAATCTGAATGTCTTTTATTCGCGCCCTTCGACGTTCGGAAACCGCCAGCTCTACGACGACTCGCCCATCAGCCTGCAAGTGCTGAAACCCAACGCAACCCTGTATGCCACGGCGCTTTCCATTCAATTTGCTGATTCCCAGACCGTTTTTGTCAATCAGAAACGGTATCCCCTCAACCGGGTGATCACCACCCCATTTGGTCAGTTACGGATTGCAACCCGCAAAGCGGTTGGTCCGCAAATGGAGCCCCTGGATGTGCAGGTAGTGCCGGTCGCCAAGGTTGCCAGTCAGTATCTGAAAAGTCTAAAAGTGGAGCCCACCAGCAAAACTTCCACGGTTCTGTTGTTATCGATCGAAGAAAGCATTCCAGAAAAAGGGCTCGCATTGCTGACGCAGTTGATTGAAGAATACAACCGGGCGGCTATTGAAGAGAAAAACCGCATGGCGATCAATACCCTCAAGTTCATCGAATCCCGGCTTTCGTTGATTGGGAATGACCTTGAAACGATCGAAAAAGAAGTAGAATCGTATAAGTCTGCCGAGGGGATTACAGAAATGAGTTCCCAGGCTGGCCTGTTACTCGAAACCGTGAAAGAAAATGATGAACAGTTGAATCAGGTCAATATTCAGTTGCAGGCCCTGAAAAGTATGGAGGATTATGTTGAGCGCAAAGCCAGTGATGTGGGAACCGCCCCGAACACCCTGGGACTCAATGATCCGGTTTTGCTTCAATTGGTTACAAAGCTCAACGAACTCGAATTGCAACGGGCCAATCTGGCCTCTACCATGAGCGAACTAAATCCGCTGGTTCAGTCACAGGATGATCAGATTAGAGCGATCAAGGGGAGTATTCGTGAAAATATCGAAACCTTACGGCAAACCCTTACGGGCACACAGCGTGAATTGATGGCGGTGAGTCAGCATAACGAAGGGTTGATCCGGCGGGTGCCAAAGAAAGACCGGGTACTTTTAAACATCACGCGTCAGCAAAAGATCAAAAACGATCTCTATACGTATTTGCTTCAGAAACGGGAAGAAGCTGCTCTATCCTATGCTTCAACGATTTCCGACAGCCGGGTCGTCGATAAGGCCTACTACAATGGAATACCAATCAAGCCCAAGAAAAGTTACATCGTTCTACTGGGCGGATTACTCGGTTTTTTGCTGCCCATCGGTTTTATCTTTACCCGGGATTTGATCAACGGCCGGATCTTACGTCGCTCGGACGTCGAACAGGCTACACAGGTTCCCATCGTGGGAGAACTGGTTCAAAACCCCGGCATCCCGTCCGTTGGGTTGCTCCCCCAAAGCCGCTCGCTCATCGATGAACAGATTCGGATGCTGCGCACGCGGGTCCAGTTTTTGGGAAACGAGTTGACGAACCCGGTTATTTTAATCACCTCCAGCGTTAGTGGAGAAGGGAAATCGTTTGTTTCAGCCAATCTTGGCGCTAGCCTGGCTATGGCCGATCAGCCCACTGTGGTGCTGGAGATGGATTTACGCAATCCGCAGATTCATCCCACCCTGGGGGTCGAAAATTCAGTCGGTATTACGGAATACCTACAGGGAGAGGCCACCCTGGATGCCATTCTTCGGGAAGTGCCGGGACGCAAGAAGTACTGGATGATTACCAGCGGGCAATTGCCCACGCACCCGGCCGAACTACTTGGTAGCCCGCGTTTGCATACGTTGATTCAGGAATTGCGTTCCCGGTTTTCGTATGTGCTGATCGACTCGTCACCGGTCAGTCTGGTTACCGATGCACAGTTGATTGCGGCCCATGTCGATGCAACCCTTTTTATTGTTCGATGCGATGTCACGCCCAAGAAATCACTCAAAACCTTAGAGACTCTTTATCAGGAGCAACGGTTCCAGCGGCTGAATGTAGTGCTCAATGGCGTCAATGAACAAAAACCGTATTACCATTACTATGCCACCGCCAGCCTGAAGCGGAGCCAGCCAACCTAGACGAACCTATTCTCGTGGTTTAATCAACTCTTTTCTTTAATCCTATTTGTTACGCGATGTTCAACAACGTTGACATACCGGTCCTTTTGTTGCTTTTCAATCGGCCGCACTACGCTTTTGAAGTCATTTCGGCTTTGGAAGCGGTTAGGCCTGCCCGTATTTATGTGGCTGTCGACGGTCCCCGTGCGGGCCATCCGACGGATGCGGAAAACGTTGAAAAGTGCCTTGCACTGCTGGCGCGGATTGACTGGCCGTGCCGGGTTGAAATTCTGAAACGGGAAAGGAATCTGGGTTGTGGACTGGCCGTTAGTGAGGCCATATCCTGGTTTTTTGAACACGAACCGATGGGCATCATTCTGGAAGACGACTGTGTTCCGACAACTGCCTTTTTCGGGTTTTGTGCGGAAATGTTGCTGCGGTATCAGGACGATGAACGGGTCATGCACATTACCGGAACGCGCTGGAACGAGGAATATCCCATCGGGGAATCTTATTTTTTTACGGCCATCGGGCACATCTGGGGTTGGGCTACCTGGCGACGCGCCTGGCAGCATTATGATTTCCAGATGTCGACATGGCCTTCGGAGCGACATACCGATCTGATCGCGCAACAGTTTCCCTCTCACCGGCATGTACTGTATTGGGAAACCAATTTCGATACGGTTTACCACCAAACCGAAAAACACACCTGGGACTACCAGTGGCAATATGCCCTCTTCCGGAACGGTGGTCTTTCGGTTACGCCACAGAAAAATCTGATTCGGAATATTGGGGCCGAAGGTGTGCATGATAGCGAGTCCGATGAATTTCGTCATCGGCGAACTGTTCATCCGGAATTTCAAATCAAAGAAGAATCCATACCACTCAGTCGGCACCCGTTTTTCGACGGATACAACATGGACCATTATTTTTTACGCAAGGATCCACTCTGGGTCCGGTTGAAACGGAGGGTTCGAAAAATCTCCGAAAAACTTTCCGTAGCCTGATGAAACGTATCAAACATAACGGCACTAATCGAAGCCTTTTTATGACCCGATCCATTCTGGAAAAGCTTAAAAAGACGGCCTGGTATCTGGGAGTTCCAGCCGTCAACTTTGCCGTATCTACGATAACGTTCCCGATCTTGTCCACTTATCTGTCCGCATCAGACTATGGGGTCATTGGCTATTTTGGTTCGTTAATTCTGTTTATCAACGTCTTTTATGGTCTCTCTTTTAACACCTATTTCATGTCGGTTTATCATCGCTACGAACCAGGTGAAAGGGGGGTGCTGATTCGGAAACTCGTATCCGCTTTGCTGGTCTGGAACGTGGTCTTCTATCCGGTATCCGTTGGCCTGTTGGCTTTATTTCTGCATTTTAACAACGTCCGGATTCCCCTGGTACCGTTTGGGGTTTTAGCCCTCGCCATTGCCGGTGCTTCATTCTTTCGGAACTTTCTGCAGGTTAGCTATCGGCTGGATGGTGCGGCTTTTCGGTTTTTTGCTTTCATGAGCAGCCAGAAAATTGTGTTAACAGCAGCGATCTTGTTTTTTGTCGTCTACTGGCGACTGGGCGCACTGGGACATTATTGGGGTACGCTGGTGGCAGAAGGCGTTTTTTTGCTGATCGTATTGAGAATTTACTTCCGAAGCCACGGCCTCGCCTTCGACAAGGTGCTGACCCGCGATGCTTTACGGGTCAGCCTGCCGTTGTTGCCGGCGTCTTTGCTCTACATCCCCTGTGTTAGTTACGACACCATTGTATTGGCCAAAGTCGGCACTCTTTCGGAACTGGGAATTTATAATGTCGGCAAGAATATCGGCACCTATTTATACACGGTTGGCTACGCCCTGTATCAGGTTTTTGAGCCCGTTATTTACCGCGCGGTCAGTGAACGAAACAGCAAAGCGCTCGTAAAAACCGTCGTCCAGCTTACCCTGGCAATTGGCTTTTTAGTTGTGGTGTTGAATGCAGTTTTGCCGCAGGTAGTCGCTTATCTGACCAATAACCGCTTCAACAACGCCGTTCCATACGCCCGGATTCTGCTGCTTTCCTCCGGTCTGATGGTCCTGTTTTCCGTTGGCGATGCCATTCTGGGGGCATTGCAGAAAACGAAAACCATTCTCTGGATTCATGCTACTGCGGCCGTACTCTGCCTCGTCTCGCATACCTACTCCGCTACCCATTGGGGACACATAGGGGTAGCCTGGTCCACCGTATTGGTCTTTGGCTATGTTTTCCTGATGAGCGCTGCCATTGGATTTTATGAACTGAAGCGCGCGACGCCTGCCGCTTTTAAACTGCAAACCGCATGAACGTTCTTTGGTTAGGCCACTATCCGCACCCGCTGAGGGGAAACCCCAACCAACACCCGGTTCCCTGGATGACCATGTTGGCGAACGGCCTGGTGTCCAGCAACGGCCTGGGGCTGACTATCATGAGCTATTCCTCCGCAATTGAACAGGATGAAGTATTTTCAACAGGCGGCATCAACTATATCTATCTCAAAGTGCCCGAGGATAAGTGGGACTTGTTAACTGCTTATGCCCAGCGAATCAGTCGGTTACGTAGCTACCTGTCGGCTATAGAAAGAAGTTTTGATCTGGTGCATATCCACGGTTCGGAGCAGCAGTATCAGGTAATCGGAGCGAGCCTGTCAATTCCGAAAGTTCTGTCAGTACAGGGTATTGTTACGGAGTACTACAAAATTCTTCCGGCGAGGCCCGACTACCGCCACGTTTCGTGGCTGGTGGCTGGCTACTATGAACGGAAATACCTGCGTTCGGTCCGGCATTTCATCTGCCGAACCCATTGGGACCAGTCCCATACGCTTCGGATGCAGCCGAACGCCGTGATTCATCACAATTGGGAGCCCATTCGGGCCGAGTTTTTCGAGCCGGTTTCCGTCAGTGCCAAAACCGCCCAAACGCTACTTTTTGTCGGAGGCACCAACCGGATCAAAGGCATTCGGGAAGCGCTCCGGGCGTATGACTCCCTGTGTCGCACACTGCCGCTGCGGTTTTGTGTCGCAGGATCCGGTGACAAAGCCGACCTGATTCAACTCGTTCATTCGTTGCAACTCAGCCATATTCGGGCGGAAAACATTGAACACAAAGGGTTTCTGAACGGGCAGAAACTCCGGGAAGCCTACCGGGAAGCGTTCTGTTTGATTCATCCGTCCTACATCGACAACAGTCCAAACAGCGTTTGTGAAGCCCAGGTCGCCGGTTTGCCGGTGGTGGCTTCCGATGTCGGTGGAGTCAGCTCGCTGATTGACCACGGACAGACTGGATTGCTCACTACCCTGGAACCGGAGTCGATTGCCGACGCGGTGATGACGCTCTGGGAAAATCCGAACCTGCACCAGGCGATTGCTTTCAATGCCCGGGCCGTGGCCCGAAACCGCCATGACAAGCAACAAATTGTCGACAAGACGGTGGCTATTTATCAGGAAATCATGAGCTATGCTAACTAACGTGAACATGCTGCCAGGAAACGGCGTAGCGCTGCTCTCTTTACCGCAACTGCTCCTTCATATCGTCGGCCTGCTGATGCTGGGGCATTTGTGTCTGAGTGATCTGGTGAATCCGGCAATCGGGTATCCGATCGGTTTTACGGTCATCCTGTTTCTGTTAATCCGGCTGCTATTCCGTCGCAATTACCTCGATTATGTCCTGATCATTTTTGCCTGTAGTCATTTCTATTATGGCAACAACCACGGGGGATTGTGGAACTACGTGAATGTGATGGCGTTGCTGGTTTATTCGTTCGTTGAACCGTGGTGGGAGGGAACTTCGAATATGTCGCCTTTTCAGAAAACGGTCCTAGGCGGGTTGTTCCTGTTCAATGTGCTGGGGCTGGTCTTTGTGGCCGAATCCTCACTCGCCGGGCGAATCGAAGGTTTTATAATCAGTCTGTCCTACGGTCTACTGTTTCTGTTTATCCTCCGGTTGCCGGCCACGACCCTCTTATTCAGCCGCTTGTTGCTGGTGGTGGCAGGAGTAGGGCTGTGGAGCCTGGTGATTGCGCTTAGTCAGAAAACCCACTTCCTGGAATCGGTCTCGCCCTTATTGCCAAAAGGCAATGGCGATGGACTGGAAAACAATGGCTGGGAGACCTACGAAAATAAGTCCGAAAGAGCCGATGGTCCGTTCAAAGACTTCGAACTCTTCGCCGAATACGCATCGCTCCTGTATGCCGTGTTTTTTCCGATCCTGATCGGCCAGGTTAGCCGGTATTTCCGGTTGAAAGCCATTATTCCGGCTCTGGCGGTGATCGGTTCTTTCCTGTGTGTTCTGATGACAGCCACGCGATCGTCGATCCTGCTGCTGATTCCGGTGACTTTCTTTTACCTCTTGTATTACCGCAGTCAATTCATTCGGAAACCTGCTCTGCTGGCAGCAATAGGTGCTTTTATCGGTTTCATTGTGCTCATCGGCCCCTACATCGGCCTGGATTATTTGCTGGAACGACTCGGCGAACTGGACGTAAATCGATTAAGTTCCGGTTCGGCAAAGAGTGCGGAAGCTATCAATCGGGGCGAAACCTATCAAGCTGGATTGGAAAGACTGATGGACAAAGATTGGCTGATTGGGTATGGCTACGGCGTTTCCGAGCATTATTCCATGGCCTTTTTTGGAATCCCCAACAGCGAAATGCGCGATTATCACAACTTATACCTGAGCCTGCCCATTACGCTGGGTTGGATCGGAACCGGTCTCTTCATTCTGCTGCTTCTCGATCACGCTTTTCAGACCCTAATAGCCTGCCGATCGGCCACACAGCCGCATCTGGAAGCCCTGGTGCTCGGGATGGCCGTTTTCTGGGGCGTGTTTTTTATCAACGAATTCAAGATTCAGGCCATCCGGGAGCCCAATTACCTGATGCTCGTCTGGTGTTGGTTAGGATTCAGTATGCAGGCGAACTGGTTAGCGAGCAGTTCCGTAAAAAATGAATCGAAACTAAAATCCGTCGTGCGGCCAGAACCCGCATTCCAGTCACTATAAACCGGACACACTATGATTTTTATTGTCATTCCCGTTCATAACCGAAAGCACTTGACCCGCCGTTGTCTCGCGTGTTTAACCCGCCAAACGGTTGCGGAAATCACCATTGTGGTGGTCGATGACGGCTCGACCGACGGAACCGATGAAATGATCCGGACCGAATTTCCGGGCGTGGTGGTGTTGCCGGGTGACGGAACGCTCTGGTGGACCGAGGGCACCAACGTGGGCGTTCGGTACGCGTTGCAAAACCGGGTGGCAGGCGAAGAGAATTTCGTACTGACGATTAACGACGACACCGAAGTGCGTCCGGATTATGTGGCTTCGCTACTCGCCACCTACGCGCAGCATAAACCGTGTCTGGCGGGTTCGGTCAGCGTTGACATTGCCAAGCCGGACTCCCTGCAATATGCCGGCATGAAATTAAATCTGTATTCGGCGAACGAGACCTATCTGGCCAATTCCCGTTTTCAGAACAGTTACAGCCGTTTAAAAGAAATAACCGATGCCATCGACTCCGACAGTTTGCCGGGCCGGGGTGTGCTGATTCCCTTCGGGGTTTTTGAAAAAGTCGGACTCTACGATACGGAACATTACGTCCATTACATGGCCGATATTGAATTCACAGTTCGGGCCAAACGGGCGGGGTATCGACTGGTTATATCGCCTTCCAGTATCGTTTATGAGCACGTTGAGGCCACCGGACTTCAGATCAACCACCAACTGCCGATCCGCAAGTTTTGGAAAGGATTATGGGGACGATATTCGCCCATCAATATTCCTATGCGCTACCATTTTGCGATGCGACATACCCACACCAAACACCTGTATTTAGTCCTGGAAGTGGGCCGGATCGTTACCGGCTATTGTCTCCGGAAACTTCGCCTGATTTAGAATAGAATAACTGTAGTAGACACAAAAATGATACAACCCATGAAAAAGCCCCGTAAAATTCTTTTCCTGACGCAACTCCCTCCACCGATCCACGGAGCGTCTAAAATAAATGAGTATATAAAAACCAGTATACCAATCAATGAAAAATTCGATACGGTTCATATCAATGTGATAACGGCAAAAGACCTTAACGATGTTCAGAAATTTAGCTGGTCGAAAGTAGCCGTTATCGCGAAACTTTATTTGAAAATTATAAAATCCTGCTTATCGACTCGTTTTGATTTGGTATTTGTGACCTTAAGCACGGATGGAATTGCTTTTTATAAGAGCGCACTAGTCTGGATTATCGCAGCGGCTTTTATAAGAAACCGGGTGATTATGCTTCATGAAAAAGGTCTCGAAATGACCGCTCAGAAAAATGGGTTCAATCGCTTCATTACCAGGTGGATGATCAACGGCTCTAACCTGATTGTTACCTCGAAACTCCTGCTGGCAGAATTCGATTCGTACACCGCAAAAAAATACGTCGTCTGTAGCGGAACCCCCGGTACCAGCACCGTACGAAATGGTTCGTTTACCGGCAAGAATGTTCCTGAACTTTTATACTTATCCAATTTAATTGTTGAAAAAGGGATCCTGTTTTTTGTCGATATCTGTGCTGAATTAACCCGAAGAGGTTTCGCTTATCACGCAAATATTATCGGAAAAGAATCGGATATATCCATGGCCGAACTTCAGGCATTGATTCACGAGAGAAACCTGAATCGCCAGGTCACCCTGGTTGGGGCGAAATACAACGAAGAAAAAGATGCCTATTTACGGAATTCTGATTTTCTGATATTCCCGACGTTTTATAAGCGCGAAACCACGCCATTAGTCATTCAGGAAGCCTTCAAATTTGGCCTTATTCCCCTCTCTTCTCCCGAAGGAGGCATTCCGGATTTGATTGAGGATGGCGTAGACGGATTCGTGATCGACCCGGAAGACGTGGCGCAATACTGCGATAAAATTATGTGGCTGTCGGCCCATCACGAACGGTTGAACGCCTTCCGGAAAGCCGGTCAGGCCAAGTTCGATAACCGGTTTAGCTTACCGGTTTTTGAAAAAAATATGGTCTCGGTATTGGACTCCGCACTCAACTACTAATCAGTCGATGAATACAACCTTTGTTCAGAACGCTACGCCGGTAACCATAAATCCGGCACTTACTACGACGGTTATGGGCTATCCGGTTTTTTCGGGTAAGCTGGATCAGCTTTCGATGGGTAGCCAGACTCCTTTGCTGATCAACACCATGAGTCCCAATTCGTACGGGCTCGCTCAGAGGGATCCACTCTTCGAAAAGTCTCTTAAAAACTGCGATGTGCTGACGCTGGACGGTATTGGTGTGGCCCTTGGTTCGCTTTTGCTGAACGGTAAAAACATCAAGAAAATCGCCGGTGCCGACACCTTTGATTATCTGGCGGCCTATTTCAACCAGCGGGGTGGCCGTTGCTTTTTCGTGGGATCGACGGAAGCCACGTTACAAAAAATCGTGGCGCAACTGGCCAAAGACTTCCCCCGGCTCGAAGCAGATTATTATTCCCCGCCGTATAAAGACGAATTAACGGCTGAAGATTCGGCGCCCATCATCGCGCGGATCAATGCCTTTAAACCGGATGTCGTTTTTGTGGGCATGTCGGCACCGAAACAGGAAAAATGGGCGTACCAAAACAAACCGTACCTCAACACGAAGGTGATTGCAACCATTGGCAACGTCTTCGACTGGTATGCTGGTAACAGCAAACGGCCGGCCAAAATCTGGATCACGCTCCGGCTCGAATGGCTGGTGCGGATTTTCCACCGCCCGGAAATATTCCGTCGGAACACCGGGAATCAACTCGTTTTTTTGAAAGATATGCTTCTGTGTTTTACCCGTTTAAAAAAGATATCAAATGATTGATCAAAAAGTAAAAATTGCCATCATTGGCCTGGGCAAGATGGGCATTTCGCACCTGGCCATTCTGAATGCCCACCCCGCCCTGGAGGTTGTCGGCGTTTGCGACACGTCCGGAATCGTTATGGAAGCCCTGAAACAGCATTCCGTCTTCGAATGCTTTACCGACTACAAGAAGATGGTTGATAAAGTACGTCCGGAAGCTGTGTTGATTGCCACGCCGACGAAGCTCCACTTCGAAATGGCCCGTTTTGCCCTGGAGCGCGGACTTCACGTGTTTATGGAAAAACCGTTTACGCTGAACATGAGTCAGGGCGAGGAACTGGTTCGGCTGGCGGATGCCCGCAATCTGGTGACGCAGGTGGGCTATCACAACCGGTTTATCGGGGTTTTCAACGAAGTCAAACGGCTGGTTGATCTGGGGGCGCTGGGGGAAGTCTACCATTTTGTTGCCGAATCCTATGGCCCGGTGGTGACGCGGAAAAAAGAAGAAACCTGGCGGTCGAACCCCAGCGAAGGGGGCGGGTGCCTGCTGGATTATACCTCTCATGTGGTCGATCTGCTTCAGTTTGTACTCGGTCGGGTGGATACGGTGGATGGCAGCACGCTCAAAAAGATCTACTCAACCAGCGTTGAAGATGCCGTGTATTCGACCCTGCACCTGGATAGCGGTATTTCCGGGTTTTTATCCGTGAACTGGAGCGACGAGACCTACCGGAAAATGTCGACCCAACTCACCATTATTGGCATGAGCGGAAAACTGGTGGCCGATGCGCAGGAAATGAAAGTGTACTTCAAAACCGCTCCGGCCATTCCTGGCTACGAAAAGGGCTGGAATGTAAAATACATCACCGATCTGACGCCCGGCGTCGATTTTTACCTGCGGGGTGAAGAGTACTCGGCTCAGATCGATTATTTCGCCCGGTGCATCCAAAACCGGAATGCCCACGGAATCAGCACCTTCCGGAGTGCACTGGAAACCGACCGGGTTCTCAATTTATTACGAACATATACTCAATAGCCCCTTCGTATCATGGAACGAATCTTATTTGGAGATAACCAGTTTTTTGCCGTCAACCACCTTTCCGACGAAAAATCAAGGGCGCAGGCCGTTCGCTTCAAGGACGACAGCGCGATTATCAAGGTATTGGATACCGTCATCGACTGCGACATCAACACGTTTATGTGTACGACGCACGACCGGATTGCCAACATTTGCGACCACATTCGCCGGAATCCGGACCAGTATGCCAACTTCCAGATTTACCCCTGTATGCCTTACGCGCACAAGTATGCCAATGCGGTGACGGAACTGGGAATTATGGGAACGCTGAAAGAATATATGCCGAGTTCGAATTTGCTGGGCACGCTGGCGAAAGGCGGTTTGGCGGTTTTTAAGAAGGACTTCATCAGCATCATGGAAATTCTGGTTGACACCGAGATGAAGATGTTCAAAGGCGTGCGAACCGACGTCATTTTTATCCAGAATGTCATTACCGACCTGATCCTGGGTCTGGGTATGTACGATTTTTTCCGGGCGTTCAGTGATTACGTCAAGAAAAAATACAAGGCAGAAGCCGGTTTTATTACCATGAATCTCCCCATGCTGTATCAGGCGCTGGAGAAAGTAGGGGTCGAGAATCCGATCATCTGTGCTTCGATTAACAAAGTGGGTTTCCGGATGACCGGCGGGGTTGAACTTTATGAGCGCACTTTGCGGGAAAAACAAATGCGCGTCATTGCCATGCAGGTGTTTGCCGCGGGGGCCATTCCCCCCAAAGAAGCCCTGGAGTACGTCTGCAATCTGCCGCGCATCAGTTCCATTCTGTTCGGTGCTTCGTCGCGGAGCCACATCGAGCAAAACCGGGATCTGATTAATCAATACTGGAAAAATGACGAAGCGGTTTTGGTCTGATCGTTTTCAAATTCCATTTCCCGCTGCTTTTTCCCGACTTGAACGCAATTTTATGATAGCACCCATTGCCCTGTTTGCCTACAAAAGACCGTCCGAATTAACGAAGACCCTAGCGGCTCTTCAGGCCAACCATTTAGCTTCCGAGAGTGAACTGTACGTTTTTGTGGACGGCCCAAGATCCGAAAAAGACGTTCCGAAAGTGGAACAGGTTCGTCAGCTTGTCCGGGAAATCACCGGTTTCAAAAAGGTTCACCGGATAATCAGTGACCACAACATCGGGTGTGCCGACTCCATTATCCAGGGCGTTACGCAGGTTTTGAAGGCGCACCCGACCGTGATTGTGGTGGAAGACGATATTGTTACCACCCCCAATTTTCTGGATTTCATTAACCAGTCCCTGACGCAATATGCCGATGATAAACGGGTTTTTTCGATTGGCGGGTTTACATTTCCGTTCAAAAAGCCGGAGGGTTACCAGGCTGACGGTTATTTTTTCGGACGCCATTGCGCCTGGGGGTGGGGAATCTGGGCCGATCGCTGGCAGGAGATCGATTGGGAAATTACAGATTTTCAGAAGTTTATGAACGATTCGGGCCAGCGCAAAGCCTTCAACCGGGCCGGTATGGACATGGTCCGCATGCTCCGGAAAACAATGGAAGGCAAACTCGATGCCTGGGATATTCGCGTTTGTTACAACATTTTCAAAAAGGGAAAGCAAACCTTGTATCCCACGGTTTCCAAGGTCGAGAATATCGGATTTTATTCAAAAGACGGCATGAATACGAATGAATACAATCGGTACAAAACCGTACTGGATCCGGGTTTAAAACGGGAATTTTCGTTTACCAAACAGGTGACTGAAGAAGATCTTTTTGCCCGGCAATTCCGCTGGAAATACAGCTTGCAGGTTCGCATTTTCGCGCGACTGTTGACGTATGCGGGTATTCGGTAATGATAATTGTCTGATAAGCAGGACGCAGTAAAAAGATTCAGGACTTTCGTTTTTTGCCCACCAGCCCCCTAAATGGGGAGCTTTCTGGCACTCCAGGCTCCCCTTTAGGGGGCTGGTGGGCAAGCGGAAGAACTTAACTGCCCGGCCCTAAAGGGGACTTGGACGCAGCTTAATCCGGATGTTTTAGCCCCCTTTAGGGGGTTGGGGGCAAAAAGCGAAAGTGTAATGAATCATCAGACGTAAGTCCTAAGATCATTGGTGAATTAGAATCTTTTTACTGCGTATCTGATTTCCTTGTCGGATCAAAACAACATAGGAACCACTTGCTCCTTGCAGAATTATTTTCTGCCGGTGATAGCCTGCGCCTTCGACTATTTTCTTGTACCACGAACGCCCTAACTGATCTACAACAGATACTTCACTGTCCATCGGTTGTGCCGTGTAAAAAGAAACCTCAAACTCCCGATCGATTGGATTCGGCGTTACTTTGAAATCGGAATCATCTAACTCAATCGCTTCCGAGGCAATCAACCGGGCGTTGGGCGCACAAATTAATGTTTTGGGCGACCAGGACAATGTAAATGTGCTGTTTTGTACTTTGGCACTGATCAGATACGACACCCCGGTTTTGATCGAAGCCGGGGTCGTAAAACTATACCCGTGACTGCCATTGCCCTTGCCGGCAGCCGCAAGGTCAGCGCGGTAGAGGTCAGCCCTGGTGGTTCCAATTGATGTTCCGTTGGCAAAGAATTCGAGCATCAGCGGGTCGTTGGGTTTGTTGCGATCCCACACCCAGCCGCGAATCGAACCACATTCAACTTTATCCAGATAGCCTTCGAAATTGCCGGTGACAGTAACCGGAGGGCTGGGAACTGGATTGACCTGAATGGTAAGAGCGGATGAGGGCACACTTTTACAGGCATCCGTTTGTTTGCAGATGGCCGTATAACTCGTGGTAGCCGTCGGCGTTACAAACACCGGAGAACCCGTTTGGTTGGTGCTCCAGATAACGGTGTGTGCGCAATTACCGGCGGTCAGGGTGACACTTTGTCCGGCGGTAATGGCTAAGGAACTGGCACTGATGGTCGGCGCATTGGGTGGAACACAAGCCGTTGGTGGAGGAGAGGCTACATCCGGTTTTTTTAGTAGAATAACCGATGACCAGGGTGCCAGGGTACCGTTTCCCTGGTAGGTTCGGTTTTCAAGATCGACGAAGGTGCCACTCGGCAAGTTGAAGCCTTTGCTAACCGATGAAGCGTTGTATTCAAATCGAATGACATCGTCGGGATTTGTGAAAGAAAGATCGGCTTCGACTACCTGCAGATTATCGACAAAAAAAGTACCATCGGCCTGGTCAACCTGAAAAACTAAAAAAGCATTGTTTTCCGAAACGGGAACCGAAAAAGCAAACTCATTTTCAGTTCTGGATGTACTTAGACTGCAATGGTAGCGTGTTGTTAGATCATTATAAGGCGAATCACGCTTTCTCAAATAAACCTGAAAATTTCGCTGATTTCGCGTACCCAGTAGACTGAATTTAAGAATATATTTCTTTGCAGCACTTACCGCTCCAATTTCCATGGTAATCAATGCACTCCGGTCTTTAACCGAAGGATTAATGGTGGTATTGAAAGTGGCCTTCATACAGCCTGCGTCCAAACCGCCCGCATTGCTCCAGCCTAGTGCAATATTACCTGACTGTGACCAACTGTAAGCGTTGTTGATATGACTCATAAAGCTGCCATTGGGAAACTTATTATTGCCTGTCAAGGTGTTGAGTCGGTATGAAGAGATTGGGACTGGTGCTTTCCTGGAATTGGCATCAAGGTTGAATGCAGTCTTCCAGTCGGAGAGGGTATAAATTCCGGAACCGCCTGAATTGGAACTTGCATTGATTACAAATCCATCGTCAAGAGGACGAGAATAAAAATTATTATCGAACGTGCCAAATTGGTTGATGTCATTTAAATTAGTAACAATTCGGGAAGTTAGTTGATCGCTTTTTTTGGCAAAAAACTTATTTTGATTGATGGAATTATTTCGAATCTGATGCACTCCGTTTTGCTGCATAAACAACTGCCATCCATTACTGAACAACGTATTGCCCGACACGTCGATGTGGTTTGCATTGTGCAGGAATATACCGCTCCCGTTGCAAAATGCCACCGTATTGCCCTTGACTTCAACTGAACCCGTATTATCATCCATATAAATGCCGTGCGAAGTAAGGTCTGCGGGTTTCGACGTGCCACCACTGGCGCCGATTCCGTTCAAGACGATGTTGTTCAGTACCTTAGATCCTTTTTCCGGGTAAGTCGCATCGCCATTCCAGGTGTAAATTCCTCCGCCATCGTCTTTCACCAGATTAAAGTTCGAGACAAAATTATTTTGTAAAATGGTGTAATCCCCTTCAAACCGGAGCGCTGAATACCCTGTGTTGGTAACCGTGTTTTTTTCTACCAGATTACCCGAACCCCGAATGATTACTGCCTGGTACGTATCATCTCCATTTGATCCCATACCGCTTATTACTCCGGTATTGGTAATGGTGTTGTTACGCAGAATCGCTTTGGTTGCAGCGGTAAGATAAATTCCAGTATTGCCCGAATTTAAAATTTCTGTATTCTCAATCAGGACCGACGTATTGTTCTGGCCAACGATGCCATTGATGCCGGATGTTATCGTGCAGTTGCTCACGGTTATGGTGGATGTGCCCGACAACTCAAAGCCGTTGGTATTGGCCCCCTCAAGTTGCAGGTTTTGGAATTTTATATGATTTTTCCCCACAATTTGAATCAGGGTGTTAATGAACGAAGCCTTAATCTTTTGATTATTCGGATTGATACCGGAATTTAGTAATAGAGAGACTTTTTTCGTGGCTTTGTTTAAATACCATTCCCCCGTTTTATCCAGGGTAGACCGGTGATTTTGAATGAAATATCCAAAGTTATCTTCGGCCTGATAAGGTGACGAACCTGTATACGTAAGCGAGGTGCCCGAATGCTGGGTAATAGTCCCTTTATCCAGGATCCACCGGTTTTTACGGATGACGACTTCCGCTCCGATCCAACTGGGACTGGACGCTAACTGGTTATCCGTAATTCGCGTATTGCCACTATGACTTTCGTACGTTAGGTAGCCTTTATTCGCAGCGTCGGCATTCGGGTAGCGGCCCATCGGTTCTATCTTGCCATCGATGGTAAGAATGTTGACGCTACTCGTTAAACTGCTATTCGTTGTTTCCCATATGCCACTGCCAACCGAGGTCCAACCACTTAGATTGATAAATCCGGAAATCACCGGTTTTGCTCCTGAGCCATAATCGCCCAGTACGATGGGCAGATTTGGTGAGCCGGATTTTCCGATTATAATCTGGCCATAAAAGGTTTCACCCCGTTTGAATAAAACGGCATCACCCGGTTGTAAATTCGGGAAATAGGCATTGAGTTTTGCAATGGTTTTCCAGGGCGTAGCGGTATTTTGAGCCTGGGAACTGGTCCGGGAATCATCACCGGTTAGGGAGGAGAAATAATACGTTGCTGCCTTTACCGAAACAAAACAATTTATAAAAATAGCAAGAAAAAATAGCCTCATAAAAGTATATTGATTGCCTGTTTATCCGTTCAATTCCAAAGTATTATGGTGTCATTATAAGACAGCAAAGCAGATGCCAAAACAATGGATCAGGAAACAGGTAAATCGTTTATTTTACATTATTAGAAGTAAAGGTCAGTCGCAAATAGATCGAACGGAAAACGCCGTCAGCGAAGGATTAACTCATCCTTCGCTGACGGCGGATATTATTTTGTGGTTACTTTTTGATTAGACTTTCTCCTCAGTATAAAACCCACGTATCCTTTCCACCCCCGCCTTGCGACGAGTTGACCACCAGCGAGCCTTTGCGCAGGGCGACGCGGGTCAGTCCGCCGGGAATCACGTTGATGCCGTCGCCGTAGAGGATGTAGGGCCGGAAATCGACGTGGCGGCCTTCCGTGTGGTCGCCAACGATGGTCGGAACCCGGGAAAGCGAAATTGTCGGCTGGGCAATGTAGTTGCGGGGGTTTTCCTTGATCTTTTTCCGGAACAGCTTGTGGTCGGCTTTTGTCGCTTTCGGGCCGATCAGCATACCGTAGCCACCGGCTTCGTTGGCTTCTTTCACCACCAGTTGCTCGATGTTTTCCATGACGTATTTGCAATCTTCCTCCTCCCGGCAAATGTAGGTTTTTACATTCGGAATGATGGCTTCTTCGCCCAGGTAGTATTTGATGATGCGTGGCACATACGCATAAATCACCTTGTCATCAGCCACGCCGGTGCCGGGCGCATTGGCCAGCGCCACCCGTCCTTTTTTGTACACTTCGAAGATGCCCGGTATGCCAATCAGAGATTCCGGATTGAAAACATGGGGGTCGAGGAACGTGTCGTCGATCCGGCGGTAGATCACATCCACCGTCTGGAAACCTTTGGTGGTGCGCATCTTGACATAACCGCCCGAAACGACCAGATCGCGGGAGTCGACCAGTTCGACGCCCATTTGCTGGGCCAGGTATGAATGCTCGAAATAAGCGGAATTATAAATACCGGGGGTAAGCACCACGACGGTCGGATCGGGCCGGTCGGCAATGTGTTGCAGCAATTGCAGCAGGCGGGTCGGATAATCGGAAACCGGCCGGACGCCCGTGCGGGCCAGCACTTCGGGAAACGTCTGTTTCGACAACTCCCGGTTTTCGAGCATATACGACACGCCCGACGGACAGCGGAGGTTGTCTTCCAGCACCATAAACGCCCCGTCTTCGCCCCGAATCAGGTCGGTTCCGGTAATGTGACACCAGATGTCTTTCGGCGGTTTGAGTCCCATGCAGGCCGGGAGAAAACACTTACTCGACTCGATCAGGTCGCGCGGCACCACGTTATCGTTCAGAATGTGCTGATCGTTGTAAACGTCATGAATGAACATGTTAATCGCCTGGATGCGCTGAATCAATCCGCGTTCCACCCGGTTCCATTCTTCCGACGGAATCACGCGCGGAATGATGTCGATGGGCATGATGCGTTCGGTTCCTTCCCCTTCCGAATAGACGTTGAAGGTAATCCCCATCGACATCAGTGCCCGCTCGGCCGCATGTTGACGGGAAATGACATCTTCACGACTCAACTGCTCCACCCGCTGTTTAAACTGTTCGTAGCCGGAGCGAACCTGACCGTCGGCCGTAAACATTTCATCAAAAAAATTATCCGTCTGATAGTCAGTGAATGAGAAAGAATTTCCCTGCGCTTGCGACTGTGTTTGGTTTCCTTGTGACTGCGATTGAAATTGCATAGGTGGGCTGGTGATTTTGGCGAATAAACCCTTAAAATTGCAATAATATACAAAATTATATATGGTTGGCGTTGAAAGGAGATAGTTTATTATTTATTTCGGTGAATCAATTCCAGATTTACCATTCAGTAACTGTCTCTTCATTTCAGTAAACATCCTGTATCTTTAAAGGCTCAACAACGCATAAAAAGTTTGAATCATGTCTATTACTAGTTGAATGAGAGAGAGATACGGTCGACTACTCGCAACGTTGGCAATTCTGGGAATTTCGATTCCGGGCAGCAGCCAATACCTGATGGGAATTGCCAACAGCAATTACGGAGGAACCCAGTCCATCTATCGTCATCCGTCGGAAGCTGCCGATTCGCGCTACCGGTTTTACCTGAATCTGGCATCCGTCGATCTGTATGCTTCCAACAATCACGTGCGTTGGGTGGCCCCCTTTTCGGTGGTGCGCTACATGACCGGACAGATTCCGGACCAATACCGCAGTGAGCGCGGGAAGAGCCTGGGCCGAACCGGTTACCTCAAAGAGCAGTTAAATGGCCGCGACAAGCGCTTATCATTTGGGGGCGAAGTCCGGGGACCGTCGGCACTGATCACCCTGAACGACCGGTTTGGCATTGCTCTATCGACGCGGGTCAGAACGGCCGTCACCTACCGGAACACGTCGGAGGCCACCGCCCGGTTGATGTTATACGGTACGCAGATTGTGGAACTGCAGCGGGTTCTGAACGAAAACCAGCATGGCATGGCCAACGTCAACGGCTATGGCGAACTGGCCGCAACGTTTGGAGCGGTTATTTTCGATAATGACGATCAATTCTTGAAAGCTGGCGTGACCGTCAAACGGGAAGTCGGATTTTACAACGCCCACGTTCGGGTCGACGATGGAACCCACCAGATTGTTCGGGACCCCAGTCTCTCCGGGTTTCAGGCCCTGCGCATTCGCCAGTTCAACGGTGCTTATGGCTACACCAGCGAGCTGGCCTTTCAACGGGCGGGCTTTTCGCCGGGCTGGTTGTTCGGGAAACAGTCGGCCGGTGGTGGCTGGGGATTCGACCTCGGCATGACCTACGAATACCGTCCGAACTTCCGCAAGTATACGTACCGGGAAAAGGGGGAACTGCGCCGGGATCCGACCAAAAACAAATACCTTTATCGCATCTCGGCTTCGCTGGTCGATCTGGGGGGAATCCGGTTCAGGAACCCGGAAATGGTCAATCTGTACCCGGTTTCGGTAACCAACAGGCTCATCACCAATACGACCTTCGAGGGGGTCAAATCTCCCGATGCCATCAACGAACGGATTGTGAATACACTCATGTTACCGCTGATGGAAAAGACGACCTCGTACCGCTCCGGATTGCCAACGGCCCTGAATGTGAGTGCTGATTATCAGGTGAAAAATAACCTCTACGTCGGCCTTTTGTGGACGCAGAGTCTGGTGCCGTCCAACGCTGTCGCCATGATTGCGCCCTCGATGGTGGCCGTGGTTCCCCGGTGGGAGAGCCGTTGGGCCGAGGTGTCGATGCCGGTGGCTTTGCAGGACAATTATTCGATGCCGACGATTGGGCTGGCGCTGCGGGCGGGACCGGTTTTTGCCGGCACCGATCACCTGGGCGGACTGGCCAACATCGGCAATCCGCGCGGGGCGAATTTTTACGCCGGAGCTACCATTCCGCTCTTTCGCCGGGGACCCAAAAATCCGACCGATTGTTATTTTCCCCCGCAGGAAGGGGGCTATTGGAAACGATTCGGCAGAAAGCGATAAGCCGTTATTTCCGGAGCAAATACCGGTAAAAAAACGACTCTCTTTTTCCGACATACTGAAGGGCATAATCCGCGTCGGCATCGAAGGTTTCATGGGGCTTCATGCAACTCATATCTGCTTCCCCGAAATTAGTGGTAGCATTGCCCATCGAACGTTCGATGGGCTGCGGAACGTGAACAGACCAGACTTTGTAGGCCAGAACCCGCAGTGGCACATACAGCCCGATCATGACCCAGACAGCAAAGACCCAACCGGCCGTTGTTCGTTTTGACGACCGGTACCAATGCACCAATCCGTTGGCAAGGGCCAGATAATAAACAAATTGCGCCGGAATGATCGTGCGGTTTTGGAAGTCGTTCCAGCGTCCCATATAGATCAAACTGAGAAGTTGAATGGAAAGAGCGGCAGTAAAAGCCGCTTTTACCCAAACCGAGTTTTCGCTCGTTTGCCGGTTATACCAGCGGTAGAGGAAAGCACCCACCCAGAGTTGCAACCCCCAGAACAAGACGTACAAAACCACATCGGCGGGTGTATTGAATGCTTCGATCAAAAAACCGCTATCCGGTATCGGCTCATGGGCCTGGTAAAAGAAGCCCAGAAGCGCGCAAATTGCCAGACAATTGCCCAGGAAAACCGGATGCAACCAGGCCGAAACCGTAAACACGCTGCGTTGCGTAAATAGCAACCACAAACCCAGACCAATGCTAACAAAAGGCGACCATAAGAGGGTGGCCGCCACGACAAAAGCCAGGGCGACGGGCGAGGCATTCCGGCGTTGCCAATGAACGATCAGGCCGATGGCAATCCAGCCACCGAGGGCATGTTGCGGAACCGCCTGTAGCTGCATGACGAGGGGAGCGGGGTCGAGACTCTGCGCCCAGTTGTGGTTGCTGAACGCCAGCCGGGGTGTTTCGTAGCGGGTGTAGCCCGGAACTTGGTTGGTAAAAACGGCGGTGAGCCAGCGGGCGGCATCCCAGTTAAAATCAATGAATAATGACCAGACCAGCCGAAAAGCCACTTCGACACCGGACAGAAATGGCAATCCCACGGCAATCCAGGTCCTGAGCAGTTTGCTCAACCGGGCCGCCCAGCCAAACGCCAGGAGTATGCCCAGCCAGCCCCACAGGAAAGAAATCCATTCCGCCGATTGAAACGACAGATGGGCCGCTTTGGCAATGACTGCGGTTGGCAAATAATAGGCGATGTAATAACACAGGAAGGGATTGTCGAGACGCAGATTCTGGTACAAAACCGGCCAGGGACGGGTGATGAGGTCGTGGAAAAGCAGATTGTGTTTGTCGTAATCGCCATACTGCGGCACGAAGGCTCCGATACCGCTCACCCAAGTCCAGAACAACGCACCCGTTGCCAGGACTAGCCATTCGGTTCGGGAAAAAGGCACCGGCGATTCGGTGGAAAAAACCGGCTGGCGGACAAATTGCCAGACACCCAGTGTAACCAGAATCAAAAGTGGAAGGGCGATCAGGGGAATGATCCAGAAAACCAGAAACAGGCAAACCGGGACATAGAGATAACCGAGTGAAACAAGCGTAAATCGATCGATTTTCATCGCGGAAACCGGGCCTGTGGGTGGTGTAATTCAAATTTGTATGAACAAAAGTAAAAAAGGCCGGGCGAATTTTTGACGTTTTGATTATATTCGTTCAAATGAAAATCGCTATGCAACACACTACGGCTCCGGCATTTCCTCAGACATTCGATGAATTCCTGACGTGGGAACCCGTCGATGGGTATAAATATGAATGGAAAGATGGGGAAATGATCCGATTCTCTGGTATGAAGAAAAAGCAATATTACATTTATGATGTATTGAATACTCTTTTTATTACGAAAGGGTACCACAAAGCAGGAACCTTCATGGCAGAACCTGACGTCATGCTTACTGCTCTCCAAATGCGTCGGCCTGATATTGCTTATTTTACAAAAGAACAAATACAACAGGGTCGGAAAGGCGAGGATGTAATTCCGGCTTTTGTCGTCGAGGTGCTGTCTGAAACAGACCATGCGTATCGAATTGAGGAAAAAATTGCCGAATATTTCAAAGCAGGTGTACAGGTGGTCTGGAACATCTTCCCGGAAGCGGAGGTCGTTTACGTCTATACATCCCGCAAACACGTCACCATTTGTCTGGAAAGTGATGTCTGTTCAGCCGCCCCGGTATTACCCGATTTTTCGATCCGTGTGAATGACTTGTTTGCACCCACTCCTGCATAAACGATAAAACCGCCATTCCCACGAGTCGTACTGAGAATGGCGGTTTGCATAGCACAGTAAAACTTACAAAATAAACTGACTCAAATCCCGGTTTTTTACCAGCTCGTTCAGTTTTTCGGAAACCATTTCTTTGGTAATAACGACTTTAGAACCCGCGCCAATGACGTCCGGAATATCGAACATGAAATCGTTCAGCAAATGGCTCATGACGGTTTGGAGACGGCGGGCGCCGATGTTTTCGACTTCGGAATTGACCTGAAACGCGATCCGGGCAATTTCGCGCAGCGAGTCTTCGTCGAAGGTCAGCTCGACCTGCTCCGATTCCATCATGGCGACGTATTGCTTCGTCAACGCATTTTTCGGGGCCTTCAGAATCTGGAAAAAATCATCTTCCGACAAGCTTTGCAACTCCACTCGAATCGGAAAACGTCCCTGTAACTCCGGAATCAGATCCGACGGTTTCGAGACGTGAAACGCCCCGGCGGCCACGAACAGGATGTGGTCGGTGTTGATGCTTCCGTATTTGGTATTGACGGTTGTTCCTTCCACAATCGGCAGCATATCGCGCTGCACGCCTTCGCGGCTCACGTCCGGCCCACCCGAACCGCTGCCCCGGCTGGTGGCAATTTTGTCGATTTCGTCGATGAAAATGATCCCGGTATTTTCGGCTTTGCGGATGGCTTCGTCCTTCACTTCGTCCATGTCGATGAGCTTGGCGGCTTCTTCTTCCAGCATGATTTTCTTGGCTTCGGCAATGGTCACCTTGCGTTTTTTGCCGCGCCGGGGCATCATGCCGCCAATCATTTCCTGGATGTTCATCATCGACAGTTCATCCACCGTTCCGCCGATCATGCCGATGTTGGGGGCGGCATTCTGTTGCACGTCGATCTCGATTTTCCGCTCGTCCATCTCGCCTTTGCGGATTTTTTCGCGAAACCGTTCACGCGTCCGTTCGTTCAGTTCAGCGTCGGTGTCGGGAACGTCATTTTTATCATTCGGCTCGTCCAGCATAAAACCGGACGGTTGTTTGATGGGCGGAATCAGAATGTCGAGGATCATGTCTTCGACAATTTGCAGGGCACGGGTTTTCACCTGCTCTTTTTTGGCGGCTTTCACCATGCTGACCGACTGCTCGACCAGGTCGCGCACCATGCTCTCGACATCGCGGCCCACGTAACCCACTTCGGTAAATTTCGAGGCTTCTACTTTGGTAAACGGCGCATCGGCGATTTTGGCCAGCCGCCGGGCAATCTCGGTTTTTCCGACGCCAGTGGCCCCAATCATCAGGATATTATTGGGCGTAATTTCCTGTTGCATTTCGGGCGTACTGTTCATGCGTCGCCAGCGGTTGCGAAGGGCGATGGAGACGTATCGTTTCGCATCGTGCTGACCAATAATGTATTGATCCAGTTCCGCAACAATCTGCCGGGGGGTTAAATCTTTCAGTTCCTGTGTCGTCATTCGTAAGTTAGTTGCATGGTGCAGAGGGCATGGGGTACGGGGTAAAGGATGTCGATTGTTCATTGTCCTTTGCCCGGTATCCCATGCCCTCTGCTCTTGCAAAGAAACGTAGGAAACTGCAATTTGTACCGGGATTTGGTCATTTTTTTGGCATTATTCGATTTAAGTTGATCGAAAACGACAAATGGCTGCTACCACCCACCGCTGGCGTTGCCAGGGCGCGGGCATAGGTTAACTGAAATCCTTTGGCCTGAACCGCAACGCCAAACGACAACCCGGCGGCTCCCGAACCCGTCGCCAACTTCGCTTCCTGTCGGCGCAAATGATTGTAGCCCGCCAGCAGGTTGACATTCCGGTGAATCAGAAACTCCAGCCCAACGGCCAGGTGCCGCAGGATTTTTTCGGGAAGGGCGGTTTTCTGCGGAACCGGATTGCCGTTCAGGTCATAGGTCACATTCAGGGCCGGGTCGTTGTAAACAATGTCGAACTGGTGGAGATGGTGGGCGGTCAGGGTCGCGCGAATGGGCAGGTGCTCCGGTTTGACAGTAACGCCCGCTTGTAAATCGAACGGCAAATCCGGTGATTGTCCGGGCAAATACGTTTTCAGACGAAAACCGGCATTTTTAGCCACTAACCCAAAAGTGAGTTCTTTTTTTGGGTGACGCCACGTTCCGCCAACGTCGAATAAAACCGCAAATGCCGAATAGGTTTCGATGGACGAACCAACGGCTTTGAGCGTTGCGCCGAGGGTGAAATTGCCTTCCGTTCGGGCGTGCGTCAGGCTCAGGGCGTAATCACTGGACGTGAAGGTTCCGGTTGGGTTGCCCAGCAAATCCGTCTGGTCGAACGTGCCATAGGTCAAATACTGCAAACCGGCTGCCCACTGGCCTTTGGTTTTGATGGGCAAACCGTAGTGCAGTGTGATAAACCGGGTGTCGGCGAAATAGGGGACAAAGGTCATTGCCAGATGGTTGCGACCCGACGAATCGAGCAAAGCCGGATTTTGGAGAAAAAACAGAGCCCCCGGTTGGGTATTCGATGCCGCCAGTCCACCCAGTGCGGCCACGCGGGCGTGGGTTGGAATGGACAGAAAAGCAAAGCTGCCCTGTCCGCCCGGTGGTTGGGCTATGGCAGTGCCTGGAATCAGAAAGAAGAAAAACAGGAGAAGCGATCTCAAAGGCTATTTTTTAGTTCACGAACCGCTTGCACGACGGGTTGCTAAAGTACAATTCTTACCGGATCAAGCAAAATCGTCCAGTTCCCGTATCGACGGCCCGGCCTCATTAATTTAAACCAAATAACCACTGAATTACTCGTTTGCCTGATTATTGGCCGCGTAGCGGACTGATGTTTGTAGTCAAATGAATCACCCGAATCCTCCGCGTACCTTTGGGTACGCAACCAGTGCAGCAGATTGCGTACCCAGAGGCACGCGGAGGATTTGGGTGATTCGTTCGGCTACAAACATGTCGTACCTCTGGTACTTAATGGGCCTATAATCAATCAATCTCATAGTTCGCATTTTGTTCACTATTCATCAAGGGACTTTTAGCATCCGGATTAAGCTGCGTCCAGGTCCGGCAATGGCCGCCCGGTAGGGGAACAGGGCAAAATGCGAGAGTCCTAAGAATAATTGCCCGAAATTATTTACATTGGCGGGGTATAGCAAGTCTAGCTAACAGCCGGTTTTTTAATTCTTATTGTAACCTTATTCCGTATGAAAAAAATATTCGTCATTGCACTGATTGGTCTGGCATTCCGTACAGCGTCGTCTGTTCAGGCGCAAAAAATCGAACTGACACCCGTCTGGGAAACGGATACGACGCTGCGGACACCCGAGAGCGTTTTCTTCGAACCCGGCAAAAAAGTATTGTATGTTGCCTGTATCAATGGCGGTCCGTCACTGGAAAACAAAGGCAGCTACATCGCCAAAGTGGGCCTGGATGGAAAGGTGATGCAGATGAAATTTACCGAAAATCTGAATTCTACCAAAGGCATGGGCGTTTTGGGGAATAAACTGTATGTAACCGAAATGACCCAGGTCGTGGAAATCGCGCTGGCAACCGGCAAAATTCTTAACCGCTATCCCGTCGAAGGTGCCAAATTTCTCAATGATATTGCCGTCGATGCCAAAAAGGGAGTGGTCTACATCACGGATTCGGGCAACGGCAAAGTGTGGGCCTTGACCGGGGGAAAAACCAGTCTGGTTCTGGAAGGGGCTCCGCTCAAAGGCACCAACGGTCTTCTCGTGGAAAATGGTCAGGTGCTGATCGGCAACGGTGACGGTTCTTTGCTGAGCATGAATCCAACAACGAAGGAACTGAGCACGATCGCCAAAGTATCGGGTGGTATCGATGGCATTGTGGCTTTAGGAAACAAGCAGTACATCGTCACCGAGTGGGGTGGAAAGATTTGGCACGTTCAGGCGGATGGATCGACCGAGCTGAAATTGGACACGTCAAAAGAGAAAATCAACTCGGCTGACATCGGGTATAATCCAGCAACCAAAACGCTGTTTGTTCCTACTTTTTTCCACAATACCGTAAAAGCGTATTCCCTCAAATAAGCCTTAGAGAACTTGCGTCTGAATTCTGGTGCCCTTTCGCTTTTTGCCCCTAAATCCCCTAAAGGGGACTTGGACGCAGCTTGACCCGGATGCTAAAAGTCCCCTTTAGGGGATTTAGGGGCAAAAAGCGAAAGGGCTAGCCTTATCTCAGACGGTTTGCTACTACAAAACATACCCCAATTTTATACCCAGCGTCGCACTCGGGAACAGGCCGCCCTGGCGGGTATTCCAGGTGCCGAACGTGTTGGGCGTAATGACATTGTCGTTGGTTGAATTCAAAAAGTGATAAGGACTGACATTCCGGAAGCCCAAACCGACAAAAAAATCCAGCAGCAGACGGTTGTCGCCCGGCATGGTGAGCACATACTGACGCCCGAACTTGCAGTGAACGCCCCAAACCGTTCGGTACATCGGGAATGTGCCGCGTTCGAAATAAGCACAGGTGCCATTGACGCACTCCCGGCCGACGGCGGTGGTTTCCAAAACCGTGCGTTGTTTGAAAAACGTTTCGATCGCAAAATACCGGCCGATGGGCGGAGTAGCGAAGTGCGGTCGGCGGTAGCCCCGATACCGTCCGGAATACCGTCGCCATTCGGCCCGGCCACGCCAGACTTCAAAATTTTCGAAGTCGCTCCGACGCTCCGGATGCAGGTTGATGGCCTTCCAGCCGTAGCCAAACTCCGCCTGAACGGTGTGTCGCCCGCCAAAAAGCCGCTCGGCACCGAACTGAACCGTATTGTCCAGATCGAACAAAGCCAATGGCGCAAACTTGACCACCCAGCGCGGAGGATGATTCATGACCGGCGTGAGCGTATCGGGCAGCATCAGCGACTGAGCCAGTGCGTTCAGCGGAAGCCAGAACAACCACACGAAAACAATCAGGAAACGGTGTTTCATCAGTTCTCGACCGGTAATGTACTGAGCAGCGTCAGTTGTTGGGACGCATCGTAACGGTATTGGAAAATACCGTCTTTTCCGGTAACGATCAGTACCGAGCGGTTCGGGATCACGTCGTACGAACGAATATCCTCGAAGGTTTTGATCGGTTTCAGCTTGACCGGATCGCTGGCGTCGAAAACTTTCAAACCGGCATCGCCTTCGCAAACGAACAGCAGATTACCGTCGATGCCCAGGCCGTGCGGATTGATCATCGAAATCTCATTCACCTGCACGGGGTTAGCAAGGTTCGAGATGTCGACGACCTCCAGACGATTCGGGCCGGTATTGCAGGAGGTTCCGCTGCGGAGGGTGACGTAAGCGTAATTACCCTGCGCCACCACCGGATCGCAACTGAAAATGTGCCGGTATAAGGCGGTTTGCTGCGGTTTGGCCGGATTTTCCAGGTTCATGATGTACATCCCGGTTTGCGTTCCGATAAACAGGTGGTTGTTATACGGAAAAATCGTTTCGACGCCGAAACCGAGCGATACCTTGCTCAAACTGTTGGGGTCGGCACTTTTTTGCACATCGTAGACCTGCAAACTATGCTGATTGACGACGTACAGGAAATTGCCCGCAACGGCAAACCGCGCCATGGAACCGCCTGTTCCGCTGCCGCCGTTGGGATTGACGGAAGCACTGTCTTTGCTCCCCATTTCAGAACATCCCGCCAGAGCAGTCAGTCCGATCAAGATAAAAAGTAGATAATTTTTCATGGTGCAGGATCTTAGCGGTAGCATTTTGGATTGGTGAGCTGGGCGGTTTCCCAGCGAACGACCACGCCCTTTTCAGGATTGGCGCATTCAAACTGCACCCCGCGTTGCTGTGGATAAGAAGGATAGGGGTAGGCGTCTTTTATTCGCTTCAAAACCGTTACCTTCCGGGGATCGGTGATGTCGAGGGCAACCAGATCGACGGCATTGTCGACGTAAAGCACATTTTCCTTCACGGCCATGTCGACATTGGCGGGAACCGAAACGAAAGCCAGCTTTTTGGGAGTAGCCGGGTCGCTGTTGTCGACAATGTGAATCCCTTTTCCCGGTTCGTTGATGAATAAATACGAGCCTTTGACGTAAATTTTGCCGGGATTTTTCAGCGGTTGGGGACCCAGCGTCTGGATCGTGCGGATTTCTTCGTAGGTGGCATACACCGGGCGGAGGCCCTGAAATGTTCGGTCGGGGTCGCTTTCACGGTTGATTTCGCAGCCGAAAACCGCCAGCAGCAGCAGCGGGCTCAGGAATCGGCGAAGGCAGAGAGGAGGGAAGAGGTGTTTCATGGAAGGTGCAGGTTTTTGCAACAAGGATTCAAATTCGTATAAAAACGTTGGATTCCGTAATAAAAATTATTTTTGTCGCTATACATTCAATTCAGCCCTTGCATGGACGCAGAAATTAAGTCAGCCAAAACCGAAATTCTTGATCATAAAAATGCCGAAGCCGAACTGGGCGGAGGTCAGAAGCGCATCGACGCCCAGCATAAAAAGGGGAAACTGACCGCCCGCGAGCGCATTGCCCTGTTGGTCGACGAAGGTTCGTTCGAGGAAATCGGCAAGTTCGTCATGCACCGCACCCGCGATTTTGGGCTGGACAAGGAACACTACCTCGGCGACGGTGTGGTGACGGGTTACGGCACCATCCACGGGCGACTGACTTACGTTTTTGCCCAGGATTTTACGGTTTTCGGGGGTGCTCTATCAGAAACGCACGCCGAGAAGATTTGCAAGATCATGGATTTGGCCATGAAAAACGGCGCGCCGGTGGTCGGATTGAACGATTCGGGGGGCGCCCGGATTCAGGAGGGCGTATTGTCGCTGGCCGGATATGCCGATATTTTTTACCGCAACACGCTGGCTTCCGGCGTCATTCCGCAGATTTCGGCGGTGATGGGGCCGTGCGCGGGCGGGGCGGTTTATTCCCCGGCCATCACGGATTTCATTCTGATGGTCGAAAATACGTCTTATATGTTCGTGACCGGGCCGAACGTGGTGAAAACCGTGACCCACGAAACCGTGACGGCAGAGGAACTGGGTGGAGCCAGCACGCACAGCACCAAATCCGGGGTCACGCATTTTGCCTGCGCCAACGAACTGGAGTGTGTCCAGTACATCAAAAAGCTCTTGAGCTACGTTCCGCAAAACTGTGAAGACGACCCGATTCGGTTGCCGTATGAACCGGCGGACGAAAACCGCCCGAAACTGAACGCGATCATTCCCGAAAACCCGAATCAGCCGTACGACATGCGCGAGGTGATCGAGGAAATTGTCGATGCCGACAGTTTTTTTGAAGTCCACAAAGCGTTTGCCGAAAACATCGTCGTTGGTTTTGCCCGGCTGGCGGGGCGCAGCATTGGCGTTGTTGGCAATCAACCGGCGATTCTGGCGGGGGTTCTGGACATCGACGCCAGCACCAAAGCCGCCCGGTTTGTGCGGTTTTGCGATAGTTTCAACATTCCGTTGCTGGTGCTGGAAGACGTCCCCGGTTTTTTGCCCGGCACCGATCAGGAGTGGAACGCCATCATTACGAACGGCGCGAAATTGCTTTATGCTTTCTGCGAAGCGACGGTTCCGCGTGTGACAGTGATTACCCGCAAAGCCTACGGTGGGGCCTACGACGTGATGAATTCCAAGCACATCGGGGCCGACATGAACTACGCCTGGCCGACTGCCGAGATTGCCGTCATGGGCGCAAGCGGGGCCGCCGAGATCATTTTCAAGCGCGAAATTGCCGAAGCCACCGATCCGCAGGCTCGTTTGCAGGAGAAGGTGCTGGACTACACCACCAAGTTTGCCAACCCCTACCGGGCGGCACACCGGGGCTATATCGATGAGGTGATTTACCCCGAGCAAACCCGTCAGAAACTGATCCGCTCGTTTCAGATGCTGGAAAACAAAGTGGCGACTTTGCCGAAGAAAAAACACGGGAATATTCCGTTGTAAATCGAATCGTTTAGCGAAATGGAAAAGCAGCATTTAACCTACTTCAAGATTGAGAATTTCAAGCGATTCGATTCGTTTGAAATGTCCAATCTGGGGCAATTTAATTTGATTGTTGGGGATAATAATGTAGGGAAGACGTCGGTTTTGGAAGCCTTGTGTTATGATTCTGATATTACTAATCTGGCATTGAGATATCTGTACTCTACTTCAATCAGGGAGGGGAAAATTCCAGAATATACAGAAGTTGATATGAATAATTTTTCTTCAATTAATACGTGGGAAAGACTTTTTAAAGAAATTAACAAACCAATTGTGATTAGATATTTAGAAGTATCACATAATAATGAATCAATATACAATCTTAAATATAAAATTTCTAACCAGCTAACACTGAAAGAACGAAGCTATATAAAAGATTTTTTTTTATTAAAATCTGCTCCAAAGGCTTGGTTATCATTATCAAAAATAAATGATGAACACGGTGATTTTAATATGCTTCCAGCTTACTTTGAAGGAATATATATAGATACAAACGGCAACGATAAAAGTAGCGTGTCTTTTATAACTGCTAGTCAAAATTATGGACAAGACTTAGTCGATTTTTATTATTCGTATATAAATGGTGATAAAGATAGTATAAAATCTTTACAAGATAGCTTGAGGAATTTCATTACAGATTTAGAAGAAGTTAGAGTTCATAAATACAGCAATGGTTCAGAAATATTGGGTGTTTTTCTAACGAAAAGTAATGATTTTTACCCTATTACTAGGTATGGAGATGGATCAATTCGTTTTGTTAGGGTAATAATTGAAGTAATTCTCTCAAAAGGGAAAAGAATAATGATAGATGAAATGGGGTCTGGAATCCATTTTTCACGTCTAAAAGATTTTTGGAGAATTATTATTGAGCTTTGCTTTAGGTATCAAGTCCAACTTTTTACCACAACTCACAGCCTAGAATGCCAGCAAGCTTTCATTGAAGCTTTGCAAGATGACGACATGAAACAATTTCAGGCCGATGCTCGAAACATTACGATGTTCGAAGACAAAGAAGGTCAAGTCAAGTCGGTTACATATACATTTGAGGAATTTGAGTTCTCTATTGAGAATAACATAAACACCAGAGGAGGACGCCGATGATTGCTGTTCAATTTTTTGTGGAAGGAATCAGCGACCGTAAGTTTCTGAAGGATTTAATGAAGCATTGGTATGCGGTGGAATTAGGGAATGATGATATTGAGGTATTGGAGGGAAAAGATGCACTTAGGTCCGTCGAAAAATTGAAACGATTGCGTCCTAGTTTTGAAACCAATCTGAAACAGGGTGTTCGCAGTATTGTCATTCTTGATGCAGATAGTGATTTTGGGAATAGGAGAGACGAAACGGCTGAATTGGCTGCCGAGTTTATTTTTGATTTTTATCTTTGGCCCAATCATACCGATTCAGGCGATCTAGAATCCGTACTCGAGAAAATATACAATCCATCGAATCACGATTTCTTTGACTGCTGGCGTGGTTATGAAAGTTGCTTATTGGCTTCCGGAAAATATACAACGCCCAATCGCAAAGCCAAGATTTTTGCTTACTTGGAATCATTGCATGGCTCATCAAAGAGCCAGAAAGAACTTTTAAAGGAAGAAAAGCGGGATTTCTTAAATGAAAAGCTTTGGAATTTGGACGCCAGTCAACCGGTTTTATTGAATTTGAAGGTTTTCCTTGATCGTTTTTTTATCGGATAACCAGCATCAAGCTCCGGCTGTTTCTAACATTCAACCCACCCAACACCCGCCAAGGAAACCCATTCCCCATTCTCAAGCCCGTTTAACGCACTTTTGAGTAAAGCGTGTTAAAATTTACGACCGTTTAGGAAAAAAAATCTACCATTCATGGGGGGAATCAACCATTTGGGTGTCATACCGGTAGTTGCAGTAGATACGGGTTCAAAAAAGAGTAGTAGATTTGCCACGAAAAAACGGACGCAACTACGTGCAACTGACTGATCAGGAATTAATTCATGCGATACGACTGGGCGACGAACCCGCGTTTGAGGCCGTGTTCCGGCAGCATTACGCACCGTTGTGCCAGTATGCCCGCACATTCCTGCACGATTGGGATGATGCTGAAGAAGCGGTGCAGGCGGTTTTTCTGGCGGTTTGGGAAAAACGCGACACCCTGGAAATTACGGTTTCGCTGAAGTCGTATTTATACCGTTCGGTACACAACCGTTGTTTGAACCGCATCCGGCATTTGTCGGTGCAGTCGGAACACCGCGAGCAGGCGGCTTATGAGGTCGAGATGTACCAGTCGTCGGCGGAAGCGCCCATGCAGTCGTTGATTGCCGGCGAGTTGTCGGATCGTTTGCAGGTGGCCATTCAGCGGTTGCCGGAACAATGCCGGCTGATTTTTTCAATGAGCCGGTTTGAAGAGATGAAGTACCAGGAGATTGCCGACCAACTCGGGCTTTCCATCAAAACCGTGGAAAACCAGATCGGGAAAGCCCTGCGCATTTTACGAACCGAACTGGCGGATTATCTGCCGATTTTGATGGTGCTTTTTTTAAATTAAGCAGGTAGAGGAGAGACAAGAGAATATAGACTAAAAAAACGGTTCATTCACTGAAAATCATTTTATCTCTAATCTCATGTCTTGAGTCTTTACTCCAAAAAATAAATGCCTGATCAACCCGAAAACCGAATCGACGACGACCTGCTGGGGAAATTCCTGGCGGGGGAGACCGATGCTGCCGAGTCGGAACGGGTTCAGCGCTGGCTGGATCAGGACAACTCCGAACGTCAGGAATTCGACCGCTTCGAGCGGATTTGGGATACGGCCGGGAAACTGAGCCAGAAAGCCCAATCGCCGTCGATTCCGGTCAATACCGATGCGGCCTGGCAGAAAATGCGGGGCAAAATGCGGTCTTCGTCTGAAACGGAGGATAAACTCAGCCCGACAAAACCGGTCGAAGCCCCGCCTGATCCCGTCATAAAACCGTTGCTCGTTACGCCGGTTCGGAGCAACCGGACCAGTAGCTGGTGGCAATCGCCGGTGTGGGCCGTGGCTGCAACGGTGGTTTTGTTGTCGGGATTGCTGTGGTTTTTTACGAAAGAAACCGAAACCGTTCCGGTGGCTCAGGTGGCCGCCGTAACCGCCGATCAGAAAATTGAGAAAATTCTGCCGGATGGCAGCCGGGTTTTTTTGAACCGCGACAGTAAGCTCACCTATCCCGAGTCGTTTGCCGACGATAGCCGCGAGGTCCAACTGACCGGCGAAGCCTTTTTCGAGGTCAAACCCGACCCAACCAAACCCTTCCGGATTCAGGTTCGCAATACCACCGTTCAGGTGTTGGGAACGTCGTTCAGCATCCGGGCGTATACAGCGGACGTGCGGGTGGCGGTGCGAACCGGAAAAGTGAAATTTTCGACCAAAACGAAAGAGATTACGCTGGTCAAAGATGAACAGGCGGTTTTCGACGCAAAGAAAGACACCCTCATCAAATCACTGCGGTTCGACGCCAATACATTGTCCTTCAAAACCGGGCGGCTGGTGTTTGACAAAGAACCCCTGAGCAACATCATTGCAACATTGAATGAAGTGTATCATGCTGATATTCACTTGGCAAACAAAGAGTTTGGCAAGTGCCCGTTCAACATGAATGTTACGAATGAAAATCTGGAATTTGTGCTGTCTTTGACCGAGGAAACAACTGGACTACACATTCGACGAGAAGGAAATCGGGTTATTCTCTACGGCAAGTCACCGTGCCAGTAATGGTTTTATGTGTCTGCCTGCATAGGGGTAACGACTTTTCAGGGTGTCTTCAACCCAAACGTACCATTGACGATGTACCCAATCCGTATCTTCTTCTTGCTGATTTTCTGTGGTTTACTGCATAAAACCGTTGCCCAGTCGACTCCACCCCTCGAACGGGTCGTTTCGGTCGATTTTACCAACGAGCGAATCGATAATGCCCTGAAAATAATCAGCAACAAAGGACAGTTTTCATTTGCCTACAATGTCGCGCTGATCAATCCCAACAGTACGCTGAGTCTGCGGACCACCAACTCCGTCCGCGCCTTGCTGAACCAGATTTTTCGGGGAACCATCACCTACAAATCACGCGGGAACCACATCATTCTGCAAAAAGCGGAGCCGCCCGCCGAGGCACCCAAAAGTTTCATTCTGGACGGGTATATCACCGACCGCCAAACCGGGCAACGGGTCAGTCAGGTCAGTATTTACGAAAAAACCACGCTGGCGTCCACCGTTTCGAACCCGTACGGCTATTACCGCATCAAATTGTCGACCGAAATTCCATCGGTGCGGCTGGAGGTTCGCCGGAAATATTATTTCTCCGAAACCGTCTCCATCAACGCCCGGCAAACGCATAAACTCGACATTGGAATGACGCCCCTGCCTTCGCAAACGGCGCTGCAACCCATGACCGTCCGGACGTCGATCGACACCACGCGCCCGACGCCCATCCTGGCGCAGCCGGTCGCCGTGACCATCCCGGTTGATTCGACGCCCGCGTCCCGCACCAACACGCCCGGCCCCACCATCTGGGACCGCAGCAAGTCGGTGCTGGAAGAAACCAGAAACGATTTTGCCGACTGGTTTAAAACGACCCGGCAGGCCGTTCATGACGCCAACCTGGCGGGTGACACCATTCACCGCGACATCCAGTTTTCGCTCTTCCCGTTTGTGGGCACCAACCACACGTTGAGCGGGCGGGTCATCAACCAGTACTCATTGAACCTGGTCGCCGGGTATTCGCTGGGCGTTACCGCCTTGGAAGTGGGCGGATTTATGAACCTGGTTCGGGGCGATGTCGGTGGGGTACAGGTAGCCGGTTTTGCCAATGTCGTGGGCGAAAACCTGAGTGGGGTACAGGCAGCCGGTTTCTTCAACGGGGTGCGGGGCGAGGTGCTGGGCATTCAGGCGGCCGGTTTTGGCAACACCGTTATTGGAAACGTGCAGGGCATTCAGGCGGCCGGTTTTTACAACATGACGATGGGCAAAATGTCCGAAAGTATTCAGGCGGCCGGTTTTGGCAACATCGTTGGCAACGACATGAGCGGTTTTCAACTGGCGGGCTTCACCAACATTGCCGCCCGCTCGATGACGGGTTTTCAGTTGTCGGGGTACGGAAACATAACCGGTGGTAACATGGCGGGTTTTCAGTTGGCGGGCTTCACCAACATTGCCGTGGGCGAACTGTCGGGCTGGCAGCTCAGCGGTTTTCTGAACTACGCGACGAAGGTGGTCCGGGGTCACCAGATTTCGTTGGTCAACATCGCCGGTTCGTCGGAAACGACACCCTTTGGTCTGTTCAGTTACGTTCACCGGAATGGCTACCGGCGGCTGGAGATTTCGACGGACGAGGTGATGACCACCAACCTGACTTTCAAAACCGGCGTACCGCGGTTCTACAACATCTTCACCGGCGGCTCTAATTTAGGCGTAACCGGAAAACCGCTCTGGAGTCTGGGCTACGGCCTGGGAACGGCGGTGGACTTGAAGCGGGGCTGGATGCTGAATTTTGACCTGACCGGAAACGTACTGAGCGCGGATGATCAGTTCAATTGGGGCGAGTGGAATACGCTGGTTCGCCTGAACATGGGCATCGAGAAAAAACTGACTCGGGGCATTGCCCTCGCCGTTGGGCCTTCGGTCAATTTATACCTGAGTGACTACACCCGCGCCAAACCGGCCACACGCTTCGATGTGCCGCTCTTCAACAATTCCAGCAACATGGTGAATACGTTTTCGACGGGCTGGGTCGGTTTTCAGGCGGCTTTGCGGTTTTGCAACCGGTAACGTCTATTTTATCCAGAGCTTCGTTTTCACAACCTGTTGAATAATCGGCTCCCGGTAATTTCGGCTGATGGGAATGCGGTGTGATTGAATCACAATCTCATTCCCATCGATGGCTTCAATTTTATCGATGGAAACAATGTAGGATTTATGCACCCGGATAAATGATTTCGAGTCTAACGGAAAAAGGCTCTAAAGAAGAATTGGAGCGGATTCGGAAAGACTGAACGGGAACGTCGAAAAATAGAGATAGTCTTGTTAGGAATTTTCCGGCTTTCACTAAGAGAACGCCAGCCCTCGTAAAGATGGATGGTTTGGGCATCATTTAGATTCTATTTTTGACAGAACCCCCCGATGACTGCCCGGCTTTTTTGGAAAAACGAATGAAAAACGGGGTCAACGCTATAAAATAGACCCGTATGAACCTGTTCAGAGTGCGCAATATCATCCATAAAAATAAACGACTAGTTTTTCTTTTGTGTTTTAGTCTGTTGTGGATGGTTTTTCCGGGATTTGGGCAAGAAGTTACGTTAAAGGAAGCGATTCAAAAGGAACACGAAAGTTTGAAAGTCGAGACCGGAAGTTATGCGGAAATGGTGGCGTATAGTGGGGGAGCAATCAAACCGATTAGTCTATCGATGCTGCCCACGTTAACCGATTCATCGAAAGCCAAAGACAAACCTATTATCCTTTATTTCTTTGCGGATTGGGATCTGTATTCGCATAAAATGCGCAAGGAAACTTTCCGGTATAAGAATGTCAGTGGTTTAGTTAACCAGGAATTTTATTTTGTAGCCTTGAATGAGAAAACAGATGTTGCTAAAAAGCTTTACAAAACGATTACAGGGACTGAGCTAAAATCATTTCCAATGACCGTCTATTTGAATCCAAAAAAGAACTATTCCTTTCAATATCCCGGCTATCAAACGGATCTTATTTATATCAGTAATCTTTTCAAAATAAAGAAAGTTGGCTATACAAAAATAGATAATCGGATTTTAAATAATTTAGGAAAATTGTTTAAAAAAGATTTTAAACTCGCTTATACGATGTTCGATGAACTTGAAGCATTTAAGCAGTTATCGGCTGTTGAAGAAATTTCAAAAAATGCAAAGAGCTTATCGGAAATAGAAGAAGCAATCGATGATGCGCTTTACACTTTAAAAGATGAGGAGTCGTTTGACCGCTTTTTAAAACATGCCGGGTTTGTAAAATTTGCTTCCACGCTTTCCTATGACCAGAAAGACTCACTCCGAACGGATGAATACGTTTCGTTGGATACCGTGAGCCGATCTGTCCTGACAGCGGCAGTAGTATTTAGAAATTTACGCCATTCCTTGAACATAACACCGGGTAGCAAACAGGATAAAAATATTCAAACCTACATGGCTAAGCATCTTATTATGGTCGGTATACCGACCTCTATTCGTAAAACAATTGAAGAGTACTGTAAGAAGAATATGACGTTGACAGAGTCTAAAGAAAATAAAGAAATGTATTATCAGGCGGTTCGGGAAAAATTGTCAATCGATTCGGAAAAAGGACTGATTTATAAAGCCGGTTTCTCAATCTTGTTGACGAAAGATAATGTACTGATTCAGTATAATTAAGCTAGTTAGCGTCGGTTTGGTAAAAATAAATGTACCCAGGGCATAGGGGAAAGGTCGTAGATAGCTGTCATGACGGCATACCTACAACAACAAATCCTCATGCACGTTCGTACCTTACTACTCGTCTTTCTTTTGGGTGTTTTCCTGCAAAATGCCCACGCCCAAACCTACACACAAACCATTCGGGGAACCGTTGTCGACCAAAGCCTGCAAACCGCCCTGCCCGGCGCAACGGTTCTTATTCTAAACTCCAACCCGCTGAAAGGAATCACCACCAACGCCGACGGATCGTTTCGGTTGTCGCAAATTCCGGTAGGCCGACACAGTTTAAAAATCACGAGCCTGGGCTATAAAGAACTGATTTTGTCGAACATCTTGGTCGATGCCGGGAAAGAACTGGTGCTCAACGTGGCCCTCGAAGAAGCCATTGTGACGGTGAACGAAGTGACGGTTCGGCCGCAAATCGAGAAAGACAAACCGCTGAACGAGATGGCCGCCGTGAGCGCCCGGACGTTCTCGGTAGAGGAAACCCAGAAGTTTGCGGCCGCCGTCAACGACCCGGCCCGGATGGCGACGGCCTACGCCGGGGTGGTCAGTGCCGACGATGGCAGCAACCTCATCGTGATTCGCGGCAACGCGCCGACCGGGTTGCTGTGGCGCATGGAAGGCGTCGAAATTCCGAACCCCAACCACTTCGCCAACCTGGGGTCAGCCGGGGGCGGTATTTCCATCCTGAGTGCCCAGCTTCTGGCCAATTCGGACTTCATGACGGGTGCTTTCCCGGCCGAATATGGCAATGCACTCTCCGGCGTGTTCGATTTGCGACTGCGGAAAGGCAACAATGCCAAACGCGAACATACCATTCAGGCGGGTGTTCTGGGGCTCGATGTGGCGAGTGAAGGGCCGTTTTCCAAAAACTACAAAGGGTCGTATCTCTTCAATTACCGGTATTCGACCCTGGGCTTGTTGTCAAAAATAGGCGTCAATATTGGCGGAGCGGCCAATGTTTTTCAAGATATATCCTTTAATCTATACCTTCCGGCGGGGAAAGCGGGCAATTTTACGGTCTTCGGTTTTGGCGGTCTGAGCAACAGTGACCTGGACGCTGTGAAAGATTCGACAAAATGGAAGAATGATTATGAGCGTTACAACGACCATTTTTTTGCCAAAACCGGTGCCGTTGGTGCTACGCACTCGATCAGCCTTAGCAAAAAAGCCTTTCTCAAAACCGTTGCGCTTTTCTCGGGCTACCAAACCGGTTACGAAAATGAATCGCTGGAAACCGGGTATGTGCCGCTGCTGCAAATGCGCGAAGCCTACCGCATCCGGAAACAAATTGCGTCGTCCACCCTGACTTATAAATTTAACGCGCAACACACGCTGCGCGCCGGTGTGACAGGTTCAGTTCTGGGCTTCAATCTGGAGCGGAAGGAGCGGCTGGAAGGGCAAAACGCGCTCACCACGCAAATTCAGACGGACGATCAGACGGCCACGGTGCAGGCCTACGGGCAGTGGAATTACCGCATGACCGAAAAACTCACGTTCAACGCCGGGCTGCATTACCTTCGGCTGATGCTCAATAATACCGACGCTTTGGAACCCCGCGGATCGGTGCGCTGGGCGTTTGTGCCGGGTCATTCGGTGAGTTTGGGCTACGGATTACACAGTCAGATTCAGAACCTGGCGACCTATTTTGCGGCCCAACCGGCGGAAAATGGTGCACCGACCAACCGGAATCTGGGCTTTACGCGCTCGCACCACCTGGTGTTGGCCTACGACTGGCTGCTCAATGAGCACCTGCGTGTAAAAGCCGAATCATATTACCAGTCGCTGTTTAACATTCCGATCAGTGCCGACACGAAGGACGCTTTTGCGATGGTGAACAGCTTCGACGGACTGACCACCGACCGGCTTGCGAACAAAGGCGTTGGCAAAAATTACGGTCTTGAACTGACGCTGGAGCAGTTTTTACACAACAACGTCTATTTTCTGCTGTCGTCTTCGCTTTACGATTCCCGTTATCAGGGGTCGGATGGCATCTGGCGCGACACTCGGTTTAACGGCAAATACGCCTTTAGTTTTCAGGGCGGAAAGGAGTGGGTGCTGGGCGAGTCGGGCCGGAATGTGCTGGGATTTAATTTGAAACTGACTTATTACGGCGGTTACCGAACCACACCCATCGACATTGCCGAGTCCATTCGGAAACAGGAGACGGTGTATGTTGACAGTCAGTCGTATACCCAAAAGTTGCCCAATTATTTCCGGACCGATGTTCGGCTGAGCTGGAAGCGAAACCGCCCGCATTCAACCCGCACGCTGTCGCTGGACCTTCAGAATGCAACCAACCGGCAGAATATTTTCGGGCAGTATTTCGAACCCCGGACCGGCCAGATCAAAACCAGTTACATGACGCCCCTGATTCCGGTTTTGAGTTACCGGGTGGCGTTTTAAAAAATACCGCTTCAAAAAACGGTCGGCAAGATGGGAATTGTCGGCCGTTTTTGTTTGGTTTGGTATTTACACCCCTAAATCCCCTGAAGGGGACTTTTTGCATCTGGATTGTACCGGTCCAAGTCCCCTTCAGGGGATTTAGGGGTTAATAGACCTAATTTATAAATAAGCAAATGACTGAATCCAGTAAAAATTTCCTTTATACCTACCTCAACAATGCCTCGCCCACGGGCTTCGAATCGTCGGGACAGCAAATCTGGCTGGACTACCTCAAACCGTATATTGATGAGTACATTGTCGATACATACGGAACCGTCGTTGGGGTAATCAATGGAACAACACCCGCCGATCAGACACCTTACAAAGTCGTGATCGAAGCGCATTCCGACGAAATTTCGTGGTTTGTTAACTTTATTTCCGACGACGGCTACATTTACGTCCGGCGCAACGGCGGTTCCGACGCCCTGATTGCGCCGTCGATGCGGGTGAATCTGCACACGGCCAACGGTCAGGTGCAGGGCGTTTTCGGCTGGCCGGCCATTCACGTGCGTGATTTGGCGAAAGACGTGGCTCCGAAAGTAACCGATCTGTTCATTGACGTGGGCGCCCTCACGAAAGATGAAGTGCTCGAAATGGGCATTCACGTCGGGACGGTTTGCACCTTTGCCGAAGGACTTTTTGAGCTGAACAACCGGTATTACGTGGGTCGGGCACTCGACAACCGGATGGGCGGTTTCATGATTGCCGAAGTGGCCCGGCAGTTGAAGGAAAACGGCGTACAACTGCCTTTTACCCTGTACATTGTGAACGCCGTTCAGGAAGAAATTGGCCTTCGCGGTGCCGAAATGATTGCCCGGCGGTTGAAGCCCGATCTGGCCATCATCACGGACGTGACCCACGATACACAGTCGCCCAAGTACGACAAAAAGGAGCAGGGCGACCTGAAAGCCGGGGGCGGCCCGGTGATTTGCTACGGCCCGGCGGTGCAGAACAAGGTGCGGGACTTCATCATTCAGGTGGCGCAGGATAAGGAGATTACCTTTCAGCGTCAGGCGGTCAGCCGTTCCACCGGAACCGATACCGACTCGTTTGCCTATGCCGCCGAAGGCAGTGCTTCCGCCCTGATTTCTTTGCCGCTCAAATACATGCACACGACGGTTGAAACCGTTCATATGGACGACGTTCAGGCGGTGATCAAGCTGATTTACGAAACGTTGCTGGCAGTCAAAGGAAATGAAGACTTCCGGTATTTGAAATAACGCGAACGATGGGATTATTGGCCGCGTAGCGGACTGATGTTTCCGGTGATTCGTTTTGCTACAAACATGTTGTACCTCTGGTACTTAATAAGCTTGTGGTTAATGAATAAATCTCATAGCTCGCGTTAAGATAAGTACACAAACGCTACAGTCGGCCGGTTGGAATTACCTAACCGGCCGACTGTGTTTTAGTTGATGATACTGGCGGGGTCATTCAGGGTGACATACGCGCCATTGTAGGCGGCAAACACGCCGTAGCCACCGGCAATGTTGGAAAACAACACCGTCGGTTCCACAAAATACTGCCCCTGGTTGGTAAACTGCTCCCGCAGGGTAGTGTGGTAGCGGTAATAATTTTCGTCGGTCGTCAGCAGCCCCACCCGAATCCGGTTGGTCCGGGTGATCGTGTTCGGTGCGGTGAGCAGCGAGTGCGAACCGGTCATGAGTCGCTCCACGCCAGCGCGGCCGGTTTCGCGGTCGACAAAAAACGTGGGCCGACCCAGCCGGTTTTCCAGAACGCGCCCGGTGCCTTCTTCCCGAATTTCCTGATCGATTTCCGCCCAGCCCCGGTAATAATTGGTTTGGTTTTCAACGGTTTTTTTATCCGGTGAATTCCAGAAAATCGTCGTGGTGTAATTGGTCAGGGCCGCATTGGCGCTGTTTCGGGTGACCACGGAGTCGAGGGCGATTCGGCTGACAGGAACGGCGTGGGGGACGGTGGCTTCGGCCGTCACCCGGCGGTTTCCGGTCATGCTCACCGTCAGGCGGTAGGTCACGCCCGCCCGGATGGAAAACCGCCCCTGGGGCAATGCGCGGTAATAATTCAGCTTGTCGTCATAGATCAACTGAATGGTTCGGGTGCTGTCGCTCAGGAACACCACCGCATCTTTCACCACCAGCGATGGCGCAAAGGAAGACACAATCTGGGGTTCCGACATGGCAATTTTGGCCGCCAAAACCGTGTCTTGCGGAGAAATAAAACAGATTACGTTGGGTTTGGTCACCCGATCGATGGGCAGGGCATCCACAGACAATTCATCGACCGAGCGAATGCAGCTACCCGTCAAAACGATCAGAAACAGGGCGAGGAGTGGGCGCATCGGTTTTAAAAGGAAATCAGGTAGTTGAGCGATGGAACAAACGTAAACAAAGCCACCCGACGGAGTGAAAGCTGCCCGGCGGGATTGATCATCAGGTTGTACGAAAACGGATTCCGGCGTCCGTAAGCGTTGACGGCTCCCAATTCCACCCGGTGTTTAAACCGGCGACGCCCCAGATCCGCCTGGAAATTGACGTCCAGCCGGTGGTTGGCTTCGGCCCGGAAATTGCTGAAAGACGTCCTGACCTGCACCAGCGGTGATTCGGTTCCAAACAGTTGTTCCGTTGGGGTGATAACGAGATCCGCCTTGCCGAGCCCCAGATGACCGAAACTGGGAACGCCCGAAACCGGCACCGAAAACGGGTTGCCGGAGCTGAACGTCCAGGCCGCCGACAACCGAAACCGGGGGCTGAACGTATACAAGCCGGTGACCGAAACGCTGTGACGGCGGTCGTGCAGGGGATAAAACGCGTTGCCGTTGTTGAGTTCGGGAAATTGCCAGCGCGTCATCGACCAGGTATAGTTGAGCGATCCGGTCAGGCGTCCCGAGCGGGATTGCAGCGTCGTCTCCAGTCCGGATGCCTGGCCATTGCCAGCGGTGATGTTGCGCTCCCAACTGACTTCGCTGGCACGAACGGCACTGGTGATGCCGATGAAATCCGCGCCTTCCTGGTAACTGATGACGTGGCGCATCCACTTGCGGTAGCCTTCCACGGTGAGTTGCCAGCGTGGGTTGAAATCGTGGATGAACCCGAGCACGGCCTGCCGCGACCGCTGCGGTTTGATGAGGTCGGTGGCCGGCACCCACAAATCCGTCGGCAACCCCAGGCCCGTGTTGGACAGCAAATGGATGAACTGGTTCATATCGGAAAAGGAAGCCCGAACCGCCTGCTTTTCCCGAATCTGTACGGCCGCCGAAACGCGCGGTTCAGCCCGCAGGAAGGCTTTTTGCCGGATGCGGTATTGGGTGATGCGACCCCCGGCGCTGAGTTTGATGCGTTTGCCGAGGTTCCAGTGGTCTTCGGCGTAGGCGGCTGTTTCAACTGATTCGGTTTTTTCCAGACCCGACTGGTTGCCGAGGGCCGAGAGCGTGACAACCTGGACACCATTGAGTCGATACGCCCGAACGGTATTGATCAGCCCGAACTGGAGGTGGTGGTGGGCGGAGGGGAAGTAATCAAAATCAGTTTTCAAAGTCAGATCCGTGATGCCATCGAAATACCGCCACAAATCCGTGGTTTGCCCGGAGGTTTCGCCTTCGGTGCTGATGTTTTTTCGGTGGGTTTCAAAGTTGTATCGGCTGAAAACCAGCGCGGTATTGCTGAATAATTTTTCGGAAAACAGGTGATTCCAGCGCAGGTTTCCGGTCTGGTTTTGCCACGTCAGCACGTTCACCCAGCGTTGCGTCCGGTTCAGGCTGTCGCCACCGCCGAAGTAATTCCGTCCGAAATACCCGCTGAGATACAGTTTGTTGCGCCGGTTCAGATCAAAATTTATTTTCGCGTTGATGTCGTAGAAATTGGCCCGCCAGGTGGTTCCGGTATAATCCTCGATGACCGAAGCGACGAAGTCACCCAAAACCGGGCTGAGGTTGGAGCGCCGGGCCGCCAGCAGAAACGACGCTTTTTCGCGGATCAGCGGGCCTTCGAGCAAAAGCCGGGAAGCCACGATGCCCGTTCCGACCGCGCCATGCCACTGCTGTTTGTTGCCTTCGCGCATGGTCATGTCGACCACCGACGACAGACGGCCCCCATACCGGGACGAAAAACCGCCTTTTTGCAGCGTAACCGTTTGCAGCGCATCAGCGTTGAAGGCCGAAAAAAAACCGAACAGGTGATTGGCGTTGTAAACCGGGGCCTCGTCCAGCAAAAGCAGATTCTGGTCGGCACCGCCCCCGCGAACGTGCAGGCCGACCTGACCACTCAATCCCGGCTGAATACCCGCCATGAATTGCAGGGTTTTCAGGACATCTTTTTCACCCAGCAAGGCCGGGGTGTTCCGAATCTGGAGGGCCGGGAGCGTCAACTGGCCCGTTTGCGATGAACTGAACGCCCGCGCCCCGGCGGTATTGGTCAAAACCACTTCGTCCAGCAAGGTGTTGGATGTCAGCTCAATATCGAGTGAAACCGAGCCGGAGAGGGGCAGTCGCCGGTAAAATCGCCGGTAGCCCACCATCGAAACCACCAGTTCCACGGTGTCGCGTTCGGCGATGGTCAGGGAATAATACCCGTACGGATTGGTAGTGGCTACGGTTTTGTCGACGTAAACCGTAGCCCCGTTCACCTGCTCCCGACTCCCTTTTTCCCGAACAAATCCGCTGATGGTAAACCGTCGCACAGGCGTCTGGCCGGTGGGCTGGGGGCGGGGGAATGGGCGGGCTTCGCGTTCGATCAGGTAACAGTCGTCGACCCGCCGGAAGGTCAGGCCGGTTCCCGACAGGGCGGTTTCCAGCAGGGTTCGGGTGTCGGCTTTCCACGGGATCGGAGCCGTTACCCGGATGGTTTTCAGCAGCTTTTCATCATATAAAAAATACGTTCCGCGTTTCTGGTTCAGGCTCTTCAGGAAATCTTCCAGGGCCAGACCCGACTGCGCACGGGTCTGCGTTCCGGTCAGCAGTGACCCGATCAGTAAACCGCATAGCCCAATTCGGAACGGTTTGTCGGCAAACCTGAAAATCTGTCGCAGCACCTTCACCGGTTCAGCAAATAGGCGTCTCCCTGTCTGGTTATTTTCAATTGATGATAAACCGCTAGTGTATTCAGTACTTTATCAGGGTCTTTCAGCGGTAAAATACCGGAAAACCGCCGACTACCGGCCGTGGCGGAATCGAATCGAACGTCAATCCCGAACTGCTCTTCCACCTGCCGAACCGCTTCCGGAAGGGTGACCTCATCAAAAACCAGTTGATTTCGAAGCCAGCCATTATAGCGTTCTGCCGAGACTTCCCGACTGGTTAGCTGGCCGGTGGCGGGGTCAAGTTCGGCCAGTTGTCCTGGCACCAGCGTCAGGGCCGGGCTGCTGTCGGAACCGCTGACCTGCACTTTACCCCGGTTCAACACCACGCGGTTGAGGTCGCTGCGGCTGGTCATGGTAAATTCGGTGCCCAGAACCTCCACCGTGAACGCGTTTTTGCTGTGTACCCGAAACGGCACATTGACTTCCAGATGGCGGACCGAAAAAAAGCCTTCGCCGGTGAGCGTTACGTCGCGGTTTGCGCCGGATGCCCAATGCCGCCGGTGGCTGAGTTCCGAATGGCTGTTGAGCGTAACGGTGGAACCGTCGGGCAGGGTAATCGTTTTCTGCTGGCCGTAATCAGTCTGGTACGAAACCGTCTGATTCTGCCAGAGCCAGTAGCCACCCAATCCCAGCATGACCAGAATAGAAGCGGCTGCGACCCACCAGCCGGTTTGGAAACGGGTTCGTACGGGTTGAAAATCGACGATGGTGGGGGCGGTGTCCGCCTGTCGATCGGCCAGCAGGGTTTTCAGTTCCTGCAAGGATGCTTCCAGGCCCGGTTTGTGGCCACTGAGCACACTGTGCAGCCGTTCGGCTTCCCGAAACGCCGGGAGGTTGCCCGGTTTTCGACGCTGCCATTCCGTCCAGTAGGCTGTTGCCGCCGGGTCGGTTCCCTGTCGGTAGGCAACAAAACTATCATCGAGCAAAAAGTCGTCGGCCGTGTAAAGGTCGTGGTTCATTGCGTTCATCGACATCCCGAAAGAGGACCGGGGGTGTTAAATTCAGATAATAGTACGCCGAAGTAACGAAATCTCACAAACCCAGCAGTGAAAAAATGAGCAGCCATAGCGGTACCAGACTCCGTTTTTCTTTCCGATTCAGCGTCTGTCGCAGCAGTTTCAAGGCCGAGGACAGCGTGTTATAAACCGTATTGATGTTCATGCCGGTGGCTTCGGCAATTTCCTCATTCCCCTGATTTCGGAAAAACCGCAGTTCGATGAGTTGCCGCTGCCGGGGTGTCAACTGGCTGAGGGCCTGCTGGAGCGTTTGCTGAAGATGCTGCTGTTCCTGCGCCTGAACGATCACCTCCTCATAAGGCGGTTCGTAGCCTGGTTCGCGTCCGGTCAGCTCCGTAAAACGATCTTCCCGGTTAAAGTCCTTCAACAGTTTCCGGCGCAGGGCTGTGATGAGGTACGACCGGACGTTGCTGACTACCGGTAGCTTCTCTCCACGTTCCCACAATTCCAGAAACACCTGATTGATGGCGTCTTTGGCCACGGTGGCCGAAAAACCAAAGTAGATGCCAAAATTTAGTAAGTCGTTGTAAGTCAACCGGTACAGTTCGCTCAGGCTGGAATCATCGCGGTTGCGAAGACCCTCCCAAAGCGATGGTGGTATTTCCGGTACAGGACTGGGCATACGGCAGAACGGTTTGCTGGGAATTGATTACTGGCTGTAACGGATTGATGAGCCAAAATGTTAGCTGCGATTTGCTTATAAAGCCCCGTTCCCCTTTAGGGCAGGGCTGTTAAGTTCTGGAAATTAGGATCGTTGAAGTTAGCAATATCGATCCGTTTTTCGCCCCCAACCCCCTAAAGGGGGCTAAAACATCCGGATTTCGAAGCCCCCTTTAGGGGGTTGGGGGCGAAAAACGGAAGAACTTAACAACCCTGCCCTAAAGGGGACTTGGACGCACCTTAATCCGGATGCCAAAAGTCCCCTTTAGGGGAACGGGGCTTCAAGGGTAAAGCGAATTTTTTTTGAAAAAAAATCAAAAAAGTTTTGTGAGAAAGCTGCTTGCCTCCGCACTATGGTTCGAAAGCAATCCAAACACCTCCAAAGGTCGATTGCGGAGTTTTTCAACACACAACTTTTAAACTGTTTATGAAACGTAATCCATCCATTTTTCGAAAATTCACCCGCCTGAAGTTTGTTGTAGCCCTGTTGGTAGGTTCAACGTTACTTTCAATGACGTCCTGCAACAATGACGACGATGAAGAAACACCGGCACCCCAAACCATCACTGATATTGTTGTCAACACGGCTGATTTTTCCCTGCTGGAAGCTGCCGTAGTGCGCGCCGGACTGGCCGAAGCACTCAGAACAGGATCGCTGACGGTTTTTGCGCCAACGGATGCGGCTTTTCAGGCGGCTGGATTTGCCGATGTAGCCGCGATCAATGCGGCTCCGGTAGCAACGCTGCAAGCGGTTTTGCAATACCACGTCATCGGTCAGCGGACGGCTGCGGCTGATATCCCGACGGCGGCCAACACGGCGGTGCAGACGCTGGGCAACAGCAATGTGTATATTACCAAAACCGCTTCGGGCGTTTCTGTCAATGGCGCACGGGTAACGCAGGCTGACGTCTCCGCTTCGAACGGCGTCATTCACGTCATCAATAAAGTGCTGATGCCGCCCACCCAGAACATCGTGCAACTGGCGCAGGGCAATCCGAACCTGAGTTTGCTGGTGGCCGCGGTCACACGCGGAGGTGCACCGGTTCTGAATGCCTTGACGGCTGCGGGACCGCTGACGGTGCTGGCCCCCACCAATGCCGCCTTCCAGGCTGCCGGTTTTGCGGATGCGGCTGCGATCAATGCTGCGCCGGTTGCCACGCTGACCAATATTCTGACCTATCACGTTATTGCCGCCCGGGCTTTTTCTACTAACCTAACCGATGGAGCCGCCGTTACCACGGCTCAGGGAACCACCGTTCGAAGCAACGTATCCTCTTCCGGAGTAAGTTTTCTGGGAACTGGAAACGCCAATCAGGCTTCGAACGTGGTTTCTGCTGACATTGTGGCTACCAACGGCGTCGTACACGTGATCGACCGGGTGTTGCTGCCTTAAGTTTAGTTGATTCTGTGGGGATAATTGTATACGGACAACCGGATCTGATCGGTTGTCCGTTTTCGTTTGGCAACAGATTAAGTTTCTACGCCAGAATGGGTTTGACCACTTTCCCGGCCACATCGGTCAGGCGGTAGCGTCGCCCCTGGAATTTGTACACGAGTTTTTCGTGGTCAAGGCCCAGCAGGTGCAGAATGGTAGCCTGTAAATCGTGAACGTGGACCGGCTCTTTCACGATGTTGTAACTAAAATCATCGGTCTGGCCATACGTCATTCCCTTTTTAATACCGCCCCCGGCCATCCAGATGGTGAAGCAACGCGGGTGGTGGTCGCGGCCGTAATTGTCTTTGGTGAGCTTCCCCTGCGAATAATTGGTGCGGCCAAATTCGCCACCCCAGATCACCAGCGTATCGTCCAGCAAGCCCCGCTGTTTCAAGTCTTTCACGAGCGCAGCCGTTGGCTGATCGACCGAATCGGCCATGATTTTGATGTCTTTCGGCAAATTACCGTGCTGGTCCCAGCCCTGGTGATACAACTGAATAAACCGCACATCTTTCTCGGCTAATTTACGGGCTAACAGGCAGTTGGCTGCGTAGGTGCCCGGTTTTCGGCTTTCGGGGCCGTACATATCGAAAATGTAATCCGGTTCTTTGGAAAGGTCGAGCGTTTCGGGAACCGACGTTTGCATCCGATACGCCATTTCGTATTGCTGCATCCGGCTGTTGAGTTCGGGATCCAGCACGTGTTTGTACTGATCTTCCGTCAATTTGGCGAGGTAATTCAGCATGGTTCGCCGGGAGGTTTTGTCGACGCCATCCGGGTTGTTCAGGTAAAAAATCGGATCGGGACCCGACCGGAACACCACCCCCTGGTGGGTGGAAGGAATGAAACCGTTGCTCCACAATTTGGCATACAGCGGCTGGTCTCCACTGCGCGCCCTGGACAGCAGCACGACGAAAGCCGGCATGTTTTTATTTTCCGAACCCAGCCCGTAACTCACCCACGAACCCATCGACGGACGTCCGCCAATCTGGTTGCCGGTCTGGATAAAGGTCACGGCGGGGTCGTGGTTGATGTGTTCGGTGTGCATGGATTTGATGAAACACAGGTCGTCTACCATCGTACTGTGGTGGGGCAGCAGTTCACTGACCCACGCCCGGCTTTTCCCGTATTGCGCGAATTTATACACCGATGCCGCCAGTGGAAATGAGCTTTGCCCCGCCGACATGCCCGTGAGCCGTTGGCCCTGCCGCACCGATTCGGGCAGGTTTTGGCCCCACATCTGCTCAAGTTTCGGTTTGTAATCAAACGTTTCCAGTTGCGACGGTGCCCCACTTTGCAGCAGATAAATCACCCGTTTGATCTTGGCCGGGAAATTGGGCAAATCCAGACCGGCACCCGCACTGGCTACGGCATTTTGGGGCAACAGGGAAGAAAGTGCGGCCGCGCCGAGACCCAAACCGCTACTTTGCAGAAACGTCCGGCGGCTCATCTGGTCGTGTAATTCGTCTTTGAAATTGTTCATGGCTTTAACCCAGTCAGCGGTCGGAGACCCTGACTGCGGTTTACTGGTTCAATATTAAACCGCAGTCAGGGTCTCCGACCGCTGACTGGGTTTATCGTTTGATCGTCGCTTCGTCGTAGTTCAAAATGGTGTTGGCAACCATCGTGTAAGCTGCCAGTTCCGGGCTTTTCAGCGTCGGATCGCGTTCGTACTCACCGGTTTTCAGGAGCGATTCGGCCCGTTGCGGTGCTTTTGCAAAACCCTGATAGGCTTCATCGTATAAGGCTTTCATCAAGGCCAACTCCCTAGGACGCGGGTTTCGGGAAACAATCGCCTGGAAGAAATACCGGATTCGCTCGTCCGCCGACGGTTTGACCCGCATCGTTCGCTGGGCCAGCACCCGGGCGGCTTCCACGAACTGCGGATCATTCAGCGTTACCAGAGCCTGCAAGGGCGTGGCGGTTTTCTGCCTTCGAACCGTGCATAAACTCCGGTCGGGCGAATCAAAATTAAGCATCATCGGCGGAGGGCTGGTCCGTTTCCAGATGGTATACATGCTGCGCCGGTACAAACTGTCGCCGTGTTGCTGCCGGTAACTAATCGTATTGCGGGTGGCCAGGGCTTCCCAGATACCGGCAGGCTGGTACGGATACACACTTGGTCCGCCAATTTTACGAACCAGCAAACCGCTGGCGGCCAACGCATTGTCGCGTACCTGTTCGGCCGAAAGCCGGTAGCTGCTGCCCCTGGCCAGCCACTTGTTGTCGGGGTCGCGTTCAATTTCTTCCGGCGTAGCTTTGGACGACTGCTGATAGGTGGCCGACAGCACCATTCGTTTGACAAACCGCTTCGTGTCCCAGCCTTCCTCCCGGAACTGAACCGCCAGCCAGTCCAGCAATTCGGGGTGTGACGGCAAATCGCCCTGACTGCCAAAATCTTCCTGCGTTTTGACAATCCCGTTGCCAAAGTAGTTCTGCCAGAGCCGGTTGACCATCACGCGGGCGAACAGCGGATGATCGTCGGCCAGCAACCATTGCGCCAGTCCCAGGCGGTTTTGCGGATATTCGGCGGGCAGTTTCCCCAGGCGGAGCGGGGTTTGGGACGAAACCGCTGCGCCGGGCGCATCATAAACCCCCCGGTTCAGAATGAAACTTTTCCGCTGCTGACTGGTGGGCAATTCCTGCATGACCATCACTTCGGGGATGTCGGACAAAACCGCTACTTCCTGCCCGCGTACGACCGACAGTTGCCGGTTCGTCTGGGCGAAGGTCGAATCGGCTGTGAGCATATAATGTTCGAGCAGATTCTGCTGTTGCCGGACTGTTCGTTTGCTTTCAGGGATGCGTACCAGATCGGTCACAGAATTGGTGCCATCCGCCAGCGACTCAACTTCCAGCGCCGATAGCCGCCGGTTGTAAATCCGGAGTTCGTCGACGGCAACCCCGTGGAGGGTCTTTTCCTGGGAGTCGTGACCGAGTTCAAAACCGAAAAATTTGCCCTGCTTGTTGGAGTTGAATTCTCCGTGCAGAAGGCCCTTGGTCAGATTGTCGGTAACGACATTCATGCGGGCGGGTTTGCCATCCACAAAAAAACGCACACCAGCGGCTTTCGCTCCACCGTCATACGTGAGCGTCAGGTTTTGCCAGCGATGGAGTGGTAGTTGATCGACGGTTTTCAGTTCGATGCAGTTGGCCGGCCAGACGTAACTCAGCAAAACCGTCACCGTTTGATCCGGATTGAGTTTGACCGAATAACCGCGATACCCTTCATTGGCGTAATTCGTTCGGCGGAAAATGGCCCCTTCAACGCCTTTCTGGGCCGGATTGACCCAGATGCTGACCGAAAATTCCTGATTCCGTTCAAAATTGAGTCCTTTGCCAAACCGCTTCGGCGATTCCACGATTTTTCCGTTCACGCGGTCGATCGTTTCTGAAAGAATGCCAATGCCGCACTCGCCCCGCAACGCCATCGCCTGACCGACTTTTCCGGCGGTTGGCAGCGGTTTTCGCTCCTTATCACCGCTGAGGAAAGCGACAAAAGACTGGTCGGCCCGGTTTTCGTAGGTGCCGTTTACCTCGCCATCCAGCGGTAAATGCACCAGCAAGCCACGGTTGAGCGTAGAGGTAAGAACCGGATTCACGGCCCAGTTGGTAAACGATTTTTCGTAAAGTTGCGGTTGCAGGCGGGTTTCCAGTCGCTGGATTTTGGTTCGGATGAACTTCAGCGTCTGATCTACTTGCGGAGACGGCAGCATCACCGTCGGGCAGGCTTCGCCGTTGTGCGTGATTTGCCCGGTTTCCTTGTTCTGGTTGAAAAACGCGAACAGCGAATAATAGTCTTTCTGGCTGATCGGGTCGTATTTGTGATCGTGGCAGCGGGCACACTCCATCGTTAGGCCCAGAAAGGCTTTGCCAAACGTATTGGCGCGGTCGGCCACGTATTCGATGCGGTATTCTTCGGGAACAATGCCGTTTTCACCACTTTGCGAATGCAGCCGGTTGAAAGCTGTAGCCAGTTCCCGCTCGCGTTGAATCGTCGGATTGGCCGATTTGGGCATGAGATCTCCCGCAATCTGCTCTTTTACAAACTGGTCGAAGGGTTTGTTCTGGTTGAACGAGTTGATCACCCAGTCGCGGTAGGGAAAGGCGTTTCGCATCGGGTCGTCCTGGTAGCCCTGCGAGTCGGCAAACCGGGCCAGGTCCAGCCAGCTAACCGCTTGTTGTTCACCATGCTGCGGAGACGCCAGCAGCTTGTCGACCACCTGCTCGTAAGCGTTGGGGGCCGTGTTTTTCTGGAACGCTTCGACCTCGGCGGGGGTCGGTGGTAGGCCCGTTAAATCCATGTAAACGCGCCGGAGCAGGGTTGCTTTTTCGGCTTTGGGCGACGGTTTTAAGCCCAGCTCCTTCATTTTCGCCAGTGTAAACCGATCGATTTCATTGCGAACCCAGGCGGTTTCATCGTCGGAGGTGACGCCCCAGCGCGACAGAAAACTTTGCCCCACTTTCGGAACCGCCGGTTTTTCGATTTTCGTCAACGACCAGTGTTCCTTGTATTCCGCGCCCTGTTCGATCCACTTGATGAGAACGGCTTTTTCTTCCGCCGTCAACGTCAGATTCGACTTGGGGGTGGGCATCACTTCTTCCGGGTCGTGGCTCAGAATCCGCTTCACCAGCTCACTTTTTCCGACGTCGCCCGGCACAATCGCCCGGCGTCCTTTCTTGTTTTCCTGCGTAGCGCCTTCAAAGTTTGCCAACTGCAAATCGGCTTCGATTTTGGCCTTGTCGGGGCCGTGGCATTTGAAACACCGGTCCGAAATGATGGGTTTGACGTGCAGGTTGTAGTCCACCGTTTCGGGCGTTTTTTCCAATGCCAGCGCCACCTCTTCCGGCAGTTGATCGGATTGACAGCCCACCAGACCCAGTGCCGCAAAAAACAGGAAAAAGTGAATCGTTTTCATACGTAAGGGACTACCACCGGAATTACCAGCACCCGGTTTTGGCTAACAGTTGAATCAACCGATCAACCTGTTTTACTACAAAGCCAGGAGCGGAACATTTTTACTACCTTCTCAACCAAACGAATAAACACCCCTAACCAGCCTGAAAGGCTGAAATACCATAGCCCCGGATGCAATCCGGGGAATGCGGGATCCAAATTAATTCATTCGCCCCGGTCGTTGCATCCCCCGTTGCGGGAAATTCTGATCCCGGTTTTGCCGTTCGGTTCGGGGCTGCGGACCACTGCCAAACCTCCGCAGGTTATAGGTAAAGCTGAGCATAAAATACCGGTTCAGAACGCGACTATTCGTTTCTTCGGTATACGTTTCTGTCACATTCCGGCTGATGCTGCGGTTTTGATTCAATAGGTCGTAGACCTGCAATTTTAATTCTCCCTGGCGGTTTTTGAAAAATTGACGGGTCAAAGCCACGTTCCAGAGCGCAAAATTCTGAACCGATCCGGCCGATTTTCCTGAGTAATTATTGTACGTAACGTCCGTCGTAACAACCAGCCGGAAAGGCAATTGGTAATACAGATCGCCACTGAGCGATTTGTTGAAATACTCGGTATTCTGATTCGTTTGCAGAGAGTATAAAGCAGTCTGGTAACTGATATTGCCGCTCAGCCCAAATTCGAGTTTTTCATCGAAATTCGAGTTGATGCGCGCGCCCTGGCTGAACGTCCAGTTTTGCGAGCGGTTTGTCTGGCTATTGACCAGACTGACGCCCCGGTTGAAGTTGATATTACTCGTCAGGTTTACATTGGCTTTGAGGGGTTGAATGCGCCGACCGATGGCCAGGAATGCCATCACGTTGTAATAACCGTTGGTGTTTACGGGTTGCGTCGTTTGCGCTCCCTGGTTAGTAAACGTCGTGGCATTCACGATTTTGTTGTTGGTTTGGGTCGCATTCAACATGGCGAACACGCTGCGGAAGGTCGTTTGCTGAAAATTGTTGTAGTTCAGCGAAACGGTATTGCTAAACTCCTGTTTCAAATCCGGATTACCCAGCCGGATGTTGAGCGGATTGGTGTTGTCGGCTACGGGCTGCAACTGCGATACGGAAGGGGCGTTGGTGCGACTCCGGTAATTGAACCGCAGCGTCCGGTTTTTACTGAAGTTATACGTAAACATCGCATTCGGCAGTACGTTGGTAAAGCTTTTGTTCAGACTGACGTCTCTTGTCTGGTTATCGCTGTGGAGATTAGCCTGTTGCATGTCAAATCCCAGCGCGTAGGTATACTTCAGACGTTTGTTTTGTAAGGTCGAGCCAACGCGATTCGTCAGGTAATTATTCACAAAGTTATTGCTCAACGATGAATTAAATTCCGTGTAGTCTTTGGTCGATTCATCGTAGTCGTTTACCGATCGGTTGGAGGTATTGCGGTTATTGGAATAGTTGTAATGAAACTCCAGGGTTTTGCTGAGCGAAAGCGGTTCGGTATACGTCAGATTAATGGAATTGGTTACCGACTTGCTGGTTTGCTCATTCCGTTGATCGATGTTCTGATTACTCCGGCCACCGGTTTGCCCGAAAAACTGGTTGAGAGATTGGTTGATGCCATCGGTTTGCTGGTTGTTGACGGCAATGTTCCAGTTCAAAGATAACGTCCGCCCTTTTCGTTTGAACTTCCGCATCAGGAGCGCATTATTATTCCCCGAAATCCCGTTTCCGGTCGAATTATAATTCGTGTTGCTGGTGTTGATCAGGTTCGTCGAATCCAGTTGCTCGACGCTGGAAATCGCGTCGTTCGTCAGCGTCTGTGATTGATTGATGCTCTGGTATTCTGAGTTTTGTAAGGTAAAACCGGGTGTAATCCGCAGCGTGGTCAACGAATCGATCTGGTAATTGAACCGCATGTTGAACCGGTGACTCGTGACCTGATTGCGCGACGTGCTGTTCTGGTTGACCTGGTAGGAAGTGTCGGGCAGCGCATACTGTCGGCGGCTTTGCTGATCGGTTACGGTATTGAGGTCGTTCAGGAAATAACTCCCTGCCACGTCCACTTTCTTACCCCACTGGTCGCGGTAGTTTAAACCACCCGCCAGCGTCCGGGTGATGGCGTTGGTATTCCCGCCATTGCCTCCTCCGCCACTCCGGCCACCCGTCGTAATCATGCCCCCACCGCCAAAATTGGCACCCAGTCCGGCGCCCCCGCCGAATATATTCTGCCCGGTGAAGCCCTGCTGGTTGATGTTATTGGCTTGCCCGATCAGTGAAATCTGCTGGTTGCCGTTAAACCGGTTCAGGTTCAGCCGGGCTGCATAGCGGACGTCATCGTTCGTCTCGTTCGGTCCGGCACCGATGGATTGCTGGCCGAAATAGCCCTTCCGCTTGTCTTTTTTGGTGACGAGATTGATGGTTTTGTTCCGGTCACCGTCGTCGATTCCCGAAAATTGCGACTGATCGGACTGCTGGTCGTACATCTGGACTTTGTCGATGATGTCGGCAGGGAGGTTGCGGGTGGCCATTTTGGGGTCGTCGCCAAAGAACGGTTTTCCATCGACCAACACCCGTTTTACTTCCTGCCCCTGCGCCTTGATGGTTCCGTCGCGATCCACTTCCACGCCCGGTAGTTTCTTCAATAGGTTCTCCACCATTGCATTGGGCTGCGTTTTGAAGGCACCGGCATTGAACTCGACCGTATCCTGTTTGATGACAATCGGCGGTCCTTCCTGCTTCACCACCACTTCGTTGAGGTTAACCGCCTGGGTAGTCATTTCAAGTGTTCCGGCGTCGGTCACCGGTTTGCCGGCGGTGATGGCAATCCGTTTTGATTTGTTCCGGTACCCCACATACGTAATCAGCAGCCGGTAGGTCCCCACCGCCACATTCTTGAAGGTAAATTCCCCGTCTCCGTTGGTAATCATGAAGGTGACGACCGACGAATCGCGCACCGACAGCAGGGAAACCGTCGCTTCCATCAGCGGTTTTCGCGTGGTGGAGTCGACCACCGCCCCCCGGAGTTGCGACTGGGCGACCACCGTCGTCAGACTGATCATAAAAAAGAAAACAGGGAGAAGTGAGCGCATGGTAATTGGTCAGTTCCGGTTTTGAAAATCATTCATCATTTGCTGGCGCATGTCGGCCATGGCTTTTTGCCGGATGGTGTTCAGTTCTTCGGGCGTTACCACCCGGGCGGTTTGGGGCGGCATAACGTCACTTTCCTTCACGTCCTGGGCGGCAATTTTGGTCGCTTTAAACGCTTCGTTGTCGCTCTCAATGAGCAAAACCACGCCTTTTTCGGGCGTCAGGCTGCTGATGGGTGAGTACGTAAACGGCAATTCCGTGGTATACCAGACGGTATAAGACATGTTCTTGAAGGGAACCGTTGCTTTCTTGCAGAGATAGCCCGCAATTTTCTTCGTTTTGTCGGTTTCCTGCCAGCCTGTTACCCGTTTCTGCGGGATTTCGGTCTGGTAGTGACTGGTAACCGAATCTTTTTTGATCGCCAACACCTCGACGGTTTTCTGGGACGCCAGATCGAAATACACGGTACGTTCGAAGGGGCGACCGTTGAAATTGCGATTTCCGCGTCCTTCAGGGCCACCTGGTCCACCGGGTCCGGGGCCTGGCCCACCACCACCATCCTGTATCACCTGCCGGACCATGATACCGCCACCGCTGTTGCGGTCTTGTTCTTCCTTGCCGTGGGTTCCTGAGAAAATAAAATGTTGGACAAAAGACCGCGTTTCAGGCATACCTGCGGGGGCATCGGCACCATCCGGCCGTACTTCCTGGCCGTTGATCACCATTCGCATTTGGGAAAAGTCGATTTTTTGCATGACCTCGTACGAAATTTTACCGGAGGTCGGTTGGGCGTTGGCCAGTTGGGCCGCCAAATGAAGCCCGATGAGGGCAGCGGCTACGGTTCTGAACAGTTTCATGACTACGGAAGAGTGAAATGATGACTGGAAAATGATGGGACAAAGATGGGGCGATTGGATGTAAAGCACTGTTATTTAGTGTTAAGTAGTGTTAACGTCGTTGGAATGCCGACGGAAAAGCCGGTATTTTTGTACATGATGAAACAGCGCATCCGGTCGATCTTTGTTCTGATGACGGTTTGTATCCTGGGCGTGATGGCTTTTCAGGGCTATTGGCTGTATACCAGCTACCAACTCCACGAGCAGCAGTTTCGGCGGACGGTGCGGGGTGCGTTCATTTCGGCGGTTGAAAAACAGCAGTTTAACGACGCCCGTCAACTGGTTCGGGGCGAAATCCGTTCCGACGAACCACGTCGGCGGTTTCATTTTCGCCCGATGGAATCGGAAGATGATCTCCCGGTAAGTCGCATTGCATTTGACCGGCGCAGTGACAGTGCTTTTGTCACCGTCACCGATTCGCAGCCGGTAAGCGTCCAGGTGATGAATTTCCGGGTTAAACGGCAATCACGATCGTTGAAAGACAGTATTTTTATCGACACAATGGCCCGGAAAATTACCAAAATGCTGATTTTGAACTGGGCGGGCGACCATCAATTCAACCTTGCAACATTCGATTCGACCTATCGGGCCGAGTTGCATCTGCGCGATGTCCAGGCCGATTATCAACTGGACACGATTCAGTTAAAACCGGATCTATTCCGTCAGCAGATGGACAACCCGATGCGTACCGGTTCGCCCATCAAGACCCCGCCGATGCCCATCAATCCCGTTAAAAACCAGTTTCTGCAAGCGTCGTTCGACAGTCCAACGGGCTATATTTTGAAGAAAATGGATTGGCTGCTGGCGGGCTCGGCCTTGTTGATGGCGTTGACTACCTGGTGCTTTCTGTATATGTTATCGACCATTCTGAAACAGAAAAAACTGTCGGAAATCAAAAACGATTTCATCAACAACATGACGCACGAACTGAAAACGCCGATTGCGACGGTTTCGGCGGCTGTGGAAGCCATGCAGCATTTCGGGGCGCTGAATGACGCACAGAAAACGAACACGTATTTGAATATTTCAAAAAATGAACTGCAACGGCTGTCCGATTTGGTGGAGAAGGTGCTGAACATGGCGGTCGATGAGAAGAAGGAACTGGAACTGAACCGCGAATGGCTCAAGCCTTCCGAACTGATTCAGGAGGTGGTGGGAAATCACCAGTTAAAAGCCTCAGCGGGCGCACCGGTGAAACTCGTGGCCATTGAAGTAGAAACCGTTCCGGAAAATGCCCAGGTTCAGGCCGACCGGCTGCACCTGGGCAACGCCATTAACAACCTGATCGATAACGCGATCAAGTATTCGCAGGAGTCGGTTCAAATCCTGATCAACAGCCGGGCCGATGAAAACGGCTGGCGGCTGACGGTGGAGGACAACGGCAACGGGATTCCGAAAGTATACCACGAGGTGATTTTCGACCGGTTTTTCCGGGTTCCGACGGGGAACCTTCATCCGGTAAAAGGGTTCGGACTGGGGCTGTCGTACGTCCGGCAGATTGTCGAGAAGCATGGTGGTCGCATTGAAGTTTCGAGCGAACCGGGACGGGGGAGTGTGTTTGTAATCTGGATCCCTAATTAAGTACAAAGAGTTGTTTCGCGGAGTTGAGCGGAGGAAAGGGGAGTTAAGCAGAGTAGTTTTTTAAAGAAATCTCCGTTTAACTCCCCTTTCCTCCGCTCAACTCCGCGAAATAGCTTCTCTCCTATGGCAACCGTATTACTGATTGAAGATGAACTTTCGCTGGGCCTGATTGTCCGGGACAGTCTTGAGGTTCGTGGTTTTGCGGTGTTGTATGCCGCTGACGGCGAGGAAGGTTATGCGTTGTTTGTCGCTCATGCCCCCGACGTGGTGGTGGCGGATGTGATGATGCCCAAACTCGACGGTTTTTCACTGGCTGCGCGCATTCGGCAAACCGACCCGTATGTTCCGATCATCTTCCTGACGGCCCGTTCCCAAACCGCCGATGTGGTCCGCGGTTTTGAGTTGGGAGGCAATGATTACCTCAAAAAACCGTTCAGCATCGACGAATTGATTGTCCGCATTCAAGCCCTGCTGAACCGGAACCAGACCGTTCGCCCGACCACGCCGGACCGCTTGCCGATTGGCCATTACCACTTCGATTATCCCAAACAGAAGCTGGCGTTCAACGGAAAAGAGACGCCGATGTCACACCGCGAAGCCGAACTACTGAAGCGATTATACGAACAGCGGAATCAGGTGCTGGAACGCTCCGTCGTGTTGCTGGATTTGTGGGGTGACGACAGTTTTTTCAACGGCCGAAGTCTCGATGTATTCATTACGCGGCTTCGGCGCTACCTCAAAGATGACCCGCAGGTGCAGATTGTGAATGTAAGAGGGGTAGGGTATAAGTTGATTGTGTAAAGCTGGATCACTATTGGTATTTTGAAAGTATCAGATAGAGTCCGGAGCAGTTAATGACCGGTTGGTATTTTATTCGTTTTAGGTTTATAGAGCCGGATCCCTTTAATAAATTTGAAATCCTTCGTATTACGGGTATAGAGTTGCAGATCCATGTCCAGTGCGGTTGCTGCAATGGCGGCATCACCGATCAATAAACGGCCGCCGTAGTATTCAAACAACAATTGAGTGAATCGCTGCGAAATGTATTTATCAATGTGAATGATACTAAATTTATTAATTAACTCTTTCGTCGCCCGGGTTTCCTTTTTGTACATACCTTGATACAGTTCAGCCTCGGTGACAGCACTAATGGAAAGTCGGTCAAAACCGATATGGTCAAGTTCTTTACGAATTGTAGGGTCCTCGCGGAAATAATCAACGATGATGTTGGTATCGCAGAGAATCAGCGCTTTCTTGTCCATGACTTGCGTCGAATCTCCTGAAAATCACGCTTATCACTCTTCCAGGGCCCTGCGTAATCGGAAGGATTTTCGCCAGTGCCTGCTTTCGATGGAACAATAAATCTGCCAGTTTCCTCAGATACTTCGACAGAGGGAATCGTTTTAAGCAAGTCACTAACGGTTTTATACTGGCTATCCGGTACTATTACCTGTAGGGTACGCATCGTACGTTGAATTTAGATGGTTTATAAGTAGCGATGTAACGTTTCTATTTTCAAATCGGTTTACAGATTATATACTAGTTTCCAAATATAGCAAGATTCCTGATTGTTTGAGCAAACCTTAATTATTCGGCAACCGACGGCAATTGCTCCGGTTTGTCGCCATTTTCGCTCAGCCAGTGACTCACATCGGCCTGCGGATTTTCGCGGAGGTGACGGGCCAGGCGGTGGGCGGTTTCGAACGAAAACTGCGGCACCAGATCGACAATCGGGTACTGATACACCATGCCCGGTTTGTTGGACTTCACCTTTTTGACTTTCAGCAAAAACGGCAAATACTGCACGCTGCCGAACAGTTTCTTGTATTCATCGAACTTGTTGCGCAGGTTCGGAATGGTGGTCTGGACGGCGCGGGTGCTGAACTGCCAATAACCCAGCAGCGGAATGTCGCGAATGACAAACCGCAACGTCAAAACCGGCAACCACTTAATCAGCTTCGCTTTGCCGGGATGTAGGTTTTTCTGCAAAAAAGTAACGGTTTCGTCCCGAATTTGCGGGCGTTTTTCGACGGTCGTGACGGCGTATTTTTTCAGTTCGTCGTTCCAGATGTGGAAAGTGTGGTTGTCTCCGTAGCCGAACAGTTTGCCCTCGGCAGTACGGATTTCGAGTCGCTCATTGCAGACAATTTCTTCCTGATCGGAATAAAACAGGATAGGCAATTCGGTGATGGTTTCGCCGTAGACTTTGTGGACGGCTTCGGCATGATCCCCGCGAATGCGAAAACTGTCGATGCTGCTCGGAACCAACTGACCCGACCGCTCCACTTTCTCTCCCACGGCGATCCGCCCTAATTCCGTTAGCGCCGAAGATGGCGACGGGGTATTGTCCGATTGAATACGCATGTTGTTGTTTACCTTCGATTCGCTGGACAAATATAGGCATTCGGCAAGATCTATCAGCATGTTTAAGCGGGTCGGTGGGGCGGATATAACCGTCAATCCGACTTCAAAGCCTTAACCGTCTGCTCCTGATCCCCCGCCCTGGCGCGCAGCAACAACAGCCCCGTTGGCTGTCGGCTTACGTCAAACGTCTGCCGTTCGACGGCTTGGGGCTTGGCAATCTGCCGGTTTTCGATCAGTTCTCCTTTCACAGTCATCAATTGAAGCTGGATTGGCTGATGGGCGGCTCCGCGAATATCGACCGTCAGCGCGTTTTGCACCGGATTGGGCAGCAGGGTTAACTGGAGCGCGGTCGGAGCGACTTCCTCTGACGAAGCCGCCACCCGGCCTGCCGGACAAATGTAACATTGAGCGTATTTGTACAATTCCATACCGGTCGTTCCGTCGGTGGCCCAGAACAAAACCGTCGTGCTGCTCAACGCCATAAAACCGGTGGAAGCCGAATTGCCGGTCGGATTGATGTCGTCGAGCATCGCGGTTCCGGCGACGGTTCCCGTTGATTTCCACGGCTCCAGGTAGTGAAAAAACAGTCTGTTGTTGACCGAACGAAGGCTGGAAAAAGTGGTCAAGCCAGCCCCCAATACGAGATCGGCTACCTGAACGGTTCCGCCCACAGTTCCGTCTGTTTTCCAGAGTTCGGTGCCTTTGATTCCGTCGTTGGCCGTGAAATACAGGGTGTTGTTGACGCGTGTCAGATAGGAAGGAAACGACGCGCCACCGGCATTGATGTTTTTGACCAAAACCGTTCCGCCCGAAGTGCCGTCAGACTTGTACAATTCCGCGTCGCCACTCACCGTTGCCCGGAAAAAAAGGGTACTGTTGACTACTTTCAAATCCTGCGGCTGACCACTGCTGCTACCGGCTGCCAGATTTTTGACCATTACCGTTCCGGCCAGCGTGCCGTCCGATTTCCAAAGTTCCGTCCCGTTCGTGCCATCGTTGGCGGTCATGTAGAGCATCCCGTTCATCACCACCATTTCGAACAGATTGCTCGAACCGGCGGGATGAATGTTCTTGACCAAAACCGTACCGGCGTCCGTTCCGTCCGACTTCCATAGTTCTTCCCCATTGACGCCGTCATCGGCCACAAAATAGGCAGTACTTCCCAGAACCGCCATTTTACGCATATAATTCGGAACCGAATTGCCCGAAGGATTGATGTCTTTTACCAAAACCGTACCGCCTGCGGTTCCGTCCGACTTCCAGAGTTCTTCGCCGGTTGTTGCGCCGGTTGCCACGAAAAAAAGTGTTCCGTTTATATTCGTAAGGCCACGCGGATTGGCGTCTCCGCCCGGAAGAATGTCCTTGACCAAAACCGTTCCGGTCGCCGTCCCGTCCGATTTATACAACTCCCGGCCCGAACTGCCAGTGGCAACAAAGTAGAGCGTACCGTTGACCTCCGTGAGCCAGTCCGGAGTAGACGATCCGGCCGGGTTAATATTTTTTAGTAAAACCGTGCTGGCTTCCGTGCCAGTCGTTTTCCAGAGTTCCGCACCATTAGCCGCCGTGTTGGCCGCAAAATAAACCGTGCCATTTATTTCGACAGCGGTGGTTCCATCACCAGACACGTATGAATTTGCGGAACCGGGATTAATGTCTTTTACCCGGGTTAAGTAGTACGACGTCGGCAAGGCCGTAAACTGGGCTATGGCTGGCAATCCACATCCGCCAAAGCACCCAACCAGTACCCATTTGAAGAGATTGTAGTGTGGTTTCATGCTGATTATCTTTACGCATTGATAAGATAAACGTAATGATTATCAGCGGGTTTTAAAAGACAAATTGAGCTTGTGGCAGACCGGGTTGAGGCTGACGAAATATAATTGGCAAGTCCATACGTTTTGGACATTTTATCGAACAGCGATTTGATATATTCCGGATCATAAATAGTTTCGGGATTGTCAGTCATGGATTATCGATATTTGTTACCCAAATCTACAAAAGAATGCCACCCCAACGCATCATTTCCGTCGTTCCTTCCCAAACCGAACTGCTCTATGATCTGGGGCTTGATCAGGAAATTGTGGGGATTACCAAATTCTGCATTCATCCGGCGGAAAAGGTGAAAGATAAGTTCAAGGTTGGTGGCACAAAAACACTGCATCTTGACCAAATTCACGACCTGAAACCGGACTTTATTTTGGCCAACAAAGAAGAAAATACCCGCGAACAAATCGAAGAATTGCAACGTCATTATCCCGTTCATGTCACGGACGTCAATACCGTCCCGGATGCGCTGGCGATGATTCGGGAGGTTAGTGAGCTCGTCGGAAAAGGCCGGAAAGGGGAGAAATTGGCAAAGCAAATCGAAGATACTTTTTACGATTTCAAATCGGTACAATCTTCCGGCCATTCCGTCGCGTATTTCATCTGGCGAAAACCGTATATGGTCGCGGCTAATCAGACTTTCATTCATTCGATGCTGGAACTGGCCGGTTTTCAGAATGCATTTGGGGGCTTAACGCGCTACCCCGAAGTGACCGAAACGGATCTGAAAACTGCCCAACCCGATCTGATTTTTCTTTCGTCGGAACCGTATCCATTTTCGGAAAAACACAGGACAGAATTGCAGGAAATTTGCCCGGCTGCGCGGGTGTTGTTGGTCGATGGGGAGCTGTTTAGCTGGTACGGAAGCCGGTTATTGAAATCGGCTGATTATATTCAACAACTGCGACAGCGTCTCGGGTTACAGTAAAACGGCATTGATTTGATCGTCGTAAAACCGGGCCGATTTCACCGCGCCGGTGCCCTGAAAATAATAACGTAGTCCGACAATCTTGCCAGCATCTTCCTGGAACCGGCCTTCGTAAGCGAGTTTTTCGTTCACAAAGACCTTTGCCAGTTTGTCCTTTACCTCGCAGCGAACGGTTACCCAATCGGAAAAGTCCACGCCAAAAGCGGACAGGTCGGTGGTTTTTCCCGATATGTGTGTTCCGTTAAACGACAGATTCAATTCACCAACACAGCCTTTCCGGGACAACTGTAGAAAGTGCATGCCTTTGGAACACAGTATCATAATGCCCACATGCTGGCAAACGGCATCGAAGCGGTTGAACGTACTTTTTACTTCCGTTTCAAACCCGAATGTACTGCCGGACAATTCGCCCAGGGGCTGCACATAATGCAGGCTGGTTTTCGGAACGCTTTTCTGAAAAATGATTCCCTGTTCGGTTAGATCGGTTTCGGTCAGCTCAATGGCGCCATTCCGCCGGATTTGTTTGTCCGGAAAATAAACCGGAATCGAATCGCGGTTGATGGTGCCGAGCCAGCCGTCGGTTTTGATGTACAAATCGTGTTCCTTCACGATGGAGTCGTTCAACACAAGCTTGGCGCGGAAATAACCGGGGTAAAAATAAGTGCTGGCGTACTGATGTCCGTCTTTATCGACCCGAAAGCGCAGTTTCGGATTCCAGCTTTGCTGGATAAAAACACTGTCGGCGTTGGAGTCCGTGGCATCGTATTGGAACAAAACCGTGTTCGGAAGTCCTTTGGCGACCGGGCGACTGCTGAAGGTCACTTCGCCAATGTGTAACGGTTTTGCCCGCTTCTGAAACGCCCAGATGCCGACCAATCCCAGCACCACGAACACGCCGACGACCCACGGCCAGCGGATCGCGTAAGGGCGGAAAACCGGAACGGGAGCGTTTTGAACCGGAAGGGACGGAGCGGTTTCTTCGGCGATAAGAACCGGCTGCTTCCGGAATTCCCGCCAGTTGTCGTAGCCCACAAATTGCGCGAGCGTATTGAGCGTCGTGGCCGTCGGCGCACTGTCGTAGCGAACCTTGCCCCAGATGCGTTTCAGGGTGCTGACGCTGAGCGAAACGCCGGTTTCGGCGAAAATGCGTTCGCTCAGGGCTTCAAAATCCTGGTTTTGCCACTGGCTGCTGTCGCCCCAACGCACTTTCTCTTCGATCAACAGGCGGCACTGCTGTAAATTATCGTCTTCGGTAGTCATTGGTAATCAGCGTGAATCAACTTGAACAGGCTTGAACAAGGGCCGGACTACCAACTTTCGGAAGATTTTTCCACCTTTGTCCGGTTCATTATTCCAACAACCAAAGTTACATAAACCAATATGAAAAAATTGCTCGTTTTCACAACATTGCTGTTGATCGCCCAGACGACTTTTGCCCAGGACGACAAGTCGAAACGCCCCAGCCCGCCCGCCCAGGCTCAGCAAACGGTGGGTGGAAAAACCATCACCATAGACTACAGCCAGCCATCGGTCAAAGGTCGGAGCGTTTGGGACCCGGCGGGTAAAGTAGCCCCAATCGGAAAAGTCTGGCGGACGGGCGCGAACGAAACCACTACCATCGAGTTTTCGGAGGATGTGAAGCTGGAAGGAAAACCAGTTGCCAAAGGGAAATACGCGCTTTTTACGATTCCCGGCGAAAAAGACTGGACTGTCATCATCAACAAGGGCATCAAATGGGGGGCATTCACCTACAAGGAAGAGGAGGATGTCGTGCGCGTGACGGTTCCGGCGAAAAAGGCCAAAAGTTTTCAGGAAAAATTTATGATCGACATCTCAAAAAAGGGGGATGTCTCGATGGTGTGGGCCGACACGAAGGTTGATTTCAACGTGAAGTAGTCCCGCCGACCGAACTGGTAAACAGCAAGCGTAAGGTGTTGATTGACCGTTTTCTTTTCTTCCCCAATTTTTACTTCAAGCATGTGAAGTGGTTATTCAGCCCCGGTTAAAACCGTGGGTTAGAATAACCATTGCCTGATTTTTTCACCGTACGCGGTTTCAATCCGGTACTAAACAGCAAAGAAATGAATAGACAACATCTTGTAAATCAATCCACTTGGATCATGCTTAGCCTATTGGTCACTAGCTATACGTATGGTCAGAATACCGTGGATCTGGTCGGGCTGGCGCAGCAAAACGGCTATACCCTTGAAAACCGTTCGCTGACCGTTCTGGCGGACGGGTCGAATCCCGGAGTCCGGCTGGAAGAGAAGCAAAATTCAAAGGAAGGGGTTGCGTGGCTACCCGCCCTTTCGTTCAGTGAAGGAACGATTGAGATGGACATTCGCGGCAAAGATGTGCTCCAGCGCAGTTTTGTTGGGATCGCGTTTCACGGTTCCGGCGAGCGTAATTACGATGCGATCTATTTTCGACCGTTCAATTTTCGGGCCGCTGACCCCGTTCGTCACAGCCACGCCGTTCAGTATATCGCCCTTCCGACGTATGACTGGCCGGTTTTGCGCAAAGACTTCCCGGATCAATATGAACAGCCCATCGAACCGGCTCCCGATCCGAATGCCTGGTTTCATGCCCGGATTGTGGTGGAAAAAGATACCGTCAGCGTTTTTGTCAATGGGAATGCCAAACCCAGCCTGGTTGTCAAGAAGTTGAATAACCGCCGGGATGGAAAAATCGGGTTGTGGGTGGGAGCCGGTTCGGGCGGTGATTTTGCGAATCTGAAAATTTCGCCCCGAACGCCATAAAGGGGTGAAGAATGTCGTCAGCCGTTGTATCTTCGTAGACATGACCACTGAGGATACACTTTCTTCCGGTTCTTTCAATCTGATCCTGTATGCTGCCCGGCAGCGAGGGGCTGATTCGTCGGCTTTGTGCCAGGCCGTTGGTCTTGATCCGGCGGTTTTGCAAAACCCCGACGGGCGGGTGCCGATTCGGGCCGTGCAGGCACTCTGGCAGGAAGCCGTTCGGGTAACCGGCGAGCCGGATTTGCCGCTGCAAGTGGGCGAGTTGATCAATCCGTTGTCGATGGGGGTGGTGTCGTACGTCATGATGCACTGCCCGACTTTGGGCAAAGCGATTGATAAACTGTGTCATTATCAGGATATTGCGTGTGAGGGCGTGCAAACCGCCGGGCGGCTGGTCGGCGACCGGTTTTACCTTTCCCTGACGTCGACGAGTAAAGCCATCCAGTATCCTGACTATACCTTTGGCTCTGAGCTTTCGGTTTACCAGTCGGCTTTTCGAGCCATGACGGGGCAGAGGGTGGTGGCCAGAGAAATCCGGTTTGCCTTCCCGGAACCCCAAAACCGGCAGGACTACGAACGGGTTTTTGCGCCGGCAAAAGTCGAATTTGATGCCGCCGAAACCGTCCTGGTGCTGGATGCCGCCTGGCTGGAAACCCCGATTTTGAACGCCAATCCCAGCCTTTTTGGCTTATTCGAACAACATGCCGATGAATTGTTAGGAAAATTACGGACAAAACCTGATGTTTCTCCGGCGCTTTCGGTTCGGGTTAAACAGGAAATCTTCGCGCTGTTGAAAGGTGAAGAACCTGCGTTGGCGGCTGTGGCCGATGGGCTGGCGATGGGCGTTCGAACCCTCCAGTTGCATTTGAAAGAAGAGGGCGCCACGTATCAACAATTGCTGGATGAAGTGCGGCACGACCTGGCCGTTCGGCACCTCCGCGAGCCTCATTTCAGCACGACCGACATTGCCTATCTCCTCGGATTTTCGGAACCCAGTGTGTTCTACCGTACTTTCAAGAAATGGACAGGTTCGACGCCCGGTGCTTTCCGGACTGCGGTGCTTCGTCCGACAGCTTAGCGGCCGTTTTGCCGATTGGCCCCAGGTGAGTATGCTCGAAACTGTCGGAGTATTTCAGACCGTAACCCATCATCCGATCCATGGCCGCGTGGCCGAAAAGCAGAACACCGGTCAACAGCAACGGCTGGCTGTTCAGCAGCAAACCCAAAACACCGATGGCGATGGCGAAGGCTTTGTGGTGAACCAGGTTGTAGGCATAAGCCCCGATTTTTGGGTTGATCAGATAGCCCAACATGCTCAGATCCGGCACCAGAATCAAGGCTGGAAACCACCACCAGGCAAACGGTAACTGGCTGAACAGCACGATGGAGAGACTAAATTGAGCGACTTCTTCGAGTTTTAAAAGCGTTTTCATGGCGGTCTTTGCGTTTTTGTGTAGGACAAAGTTCCGCCAAATAAACCGGGTCTGGGGTGACCGAATGTGAAAACCGGAGTGACGAAAAACGAAAATAGTTTCAGTCAGACGCCATCAGACCCCAAACTGAGTGAGGTGGTGGTCCAGGTGTTTATAAAACATATTGTTCCACTCATTGACGTTCAACTTCCCGAACGAATGGGACGCTTTCTGGTTGAAGTGGGTTTCTCCCAGTTGTTGGGTTTTCCGGATATACGTTTTCAAGCGGTTCTTTTCCGTTTCAAAATTCCGCGTGTCCTTTATTAAAAAAGCCGGGCCGGTCGGCAGGTTGCGTTTGTAGGGACTGGCCCCGACAATCCGTTTTTTGACAAACGCCCTGATGACCAACTGCATCAGAATGTTGTGCTTTTTGTGGATGTTTTCGTAGATTAATTCGTAGGTCACATTGCAATGCGCCAGCATTTGCGCCACATCCATTTTCCCCCAAAGGGGCAGGGTATCGGGAGTCAGCCGGTCAATCCGTTGAATGATTTTGTCGGAAACTTCCTGGGTGAAAAGGTTGGGGAAATCCATGATCGTAAGGTTCAGGTACCGTTTGCGGCCCCTTTCAACCGGGTCGCCGGGCCGAATTTACGACAATCGTTCAATGGCTTCGTCCAATGTACCAACAAAATTGATTTGTCGGCGCTGGTTACTCTCGAATATGAAGTCCTTGATACTCTTGCCCGTATAGGCCGAAAAGTCGCCAATGATCGCCAGCCGGACGCGGTAATTGGAGAATTTCTGTAGGATCTCACCCGCAAGACCGGTTTTTAAATCGAAGAAATCCGGCGTAATCGCTTTTTCGTGCAGGATCATGCGATCGAAGTCCTGGTAATACAAGTCGACGACCAGTTGAAGACCATCTTCCGGATTCGCTATCAGCACTTTGTCAGACAGTACTTCGGCCAACCGAATCCCGTTGACCTCGTGTGTTACAACTTTCATACCATGTCGTTTCGTTCGTTATGCATTCGCCACCGTTCGTTTGACGCCTTCCGCCGGTTTTGTCGGTACAAAATTAAAGGCTTTTTCAAATTTACTGCTGTCGAAGAAGTAGTCCCGGTCGTATTGGTACGCCATTTCCGGAAATTCGCGCATGGCCGGAACGAAGAGCCCAACCAGCCGAATCATCCAGATGGGCAAAACGGAGGTCTTCGGTTTCACGTTCATCTCCTTCGCAAACAGGTCAATCCACTGCTGACCGGTTAGGCGGGTGGCGTCGGTGGGCAGGTGCCAGACCTGGTTGTAGGCATTGTCGGTATTGCCGAGCAGGGCGGTGGCTTTTGCCGCATCCGGCGTATAGGTAAAGGTGTGAACCTTGTCGAGCCGGGCAAACCAATTGGCGGCTTTTCCCTTCCGGAAGTTATTCGCGACGGTTTCCACCAGCACGCTTTTGTCGTTGTTGGGGCCGTAGAAATCAGCGGCCCGGGCAATGAGCGCGGTTAAGGTGCCCCGTTTTACTTCGTTCATTAGCATGGTAACAATTTCTGCCCGTACCTGTCCTTTTTTGCTGGGGGGATTGATCGGTGATTCTTCGGTCATGTGGCCAATGGCATCCACATCGTAGAGATAGACGTTGTCGAAGAACACCAGTTTGGAGCCCCATTTCTGGCAGGCATCGATCGTGTTGCGCATCAGAGCGGGCCACTTTTCACGCCAGATTTTGTGGCTGTATTCGAAACCCACGGTGAGGTAAACGACCTCCGAGCCTTCCACGGCTTTAAAAACCTGATCGCGGCTACTGAGGTCGGCTGGAAACAGTTCGTCGGTCGAATTTACTTTTTTGGGAGTCCGGCTCACCAACCGAATCCGGTCCGTAAAGGCAGGAAGTTCCTTTGCCAAATCGCTGCCGATGGTACCCCCTGAGCCTAATATCGTTTGCATTTTCTTTTCTGGTTAAATACAGATCAAAGGTCCGGCAAAAAAGGGAGAGCAAAGATGACGAAAAACGAAAATCCGACTGACTAAACGCGCCGATCGTTTTGTTTTACTGGCTGGCTGGTCTTCACCAAAAAAACGGCGTTTGATCTGGAAACCGGTAAAAAGGCACCAGAAAATGAAGGTCGTAACAGCGCGAACTTTGGGCTCAACATCTCCCAACTGGCAATAATCACCCGGACAAGGTTTTAGGAGGGCAAAGAAGATTACAGAACCAAGTATAGGCAATGCTATTTTCTTAGTGGTCACTCGTTTGAGGTAAGACATCATCAATATTCATTTTCTGTTCTGAATTTTCGCCGGTGAAACCTTAAACAATAGCCGCTGACAGGGTCTTCGACCGCTGTCAGGGCAAACCACCCTGTCAGCGGTAATGATGTAAATTCAGTGGAACTGAACAGAACGCTAGGTTCGGATCTTCAGCAAATCCGCAATGGACGTAAACGGAACCACATCCTTTGTGTAGCCGTAGGCATCGCACAGCGGCTGAATGCGGTTGTTGTCACCCATGGCCAGATCGACGTCTTCCATCGTAAACTGGCAGGGGTGTTCGTAGCCCGCAGCGTGCGAAATTTCCAGGATTTCTTTGGTCAGCGTCTTGATGTAGTTGTAAAACCGCTCGCTTTTCAAGGTCGGGTCGATGCCGGACTGGAGCCATTTGCTTTGCGTGGCAACACCTGACGGACAGCGGTTTGTGTGGCAAATCTGGGCCTGAATGCAGCCGATGGAAAGCATCGCTTCCCGGCCCACATTCACGAGGTCGGCTCCCATCGCAAACGCCATGATCGCCGACTCAGGCAGCCCCAGTTTGCCGGAAGCAATGAAAGTGATGCGACTGGTTAAGCCGCGTTTTTGAAAAATCTGGTAAACTTTTGAAAACCCGTAGACGAAAGGCAGCGAAACGTGGTCGGCAAAGGAGGGAGGTGCCGCGCCGGTGCCGCCTTCACCACCGTCGATCGTAATAAAATCCGGGCCTTTTCCGGTTTCCAGCATATAGTCGGCCAACTCATGCCACTGCTCAAGTTTGCCCACCGCAGACTTGATGCCTACCGGCAGACCGGTTTCGGCCGCCATCGACTCGATGAAAGCCACCATCGTCGGAATGTCGGAAAACGCACTGTGCGAAGCCGGAGAAATGACGTCTTTGCCTATTTCGACATGACGGATTTCGGCAATTTCGGCGCTGATTTTAGCGGCTGGCAACACACCCCCTTTACCCGGTTTCGCGCCTTGCGACAGTTTCAGTTCCAGCATCCGGACAAACGGATTGGTCTCGACCAACTTCACTAGTTTTTCCATGACAAAATTGCCATTGTTGTCCCGGACGCCGAAATAGGACGTGCCGATATTCACGACCACATCCGCGCCGAATTTGTGGTAGGGCGACAATCCGCCTTCGCCGGTATTGTGGTAGCAGCCGAATTTTTTGGCGCCTTTGTTCAGCGATTCGATGGCGGTTGCCGACAAAGACCCGAAGCTCATGCCGCTGATGTTGACGATGGAAGGCGGGTGATACGGTTTTCGGCGTTTGTGAAAAAGCCCAATCACTTTGGCCCCCGGAGCCGTGTAGGGGTTGCTGTAATTGGGGTTGTCGGGTGCCAGTTTGAGAGGGAGCAGTGCCGGGTTGATGAAAATATACCCGGCACTGGTAATGTCCTGATCGGTGCCAAACCCCTGAAAATTGTTCTCCTGCTTTGCTGAAGAATAGATCCAGGCCCGCTGCTGCCGGTTGAAGGGCAGTTCTTCACGGTTATTAGCCACGATGTATTGCCGCAGTTCCGGGCCGAAACTTTCCAGAAAATACCGGATGTTGCCGACCACCGGAAAGTTGTGCCGAATCGTGTGTTTTTTCTGAGTAATGTCGTAGAGGGCGACCAGAAGCAGGCCGATCAGCAGCCATCCCCACCAGGGAATGCTGCCCAAAAACGCGAGAATAGAATCCAACAGTATCAAGGTTCAGTGAGTGCAGTAAAAGTACGCAAAACCGCTAAGGTCTCCCACGCCATCGCGACTTTTCACCTTGCCCCTCCAGACCGATAAGTTATTTCTCGAACTGGACACCAGCCACCCGCGCCATATCGTCCCAGAACGAGGGGTACGATTTGGCTACTACTCCCGGTTCTTCAATCACCACTTCCTGACGCATCGATACGGGCGCAAAGGCCATCGCCATGCGGTGATCGTCGTAGGTGTCGAAGGTGGGAATAGCGTCGATTGTTGCGGTTTTTCGAACTTCATACCGCGTATTTTTTTCTACTTCCACCAGTTCGGCACCGATTTTCCGGAGTTCGGTTTGGAGAGCAAAAATGCGGTCGGTTTCTTTGATTTTCAGGCTTTCCACACCGGTCAGCGTGAGCGGAATGCCTTTGACGGCGCAGCAAACCGCCACGGTCTGGGCCAGATCGGGGCAGTCCGTAAAGTCCCAAGCCAGCGACGGTTGTGCCTGAGTTTTGGTCAAAACAACACCCGTAGCGTTGAACGTACTTTCGACACCGAGGGGGCGCATGATGTCAACAATGGCACTATCGCCCTGCAACGACGCTTCTTTCAGACCCAGTAATTCGATTTCTGAGGATTCGTCTTCAGCCAGTGCCAGCATACTGAACCAGTAACTCGCGCCCGACCAGTCGGATTCAACGGTGTAATCGGCGGGTGAGTAGGGCGTTGGCGGTACGGATATGGTTTTATTCGGCCAGTCGACAAGCGTATGAACACCAAAGTGTTCCATCTGCCGCAGGGTCATTTCAATGTAGGGGCGTGAACCGATGTCACCGGTCAGTTCGAGCGTCAGGCCATCGGGCAGAATGGGAGCCACCATCAGCAGAGCCGAAATATACTGGCTGCTCACATCTCCCCGAATCGCCAGACGGTTGGTTCCGTTACGCGAGAACCCTTTCGTCGCGATGGGCGGAAAGCCTTCGTTTTTCAGGTAGTCGATGTCGGCACCGAGCGCGCGGAGGGCATCGACCAGAATACCGATGGGCCGTTCGCACATGCGGGGCGTTCCGGTCAGCGTTTTATATTGACCCGTTACCGCATAATAGGCCGTCAAAAACCGCATGGTCGTTCCGGCATCCAGCACGTCAGCCACCGGATCATCCGATTGCAACAACCGGATCATGGTCTGGGAGTCACGGGCCGCCGAAACGTTGTGTAAAGTGCCCCGGAAGTTTGTGAGGGCATTGATAATCAGGGCGCGGTTGCTTTCACTTTTGGAAGAAGCCAGCGGAATCGTGGCCCGGACGGACCCGGCAGGAGGTGTCAGACGTACAGCGTTCAAATCAGAAGTCGATTGGTTAATATTCCGCAAAACTAGTGCAGAGAATGGATAATGAACAAGGAATACTGAACAATGAAGAATGAATATCGAATATCGAATATTGAATAGCGAATAATGAAAGTGCTCCTGTGCCCAACTTCGATATTCGTTATTCAACATTCAATATTCGATATTATACTTTCCATTAAACTGATTATCAGTACGTTTCCAGTACTTTCAGCCGGTGGTTTTTATTGATTCGGTAGCGGGGATAGCTCATTTTGTAGCAAATGGCACCCAGTGCAATCATGACAGCGGGGGCTTTTAAGGCGCGGGAATCGGCGGCCAGTTTTTTTTCGCTTCGGGAAAGATTAATGACATCGGCCATGAAAAAAAGCGTACCGGCAATGGGGAAGAGATAGGTGCCCTGCGTGATGAATGGAATTTGGCGGTTAACGTACACTTTTTCAATCTGATCGATCCGAAAATGGACGGTTTCGGGCAAAAACGTATTCGGATCTTCCAGAACCAGCATCAGCGTCGAGTCCGTAACCCCGTAGACCGGTTCGCGGTATTTTTTGCCCTTATACCGGAACTTGATTTCTTCATTCGGGAAATACCGGTAGCGATGAAAACCGCCGAGTCGCCCCATCACATCCAGCGCCAAGTATTTCTGTCCCGGCCGGATCATCGCCACATACGGCGACTTCTGTTTGATCATCAGCGAGTCAACAGAAAGCGTATCGCTCTGTGCCTGAATGGTGTAAGCAAGAAGCAGAAAAAATATCGTGAGGAGCAGACGATGGATCATAATCTCTAAACGTTGGATTTGAGAAAAAATACCCATAGTCGTGCCAAATTTGAGCTTTTGCCTGTAAAACCTGTAAGGTTTTGGAGACGGGGGCGCCCAGACCTTACAGGTTTCAGGGTGATTTCGCGGATTAGTTACTGCGCATTAACAAGCTGTTTCCCTTTCGGATATTTAATCGTGTATTTAAACAGCAAATCCCGGCTTTCGTTTGGTTTGAGTGACAGATTCCAGGTCAGCCGACCGGTTTCTGTGTTTCGTTCCGCTCCGGCGCTGTCGTCCAGTTCAACTTCAATTCGGTTGTCGGTCGAAACCGGAATCTGGTCGTAAAGCGTCAGATTGACCGGTTCGGATTTAGTATTCCGCACCGTAATCTTGTAGCTGTAGGAATCACGAACGGACGAACTCAGGCCTTTGCGGCTGCTGAAATCCTGCGTTTTTTCCCGCTTCACGATGATTTTCTTGTCACGGCCCAGTCCGAGCGTCAGCGTGTCACCGGCCTGTTGCAGATTCACCTGTGATTCACCGACGTAGGTTCCTTCAAAATACGACCGGGCGGTTCCGTTCAGCAGATTCAGTTTTTCCCAGCCCGACAGGGTTGCAATCAGAAAGGCGTCCGAATCGACTTTAGGCGTGGCCGTATAGCGGTACTTTGCCGGAAGCTCGCCGGTCTGGATGGCAACCACTTGTGGGCGGTTATTGGACAAAATGGTATAGGGCGTGGCGATTTCAAAATTGACACTCGTCGGCTGCTCGCTGACCTGCGTAAAATCGGCGGTGGTGGCCAGGTCGGCGGCTGGTGCAGATTCCTCACGAGCCGCGCCACCCGCGCTCGCATCGGCTTTTCGCATCTGCATTTTGACCTGAGCGGGTGCCATCGCCGGCATGGGCCGGGGTTCGTAAAAGCTGACAAACTGCGTTTCCAACTGCGGTTGTGTGCCGGGCAGGGCGGGGTTCGAGGTCGAAAGCGTCAGCCGGACGTTCTGCCAGTCAAAACCGGTATTCTGGTACACGTTGGCTTTGTATGCCAGCGTCGCCGGGCTTTTCGTGTCGCGAACCCGGATGTCGTAAAACGGCACCCAGCCGGCATTGTCCACCACATAACTCACCTCCAGATCCACGGCGGTTCGGGCTTTGGCCGACAGTGTCACCTCGATTTCGCCAACGGGCCGCTCGCGTTTTGCATTCTGCTCTTTGACCTGTCCTTCGAGCCGGTCTACCTTTTCTTTCTGGGTTTTTACCAGTTTTTCAAGGGCCAGCAATTTTTTGCCGATGTCGGTCAGCCGTGTCCGGAAAAAATCGGCCATGTCTTCGACATCATCGACCACCGTCCCTTTTTCGGCCCCCACTTTCTGATTGGCCAGCACCATTTTCTTTTCGTTTTCGAGCACTTCTTTTTGCAGATTCAGGCCGTCGAAAGTGTCGCGGGCGATGCGCAGGGAATCTTCCAGGCGTTGCAACGACGCCGGTTTGGTTACTTTGGTCAGAAAATTGGTTCGGAACTGTACGCCCTGGATGGTGGCATCACCTTTGCCGCTGACCTGAATACTTTGCGGATCGGTTTGGGCCGAAGCATTCTCGATGATCAGCCGAGTGGTTCCAGGAACGATTGTTGCGCGGGCCTGGGCGTTGATCTGGGCACGGTTCAGAAAAACCGTAACGTGCTGAATGGTTGAACTGACCCGCTGTTCGTCTTCCTGCGCTTTGGCGGTCGAAACCCACAGGCTGATCGTTATGGCAAAGAGGATTATTTTCATGGAGCGATGAGGGGAAAATGGTGAATCGAGAATATAGATACCGTTCGGAGCGGTTTCGTTTAGTCTGTCGGCTATTTTTGCAAAAAAAAGTCGGGCCGATGCGGTTTCGATTTAGCGAATAGTTTGTAATAACCGCTTTGCCGGACGCAAATTTCCGGTGGTTTCCGCTACGCATATGATTCCAGTTCAACAACTTAAGGCATTTACCAAACAGGTTTTTCAGAAAATAGGCTTTTCCGACGCCGACGCCGACCTGGCGACCACGGTTTTGGTCCAGGCTGACCTCCGGGGGGTCGATTCGCACGGCGTAGCCCGGCTGGCGGGGTATGTCCGTCTATACGATCTTGGACGGTTGAATCCGACTCCCTCAATTCAGGTCGTTCACGAAACGCCGTCGACGGCCGTGGTGGATGGCGACCGGGGTGTTGGGCTGGTCGTCGGGCCGAAAGCGATGCAGATTGCCATCGAAAAAGCGCGTATGGCTGGCACGGGCTGGGTGGCCGTCCGGAATTCCAACCACTTCGGCATTGCTGGCTATCACGCGATGCTGGCGCTCGAACACGATATGATCGGGATGACCATGACCAATGCCGCTCCGCTCGTAGCTCCCACGTTTTCACTCGATAAATTGCTGGGAACCAATCCGATTGCGGTGGCCGTGCCTGCCATGACCCAACCGCCTTTCGTCGCCGACTTTGCCTCCACCGCCGTTGCCTATGGAAAAATGGAGATTCTTCAGCGGAAAGGCCAGGAAGCCCCGCTGGGTTGGGCACAGGATGCGCAGGGCCAGGCGTCGACGGATTCGAATCCGATCAAAAACGGTGGCGCTTTGCTGCCGCTGGGTTCCGACCGCGAACACGGCAGTCACAAAGGCTACGGGTTGGGCGCCATTGTCGATATTTTTTCCGGCGTGTTGTCGGGCGCTAATTACGGTCCCTGGGTACCGCCCTTTGCCACTGCCGGTTTCATGGCCGCTCAGGAAGGCGTTGGGGCCGGAACCGGTCACTTTTTCGGTGCCATGCGCATCGACGCGTTCCGACCCGCCGATGAATTCAAGCAGCACATGGACAACTGGATTGGCGCGTTCCGCAACGCCCGCGCCGTGGAAGGCAAGCAGGTGCTCATCCCCGGCGACCCGGAGCGCGACATGGAAGCCGAGCGCGGAGCAAATGGATTACCGCTGATTGAACCGGTGATGCAGAGTTTGCGGGAATTGGCGGAGCGGTTTGGATTGCAATGGGATTAGAACACCTTCCTTACTACCTTTGTAGCCCCAACAATTACTTGTATGTCCCGCACAGTTGTAACGGCAATTCTGATTATTGCATCGGTTTTACTGGCCACGTTTTCGTTTTATGGCTGGCAAATTTTTAAAACACCTAATCTACAGGTGGGTGAAAACGACAAGGATTTTGAGTTGTTCATCCCGCGTGGGGCGACGTTCAAAACCGTCATGGATTCGTTGGACGCCCACGATGTAGTGCACGATAAAATGTCGTTCCGGTTTCTGGCTCGTTTCATGAAATATACCGACAATGTGAAAAATGGCCGGTATGTGATCAAAAAGGAGATGAGCAACCAGGACGCGATTCGAAAACTGCGGTCGGGTGCTCAGGATCCGATGAAGCTGACATTCAACAACATCCGGTTGAAAGATGAACTGATTGCCAAACTGGGCAGCAAATTCGAATTCGGCCCGCAACCCCTGGACTCGCTGCTGAAAGACCCGGCGGTGTGTGAACGATACGGTTTCGATACGACGACCATCATGTGCATGTTTCTGCCGAATACCTACGAATTTTTCTGGACCACCAGTGCCACGAATTTTCTGGATCGGATGGGGAAAGAATACAAGAAATTCTGGACGCCGGAGCGCCAGCAAAAGGCAAAGAACATGGGGCTGACCCAAACGCAGGTGCAAACGTTGGCGTCCATCGTGGAATCGGAAAGCAAAAAGACCGACGAAAAACCGCGTGTGGCCGGGGTATACTGGAACCGTCTGCAAAAAGGAATGTTGCTGGAAGCCGATCCGACCCTGGTTTTTGCCCACCGCGATTTCTCCATCCGCCGGGTACTGAACGTTCACAAACTCATTGATTCACCGTACAATACCTACCGGTTTAAAGGTTTGCCGCCGGGGCCGATCAACCTGCCGACGCTGAGTTCGATCGATGCGGTTTTGAATCATGAAAACCACGATTACCTGTATTTCGTCGCAAAAAGTGATTTTTCCGGGTATCACACCTTCGCCAAAACCTACGAAGAACACATCAACAACGCCCGGATTTACCACGCGGAGTTGAACAAACGGGGGATTATGAAGTGAAAGAGAAGATAGAGGTGAGACAAGAGAATAAAGAGAAACGCCCTCAGTCTTTATTCTCTTGTCTCACCTCTCACATCTAAGAAAAATGTTCATCTACGACGTTCCACCCATTCGAGTGCGGTATGCCGACACCGACCAGATGGGGTATGTATATTACGGTAATTACGCCCGGTACTACGAAATCGGTCGGGTGGAGGCCTTGCGGAGTCTGGGGTTTCATTACAAGGAAATGGAAGCGTCGGGTGTGATGATGCCGGTGTATGAAAACCGGTCGCGGTATTTGCGCCCGGCGCGGTACGACGATCTGTTGACGATCCGTGTGTCGATTCAGGAAATGCCCGGCGTGCGGATTGTTTTTCACTACGAAATTTACAACCAGAACGGCGAGCACCTGAACACGGGCGAAACCACGCTGGTTTTTATGATGACGGTCACGGGCCGGCTGACCAAATCGCCGGCTGAACTCAACGAAAAACTCAAACCTTTTTTTGAAACGACGGTTTAATTTTCGTCCAGTAACGAATCTTCATCATGTTGGAAAAATTGATGCGGTATAACTCGGTTCAACGGGTTATCATTTACCTGCAAAAGCACCAGGCCTTTGATTCGCGGCAGAATTGGTTTGATTTTCTCAAGTGTTTTATTCCGAAAGTGACCGACAACGACACCAGCGAGCGGGCTGCGTCGGTAGCTTTTAGCCTGATTCTGGCGGTTTTTCCGGCTATCATCTTTCTGTTTACCCTGATTCCGATGATACCGATTCCGAATCTGGAAGGACAGGTGATGGATTTTTTCTCGCAGGTATTACCGGCTTCGACCTACGAAACCGTTAAAACGACGATTTACGACATCATTAGCCGACCGCGGAGCAATGTACTATCGTTCGGTTTTCTGCTCGCCCTCTATGCCGCCACCAACGGGATTCTGTCGCTAATGATGGCCTTTAACTCGTCGCACAAAACTGGTGAACGGCGCGGTTTTTTCAAAACCCGGCTGATTGCCCTGGGGTTAACCATCATGCTGGCCTTAGCCCTGTTTCTGGCCATTGCCGGGCTGGTGGTCGGCGGGGTCGTTACGGACTATCTGATGCACATCAGGATTCTGGATAATGTGGTGGTAACCACGCTTTTGAACATTGCCCGGTATCTGGTGGTTTTCGCGGTTTTTGTTGCTGCCATTTCGATGATCTACAAGTTTGCGCCCGACATCGACATGAAGTGGAAGTTCGTCAATCCCGGTTGTATCATTGCCTCCGTGCTGGTGGTACTGACTACCTATGGTTTTTCGTTTTACGTCTCCAATTTCGGTTCCTACAACAAACTTTACGGATCCATCGGAACGCTCATCGTGCTGATGATCTGGATCAATCTGGTCTGCCTGCTGCTAATTATTGGTTTTGATCTGAACGTTGCACTCTATCAAATGGAGGGCGACAAAAACCCGCAGGTGGGGGAGAAAACAATAAATGCTCCCCAAACCGCTTAGAGAGCATTTACAATAACCCTAACCCAAAATAATCAGAAGCCCAGCTCTCGGCAAGAACTCTGACTGTTTCTTGCTGACAATCAGTATAAAAACCGTGCCAGTCCCGCCGAATACTTAGTATGCGGTTTCCCGCATTTGCATTCTTCCCACTCGCCGTTTGCTAAAAAATGTTGCATTTATGGTTTGAATAATCCATACTATTGTCGCAGAAAGAGTTACGGTCTCTTTGTCCGGTAATTACCTATTCTTCATCATCATTATGGCTGAAACTCTAGTCGTGGAATCACAGGGCCTGCTGGCGGATTACCTGTCGTCGCTCAGGCCGCTGGTAACGGTAATCTGTACCAGTTACAACCACGAACGGTTTATTACCGAGTCACTTCAATCCGTTCTTGACCAGACGTACCCGATGGTTGAACTGATTGTGATCGATAACCACAGCAGCGATCAATCGGTCGATCGGGTTGAAGACCTCCGGCAAAAATATCCCCAAATTCAGTTGATTCGCAATACCGAGAACCTGGGCATTTGTCGGGCGTTCAACCAGGGCCTGAAACTGGCCAAAGGAAAGTATGTCATTGACCTCTCCGCCGATGATGTGATGCAACGCGAACGCATTGCCCGGCAGGTGGCCGGTTTCGAGCGGCTGGCGGGGGATTATGCGGTGATCTTCAGCAATGCCGCCTACATCGACGAAAACAGTCAATTGACCGGCTACCACTATCCGATCAATGCCAGCGGCCTGTCTACCATCACTGTGCCATCGGGCTGGGTCTTCAAGGAAATACTGGCTTCCTACTTTGTTTCGACGCCCACCATGATGATGCGGAAGGATGTGCTGGAAAGCGTGGGTGGTTACGACGAATCGCTAAGTTATGAGGATTTCGATTTCTGGGTGCGCACCGCCCGGAATTATCGCTATCACTACCAGGACGAAGTGTTGACGAGCAAACGAATGGTTCGTAATTCCCTGTCGACTTTGTTTACCGACCGGCAGAATTCCCTGCTGAGTTCTACGCTGAAAGTGTGTTACAAGGCCTTCGACCAATGCCAGACTACGGAAGAATACCAGGCGTTGGCCAAGCGGATTCGCTGGTTTATCCGGCAATGCTTTTACGCCGAGCAGTTTGAATTGGCGTTCCGGTTTAAAGAACTGCTGGAATTCATTGAAAAGCCCGACTTCCAGACAGCCTTAATCTTGCGCCTTTGCAAGTGGCGCATTCCGGTCAATGCACTTTACCGGCGGTATGCTGAATGGCAGCAAAAACGGCAGATCGCTAAAGGTGATGTTCGGTTATTGGTTTGACAAGCATGAAATAACGGGTGGTTGAGAGTGGACAAGAGATGAGAGAATAAAGAGAAGAGAAGGGCGCGCTTCGATCTTTATTCTCTCGTCTCTTCTCTTTTGTCTCCGGTACTCGTTATTTGCAACCAAAATGCGCCAGGTTAGTTAAGCAAATAAGCCATTGAACCTATGTCAGCCGAGTTTTTACGGATTCATCCCGATACCCCTGAAGAGCGAAAAATTCGCCATGTTGTTGATATCCTGCGTGATGGGGGCGTTATCATCTACCCAACCGATACGATTTATGGGCTGGGTTGCGACATTCACAATACCCGCGCCATCGAGCGCATCGCCCGGTTGAAAGGCATCAAACCGCAGAAAAATGATTTTTCGTTTATCTGTCACGATTTGAGCCATATTGCGGATTATGCCAAAGTCAGTAACATGGCCTTTAAAATGATGAAACGGCTGCTGCCCGGACCCTACACTTTTATTCTGGATGTGAGCCACCGCGTGCCGAAAATCCTGCACACCAACAAGCGGACAGTAGGCATCCGGATTCCGGATCACAGCATTCCGCGGGCCATTGTGAAGGAACTGGGCAATCCCATTATTACGACGACCATCAAAGACGATGACGACATTGTCCAATACATCACCGACCCGGAAATCATCTTCGAACGGTTTCAACACCTGGTCGACCTGGTGATCGACGGGGGAATGGGCGGCAACATTCCCTCGACCATCATTGACGCCACTACCGATGACTTTGAAATTGTCCGCCGGGGGCTGGGAGAAATCGAAGCGTAACTATTTTTTTAGATCGGAGAAAAAACGCACCTGTTGCTCATTATTTTTAGATTTCCCTTCCGATTTACGGCAGAGTTTCTATTTTTGGTGCATCTACGGGTTTTTAATCTGTATTTAATTTTAAAGGGTGTGCGGACTGACGTTCGCAGGTAAGTAATATTTCACATTTATTCATCAAAGCACAGTGGTAAACGGAGGGTGTAAGTCGTGCCGAACGGCATGGAAATTGGTTGCAATTACTACAATTCTTATTCAATTCAACGCATTGACAGGCTGCTCGGGCAGCAATGGAAGCGGAGACGAAACGAAAAAATCCGACAGCACGGCGGTTCAAACCCCGGCTCCGGTCACGGACTCGGTTCCGACAGCAACCCCAACCGCAGCCGTAGTGGTTGATACCACAGAAAAAGACCCTCTAAAAGCCGATACGTTGCAATTTGCGGGGACCTTACCCGACACACTGCTACCGAAACACCGGATTCTGGCTTATTACGGTAACCCGCACTCCAAGAGAATGGGTATTTTGGGCGAGTTTCCCCGGGCGGAAATGCTGCAGAAACTGGATCGCGAAGCGGAACGCTGGCAAAAAGCCGATCCGTCGAAACCCATTATAAAAGCCCTTCACCTGGTTGCTATTTCGGCCCAGGGAACCCCCCAGAAAGACGGAAAATACCGTCTGCGGATGAGCGATAAAACGATTCGCAAGGTGATTAGCTGGGGTGCCCAGCACGGCGCAATTGTGTTTCTGGACATTCAGGTGGGTCTGGCGGATTTGAAAGGTGAGCTGGCTTTTCTCGAAAAATACCTGAAACTGCCCTATGTTCACCTCGGCATCGACCCCGAGTTCTCTATGAAAACGGGCGCCCGTCCGGGCACCAAAATCGGAACTTATGATGCGGCTGACATCAATGATGCCGTGCAGTTTCTAAGCCGGGTGGTGAAAGAAAATAATATTCCGCCGAAGGTGCTGGTGGTTCACCGGTTTACACAGCGGATGGTTACCAACTACAAAAACATCAAACTGGATCCGCGGGTTGCCATTGTGATCGACATGGATGGCTGGGGGCCGCCTTCCCTGAAAATCGATTCGTACCGCGATTATATTGTAAAAGAACCCGTGCAGTACACCGGTTTCAAATTGTTTTATTACAACGACAAGAAAAAGGTCGATCACCGGTCGAACCACAAAGTGCCGCACGTGATGGAACCGGCGGAGGTGCTGGCCCTGGAGCCTAAACCGCTCTACATCCAATATCAATAAATACTATTCCCAACAAAGCCTGAAAGGCTTGCATCCATTAACCCCGGGCATCGCCCGGGGCTTTCCCTGTCCTCCATGATGATCGTTGGGCTGGGGATGCCCCGGGCGATGCCCGGAGTTAATGGATGTAAGCCTTTCAGGCTTTGCTGGTCTGCGGGAGGCTATTATTCTGGCAGCCCCGGGCGATGCCCGGAGTTAATGGATGCAAGCCTTTCAGGCTTTGCTGGTCTGCGGGAGGCTATTATTCTGGCAGCCCCGGGCGATGCCCGGGGTTAATGGATGTAAGCCTTTCAGGCTTCACCGAATTTTTGCTACCACTTGACCTGCGTCTTCACGTACTTGTCGCGTTGGTGCTTCCAGCGTTTGTGTGACCAGAGCCAGTCGGAGGGGGCTTTCCGGAGCGTTTTTTCCAGGAGGTCGCGGTATCGGTTCAGGATTTCTCCTTCCGGTAAGGCCAGGTATGGCGGTTCGGCGATGGGATAGAATGTCATGGCGTAGTAACCCCGCCGGACGCGTTCCATTTCAATGTAGAAAACTGGCAAGCCAAAACTCCGGGCCAGTCGCTCCGTGCCCGGATAAAACGGCGTTTCCTGGTTCATGAAAGACGTCCAGTAGCCGTACTCGGGCTGGTCGGGAATCTGATCGGCGACGAGGGCAATCAGCCGAGGGTCGTTCCGCCGGGTCACCATCTCACGAAGCAGCGCTTTCATGGGCACCGGTTTGGCCCCGAAGCTCGAACGAATGAAATGAACCAACCGCTCCGAAACGGGATTGGCCAGTCTTTTGTAAACCGCATCGGCGGGCATGCCATTCACAACGGAAGCAGAGGGTGCCCATTCCCAGTTGCACTGGTGCGATGCCATAACCAGAACCGCCTGCCCCTGTGCCAGTTTGTCCTGCACCAGTTCCTTGTTGGTGAAAAGAACCCGCTTTTGTAACTCGCCGGATGACATGCCCGGCAACTTGAACGTCTCCACCAAAACGTCCGCGAAGTTTCGGTAAAATTTTTTAGCGATCTGGCGACGTTCCGTATCAGATTTTTCAGGAAATGAGCGTTTTAAATTCGTATCGATCACTGTCTTGCGATAACGGATAACGTAGGCCAGCAAAAAGTATAAAACGTCAGAAACCACATACAGGGCGGTAATCGGGACTCGGGAAAGGAAACGAAAAAAAGAGAGTGACATTCGAAAATGGATAATCCGATCCGCAAAATCATACCTCCAAATTAAAATTTTGCGAAACCGTTTGCTTGTTCAATACGAAATTCATTTATTTGGTGCTATCAACGCGTCGAGTATATTGGAAAAGTACCACGTTGGTCAACTAAGTCAGGGAATTCGGATTGAATTGCACTATCTGCCCAGCCTGACCTATTTTACCGCTCTCTTACCCTTCGATACCGTTTGGCTGGAAGCAGCCGAACATTATGGAAAGCAAAGTTACAGAAATCGGTGTTATGTCCTGACAGCAAATGGCATCGACCGATTGACGGTTCCGGTACGCAATGGTACGCACAAGCAATCGATTCGTGACGTGCAGATCGATGACCGTCAAGCCTGGACCGATCGTCACTGGCGATGTTTGGTAACGGCTTACAGCAAAGCTCCGTTTTTTGAGTATTATGCTGATGAACTCGAAGCGGTATTTCGCAGAAAATGGGTCTTTCTGTTTGACCTGAATCTCGAACTGCTGACATTATGTCTGAAATGGCTGCGCTGGCAAAAGACGCTGTTGATGACGAAAGCTTTTGAAAAACAGGCAGGTAGCGGAGTTCTGGATGCTCATGGTCAAATTGCCGACCGGAACGATGCACAAAATGGCAGGTTTTACCGCCCGGTTTCGTACCAGCAGAACTTTGGCAATGTATTTGTACCTGACCTTAGCATTCTGGATTTGATTTTCTGCCAGGGAACAGCCGCCACCGACGTCTTAAAGCAGTCTCTCAACCCGTGAACAATACCGAAAAATTTTTCGTTACTACGAAAAGACGCAACTAAGTACGATACAACCCTAAGCGAATGGAAGCTAAATTTTCGAACCGAGTTAAAGAAGTTATCTCGCTCAGCAGAGAGGAAGCCCTGCGTCTGGGTCACGACTACATTGGTACAGAGCATCTGCTGCTGGGTATGATTCGGGAAGGCGAAGGGGTAGCCGTTGGGTTATTGAAAAAATTGGGCATTTCTCTGGACGAACTGCGCGTGACGATCGAGCAGGCGACCAAAGGAACCGCAACCAACAATGTCAAAAATCTGGCCAATATACCACTCACCCGTCAGTCTGAAAAAGTACTCAAAATCACGTACCTGGAAGCAAAAATCTTCAAGAGTCCGCTGATTGGCACCGAGCACCTGCTCCTGTCGATTCTTCGTGATGAGGACAATGTGGCCACCCAGATTTTGAACAAATTTAATGTCAACTACGAGGTAATAAAGGAAATGCTGGAATATCAATCCTCCGGTACACGTCCGCACATGGGCCCCGAAACTGACGACGACGACAACGACCGTGGCATGTTCGGTAGCAGCAGCTCCGGGTCGGGAAAAGATCCGAAAGGGTCTGAAAAGTCGAGAACGCCGGTTTTGGATAACTTCGGACGTGACCTAACCAAACTCGCCGAATTGGGGAAATTAGACCCGATTGTTGGCCGTGAAAAAGAAATTGAACGCGTCGCCCAGATTCTGAGCCGCCGGAAAAAGAACAACCCGATTTTGATTGGTGAGCCCGGCGTTGGTAAAACCGCCATTGCGGAAGGGCTGGCGCTGCGGATCGTTCAGAAAAAAGTATCGCGGGTGCTGTTTGGCAAACGCGTGGTAACCCTGGATCTGGCGTCGTTAGTCGCCGGGACCAAATACCGCGGTCAGTTTGAAGAACGCATGAAAGCGGTCATGAACGAACTGGAAAAATCGCCGGAAGTGATTCTTTTCATCGATGAGCTTCATACCATTGTCGGTGCCGGTGGTGCTTCGGGCTCGCTCGATGCCTCCAACATGTTCAAACCGGCTCTGGCGCGGGGCGACATTCAATGTATTGGGGCCACCACACTGGACGAATACCGCCAGTATATTGAGAAAGACGGCGCTTTGGCCCGTCGGTTCCAGGTCGTGATGGTCGACGCGACCTCGGTTGAAGAAACCATCGAGATCCTGAACAACATCAAGGACAAGTACGAAGACCACCACCACGTCAACTACACCCAGGAAGCGGTGGAAGCGGCTGTTAAACTGTCGGAGCGGTACATCTCCGACCGGTTTCTGCCCGACAAAGCCATCGACGTTCTGGACGAAGTGGGAGCCCGCGTACACATCTCCAACATCTCGGTTCCCGAAGATATTCTGCGGCTGGAAGACAGCATTGAGAACATCAAGAAGGAGAAAAACCAGGTGGTGAAAAGCCAGAAATACGAAGAAGCCGCCCAGCTTCGCGATAAGGAAAAACGCCTGATCGACCAACTGGACCGCGCCAAACTGGCCTGGGAAGAAGAAACCAAAAAGAAACGGTATACGGTTTCGGAAGAAAACGTAGCTGAGGTTGTCGCCATGATGACCGGTATTCCGACCAGCCGCGTAGCCACCAACGAAGGTGCCAAGTTGCTGAACATGGCCGAACAATTGACTGGTCGCGTGATTGGTCAGGACAAGGCGGTTCAGAAACTGGTGAAAGCCATTCAGCGGACGCGCGTCGGGTTGAAAGATCCCAAGAAACCCATCGGTTCGTTCATCTTCCTCGGCCCAACCGGGGTTGGTAAAACGGAACTGGCGAAAGTGCTGGCTTCCTACCTCTTCGACAAAGACGATGCGCTGGTGCGGATCGATATGTCGGAATACATGGAGAAATTCAGCGTAAGCCGGCTGGTTGGAGCTCCTCCGGGTTATGTAGGTTACGAAGAAGGCGGTCAGTTGACGGAAAAAATCCGTCGGAAACCGTACTCTGTGGTTCTGCTGGATGAGATCGAAAAAGCGCACCCGGATGTGTTCAACATTCTGCTGCAAGTGCTCGACGACGGTATTTTGACGGATGGTTTGGGTCGCCGGGTCGATTTCCGGAACACCATCATCATCATGACGTCGAACATCGGGGTTCGTGACCTGAAAGATTTCGGTTCCGGTATCGGTTTTGCCACCCGTGGCAAGTCCGAAAACCAGGACGAGATCATGAAGAGCACAATTCAGAATGCGCTGCGGAAAGCCTTCTCGCCGGAATTCCTGAACCGTCTGGACGATGTGATCGTGTTCAACTCGCTGCAACGCGAAGACATTCACAAGATCATCGACCTGATGCTGGGCAAACTGCTTGGTCGCGTTACAAGCCTGGGCTACAAAGTCGAACTGACGGAAAAAGCGAAAGACTTCCTGTCGGAAAAAGGCTACGACCCCCAATACGGTGCGCGTCCGTTAAGCCGGGCGATCCAGAAGTTCCTGGAAGATCCCGTCGCGGAAGAAATTCTGAAAGGCGATCTGAAGGAAGGCGATGTGATCATGGCCGACTACGAAGAGAACGGCGAAAACCTGACCATCACCGTGAAGAAGCACGAGCAGGTGACTGAATAAGGCGAATTAAGAACAATTAAGATACGATTTCGAATAGGCTGGACACAAGTTCAGCCTATTTTTTTGGAAGTTGATGGGAATTGCAGCGGATTGGTTTGGGAATGTTGAACCGGTATTATTATTGCTCTATTCTTTCCGTAACTCAACTTCTTATGAAATTCATAGCTACTCTGTCTTCTTGCCTTCTTTTCGTGCAACTCTCATTTGCCCAAACAGAACTAGGCCGGGCTCTCTGGAGCGGTAATCTGCAAATCAATACCACCCAACTCGCAGGCGACTACCCCAACGGTTATACCCGGCGGAGTCCTCAACTCAATTTTTCCATCAACCACGGGGTTTTTCTGCAAAGCAACTGGATGCTGGGGCTGGCGGTCAGTGGTTCCCATTACAAACAGGTGAATGCAAACACCATTCCGCTCAACCAGCAGTATACGAGGGGCGGCCTGTCGGCTTTTGTTCGAAAATATTGGGGTACCAACAACTGGCGAATTTATGCCGGGGGCGGCATCGGCGGCAGTCTCGATCAGTACCGCCAGGAAGTGTATGATGCCACAACGAGCATCCGGAGTGAAAACCGCACGAATACCTACCAGGTTTCGCCCTTCACCCAGATTGGGGGCGTCTATTTTCTGGATGGCCGCTGGGGCATGGAGGTCTCGACCAACAGCACCATTTTCCCTTTTACGTTTAGCGGATTGACAGCGGGATTGATTTACATGACCGGTCGGACGCGGTCGGAACGGGAGATTCAGGCGGCAACGCCACCGACGGTTGGCTCCCAGGCCCGCGCCGGGCGGTTTACGGTCGGGGCGAGTGTGGTTTTTTCGGGATCGAAAGAAGACGTAAACCTTCGGACTTTTGAATCCCAGAGCCTGATTGCCGCTCCGGCATTCGGTTTTTTTGTCGCCAATAATTTTTTAGTAGGTCTTTCGGTTCCCATCACCTGGAGCAAGAACCAGGGAGCCAACTCCACCAGCGAAACCAGCCTGGGCTTTGCGCCCTACGTTCGGGCCTACCTGTCTAACACCCGGCTTCGTCCGTATGTCGGAGCGACGTTCACGTATTCCGCCTATTCTTTTAAGCAGGATCCTTTTCCGAAAGAACAAATTAACCACACCGCCGGGGGGACACTCAATGCCGGGTTAGCCTATCTGATCGGGCAGAATTTCATTGCGGAAGCCAACCTGCTGAATCTCAATGTCAGCAAGCAGACGCAAAACAACGAGTTGAAAAACGGGCTGTGGCTACAGGGGTTGCAGGTGACCACCTCACCGGCTTTTACGGTTCAGTACGTTTTTTAGAAACCGGTGGTTTAAAAAGGGCTGCATACGGTTTTACTCACCAGTTGATACAACAGATCAATCGCTTCTTTGGACGTTTCGATACCGTGGCCGGTTTGGCGTAAAATCTGGCTACACTGTAGCGTCAGAATGTGCTCTTCGGCCAGCCGAATGGTTGTGTCGGGCGGGAAGAGCGGGTCGTTTTCCCCCAGAATCAGGTAAATATCCGTGGTGATCCGATGCAACTCTTCTTTCCTGAGGGGAGCCGGATAGTCGCCCCGAAACCGGTGGTTCACCAGCGCATACAGGAGGTAATCGCTGACGAGTTGTCGATAAGCGCGCGGAACCGTGTGGTTTGGAGGACAGAAAATGGCCTTATCCAGAAACGTGTTCAAATTACCCGGTGTCGGAAACACCATCGGCAGCAGGTTGTAGTAGAGATTTCGGATTGAGGTTGAAAAGGACTGAATACCTGCTGGATTGATCAGAATGGCCTTATTGACCCGTTCCGGGGATTCCAGGCAGAGCTTCAGACAGATCAGTCCGCCGAGTGAAGCACCTGCAAGGGTCGTTGTCTTCAAACCCAGCCCGTCGAGCAGTTCGGTTGCCCACATCCCATAGTCGTTCGATTTCACGCCGGGACTTTGCCCATCGCTCAGGCTGGGCTGTCCATTGACATCAACAAGGAAATACCGGTACGTTTCGCGGAAAGGCTGCAACGCATTGTCCAGATCCCAGAACAGGCCGCAGGTCCGGGCACCCGGAAAAAAGACCATCGTCGGTGCGTCCTGCAAATGCGTATTGGCCGCCCAAATCCGGGTGTTGCCGAACGACGTGGAAACCGTAATCCGCTCGTACCTAAACCCGTTCAGGGCTTCCACCTGCTGGTTCCAGTCTTCCAGAAAAAAAGTGGCTTCGGCTGGGTTTTTAAACGTTGATCGGCGGGGTGATTGCATATTAATTCGGGATAGGATGTGCCTCAATGAACAAAAATAGTGCTCCGTGGCCGAAGGATATAAAACCAATGAATAACGGGTAGCTATGGGTTGACAACTGGCAAATTCGGGAGAAAACCGGGTAGAAAACCGGTCAAAATTCGGTCAAAATAATCTCCCCGGAGCCTAATCAACAAAATTCGTACAAATCCACGTCGATTGGACCGGGCCTTTCTGGATTTATAAGACGGTATTGGGGCAAAGACCAATGGCGCGTGTTTGCGGGGGGCGGTTTATCGATTCATTACGGAATCGTTGATTACAATGCTGCCGTTACAAACCGATCGGATGAAAATTCCTTTTTCATTCAGCCATACGTGCAGGTAGGAGCCGCTTATTACCTCACCGACCGGATTGGCCTGGAAGCTTCAGCCAGTTCAAATTCATTTCCGCTTCATTTTAGCAGCTTTGGACTTGGTCTAACCATTCTGACTGGTGTGACCAGAAATGGGCCAGAGGGATACGAGGCTCCTCAAACGGGAAAGGGGCGTTGGGTGTTAGGAGGGCAACTCGGTTTCTTCACCCAGGGCACCAAGCCCGGCGTAGCCTATCCGGAAGGACAACGAACAACGGAGTTCTCGATCGCTCCTTCGGTCGGATGGTTTGTTAAAAAGAATCTTTTACTCGGTGTTTCGATTCCGATTGTTGCCCGATGGCAGGAGGAGAGGTCAGGGTTTTCTTATGGACTCAATCCTTATCTGAAAAAATACATTTCTGATAACCGGCTACGGCCTTTTGTTGGGGGCGATTTTAGTTACCAAATTTCCGGAAACAAACCGGACGGTGGCTATGGCTCCGTCCAAAAGGCGGGCCTGGCAGCGAGTGCCGGTTTGGCCTATTTTTTGGGTGATCGGTTTATCGTGGAAGCTACGCTGGGACGGATTTACGTTGATCGCAGTTTTTACCCGAAAGACCAGAAAATGGATCAATGGTCGGGTGGAGCATCGGCAACGCTGCAACCGGGCTTTTCCATCAATTATGTTCTTGATTGAAATAAAAAACTGGTCAAGTTGCCGGGGCTTGACCGGTTTTTTTGCTACTATTCTCTGGTGATCGTTTACTTCAAGGCCTTGGCACACTCCTCCACTTTGTCGGTATTGATGTAATCGACCCCAATCTTGGCCAGTTGTTTCCAGGAATTGGCATTGTCGGGGGCGGCCCAGAAACGGATGGGTTTGTCCTGAGCGTGCGCCCGTTTGATAAATCGTTTCAGCGTTTCCCGGTCCTTGTCCGGCATTTCTCCCTCGCCATTCCAGCGGGAATAGGTTTGAAAGGTGTCGCTGAAAAGGGCGACGTGTTTGATCGTTTCATCGTCGTATAATTCGCTGGGCCGTCCGTCGAACAGGATGTAGGCGGGGTAGTCGATCCAGTTGGCAATGGGCGGACGGCTGCCGCTGACCACCAGTTGAATGGCCATCGGATTCATGGCCCGGTCGAAGCAGGTACGGTAGGGTGCCACGGCTTTCTGCAACTCCTCAATGGCTTCAACGCCATTGTCCTTCAGATCGATCAATAGCTGAAACGTGTATTTCCGGTCTTTGCTCACCGAGCCATTGGCCGACTGGCGGCTTTTGTTTTGCCCAAACAAGGTGGCAATGGGCTTTAAATACAGCGAATCCAGTGTGCGGCCCGGCTGAATTTGGGATTTATCGTGGGCAACCATTAACTTACCGTCAACCAGAAAAACGTCGGCTTCAATAGAACCGGCCTGGCTGCGGATTGCGGCCGTTAGCGGCTCCGGTTTTTCGTAATCGTTATGAGCGTGAACTTTCTGGGCAACACTCCATTGACTCCAACAAACGATCAAACAGATACATATAAACCTTGCCATAATGATGAGAGAATGTTCGGTGAAGGGACAGGGATTCGTTTCGCAACAGAAATTGGGTTTTCTTTCCGGTTTGCTGTGGAAAATAAATCGCTGATGCGACTCTTTGCAACGTTTCGGGCAAAAGTAGTCGGATGATCGAATATATACTACTATTTTTGCGGCCAATCTTACAAAGCCTCGTTACTTACATTTTACTCCATGAGTTTACTTCAAGGAAAAGTTGCATTGATAACCGGAGCCTCCCGGGGCATCGGTCGGGCCATTGCCATTCGGTTTGCCCAGGAGGGCGCCGATATCGCGTTTACGTATCTCTCCAGCGTTGAAAAAGGGCAGGCACTGGAAGCCGAACTGGCGGCTTTTGGGGTCAGGGTAAAGGGCTATCGTTCCGATGCTTCGGATTATAAAGCCGCCGAAGAACTGGCGAACCAGATCATAGCCGATTTTGGCACCATTGATGCCGTGGTCAACAATGCCGGCATTACCCGCGACGGCCTGCTGATGCGGATGAGCGAAGAACAATGGGATGTCGTTATCAACGTTAATCTGAAGTCGGTCTTTAACCTGACCAAAGCCGTGATCAAACCGATGATGAAAGCCAAGAAAGGCTCCATCATCAACCTGACTTCCGTGGTCGGGATCCGGGGCAATGCCGGTCAGGCCAATTATGCCGCTTCCAAAGCCGGTATTATCGGATTTACCAAGTCGGTCGCGCTGGAACTGGGCTCCCGCAACATTCGTTCGAATGCCATTGCGCCCGGTTTTATCGAAACCGAAATGACCGGCGAAATCAACGAGAAAGCCGTAGAAGAATGGAAGCAGTCGATCCCGCTCCGGCGCGGTGGACAACCGGAAGAAGTCGCTGACTGCGCCGTTTTCCTGGCTTCCGACTTGTCCCGCTACATCACCGGACAGGTGCTGCAGGTGGACGGGGGAATGCTTACTTAAATGAGTTAAGAGTTATGAGTTAAGAATGAAGAGTTGGTCGCCCAAATGGTTGACTGACATATTATTTAACTCTTAACTTTTAACTCTTAACTCTTAACTGAAAGATGCGCTCCGAACTTTATTTCCAATCGTCTCCCTGGTGGTTACTGCTGTGTCTGGCGGTTGGGGCGGCCTATGCGTTTGCGTTGTACCAGCGGAACTCCGGATGGAGTCAGCGGATGAATCTCTCCCTGGCCGCGTTCCGGTTTCTGGTGGTCAGCACCGTGTGTTTTCTGCTGCTCAATCCACTGATTCGCAGCACGCAGACCATCACCGAAAAACCCAAAGTGGTTCTGGCGATTGATAATTCGGAGTCGATGATGGTGGGCGGAAGGCCACAGCTCGACCGCGCCCTCGAAGCAGCCAACCAACTGCGCGAGCGGCTGACGAGCGACGACATCGACGTGTCGGTGCAAACGCTGGGAGACAGCCTGGTAGCCGGTGACCTGAAAACGATTCCGTTCAACCAGCGAACCACCGATTTGTCGAATCTGCTGGGCGGAATTCGAAATGCCTACGAAGGCCGGAACCTGACCGACGTGGTGCTGATTTCGGACGGCATTGCCAACCAGGGGCTTTCGCCAACGTTCGGGCGGTATAACTTTGCCCTGCACACTGTGGGCGTGGGTGACACCATTTCGAAGCGCGATATACAACTGAAAGACGCCGTTGCCAATAAAATTGCCTACCTCGGCAACCAGTTTCCGATTCAGGCCGATGTGGTCAGCTACGGTTTTCAGGGCCGCAGCGGAACCGTGGTGTTGCGGCAGAACGGCAAGGAACTGAGCCGGCAAACCGTCAACTTCAGCCAGGCCGAAACCTTTCAGCAACTGACTTTTCAGGCGTTTTCGAACCAGAAGGGCATGCAGCATTACGTCGTCGAAGTGTTGCCCCAGGACGGTGAATTTACCCCCCGCAACAACCGCCGGGATGTGTATATCGACATCATCGACGGCAAGGAGAAAATTCTGTTGCTGGCCCTGAGTCCGCACCCGGACGTGAAAGCCCTGCGCAGCATTATTGAGAAAAACCAGAACTACGAGCTAGACATTCGCATTCTGAACGGCGGAACCGCCGAGATTCCGGACAAGGTCTACGATCTGGTGATTCTTCATCAATTGCCGGATAACCAGAACGCCGGTGCCGCCGTGGTGCAGCGCGTCATGCAAAAAAATACACCCCTGCTGTTTATTCTAGGGACTCAGTCGGGCCTGCAATCGTTCAATGGCCTGAATCCGGTGGTTCAGGTGGTGGCGGGTGGTGGTCAAACCGACAAAGTAACCGGACGGTTTAATCCTGATTTCCGTCAACTGAATCTGGATGCGCAGAAACTGACCCTGCTGGATCGGTTGCCGCCCATGCTGGTTCCATTCGGCGATTACAAGCTGTCGCCGGGCAGTGAAGTGGTGCTGTGGCAGCAGGTGGGAAGTGTTCGGACGAGCAAACCGTTGCTGGCCATCAACATCACGACGCCACGCAAAGCCGCCGTTCTGGCGGGGGAAGGATTCTGGGAATGGCGTCTCGAAGAATTTGCCCTGACCGATAACCAGGCCGTTGTGGACGAGCTGATCCAGAAAGTGATGCAACTGGTTTCGATCAAGGAAGACCGCCGGAAACTGCGGGTGTATCCGATTCGGAACGAATTTCTGGCGGGCGAGAAGGTGACGTTCGAGACCGAAATGTACAACGACATTTACGAAAAACTGTTCGACCGGCCGGTTCGGCTGGAAATCACCAACGAGCGGGCGGTTCCGCGGAGTTTTAACTACACACCGACCGGCAGTAATTCCCGGTTTGAGGTGAGCAATTTGCCGGAGGGCGTCTATCGCTTCCGGGCCACGGCCTCACTCAATGGCCGGACGGAAACCGCCAGTGGCGAATTTATCGTGCGGGAGCAGCAGTTTGAAGCCATCAACACCACCGCCGACCACATGATGCTCCGGCAGTTGGCGCAGCAAACCGGTGGCCGTTTCTACAACGCGTCGACGCTGGCATCGCTGGCAGACGATCTGGTAAAAAACAAACCACCCGGACGACTGAGCAGCAATGAAGAACTGAACGAACTTATTAATTTACGCTGGTTGTTTTTCCTGATCGTCATTCTGATCAGTGCCGAGTGGGGATTGCGGAAATATCATGGAGCGTATTAATAAGAAGGACGGAATCAAGGAGGAAGGAAGGAGAGTAAGCGAAGAAAGGATGATGAAATGGAAAGGAATACGAACTATTTTTCTGCTGTTTTTCCTCCTTTCCTCCCTTCCTCCCTTCCTCCCTTTTTCCTTCGCGCAGGACACGACCAGTCGGGCGGCTGAACCCTGCTATCGCTGCCGGCTCCGTAATTTGCTCATTGCCGAAACCGTCGTCTACGGGAGTACCATTTACGGCCTGAGCCGGGCGTGGTATGACAACCCGCTGACCAATTTTCATTTTTTTAACGACAACCGGGAGTGGCTGCAAATCGATAAGGTGGGCCACATGGTGACGGCCTACCAGATTGCCCGGGTTTCGGCACAGGCGTACCGTTGGGCGGGTTTGTCGGATCGGAAAGCCGCCATTTATGCCGGGATTACCGGTCTGGTTTTTCAAACGCCCATCGAAATTTTGGACGGTTTTTCGCCCGAATACGGTTTTTCGGTGGGGGACATGATTGCGAACATGGCAGGCCCCGCTTTGTATACGGGACAATACCTGGCCTGGGGTGAACTGCGGATTCAGCCGAAATTTTCGTTTCACAACACCGCGTTGGCAAAAGTGCGTCCGAATTTGCTGGGCAGTAGCTGGAATGAGCGGTGGCTGAAAGATTATAACGGGCAAACGTATTGGTTATCGATTAATCCGTCGACCTTTGCCCGGCGGGATTCAAAATTGCCCAAATGGCTGAATATTGCCGTGGGGTATGGAATTCAGGATATGGTTGCGGCCGAAACATCGAAAAGCATCGAGCTTGGGTACCGGCCCTACCGGCAGTATTACCTGTCGCTGGACATTGATTTCACCCGGATACCGACCCGAAAAAAAGGCTTGAAAACGTTGTTCTTTTTGTTGAATACGCTGAAAATGCCCGCACCGACGCTGGAATACAACGGTCGGAACGGTTTTCAGTTTCATGCGTTATACTTTTAGTAGAGTACATTAACTATGAATATTGGTGACAAAGTGCGCATGTTGCGGGCGAAGGAACAGGGGGTCGTTACGCGCTTCCTGCCCGGCAATCAGGTAGAAATTGAAATAGAAGACGGTTTCCGGATTCCGGTTTTGCGGTCGGAGATCGTGGTGGTGTCGGCTCTGGAATCAACGCGGTTTCAGTCCGCTCCCGGTATTGAAGCCCAAAAATCGGCGAAACCCGAAATCATCAGTAGTGCAGGCATTTACCTGGCTTTTGTTCCACAAAACGGCCCCGGTAACCTGAAAATAGTCGTTGCCTATCTGGTGAACAATACCGACTGGGATCTGCCTTTTTCCATCGGTGAAGAACGCGAAAACCGCTATTCGGGGCTCTATGCGGAAGTACTGAAAGCGCGCTCCTTTTTTAAACTGGGCCAGCCGTATGCGCTGGCCACCTTCGAAAACTGGCCGACTTTTTTGATTCAGGCTCTTTGGCACCGGCGCGGTGCCGCTTCGTTGCGCGAACCGTTGATCCGGCGACTCAAGTGCCGGACGCAGTCGTTTCAGGCCAGCAGCGGCCCGATTCCGGTGTTGAACCAGACTGGTCATGTTTTTCAACTCGATGTGGAAGATGTGGAGGAGGAAAAACCGGTTGCGAAGGAAGCCGCCAAACCGCTGGATGCCACAGCCCTGCGCGAAAGTTTGATGGGAAATACCGGAAAAAAAGAACTGTCGGCCAAAGAACCGGCTAAGTTGGTACGGCCGTCGTCGATCATCGACCTGCACATTGATAAACTGCTGCCCAATGGATTCGGGAGCCGAACCAATGCCGAGTTGCTGGAAGTTCAGCTTCAGGAGTTCGAGAAAAACCTGGAAAAAGCGATTGCCAGCGGCATGGACGACATTACGTTTATTCACGGGGTTGGCAATGGTGTTCTGCGAAACGAACTCCACCGGCGGCTGGGCAAATACCCCGGCGTTGCCTATTTTGAAGATGCTCAGAAGGAAAAATTTGGCTACGGTGCGACCAAGGTTAAGATTAAATAAAATAATTTTTACTACATTGACCCGATTCCTGAGTCTACTGCTGGTTTTTCTGGCAGTACAGGCTTGCAAACACACCGCTACGACAAATCCGAAGCCGCCGAAAGCCGCCTATTCGGTAACCAAAATGGAGGTACAGAACGACAAGTTTTTATCGACTGTAAATATTCCTGTATCCATTGCGCTGACCGACGTCGAGCGGCAGATCAACAGTCAGGTAAACGGCCTGGTGTATGAAGACAACAGCCTGACCGACAACGACGACGATCAGTTTATGACCAAAGTCTGGAAGCGGGCTCCCATCCAGGTGACGGCGCAGGACAGCCTCTTTTTCTTTCAGGTTCCGCTGAAAATCTGGGCCAAAGCCGGCATGTCCGTACTGGGTTTTACAAAATACCAGGAGACGGAATTCGAACTAAACCTCAAATTTGCCACCCGGTTTTCCATCGACAAAAACTGGACGGCCAGCACCCAAACCACCGCTCAGGGCTACGACTGGGTAAAAAAACCGGCCTTAAAAATTGCGGGGATTGACGTTCCGGTCACCAGCATCGTGGGACGGCTCATCGACAAAAATCTGGGTAAGATCACCAAAGCACTCGATGAACAAATTCATAAGCAAATCGATCTGCGAACGCCGGTGCTGACGGCCTGGAACACCATCCGACAGCCCTACCTGGTTTCCGAAAAATACCGCACCTGGTTGCTGGTCGTTCCCAAACGCATTCTGATCACGCCTTTTCGGTTTGAAAAAGGAGCCATTCGGTCGACAATTGGCATCGAAGGGTATACCTTGACCCAGACCGGAGCCAGACCCGACGTCCGCCCGGCAGTTACTATTCCGGAATTAATCGTCTCAAAAGAAATCCCCGATCAATTTCGCATCGGTTTGCTCAGCGAAGCGACCTACGCCGAAGCAGCGAAGGTGGTTTCGGACGAATTTGTAGGGCAGTCCTACGAATTTCGCGACGGACGTTACAAGATTACAATTCGGGGGATCGATTTATACGGACAGAATAACAATCTGATCATCAAGGCCACGCTGGAAGGCAGCATCAACGGTGCTATTTATCTGCGGGGACAGCCTTTTTATGACCAGAAGACCCGGACGATCTCGTTGCGGGACCTGCATTATGACCTGGATACAAAAAATATCCTGTATAAAACGGCGAGTTGGTTATTACAGGGTAGCTTTGCACGCACGTTGGAAAAACAACTGACGATTCCGGTCGGCAGTCAAATTGATGAAGCCAGAAAGTCGCTTCAGGCCCGATTAACGAACAATCAAATCACAAAGGGAGTTATTATCAACGGGAAGCTCGAACAAGTATCGCCGGATCAGGTTTACTTGACACAGGAGTCGATGCTGGCGGTCGTATATGCGTCCGGTCGAATCAATTTGAAGGTCGAAGGATTATAGTTAAACCCGGATTGATGCATCTTTTTTGGCAATAGGCTCGAAAAATTTGCAGTTTTTCGATACCAGGTTTTTAAAGAACCTAAGTATTTATAGATTTGCGGTAATCACGGAATGGCAACCAACGCGAGGTAAATTGTCTTATCGCTCCGGAACGGTTTACCGAACCGGGGAGGAAAGTCCGGACAGCACAGAGTACCATACTTCCTAACGGGAAGGCAGGTGGCAGAAGGCGCTCGCGCTGACGGCCGTTTGACAGAAAGTGCCACAGAAAACGAACCGCCGGCGCTGCGTTTAGTTTCTAAACGAATCGACGGTAAGGGTGAAAAGGTGGGGTAAGAGCCCACCGCCCGGCTGGTGACAGCCGGGGCAGGGTAAACCTTATGGGCTGAAAGATCAAATAGGCATCAGAATGGGGGCGACTCGTTCCCGTAGTTTCGACCCCGGTCGGAATGATGCTGATGCGGGTAGATCGATAGAGTTTCGGAGTGATCCGGAATCGAGATAAATGATAAGAACCCGAGCAGGGTTGTTTCGGCAATCTGATCGGAGACAGAATCCGGCTTATAGATTTACTTCGCGGAAAGTTGCCGAATAATGAAAAAGAGTAGTTTTTAAACGGTCCGCCGTAGCGCCGGCTTGCCGAGCGATTGTTCTACGTTAAAGGCTTATGAATTAAACCTGAGTTCTCATGAAGAAAATTTCCATTTTCGCTTCTCTGACGCTTCTGTTACTGACGCAGGCTGTCGGGTATGCCCAAACTGACACCACCACCCGTTCCTCGGCCGGAACATCGAACCGTAATCGCTCCTACGAAGGCGACTACAAAATGAATACCTGGTCAGTGACCGTCACACCTGCGCTCACCCGTTTCTTTGGCGACCTGGACAATTACGGTTTTTACAAAGGATTCCCGCAAAAAGGGCCCAACACCAAAACCACCGGTGCGCTTGGCGTGTCGATCAACAAACAGCTTAGCCATCTTTTTGGGGCCTCTGCCGATTTCCACATCGGCTCGCTGCGGGGTTCGAAACAGTCACTCTACAATGCCTCGTTCCGTTCAAACTTCCTACAGGGAACACTGAACGCCAACGTCAACATGAAATCACTCCTGTTTGGAACCCGCAAGCTGAAACGCTGGAAATGGGATCTGCACGCCGGAGCCGGTTTGATGTGGTTCGACACCCGGGTGTATGACCTGACCACGGGCGAAATGATCCGGTATAGCAACGACCGGCGCGACTACAGTTCGGTTACCCAGGGAAAATGGGAAAGTGACGGTTCCGTTTATACCCGTGAGTTCGTTTTCCCGCTGGGGTCGGCTCTGCATTATGAACTGACGTCGCGGCTGGACATTGGCCTGGATGCAACGTTGTATATGGTCAATACCGAGAAACTGGATATGACCGTTGGAGGAGTTGATAACTCGAAAGCCGGTAACGTATACGGCTGGAGACGGGGTGACTCCGGTTTGGACAAATGGGCTGGTCTGGGCCTGTCACTGACCTACAAGATTGGGAAAGATGCGGTTCGGGTTGGAAAAGATGGTGTTTATGACCCTGCCAAAGGCCGTTATCACCTGCGTTGGGCCGATCCGAAAGATCTGCTGAAAGAGCCTTACAACCCAACGATGAACGACGCGGATTCGATTGCCAAGGCCAACATGCCAAAACCGGTCGATCCCCGTTTGTATACGGATACGGATAACGACGGTGTTGCCGACCTGTTTGACAAAGAACCCGCTACGCCAGCCGGTAGCATTGTATCTGGTGCCGGGGTTGCCATGAACCTGGACAGCATCATCAGCTCGATTCTGCGCGGTAAATTCGCCCCGGAATGCGAAGCCTTGTTTAGTAACATCGAATTCGATACCGATAAAGCCACGATTCGGCCGGCTTCGCAGGACATCATGAAGAAGGTGGTTGAACTGTTGAACCTGAAAACCAACTGCGGTATCATCCTCGTTGGACACGCCGATTACCGGGCTTCTTACGGTTACAACATTCAACTGTCCAAGCGCCGGGTGGATGCCGCCAAGCGGTATTTGACCCGTGCCGGTTTAACCGACCCGAGCCGGGTGACGGTCGAATACTACGGTGAGTACCGACCGATTGCGCCAAACACATCCGGGGATAATCTCCAGCGAAACCGTCGGGTCGAAATCAAGATTGTTCCGATGAACATGCTCCGGTCTCCGTACCAGTCTGGTCAACGGTTCGACTCAAGAGAGCCGAGATAACAATTGACAACCCTGTATGCAGAACCCCGGCGTTCGTCGGGGTTTTGTTGTTTATAGCGGTTTGAGTTTTGCCCCCAACCCCCTGAAGGGGGCTCACACATTCGGAATTTTTTAGCCCCCTTCAGGGGGTTGGGGGCAAATTGACGTTTACCAGAAAAAATCCTGATCGCTTCCCTTCATTATTCAGCGATTTCAAGAAAAATCAGTACCTTTGCACCCTAATTCTACTGAAGGACGGCCTCACTTTTGTGAGCCAACCGTATCCCTCAGAAAACAAACCAATAAAATGGCAGTTAAAATCCGTTTATCGCGTCGGGGACGCAAAAAACTGGCTATCTACGACATCGTTATAGCCGATGCCAGAGCACCACGTGATGGTAGCTTTATTGAAAAAATCGGTTCGTACAACCCGAACACCGACCCTGCAACCGTGGTCCTGAAAAGTGACCGGGCTGTAGATTGGCTGATGAAAGGGGCACAACCAACCGACACGGCTCGTTCAATATTGTCGCACGAAGGCGTGATGTTGAAAAAACACCTGCAAGTAGGTGTGATCAAAGGCGCCATCTCGCAAGAACAGGCTGATGCGAAGTTCGAAGACTGGAAAGAAGGTAAAGAAGGCCGGAAACAGGGCAGTGCCGACACCAAATCCCAACTGAAAGCCGATGCCAAAAAGGCGCGTCTGGAAGCTGAGAAAAAAGTGAACGAAGCGCGTGCGCTGGCTATTGCCAAGAAAAACGTGGTTGAAGAACCCGTTGTTGAGGCACCGGAAGTGGTTGAAGAAGCCGAAGTGGAAGCACCCGTTGCGGAAGCAGCCGTTGAAGCACCTGCCGCTGAACCCGTAGCCGCTCCGGTAGAAGCACCTGTTGCCGAAACCGCTCCGGTTGCTGAAGAACCAGCCGCTGAAGCCGCACCGGTTGTTGAAGCCCCTGCTGCTGAGGCTCCCGCCGAAGCACCGGTTGCTGAAGCACCAGCCGCCGACGAAAAACCCGCTGATGAGGGTGAAGCAAAGGCTTAGTATTTCGTAAGAAATTGAGTTAACAACTGATGGAAGTCTGTTTCTTGAAATGGAATTCTGTCAGTTGTTGTTTTATATAGACCTATCCCGAATCATCGGCGGGATGCAAAATGTTGTAAGTCGTGACCAAAGACGATTGTTTTCAATTAGGAAAAATAACGAAAACGCACGGCGTGCGGGGCGAACTGGTGTTCTTTCTCGATGTCGATATGCCGGAACTCTATGCCGAAATGGACTCGGTTCTGATCGAAGTGAAAGGGGATCTGGTTCCGTATTTTATCGAGTCGATTTCGGTGAACCGCAACCGGGGCATTGTGGCACTGGAAGGCGTGGAGACGATTGAGGAAGCGCAGAAGCTGGTGAACTGTGACTTGTTTTTACCCCTCGATAACCTGGACGAACTGGACGAAGGGCAGTTTTATTTCCACGAAATTGTCGGGTTTCTGGTTCGGGACGAAAAACTGGGCGATCTCGGAACGGTTCGTACCGTGTATAATGTGGCGCCCCAGAATTTGATTTCGATGGATTACCAGGGCAAGGAAGTCCTGATTCCGGTGAATGACGAACTGACCCCCTCGGCGGATAAAGTACACAAAATCCTGCACGTTCGACTGCCGGATGGCCTGGTCGATATTTACCTGGAAGAACCATCCGCTAAAATCGGGAAGAGAACAGAGGCCGACGACGAAGAGGAATCACTCGATGAGGATTGATATTTTAACCTGCCTGCCCCGGTTGCTGGACAGTTTCTTTGCGCATTCCATTTTGCAACGCGCCCAGCAGGGCGGTTTTGTGGAAGTGGTTGTTCACGACCTGCGCGATTATACGCTCGACAAACACCGGCGGGTCGATGACTATGCGTTTGGGGGTGGAGCCGGCATGGTGATGTCCATCGAACCCATTGCCCGCTGCATCCGTGCCCTGCAAACCGAACGTTCCTACGACGAAGTAATTTATGTCACGCCCGACGGTGAGCGGTTTGAACAACGAACAGCCAACCGGCTTTCGTTAGCCCGAAACCTGATCATTTTGTGCGGTCATTACAAAGGCGTCGATGAGCGGGTTCGGGAACTGTTTATTACCAAAGAAATCAGCGTGGGGGACTATGTGCTGTCGGGGGGCGAACTCCCCGCTGCGGTTATTTCCGATGCCATCATCCGCTTGTTGCCCGGCGTTCTGAATGATGAAACTTCAGCCCTGACGGATTCTTTTCAGGATGATTTGCTGGCTCCTCCCGTTTATACCCGCCCGGCCGAATTTGAAGGGCATAGCGTGCCCGACGTGCTGCTCTCAGGCCACGAAGCGAAGATCAACGAATGGCGGTTTGAAAAAGCCCTGGAGCGCACCAAACAGCGTCGCCCGGATTTGCTTTCCTGAAACCGGGCGACACCCGTCGACTCACTGCGACGGCGGATTGTTTTCCTGGGCTTCTTTTTCCTTTCGCCGTTGTTCCCGCCGTTCCTTGCGCAATTGCCGGCGCGATTTCGGAATCGAATCGGTTTGAACGGCAGCTCCCTTGGCGGGTTCCTGCTCGGGCGTGACCACTTCAGGCTCCGCCCGGTCGCGTCCTAAAACCCGGCGGAAGAAATCATTGATGCCATTGGTCGTTTCGTCCGTTTCTTCTTCCGGCATCATGAGCGAGTCGATCTCGATGGAGTCGACCGGTGCCACTTCCTGCCGCAACCCTTCCCGCAGTCGCACGCCATAGAATCCATACGCCGTTGTGTCATAGGGCGTCAATCCCCGCGAAGCCATGATCCGCCCAATCAGCCTGAAATAGCCCCGCAAATACGTTTTGACGGACCCATCCGGATAAAACCGGCTTAGGGTCGCTTTCGGTGAAGGAACGACATACGATAAAAGAATGCTTTCTCCAATGTCGAGATTGGACGGGCTTTTGGCAAAATAATACCGCGATGCTTCCCCGATTCCGTAGATGTTTCGACCCCACTCGATGAAGTTGAGATAAATCTCATACATCCGTTCTTTACTGATAATGCGCTGGTTTTCAATGAGCCACACGATCAGAATTTCTTCGGCTTTCCGGGAAAGCGTTTTATTTCGATTCAAAAACGCATTCTTCACAAACTGCATCGAAATGGTACTGGCCCCGCGTTTGAACTTTTTGGCTTTGAAGTTGGTCGCCAGCGACACTCGAAACGCCTTTTCGTTAAAGCCATTGTGGGTAAAAAAGTTGTAATCCTCCGCCGTCAGAATGGCGTTGCGCAGGTTGGGCGAAATGGCGTTGAGGGGCGTAAAATCCGGGTTGGCAGGGCCAACGATGAACTTGCGCACCAGCTTGTCTTTTTCGTAGACCTCGTGTTCAAACGGTTTGTTGACCCGACTGAAATCTTCCTTCCCAAATTGCAGAATCTTGAATTGATCCGGGGTGAGGCTGGAGTTGAACTGCACCGAATCGGGGAGAGAGCTGTCGAGGTGCAGCACCGCATCATATTTCAGTTTACCGGCAACCTTCATGCCTTCCAGCGATTCAAAAAGACCCTGCGGAAAGGCATCGAACAGATCCTGCGCGTCAAGCGGATCGGTGTGGATCTGAACGTCGTAGATTTTGACGGGCGAAACCGTGTATTTGATGAACGGCCGGGCTTTGGCTTTTCCGAGATAAATGGTAGAGGAACTGTCGATGCCGATGTAATTCTCCCCAAAAAACAGATTGGCGTCCATCGCGGCCCGTTCCACCACCACGTCGCCCAGCGCCACAGCCGGGTGATTGATGCGCAGATTCCGGACGGCTCCGGCACCTTCAATCTTGAACTCACCGCCGGAACTGGCCACATCGCGGAGTTCGGCCCGCAGCGTATCGGCTTGTAGCTTCAACTTGAAGCGTTGTTCCAGGTACGGTAATTCGAGCGGTTTTCCATCGGCGTAGAGGGCCACGCTGGCTTCCTGATCGGAAGCGGCCACGGTGCCCATCAGGTGCCAGACCGACTCGTTGCCGTTGATCCGAATGGTCGATGTCAGTTCTTCGTCGTCAATGGTGGCCGTTTCCGTCAGAAAGCTAAGTTGACGGTCATCGTCGGTCAGCCGGAGTTCCAGATTCTGAATGTCCATGTTGTCCGGAATCTTGGCCAGCAGGTTATCGACCAGGTTTTCGGCCACGTCCGCCAGATCGACCCGGCGCGTACTGGTTTCTTTGTCGCTGACTGAAGCGGTGGAATCTTTCTTTTGCGATTTGAGCAGGAAGTCGATGTTGGAGGTGCTATCCCGCCGGACGATATGGGCGAGGCCATTTTGTAGCGTGAGGGATGAAACCGCTACCCGGCCGAACAAAAGCGGCCAGATGCTGACCCCAACTTCCGTTTTGCCGACCCGCAGCAGACTGTCGCGCGATGCCGGAACGACGGTAACATTGGAAAAGGCTACAGTTGACAGGCCCGTAAATTGAGCTTTGCCAATGGTTACGGTCAGGTTATAGTCCCGCTTCGCTTTCCGGATGCCTCTGGCCAGCCCTTCTTTCAGCAGCGCTTCCCGTTTGGTGTAGATAATACCGGCTCCAATGGCTCCCAGAACAACAAATCCCAGCAGCACCCAGCCTGAAATAATCAGTATACGTTTTTTATTGACTTGCATTGTAAGCTAGTAAAGTGGTCCGAAAAGGCATTCCGGCACTTTCATGGTGTGGTGCGAAGTTACGGCTATTTATCAAAATCCAGGTGGCAATTCCACCAACCGGTATCGAAGCGGGTGTTAAATTGCTTGTAAAACTGAATGGCGGGCTCGTTCCAGTCAAGCACCTGCCACATCATGCCCGTACAATCCGTTTTGCGGCCTTCTGCAATGGTGGCATCGAACAAAGCCTTGCCCAATCCCCGGCCCCGAAAGCTTTCGTTGACAATAATATCTTCCAGATACAACCGTTTGCCTTTCCAGGTCGAATACCGGTAATAATACAACGACATGGCCACAATCTTGTTTTCGATTTCGGCCACCAGCACCCCGAAAAGCGGGTTGTCGCCAAAACCGTCTTTCAACATCTGTTCAGGCGTGTTGGTCACTTCATGCGGTGCTTTTTCGTACAGGGCCAGTTCCTGAACCAGTTCAAACAACTGCGGAACATCGGCAGGGGTACCTTTGCGGATGGTCATTCGGGGAAACGAAATTATGTTTTAAGTGAGTTAGTTCTAGCTTTCAAAATTCGTTATTCAATATTCATTATTCGATATTTTTTATCAACGTTTAAATATCGAATAATGAATATTGAATAACGAATTTTGAACAGACAATAACGAACACCGAATATCGAAATATAAAACCAATCATCGGTTTTCGAGGTATTTTTCCCATTTCTCCAGCACCGACCGGAAATCATCCGGTAGTTCGGACTCGAACTGGAGCCACTCGCGGGTTCGGGGGTGTTCGAAACCGAGCGATTTGGCGTGGAGGGCCTGCCGGGGCATCAGGGCAAAACAGTTCTGAACAAATGATTTGTAGGAACCGTTGGCATTTCCGCGCAGAATACGGTCACCGCCATAGGTGGCATCGCTGAAAAGCGGATGGCCCAGATACTGCATGTGCGCCCGGATCTGGTGGGTTCGCCCGGTTTCGAGCTTGCATTCCACCAGCGAAACGTAATGCAGCGGTTTTAGAACTTTATAATGGGTAACGGCACGTTTGCCCTGACTGCCGTCGGGAAAAACCGCCTGCACTTTCCGGTCGCGGAGACTCCGGCCAATGTTCCCGTCGATGGTGCCTTCGCTTTCTTTCAGTTCGCCCCAGGCCAGGGCATTGTAGGTTCGTTCGATGGTATGCTCAAAAAACTGCCGGCCGAGGTGGGTCATGGCGTATTCGGTTTTGGCAATGACCATCAAACCCGAGGTGTCCTTGTCGATCCGGTGTACCAGACCGGGGCGGATGCTGCCGTTGCGCGAAGTGGGCAGGTTCTGGAAATGATACACGAGGGCGTTCACCAGCGTGCCGGTCCAGTTGCTATACGCCGGATGCACCACCATGCCGGCCGGTTTGTTCAGCACCAGCACTTCATCGTCTTCGTAAACGATGTTCAGCGGAATGTTTTCCGGCAGAATATCCGTATCGCGGGGCGGATGGGGCAACGAAACCGTGATGACATCCTGCGGTTTGATTTTATAACTCGCCTTGATGGCATTGCCGTTCACCTTCACCGCTTCCGTATCAATTCCGTTCTGAATTTTGGTTCGGGTCGCGTTCGGCAATCGTTCGGTCAAAAACCGGTCGATTCGCACCAGATTCTGGCCGGGGTCGACCACGATGCGGAAATGTTCGTAAAGTTCGTCTTCATCCGGGTCAGCAAGCACCGGTTCTTCATCCTGCTGGGCCATGGTCTCAGGTTGTAACATCTTACAAAAGTACCAAGAATCAGACGTTTTAGCGAACGGTCACTGGTTTTTGTTAAAATATCGCGTGACCTTGTTACTTTTGTGTCGTCGTAAGGAAAACGGCGTGTTGCAACCTGATACAAATGAAAACGTATATCCCACCCCGCATGTGGCCTTTACGGGCTACCTGTCTGAAAATTGCCCTCATTCTGCCCTTCGCACTGACGACCCTTTCCAGTTGCGAACCCGATGCCGTCGTCGTCCCGGAAATCGAGTATGGCGGTATTTTTACCGTGCAGGAAGCCGATCCGAAGGAAAGTTATTTGTTGACACTGCGTAAAAATCCGGAAAAAGCGAAAACTTTTACCATCGAAAATCTGGCCAATCTGGTCAAAGAACCGCTTCAGGCGACGGTAACAAACAACAAACTGGTGATTTTAGACCAGGCTTTTACCAACTATTTAGGCGACAAGTATACCGTCTCCGGCGAGGGGGAACTCATCGACGAAACCCTGGTTCTTCGCTATTCCATCAATGGACATAACGGGTATGCCGGATCGGTTTTCGCGAAAAAACAGGGCGACGGGAAATAAACGGACGTGAACGACTTGTCGGCGGTTTCTGATTTTTCCCGACTGCAATTTCTGCCAAACCCTTTTCCGGAAGCGGTGCCCATTCAGCTATATCTGAAGCGGGATGATGAGTTACATCCGGCGGTGTCGGGCAACAAATGGCGCAAGCTCAAATATAACCTTGCCGAAGCGCGTCGGTTGGGTCACCAAACGCTATTAACCTACGGCGGGGCCTATTCCAACCACATTTATGCCGTTGCGGCCGCCGGTCGCGAATACGGTTTTTCGACCATTGGCGTCATCCGGGGGGAAGACCACCGGGAGCGCGACACCCCAACGCTGGCCTTCGCCCGTTCGCAGGGAATGTTGCTTCATTTCGTCACCCGGCAGCAGTTCCGGAACCTGAGCGATGCGGTTTTTCAGCACGATCTTCGGCAACGCTTCGGTACCTGCTACGACCTGCCGGAAGGCGGCACCAACGTGTTGGCCGTGCGCGGAACGGCGGAAATTATTCCGGAAGTTTTGCAGCAAATCGATTCTTTACCAGACTACGTCTGTTGCCCGGTTGGCACGGGTGGAACGCTGGCGGGTCTGGAACAATCGGCCCCGAACGGCTTGAAGGTGTTGGGCTTCTCGGCTCTGAAAGGCTTCATTCCTGACCTGAACCAGCCCGGAAACGTGCAAATTGACTATCATTTTGGCGGTTATGCCAAAACCACCTCCGAATTGCTGACCTTCATTCGCCGTTTTGAACAGAAAACCGGCGTGCGAATCGAGCAGGTATATACCGGAAAAATGCTGTACGGTATTTACGATCTGGCCCGAAAAAACTACTTTTTACCAGACAGTAAAGTCATCGCGATTCACACCGGCGGTTTGCAGGGGAGAAGTGACAAGCTGGATGAATAAAACTGACTTTCCAGCGTAGTCGTGCGAGTTTTGGGACGAAAACGAAGACCAGTAAAATCACCAGCCAGTCCACTTTTAAAGAAAATCAATCAACTCAGAATAGACAGATGGAATATCGGAAATTGGGCGAGTCGGATGTAACGGTTTCGGCCATTGCTTTTGGCGCCTGGGCGGTTGGCGGCTGGATGTGGGGCGGAACGGAACGCAAGGAAGCCGTCGGAGCCATTCAGGCAGCGTATGATCTGGGCGTTACGTCCATCGACACGGCCCCGGTTTATGGCCAGGGAACGAGCGAAGAAATTGTTGGGGAAGCCATCAAAGACATTCCCCGCGATCGGGTTCAGATTCTGACCAAGTACGGGATGCGGTGGGATCTGGCGAAAGGAACACTGGCTTTTCATACGAAAAACAACGACGGAACGCCGATCGATGTATACAAATACGCGGCTAAGGAAAGCATCATCAAAGAATGTGAAGACAGTCTGAAACGACTCGAAACGGATTACATCGACCTGTACCAGATTCACTGGCCGGATGTTACCACCCCGATTTCGGAAACGATGGAAGCGGTAAGCCGACTGATCGAGCAGGGGAAAATCCGGCAGGCCGGTGTTTCCAACTACAGTGTCGAGCAGATGAAGGAGGCCGAACAAACGCTGAAACTGGCTTCTAATCAGGTTTCGTATAGCATGGTCAAGCGCGAAATTGAAGCCGACCTGGTACCGTATTGCCTCGAAAACCGGAAGTCGATTCTGGCTTACAGTCCGCTGGAACGCGGTTTGCTGGCGGGCAAAATCAAACCGGGACACCAGTTTGCCGAAGGAGATCACCGGGTCAATTACAAGGCTTATAAAGATGGGAACATCGACCGGGTGTGGCCCTTCCTGGATAAAATCATTCCCCTGGCCGAACAGAAGCAGGTAAGCCTGAGTCAGTTGGTGATTCGCTGGACGATTGACCGACCCGGCATTACCGTCGCTCTCGTGGGTGCCCGGAATGCCGAACAGGCGGTTCAAAACGCCAAAGCCATCGACGTCCGGCTGACGGCGGAAGAGACGGCTTTTATCAACGAGCAACTGGAAGCGGTCGTGTTGGTGTAACCCTGTCAGCGGTCGAAGACCCTGACAGCGGTTAAGCATTAACGAACCCTCAACCGCTGTCAGGGTCTTCGACCGCTGACAGGGTTAACCCAGGTATTTCCGGTAAAACGGCCGGTAGCCGAGCAGCAACGCAAACGGCGTCAAAAGCCCAAATACTATTTTCTGAACGGCAAAGGGCGGTTTGGCCAGACGGAACACGTGGTCAAAATGATTCATCATGAGGGCTACCTGCAAAAGGCCCGGCACCCCGTCGGCGTTGGTTTTGCCGTCAGTCGCCAGCCCGGTGTTTAGCTCAAGCAAATATTCTGTATCCATCGCCGGAATCGTTTTCCAGGCAACAACGGTTTTGTCGTCGGTGGCATTCCACATGGAATGAACGATATTTTTTCTGATGTGGATCTTGTCGCCGGGCTGGAGAGTCTGTAGGTTTCCACCCAAACGAATGGTTAATGCGCCCTGCAACACTTCAAAATATTCGTCCTGATGCGGATGGTAATGGGCCATGGGCTCTTTGGAGTGAGCTTCATAAGTCGTTATCAGTTCCAGAAGCTGCCCGTTGGTATCGGCCTGTGTCTGCACAAACTGAATGATCTGCCCGGTTTTCGGGTTCCGAATTTCTTTTCCTTTATGTGCCATGGTGTGTATTTGTTGTCAGGCGAAGATAGCAGGGCCTGTTCGCAGATACCAAGACATTATTAGGAAGCGGTTGGAAGGTATGAACCCCAAGATCTTATTTCAACTTCGTTATTCATTATTCGATATTAATTTATTTGTGAAGTTAACATATTGAATAGCGAATAACGAAGTTTAATTTCGAATCAAACCGGCAAATAAATCGTGAAAGAGGCTCCTTTGTTTAATTCACTTTCGGCGGTGATCAACCCTTGGTGGTTTTCAACAATCTTTTTGCACAATGCCAGACCAATGCCCGTTCCACTGTATGACTTTCGCCCGTTTAGGCGGTGGAAAATGGTGAAAATCTGTTCGGCATACTGCTGTTCAAAACCGATACCGTTGTCTTTAAAATTCAGTTTCACGTAAGGCCGGTCGGATTGTAGATTTGGCATAGCGCGAACCTCTTCCGGCAGAAGAAGGGTCGATGAAATACGGATTTCAGGATTCTTCTCCGAAAACTTGAGTGAATTACCAATCAGATTGGAAAAAAGCTGATTTAACTGCTGTGGAATTGCGTTTAAGATCGGTAATTTATCCTGAATAATAACCGCATTTTTTTGCTCAATTAATAACTCGAAATCCGTTTTAACGTTCGCCAATATTAAATTGAGATCGGTTTTTATAAAAAGTTCATCCGTTCTGGAAAGGCGTGAATACTCCAGCACATCTTTGATTAAATCCGACATGCGCTGCGCCGAAGAACTGATTTTAGACATTAGATTGATTGACGATTCTTCGTCGTGAAGACTCCCCGTCAACAGTTCCGTAAACGTTTGGATTTTCCGCAGCGGTTCCTGCAAGTCATGGCTGGCGATGTAGGCAAATTGCTCCAGTTCGTGGTTGGTGCGCACCAGCTCGGCGTTCGTGTTCCGGAGTTCGAGCGTTCGCTCCGTCACCCGTTTTTCCAGTTCCTCGGCGATTTCTTCCAGATTTTTCCGGGCCTCCACCTGCTGCGTAATGTCGATGGCCGATCCCAGCAACCGGACGGGTTTCTGTTGTGCATCAAAAATCACTTTCCCAATTGCCCGCACCCAGTGAACGGCATGGTCGGGCCGGGCCAGCCGGGCTTCGTAATACAGGCGCCCCGTTTTAAAAGCTTCTTCGTGCGCTTTGGCCCGAATCGGAAGGTCATCCGGGTGGATGGCTCCACTAAATTCAGCATGTTGATGGGGCTGATTCGGGGCCAATCCGAAAATTTCTACGAGCCGTTCCGAATACTGGAAAATGCCATGCTCGATGTCCCAGTCGTACGTTCCCATTTCGGCGGCTTCGACGGCCAGCCGGGATCGCTGTTCGGCTTCGAAAATCGAATTCCGGGCTTCCACTTTCTCCGTCACATCGTTGACAGTCACCATAATACCGGAAACACTAGCATCAGATTCGAACAAGGGGGCATACTCAAAATCAAAGTAATATTTGCCCATGCCCTCCGGGGTGTTCACATAGGCGAGGGCTTCTTTTTCCGTGCAGGATTGGCCCGTTTTGAAAACGTTGGCAAGTAGATCGGGAAACGGCTGATCATGCAATTCCGGGAATACCTCGAGGAGCTTTTTTCCCTGAACCTCCGAAAAGGGTCGTTTCCACAGCGTTTTCAGCATGGTCTCGTTGGCAATTTCGATGATCAGATCGGTTCCTCTGAAAATCGCCATCGCGATCGGTGACTGAATGACCAGATTCCGAAATTGCCGTTCACTTTCCTGGGTAGCGTGTTTGGATTTGACCAGCTCGGTCACCTCATTGGCTACCACGATGATACCGCTCACCGACTGGTCGGCTTCCCGCAGGGGCTGGTAGACAAAATTGACATAGACGATGTCCGTTTTTCCAAACCGGTTGAGGGCGACGGCAAATTCGTTGCCGAAGAAAGGTTCGCCCGTTTCGACAACCCGGATGAGCAATTCCAGAATGCCCTGATCACGTACTTCCGGCAAGGCTTCCAGAATTGTTTTTCCGAGCGTCTGCTCCGCCGACTTTCCAATCAGATTGAGATAGGCAGCGTTGGCAGCTTCAAAAACAAAATGAGTTCCCTGTAAAACCGCAATGCCCACCGGGGCCTGGTTGATGACATTCCGAATGTGATCTTCGGCTTTCAAGCGGTTGTGTGCAATCGTCAGTTGAGCCTGGCGGTCGATTTCCGCTAACCACTTCGCCTGATTAAATTCGGTTTCGTGGAGTACGAGAATATCAATGGTTATTGCGATCTGCGTACCAATCTGCTCCACAAAGTGCTGGTAATCCGTATCAAAATTGCGATGCGGATTAAGGCCGACCACCAGAATCCCTATCTTGTTGCCCGAACCGGTTTTTTGAACCGGTACAATGTAGGCACTGTCGGGCAAACGGTCGGTCAGGGATTGGACAAGCATTCTGATTTTTTTCGATACCCCCTGAATCCGAACCGGCTGGCCGGTTTCAACTGCAGTATGGAGTTGCCAGAACTCGTCGGTGGTGGCGTCGGCAAGCGAAACGGTTTTTTCGAATGGATTTTCGTCCGGCCGAACACCTGAACAATGAATCAAATGGGCTTCCTGCCCGCTCGGATCGATCAAATAAAAGGCGGCAAACGGAATGTCTTTGTAATTCTGTCCCAGGATGTCAATGGCCATCCGGCCCACTTCAACTTTGGTTTTTGCGGATAAAACCTGGCTGGTTAGCGCATTCAGCGTCTGCAACCGGCGTTGTTGCAGAACCTTGTCCGTTTCTTCGTGACAGGCGCAGAACAAGCCGCCTACTTCCCCGTTCTCGTCGATAATCGGGCTATACGAAAAATTGAAATAGCCCTCTTCCGGAAATTCTTTTCGTTCCAGCAACAGCATCAAGTCCTGGCCGTAGATCGATTCCTGCTGTTCAAACACCAGGGTTTTCATCGGAAGCAGGCTTTCTTCCCAGATTTCGGACCAGAGTTCGTTGGCGGGTTTTCCCAGAAAGGCCGGGTGCTTGTGGCCCATCAGCGGCACATAGGCATCGTTGTGAAGGTTGATCAATTCCGGCCCCCACCAGATAAACATGGGATAGCTGGACCGAAGCACGATGCTGACGGCGGTTTTTAAACTTTGCGGCCACTGATCGGGTTCGCCCAGTGGCGATTTGGACCAGTCGAAAGCCCGCAGGAGTTGGCCCACTTCACCACCGCCTGCCAGAAAGCGGGGTAAATTGGGATTTGGTGTCTGTTTACTTACCAATTCGATGTTCGAAAATAGCCGGTTTTACGATAAAGTTACTAAATATAAAAAAGTACACCGGATAACGCCCGCTTACTTCTTCACTTCCCTGAAATCCAGTTGCTGAATCAGGGCCGGGTTTTCGGGCGTAAGCGTAAAAAAGACGTCGATATTGGCCTTTTCTCCTTCGATCAGGAAGCGGCCCCGCAGTTGATTTTCGGCAATTAGATCACCCACACGAACAATAGTCCCTGCTTTGGCGTACAAATCCTGTACCGTTTTTCGGCGGATTTCCAGCGACAGATCGGGGAAGAAATTTTCCGCAAAGAGTTTGCTTTCAGCCGCATTCGACCAGTCGGGGAGGAGTTGAAGCAACTCGGCTTTGCGTTGCGCCAGAATTTTGGAAACCGGAATCATGCGGGGTTTTAGGCCCGCCGTCGTAATCAGCGTATCCAGTGCCGCCCAGTTTACCGAACCCATGCCGGCGTAGGTGAGGTTCCCGAAGGCCACCACGCCAATCCCGTATTCCGGCATGATCCACCATTGGCTGCCAAAACCGGGGAGTCCGCCCGTATGACCCACATAAACCCGCCCGTCGCAATCGCGGCTCCAGCGCAGGCCGTAGGCGTAGCTGCTGACCATCGGGCAGGCCCGGCCACTGGGGTATTTGAAGCTGGCACTGAGGCTGTTGAATGTCCAGGGTTGCTGCATTTCGCGTACCGAACTGCGTTTCACCGGCGGTCCGTCGCCACGGCCGGTTTCGGCAGCACTTCGCGCGGGCCAGGCCGACTCATGGAACGCCATGTATTTACTGAAATCCTCCACGGATGTGATTAACCCGCCCATCGCACCGTATGATCCATCGTGCAACAACGGCTCTTCGAGCCAGGCGTTGTCCTGCCAGCGGTAGCCGTGCGCCAGCAGGGCTGGCGGTATTTTGGTATATTCCCAAACGGTATGCGTCATGCTCAGCGGTTTGAAAATCGCTTCGTCGATGTACTGCTGGTACGGTTTTCCGGAAACTTTGGTGATGATGGCACCCAGCATCGCAAACCCCAGGTTGCTGTATTCATAGGTAACGCCCGGAACGTTTGAAAGCGACAATCCCCCCGCGATCAGTTTGAGCAAATCGGCCGGGCTGTCGTCCAGTTGCCGGTCACCCCAGGGATTGTCTTCGGGAAATCCCGCCGAATGCGTCATCAGATTCCGAACCGTAATGAGGGGCGAATCCGAGGTCAGATACGGCAGTTTTTTCAACTCGGGAATGTAGAGATAAGCCGGATCATCGAGCCGCAGTTTACCTTCGTCCCGCAGTTTCAGAATCGCCATCGTGGTCACACTCTTGCTCATCGAGGCAATGCGAAACAGCGACTTCGGCGTGGCAGCTATCTTTTTTGCTACATCCGTATAGCCAAAACCGCCCGCGTGAACCAGCTTTCCGTCGACAACGATGCCAAACGCCAGCCCCGGAAAGTGGTTTTTTTCGGCATGTTGGCGGTATAAACTGTCGATGATCGGAAAAACCGCTGCGATCTTTTCATTCCGCTGGGGATCGGCAAAAACCGGTGCCTGGTAAGTGGTCGAATACGAGGCTGGAAGTCGATCACCGGCAGCGGGTTTGGGCTGGCTCTGGGCGAGCGACGCAACGAGTAGGGCGAGGGGAAGGAAGTGTTTTTTCATGGCTGTATTCGGTTGCGCTAAAATAGGACGCATTTATGAAAAGAGCTATTTCTGACCAACAAGAACTACCTTTGTCGGGAACGAAGCCCCGGCAGCATCTTGGAACAGAAGATCCTTTTTATTACCCCGCCTTTCACGCAGCTCAACACGCCGTATCCGGCCACGGCTTACCTGAAAGGCTTTCTGAATACGAAAGGGTTTCGTTCGCATCAGGCTGATCTGGGTATTGAGGTAATTCTGGATCTGTTTTCGGGAAAAGGTTTGCGGACGTTGTTTGCCGAACTGGACGCTTCAGATGCCGAACTGTCTGAGAATAGCTTTCGCATTTTTTCGCTCCGCGACGATTACATCAGCACCATCGACCCGGTGATCCGGTTTTTGCAAAATAAAAATCCAACGCTGGCCCACAGCATTTGTGATCGTTCTTATTTGCCCGAAGCGTCGCGGTTTGCCCAACTCGATGACCTGGACTGGGCGTTCGGCACGATGGGCATTCACGACAAAGCACGGCATCTGGCCACCCTGTACCTCGAAGACCTTGCCGATCTGATCACCGAAGCCGTCGATCCGCACTTTGGATTCAGCCGCTATGCCGAACGACTGGGACGCTCGGCCACGCACTTCGATGACCTTCATGCGGCTTTACAAGCTCCCGAAACCCTGATTTCGTTAACTTTAACGAACCTGCTCGAACAACGGCTGCAGGCGTGGCAACCCACGGTGGTTTGTCTGACAGTTCCGTTTCCGGGAAATCTGTACGGCGCGTTGAAATGTGGTCAGTATCTCAAGAAAAACCACCCCGAAATCGCCGTGATCATGGGGGGCGGGTATGCCAACACGGAACTCCGTTCGCTGAAGGAACCCCGGGTTTTCGATTACGTCGATTACATCTGCCTCGACGACGGCGAAGCGCCCTTGCTTTCGTTGCTGGATTATCTGGCGGGTCAGCGCGACCGGGCCGGTTTGAAGCGGGTCTATGCCCGAACGGATGGCGTCGTGACCTACCACAACCAGAACCGGGAGCGCGATGTAGCGCAGCGCGATACCGGCACGCCCGACTACCGCGATCTGCGGCTGAATGACTATTTATCCGTCATCGAAATTGTCAATCCGATGCACCGGCTCTGGAGCGACGGTCGCTGGAACAAGCTGACGCTGGCGCACGGTTGTTACTGGGGAAAATGTTCATTTTGCGACGTTTCTTTAGACTACATCAAGCGGTATGAACCCCTGACAGCAGCCCTGCTTTGCGACCGCATCGAAGAGATTATCGAACAAACCGGGCAGAACGGTTTTCACTTTGTGGACGAAGCGGCTCCGCCCGCTTTGATGCGCGATCTGGCCCTCGAAATTATTCGCCGGAAGCTGACGGTGGTGTGGTGGACCAACATCCGGTTTGAAAAAAACTTCACGCCTGACCTCTGCCAGTTGCTGAAACTGTCGGGCTGCATTGCGGTTTCGGGCGGGCTGGAAGTGGCGTCGGATCGCTTGCTCGAACGCATGAAAAAAGGCGTTACGGTGGCGCAGGTGGCGCGGGTTGCCGACGGTTTCACGCAGGCCGGCATCATGGTTCATGCATACCTGATGTACGGTTTTCCGACGCAAACGGCGCAGGAAACCATCGATTCGCTGGAAATGGTGCGGCAATTGTTCGAAATCGGGATTGTGCAGTCGGGGTTCTGGCACCGGTTTGCGATGACGGCTCACAGCCCGGTGGGGCTGCATCCGGCGGGTTTCGACGTTCAACGGATTGGCCCCGACACTGGTTTGTTTGCCGACAACGACCTGGACCACGACGACCCCCTGGGGGCCGATCACAGCCGGTTTTCGGAGGGCTTGCGGAAGTCGCTTTTTAACTATATGCACGGCGTCGCTTTTGAGTTTCCGCTCAAAAAGTGGTTTGATTTCAAAACACCTCCGACCAGCATTCCGCCGAAGTATATTGAGCAGAGTATCCGTCAATTGCCGGACAGTGAGTTTCGTTCCAATGCGATGGTGATCTGGCCGGGAAGTTTGCCGGTCGTATCCATTCTGGAAGTTAAAAAAGGCAGTAAAATAGCGGAAGTGGCCGAGTTGGTTTTCTACACGAAAAAAAGTGAATGGGCGCTGGAAACGAGCGTTTCGGTGGGAGAGTGGCTGGAGGGCGCGATGCCTAAACTGGTGATTGGGAACCACGAACCCTACTCCCTCGACGGCTTGAAAGCGGACTTTGAAGCCGTCGGTTTAGGGAGTTTTGGGACCTTTATGCAGTCGGCAATCTGGCGAAATTTGCGTCAGAATGGACTGCTGATTGTTTGAGATTAATAATCTTTTTTGTTGTCGCGTTTCGCCTGTTTGTCGGCCCGTTTTTCCTTCAACGTTTTCTCCGACGGTTTTTTTGCGCTTCCTTTTGTAGGTGCTTTTTGCTGTGCCATGGTTTTGGGGATTAGAAGTTGTAAATCGAAGGATGTACAGACTGGAAATCAATCCGGGTTTTATCCCTGTTCTCTTGTCTAACGTCTTTTCTCTTCAATCTGGCTTAAGATAGCCTTAAAAAACGAAAAAAAACTAGCATTGGCGATTAATAAAGAAGATTTGCCCCGGAAAACCCGCGTTTCGCAACTTGGGCTATCTTTGCAGCCGAATGTAACCGTTTTCTGACCATGACCCCACTTCAGCCCAACAATCCGCTTCACGGCAAAACCCTCGAAAATATCCTGACGGAGTTGGTGGAACACTATGGCTGGGCGCGGTTGGGGCAACGCATCACCATCCGCTGTTTTACCGATAATCCGAGCATCAAATCCAGCCTGACGTTCCTGCGTAAAACACCCTGGGCGCGGCAGAAAGTAGAAGAGCTTTACCTAACCCTCAAAACCAAGTGACCTGTTTTTTATGAGAAAACCCTACCTGATCTTCCTGATTTCCACCTTATTTTTTGGCGGCATGGTGTCCGAAAAACCGGCTGCCGATCCCGAGTTTCCGGATGAACTCGTCCATTTTACACCCTACGAAAACAACCCGGTTTTTGCCGGTACGAAAGCATCCACCTGGGATCATCATATTCGGGAGCGGGGCTACATTCTGCGGGAAGATAAGAACTGGTATCTGTGGTATACGGGTTATAAAGACGGAAAAAACACGACGAAATACCTGGGCCTGGCCACGTCTTCCGACGGGTTTACCTGGAAACGGCATCCGGAAAACCCCATTTATACCGCGGGTTGGGTGGAGGACATGTCGGTTGTAAAATCCGGCAGCACGTATTATATGTTCGCAGAAGGCAAAGATGACGTTGCCCACCTCCTGACGTCGACTGACCGCCTTCACTGGGAAGAACGCGGCCCGCTCGATATTCGCAGTGTCGACGGAAAACCGCTCAGTGCCGGGCCGTACGGGACGCCGGCCATCTGGAAGGAAGGCAGTGTCTGGTATTTATTTTATGAACGGAACGATGCTGCGGTTTGGCTGGCCACCTCCAAAGACTTGAAAAGCTGGAAGAACGTGCAGGATGAGCCGGTTTTGAAATGTGGGCCGGAAAAATACGACCAGTTTGCGGTGGCAACTAACCAGATTATCAAGTACAAAGGGCTTTACTATATGTACTATCACGCATCAGCTTTCAAAGACTGGCGGGAGTGGACGAACAACGTGGCGGTTTCGAAAGACCTGATTCACTGGAAGAAATACGCTAAAAACCCCATTATGGAAAAAAATACGTCGAGCGGATTTCTGGTTCACGACGGCTCGAGATACCGGCTTTATACGATGCATCCGGACGTCCGGGTTTTTCTGCCCGCTTCTCAACCCTAACCAATTGATTCAAATTTCCCTATCCTGATGAAACACTATATTCTGCTTGTCGCCTTCGTTTGTTCATCTCTTTCAGTTTTTTCACAAGGTTCAACGGCTTCTCAATCCAATATTGGGAAAAAGCCGACATCTGGTAATCCGGTGTTTCCGGGCTGGTACGCCGATCCTGAAGGCATTATTCTGGGGAATAAATACTGGATTTATCCGACCTATTCGGCACCGTATAACCAGCAGGTTTTCATGGATGCGTTTTCGTCACCCGACCTCGTGAACTGGACGAAGCACAGCCGGATTATCGACACCACGGCCATCAAATGGGCCTGGCGAGCCATGTGGGCACCGGCCATCGTTGAAAAAGGCGGCAAGTATTACCTGTTTTTCGGGGCCAATGACATTCAGAATGATCAGAAAGACGTGGGCGGTATTGGCGTGGCTGTGGCTGACAATCCGGCGGGACCGTTTAAGGATTATCTGGGTAAACCGCTGATCGACAAGATCATCAACGGAGCGCAGCCCATCGACCAGTTTGTTTTCAAGGACAAAGATGGTCAATATTACATGATTTACGGCGGCTGGCGGCACTGCAACATTGCCAAACTGAAAGACGATTTCACCGGATTTGTACCGTTTGCTGATGGTACGACGTTTAAGGAAATTACGCCTAAAGGCTACGTGGAAGGGCCGTTCATGTTCATTCGCAACGGCAAATACTACTTCATGTGGTCGGAAGGTGGCTGGACCGGCCCCAACTATTCCGTCGCCTACGCCATGGCGGATTCGCCGTTTGGCCCTTTCGAGCGGATCGATAAAATCCTCAAGCAGGACCCCAGCGTGGCAACCGGCGCGGGGCATCATTCGGTGATTCAGGTGCCGGGGAAAGATCAATGGTACATCGTGTATCACCGCCGTCCGCTAACGGAAACCGACGGCAACCACCGCGAAACCTGCATTGATATCATGGAATTTGATGCGAAGGGATTGATTAAACCGGTGAAAATCACGGTAGAGGGCGTGAAACCACAGCCGTTGAAGTAGCAGCGTTCAGTGTTCGTTATTCAGTGTTCAATATTCGGTGTTCAATATTCAATTTTTAAAAGTTAAGCCAAATCGAATATTGAATAACGAACACCGAATGTTGAATAGCAAATAACGAACCCGCGATCATTTACCGACCGCCCGTTTCAAAATGCCGCCGACGAAACTTCCCAGAAAGGTGAGGAAAATGGAACCATAGAGGCAGAAAAGCTCCAGTTCCTGTTTGCCGCCGTTTTCGGGAGCCGCCGTAAAAAAGGTATACCCAACCCACAGAAAAACCGCTTGTAAAACCGCCAGGATCCAGCCTTTCCGGGGTTCCAGAAAACCGATGATGGCAGCACTGACAGCCGCCAGAAAATAGGGCCAGTGTACCACATCCGCCCATTTGATCACAAACAGCAGCAGCGCACTGTTGGCCAGCACCAACAGGGTGTTGATGATGAGCCGCGTGTTGAAAAACGGTTCGCGGGCGTAGGAGCTTTCGGACGATTGTGGCATCTGGGTGGCTATTTTTTTGCGAAATTAGTCACAATTTCCATCCGGTGTACATACCGGACCGGCAATGGTTTCCGCTTCGGTCAGCGGGTTAACGTCTTTCCATTCACCGTACGACTTGATGAGCGCACCCAGAAAAGTCTCGGGGGCCTGCGCACCGGAAACGGCGTATTTCTGGTTGAAGACAAAAAAAGGAACGCCGGTAACGCCAACCTGCCGGGCTTCCCGAATGTCCGCTTTTACTTCGGCCGCAAACTGATCGGATTCCAGCACCTGTTCGACGTCAGGAGCCGCCAGACCGATGTCGGTTCCGAGTTGCAGCAGGGTGTCGTGATCGGCGGTATTGAGTCCTTCGGTAAAATACGCTTTGAATAGGCGTTCTTCCATATCGTCGCCTTTGCCCTGGGTTTTGGCGAGCTGCACCACGCGGTGGGCGTCGAAGGAATTGGCTACCACGGCTTTGTCGAAGTCGTAGTGCAGTCCTACTTCAGCGGCCATGTTGGTTACATAATCATTCATTTGCTTGGCATAGCCGAGCGTCCAGCCTTTGGCTTCGGCCAGGTATTCGGTAATGCTTTTATCCGGATTGGTCTCCTGAGCCGGATTGAGCTGAAAGCTTTTCCAGACAATCTCAATCGACTCTTTTTGGTCAAACTGCTCCAGAGCCGCTTCAAATTTGCGCTTTCCGATGTAGCAAAACGGACACATTACGTCCGACCAGATTTCAACTTTCATTTTCTTGGGTAGTTATAAAAAAACGAATTTATCTCAAATTCCGGGGAATCGAACGATTCCCGCCAACCATTACATGTTGTTACATCAATAAGGATTTGACGAGAAATTTGGTTCAGGAAATCGGTCATAATCCAACGATAGAGTTTAGCACTCCCGCATGTTACCCCTAAATCCCCTAAAGGGGACTTTCAGCACCCGGAGGATTCGCGTCCAAGTCCCCTTTAGGGGATTTAGGGGTAACATGCGGGAGTGCAGCAGAATGACCCACGTAAGTCCTGGTTTTTTACTACGACCTTTTTGTACATTTACTTCCGGAGTTGCCGGGGCAAAACCGCTTGATAACGGACATGAATGAAGTAGAGAAATCATTAGAAAGTCTGAAAAAAATGATTTTTCAGGCCGGTGAACTGAGTGACGTGGAGTGGGAGGCTTTTGCGCCTTGTTGGCATCCGGTCGACTACCGACGGAAAACCACGCTGACTACCGCCGGTGAAATCGAACGCTACCTGTATTATGTGGTCGAGGGCGTTCAGCGGGCGTATTATGTGGGGGAGGGGAAACGGGATGCCACGCTGATTTTTTCGTATAACGGCTCAATGTCGGGCATTATCGACTCGTTTCAATTGCAAAAACCGTCGCTGTATTACCTTGAAACCTTGACGACCAGCCGGTTGCTCCGGATTTCGTACGCAGATTTTAACCGGGTTCTCGGCACCTATCCGGCACTGGAACGCTGGGGACGCATCGGTACGGCGGCTGCGATGTCGGGCCTGATGGAGCGGTATATCGAACTGATGACGTTCAGTGCCGAGGAGAAATTTCGGGTGTTGCTGACCCGCAGCCCGCACGTCCTGCAACTGATTCCGCACAAGTATCTGGCGTCATACCTCGGTCTGGACCCCACCACGTTCAGCAAGCTACTGGCTTCCGTCAAATTGTAGCAGAGAACAAGAATCTTGGTCTGCGCCAACATTTTTTGGTAGGAACCGTCGTAGGTTTGTCTATATAAACGCCCGTAGCCATGCCCGCTTTTCAACCCAATGACTTGCTCGGTCAGTTAGCCCGCGAAACGCAAACGCTCGTCGAACTGGTCCTAACGGAATTCAGTCCGCTGTCAGTCGATGAGTTAAACCATCAACCGGCTCCGGATCGGTGGAGCATTGCGCAGTGCCTGGATCATCTAAACAGCTACGGGCATTACTACCTGCCGCAGCTCGAAGCCGCCGTTTTGAAAGGCGAAAAAGAGTCGATTCGGGCTGCTTCGACATTTCGCAGCGGCTGGCTGGGCAACTACTTCGCCAATTCAATGCGACCCAAGGCTGACGGTTCGATTGGGTTAAAAATGAAAGCCGTCAAGGAACACACGCCCGTTTCGAACCTGAACGCGTCGGCGGTTTTAGCGGTTTTTCTGGAACAGCAACACGCCCTGCTGGAACTGCTGGAACGCGCCAAAGTCGTGAATATTCAGAAACTCCGCATCCCCATTTCTATTGCCCGATTCATTCGGCTTTCGGTGGGCGACACCTTCCGGTTTCTAATTGCGCACGAGCAAAGGCATGTGTTACAGGCCCGTCGTGTTTCCTCCGAGCTGATTCTTCGCCCGAACGTTTCGGTTGAATCGTAATATTTCCTAAGTTTGGTCATGCTCCTGACCATAACCATCCTCGGCATTCTTGCCCTCATTGCGCTTATCTCGTTTGTCCGCCTGCACACCTTCCTGGCCTTTCTGGCGGTTTCATTGGGCGTCGGCCTAGCCCTGGGCCAAAAACCGCTGGAAATTCTGGATTCGATCCAGAAAGGCATCGGCGGCACGCTCGGTTCCATCACCGCCATCATTGCCCTGGGCGCGATGCTCGGCAAGCTGGTGGCACAAAGCGGGGCGGCCCAGCGCATTGCTATCAAACTCATGGATCTGGTGGGCACCCGCCACGCCCGCTGGGCTTTTCTGGTAACCGGTTTCATTGTCGGGCTGCCGTTGTTTTATTCCGTGGGATTTCTGCTACTGGCTCCGCTGGTCATCACGGTTTCGTACCGGTATAAACTCCCCGCGCTCTACATCGGCCTTCCTATGCTGGCGTCATTGTCGGTGACGCAGGGCTACCTGCCGCCCCATCCGGCTCCGCTGGCAATTCTGCAACAGTTCAACGCCGACATGGGGCTGACGCTTTTTTACGGCATCATCGTTTCCATTCCGGCCATTTTGATTTCCGGTGCCCTGTTTGGCTCAACGCTGAAACGCTTCACGACCCCGGCCAATCCGGCCTTCATTGCCCCCGACCTGAGTGAAGACCAGATGCCTTCGGCCACCACCAGTTTCCTGACGGTTTTGCTGCCGATTTTATTGATTGGCCTCAGCACCTTTCTGAATCCGTTGTTGCCGGAAGGCTCGCTGGTTCAGCAAGTGATTGGTTTTGTGGGCGAACCGGTGGTGAGCATGTTCCTGTCGGTGCTGGTGGCGACTTATACGCTGGGGCTTCGGCGGGGGAAAACCATGCCGGAAGTGACCGGACTGTTTGGCGAAGCGGTCAAGGATGTGGCGATGCTTTTCCTGATTTTTGGCGGGGCCGGGGCCTTGAAACAGGTGTTGACCGACGGCGGGGTAAGCCAGTCCATTGCCGGAATGATGGAAAATTCGACCTTGCATCCCTTCGTGCTGGCCTGGGGCATGGCCGCGCTGATTCGGGTTTGCACCGGCTCGTCGACGGTTTCGGGCATTACGACGGCCGGTTTTGTCGCGCCGATGCTGGCGGCTACGGGCGTGGAGCCTAACCTAATGGTGCTGAGCATCGGGGCTGGTAGCATGATGTTTTCCCACGTCAACGACACCGGTTTCTGGCTGTTTCGCGAATATTTCCAGTTGTCGATGGCCGATACGCTCAAAACCTGGTCGGTAATGGAAACGCTGGTGTCGATTACCGGTTTGGCGGGGGTGATGGCTCTGAATCTGATTCTTGGCTAGAAACTTTTGCCGTTCAGACCAGCTTGTCCACGGTAATCGGCAGTTCCCGAACCCGTTTTCCCGTGGCATGAAAAACCGCATTGGCCACCGCAGCGGCCACGCCAACGATTGCGATTTCGCCCAGCCCTTTCGCACCGATCGGGTTGACGTGGACATCGGGCTGATCCACAAAAAAGACTTCAATTTGCGGAATATCGGCGTGAACCGGGATGTGGTAGCTGGCAAAATCGCTGGTTACATAGCGGCCATACCGGTGGTCCATCACGGATTCTTCCATCAACGCCATACCTATTCCGCCCACGACGCCCCCGATGGACTGGCTGCGGGCGGTTTTGTAGTTGATGATTTTGCCGACATCAGCGCAGGTTACCACCCGTTTGACGCGCACCTCACCGGTGACCGGACTCACGTGAACCTCCACGAAATGACAGCCAAACGAATACATAGAATACTGATCCCGCTCCGGCCCCGATTTTGATTCTTCCGTCATTTCCACCTGGGGCAGCTTGTGATACTTCAGAATGTCCGTGTACAAAACGCTTGACCGGGACTCGGCATTTGGATAAATCCGGCCATTCTTAATCACGATTTCGTCGGGCCAGGCACTGCTCAGAATGGAACCGGGCATGGATGCGCCCAGAATCAGGAGCTTGTTTTTCAGGGCTTTGCAGGCATCGTGAACGGCTGATCCTACGCTGGGAATGGTAGCAGAACCGTTTTGGCCGGGGGCATCGGGCAAACTGGAATCGCCCAGATCGAAGCGGATTTTTTTGGGACTGACGCCCAGAATTCGGGCGGCAATCTGCGTCATGGCCGTGCCGGTTCCGGGGCCAATGTCCATCGTCGCACTTTGTATCACCACAGAACCGTCGGCTTGCATAACCGCTTTCGCTTTGGAAGGATGGCGGTGAAAACCGTAGAGGCTGGACGCCATGCCGTAGCCAACCAGCAGGCCATCGGCTTGCATCGACCGGGGTTCCGGCTTGCGGTTTTTCCAGCCAAACTCCTCAGCGCCAATGCGGTAACATTCCTTCAGCGACTTGGCCGACCACGGCAGGTTGCGTTCGGGGTCGGCATCGGCGTGGTTCCGCAGCCGCAGTTCCAGCGGGTCGAGTTGGAGGGCAAACGCCAGCTCATCGAGCGCCGATTCCAGGGCAAACATCCCCGTTGCGTCGCCGGGGCCGCGCATCCAGGTAGGCGTGTTCACATCCAGGTTGAGCAGCCGGTAGCGGGTGGACACATTGAGACAGGCATACATCGCCCGCGTGGCCAGGATCGTTCGTTCAAGGTGTTCTTCGTAGGCCGAAGTCTGCCCGGTGCCTTCGTGCGTGATGGCCGTCAAAATGCCGGTTTTGGTGGCACCCATCGCAATTTTTTGTACGGTAAAAGGGCGGTATCCCACCGAGGTAAACATCAGTTCGCGACCCAAAACCAGTTTGACCGGCCGTTTGACCTGTTTGGCCGCCAGCACAGCCGCAACCGTGTGGGGCCAGACCCGGATGCCCGAGCCAAAGGCACCGCCGATAAATTGGGCGTTGACTTTTACCTGTTCGCGCGGTAGTTTAAACGCCTGCGCCAGATTGCCCTGCGCCGATTTAACCCCCTGATTTTTATCGTAAACCGTTAGTTTATCATCGGCTTCCCAAACCGCGATAATGGCGTGGGGTTCCAGCGGCTGGTGGTGCTGGGTGGGAATGGTGTAGGTGGCTTCCAGCTTGACTTCCGCCGATGGCAGAGCGTCAGGATCACCCCGGTCGTAATCCTGAAACGGGGACGTTTTGTTCCGCTGCACATTGACCGCAATGGCGGCTGTTGACCGATTGGCGACAAAGTCAGTCTGGTGTGTTTCAGTCTGGTAATCAATCTCCACCAGCGAAGCCGCGTGCTGGGCCTGCTCGAGCGTTTGGGCCACCACCATTGCGACGGGCTGGCCACTGAAATAGATCAATTCATCGTAAAACACCCGAAAAGCCGTGCCGATCGGAGCCCGTTCTGCGGGTTGTTTAACGGGTGGGTAAGCGGGTACGCCGGGCGTATTCTTATGGCTGATGACGGCCAGAACGCCCGGTGCTGCTTCCGCCGGTTTGGCGTTGATGTTCGCAATGCGGCCTTTGGCGATGGTGCTGGTAATCAGAACCGCATGGGCCAGGTTGTCGAACGGGTATTCGGCGGAATAGGTAGCCGCTCCCGTTACTTTCAATCGGCCATCAACGCGGTTGAGCGAAGGTTCCGGTTCGGCAGGACGTAGGTGGGCATTTGCCATAAAGTTAATCAGGAAAGACCGGCGGCTAGTTTTAATGCCTGAACAATGGCGTTCGGTGCGACTCTCAGTTTGTAGGCATTGTGTTCAAACGCCCGCGCGCCCTGCATGGCGGCTTCGGCAGCCTGGCGAAAAACCGTTTCAGAAACTGCTTGCCCGGTCAGCATTTTTTCGGCATCGAACAACCGCCAGGGTTTGTGCGCTACGCCCCCCATCGACAGGCGGGCGGTTTTGATCCGGTTTTGGTCGATGTCGAGCGCGGCTGCTACCGAGACCAGCGCAAAGGCGTAGGAAGCCCGGTCGCGCACCTTGAGATAATGGACGTGTTTCTGAAAAACCGCATCGGGAATCTCCACCGCCGTGATCAGTTCACCGTTCGACAGGGTAGTATCCTGCTCGGGTCGGTTGTTTGGTAATCGGTAAAAATCAGCCATCGGAATTTGACGTTCTCCACGGTGACCCTGCACCAAAACCGTTGCTTCCAGTGCCGACAAGGCCACACTCAGATCGCTGGGGTGAACGGCAATGCAGCTTTTCGGATCGGGTTTTTCGGGAACCCCAAAGATGGCGTGCATCCGGTTGATGCCTCCCAAAGCGCCACAGCCCGAACCGGGAATCCGTTTGTTGCAGGGGAACGCGCGGTCGTAAAAATACGGGCAACGGGTTCGCTGGAGCAGATTACCGCCCACCGTCGCCATGTTGCGCAACTGACCCGACGCCCCGGCATTGAGGGCCTGTGCCAGCAGCGGATGGCTGGCCAGAACCCGCTTGTGGCTGGCGACCTCGCTGTTCAGAACCAGTGCCCCAATTCGGAGAAAATCGTCCCGCTTTTCGATCTTTTTCAGCGGTAAGTGGTTGATATCGACTAGTTTTTCCGGAGCCGCAATACCGTGTTTCATCAGGTCGATGAGGTTGGTACCTCCGGCAATGAACTGCGCTTTCGGATTAGTAGCGACCAGTTCGATGGCTTCCCTGATGGTTGAAGGTCGGACGTATTCGAAAGCTTTCATGCGTTTTGACCACCGGTTTTAACGTCCAGAATGGCCTTCACAATGTTGGGATAGGCTCCACACCGGCAGAGGTTGCCGCTCATGTATTCCTGAATGTCGGCTTCGGAATTGGCGCGCCCCTCGCGAACGCAACTCACCGCCGACATTAGTTGGCCGGGGGTGCAATAGCCACATTGAAAACCGTCGTGTTTGATGAACGCTTCCTGCATCGGATGCAAACGGTCGCCTTTTGCCAGCCCTTCGATGGTGGTTATTTTCCGCCCGTTCTGCATGACCGCAAAGCTCAGGCAGGCCAGCACCCGCTGCCCGTCGACATGAACGGTACAGGCTCCGCACTGTCCGAAATCGCACCCTTTCTTGGTGCCGGTCAATCCGAGTTGTTCGCGCAGCAAGTCGAGGAGGGTGGTTCGCGGATCGGTGGAAAGCCGGTGTTTTTTGCCGTTGATTGAGAGGTTGAAGCTCACTTTTTCGGCATTTCCGAAGGGCGCTTCATCAGCATCCGGTTCGGCGGTTTTCAGAAATGAGAGGGGAGAAAGAGTCAGGCCGGCCACCGCCAGCGACTGTTTCAAAAACAACCGGCGGTCACTCTGCTCAAAAAAGGTACCATCGTCCGGTTGGGTCAGGTCGTCCGGTTTTTCGTCCGTCATCAAAAACTAAGGTTAAGGGTCGTCAGGGTAAAGTTAGTTTATAGTGGTCAGATTTGTATTTTCTGACACGGCTGACGTAATTAAATTCAAATAACAAAACTAAATAAAAAAAATATACCATTTTGTTTTTTGTTTAATCGATTAAACATACATTTGAAGCGCCTGACTGCTCCTCATGAACAAGAAGAAAGTTTCCCTGAAAGACATTGCCGAGAAAGCGCAGGTTTCAACCGCCCTGGTTTCGTATGTTTTGAATGGAAAGGAAAAAGAAAGCCGGGTCGGGCACGAGATCGCCGTTAAAATCAAACAGATTGCCAAAGAACTGAATTACCAGCCAAATTACCTGGCAAAAAGTTTGCGGAGTGGAAAAACCCAGACGATTGGGTTGATTATTGCCGATATATCGAACCCGTTTTTTGCCAACATCGCCCGCATCGTGGAAGATGAAGCGAAAAAAAACGGGTATACGGTTATCATCGGTAGTTCGGACGAGAAAGCGGAGAAATCCTGGGATCTGATCACGGTTTTTCTGAACCGGCAGGTGGACGGTTTTATCATCGTCTCGTCGGAAAATTCGGAAGAACAGATTCAGTACCTGATTGAGAAAAACGTTGCTTTTGTCTTGTTAGACCGGCACTTTCCCACCATTCCTACGCATTTTGTTTCACTGAATAGTTACAAAGCCGCCTTCGATGCGGGCGTTCATTTGATTCAGGGCGGGTATAAAAACATTGGGCTCATTGCCTATAAATCAAACCTTTTTCACATGCAGGAGCGAATCCGGGGCTATCGGGAGTCGCTGGCGGAAAATGGGATTGTGTTTCATCCGGCGTGGCTGAAAGAGGTGGGATTTGATACGATCGACGAGGAAATCAAAATCGGTATCGACGAGATGCTGGCGTCGGCGTTTCCGGTGGATGCCCTGATTTTTGCGACTTACCGGCTGGCCGTCACCGGTTTGAAATACATTAACGCGCTGGGATTGAAGGTCCCGGATGATCTGGCCATCGTCAGTTTTGGCCAGGCCGAAGTGTTTGATCTGTACTATTGCCCGATTACCTACGTCCTGCAACCGATGGAGGAGTTGGGAAAAACCGCCGTTGAAATTTTGATACATCAATTGAAAGAACCTCATGCTGAAAAAAGACAGATTCTGATGGAGGCTCAACTCATGGCGCGGGATTCGTCCCGATCCAAAGCGGCCATTTCCTGAAAATTCATCATTTTGGAAATTTGCTTAATCGTTTAAACAGCTATTCCTTACCCTTAATTTTTCTGTTTTTGTATGCAACGAAGACATTTTTTGAAATCTGCGCTGCTGGGTTCCGGAGCCATTCTGACCGGTATTCCCTTGTTGAGTGAAGCGGCCATTCCCAAACTGAAAATTACCAAAATCCGGTATTATGCGGCCCCCGGCTACAACAAACCGCTGTTTAACCAGGCGCGGGGCATTGTCGAGATCGAAACCGACGGCGGTATTATAGGCATCGGTGAAGGTGGTTCGAAAGACATGATCGAGCAGTGTGCGCAGATGATGATTGGCGAAAATCCGTTCCGCATCGAACACATCTGGCAGAACCTGTACCGGGGTATGTTTTACCCGCCGGGCCGCGAAAAACTGCACGCCCAGGGTGCGCTCGACATGGCACTTTGGGATCTCAAGGGCAAGGCGCTCGGTGTACCGGTGTATGAGCTGCTCGGCGGTGCGACCCGCGATTACGTCGAATGCTACGCCACCGGTTTCCGGGCGTCCAAAGCCACAACGGAAGAAGGTCGTGCGCAGGACTGCATCAAGGCCGGTTTGCGGGCCTACCGGATCGGGCCGACGGGCGGAAACGGCACTGAACCGTTCGATTTTTACGATAATGCGAAGAAAACCATCGACTTCTGCAAACGCATCGACGCGGCCGTTGGCGGAGGTGGCAAATGGGCTGTCGATCTGCACACCCGGTTCGACACCACCGAAGGCATCAAAATTTGCAAGGCGCTGGAATCGCTGGAACCGTATTTTGTGGAAGACATCGTCCGGTCGGAAAACCCGGATGTCTACAAAACCGTGCGGGCCATGACCAACGTACCCATTGCCGTGGGCGAACAGTTTGGCGACCGCTGGGACAGCAACACCTTCATCGAGCAGCACCTGATTGACTACACCCGGTTTACGGTTCCGAATACCGGCGGTATTTCCGAATTCAAAAAACTGGCGTCGATGTGTGAAACCCATTACGTGGGTATGATTCCGCATTTTACCGGCCCGTTATCCACCGCCACGCTGGTTCACGTCCTGGGCTCGAGCAGTCCGACGCGCTGCCTGATGGAACTGGGTGGGGGCGAACCCGAACGACCGCCCTACTTTAACGAAGACTACGTGAATTTTAAAAACGGCAAATTATACCTCAATCCTGAACCGGGGCTGGGCGTCAAATTTGACCCAAAAAAAGCAACGTTCGTCCTGGAAGTTTCCGCTAACACGAAGTTTCCGCACCCGATTCTGAAAGCCCCGGATGGCTCCATCCATAACTGGTAAAATTAAGAGTTAAGAGTGATGAGTTAAGAGTTAAAAAGAACGCGTCAGACAACTCTTAACTCATCACTCTTAACTCATCACTCTTAACTCATTTCCTACACCCTTATCTCTATTCCTGACATGAAAAAACCTGTAAAAATCCTGGTATTTCTGCTGGTTCTGGGCCAAACCCTGGCCTTTGCCCAGAACAACCGTGTGACCGGCAAAGTCACCGGTGCCGACAACAAGGCGCTTCCCGGCGTGAATGTGCTGGTGAGCGGAACCACCGTAGGTACGGTTGCCGACGCCGACGGTAACTACGCCATCAATGCGCCCTCCGATGCTTCGCTGGTCTTTTCGTACATCAGCTACATCACCCAAACCGTTGCGGTCAACGGCCGTTCGGTGATCAACGTGCAACTGGTGGAGGATACCAAAAATCTGAACGAAGTGGTCGTGACGGCCCTCGGGATCAAACGGGAAGCGAAAACGTTGGGGTATGCCACGGCCACGGTCAACGCCGACCAGATTTCGACCAACCGCAGTCCGAACCTGATGACGGGTTTGCAGGGCAAAATGGCGGGGGTCAACATCTCGACCATGTCGACCGGGCCGGGCGGCAGTTCCAAAATCCGGATTCGGGGCCAGTCGTCGTTCAGTGGACAAAACAATCCGCTGATTGTGATCAACGGCGTTCCGGTCGATAATTCCAATTATGCACTCGGCGGCAATTTTGGAAACCGCTCGGCCAACAGTTCGGACGGGGGCGACGGTCTTTCGAGCATCAACCCCGACGACATCGAAACGATGACGGTTCTGAAAGGTGCCACGGCAGCCGCCCTGTACGGGTCGCGGGCGAAAGACGGCGTGGTGATGATCACGACCAAAAGCCGGGGGGCTGGCAAAGGCTTCGGGGTGGAATACAACACCAATTTTACGACCGACACGCCCCTGGATTTCACGGATTTTCAATATGAATACGGCCAGGGCGAAGGCGGTTTGCGGCCCACGACGCCCAACCCGACTTCGGGCGTCTGGAGTTTCGGCGAAAAATTCCAGCCGGGCATGACGCAGGTGCTGTTCGACGGGGAAGTGTATCCCTACGAACCGGTGCGCAACCGTGTTCGGAAATTCTACAACATCGGGACCAATTTTACGAATACCCTGACGGTTTCCAACAACACCGAGTCGGGCGGTTTCAGCCTTTCATTTGCGAATACGGACAACAAAGCCATTACGCCCAATTCGGATTTTAACCGGAAAACCATCAACCTGGGCTTTTCGCAGAACATCAATAAGAATCTGGTCGCCAGCGGGAATATCAACTATTCCAACGAATACAACCGCAATCCGACGCAACTCAACACCCAGGACTTTGCCACGCCCACGGTGGTGATGACCCTGGCGAATTCGATGCCGTTTGAAGCCCTCAAAAACAACCAGGTGCTGCCCAATGGCGATGAGTTCGTGTTTTCGCGGTTTCTGGTGCGGAACAATCCCTATTATTCGGTGAACTACCACTTCGAAAACATCAAGCGTGACCGGCTTTTTGGCAACGTCGCGCTGAAATACCAGTTTACGAAGTGGCTGTATTTGCAGGGACGGCTGGCGCAGGATTTGTATACCCGGAACCAGGATTACAACATTCCGAATGGGTATGCTCCGATTGCCAAAGCCCCGGCGGGGTACGTCAACGGGTCGTATACGCAGGATGTACGCAAGTTTGTGGAACGGAATTATGACTTCATTCTGGGCGGAAACCACACGTTCGGGAACATTGGCGTCGATGTAACGCTCGGTGGAAACCAGCGGTTTGTGCGCATGGATTACAACAGCGTGGCGGTGCAGGATTTTGTGCAACCCGGTTTGTATACCGTAATGAATGGCCGGGTGAAAAACCCCCTGTACAGTTTGTCGGAACGGAAAATCAATTCGCTGTACGCGGCTGCGACCATCTCCTACAAGGAGTATCTGTTTCTGAATGCCACCGCGCGGAATGACTGGTTTTCAACACTTTCGCCCGAAAACCGCAGCATCCTTTACCCCTCTGTGACCGGTAGTTTTGTGTTTTCGCAGGCATTTACCAACCTACCGACCTGGCTGACGTTTGGGAAGATCCGGGCCGCGTATGCGCAGGTCGGTGACGACAACGTAAGCCCGTATTCCAACGCGCTGTTTTATGCCGTCAACAACAACAACTTCCCGACGCCTTCCGGTCAACTGGTTCCGGTGGGGGGCATCAACGCATCGTCGGTGCCGAACCGCAACCTGCGGCCGTTGCGGGTTTCGGAAGCCGAAGGCGGTATTGAGCTGAAATTCTTCAACAACCGATTGGGCCTCGACTTTACGTATTACCGGAAAATAACCGAAGATCAGATTCTGGCGACGCAGGTTTCGGATGCATCGTCGTATACCAACAAACTGATCAACGTCGGCAAAAGCATGAACAAAGGGATCGAGGTATTGCTGACCGGCACCCCGATCAATACTTCCGCATTCCGCTGGGATGTCAGCGCCAACATTGCCTACAACACCTCCGAAGTGCTGACGCTGGGGTTGGGCGTGGCCGATACCATGATCACCGTCGGTGGTTCGGGGGGCAGCACGCTCCGGCAGGTGGTGGGCAAACCCATTGGCCAATTGTTCACGTTTAACTACCTCCGCGATGCGCAGGGACGGCAGGTTTTCGATAAGGGGAGTGGACGGCCGTTGCGCAACAACACGCCGGTGAACGTCGGGAATGCCTTGCCGAAATATTTTGGCGGTTTTACCAATACCTTCAATTACAAGGGAATAACGCTTTCCGCCCTGATCGATTTCAAATTAGGTCATAAAATGATCGGCGGTCAGAACATGAATTACCTGCGCCACGGTCTGCACAAAAAGACACTCGATGGCCGGGCCGAAGGCTACGTCATTGGCAAAGGCGTGAACCCGGACGGCGAAGTGAACACGACGCGCTCCGCCGTTCAGCCATTCTACGAAACGCCCAACGTGCTCGGGATTTACGAGGATTTTATCTACAACGCCGGGTTCTGGAAACTCCGGCAGCTTACGCTGGGCTACGATTTTACGAAGCTGCTGCCCCAGAAATTCTTTATCAAGGGCATTCGGTTGAGCGCCGTTGCCAACAACGTGGCGGTTTTGAAAAAATGGACCGAAAACATGGACCCGGAGATGGTGAACAACGCTTCGGATAATGCGACCGGTCTGGATTTCTGGCCGAGTCTGCCCCCAACCCGCAGCATGGGTTTCAACCTGAATATCAAGTTTTAATCCGTTGAACGATCCTGAAAAGAAACCATGAAAACGAAACTAAAACTCATCTTGAGCTTGCTGACGACGTTCAGTCTGCTCACCGGTTGCGACGATCAATTCGACGAAATCAATACCAACAAAGTTGACCCTACGACGCTGGCGCCGTCGTTCGTGATGAACAAAGCCATCATCGACGCGACTTACCTCGACGGTTTCGGGACGCTGCAAATGCTGTGTTACGAATTCGGCATTGTGCAGCAGATCATCACGCCCTACGGCAGTTCGCTGGCCGGAGCCAACTACAACCAGAACAACGTGAGCAACACGCCCCTGGTCTGGCAGAATTTTTACCGGAACGTGCTGAAACAGATTGTCGATGTCGTCGAGAAAACGAAAGAAGATGCCAACCGAACCAATCTGTACCACTCGGCGCGGATCTGGAAGGCGTATGCCTTTATGATTTTGACCGACACCTACGGCGATATTCCGTATACCGAAGCGGCCAAGGGTTACATCAGCGAAATTACCTCGCCGAAATACGACTCGCAGGAAGTGATTTACAAGGACATCCTGAAGGAACTGGACGAAGCCTCGGCGGCCCTGGATGCGACGAAAGCCATTGAAACGACCGACGTTTTATACGGCGGCAATGTGGCCAAATGGAAAAAACTCGGGTATTCGCTGATGTTGCGGGCCGCCATGCGCCTGACCAAAGTAGACCCGACCACCGCCAGAACCTACGTAACCAAAGCCGTGACCGGTGGGGTCATGCAGTCCAACGATGACAACTCGGTGATGCGGCACACGGCTTTGTATAACAACTGGATTGCCAACCACTTACAGGCCCGCGAGAAAACCAATTTTTACCTGACTGCGCCGTTTGTGAATTACCTCAAGACCAACAACGATCCGCGTCTGGGTTCAATTGCCGTCCGGTATGTGGGCGCGAAAGGCGGGCCGGAGCAGGTGGCCTCCCGCGCTTCGACCGATCCGAAAGTGCAGATTGGCATGCCGATGGGCTACGACAACGTGACGGTTTCGACCCCGGCGGTTCTGGCGCAATACGGCGTTGCCAGCCTCTGGGATTTCACGCAGGTCAACCTGAACACGGTGTTGAAACTGGACGCGCCGGAGTTTCACGTCACGCACTCGCAAACGCAATTGCTGCTGGCTGAAGCCGCCGTGCGTGGCTGGGTGACGGGGAATGCGGCTGATTTTTATGCCAAAGGCATTCGGGCCAACATGGAGCAGATGGCTTCGTACGACGCCACAGCCGCCATCAAGGAAGATGCCATTCAGGCGTATCTGGCGGCTCATCCCTTCGATACGGCCAGGGCGCTGGAGCTAATCAATACGCAATACTGGGTGTCGTCGTTCCTGAACGGCCCCGAACTGTTTGCCAATTTCCGCCGAAGCGGCTTTCCGACTTTATCCAAAAACCCCTATCCGGCTTCTGAAATAACCGAGGATTTCATTCGCCGGATGCCGTACCCCGACAGTGAAACCATTGTCAACCAGCAAAATGTCAATGCCGCCATCGCCCGGCAGGGGCCAAATACGTTGAGTACGCGGGTTTGGTGGGATAAGAAGTAAAGTTAAAAAGTTATTTCGCGGAGTTGAGCGGAGGGAAAGGAGTTTAGCGGAGTTATTTTTTCTCTACTTTACTCCGCTCAACCGCTCGGGCGGCCCCGTCCGCGAAACAAAATCTTGACCCTTAACATATGAAATCCTCGAAAGTATCCCGGCGCACCGCCATTCAGTCGGTTCTGGGCGTAGCGGGCACCGCGATCACGGCTTTGCCCCAGTCATCCTATGCCTCCAGCCCCGGCCAGTTCCGGGATTATGGCAAGGTGAAAATCACCAAACTGGAAACCTTTCTGGTCAAACCCCGCTGGATTTTCCTGAAAATACACACCGACGTGGGCGTGGTGGGGCTGGGCGAACCCCTGCTGGAAGGCCGGGCGTTGACGATCCAAACCGCCATCAAGGAAGTCGAGCCGTATCTGATTGGCAAAGATCCCCGACACATTATTCACCACTGGCAGGCCATTTACCGGCACGCGTTTTACCGGGGCGGTCCCATTTTGACGAGCGCCCTGAGCGGGATCGATCACGCGTTGTGGGACATCAAAGGCAAGCTGCTGAACGTGCCGGTTTATGAACTGTTTGGTGGCCCTACCCGCGACCGCGTGCGAATTTATGGCCGGGCGAGTAATGCCGAAGACATGAAAAAACGGAAGGCGGAAGGCTATACGGTGATTAAAACCGGGATTGCCAAGAAAAATCCGGCCAATATTGTGGAGAACCCCCAGTTTGTGAAGTACGCAATCGATAATTTTGCCTCGCTTCGGGAAGCCGGTGGGCCGGAAATGGACATTGCCATCGACTTTCACGGGGCCATTTCGCCCCAACTGGCCAAGGTGCTGATCAAGGGGCTGGAACCGTATCAGCCGATGTTTATCGAAGAACCGTGTCAGGCGCAGAACGTGGATACGATGGTGGACATCGCGCGCGGAACCCATTTACCCATTGCCACCGGCGAGCGGATTTTTACGAAATGGGGCTTCCGCGAGATTCTGGAAAAGGGTGCCGCCAGCATCATCCAGCCGGATCTTTGCCACGCAGGCGGGATTACGGAAGGGCGGATCATCGCCGGCATGGCCGAAGCCTATTACGTGCCAATTGCCCCGCACAACCCGATGGGACCCATTTCGCTGGCGGTCGGCTTGCATCTGGCCGCGAGCGTACCCAATTTTCTGGTACAGGAGCAGGTTTCGCTGGGTGAGGGCTACCTGAAAAAACCGTTTAAACTGGAAAAAGACGGGACGGTTTTGATTCCGTCGGGGCCGGGTCTGGGCGTCGAACTCGATGAGGCTCAGCTCAAAGACAAAATTGGCCACGACTGGAAAAACCCGGAAACCTACAATGCGCTGGACGGTTCCGTCGTCGACTGGTAATTGATTTACGGTTGTCGGTATACGGTTTTTCGGTGCAAATGCGTCAGCCACCGTAAACTGTATACCGAAAACCCAACACCTAAACTTAAACGAGACTAGTGAATGAGTACTTATTTATTGTGTTGTGACTGGGGGACTTCTTTTTTTCGATTGCGACTCATTAACCGGTCCGATTATCGATTGATCGAAGAAGTTACTTCGCAGCAAGGTATCGCCAGTATTTACACCAACTGGAAAGCGATTGGGGAACGGGCTGGCATTGGAAAGGAACAGTTCTTTCGGGATGCGCTGCTAAAACAGATCGATTTACTGGCCAGCAACGCCGGAATTAAACTGGATCAGGTTCCGGTGGCGGTTTCGGGTATGGCTTCTTCCTCTATAGGAATGGATGAAATACCATATGCTTCATTGCCGTTCGCGATGGATGGCAGTCAGGCCAGTTTTCGCCACTTCGATGCGACCGAAACGTTTCCGCACGAGCTGATTTTGATTTCCGGCGTGCGGAGCCAGGAAGACGTGATGCGGGGCGAAGAAACGCAGTTGATTGGCTTGACGGCCCTCCTCGACCGGGAAGGAAACCGCCCCAACGAAGCCATTTTCATCTTTCCGGGCACCCATTCCAAGCACATGTACGTGCAGGGGGGCCAACTGCTGAATTTTGAAACGTATATGACCGGCGAGGTTTTCAACCTGATGGCTTCCACCAGTATTTTAAAAGACTCCGTGGATGTCAGTGGTTTTAACGACTTTTCGGAGGGCAATCTGGCCGCATTTAAAGCGGGTCTTTCGGAGGCCGGTTCGCCCTTGTTGAACCGACTGTTTACGGTCAGAACTAATCAATTGTTTGGGAATTTAACAAAGCAGCAAAATGCGTTTTACCTGAGTGGATTGTTGATTGGTGCCGAACTAAAACCGCTTCAGGAAAAGGAAAACTGGCAACTGGTTTTGTGCAGTGGAACCAACTTATTTCCCTTTTATAAACAGGCGATTGAAGACCTGAAGTTAGCCGGCCGAACGACCACCATGGCCGCCGAGCGGATTGACAAAGCCGCCATTATTGGGCAGGTTATTCTGTTTCAGAACCAGAACCTAAACGTCTAAGCTGTTTTCGAATGAGTCAAACTCTTTTTTCGTGGGATTTATTTAAAAAAGCCCCCATCATCGGAATTGTCAGAAATCTGGCGGTTGAGGATGTAATTCAAATCCTGCCGATTTATCGAAATGCCGGACTTACCACCATTGAAATTACGATGAATACCCCCGGTGCCGAGGACCTGATCCGGTATGCCGTTGCGCAGGAACAGACCGGGCTGAACATTGGTGCCGGAACGGTTTGCACGGAGCCGGAACTGGAGCGGGCGCTGGCGGCTGGTGCGCAGTTTATCGTAACGCCCATCCTCAACGAGAATGTGATCCGGACGTGTGTGGCGCGGAACATCCCCATCTTTCCGGGTGCTTTTACACCCTCCGAAATTTACAAAGCCTGGTCGCTGGGAGCCAGCATGGTCAAGGTTTTTCCCGCGGTTTCCCTCGGTCATTCGTATCTGAAAGAAGTCAAAGGGCCGCTGAATCAGATCAGGCTGGTGCCAACCGGCGGGGTGAGTCTCGCCAACATGAGGGACTTCCTGAAAGCCGGAGCCGACGGACTGGGGATTGGTGGGCAACTCTTTGATAATAAGTTAATTAAACAGAAAGATTGGGGCGGTTTACAGCAGCATTTCCGGCAGTTTGTCAACCAGCTCACGGCCAGTCAATGAGTTCCACCTGACGTTTCCTACTGACTATTCACCCAAGACCCTAACCCGCGTGTCGACCGTTCAAATTAAAAATTACCGCTGGATTGTTGTCGCGCTGGTGTTTTTAGCGACCACCATCAATTACCTTGATCGCCAGATTATCGGCTTGTTGAAACCCATTCTCGAAACCGAATTCAACTGGACGGAAACGGATTATGCCCGGATTGTGATGGCGTTTACGGCCGCCTACGCCATTGGCCTGGGGCTTTCGGGCTGGCTGATCGACAAAACCGGTACCAAGCTCGGCTATACAATCACCATTGTTTTCTGGAGCGTGGCCGGGATGCTCCACGCCGTGGCCCGTGGAGCCGTGGGGTTCGGTCTGGCGCGGATTGGGCTCGGGCTCGGCGAAGCCGGTAATTTTCCGGCGGCTGTCAAAACCGTGGCTGAGTGGTTTCCCAAAAAAGAACGCGGACTGGCGACCGGTATTTTCAATTCGGGAACCAGCGTCGGCGTTGTGCTGGCGTTGGTGCTGGTGCCCTGGATATTAAGTGCCTACGGCTGGCAGGAAGTGTTCTGGATTACCGGCGGTCTGGGCTTCGTCTGGCTGATTTTCTGGTTGATTTTTTACGACATTCCTGCCCGGCAAAAACGCCTGACTTCAGAAGAATTTTTGCTCATAACGAATGGGCAGGAAAAGGAAGAAAACTTAGCCGACGGCCATGTTTCGATCCAGTGGTTTAAACTGTTCACACTGCCGCAAACCTGGGCGTTCATCACTGGAAAAGCACTGATCGATCCGATTTTCTGGTTCTTTTTATTCTGGCTGCCGTCCTATTTTTCAAGCACTTACAACCTGGATTTAAAAAAAATAAGCCCGGAGTTAATGATCATTTATACCGCCACAACCGTAGGCAGCATTGGCGGTGGGTATTTCTCATCGTGGCTCATTAAAGCGGGCTGGCCGACCCTGAAAGCCCGCAAAACCGCCTTGTTCATTTTTGCCATTCTGGAAGTATCGATCATTCTGGCGCAATTTGCTACCAACGTCTGGATGGTCGTCGCGCTGATCAGTCTGGCGGTGGCGGTGCATCAGGCCTGGGCCACGAACATCTTCACGATGGCTTCCGATCTTTTTCCCAAACAGGCCGTTAGCTCGGTGGTTGGCATTGGCGGAATGGCCGGAGCGGTTGGCGGAATCTTTTTTCCGATGCTCGTGGGGGATTTACTGGACACTTACAAAGCCGCCGGTAATCTGTCGGCAGGGTATAATATTCTGTTCACCATTTGCGGATTTACGTATTTAATTGTCTGGACGATTATCCATTTCTTAACCAGAAAGGCTAAATTGGTCGAGTTAAATCAATTGATCTGATTCCGAATGACTCGCCAAAAACTTAAACGTTTGCCCCTAAATCCCCTGAAGGGGACTTGGACACTGCTTAATCCGGATCTGAAAGTCCCCTTCAGGGGATTTAGGGGCAAACAGCAGAAAATCCTGTTCCTTACCCTTTCATTACTTCTTCTCGCCGGACTTTTGCCCATGCTCAGCGGCTGGGTCAGTCCACCGGCGCCGACGAAGCCCAATGTGGTCCTGTTTTTTATCGACGATCTGGGCTACGGTGATTTGTCCTGCTACGGCGCGTTGGGCTACAAGACGCCCAACCTCGACCGGATGGCGGCAGAGGGAACCCGGTTTACGAGTTTTCTGGCGGCTCAGGCGGTTTGCAGTGCCTCGCGGGCGGCTTTGCTGACGGGCTGTTATCCCAACCGGCTCGGTATTTCCGGTGCTTTTGGACCCAATTCACCGGTTGGGCTTAATCCTGAAGAAGAAACCATTGCGGAGTTGCTGAAAGAAAAAGGCTACGCGACCGGTATTTTCGGGAAGTGGCATTTGGGCAGCCAGACGAAGTTTTTGCCTCAGCAACAGGGCTTTGATGAGTATTATGGCGTGCCGTATTCGCACGACATGTGGCCGCTCCATCCCAATCAGGCGAAGGCTAACTACCCGGCTTTGCATCTGATCGAAGGCAATTCGCCCGGCAAGGAAATCCGGACGCTGGAGGATGCGAGCCACCTGACGCCCTCGATCACGGAGCGGGCCGTCGGTTTTATTCGGAAACATAAAAAAGAACCGTTCTTTTTGTACGTACCGCACCCGCTGCCGCATGTGCCGCTGGCGGCTTCCAGCCGGTTTCGGGGCAAAAGTGCCATCGGGTTGCTGGGCGATGTGATGATGGAACTGGATTGGTCGGTGGGGCAGATTATGCAGGAACTGAAACAGCAGGGACTGGACAAAAATACCCTCGTCATTTTCACGAGTGACAACGGCCCGTGGTTGAATTACGGCGACCATGCCGGTTCGGCGGGCGGTTTTCGGGAGGGGAAAGGAACGTCGTTCGAGGGTGGTCACCGCGTCCCCTGTATCATTCGCTGGCCGGGTGTGGTTCCGGCGGGGCGGGTTTGCAACAAACTGTTGACGACGATGGAAATCCTGCCAACGGTTGCCAGTTTGTGCGGTGCCCGACTACCGAAGAAAGCCATCGACGGCGTCGACATGGTCGCGTTGCTGAAAGGCGACGAAACCGTGACACCCCGCGATCATTTCTTCTATTACTATCGAAAAAACAGCCTGGAAGCCGTTCGGAAAGGGGATTGGAAACTGGTGTTTTCCCATCCGGGTCGCACGTACGAAGGGTTTCCGCCGGGCAAAGGTGGACAGCCGGGACCAAATACCGAAGACCACGCATTTCCGCTTGCCCTGTATGACCTCCGGCGCGACCCCGGTGAACGCTATGATGTCCGTGAGCAAAACCCCGAAATCGTGGCGGTTCTGGAAAAATTAGCCGACGAAGCCCGCGCCGATCTGGGAGATGATTTGCAGAAACGCGAAGGGAAAAATGTGCGTCCGGCGGGACGGGTTGACAAATAGTGCAGTTAACAATTAACTGTCTTTCCGGTGCGGAATGATCGTCCAGTGTTTGGCGTTCGGCATGTGTTCGGCCGCAATGGCAGCCGCTACCTCTTCCAGATTTTCTTCGTTGGTGGTAAAAAAGAGACTCTTGTGATGCGCGTCATCCTGGGTCGTATGCACTTCAAAATATTCATTGTGCTGCGCGATGTCGTCTTTTTCGACCAGTTGGAAATGTAACATGCCTGATGGAGTTAGGATTAGAATGAAAAAAAATAGCCCACTGAACCAGGAGCTTCCAACGGATAGGCTGGATCAGCGGGCTATTTTTTAATTAATTAGCCGCTTTGGCTGCTTCAATGGCCGCGGCCGCTTCAAGCGCAGCAATGGCCGCTCCGTTCTTCTCGGCATACTCATCGCGTTGGCTCTCAAAGTACGAAAAAATCTCCGTAATGGAATCCAGGTTTTCGGCGATTTTTCCGTGCATGGTTCCCAGCGTTTTTTCCAGATTCGCGTCGTTCAACCCATTCATGTTGTCGACTTCGATCTTTCCGATTTTCTGAATGAGAGCCGTCTGACTATTTTGAAGATCCTCGAATTCACGAACAATCTTATTCATCAATTCAAACTTCTGTAGCTTATCCATAATTGCAATTTGTGGTAAATACAGAATACTAACCGGATGCCTGCCAAAAAGTTTTGCGGATGGGATAATCAAGGCAAAAGAGTGGGTGACGGTTCTGTTTTGTCGGACACCATAAAACCGCCTTTTAAATCTAAGACTTACGTTTGAGAACTCTATTACACGTTCACTATCTGCCCCGTTCCCCTAAAAGCCGGACTGTTACGTTCCTGAATTAACGCGAACTATAAGGTTTATTGATTGATTATTAGATAATTAAGTGCCATAGGCACGACATGTTTGTAGCCAATCGAATCACCCGGTTCCTCCGGCGTGCCTTTGGGTACGCAATCTGCTGCACTTGTTGCGTACCCAAAGGCACGCCGGAGGAACCGGGTGATTCGATTGGCTACAAACATCAGTCCGCTACGCGGGCAATAATCCCATTGCTCGCATTAATTCAAGAACGTAACAGCCCGGCCTTTAGGGGGACGGAGCAGAAATCGAAAGTCCTAAAACCATTCAACGATCGTTAGAACCCAAACTCAAAACGGATTTTGCAAAATAAAGCCGTTCCAGTCCAGCGCAGACTGGTAGAAATATTCCCGCCAGTTGCCGATCAGGCCTTCGCGGATTTTGACACTGACCATGCCGTGCGCGCTGGAACCGTTGGTGAGCGTAAACTCGCCCGAGCCAACCTGGGTTTGCTCATCGAACGTCAGGTGGTGCCACACCATCTGCACTACTTTCGGGCGTCCTTTCCAGCCGCCAAAAAACTCAAAAATCCGGTCGCGACCCCGGTAAATCTGTTTGTTGGGCGGTTCGGAATAAATGGCGTCCAGCGTAAAACAGTCGGCTGCTTTCCGGCCATTGTTCTCGTTGAGACCAGCGGCCACGGTTTGCATGAGCCGAATGAATTCGGCCCGGTTGATGGGTTTCCGGTTGCCCAACTGGGCCGGGGATTGAACGAATAATCCGAATAAGAAAAAGCAGAAAAGTAAGGTTCGCTTCATGAAATGGGGGCAGTGGGTGCTTCCTGTTGGAGCAACGATCAGTCGTTCCGATAGATTGTCAGGCGGAGGATTTTTGCCCCAAAATTTCTTTGGCAGCCCGAATGCCCTGATAAAAGGCCTCCTCAAAAATCGAAACACCGCTCAGGTCCGAGTGAGCAAAATAGAGTTTGTGATTGATGGCCGTGGCGGCTTTCTGGCGGGCTTTACCCCAGATAAAACCGGGAGTGGGCGCTATCATCCCGTGCCCCCAAATCCAGCAATCGATGGATGCAATGTTTTCACTGACACCGGGATGCGCCCTTTCCAGATCGGCCACCAGCAGCGTTACCCATTCTTCGTACGGTATTTGGTAGGCTTTGCGCCGGGCAAGATCGGGCGGTTCCTGAACCAGCGGCCAATAGACCGTAATCACTTTCCGGTCCGTCGCTTCCAGGTGCTGGTGCGTGGCCGTGACGTAGCCGACGGAGGGGCTTCCGTAAATCACGTTATCCCAGCATAGCGGCATGCCCCGGTATTGCGGCAATCCGCTGACGGTCAGATTGGCCACTAGCCAGGGAGCATATTCGAATCCGTCGATTATCCGGTTTTTGAGCAGATTTTTCGTAATGAACTGGGGCGTCGCCAGCAAAACTTTCCGGGCCAGAATCGCAGTGGTCGTTTTCTGAACGACATCGTAACTGAGAACGCGCACGCCCTGATCGGTTTCCTCCAAACCGAAAACCAGCCGGTTTGATTGGATGGGAGATGCTGCCTGCTTTTCTAACTGGGTGACTAAGAAAGCATTGCCTTCCGGCCAGGTGAGCACCGCATTGGCTTCGGCATTGGCCGCAACGCCTTTTCGGGCGGCAAAATAATGCAACCCGGCCCAGGCTGAGGTGTTTGACAAGGTCGTTCCGTAATCATCCTTGCAACCGTATTCCAGAAACCAGCGCAGATAGGGCGACGTAAACTGCTGTTCGTTCAGATACGTTTCGAACGAAACCGCGTCCCACTGCCGGAAGCGATCATCCGTCGAAGATCCGTCGAGTGGAATGGCAAACGCATCCCGGCCATCCTTGCCTTTGGCTTGTTTCAGTTCGTCTACGAGTTTAAAAAACCGGGCGATCTGATGTTTGTCGTCGTCCGAAATCCCCACTTCCGGCACCAGCCCTTCCTGCCAGTGCCCGTTGATGAACAGCCTTTCTTCGGGATCATGACAGAGGTAGTAATCATTGTAAACCGGTAAACCGCCTGAATCAAAACCGGTAATGACTTGGCTTTCGGTCAGGAAATCAAGCAGTTCGCGATTGCGAAGATCAGGAATCGGTAGATAATGCGCCCCCCACGGATAGGCCGATATGGCATTCTGACCACTGACGGAATTGCCCCCCGGTCGATCCGCCAGTTCCACCAGCAACACATCCCGCATGCCCTGCTGCCAGAGCCACCGCCGGGCCGACAAACCGGCAACGCCACCGCCCACAATCAGGACGTCCGTTTCCAGTGTCTGCGTCGGCAGGGGCAGTTTTTCCGGATTCCGCAGCAAATGACCGACCGCATGATTTGCTCCGATCATGCCGCCCTGGATGTGTTTGAGAGACGACGGCTGGCAGGCACTCAAACCCGCCGATCCGGCCAACAGAGCCGACAAACCGAGTCCGGCGGCTTGTTCCAGAAACTGACGGCGGCCCGGCGATTCGGGCGGGTCAGTGGGCGTAGGGCGTCCAGTCATCTTCGAAATAATGCACCAGCACCTGGTTGTTGAGCTTGTTGATTTCGGTGGGAACCTCGGCCATGTCGGGCGGAAAATTCAGCATGTCGTGGATGGTTCGCGCATTGACAAACCGGAGCCCCGTCGGCAACGGCCCGTCACCCCGCCAGTGGTGGTTTCGCAACAGCAGAATAAAACCCCACTCGCCAAACGAGGGAACGTAAGCGTGGTAGGGAATCGTCTGAAAACCGGAGGCCGCAATCGTGTTTCGAATGCACCAGAATGACTGCCGGGCGATATAAGGTGAGGTCGATTGTACCACCGCCAGACCACCTGGCTGGATCAGGCGATTGAGTTCCTGGTAAAAGGATGTGCTGTACAATTTTCCAATCGAGTAATTCGAAGGATCGGGAAAATCAATGACAATCAGGTCGTAACGGGCGGTGTCCTGCCGGACGAAATTGTAGGCATCGGTATTAATAATCTGTACTTTGGGTGAAAGCAAGGAACGGTTATTCAGTTTAAGGAGTACCTCATTCCGGCGAAAAAGATCCGTCATGCCGGGATCGAGGTCGACGAGTGTAACAGATTGGATGTGCGGGTATTTCAGGATTTCGCGCACGGCCAATCCGTCGCCACCGCCCAACACCAGCACCCGGCTGGCCTTCGGAAGGGCCTGCAAAGCCGGATGGACGAGCGCTTCGTGGTAGCGGTATTCATCCGCCGAACTGAACTGAAGATTGCCGTTGAGGAAAAGCCGCAACTCGCGGTTGTTGGCCGTCAGCACGATGCGTTGGTAAGAGGTGCTTTTGCTGTAAATCACCTTGTCCTGAAACGTCAGATTTTCGGTGTAGGTCATGATCTGTTCGGCATAAACAAAACCGCCGATCAGCAGAAAAGAGGAGAGGAGAATGGCCGTGACCAGCGACCGGCGATACGGTTTGGTTTCGGGAAACTGGTGCAGCAGAAACCAGGCGACGCCGACGTTCATCAACCCGAAAAACAGCGACGTCCGGATGAGGCCCAGATAGGGGACGAGCACGAGCGGGAAGATCAGCGAAGCGAGCAACGCCCCAATGTAATCGAAGGTGAAAACTCTGGAAACCAAGTCTTTGAAGGCGAGCTGGTTTTCTAGAATCCGCATCAGCAATGGAATTTCCAGCCCTACCAGAATACCGGTTAAACTCACCAGCGAATACAGAACCAGCCGGAACGAAGCCGCGTATTCGAACAACACAAAGAGCAGCGGAGCACTGCCACCGCCCACGATGCCGACCAGAATTTCGATGCGAATGAACCACTTTAACAGATTGCCATCGAGGTACTTGGAAAGCCACGAACCAATGCCCATCGAAAACAGATAGACACCAATGATGGTCGAAAACTGCGTAACCGAATCGCCCAGGAGGTAACTCGCCAGCGTTCCGGCCACCAATTCGTAGATGAGTCCGCAGGTGGCAATCACAAAAACCGACAGCAACAACAGCAGGTGCCGGTGTCGATTTTCCGGGTTACTCATGTATGGCGGAACTGATGATAATCGCCACCGCAATCATGAAAGCGGCTGCCAGAATGGAAAGCGCGACGTTTTCTTCGTCGACAATCTTTTTCCACAGGTTTTCGGGGGCAATTTTCTCGATAATGACGAAACTGATGACCAGAATCAGGATACCGACAAATGAATAAACGACGGAGGGAACGATGTACTTCAGCGTAGACAAGTCCATGAGAAACAGGGTTTATTTGTGGTAAAAATAACTGCGTCGGCCCGAATGCCGCCCGCCCGAACCGTTTTTGTAGTTGTCGAGCTTGTCGACACTTTCCAGATCGTCGCCCAGCAACCGGCTGCCCGACATCCCGGCCCAGGCGAATCCGGCCAGGAGCAAACCACCCGCCAACAACAGGGGTTTTATTTTTGTGAGGTTTTTCATGATTGTTACATAGACAAAAAGGTTTGTTTGATATTCGGATAGTTTGTTGTAGTTCTCGTGTTTTGCCCCTAAATCCCCTGAAGGGGACTTTTAGCATCCGGAGAGCTCCGCGTCCAAGTCCCCTTCAGGGGATTTAGGGGCAAAACCGGATCGAAACTATCCCGTCGGTCCGAAATCGCTCTCGGCCCACCGTTTCTGTTCGAACAGATTTCGCTGAAAAAACAGGATGATCGGGTAGATCGCCAGCAGGGCCAGCATGATAAACAGGTTGGAATACAGAATCGGATTTTGAATCACTTTAAGCTGGAAAATAACCCGGTTTTTCCCTTCGGACGACGGATACAGATTGAGGTGATAGCGCCCGGACGGAATGCGCGACAAAATGGCTTCGTCGTCCTGCGCCCCTTCCTGCCAGCTTTCGCCGTATTCAACACCGTGGTAATATTCGACAATGCGCGTGAACTCGTAGGACTGGTTGGTGCTTTCGTTGATCAGACTGACCGGTAATTCGAACCAGTTGTTGTCGATATTGACCTTTAACTGAATCGCCACAGCCGCCGGGCCGTCGATGTTGAACGAAGGCGACACGATGGGTTGCGCGCGGCTTTGCACCGTCGAATCCGAGTTCCAGGAAAACTCCTGATTGAAAAGAGTTTGTTGCGGTTTCAGGAAGTAAAAAAGCACCTGAACGGCTACGATCAGCAACGCCAGCCGGGTCGTCAACCAGATCGCCGGTTCCCGTTTTTCGACCCCCGGATTGGGCTGGATGGCCCCGACACCAACGGGTTTCGGTAAAGCCGTATCGGCCAGTCCGAAGGCTTTCGAAATGTCCTGTGGCGTTTTGTATTCCGCTTTGTAGCACTCGGTTTTCTGGCTGCTGGCCTCCCGGCTAATCAGATAGGGCGGATGAATATACTCCGAAATGGTCAGTTCCGTATCATCGATAATGTTCCAGTAAAACTCTCCGACGGCATTCAGAATGAGGCAGTTGTAGCGGTTATACAGGACGTATTCGCGGTCCTGATCCGAGACTTTCGCGTTCTGTGTTTCAGTATAGGTTTCGGCCACCGGCCGAATCACCATCCAGTGTCCCCTGAATTCGGCCAGCATCTGGTGCTGTCCTTCTTTGGTCATCAGGACGTATTCCATCCAGCTTTCCTCATACTGGATTTCCCGTTTGCGCAGGTAGCCCGTCACCCGAACCCATTTTCCATCGAGGTACCCTTCGGCTCCGAGCGGCAGGGCGGGTGGCGTGGGCATGGGCGGAAAGGCCATGATGATGCGCCGTGGGCCAGTATCACCATATTGAAAATAGGTGTAGCACTGGCCGCAGCAGAAATACGAACTCTCGGCCAGGTCATAGCCCGGAACCGGGGCCTGGCAGTGTGGGCAGTTGAACGAGGTAGGGGAAGAGGATGGGTCGGTGGGCATGGTTTCGGACAGCGTCAGCGGATGATTTCCTGTTCGTTTAAAACCGCCGTAGCCCCGAACAGACGCAGGGATTCCTCATAGAACCGTCGGACTTTCGGGCTGTTATCGCGTAGGAAATTGGACAGGAAAACGTCGAACGTCGCCAGCCCGTTTTCGGGCCAGGTATGAATCGACACGTGCGATTCGGTCAGGCAGAGAACCGCCGTAAAACCGCCGTTGGGAAACGAATAATAGACCTCGCCGACCTTAGCCAGTTCCAGTTCCTGAATCAGTCGGTCGAAGCCCGCGCGACACCGCTCAACGTCCGTGAGGGCAGACAATGGGGCTTCGAAGGTCGACAAAATGTGCAGGCCGGGGCGGTAGGCATTCATGGCCCGCAAGATAGAATTTTGTTATTTCTTTTTTGGAAAATTTTGCGCTAAAAATACCGCATCGGCTTTCGACCAGCCTTGCCGGGCCAGTTGACGTTCGCGTTCGGCGGTTGCTTTGTCACCTTTCAGTTCGGCCACCCGGGCGAGGGCAAAATGAGTGCCGGGGTAATACGGATCATGTTCCGCCAGCACCTTCGTGGCTTCTTCGGCGAAATCGGTCAATTTGAGCTGGGCGGCCACCTGCGCGATGATTTCCAGTTGAAAAAGGGCTTCAATCCAGGGATCGGGGCCGGTTTGGTCGCGGGCGCTGGCCTGAAACTTGCGGATGTCGGCCAGTCCTTTCTCCCGGGCTGCGGGGTCGTGCAGGGCAATCAGAGAAGCCAGGAATTTGGGATGGGGATCGAGCCAGGCATTCAGCCAGTCGGTGTGGGCGATGTTTTTGGCTTCCACCAACTCGGTTTGCGACTGCTTCAGCGAAGCCCGCGCCGATTCGATTTGGTTCTTTTTCAGGGCGATCATGCCCAGTAAATAGTGTCCGATCACGCGTTCGCCCGGTGTTTTGCCTTTCGTCATTTCCTCGGCAATGGGCCGGGCTTCTTCGTCCCGGTTTTGCGTAATCAGCAGCGTTGGGTAGCCCATTTTGTTGTAGAACGTCCGCTCCAGATTGATCGGTCGTTTGATCTCAAACCGTTCCTTCACCAGTTGTTCCGCTTCCTGAATCCGGCCCTGATACTGGTAGCAAAGTGCCAGCAATGAGATGTTGTGAATGTGGTGCCAGTCGTACATCGGATCGTATTTTTCGCTGGTATATAACCCGCGTTCAATGGCGTCCGTCTGTTTCATTTCCGCGATGGCACTATCTACATCGCCGGTTTTCATCAGGTCGTGGGCATACATGTGGAGGGCGTGGGCCAGATTCGGAGCCAGCCGGGCGTAGGCTTTGCCATGTTTCAGGGCTTCGGTATAATCGCCCATGCCTTCGTAAGCGTGAATCAGATAATGGTGAGCTGCCGGATGTTCGGGCGCAAACTGGAGGATTTTCTCGTAAATGGCGATGCTGCCCGTCGACGAACCCTGCCCCCGGCCGGTGGCAAATTTTTCGTAGGAGTTGCCGGACAGCAGCCACAGTTCCGGATCGGTCGGGAAGCGTTTGACGGCACCGTTGACTTTTGTCCGGTACTCGTTCAGCAGTTTTTGATTGCTCAGGGAATCGACGGCTTTCAACTGCGCAAACCGCAGATCGATGTGGGCTTTTTCGCGTTCCGATGCAAATTTCGAGAACGACTTGGCAGTTTCGGCGGCTTTCAAAGCGGCCTTGTTGTCTTCCAGTTGGATATACAGACGGCTCAGGCCCACGTGCGCCATCACGAATGTCGAATCGAATTTCAATGCTTCGTGAAACGACCGGGCCGCTTCCACCAGTGCATAACCGTGCAGATACGCCATGCCCTGTTCAAAATACGCCTGTGCCTTCGGGTTTTTGGTGGAGGTTGGTGTGGTGAATTGCCCGACATTCGGCCGCAGCGCCACAGATTGTTGCAGCAGCGAATTGGGAATCCCGCCAATGTTTGCCATGCCGCAAATGGGGGCGTACGGAACCTCGTTGACCGTCAGCGTTTGCGCCGGTTCGGATGGCTTTTGGGTTTGGGTAAATTCACCCACCAGCAATGCGATCAGCAGGAGCGGGAGATAGGAGTAGGTATAGAGTCGTTTCATAAGCGTGTTTGCGGATCGTACGGGCGTCCTGTTTTCGGGTAAAAAAGCGGACACCCATCCGGGGTGTACGTAAAAATAGCAATTTATTGGTTGAGATGATAACCGTTTACGAAAAGGAAAGCAAGGTCTGCCCCAACTTTTGCGCGTCGGAACAGTTTAGTAGAAAAACAGATTACACCGTATGGAAAAGATGTTTGTAGTTCGCGTCATTGCCGTCGATGAACGGGGTGTTGAAACGCCCACCACGATACCGATGAAATTCGAGACGTCGCCCGAGGTCGCGTTGATTGAACAGGATTTGGATGCGCAATATCCCCACCTGAAACACCGCGTTGTTGAAATCGATGAATTAAAAACCCCGGAGCAGGTCGAAGATTGGCAGCATTCGTATCTGGGGCCGGTGCTGGGGTCAGAACATACCCCGCTGGAGGAAGAGAAGGAAACGAAGGAGGAGTAAAAAAGGAATTTCAAATAATAAATGATGAATGTTAAATGTAAAAGTGCAGAATTGGCATCTCCTTTTACATTTAATATTCATCATTTTACATTTAAAATTCCTTTCTTAAGCTTTTATTGCAAAAGTTCCCGCCCCTTCGCCAGTGCCCGGTCGAGGCCGGTGGCATCGGTGCCGCCAGCGGTGGCAAAGAACGGCTGACCACCGCCACCCCCGCGAATTTCCTTCGCCAGTTCTTTCACCAGCGTGCCGGCGTGGAGGTTTTTGGTTTTGATCAGGTCATCGGGCAGCATCACGGCCAGTTGCGGTTTTCCGTTGATATCCGAACCCAGCACCAGAGCCAGGTTATCCAGCTTCGCTTTCAGGTCATAGGCCAGTTGTTTCAGCGCATCCGCCGACGGAACCTCGATGCGTTCCACAATGACAAAATGCCCGTTGGCCGAATAGACTTTTGTCAACAAATCTGCTTTCACTTTTTGAAGCTTCTCGGCTTCCAGCACTTCAATTTTTTTCTGTAACTGATGGCGTTCATCCATCAGGTTTTGAACGGCTTTCAGCACATCTTTCGGCGCTTTCAGGAGTTCTTTCAACTGGTCCAGTGTTGCTTGCTGCTCGTTCAGAAGGGCCAAGGCTTTTTCGGCGGTTACGGCTTCGATGCGCCGGATACCGGTCGAAACGGAACCTTCGGATGTGAACTTGAAGAGGCCAATTTGCCCTGTTGCAGGAACGTGTGTTCCGCCACAAAGTTCGACCGAATAGTTGGGGTCAAAAGTAATGACGCGCACGAAGTCGCCGTATTTTTCACCGAACAAAGCCATCGCGCCGAGGCTTCGGGCTTCGTCGATGGGAACATTGCGCCGTTCGTTCAGTTGAATATTCTCCCGGATTTTTTCATTCACAATTCGCTCCACCTTTGCCAGTTCGTCGTCCGTCACTTTGGCAAAGTGGGAGAAGTCAAACCGCAAGGCATCCGGCCCGACGTACGAGCCTTTCTGCCCGACGTGTTTGCCCAGCACTTCGCGCAAAGCCGCGTGCAGCAGGTGGGTGGCCGAGTGGTTGTCTTCAATGGCGACGCGACGGTTGGTATCAATTTTGGCGAATACCGCAGTGTGGTTATCCAGGATTTCCTCCAGATTTTTGTCGTTGGAAATGTGGATGATCAGGTCGTTTTCTTTTTTTGTATCGGCAATGCGGATCAACACGGTTTCGTCGCCCACGCGCAGTTCCAGGCTGCCGGTATCACCAATCTGACCACCGGATTCGGCGTAGAACGGCGTCCGGTCCAGCACGATCTGGTATTGGGTGCCTTGCTTGTTCTGTACTTTCCGGTATTTGGCAATCCGGGCTTCGGCTTCGGTCTGGTCGTAGCCGACAAATTCGACGCCGTCGATGTCAGTGAGTTCCGTCCAGTCGCCGGTTGCCGAGGTCGCATCTTTGCGTGAGCGTTCTTTCTGTTGCTGAAGGGCTTTCTGAAAACCGGCTTCATCGATAGAAAGCCCTTTTTCACGCGCGATCAGAGCGGTTAAATCGGAGGGGAAACCGAACGTATCGTTGAGTTCGAAAACCGTCTCGCCGTCGATTTCTTTTCCGCCCGACTGTGCGAGATCAGACGTGATTTTATCGAGCAATTTCAAACCATTTTCCAGGGTCCGCAGAAACGAGGCTTCTTCTTCCCGAATCACCGTTGCCACGAAGTCACGCTGGGCGTTCAGTTCCGGGAAAACGTCGGCAAACTGCATCGCCAGTGTGGGCACGAGTTTGGTCATAAACGGTTCGGTGAAACCGAGGTACGAGTAGCCGTAGCGAACAGCCCGGCGCAGAATCCGGCGGATGACGTAGCCCGCCCGCGCGTTCGACGGAACCAAACCGTCGGCAATGGCGAACGAAACCGCCCGGATGTGGTCGGCAATCACACGCATGGCCACGTCCGGGTAGTCGCGCTGCGAACCCTTGTAGGAAATGCCCGACAGTTCTTCGATGACCTTGATGGTATGCGTAAATACATCGGTATCGTAGTTCGACAGTTTGCTCTGAATCGCCATGCAAAGCCGCTCGAAACCCATGCCGGTGTCGACGTGCCGCGCGGGCAGCGGGTCGAGCGAACCGTCGGCTTTGCGGTTGAACTGCATGAAAACGAGGTTCCAGATCTCGACCACCTGCGGGTGATCGGCGTTCACCAGTTGCTTGCCGGGCTTCAGTTCAACCTCCGACTGGGGCCGCAGATCGACGTGGATTTCGGAGCAGGGACCACACGGCCCCGTATCGCCCATTTCCCAGAAATTATCTTTTTTATTGCCGAGAATGATGCGGTCTTCGCCCACAATCGGTTTCCACAAATCCCAGGCTTCCTGATCGAACGAAACGTTGTCTTTGGTATCGCCTTCAAAAACAGATACATAGAGCCGGTCTTTCGGCAGCTTATAGACCTCCGTCAGCAGTTCCCACGCCCAGGTAATGGCTTCTTTCTTGAAATAATCACCAAACGACCAGTTGCCGAGCATTTCGAACATGGTGTGGTGGTAGGTGTCGAAACCGACGTCTTCAAGGTCATTGTGCTTGCCCGAAACCCGTAGGCATTTCTGTGTATCGGCGACCCGTTTGGCGGGCGGTGTTCCGTTGCCCAGAAAAAAATCCTTAAATTGAGCCATGCCCGAGTTGTTGAACATCAGCGTCGGGTCGTTTTTGGCCACCAGGGGCGCCGACTGAACAATCAGGTGGTTTTTACTTTGAAAAAAGTCTAAAAAATGCTGGCGAATTTCGGAAGAAGTCATGGTACTTGGTGGTCAGTCATCACCCCTGTGATGGCTACGGATTGAAATGTTTTGCAAATTTACGGAAAACTTGTGTTTCTTCCGGTTTGAACGGAAGTTTGTTCTATGGAGGAGTTAACAAAACGGTATTACGGCATTCGCGAGGTGGCCGACATGCTGGGGGTGAACATATCGAAATTGCGGTTTTACGAAAAAGAGTTTCCCACGCTCAAGCCTCGTAAAAACCGCGCCGGTGACCGGATTTATACCAAAGATGACATTGTGCATCTTCGGGAAATTCTGGAATTGGTGGAAGAAAAAAAACTGACGCTGGAAGGGGCGAGGCAGCACCTCAAAGCCCGCTCTTCGCGTCAGAATGAAATTAAACAGATGATCGGCCGTTTGCAGGAAATCCGCAAATTCCTGGTCGACACTCAGAGTCAACTGGAGGGATAGTTTACGGTTAGGTTGCCCCTAAATCCCCTAAAGGGGACTTTCAGTATCTGGAGGATTCTGCGTCCAAGTCCCCTTTAGGGGATTTAGGGGCAACCTAACCGTTCTTTACATCCTCCTCGACCGGTATTGGTAGTAATCCCAGGTTTTTCGGATGCCGGCGTAGACGCCGTTGCTGCGGGGGAATAATCCGCCCTGATCGGATGCGGCCGAAACCGTCATCAGTAAACCGCTTTGGTTCAACGGAACACCGACCTGAAGAAGCGATGAAAACTGTTCGACGGCGTTGGGGAACGGAACGTCGTAGGTGCCAAAGTTTTCGCTATACGACAGCTTCATCTGAAACGTGCAGTTGCGCCCAAACCCACCCTGCAAACCGGTGTGGAAGGCGCGAACCCGATTGTTGCTGAAAAAACCGTACTGCGGCAAATCCGGGCGGGCCGTGGTCATCGGTGTGATGAAAGGCGTTCCGATGCCCTGCCCGAAATACGACCAGCCGCTGCGGTACTGGCTGTGATTGAAGTAGTTATCCCGTCCGCGCAGCTTGTCGGCGGCTTCAAAAACGCTTCCACCCTGGCTTTTGGTATACAGGAGTTCCACGACGGCACCCGTGATGCGGAAGCCGGAGGTCGCCGGTTTCAAACTCCGAAAGCGAATGCCGTTGAGTCCATCTTCCAGATTGGTACGGTAAAACAGTGAACCGTCTTCGTAAACACTCTGGCGATACACCAGAATCGACAGTTTTTTCGTGCTGAACTCCAGGCCGACGTCGATGCTCCCCAGGTGGTTGCCGATCCGGTTTTCCCGGTCGAAGCGGCTGTAATACGTCGTATCAACACCGGGATTGTAGCCCAGGCTACTGCCTGTCACCATGTACGAATACGCCTGAAAGTTAGACGGAAACCGGCCTTCCTTGATCAGCCCATCCGAAAGTTCGCTGGTGGTGCCGCCCCACTCGGCCTGGTGATTGAAACCGGCGTAGAGTTTGACAGGCCACTTTGCCTTGCCGATCCGGGCATACAGGGCTTTTTGGTGCAGAAAGGCCCGGCTGACGAAATTTTTTTGCTCGAACCAGCCATGTGCGAAAAAGCCTCGAACCGACAGGATGCCGCCCGTAAAGGGAATAGGCGTATACTGCGAAAGGCCAATCTGGATTTTCGGCAGGGGAAGGGCATTGCCCGACCAACTAAATGACCCCGAACTCAGGGTCGAATCCACCAGCCCGACCACCTCCCGACGCCGTCCGGCCACCAGTTCGAAGGCCCCCGCGCGAAGTTTGCCGTAGAGTTCCGGGATGATCAGGGTGGTTTTTGAACCCGCCCCCGTATTGCCCACCAGTTCGACACCGTAGCCAAAGCCAAAAAAATCACGCTTTTTTATCGGCGTGTTGTCATCGATGGCGTAAAATTGGGAATCCCAGCGAAGGCCGGTTCGCACGCTGGCATACGGCAAATCCGTCGGCACGGTACCGTATTGATTCGAGCGTAGCCAGAAGGGCGTCTGCTTTGAGCTGCCGTAAAAACCGCCCACTTCCGCAAAAAGCTGAATGGGTTTTCTTTCGATCCGGGTCTGGCAGAGGCCCAGCAGCGGACAGAAAAGCAATAAAAGTAGTCTCATTTTGCCCTGATTGGTAAGAAGGTGCCGCCTAAGTAATACATTACGTAAAAACCAATGCAGGCAAATCCAACGGTAATCGAGCTTTCACTGGTTAGTTCATAAGCCATATAGGCACTTCCGAGGGCTAAGAATCCACTGATCAGAATCAGCAGGACATGCAAACACCAGGAAAGAATGGAGCGTTTTTCAATTGTTATTTTGGGTGCCATGGGTGGTTAAGAAATTAATTGTAAAATGGTGCTGGATGAACTGGACGTCGCTTTGAACCCGCCAGGAAGTGTTGATCCGGGCGGTGGTTCAGGGTGGTCAGGAAAAGTACGGTGGGTAAAAAAAATCGGGAAAGGAAAAACTCGCTAACGGAGAGGTGGGTAATCCAGAAAGCTGCTTCTGCCGAAGCGGGCGAATAGATAGTTTGCAATGTGACTTTCGGCAAACAGAATGGCAACTACTGATTTCATGCAAATGGGTAAGTTTTCATTCTTTAACTTTTGGTAACATCAAAGGTTTGAAGAATTTTACCATTTTGAGTAATTTAAAATCAATCTATTTGTAAAGTATTGTGAAATTATTTCTGCCGGTCTCGGTCCGTGTCTTATAAAAAAGCTTAAAATGATCGCTTTGATAGTATATTTAATTGAATTTTAGGTGCTTACTTGAAGAAAAGGAAGGGGTTCGGAATTAGTGTAATTCGTGGACATGAGTACTAATAACTGAGTGGTGTCACGGGATACGAAATATACGTTTTCAAAAAAAAGAAATTTTGGCCTATACGTCCGGAAGGTCGGTTCCCGTAAATATCCTAATTGTGGTCCGACAGGGTCTTCAGAAAGGCAAGCAGTGCCGATTGTTCCCGGTCCGTCAGATCAAGTTTGTCGGTCGGTAAGGTTTGGTTTTCGAGCCGGATGCCCAGTCCCCGGCCCCCGCCCTGGTTGTAAAATTCCAGTACATTCTCCAACGTTTGGTACGCACCGTTGTGCATATACGGGCTGGTTTGGACGATATTCCGCACCGTTGGTGTTTTAAAGGCATACTTTAGCGGGTCGAGCCGGAAGAGGGCATAACGACCGGGATCCGGATCAATCTGCCGGCGATTGGGTTGCACCGGAACCCCGATGACCTCCGACTCGGTTTGGGTGAAAACCGGCGGAACCGTTCCGTTGAAAAGCGGCAAGAAATGGCAGGTTCCGCATTTGGCTTTGCCCATAAAAAGATTAAAACCGAGCCGTTCTTCGGTCGATAGAAGCGGTTTTCCGGTGCCGTTGTTTTGCTCCCGCATGGCCCGGTCGAACCGGGAATTGAGACGAACGAGGGACCGCTCGTAGGCTGCCAGGGCATTCTGGATGTGAATCGGCTCGATCGAATCCCGCAGGGTCGGGAATGCCTTTTCAAACCACGCCCGGTATACGTTGTTTTGCTGCAACGTTCGGGCCGCGTATTCCAGAGAACCGTGCATTTCGTCCACATTTTGAATGACCTCGGACGACTGATTTTCGAGCGTCTGGGCGCGTAGATCGTAGAATTGGGCATTTTGTAAAGCCGCATTCAACAAAGTGGGCGTGTTGCGCCGGACGAACCCGCGACCCGACAAGCTGGCATTTTTGGGTAAACCGTCGGTGAAGGCTTTATCGGGTTGGTGGCAACTTGCGCACGACCGTTTTCCGCCCGGCGGATCATCGCCGGCGGATAAAACCGGGTCAGAAAACAGCTTTTTGCCCAGCAGGATCTTGGCCGGATTGGAGCGCGTAGCGACCGTCGGGGCGTAGAAATCCGGATTGAAAGCGTTGGTGTCGAACAACGTTTTGGCGTCGGTCCGCAAGGCCCGAATCTCGTTAAAGGGTTGGATATTGCGCTGTTGCTGGAACGCCAGCACCTGTGTGGAAAGTGGATTGGCAAATTCCGTGATGAACTGAAACCGGTCGAACGTGTTGAAGTCGGAAGCCTGGTTCAAATGCTTTTCAGTGCTTTGAAGGATTTGAACCAACCGGTAAAAATCCGGTGTCTTCGTGTTATAAAAGGACAAATAGGTGCTGAGTGTGTGAACCGAAGTTGCCGCTTCAGGCAAGGCATTTAGACAGCGGGGGGTGTCGAAACCGCTGATTCCGAGCGTGATGATTCGAAAAATTTGAAGTCGAAGCGCGTCGAATACATGAGCGTCGGTTAGATCGGTATCTTTTTCAAAATCCGCATACCGCACCAGTTCGCGCCGGAGTTTTTTGATTTCACGAATGAGATCATTGCGTCGGCGCACGTCAAATTCCGGAAAAATCAACTCTTCAATCACCTGCAAACCGCCGGGTTCCGAAATGCGGTTGTCTTCGGCTTCAATTTCGGGCAGGGGCGGCCCGTTGACCAGCCGGGTAGTAGCCGGCAAATAATACTCCGCAAACGGCTCCAGCTTTTTATAGGCCCGGCGGCAGGCCAGAAAAGCGGTTTTCATCGAATCGGCTGAGGCACTGCGTTCGGCCAGCGGCAAAAACCGGGTTTCGATCAGGGCACGAAATACCGCCAGATCATGGGAGAACTGCTGTTTTACGCGTTCCGTTGCCGCAACTGGTTTCGCAGTCGGTGAGTCCAGGTAATTGAGGAGAAAGACACCTGTGAAAGTTGTGAGCAGGAAAAGCCCCCAACCCCCTAAAGGGGACTTGAACTCACCGATTTTTGAGCCCCCTTTAGGGGGTTGGGGGCTTTTATTTCGGAACACCGCGTACAATGACAATCTGACCGCCTTCGCCCATATTCCCAATCGCATTGTCGTAGATATTGACGTCTTTGGTAATCGCGCTGCCATCCGCGTTGATGAATTTGGTATCGCGCCAGGTGTGCGGTTGCAGGTTGATCAGGAACGTATTCGGAACACCCACCACGTCCGAAATGTCGGTCATCGCGCCGTATTCCCAGGTGCTAATGCCCTGATGGCCAATAATGTTGTATTTGCGCTGGAAGTCGCCATCGTTTCGGCGGTGGTTCATTTCCAGAAACGGTTTGAGCTGTTTGGTGGTGATGCCGTATTGCCAGATGCGTCCGTCGTGGTCGGGCGTCGAAATCGGCGCGTCGCCATCTTCCCCGATGTATACGAAATTCTCGGTGACGCAGATGTTGTCCGGATTGATCAGGCTCTTGCCTGGATTGGAATATCCTTCGGCCACAAACGACAATTGCCCTTTCAGCGGATTGCCGGCGTCCAGTTCCAGGCGGTAAATGCGGCCCCACTGTACCCGGTCGCTGGCATGAGAGCCGGTTACCGCAAAATACAGTTCACGTCCGTTGGCCGCGCTGCCTTTCCGGTAGTCGATGTCCTCGACCCGCGCAAACTGAATGGCATTTTTTTCCAGTTGCTGCGCGGCAATCTGGACACCCGTGGCGGTTTTTGCGTTGTCGATTTCCACAAATTCGACCTCATACCGCTGGTCGGCCTGCATGGTTTTTTCGATGGGGTCCTGGTTGGTCCGGCGGAGGGTGTAGAGTTTTCCGTTTTGGAGGTCGCCGGGCGTGGTGGAAACATACATCGTCACCTGCCCATTGCCTTCATCTTCGGTCAACAGCACCACGGTTTTGTTGGGATACGAGCCTTTCGGCAAAGGAAGCGCATTTTCGAACGACGCTTTTCCCAGCGCCGGGAGCGTCCGGTTGCCGTTCTTTTTATCAACCGCACCCAACGGATCGATGGCGTGAACCCGACCTTCCGCGTCGCTCTCGCCAGCCGTCAGGTAGAGCGGTCCAAAACCGTGTTCGGCCGGGGTGGCCAGCGTGGCCGAACAAAGCCGCCAGAGTCCTCCTTCGGCATCGACAAGGTATTCGCCTTTGATCGGTTTGAAGGTTTTGTCCAGATAAACGCGGGAAACCGACCGGATCATCTCGTGGTTCGTGATCAGCACATAGCCGTCGCCCGCCGAATTTTTCAATAAACCCGCCCCATCAGGTTGTCCGGCAAATATGAAATCGGGTGATTGTTCCAGTTGATCGGAACTGCCGATGAGCGGCAGAATTTCCAGGCTTTCAAAACCGGGCAGGGCCTTTACCAGCGGGGGCGTGGTCGAATGGGCTTTCAGTTCCACCTCGGTCCCGGTGGTCGGCGTGGTTCCGGTTTTTCCTTCTTTCTGACACCCTGCCCATCCAGGCGCTGAAAGAAGAATAACGATTTGGATGAAAGAGCAAAACCGGCTGAACGTTGACATGGAGTGGGGCTGTTTAGCAAATATACTTAATTTTTATTTTGCCTCGCACCGTTACTCCGGGCTCCCGATTCCGTCTTGATTAAAACCCTGAATGAGCAGCCTGTGAATCAACCTGAATTATTTTACCAATCGGCTTTGACATCCGTACCCGGTGTGGGCGACGTATTGATTCGTCAACTGATGAGTTATTGCGGCTCGGCTTCCGAGGTTTTTCGGTCTCCCCTGTCGAAATTGAGGAAAACACCCGGCGTGGGGGAGGTGATTGCCCGCGCCATTTTGCACCCGGACGTGTTGCGGGAAGCGGAACAGACGCAGCAGCGGTGCGAAAAGCTGGGGATTCAGCAGTTATTCTATACCGACAAGGCGTATCCGGCCCGCCTGAAAGCCCTCTACGACTCTCCGGCGATGCTGTATTTTCAGGGCAGCGCCAACCTGAATGCTCCCCGCACGATTGGCATTGTCGGAACGCGGCAGGCCACCGACTATGGACGGCGAATCACGGAGGAACTGATTCAGGCGGTGCAGCCCTACCAGCCGCTGGTGATCAGTGGGCTGGCCTACGGCATCGACATTGCCGCCCACCGGGCCAGTTTGGTCAATGGCCTGCCGACGGTGGGTGTCATGGCCAGCGGTATTGATATCGTCTATCCGTATGTTCACAAGAAAACCGCGCAGGAGATGGTGCTGCTGGGCGGTTTGCTGACCGAAAACCGCCCCGGCGTCAAGCCCGACGCCCGCTTGTTTCCGGCCCGAAACCGCATCATCGCGGGTTTGAGTGATGCCATTATTATCGTGGAAGCGGCCACCAAAGGGGGGGCTTTGATCACGGCGGAATATGCCAACAACTACCACCGGGAGGTTTTTGCGGTACCCGGCCACCTGAATCAGACATTTTCGCAGGGCTGCAACAAGCTGATTCGGGAAAACAAAGCGCAGATTTATACCAAACCGGAGGATGTGATTGAAGCCCTGAACTGGGATCAGCCGGTGAGCAAAACCGCTCCGATCGACAAAACCGCCCTGGCCCTGGAATTTACGGAAGAAGAAAGTCAGATTCTGGCGCTCTTTCGTCAAAAGCCCGACTGGCACATCGACGAGCTTAGTTGGCGAACGCAGATTCACATTGGCAAACTGGCGTCACTGCTGCTGAACCTGGAGTTTAGAGGAATGGTCAGGACGCTGCCCGGGAAGAAATACCAGTTGAATTAATGGCTGGTTTGCAGTAAAAATTGTGAATTTCAAATGTAAAATCAGTAGTGTACGAAGGATGCATTTTTTTCCACCCTCTTTGGCTGTTGGCGTAGAACGATCTTTAGAATGGTTTTTTCTGATACTGTAACGCGAATGCGGGGTGGTTGGCCGCGTAGCGGACGGATGTTTGTAACGAAAAGACTACCCGGTTCCTCCCGCGTGCCTTTGGGTACGCAACAGGCAGGTGCAGGTGATTGCGTACCCAAAGGCACGCGGGCTTTCTTGATGGCACACTGTGGCTACAAACATCCGTCCGCTACGCGGCCACCCACCCCTCATTTGCGTTTGCATCGACAAGCGTTTGCAAAATCGTGACCAAAAAAGGGAAGGAAAAACGGTTTACCAATCATTTTAAATCCTTCGTACAGTTCTGATGTTAAATGATGAATGCTAAATGTAAAAGGGGGTTTCCAATCCGAAACTTTTACATTTAGCATTCATCATTTGATATTTTTCATTCCCAGTTAAAACCCTAAGCCAATGGCAAAACCGCGTACCGTGGTCGGGAATGTTCCCAGGTTGGTGAGCGCGCCGTTGTTCAGGTTAATGGTGTACAGATTCGTGGAACTGCCCGCCGTCAACAGCGCATAGGCTTTGTTGCTGCGGCCACCAATGTCGAATCCGTTGGTGGCCGTGATGTCGATGCCCAGCGGGCTTCCACCCACCAGTGTGCCGTCATTCGGCGGAATCTGGCGGTACAGGCGGTTAGAAAAGTCGTCGAGGTCATACAAAACCGTTGTCGTTGCGCCCTGAACGTTGTTCGAATAGGCAGCCGCCCGCACCGAAGGGCGATCAACCGCCGTGGGACCATAATTGAGCGGTTTGTCGACACTAACGTTCCCATTTGTCGGATCAATCCGCAGGTTCTGACCCGAGTTGCTGATCACCCGAATCCGGTCGACGGTTGGGTTGAAATCGAAACCGTAGTCACTGCCCGTCAACATCGGCGTGAACGCGCCGGAACCCACCACGGTAAGCTGGGCGTTATTGGTGCCGGCCGGATACGAAATGGTGTAAATGCGGCTGGAATTTCCCAGCGCGTAGAGTTGCCCCGTTGCCGGACGCATGTCGATACCGCGAATCGTTTCGCCCGGTTGTAGTCCGGTAATGTTACGCTGAACGGGTCGGATGTCGAAGGGATCGAAAATCAGCAGGTCGTTGCCACTCACGGCGTAAGCGACGGCATCCGTCGGAATGGCCAGCCCGATGTAGGTTCTGGAACCCAGATCGCCCAGCTTCTGGATGGCACCCGTGGTAAGGTTTACGTTGCCCAACTCGGCTTTACCGCCCACCCAGTAGGCCAGCAGGGCATGGCTGTTGTCGGACGAAATGTCAAAACCGGCACTGCCCGTGATGTCTTTTCCTAGGGGGCCGACGTTGACGAGCGTTCCGTTGTTGGGCGGAATCTGGGAATAGAGACGATCCGAAACCGGATCGATGTCATACAAAACGGTGCTGCTCGAAACGCCCTTGCTGTTGGTGTACGCCACCGCCGAAATCGCCGGACTCATTCCACCGTTGATGTTTCCGTCCTGCCCACCGGTCTGGAGCAAGCCCGTATTGGGATTGAGCCGAAGGTTTTGGCCGGTACTGGTCACCAGCCGGATGAGGTCGACGGTCGGGTTGAAGTCAAAAGCGACCGAAGCCCCGTCGGCGATGGCGGGGGAGAAAGGGTCCACACTTACCGAACGTGCTACCCCCGTTTCCTGATTGATGACGTAAACGCGGCTGGTACTACCCAGCCCATAGAGCTGCCCTGTTGCCGGGCGGAAGTCGATGGCCAGGATTTTTTCGTTTTCTTTCAAACCCGTAATCTCGGTGTCCGACAGGTTCGCCATCGGGTTCATAACGGTCTTCTTGTTCAACCGGTTGTTGTCCGTCAAAGCAAAAAACGAAAGTTCTGTCGCGCTTTCACGGGCACTGCTGTGTTTGGTAGCATCGGGGCTCAGGGCGCTTTCGGGTGACGTACATGCGTTCACACCCACCATCAGGCCCAGTACCCACGCGCCTGCCGGTAGGCGAAATCCTCCTTTTTTAGTCGTACTCATGTTTCAAATCGTTTTAAAAAGGTTGAATGGAATGATAGGATATTGACAGTCATACGAATGAAGACGGTCATTTAGATTTCCATATCGTAACATTCTTACGATATGGCCCCGGCAGGAGAAGGTAAATTGATAATAATGAGAAGATTATGTAGGCAGCGGTGGAGAAAAATAATACTACGGTAAAGTTGAAACCGGCGATTACCAGCTTTTTTTAACAGACATATACATGCCCGTTTGAGTCGGATATAACGCGCCCTGATCCAGGGCAAAAGAGGCTGAGAGAAAGGTGTTGGAAAGCCGGGGTAGGGGAACCTGAGCCGCCAGAAGGGCTGAAAACTGCTCGAAACGGGGAGAATACGGCAGATTGTAGGTGCCGTAGTTGCGGCTGAACGACGCCCGCGCATTGAGTTGAATCCGGTATAGAATTCCTTCGAGACCAAGATACCAGACATTGACCCGGTTATTGGGGAAGAAGCCGCCCCCGGTATATTGCTGTACGCGGACGGTGTAGTCGGCCCGGGGGGCGATGAAGGGCGTGCCGATGGTTCGGCCAAAATACGACCAGCCTTCCCGGTACTGACCGTGGTTAAAATAATTGTCTGCCCCCTGATACTGAGCCGTCTGGTCGAAAACCGCACCACTCTGATTGGTCATCGGGAGCCACTCCACCACGGCGGCATTCCACCGGAACCGGGGGTTTGGGGTGGCGGTTTTATTCCGAAAACGGAGGCCCCACAACCCGTCGGGAAAGTTGAGGTAAACGATTCCGCTGACGTCTTCGTAAAAATGCTGGTAGTAGAACAAGGTGCTTAACCGGGAGGTCGTCCATTCCAGGGCGTAGTCGATGGAACCCAGGTGATTGCCGACCCGGTTTTCGCCGTCGAAGGCGGTTTGCTGGCTATTAGTGAGTTCTTTGGGATAAAGCCCGAAAATGAGCCCTGTATAATCCCGGAATGAGGAAGGCAACTTGCCATTCACTGCGAATGAAGTGCCTTTCAGGTAATCGGCATGGCCGCCCCACTGCACCTGGTGATTCATTCCCACGTAAAACTTCACTTTCCAGTGCGGTTTTCCGAAGCGGCCGTAGAGGTATTTCTGGTGGAGATACGCGCCTTTGATGTAGGGTGCATTAAACCAGCCGTGGGCATACCCCAGCCGGAAAGCCACCAGTTTTTTCAGAAAACCGATCGGCACGAAGTCGGGCGTGTGGAACTGCACTTTCGGAATGGGCAGCGCATTGGCCGACCAGGCCACAAAACCGGACGTCAGCGTGGTGTCGCCGATGCCATATTGCTCACGCCGACGGCCTGCCCAGAGTTCAAATTTCCCCAGCCGAACTTTGGCGTATAATTCCGGGAGAATAAACTGACTGCTTTTGCCCACATTGACAGCCGCATAGCCACCGACGCCCCAGTCAAACCGGTGGTGGTTCGTGTAAACCGTATCGGTGCGGTAGTCGCGGCTCACGTGTCCCCGCAAGGTCGCAAACGGGCCTTGCAGCGGTACGATACCGTATTGATTGGTACGGAGCCAGAACGGCGTCTGGCGGGTCGCTGCGCCCATACCCCCGAGTTCGAGGTCGGCCTGAACAGGGAGTGATTCCTGCGCCAGGGCCGACGTTGCCAGCAGCCAGCCCAATGCCAAACAAAAGAGCCGTCTCATCGGCTATGGGGCTAGCGGTTCCATTCCGCCGGATTTTGCCGCCAGGCCGCGAGGGAGTCCATGGCGTCGGCCGAAATGTAGTGCAGATCCCGGGCTTCGCCAACGAGTGTTTCGTAGTCGCTCAGGCAGACCAGTTTGACGCCCTTGTCCGCAAAATTTTGACTGGCTACCGGAAAACCGTAGGTAAAAATGGCCGCCATGCCCAGCACCTCGGCGCCGGATTGCCGCAATACATCCACCACTTTGAGCGAACTGCCGCCGGTCGAAATCAGGTCTTCAATCACGACCACGCGCTGGCCGTCTTCCAGCCGCCCTTCAATCTGGTTGCCCATGCCGTGTTTTTTGGGTTCCGGCCGAACGTACAGAAAGGGCAGGTTCAGCGCGTCGGCTACCAGCGCTCCCTGAGCAATGCCGGCCGTGGCAACGCCCGCAATGGCCTGAACATCAGGGAATTCTTTCAGAATCGTTTCGGCTAACGCGGTACGGATATACGTCCGGGCTTCCGGGTACGAAAGCGTGATGCGGTTGTCGCAATAAATCGGTGATTTCCAGCCTGAACTCCACGTGAAAGGCTCTTCCGGCCGGAGTCGAACCGCTTTCACTTCCAGTAGTAATCGGGCAACTTTTGCTGCAATCATTGGAAAAGGGAATGTAAAATGTAAAATGATAAATGTAGAATGTAAAAGTTGCTAAGCGCTCTCGAAACACTTTTACATTCTACATTTATCATTTTACATTTATAATTTTTAAACTACTCTTCAATTCGTTTCGTCACCAGAATCTTATCGATCCGGCTTTTGTCCATGTCGATGATTTCAAACTGGTAATCCTGCCAGGAAAAAGTTTCGCCGGTTTTCGGGATGTCCTTGATAATCTGTAACGCAAAACCGCCCAGCGTATCGAAACCGGTCATTTCGCGCCGGTTCTGGATATTGATGTCAAAATAATCCAGAAAATCGTCGAATGGAATCTGGGCGTCGACGAGGTAACTGCCGTCGCCCCGTTCCACAATCTCAAATTCAAATTCGTTGGTGTCCGAAATGTCGCCCACGAGCGCGTCCACGATGTCGTTGAGCGTCACCATGCCCAGAACGCCACCGTATTCATCGACGATGATGCCGACGTACTGCCGGCGTTCCCGAAACCGTTCCAGCACCTGGTAGGCCATGTTGCTTTCGGGAATGTACAGAATATCGCGTTTCAATTCTTCGAGCCGGGTGAGCTGATCATCGAGGTCTTTGCCCAAAAAATCCTTGCTGTGAATGAGCCCGATCATTTCATCGACGCCCCCCTGGCAGAGCGGGTAATGCGAATGGCGGTGTTCGATGATGTACTGGCGGTTTTCTTCAACCGTTGCTTCCAGATCCAGGAACACCATTTCCTGCCGGTTGGTCATCAGGGAAGTAATCCGGCGGTCGCCGAGTTGAAAAACGTTCTGTACAATTTCCTGCTCGATCTCCTCGATGACCCCGCCCGATGTGCCTTCCTGAATCAGACTTTTGATTTCTTCTTCCGTTACGGCACTGGCATTGGGCTTGATATTCAGGATTTTAATGATCAGATCACTGGAAAAGCCGAGGAGGCTGATGAAGGGTGACGTTACCCGGGAGAGCATGTTCATCGGCCCGGCCATAAATTTGGCAATGCCTTCGGGGTTCGACAGACCGATTCGTTTGGGAACCAGTTCGCCCAGCACCAGCGACAGATACGTAATCAAAATAACCGTCAGCGTGACGGCAATGCTGTTGGCGTACGGTTGCAGGAGCGGAAACTGGGACACGAAGCCCGAAATCTGGTCGGTCAGGCTGTCACCACTGAAAATACCGGTCAGGATTCCGATGAGGGTAATCCCGATTTGAACGGTAGCCAAAAAACGGTTGGGCGATTCGGCGAGTTTCAGAGCCTCTTCGGCCCGGCGGTCGCCGTTTCGGGCGTCGGTTTCGAGTCGGGCTTTGCGGGAGGAAACCAGTGCGATCTCCGATAAAGAGAAAACACCGTTCAGAATGACTAAAAATAGAATGATTGCAAGTTCCACACGGGGGAAAGTTGGCGTTCTGCAAAAATAGTGGATTTAGTTTCTCTTCAAAGATGAATGGTTTATCTAAATTTGTTTTGTAATTCACGCTATTCGGTACGTCGACGGTTCGACGGGCTCATTCACCCAGCAGTTCAACTACCTCATGACCATTTTTATTGACGACCGACCCATTCATTTAAAGGGTTCAAAGAAGGCAGCCAAATTGCAGGACGCTGCGCTGGATAACCACGTGGAGTACGACCGGATCATCGACGCCCGTCTCGACGGCCTGAAGCTGGGCATGTTGAAAGGGCATCTCCTGGTGCTCAATGCGACACCGGTTACCATCGAAAAACTGGTCAATCTGCTCAACAACTACGAAATGGGCGACCTAAGCTCGGTTACACTGGTAGCCGCTGAAAAAAAGGCCGTTGAGGAGAAGTTTAAAAGTATGTTCAAGATTGTCCGGGCCGCGGGAGGGGTGGTGTTTAAAGAAGATAAAATGCTGTTGATTTTCCGTCGTGGCAAGTGGGACCTGCCCAAAGGGAAACTCGACGGGGATGAGCAGTCGCGGGTGGCAGCCCTGCGGGAGGTGGAGGAAGAAACCGGCGTCGTGGCCACCCTTGAAAACCGCATCTGTACTACCTGGCACACCTATACGCTGAACGGAAACCGCATCCTGAAAAAGACCAAATGGTACCACATGACCTGTGTCGACGATGCCAAAATGGCGCCCCAAACCGAGGAGGACATCGATCGACTCGAATGGATGGATGCGAAACAAACGGCCCTGGCCCTCACCAACTCCTTCAGCTCCATCCGGTACGTGATTGAGGAAGTGAACGGGAAGGTTATAAAGGAATGATGGACTTTCGCTTTTTGCCCCTAAATCCCCTAAAGGGGACTTTTAGCATCCGGAGGGATTCGCGTCCAAGTCCCCTTTAGGGGATTTAGGGGCAAAAGCGAAAGTCCTACCTTCATAATTCATTACTTTAATTTGTACGGCAGAAACTCGTCGATGTTTTTGGAATACCGGTGTAGTTCGCGGATGATGCTTGAACTGATGGGGGCGAGTGACGGGGACGTGATCAGAAAGACGGTTTCGACGTCTTCGTACACGTACCGGTTGACCTGCGAAATGCTGTTTTCGTATTCAAAATCCGTCGTGTTGCGCAAGCCCCGCAGCAAAAACCGGGCGCCCAGGTCGCGGGCGACGTTGGCGGTCAGGTCGTCATACGATACGACTTTCACCGCCGGATAGGCTGCAAAGGTTTGCTCGATCAGGCCGGCCATCACGTCCAGTGGAAAATACCGCTGTTTGCTGGCGTTTCGGCCGATGCCGATGAAAATTTCATCAAAGAGTTTGAGGCCCCGTAACACAATGTCTTCATGTCCCTTCGTAAAGGGGTCGAAGGAGCCGGGAAAGAGCGCGATTCGTTTCATAAAGGTTGGAGAAACCGGGTGGTGGCTGGCTGAATGGTTGATGGAAGGTCAGTCGGTTGCCCGTTCTCACTCGATCAGGGTGTTTCCGTACAAGCTAAAATACCGGTGTTCCGGTAACTCATCGAACGCCGGTGTCAACTGCAAGCCGGGCGGTGTTGAACCAAAGCGGATGTTGGGCAAAAATTGCTCAAGTGCCGTATATATTTCGGCAAAAGGCGTGATTTCGCCGAACAAAATCACCTGCAACTCTTTCGGTTCGGTTTTCAATTCGTTAATGACGTAGAGGATGTAATACACCAGATCGGTGGCATTTTTGTAGGCAAACCGGTTGCAGAACCTGAATTCTCCGCCTTTTCGGTAAATAACCGTAACTGATTCATCTTCAAAGTTCAACGATAGTTTTTGATCCGAATTCAGCACCGAATCCGTCAGCGACGTTGCCTGAATCAGCGTGCTCGACTGGTGAACCAGCGTGATCTGCTGCAGGGGATAGGTGGCCGAGAGCCAGTCGGTCAGGGCATTGTCGACGCTGAAAACCGCCTGAAAATCCTCTTTTTTGTGGGCATACGCCAGCGCGTGTTCCGAACTGGAGAGCGGATTGCCGCGCATCAACTGGAGGTACTGCGCTGCGTATTCTTTCCGGAACAGACTGGACGGAACCAGCGTAAACGATGGCGAATTGACCGACACCTGAATGCTTTTCCAGTAGGATGACTGAAGGATCGGGTGATTCTGGTAAATGGTTCGTAATGAGGGTAGTAGCGGGTTTTCGGTCAGCAGGGTCGGAAAGGTGTAATCCTCCAGCCAGACACACCGGCGGGGGTGGGGTTCGACCACACAAAACCGGAACCGTTCCTTGCCCATTTCCAGGCAAAGCTGGTAGGAATCGGTCGTTGACACATCAAAAGAATCTTCCCGAATGGCGACGGTTGGGGTCACAGTAGCAATGGTCTCGGTACGCACAAAAAAGTTAATGGGTTAACAGGTACAGTGGGAAGTTATATGTTTTCCAATTTTGGGAACATATTGTGAGCTAAATGTACAAAAATACCCGACAGACCACCGCTATTGTTTCAAATAACCTTTTAAGTGGAATACCTCCTCCATGGACTGGCACAGGCGGAACATCCGGTGTACCTCATTTTCGGGGTACTTTTTGATTTCCTCGAACGTCATCAGCCGCACTTCGGTAATGATCTGGTTTTCGGCATCCATTTCCGGATCGAACCCCTGGCGCAGGTGGCCGCCCACAATGCGGACGTCGAAAAACAGTTCCATCGCGTGCAGGGGTGTTTGCATGAATTCGTTGACAAACTGGAGTTCGCCCACTTCAATGTCCAGACCGGTTTCTTCCTGAAATTCCCGAACCAGGGCTTCATAGGCGGTTTCGCCATATTGGGGGCCACCGCCCGGCGGACACCAGAAAGTATCCGTGGGGCCAATGCCCCGGTGACGGACCATCAATAGTTTTCCGTCGATGAGGCACAAACCGCATACCCGCAGCCGCAGGCGATTGCCGTAGAGCCGCTTTACTTCTTCGCGTGCAATATCCAAGTTGATTTCTGGTGGTTTCAGCCCGCAAATATAGGGAGAATTAAGAGTTAAGAGTTATGCTTTTTGCCCCTAAATCCCCTAAAGGGGACTTGGACACCGCTCAAACCGGATGCTGAAAGTCCCCTTTAGGGGATTTAGGGGCAAAAAGCATAACTCTTAATTCAATAGGGGCTTCCCGAAATGTAGCTTTCCAGGGAGTGGATGCGGGCTTTCTGGTCGTGGATGATGGCCGAAACGACGTCGTTGATGGAAATAATGCCGATGAGTTGGCCTTCGTCGACGACGGGCAGGTGGCGAATGTGTTTATCGGACATGATCAGCATGGCGTCTTCCAGGCGTTGATCAGAGCTGATGGTGATCAGGTTAGCGGTCATCACCTCTTCGATCAGCGTGTCTTTCGACGCCCGGCCTTTCAGAATCCCTTTGCGGGCATAGTCGCGTTCCGAGAAGATTCCCGACAAATTTCCTTCATCGATCACCAAAACGGCCCCGATATTTTTGGTAGCCATAGCTTCCAAAGCTTCATAAACCGTCGTGTTGGACGTGACGGAATAGATGGTGTTGATCGTTTTGCCTTGCAAAACCTGACGGATTTTCATGATTTAAGGAAGTTTGGTAAATGGGTTGGGATCAAAATAAAAAAAAGGTATGATAAAAGCAATGCGGTGTTGTATTTTGGATGCTATATGCCTTATAATTCTTAGAATTGTCAAAACTTGCTTGGTGATTCAAGGGTGGTAGTCGATTTGTTTTTAAAAAGAAGTACGCCTAAGTTTGAAAAAAAACCGCCTATGATTTCCTTTCCATCGCGTGTGCGCAGACTGATCAGCGGGTTATTGTTCCTCGCAAGCCTGAGCCTGTCGTGCCAGCGGCCACCGGTCAAAGCCCAGCAGGAAGACGTCAATCCGCTGGTGGGTTCCTGGGAAAAAGTGAACCCCTCGAAGTGCAGCCAGATGTACCCGGATGTGATCGAGTTCAGCGCGAACGGAGTATACCAAACGCAGTCGGAAGTAACCTCCGTGGCGATGGCCTGGGACGCCGGGACGTATGCGGTGGATCGGCAAATTGTGAAGATCGCCAATGCCCTGGAAGTTTCGAAGCCCTACCGGTTTGTAATCAAGAACGAAATCGTTACGTTTGAGGATGAGCAGGGGTGCCGGTTTCCGTACCGGCGTATGTAAAATCGGTTGAAAAAAACCGGCTGTTATTCCGTATATTCGTACAATGAATGATACTCTCACGCCCGCAGAATTGCTGGCGAAACGCTTCCCTTTCAAGCCTACTCCCGGGCAGCAGCACTTCTTTGAACAGATGAATCCGTTCATGATTCGGACTGAACATGAAAATTACCGGGATTGCTTTTTGCTGAAAGGCTATGCCGGTACCGGAAAAACCACCCTCATCAGTACGCTGATCAAAGTGTTGCCCAAATTTGGGTTCAAATCCGTTTTGCTGGCACCCACGGGCCGGGCGGCCAAGGTCATGGCGAATTACTCGAAGCGCATGGCCCAGACCATTCACCGGAAAATTTACCGCCAGGTGGCCGACTCCAGTTCGGGAAATCTGGTGTTTCAGCGGCAGAAAAATTACCACGAAGACACGGTTTTTATCGTCGATGAGGCCTCCATGATCAGCGATGATTCGGAGATCGGTATGAACGGACTGCTGGCCGATCTGGTCGATTTTGTGTTTGAAAACCCTGGAAACCGCCTGATGCTGGTGGGAGATGTGGCGCAGCTTCCGCCCGTTGGCAAGGAACTCAGCCCGGCGCTCGACAAAGGCTACCTGGAGCGGCATTTCGACATGGTGGTGGTAGAACAGGAGTTGATGGAAGTCATGCGGCAGGATGAACATTCGGGTATTCTGCTGAATGCCACCAACTTGCGGGATGTGCTGAATGATCCGAATCCGAAAATTCATCTGAACGTCCGGAAATTCCGGGACATCTATAAAATGACCGGCGAAAAGCTGGAAGATGGAATCCGGTATTGCTACGACAAATACGGGCGCGAAAATACCATCATCATCACGCGCTCCAACAAGATGGCCGTACAGTATAACCAGTACATTCGCCGGGCCATCAACCAGTGTGAAGAAGAACTCGACGCGGGCGACATGCTGATGATCGTCAAGAACAATTATACGGTGCTGGACGACGATTCTCCGGCGGGTTTTCTGGCCAACGGCGATTTTGTGGAGGTGATGAAAATCCGCAAACGCGAAGAACAGCACGGCCTTAAGTTTGCCACCGTCACCCTGCGGCTGGTCGATCTGGAGGAGCAACCCGAGTTTGAAACCAAGATCATTCTCGATACGCTGTATTCCCCACAGCCGTCGCTGGGACGGGAAGAAAACAAGCAGTTGTATGAGAGTGTCCAGCAGGATTATTTTTACATCAAATCGAAAAAGGAACGTTCCGAAGCCATCCGTCGCGATCCGTATCTGAGTGCGTTGCAGGTGAAGTTTGCCTACGCATTGACCTGTCACAAGGCGCAGGGCGGCCAGTGGCCGGCGGTTTTTGTCGATCAGGGCTATTTGCCCGACGGACAGGTGAACCAGGATTTTGTGCGATGGCTCTACACGGCCATCACCCGGGCCACCGACGAAGCGTTTCTGATGAATTTTATGCCGCAATTTTTTGGAAACACCCCCCATGAACCTGACTGAGTTTACCCAAACCCTGACCAACACCCAACCGCCGTTCGGTTTGCACCCGGTTGCCGAAGCCCTCTGGTATGACGCCAAAGGCAATTGGGAACAGGCCCACAACATTGCCCAAAGCAAGGAAGGAACCCGCGATTACGACCGGCTGCACGCCTATCTGCACCGCAAGGAAGGCGATGAGTGGAACGCCGGATACTGGTATCGCCGGGCGGGCGCAACGGTTTTTGCCGGCTCGCTGGACGACGAATGGAATGCGTTGATCCAGAATTTTCTAGCGAAGTAAGCGATGAAACGCATACGCTGGGTGATCGTTTTGCTGCTGGCCGTCCATACGGTTTGGGCACAGGGCTGGAAAGCCGGGGTCGCCCGGACGGTGATTACGCCTAAAGAATCGCAGTGGATGGCGGGCTATGCAGCCCGTACCCGCCCCGCCGAGGGCAAACTCCACGATTTGTGGGCCAAAGCCCTGGCGCTGGAGGATGAAAAGGGAAACCGGGTGGTGCTGGTGACCACCGATCTGCTGGGCTTTCCGAAAAAACTCTCGGACCAAATCCGGGAGCGGCTGAACCGCCAGTTCAATCTGTCGAAAGCACAGATCCTTCTGAACAGTTCGCACACCCATTCCGGGCCGGTTCTGGCCCACGCCCTGTACGACATTTACCCGCTCGATTCCGTCGAACTGGCGAAGATCGACCGGTATACCCGCCAACTGGAAGACCAGATTGTGACGCTGGTTGGGCAAGCCCTGAAAGACCTTGAACCGGCGGAATTGTTCGCCCAGAACGGCGTAACGCGGTTTCAGGTCAACCGGCGCAACAACAAGGAAGGCTCGCTGCGGGAGCAAACCGAACTGAAAGGCCCGAATGACCACGCGGTTCCGGTGATCAAGGTGCTCGATAAGGCTGGGAAACTCAAAGCCATTGCCTTCGGATATGCCTGCCACCCCACTGTGCTGGATCAATACCAATGGTCGGGCGATTACGTCGGGTTTGCGCAATTGGAACTGGAAAAAGCGCATCCGGGTGCGCTGGCTCTGTTTTTTCAGGGTGCCGCCGGGGATCAGAACCCGATGCCCCGCCGAACTGTTCCACTGGCCCGGCAACACGGTCGGGAACTGGCCGTGGCCGTGGATCGCGTGCTCGAAGAACCCATGCGAAAACTGACGGCCCAGGTTCGCACCGCCTATTCAGAAATCGACCTCCCGCTGGCGGCTCCGCCTTCGGAAGCCGAATTGACGAAAACCAGCCAGGAAGGGGAGAGTTACATGAAACGCTGGGCAACCCGGATGCTGGCCGAAAAAAGGCAGGGAATACCGGTGTTGACCCATTATCCGTATCCAATGCAGGTGTGGCAGTTGGGCGACCAGCCGCTGCTCGCTTTCGGGGGTGAACTCGTTATCGAATATGCCATTGCGTGCAAAAAGCGGTTTGGCCCGGACCTTTTCGTGCTGGGGTATTCCAACGATGTGATGGGCTACATTCCGTCAGCCACGGTTTTGAAAGAAGGCGGGTACGAAGGGGCTTCGTCGCAGATGGTCTACGGTTTGCCGGGTCTCTGGGATTCCACCGTTCCGGAATTGATCATTCAGGAAATCAACCGCTTAGCCGGGCAGGCTGGCGTGCCATCAATCAAATAAGTTGATTAAATCGACTGTTTAGCAATGAGGAAAACGGCGGGATAGTTGTTATCTTTAGAAACAAGTCCTGAACCCTTCTCGTCATGACCGGCAAACAAACGTATTTAACCTGGATCGTCGATGACGATGAGGAGTATGGCACCCTCCTCACAAAGGCTTTTTCCGAGAAAAAGCTGGATAGTCGACTGGATTTCTTTCTCAGCGGTCAGTTGGTGTTGGAAAAACTGGACGATGTCGATGGGGAACTTCCGGACTTGATTTTGCTGGATTTGGTATTGCCAAAACGGGATGGGATCGACATTTTGCTGGCGATTCGCAGCAACCCGCGGACGATGCACATTCCGGTGTTGATCGTTAGTACTTCTACTTCACCCGCAACGATTAGCCTCTGTTATCAGCTAGGTGTTAATGCTTACGTAATGAAGCCCGGCCAATTTGACGATTTAGCCTATTTTGTCAATTCGATCTGCCGATATTGGCTTGAAATGTCCGATCAGCTCACCCGAACCTAATTCGGTTTATCCGCAAGAAGTAAATTGTTTTCATAGCGTTTTCCCGCCTTTTCGGTTCATAATGCCCGTCGGCTGAGATGATGCTGCGTGTAAGGAATAGCGTTAGCACGGTTGTAAGGCTGATTTTAGGTATAATTTGACCAGAATAAGCGCTGTCTGCGGGAAAAATAAACTTCGTAAACTACGCCGGTAATTTTAGTAGGTTATTGAAATTTAAGCAATTAGCTTAAGTTTACAGAACATTCGTCTAATAATCGAGTTGTCTTCCGTAAAGGACCATTCTATACCGGTTTTGAAAGTAGCCAGGTGGTCGTCAGGAGTATAATAAATGTAGGTATTTTTTTTAACTGCGCGGCTGACTACTTTTCCCCTTGGTCTGGCTTCCTGAGAACAGAACATGGCGGATTCCCAGAATGATAAACCGATAAAATCCCTACCGCCCGAAAAGCAGCCGAAGGACCAGTCTGATCTATTGCAAGGCATCCTGATCAACATTCCGACGGGTCTTTACGTCTATGATCCGGTTTTCAACGACGAGGGTCTGCCAACGGATTTTCGGCTGGTGTTGTTGAACCCGCTGGCGGCCCAACTGGTTGATCGTCCGTCGGACATATTGATCGGTGAGTCGATGAAGCTCCTTTTGCCAAGCCTGGTTACCATTGATTTGTGTGCTTTGTCTGTTCAGGTTTTCCAAACCCGGCAAAACTACCAGTTCGAAACCGAATTTCACCACCGCGACGGTCTTGTGGGCTGGTACAAAATCAGTATTTGCCGGTATGATCACCGGATTATTGTAACGACAATCGATATTACTGCCCTGAAAGAAGTGCAGGCCAGGTTGCAAAAGGTGACCGAAACCATGCAAACGATGCTGGATGGCTCACCGATTGCGATTTCGCAACTGAAAGCCGTCCGCGACCGGAGAGGGAATCTCATCGACTTTGTTTACGAAGGGGCCAACGAAAAATACGCTTTGCTGCTCAAACGCTCGGTCGGCGACCTGGTTGGAAAGCGGTTTTTAGGGTTGTTTCCGGAAGCCCGCGAGGTGATTTTTGCGGATTATGGCCAGGTCATTGAAACCGGCGAACCCCGTCGCACCGAGCGATACTACGCGGGCGAGCCGTTGAGTGGCTGGTTCGATATTTCCATCATTAAAAATGACGATGGCGTGGTGGCTTCGTATCTGGACATCAACGACCGCAAAGAAGCGGAAAGGCAGTTGGCGGTGACGATGCAAAACCTTCAGGAAGCTAAAAATCAGACCGATATAGATTTGATCCGCTTGCAGATTGCCGAGGAAGAAGTCAACCGGGTGCTGCGGCACGAACGGGAAATAAACACCCACCAGTCGCAGTTCATTACCTTTGTTTCACACCAGTTCCGCAATCCGATGACGGGCATTTTGCTGGCTGCCGAAGCGCTCGCTAAATACAGCGAACGGTCGACAGGGACGGTATTGGCCGAAAAGGTGGTGCATTATGCCCACCAGACCCGCCAGGAAGTCCAGCGGCTCGACAAACTGCTGACGAAAGTGTTGTTTCAGGATCGGATGCAGTTGCTGCAGATTGCGCTCCGGATCGAAGATGTAGAACTGGTGGCTTTTTGTAAGAATTTGATTGAGCAACAACTCGAACAGCATACGGATTACCAGCGGATTCAGTTTCAATGCGGTCAGGAAACGGTCTGGGCAAAAGGTGATCTGATCATTCTGGAGCAGGTGTTGGAAAACCTGATGAGCAATGCGTTAAAGTATTCCATCGGTTCCGAAAAACCGGTGGAAGTGGGGATCGATACGTCGGATCATGAAATCCGTATCTCGGTCAGGGATTTTGGAATCGGGATTCCGGGCGAAGAACTGGAACACATTGGCAAGACCTTCTTCCGGGCATCGAACACCTCCTTCATCTCGGGTATCGGGCTGGGGCTATCGTTATCCCGCCAGTTTATCAAGCAGCATGGGGGGCGTCTCGACGTCGAGAGTAAACTCAATCAGTATACGCTTTGCACGATTGTGTTGCCCTGCTGAGCGCCTGAGCAGTTTACAGAAAATATTTGTCTGATAATTAATTCTTTTGTCGGTGAATCCGGGATATGGCACATTTATTGTCTAATCCATCCTGTAAGCAATTGGTCTTATTGTCAGGAGTTTAAACCTTCGACAATAGACCGTTTTTCCAACACTTCTTTTGGTGTTCAGCTTATTTTCATATGAAAAGTAAGTCTGTTAATTTTCGTCGGCACTCCTCAATCATATGCTGATGTATGCTCAAAAAAAGTAAAATTTTTCTTTTCGGCGAAATCTTGCCGTGCTAAATTTGCACGATTCGAAACCAAATCCGGGAGCTGAAGCAGGCAGTTTTCCACGCTTTCGAGCAAAAATCCTGCTGTTACTGTGAAGTAGAATGTGGCGTCCTGGGAGTAGTTAGTCACCCTACCATTTCGATTTACCTGTAGCCCCCAACAGTCGCAGACTGTCGGATCGAAACCTTGTTGCTTTTTAATTTTTAAACGGGATTTATCCCGATCGGATAACTATGGATTTTAATAAATTAATATAGTAACATTTTTTTATTTGTTAACGCAACGTATGAAAAACCGTAACGATCTACTGGCTTGCCTTGTACTCCTTCTGGGATTGAGTTTTAGTACCGCCCGGGGCAGTGGGGGAGTCATTCACGCCATCAAATTGCCATCGAACGCCCTGGTTTCCGAACCCGCCCCCGTCAATCGGCAGCGGTATCTGGGCGTCACCATCTTTAACTTTGAAAATGACCCTCGGGTCGACGATGAACGCATTGAGCATTCGGCCGCTGCGGGCTGTAATGCCGTTGAAATCACCATCAACTGGGACCGGGTTTACCCCACCCGCCAGAGTGTGGCCAACTGGAAAGTGGTTGATTCACACGTCCAAACCGCCTTGCGGCTGGGCCTGAAGATTGCCCTGCGGATTCATGTCGGTCGTGAAATCAAGATGCTGGGCGATTTTTGGGAGACGAACGAGACCATGCAGGCGGCTGACGGGTCGCGGAGTACGGGCAGTGGCATCACGCAGTTTAGCTACGCCCACCAGCCGACCATTGAACTGGCGAAGGATTTCGTGAAGGAAACCACCCGGCGGTATCTCTATTTACAACAGCAGAATAAACTGCTGTTTTTCTCCGTTGTGGCCTCACCCGCCCTGGAATCCGAATATTCGCCGGTGCTCGACAAGGCCGATGGCGACAAGGTTGTCATTGCTTTCGATTACAGCGATCCCATGAAAACCGCCTTCCGGCAGTGGTTGCAGGAAAAATTCACACTATCGGATCTGAACAAACGCTGGAACACCGGTTTTGGTGACTGGAATGCCGTCGTACCACCGGGCAACACGACCAGCGATCCACGGGGCATCTTCAGTGCCAATCGCCGGGGGCTCGATTGGTACGTTTTTCGGCACCGCCTGCTCGAACGGTTTTTGAACGACATTACCAACACGATCAAGGGTGTCGATGGGTCGATCCGGGTGGTCAATCAGCACGGGGCCGTCTGGGACCGGCTGAGTGGTCTGCGGGGCACATACGCTTTCAAGAGCCTGAACCAGAACTCGGATGGGCTGAAATTCAACGACGGCCCCACCTACAACCACCGGTTTTCGATGGATATTGTGCGCAGTAATTTAAAACCGGGTGCGTTTATGATCAATGCGGTCGACGGAATGTTCTGGCAAACGGTTTCGATCGGTACGTATTACGATCAGGTGAAGGAATGTTTTGATCACGGGGCTTCCATGTTGACACTGGCCAATTTCGGGGGAAAAGACGCCCGCGCCACCCTCACACAATTGGTCGATCGGGTTGTGGATGCCGGTTTGCTGAATCAGCCCGTTACGCAGGTACAAACCGGCGGCAGCATCAGCTACAAACTGTCGGAAATCCTTCGGGACACTTATACGCCCATCACCAATCGCTGGACGGATCAATACAATAAGTCCGGAAAAAAACCGGTTCAGGTTACGCTGATCGAAGATTTGCTGGATGAGATGGATGAACCAGCCCAACCCGACGGGAACAAGGCACCCCAGGTGATTACGGCGTATGCGGACCGCGATGCCACCGTTGGCAAACCGTTTAATCTGGCTGTTTCGAAAAGCCATTTCAGAGACGCGGACGGAACCATCGCCAAAGTCGAGGTGAGCGGTTTGGCGGCTGGTCTGAGTTACAATGCGTCTACGAACCTGATTGCCGGTACGCCAACGTCGGTGGCCACCCTGAGCGTGACGGTGAAAGCAACCGACAACGACGGTGCAACCGGCACGGATGCCTTTCTGATTCGGGTGAAGTCGGCCACGGAACCCGCCCCGGCTCCGGAGCCGGAACCCGAGCCGGAAGGGCCGGTAACCGGTAGTTTCGACGGGTATCTGGATAAAGTAGAATGTGGTACGATGCGCGGGTGGGCCTGGGATCGGAACAAGCCCGACGCGTCGGTGACGATTGAATTTTCGGCCGACGGCCAGGTGATCGGAACGGCGGAAGCGGATATCTACAGAACGGATCTGGACGATGCGGGAAAGGGAAATGGAAAACATGCCTACAGCTTTCCGACGCCGGCGAGTCTGAAAGACGGCAATGCCCACCAGATCAGCGCCAAAGTACGGAACAGCACCTTTACCTTGAAGTATGCGCCCAAAGCATTGACCTGTCCGTCGCCGGCGAGAGCCTCAGTGGCGTCGGCAGAACGGGGTTTGTCGGTGACGGTGTTGGGAAATCCCGTTGGTGAGCAAACGAGTGTGGAAGTTCGGGGGGTGGAAGGAAAATCGGTTCGTTTTCAACTCAGCGACGTCCGCGGACGAATCATCAGCGAGCGGGCGGTAGAAACCGCCGGGGTCGTTGAAAAACAGCAATTCAATCTGGGCCGCGAACTGACGGGGCTGTTGCTCTTACGGGTGGTGTCGGGTCAGCAGGCGGTAACGGTTAAAATGCTGAAACCCTAAAGACGTCTATTTTGAAAAAAACAGCCCAGACGTATCATTTGGGCTGTTTTTTTGCTTGATAAAGCCGTGTTTATTAAAAAAAAAGGTAAAATAGAGTAGTATTTGTCCGACACCCTCAATAATTCCCGTGATTGGGTAGCCACGTTTCGTCAGGCTTTCTGTACTTTTGCAGGGCTGATCCGAAAGGCCAGCCTCTATTCATTCTTCATCGACTTCTGATTGACCAACCGGCCTGCCTGACTTGAGGACGGTTTTTTTGTGCCTTTGTACGCTGCAATTACCATTTCTAATTTAATAGTATGACTAATTTATCACAGCAACTGGAAATTCTGTTTCCGGCAGAAGACCAGATTCCGGAGGAATTTCGGATCGAAGCATTGCATCAGCGGGACTACCTCGTGGATGGCGAAATCCGGCAGTGGGACGGCCCCACGCAGGAGGTGGTATCGCCAATTTTTGTTCAGACGCCCGCTGGTTTGGTTCGGAAAGTGATCGGCAGTTACCCCTTGCCGGTGGATGACAACGAAGCCCTGGATGCGCTGGATGCAGCCGTTCGGGCTTTCGACAGCGGAAGGGGTGCCTGGCCGACGATGTCGGTAACCGATCGGATCGAGTGCATGGAACGCTTTGTCGGGAAGATGATGGAGCAGAAAAAAGCCGTCGTCAACCTGCTGATGTGGGAGATCGGGAAAACCCTGGCCGACTCGATCAAGGAATTTGACCGCACCGTGCAATATATCTACGACACCATCGACGCGTTCAAGGACGTCGATCGCGCCGGTTCGCGTTTCCGGATCGAGGAGGGCATCATTGGCCAGATTCGGCGCTCGCCCCTGGGAGTCGTTTTGTGTATGGGGCCGTTCAATTACCCGCTCAACGAAACCTATACCACGCTGATCCCGGCCATTTTGATGGGCAATACGGTTTTGTTCAAACCCCCGAAACACGGTACGCTGCTGCATCACCCGCTGCTCGACGCATTCCGGACGTCGTTTCCGAAGGGGGTCGTTAACACGGTCTATGGCCGGGGGGCTACCGTGGTTCCGACACTGATGAAGTCGGGGAAAATCAACGTGCTGGCGCTCATTGGGTCGAGCCGGGTGGCCGACAGCCTCAAAAAAATGCACCCCAAAAGCAACCGTCTGCGGGCGGTTTTGAGTCTGGATGCCAAAAATGCCGCCATTATTCTACCCGATGCCGACATCGAGCTGACCGTGAAAGAGTGTATGCTGGGCGCGATGTCGTTCAACGGGCAGCGGTGTACGGCCCTGAAAATCCTGTGGGTACACCGGTCGGTGGCCGACGTTTTTCTGCAACGCATGGGCGAAGAACTGAACAAACTGAAGCCCGGAATGCCGTGGAGCCAGGGAGCGCAGGTAACACCGCTGCCAGAACCCGGAAAACCGGCGTATCTGGATGCGTGTCTGCGGGATGCTGAAGCGAAAGGTGCCCGGATTATGAACGAAGGGGGCGGCACGACCGTGGAATCTTTTGTCTTTCCAGCCCTGGTTTATCCGGTAAAAGACGGTATGAAACTCTACCGCGAGGAGCAGTTCGGGCCGGTGGTTCCGGTGGTTCCTTTTGACGATATTGATGAGCCGATTGCCTACATCATCGACGCGGATCACGGCCAGCAGGTCAGCATTTTCGGGAGTGAAAGCGAACCGCTCGCGCGTTTGATCGATCCGCTGGTCAACCAGGTCAGCCGGGTGAATATCAATGCGCAATGCCAGCGCGGACCAGACACGTTTCCGTTTACGGGCCGGAAAGATTCGGCAGAAGGCACCCTGTCGGTGGAGGATGCGCTGCGGTCGTTTTCCATCCGCACCGTGGTGGCCACGAAAGATACGGCGCAGAACAAAACGATTCTAAACGACATTGTGGAGCAGCACCAATCCGAGTTCCTGTCGACGAAATTCATTTTTTAATTCATTGCCATAACCGGGTCCGCCGTGCCTTTTATCCAACATCGTCCGGGGTGTTTCGATGCTGATTGGAAGAAGGTACGGCGGTATCGCCGGATTGCATTATAGTAGGATTGCATTAATCGAAATTTAATTCTATCTCTCCCTCATTTTCGAACGGTTTTGTGAACTCATTGGTAGAAATCTTGTTACATCCAATAAATTTTGGGTTGTACGTTGCATTCATCTACCCGTATGGCACTTGAACTCGTTCCAATCGATCGCATCAGCAAACAGGATAAAGCTCTTTTTCAACAAAACTATTTCAAAAAACACCAGCCCGCCATCATCCGGGATTTTTGCCACGACTGGCCGGCCTATACAAACTGGTCGTTCGAAAAACTTAAAGAAAGGGCCGGTCATCTAACGGTCGATTTGTACAATAACAAGCCGGCAGATCCAGATAAAAGCACGATGTTTGTCGATGAGCGCATGAATTTTGGCGATTATCTGGACAAAATTTCTTCCAATCAGCCCGTCGAACTCCGCATATTTCTCTTCAATATTTTCAAGCACATTCCATCCCTCAAAAAAGACGTTCTGAAGCCTGATCTGGTGGACGGATTTGCGATGAGCCTGCCGTTCATGTTCTACGGCGGTGCCGGGTCGGTGGTACACATGCACTATGACATTGATCTGTCGCATGTTTTCCTGACGCAGTTTGTGGGCCGAAAGCGGGTGGTATTGTTTGCGCCCGAATACACGCCCCTGCTGTATCGGCTCCCGTTTTCGGTCATTTCGTACATGAACGTCAACAAGCCGGATTACCAGAAATACCCCGGTTTGCAGCACGTCAAAGGCTATGAATGTACCCTGGATTATGGCGAAACGCTCTATATACCAGCCGGTTACTGGCATTACATTGAGTACATCGATGGCGGTTATGCGTTGTCGCTCCGGGTTCTCAATGAATCCTGGCTGAAAAGGATTCAGGGTGCCTGGAATCTGTTCGGGCAAATGCGGATTGACAATTTTATGAAGAAATACTTTACACAATCGTGGTTTCAGTATAAAAACCGGAAAGCGTTTGAAAATGCCAATGAAGCGATGAAAGATCTCCCTCGTTTGGAAAACGCAGAAGCATAAATCATTTTTCTTATAAAATTTACCACTAGATTAATTTGGAAATAAGCTGTTTTTTATTTAAGTTTCTAAAGATTAATTCACTATTTTAAAACTCATTTAACGTATAAACGTGACTGTTAGCAGGTGTGTTATTGAATTGTTATCAAATTTTATTGTTGGAATTGATTTTATAATATAACTACGAATTGGCTTACTGGGAAGATTATTAGTGATGCTCAAAAATAGGGTAAATGCAAGCTGAAAAATGGAAAAGAAATGGCATAAAATAAACGAAGGGATCTATACGTTTTTTGTCGGAAACGAAAAAAAAGGATCACTCAGTATGAACACCGCGGGCGGGAAAGCAACCGCTACTGTAGGCAGCAAACAATTCACGATCAAGAGAACCGGATTCTGGCAAAGCTCCCTGGAAATTAGTGACGGGGATGAAAGACGGGTGGCCAGGGCTTATCCTGAAACGTGGTATGGCAATTCGATGGTTTTCGAATATGAGGGCCGAACCTATCAATTAAAAATAAAAAATAATCCGTTGGCCGAGTGGTCGATCCTGGCGGGAAAGCAAGCCGTTTTATCGTACGGTTTAGCGGTTGATCAGGGGAAAACGGTGGTTACCATCCGTTCCCAGCCGGAGAATTCGGATTATTTGCCCGACTTTCTGCTCTGGTACCTTTTTGAACCTATAGCGACTGAAAATACCACCGATCCTGATTTTTTCTAACGCTGACGGTATAACACCTTGATCTACATAAAGCAGTAAGCATGCATTTTTCGACGCGATTGGCAGAAGAAACGGATGAATTTAAAATTTATAATCTTTACAAACAGGTGGCCAAAATTCCCGGTGGAATAGCCCGGGAAGAAGACGAAATTACACCCGCTTATGTTTCGAATAACTTGCGGAAATCGCTTCAGAATGGCCTTTCTCTCGTGATCGCTAATCCGGAAAATCCCGCAGAACTGGTGGCTGAAATGCATGGCTATCAACTGGAACCCCGGGTTTTTAAACACATCCTGTCGGAATTAACGATTGTTGTTCACCCCGGTTTTCAGAACTGTGGGCTGGGGAAACGACTATTTTTAGATTTTTTAAAGTACGTCGAAGAAAACCGCCCCGACGTCTTACGGGTTGAGCTGATTGCCCGCGAAAGCAACACCAGAGCCATTGCGTTTTATCAGAAAATAGGCTTTGTGGTCGAAGGACGGTTAGAGAAACGGATTGATACGAAAACCGGCTCATTTGAAGCCGATATTCCAATGGCCTGGTTTAACCGGAATTTTGTAAAATGAGCACAATCATTACACCCGAAGACCCCGACTGGCTGGTAAAACTGGTACAGGAACGGTACGCCTTTTGTAATCCGGATCTGGCACAGGCCGAACGCATTCATCACTATGAACAAGACAAAAGGCTTTCTTCCAAAGACACGTACTTTTCGCAATGGGAAGAATGGGATTTTGAATGGGCGACTTTTAAAGACATTCTGGGCAACGAGCAGTTTGAACGGTATGAAGCGAATCTAAAAACCCGGATTCGGAGTTATGAGGAAAGCCTTGTGGAAGATGACAACGGCAAATTGGGTGAAATTGCGTATAATCAAGCATTGCTAACGAATTACGAAAAGATTTTGCCTGATTTTTTTAATCCACGGTCTCCGTTAAAATTGACAGGACTATTTCAGGAAGAGACCAAGATTGACTTTTTAAAAGCAGAGTACAAACGGTATTTAAATGAGATGAAAGTCAGGTTATTGGTTGAGCATTTTCGGTTTGCCCGAACGTTTATGCCCAATCTGTTGAAGATAACGTTACTGCAGCACAAACTCGATTATCTATGGCCGGACTATTTTTACTTCAAACACCGAATGGACGAGCCCACAAAAGCCACGGCGAATTACCTGAAAGGAAAGCTTTTCTACATTAATGACAAAATCTATAACTTGGTTCAGGAGAAATTTGATAAGTTGAAGTCGTTAAATCAAGAAAATTACAACAAATACCTGGGTGAACGACCCGCTGTCGGTTCTCTTACCTATGGGCCGTCAACGCCCGAAGACCGGCGGGAACATCTGTTGATGAGTTTGTTGCTTCTGGATGAGAACAAATACGGATGGCGGGAGTAAACTTCTGAATTCAGGCAGCCGCTCCGTCATTACCGAAAACGGAACGTCTGGCGGTTTTTTCTTGCCGTTCAAAAAAACGAACTCGTGCGGGTTCGTTTTTTTTGTGTAGAATTGAACGTGTAAAACAGCAGCACCGAAAAACCCGATGGCCTAGCGGTTGTCGAAGACAAGCATATGGGACTATTTGACTTCATTCGCAATGAATTTATCGAGGTCATCGACTGGGTCGATAACTCGAACGATACGGTAATCTGGAAATTTCCGGACAATGGCAATAACATCAAATACGGCGCTCAACTGACCGTGCGTGAGTCGCAGGTGGCGGTTTTTATCAACGAAGGCCGGATTGCCGATGTGTATCAGCCGGGACGTTATGAACTGACTACGCAGAACATGCCGATCATGACCACCTTGCGGTCGTGGAAAATGGGTTTCGAGTCGCCATTCAAAGTGGATATTTACTTCGTCTCGACCAAGCAGTTTACGAACCTCAAATGGGGAACCCAAAACCCGTTCATCGTCCGCGATCCCGAACTGAAGCAGGTACGCGTACGGGCGTTTGGGGTGTTTGCCCTGCGGGTGGTCGATGCCGGGAAGTTTATCAAGGAATACGCCGGAACGACGCCCGTGGTCCGGATCGGCGATGTGGAGGATCAACTCCGGTCGGCCATCATCACCAACTTCACGGATACGATTGGCGAAGCCGGTATTTCGGTCTACGATTTATCCCGAAATTACAAGGAAATCGGCGACAAACTGCTGCCGCTGCTCCAGTCGGATTTCACGGGCTACGGTCTGGAACTGACCAAATTTTACGTCGAAAATACGAGCCTGCCGCCAGAAGTGGAAGCTTTCCTCGACAAAACCACGCAGATGAATATGGTCGGTGATATGGCTCGCTTTCAGCAGTTTCAGGCGGGTGTTGCGCTGGAAGATGCCGCCGAAAGTGGTGGTGCCGGTGGCGCTGCCGTGTTGCTGGGCGGTTTGGGCAATTTCATGCAGAACACCAGCGCGGCCAATGCGCCACAGGCTCCCAAAGAAGACAAAACCGAGGTCATGAATCTGCTCAGGCAACTGGGCGAACTGAAAGCCGCCGGGATTTTGACCGAGGAAGAATTCAACGCCAAAAAAGCCGAGTTACTAGCCAGACTCTAAAGGAGGAAGGGAGGAAAGGATAGAAGGAGGAACGGAATCAACCAGTACCTCTTTTTCCCTTCCTCCCTTTATCCTTTTCTTCCTTCCTCATGCAACCATCAGAACTTTCAGACCTGGTCCGGGCTCCCTGCAAGGCCTGCGGAGCACAGTTGAAATTTTCGGCCGAGAAGCAGAAACTGAGCTGCGATTATTGCGGCAACACCGAAGACATTCCGTTTACCAAAAGCAATCTGCACGAGAACCCGCTGGCTTTTCGCGTCGAAGACCGGCAGTTACCCAACGCGCCCACTGAGGAGAAACGCTTGTTTACCTGCCAGAATTGCGGAGCGAAAACGACCGTTAATTACGACGCACCGACGATAACCTGTGCCTTTTGTAATTCCAAAAACGTGAACCCGGATGCCCAGAAAACCCGGCTGATCGAACCCGCCGGTTTGCTGCCGTTCCGGATTTCGAAAGAGCAGGCGTTGCAGCGGTTCAAGAGCTGGGTAGGGGATAGCTGGCTGGCGCCGTCGGATCTGGCAGCCGGTGCGATGCTGGATAACCTGCACGGTATTTACATTCCGTTCTGGACGTTCGACGCCCAGGCGCATTCGAATTACACCGGAGAAGCCGGGTTCTACTACTACGTTCCGGTGCAGGTGCGCGACGCCAATGGCAAAACCGTAACGCAGCAACAGCAGCGCGTTCGGTGGGAATACCGCAGCGGGTCGCACCAGGCGTTTTACGACGACATGCTCGAAATGGCCTCCCGGAAATTGTCGGAGCAGGAAAGCCAGGTGCAGGAAGCCAGTCGCTACGATTTGAAGGAAATCGTCGATTATGATCCGCGGATTTTGCTGGGCTGGGAAGCCGAAGTCTACAGCATCGATTTACAGGAAAGTGCGCGCAAAGCCGAGGAACAGATTCGGAGTCGCGAAGAAAATGCCTGTGCCTCGCAAATGGGCGGGGATACGCAACGCAACCTGAATGTCGATACGACCTTAACCAACCAGACGTTCAAGCATATTTTGTTACCGCTCTGGATTTGTATGTATCTCTACAACGGCAAGCCATACCGATTCCTGGTTAACGGACAAACCGGGCAAATTGCGGGCGAACGACCCAAATCGGCCTGGAAAATTGCCCTGGTGGTATTTGCTTTTCTTTTGTTGGTACTATTCTTTTATTGGCTGGGGAAACGGTAAAAACGCTTTGAGATTTTTCTCACATATGATAAAAGCTTATCGCAAGGTTGTTCCCGTAATTCCTTAATTTTACACCTTCGGCAAATACGGTTTTCGTTCGTTATCTGCGTAAATCATTGTTGATCAATATATTGCATGCACTGAAAAAGGTCATTGTCCATTGCTTGAGTCTATCCATCTTGTAAAATATTTCGGGGACGTAACTGCCGTTCGGGGCGTCTCATTGGTCATAAAACCGGGTGAGGTAGTGGGGTTGATTGGGGCGAGTGGCTCGGGGAAAAGTACCATGCTCAATCTGATGGCGGGTTTACTCGATGCAACGGAAGGGGTCGTTCAATTAAATAATGAGCGAATTAAAGGGCCATCAGAACAGTTGGTTCCGGGGCACCCGCATATCAAATTGGTACACCAGGAATACCAGTTGATGCCCAACGTTTCCGTCCGCGAAAATATCGCCTACGCCTTACGGTTTTACGAAAAACGCTACCAGGATTTTCGGGTCGAGCAGTTGATCAACCTGTGTCGGCTCGAAGCAGTGCAACACCGGCTCCCGCGCCAGGTGTCGGGGGGCGAAAAACAGCGCACGGCCATTGCCCGAGCCATTGCCGAAAAACCGGCCGCGTTGCTGCTCGACGAACCGTTCAGTCACCTCGATTTGCCCAACCGAGAACTGATCCGAAGTATGTTGCTGGATCTGGTTCGGAACGAGAAAACCGCCTGCCTGTTTGTTACCCACGACTCGACCGACGCCCTGTCCATCTCACACCGTATCGGGATTTTGCAGGACGGCCAACTGATTCAGATGGGGGCACCGATGGATGTCTACCGCCGTCCGTACAACGCCTATGCCGCGCAAATGACCGGCCCGGCCAACCTGATTCGGGCCAAACACCTGCCGCTGATGGGCATCATTCACGCCTACCAACCCAACGCACTGGCCTGTGTTCGCCCGGAAAACATCCGGTTGAGCGACCGTGGACGCTTCGGCGGAACCGTCCGGAATGTGTTTTTCAAAGGCGCTTACCTGGAAGTGGAAGTCGAAATGAACCGGTTTGTCAACCTGACGTTTGTGGCGGCCTCCCACGAAAAAATCAAAGTCGGCCAATTGGTCGGGCTGGAAATGTCGCCCGAATCCGTTCACTGGATGCGCGGATCGTCGGTCTAGTCGTCCGATTTTTTCTGGTTCGAAATCACCGTCTGCGGATTGCCCCGGTGCGAAACATCGGCTCCGCCCCGCGTATTTTTCTCCAGTCGTTTCGTTACGGTCACCGAGGCATCACTTGCTCCCGACGCCCGGATAATCGCTTCATTGGCCGTCAGTTCGTAAGCTTGTAAATCCGACGCCCCCGAAATGTCAACATCGAGTTGCTTCACGCGTCCCCTCAATTTGGTGTCGGAGGCTCCGGACGCTTTCAGCCGGATGCGGTTGGCCGAAACGTCTTTCATCGTCAGGTCGGCGGCTCCCGACAGCGTAATGTCCAGTTCTTCACTGTCGAATGCATCATTCACGTCGCCGTCGGAGGCACCGGAAAGGGTAATGCCGCGCAGGGCGGGCATCGTGACCAGCAAGCGGGGCGATTTGCGGCTTTTACCCGGCATCCAGTTGCCGGCCGGCCGGTTGAACCGGGCGACCAGCACGCCGTTTTCGCTTTTGACGGACAGGTACTCGGTTTCGCCGGGCGACAGATCGGCCACGATGTCGAAAGCGCCTTTGCGGATTTCGACATCGATGGCATTGGCCACGTCGATGCGGTCGAACGACTTGATACTGAACTGTTTAGTTACTGATTGCGCTTTTGAAAAACCGGCCATCAGCGTCGAAAACAAGAGAGATAAATAAAAACGATGGGTTTGCATGGTGGTTAGCGAAAGATAAAATTCCTGCGATGAAGATGCCGTCCTGAACCGGAAAGTTGCACCGATTCCTATTTTCTTTTCTGCCACGGTACGGCCCCGCCCAGTTGGATGTGGTTCATTAACAGGCGGGTCAGTTCATTGGCTTTCGCTTTTTCCTGCTTCGCCAGATCGGTGGTTTCTTTCGGATCGTCTTTCAGGTTATACAATTCAAAGGGTGAAAACGGACTGGGTTGCAGCAATTTCCAGTCGCCCAGTCGAACAGCCTGGGTCGTCAGTCCCTTGAAGGCGTCGTTGCCTTCCCGGCGAATGTAAAAAAGCGGCCGCTGGCGGAGCGTTTCGAGCTTCTGCGCATCCGGTTGATTCGTCAGCAAAACCGGCACCAGCGATTTGCCATCGACCGGCGTGGTGGCTTGCTGACCCGCCAGTTCCAGAAAGGTGGGCATCCAGTCGCTGAGTTGCCCACGCTCGTCCGACACCCGGCCCGGCTGAATGTGACCCGGCCAGACCACGCCCGCCGGAATCCGAATCCCGCCTTCATACATCGTTCCCTTGAAAGCGCGGTAGGGGCCGTTGTTGGCTTTGGCGGGTCCCCAGCCGCCGTTGTCGCTCGTGAAAACGATCAGTGTATTTTCCAACTGTCGGTTTGCCTTCAGGGTTGCCAGCAGTCGGCCGATGTTGGCGTCCAGGTGTTCGATCAGCGCCACCAGTTTGGCCCGGTTCGGGTCGATGGCGGGTTCCCGCTTTTTCACCCGGTCAATCCAGTCGGCGGGTGGTTGCAATGGGTTATGAGGAGCATTGTAAGCGAGGTACAAAAAGAACGGTTTTGGGTTGTTCTTCCGGCTGTTTACATACCGGATCGCTCCGTCGGTAAACACATCGGTTGCGTGACCGGGCGGATCGATGACCTGGCGGTTGTGGCGCATGAAATTGTGGCCGTTGCGTCGTTTGGTGTAATAATCATCCATCATATCGCCCAGAAAACCGTAAAATTCCTGAAAACCGCGTTCGTTGGGGGCGTTTTCGGGTTCCAGTCCCAAATGCCATTTTCCAACCAAAGCCGTGTGGTAGCCCGCTTTTTGCAGATAGTTGGGGAGCAGCAGACCCGGGGCCAGGTAGCCCCAGCTATCGGCCAAATCGTCACGAATAACGCCAGGAACACCCATCGCTTCCGGCCAGCGCCCCGACAGCAAAGCCGCCCGGCTGGGGGAGCAAACCGGGCTGTTGGCGTAAAAATTCGTAAACCGTAATCCGCCCCGCAACAGGCTGTCGATGTGTGGTGTTTTCAGGTCGGTAGCCCTGTAGGAAGAAAGGTCACCCCAGCCCAGATCGTCGGCGAAGATGAAGACGATGTTGGGCTGGGGAGCCGCCAAAGGGGGCGTATGACTCAGAAATAACGTGCTTATTACGGCGAGAATCAGGCCGGTAAGCAGAAACGAAAACGGACGATACTTCATAAAGGCTGCGGAAAGCCGTGGGAATAGATAAACCTTCGCCCGCAAATTCCGTAACTTTGCACCATGAATCAAGTACTCAATCAACAAACTGACACCCTGGAGCGGCTTCCCGTCATGGAATCGTTCTACACGTTGCAGGGAGAGGGGGCGCATACCGGAAAAGCCGCGTATTTCATCCGGCTCGGCGGTTGCGACGTCGGGTGTCACTGGTGCGATGTGAAAGAATCCTGGGATGTAAACGCCCACCCCAGCTACACGATCGATGAACTTGTCGACGGAGCTTTGCAATATCCCGGACGCATGGCCGTCATTACGGGCGGAGAACCGCTGATGCACGACCTGAGCGGTTTGACGCTGGCGCTTCAGAACGCCGGTTTTCAGACCAATATTGAAACCTCGGGGGTTTATCCCGTCACCGGGCGTTGGGACTGGATCTGTTTTTCGCCCAAGAAGTTCAAGGAGCCCAATCCGGATATTTTCAGCAAGGCGAATGAGATGAAAGCCATCATCTACAACAAAAGCGATTTTGCGTTTGCGGAGTCGTTTGTGGCATCGCTGCAACCGCATTGCAAATTGTTTTTACAACCGGAGTGGAGTCGTTCAAATGAAATGCTGCCTCTGATCGTTGAGTATGTAAAACAGCATCCGCAATGGCAGGTTTCGTTGCAAACACACAAATTCATGGACATTCCGTAAGGGAATTGAAGCAACGAAAAGGAAGAAAGGAGCGACGGCAAAACCGCCTGTTGATCCTTTTATTCCTTTTTTCGTTTCCGCCCTTTCTTCTTCCTTCCTACGGTCAAAACAAAAAGGCCGTCGAACTGTATAAAAAGGCGGTCGATGCTTTGTCGAACCGGAAAATGACCGAGTCGCTGGATTTATTTCACCAGGCCGTGGAACGTGATACCGGCTATACCGATGCGTATCTGAAACTGGGGCAGGTCTACGAATTCATGCGCCAGCCCGACCAGGCTTTTCAGGTTTACCAACGGGCCATCGGACAACAGCCCGACAAACCCACGACGGGGCTGGCGTATCAGTTTGTGAGTGCCTATCTGCTCAAAAAAGGCAATTATCGGGTCGCCATCCCGCACATCGAACGGTATCAGAAGCTGTTTCCACCCCAGTCGCTGCAATGGAAACGGATCGACCGGATGCTGCAAACCGCCCACTTTGGCGAACAGGCGATTCAGAATCCACTACCGGTCAAACCGCAGCCTTTGGCCGCGACGGTTCAGGCGTTTCCGTCCCAGTATTTTCCGGTGTTGACGGCCGACGAGCAGACGCTGGTGTACACGGTTTTGAAGCCCGAAGGCGATGAGGATCTGATGGTTTCGACGCACAAAGGCGAAACCTGGAGCCCGCCCGAGTCCATTTCACCCCTCATCAATTCCATCAACAACGAAGGGACGCCCACGCTGTCGGCCGATGGCCGGACGCTGGTGTTTACGGTTTGCCAGGGTCGTGCGGGCTACGGGAGTTGTGATCTTTACATCAGTCATAAAACCGGGAATGCCTGGTCGGAGCCGCAAAACATCGGGCCGGTGGTCAACACCCGCGCCTGGGAATCGCAACCGGCCTTGTCGGCGGATGGTCGGCGTCTGTATTTTGTGTCGGATCGGAAAGGCGGAATGGGCCGACGCGACATCTGGTGCAGCGATCTGGGCGACGATGGCGAATGGAAACCGCCCTACAACCTGAAATCCATCAACACGCCCTTTGACGAAGCATCGCCGTTTATTCACGCCAACGGCCTCAGTCTGTTTTTTGCGTCGGAAGGGCACCTGGGCATGGGCGGTTACGATCTGTTTGTGGCCGATAGTACGGCCAATGGCTGGTCGAATCCGCAAAACCTGGGGTATCCGATCAATACCTCCGACGATCAGGCGGCTTTGTTTGTGTCGGCCAACGGCACCCACGCCTATTATTCGCAGGAACAGGCCGCCAGCGACGGCAAGCAGCGTTCCAAACTCTACGTTTTCGATCTGCCCGAAGCCCTGCGTCAGAAAGTCCGCCCGGTCAGTTACCTGAAAGGGCTGGTGGCGGATGCCCGCACCAAAAAACCGCTGAATGCCACGATTGAACTCATTGACCTGTCGACCAATCAACTGATTACCCGCGTTCAGTCTGATCCGCAAACCGGGCAATACACCGCCATTCTGCCGACTGGTGGCGAGTACGCCCTGTATGTCATCGGGCCGGGGTATCTGTTCAAAAGTTTGTCGTTCGATTTTACCCGGAAACGGGAAGGCGAGGGGTTGACGATGAGCGTGCCGCTGGAACCGATCAAACCGTCGGAGGGCGGGGCTCCGGCCAGAGAGACGCTGAACAACCTGTTCTTCGAAACCGGGCGGTATGATCTGGCCGACAAATCGCGGACGGAACTCGACCGGCTGGTGAAGTTTCTGGAAGTCAATCCAACGGTCAATATCGAAGTTTCCGGGCATACGGACAATCAGGGCGGTACGGCCAATAATCTGGAACTGTCTAAAAAACGGGCGCAATCGGTGGTGAGTTATCTGGCCAAAGCCGGTGTTGCCCCAAACCGGATTAAATCGGCCGGATACGGTGAAACAAGGCCCGTTGTTCCCAACACAACCGACGAAAACCGGAAGCTGAACCGGCGGATTGAATGGCGGATTTGGTGATTTTGAATGACGAATGACGATTGACCATTGACGATCGACAACCGTCAATGGTCAATCGTCATTCGTCAAGCATACAACTTGGTTTCGCCGGGAATTTTTTGCACCTTTGCGCTTGTTTTTTCAGTGTCTGGCTCCGTATTTAAGCAAAAGCCGACCAGATTAAACATTCTATTCTTTGTCAGACGATGACCACCGAACACGTCAATTGCCTTATTATTGGTTCCGGCCCGGCCGGATATACTGCCGCCATCTATGCTTCCCGTGCGGGCATGAAACCCGTTTTATACCAGGGAATGCAACCGGGCGGACAACTCACCATCACCAACGAAGTTGATAATTTTCCGGGCTACCCCCACGGTGTCAACGGCCCCCAACTGATGACGGACCTCGAAGAGCAGGCCCGCCGGTTTGGAACCGACATCCGGTATGGTGTCGTCACCGCCGTTGATTTCTCCGGAACCATTCACAAGGCTACGGTGGACGATCAACAGGAAATTAGTGCCAATGTGGTGATTATTTCGACCGGAGCCTCGGCCAAATGGCTCGGTTTGCCGTCGGAAATGCGCCTGAACGGCCTGGGCGTTTCGGCCTGTGCGGTTTGTGACGGTTTTTTCTTCCGGGGCAAAGACGTTGCCATTGTGGGCGCGGGTGATACGGCCGCTGAAGAAGCGAGTTACCTGGCCAATTTGTGCCGGAAAGTATACATGATCGTTCGTCGGGACGAAATGCGGGCTTCGAAATTCATGCAAAACCGTGTGAAATCGCTTCCCAATATTGAAATTTTGTGGAACAGCGAAACGGAAGAGGTACTGGGTGAGGAGGAAGTAACCGGTGCGCTGATCAAAAATGCGGTGACGGGTGAAAAACGGGTGATCGATGTCTCCGGCTTTTTCGTCGCCATCGGCCACGTACCCAATACGGCCATTTTCAAACCGTTCGTTGATATGGATGAAACCGGGTACATCCTGACGGAAAAAGGCAGCACCCGGACCAATGTGCCGGGCGTATTTGCCTGCGGTGATGCCCAGGACAATACGTATCGTCAGGCGGTGACGGCCGCCGGAACGGGCTGTATGGCCGCCCTGGATGCCGAACGGTATCTGGCCATGAAAGAAGTTGAAATGCACGCGGAAGCGTAAACGATATACAATTAGTAACCACCAAAAAAGAGTTAAAAGTTAAGAGTTAAGAGTTAAGAGTTGGCTAAAGCATTCTTAACTCTTAACTCTTAACTCTTAACTTTTTTTTCAAACTTTATCCCCAAGGATGAGAAAACTGGCAGTCTGGTGGCTGTTCGCCAGCGTTTGCTGTTTGGCAAGCGTAACGACCGTAGAAGCACAGGAACGTGGAAAATTCAAGAAGAACCTGAGCATCAAGCCAAAGAAATCAGAAAAAGAAAATTCCAATTTCCCTACGCAATCACCGGTTCAGGTACCGGATGAGGAATTTGAACAGGAACCTTCCAACCTGCGGTTTAACAACCAGTTTGAACCCAAAAAAGAGGTGAATCCCGTAGTCGCTGAGGACACTTCCACCATCGATGAAGGTGAACCTGCCGTGGTGGAGTATATCGACTCGGTTCAGGTGGGCGATGATTGGGTGAAAATTGCGGATTATTATGCCATTTGGGACCCCCACAACGTCGATCCATATGGCATCGACCCCCTCCAGTTTGACGAAGTAATTGATCTGAAATTATACGATCCGGGCGAAAACCGGTATTGGTCGGCCCCAACCGTCGACGGAAAAGTAACCTCCATGTTTGGCCCGCGCTGGGGGCGGTGGCACAAGGGCATGGACCTTGACCTGGAAACCGGCGATCCGGTTTATGCCGCTTTCGACGGGATTGTCCGGGTGTCAGGCTGGGATGGTGGCGGGTTTGGCCGCTACATTCTGCTTCGGCATTACAACGGTCTGGAAACCGTATATGGCCACTTGTCCAAGGCTCTGGTCGAATCCGGCCAACTCATTAAAGCGGGCGACCAGATTGGCCTGGGCGGCAGCACCGGCCGCAGTTCCGGCTCTCACCTTCACTTCGAAACCCGGTATGAAGGCAACCCCTTCAGCCCGACCTTCGTTTACGACTTCCCGACCAACTCGCTCATTTCCGATCACTTTATACTGACGGCTTCGGCCTGGGACTATTTACGCGGGAAAAGCGTCAACTTATCCGGGTTCAAGCCGCGGTACAAACGCACGGTTCTCCACCGCGTTCGATCGGGCGAAACCCTCACCAGCATTGCCCGGCGGTATGGATTGACGGCATCAACGCTTGCCCGGAAAAACCACCTATCAACCCGCTCACGGATTCGGCCGGGACAAAAACTGAGAGTCCACTAACGAATGAAACTGGATTTACTTGTCATTGCCGTGCACCCCGACGATGCTGAATTGGGTTGCGCCGGCACCATTCTTTCCCTCGTTGCACAGGGCAAAAAAGTCGGGATTGTAGATCTGACCCGTGGGGAACTCGGTACGCGGGGAACGCCCGAAATCCGTTTGCAGGAGGCCGATGCGGCTGCCCGGATTCTGGGGCTGTCGGCGCGCGAAAACATGGGTTTTCGGGATGGGTTTTTTCGCAACGATGAAGAGCACCAGAAGGCGCTGATGGTGGCAATCCGACGTTATAAACCCGATATTGTGATCACGAATGCCATTTACGACCGCCATCCCGACCACGGGCGGGCGTCGGAACTGGTGGTGGATGCGTGCTTTTATTCGGGGCTTCGGCAAATCAAAACCGTGGATAATCTTGGTGCTGACGCGACGGGGCTGGAGCAGGAATCCTGGCGTCCGAAACTGGTGTATCACCTGATTCAGGATCGCTACATCAAACCGGATTTTATTGTCGATATTACCGATTTCTACGAGAAGAAACAGGAGTCGCTGCTGGCCTACAAGAGTCAGTTCTACGATCCGAAGAGCAACGAACCCATGAGTTACATTGCCAGTCAGGAATTCATGGAATTTCTGCGCGCCCGTGCCGAAGAGTTCGGCCACGTCATCGGCGTCAAATACGGCGAAGGCTTCACGGTAGACCGGACGATCGGGGTGAAGAATCTGTTTGATTTGAAATAATGATGGGTTATGAACGATGAATGATGAAAGGGCTGGCTCGAAAAATCATAACTCATCATTCATAACCCATCATCCCGTTACGGCGCCAGCCGCTCGATTACCCAATTCTCTTCTTCTTTTCGGTACAAAACCCGGTCGTGCAGACGGCTGGGTCGGCCTTGCCAAAACTCGATGCGATCGGGAACCAGGAGGTAGCCGCCCCAGTGTGGGGGGCGGGGAATGGGCTGGTTTTCGAATTGCTGCTCCAGTTCCTGCTGGCGGTTTTCGAGTACCTCACGACTTTCAATAGCTGAACTCTGGTGCGAAACCCAGGCTCCGATCTGACTGCCCCGGGGGCGGCTCTGAAAATAAACGTCAGAATCTTCCGCGGATACTTTCTGAATCGCACCCTCGATCCGGATCTGGCGTTCGAGTTCAGCGTAAAAAAAAGTCAGTGAGGCAAACGGGTGCGTGGTCAACTCAGATCCTTTGCGGCTCTGGTAATTCGTAAAAAATGAAAAGCCGTTTTCGTCGAATCCTTTCAGCAAAACAATTCGCCCGGAAGGCCGGCCTTCCGAACCAACCGTGGCCAGGTGCATGGCATTGGGCTCCGGAACGCCCGCATTCAAGGCTTCCGTGAACCAGCGCTGAAATTGAGCGAACGGATTTTTGGTAACATCTGAGGGGTCTAACCCGTTTAGGGTATACTCTTTGCGTAGGTCAGCCAGGGGAGATAGCATGGGTGTTTGGGATTCGATCCGGTGATGCGGTCTGTAAAGAAATAATAATCCGCTTTTTTTCGTATTTTTGCAAAAGTAACGATTCCTAAAGATCGTATGGCGAGCGAAGAGCAAGAAATAACTGAACGCAAGGAACAGAATCCGGAAGCATCTCACGAGAAAAAACCGGAGACTGAGCCGACTGATGCGGTAGAATCAAACGAGGAACCGACTGACAAGGTGGAACTGGAATCGAACGAAAAACCGGCTGATAAAGTAGAATCGGCTCCGGAGCCCGCCAACACGGTGGAGACGGAACTCAATCAGGAAACAACCGATTTGGAAGAGCCAAAGCCGGAAGGAGCGGAAACGCCGGAAGCTTTGGTAACGGAGCCGACGGTTGCTGACGAATCCGGCCAGGAACTGGTGTCTGCTGAAGAGCCACCGGTTGCAGAACCGCAGGCTGTGGAAGCATCCGCACCGGAGACTTCGGCGGTGGCAGAAATGCACGTTGAATCCACAGAATCGGCTGAACTGGAACTGGAGGAGGTGACACCGGCTGCCGACTACAGCCAGCTTTCCCGGGCGGATATGGTCGTGTTGCTCGAAAAAAATCTGGCTTCTTTGAAGACGGATGCGGTTTCGGCATCGGATTATCGTCGGGCAGATGACGTTCTGAAAGAATTACGTCCGTTGTTTGATCAATCGAAAGCATCGGATCGGGCCGAAGCCCTGCAACGGTATGTGCAGGAAACCGGCTCGGAAGAGGGATTCGAGTTTAAACCGGATGAACTGGTGGGTCGGTTCGATAGTCTGTTCAAGCAGATTAAAGACCAGAAAAATCAGTATTTCCAGCAGCTTGAAAAAGCCAAGGATAACAATTTTAACCTCAAAACGGAGCTACTGCGCCGGTTGCGGGAGTTGGTGGAAGCCGACGAAAACAACGCCGGTGATCCGAAGACGAGCTGGAACGGTTTCAAGCACATTCAGGATGAGTGGAAAGCCGCCGGGAATGTGTCGTCGCCCCACAATGCGACGCTTTGGGCCACCTACCACGCTCTGGTTGACCGGTATTACAGCAACCGCAATATTTATTTTGAATTAAAAGAACTCGATCGGAAAAAGAACCAGACCCAGAAGGCGGAGCTTTGTGAAAAAGTGGAAGCGATGGTGCTGGCGAACGAAGGCAGTCCGGTAACCAAAGCGGTTATTGACGAAGCCAACGCTCTGTTCGAAGAATATAAACACGTTGGGCCGGCTCCGAAAGCGGAGCAGGAAGTGTTATGGCAACGCTTCAAAAAAGCGCTCGATACGCTCTACGACCGCCGTCGCGGACAGAACGAGGAGATTCGGAAAGAGGGCGCACAGTTGTACGAAGAGAAATCGAAACTCTACGAAGAACTGATTCCGTTTACGTCGTTCACCTCGAACAGCATCAACGACTGGAACGAAAAGACCCGCGAAGTGATGACGATCCAGGATCGTTGGAACAACATTCGGGGGCCCATGCCGCGCGACGAAGGCAAAGAACTGAGCAAGAAATTCTGGGCTGCCCTCAAGCAGTTCTTCCACCACAAAGGTGAGTTTTTCAAACAACTCGAAAGCAAGCGGGAGCAAAACCTGAAAGCCAAAACCCAGTTGTGCGAAGAAGTAGAAGGCATTTTGGAGTCGGGCGAAGAGTCGGCCGAAATCACCCAGAAAGTCATTGAATTGCAACGTCAGTGGAAAAACATCGGTCAGGTTCCGGAGAAATTTAAGGACACGATTTTTGAACGTTTCAAAGCCGCCTGCGACGGTTTCTTCAACAAGAAACGCTCCCGAAACCAGGAGGTTGAGAAAGAGTTTGAAGAAAATCTGGCGAAGAAAATAGCGCTTTGCGAGCGGATCGAAACCGTGGCAAACAGCGGTAATGCGGACTTGGCGCAGTTGAACGACTTCAAAAAAGAGTGGTCGCAAATCGGGTATGTACCGAAGAAAGACATGCAGTCGATTCAGAAGCGGTACATCAATGCGGTCAACTTGTTTGTGGGGGCCAATGGAAAAATTTCTCCCAGAGAGAAAGAACGGCTGACGCTTGAGAACGAAGCGGAGATGATCCGTGAAACCGGTTCGTCGCGGGATTTGTACAAAAAAGAAGGTGATATTCGCCGTAAAATGACGACGCTGGAAAACGATATTGCGGTGTATAACAACAACATCGAATTCTTCAGCCGTTCGAAAGGCGCGGATAAACTGCGGGCCGACATTGATAAAAAGATTCAGGTGGCCCAGAAGCAACTGGATGATCTGAAGCACCAGTTGAAAGTGATTCGGGAAGCCCAGTAAACGAAAAAAATGGCTTCGGCTGGAAAAATAAAGGAATCTTTCTTTGACCGAAAAGGCAAAATTGCTATTTTTGCACCAGATTTAAAGAAAGCCATCCAGCGTACCCGGTTTTCGGTTGACTGCCTGCGTGGCAGAACGCTCAAATCAAATTGCCTCCATAGCTCAGCTGGTAGAGCAACTGACTTGTAATCAGTAGGTCGTTGGTTCGATCCCGACTGGGGGCTCTTCAAAATCAAGAGGTTATGACGAAAGTCGTAACCTCTTTTTTGATTTCAGCAGGCTCCAGATTCTGTGGGATCAAGAGCAAAAGTTGTGGAGGGCGTAGGATTTTTTGGATCAAGAGCAAAAGTTGTGGAGGGCGTAGGATTTTTTTAGGTTTGTGTTTTTGATCAAACCTGTATTGTTTTGGAGAGTTTCTTGCCCCTGATTCAGTTCCTGTTACCCGAGTTCATCCTGGAAAATTTTGAATTGACTTCCATTGACCGTCCAGACGGTGTCTTCCACGTGTATATTGAAGAGAAGAATGCGGATGACCCGGAAAGGAAAAATCTACGCTCCAAAGGCTTCTTTCCGACGATAACGGTTCAGGATTTCCCCATCCGTGGCCATCAGGTTTTCCTTCACATCAAGCGTCGTCGGTGGCTCAACACCCAAACCGGAAAAGTAGTGTACCGAGACTGGACTCAAGTAGGAAAAGGAACGCGGATGACCAGTGAGTTTG
>NZ_QOWE01000030.1 GCF_003334855.1 Larkinella punicea
ATGCATAAATGGATCCGGGTGGCCTTAGCCGTCTTACAATCGGGGAAGCCGTTTGATTCTCGACTAAACCTGCCAACCGAAGAAAATTTGGTTTCAAACTTGTAAAATTTGACAGTTCATAGGTACGACATGTTTGTAGCAAAACGAATCACCCGATTCCTCCCGCGTGCCTTTGGGTACGCAACAAGTGCAGCAGATTGCGTACCCAAAGGCACGCGGGAGGAATCGGGTGATTCGTTTTGCTACAAACATCAGTCCGCTACGCGGCCAATAATCCCATAGTTCGCGTTAAAATTAGAGGTATTACAAAAAATAAAATTGTGTGGTAGTCAAAATGATCAATTTATGGCGGACGAAATAATAAAAATAAGAGAATTGCTTAATATCGTCGAAAAATCAATGCTGGCAGACAATGCTACTAGTATTAAAGTAGCATTCGATATCTTTGAACTTCCACAAATTACCAAAGACATAGTTGATTTCTTACAGCCATTAATATCGCCTTACGAAATGGATATTTATTGGTTTATGTTTAGACATTCAATTTTAGAAACGGGCGACACTTTATTGAGAGTTAGCAATGGAAAATTGGCAAAAGGTATTGGTACAAAATTCAAAAATATTGAAAAACAAAATTTTCGTTTTGGAGAGAAAACAGTAACCGAAAACTTAAGGTTTTTAGAAAATTTAGGTATAATAAAAAAAGTTGGCGATACAAATAGAGATGGAACCCTTTACAAAATTTTTCTGCCGGAAGAAATTGAGATCTGTAAGGAAAAGATGCAAAAACACCATCTTGAGCATTTGCCAACTGTAGACCCACGCAAAGAACAAGACTATTATAATATTAAAGAAAACCGTTTAAAAGTCTTTGAACGTGACATGTTTATCTGCTATAAATATAACAAACAATTGACACGTTTTAATGCAACACTTGACCACATACAACCCATCAGCGAAGGGGGCAACAATTCTTACGATAACCTTGCAACCTGCTGCTTTCAATGCAATACAACTAGACGTGCAACACCAATTTTAGATTTTATAGGCCGATAACAAGTAGGCACCTCATATTGCATAGTACAACCTAATGAAATAAATCTTTTCTCTTTATCATTACAGAATTGATGAGCGATATTTTACCTTTATGAAGGTTTTGGATGGCTATTTTATAGAATTTATATAAAATAAAGGTTAGTACCTCCAACAATCAAATTCAAACAATGAAAACCAGAACTGCCCATTTTAATCCTTCGGATTTCGAACCCGTACGAACGGTGGCGCTCCGGTTTCCGGGAACCGAAGAAAGCGTCTCGCACGAAAATACGCCCTCCATCAAAGTGCGGGGCAAACTGATGTGCCGGTTGCACGAATCCGGCGAATTTATCCCCATCCGGCTCGATTTTGCCATCCGGGATGCCTACCTCGACAGCCATCCCGAGATTTTTCATTTACCGGATCACTTCAAAGGCTACCCTTATGTCTGCATGTGGATTCATCCGTACGACTGGAAATTGCTGGCTGAAATCCTGGAACTCAGTTGGCGGGGGCTGGCCACCAAAAAACAACTTTTGGAATGGGAAGCCCGAACGGGTTCAGATGAACCCCACTGAATTGTCTAAAAACCAGTTCTGCCATGAAAATCGGTGTAGCCCAGCCCCACCCCGTTAAAGGTGACATTCCGCGCAACATTGCCAACCACCTAAGGCTCATTGACCTCGCCGTTTCCGACGGTGCCGACCTCCTCATTTTCCCGGAATTATCCCTGACCGGCTACGAACCGGAACTGGCCGATGCCTTGGCCACGACTCCGAATGATAGCCGGTTCGATGTGTTTCAGACCCAAAGTGATGCCCACCGGATTACGATTGGCGTTGGCGTCCCGATCCGAAGCGAGAAGGGCATCTGGATCAGTTTGCTCATTTTCCAACCGAATCAGCCCCGGCATCTGTATTCAAAAACGTACTTACACGCGGATGAAGAACCGTTTTTTGTCAGCGGCCAGAGTACCCTTCGTTTTCTGGGCGAAAAAGCCAACGTAGCCCTCGCCATTTGCTACGAATTGTCGGTTCCGGAACATTCGGAAAATGCCTTTCAAAATGGCGCAGCAGTCTACCTGGCCAGCGTAGCGAAATCAGCCCCTGGTATGGAAAAAGCCAGCAAAATGCTGTCTGCGATAGCCCAAACCTACGCCATGACGGTTTTGGTTTCCAACTGCGTGGGACCTTGTGATAATTTTGAAAGTGCCGGAGGTTCAGCCATCTGGAACACCAAAGGCGAGTTAATCAGACAACTTAATGACGTTGATGAGGGGATTCTGATCCTCGATCTGGAGACCGGGTTATGACGCCGGACACAGCCGCTAAAGTTCTATTTTTTTATCTTTTCACTCGCTACCAACCCAGCGGTTTCCGAATGCCGGATGGCTTCAGAACTGTGATTAAAATAACAGCACAGCACCCCGGCAGCGACAATCTGATCGACAAATTCCTGGGTTCGAACGCCATTCTGCTTGTGAACCCGGCGCAGATACACACACCGGATTTGATGCGGAAAATGGGAGACCAATGAACTGTAGATGTTGGGATCTTCCTGCGTATCGTCGCCCAGCAGCACAAATTTCATTTCCGGAAACGCTTCCAGAATCCGGACAATCCGGGCAAATTTGGTAACGTGTTTATTCTGACCGGTTTTCCAGACTTCGCGAAACCGCTTGATCTGGCTCAGGAGATAAATCCCGTTGGGCATGTCATTCTTTTCGCAGAACGTCAGAATGTAGTCGTACAGATTCCATTCGCTGCTCGACACGTAAAAAAACGGGTTCGTCGCATTGCCGTCCGTTCCGGCGCGCGCCAGCAGTTGATAATGCGTCACCACATTTTCAAACGGATCACGGCTGTGGGCATTTTGGGTGAGCAGAACGTGCAACCGCTTGCGAAGGTTGGACGAGTGCGAAATCAGAAACGTATCGTCGATGTCGGAAACAATGCCAAACTGCGTCGAATGCGGCCGGTAGACTTCGCCCTGACCCGTTGCAACCGGATCGTCCGGCCCGAGGTTGGCCGTAATCAAATCGACTTTCACCGGATGCCAGCCGGGCGTAAAGGGTTCGTCGGGCGTCCATTCCAACCGAAAAAAACCGTCCTTTTCGGTAACAAACCGCACATCTTCCGCAATTCCACTGACTTTGACGGTCACGCCCGAAACCGGGCGCATCATGAAAAGCCGCAGCAACGCAAAGGTGTTGATCCAGAAATTCTGCCGGTATTTCTGGCGGGGCATCGGGCTCACCCGCAACACATGACCAAACACCACGACCTTCTGCTGGTGGACATAGCCCCGGTACACTTTCACCACGGGCTTGTCCGTAATTCGGAGCCACGTTAAGATTTTATCTTTTATTCCGCCACTTGCCTTCATTCTTTGTTTATTACAAATAGTTAATCAATCTGGTGTTCTGTTTCCTTGTTTCATTATTCGCTATTCAATATTCATTATTCGATATTAAGAACTCAGGAACAATGAATAACGAATATTGAACACTGAATATCGAAACAAGGAAACAGAACCCTCAATCCCTGCAAACTAACTCAGGAACATGCCGGAAGCTAAAAAGTTAAAATTTCTGTTCGCCATCAACCCGATTTCCGGCGGACAGGACAAATCGACCTGGGAATCAGGCATTCTTTCTTTTTTCGAAAAACAACCGCATTCGGCTAACCTGTTCATCCTGGATGGTAAAAACGACGACAAGGAACTCCCAAAACTCATCGAATCCTACCAACCCGACCGATTGGTGGCCGTGGGTGGCGATGGCACCATCAAATTCGTGGCCGAACACGCCCTGACGGCCAATCTGCCGATGGGCATTCTGCCAGCGGGCTCGGCCAACGGTATGGCCAAAGAGCTGGGCATTCCGTCGACGCTGGAGGAAAGCCTGGAGGTGGTGGTCAACGGGGTCGAAAAACCGATCGATCTCATTGGCATCAACGGCACCGAACACTGCCTGCACCTGAGCGACATCGGGATGAACGCCCAACTCGTGAAGTATTTCGAAGAAGGCAAGATGCGGGGTAAACTCGGCTACGCGCGGGGCGTATTGCGGGTGTTGATGCGGAGACGGCTGCTGCGCATCCAGGTCAACACGGGCAACGAAGTGGTACACCGGGCGGCATTCATGGTGGTGCTGGCCAACGCCCGCATGTACGGCACGGGGGCGGTGATTAACCCCGACGGCGACGTGGCCGACGGCAAATTCGAGGTGGTGGTGATCCGTAAACTGTCGTTGCTGGCCATTTTCCGGATGTTCATTCACTTCCGGCCGTTCGATCCAAAACACATCGAAATCTTCCCGGCCACCTCCGTTCACATCATCACCAAACGAAAAGCCTACTTCCAGATCGACGGCGAATACCGGGGCCGCATCCGGGAAATCACCGCCGAGATTGCGCCGGGCCTGTTGCGGGTGCTTTTGCCGGAAAATACGTCGGTTTAGCCTTCTAGAACTTTCCCTTTTTGCCCCGTTCCCCTAAAGGGGACTTGAACGCAGATCCTCCGGATTCTAAAGTCCTCTTTAGGGGAACGGGGCAATTTGTCACTGTGACAGAATGATCAGACATAAGTCTCACTTTCTTCGTTTCAAACACCCCCGGGTTCCCGATTTCCACCCGTTATTCATCCAAAACCACCAGTTGTTAAATCAGGGTAGCCTGCCCGCCCCTTCTGCCCTACTTTTGAGCCATCGTTCAACGCAAAACAACGCAACAATGGCTAATGTAAAAACCGTGATCGATGAATGGGCGGTTAAAGACCTCGAAGACGGTTCGTCGCTGAAAATTGCAGTTCTCGGTTGTACGGAACTGGGCAACGAGTCACGACCCGGCATTCAGGTCATCTATATGGGAACCATCATCAACTACGAACCCCTGTTTGTGGAACGACTGGCGTATCAGGCGCACAAAGCGGGGGTCGATGAGTACCTGCTGGAAAGCTACTCCTGGATGGTCCACGACGATCAATACATCAAAAATTCGCTGGTGCTGGGTTTTCCGCTGAAAGCCAAAGTGGAAGTCAAAACCCGCTCCTCAAAACCCATTATCAAAGAATACGACCTGCCGTTTGAAGTTTAGAATTAGACAAGAGAAGTAAGATAAGAGACAAGAGAAGTAAGACAAGAGATGGGAGACATGAGAGTAAAGACTTTTTCAGTAGTCTCTTGTCTCACGTCTATCTTCTCTACTCTTGAAAAACATTGAAACCATATCCACACCATCGTAAAAAACAAACCCGGTTGATCAGCGTTTGCCGATCAACCGGGTCTTTTGTTACCGTACACATCGTAGCGCCCCTCTATTATTTTGCCCCCACGATCAGTTCGTGCCTGTCCTCGGCGGTTTGCTGAGTAAACGGCATTTTGCGAAAGCTAACCTGGCTCATCGCGTCTTTCTCATATACCGCCAGGCAGGACGGTTCAAACTTTTTATCAAAATGGGGCCGCTTCGGAAAAACCTGCGTGGGCGCGGGCCGGCTTTCCGGAAAGAAATAGACTTTGGTCGTTCCGTATTTGGTGTACAGCATAAAATCACCGTATTGTCGCATTTCCTCCCAGAGCGTGTCCTTCACCGTCACTGCATAAATCCGAACGATGGGGCCGGTATTGTTCTCATTCCGGTACATCGCCACTTCCCGGTAGGTTCCTTTCAAGTCATTGATCCCGGGTTCTGAGCCCGCATCATAGACCATGTAGGCCACCAGCAAAGCCACGAGTCCGAACAGGATGTATTTCCCTTTTTTACCAACCATTTTTATTTCGCACTCACCATCAGTTTGTACATTTCGTCGGCCACCAACTGATTTCCGGTATCGTTCAAATGAACGCGGTCGGTGGTCAGAATGCCTTTCTCCGCATTGGTGGGGTTGTTTTTCAGGTTATACGCCAGAAAAGCCTTCCGCAGATCGCAGAGAGGCAGATTATGACGGGCGGCCAGTTCGCGAATCAGCGTCGAATAGTGCTGCAAATCCCCATCCTGATCATTGGAGAAATCGGTTTTTTCGCCAATGACCGCGGGTGTGCAAAGAATAACCTTGCTGCCAGCCGCCTGTAGTTTTTTAATTACCGCATCGTAAAACTTCACGAACTTGTCGGGGTCGGTGCCGGTGCCGTAGGTGCGTTTATGCCAGACGTCATTCACACCCACATACACAAACGTAACCGTCGGCTGTTTGGCCAACACGTCCTCATCCATGCGCAGAAACAGGTCGTAAATTTTGTTTCCGCCAATACCAGCGCCAACCAGTTCATACTCATTCGACAGGTTCTGTTTCTTCAGCATGTCGCCAATGCGGGTGATGTAACCGCCGGGCTTCACACCCGCCTGCGTAATGGAATCACCAAAAAAAACAACGCGAACCGGTTTCGACGGGGTTAGAGCCAGCCACATGAAGGTGAGCAGGAGAATAGGGAATGTACGCATGATCAATTTGTGTCAGGTTAGGGAGTTGGTTACAGAGGTTAATACGTAATCCGGCGTTTGCGGGCTTCAATGGCCCAGCGACCGGTGGTTTCGCCATTCAGAATTACCTGGGCTTCGTCGTGCAGCGCCACCGTGGGGCAAATGTGATACGGCACCCCGTACAATACATCGCCAACCTGAAGGTCATCCCAGTTTTCAACCTGCAAAACCAGGTGTTCTTCACTTTGTCCGGTGATTTCGTAGCCCGTCAGGTTCAGAAACTTCACCCGTTTCGCCAACGGATTTTCGGCCGCGACGGCTTTGTGTCCCAAATCGGTGGTCACAATGCCGGGTGCCGGTTTTGACACCACGCGGGTGAGTAGCAGGGCGGCCCACTGAAAATGCTGTTCGGTCAGTAAATCGCCGTAGCCCCAATCCCACAACAGGCAGGTTCCGGGGCTGCACCAGACGTTCGGGCGGTGGGCATGGTTGGAGAAAGTCGGCGTTCCTCCCACGATCATCACCGGGCGCGGTTGCCCTTCCTCCTCCAGCTTGTCGGCCAGCAATTCCAGCGGTTTGATGGCCGCATCGGCATGAATCTGACGGATCGCTACGTCAGCATCCCGAATGTGACCATCGTAGCCATGAAAACCGCGCAAATCCAGCCGGTCATCGGCTTTCAACTGCCGGTACAAAGCTTCCAGTTCGTCATCGACGACGTGCCCCGTCCGGTTCATGCCGAGGTTCACGTCGATATAAATCACGGGTTTGTGAACGGTTTTCTCAAACTCCCGCGCCAGTTCCTCCGCCGACGCCAGGTTGTCGACCAGCGACGCCCATTCGACCCAGTTATAGGCCTGCACCAGTTCGCAAAACCGGTGGAGTTTCGGACCGGTCAGTTGGTAAGAAATCAGGACGTGCCGCGCGCCGGTATCAGCCAGCATTTCGGCTTCGGCGATGGTCGCACATTTGAATTTGGTAATGCCCGCTTCGACCTGCATTTTGGCAACTTCCGCCATTTTATGCGTTTTGACGTGCGGAATCAGCTTATCGGCATCGCCATCCACCATCTCCAGCATGGTCTTGATGTTGTCGGCAATGCGTTCGGGATAGACCAACAGGGCCGGAGAATCGATCAACTGAACGTTGTGAACCAGGTATTCATCCATGTAGTAAAAGCTCTAAACCCTGACAGCGGCCCAAAGGCCCTGTCAGCGGTTTGAACGGAAATTAGTAAATTGTAACTCGTATTTTGAGCCGTAGATTCAAACCCTGACAGCGGCCCAAAGGCCCTGTCAGGGTTTGAACGGGGATCAGTATATAGTATCTCGTATTTTGAGCCTTGAACTAAAACCGCTGACAGGGCCTTTGGGCCGCTGTCAGGGTTTTAGTCCGCCAGTTCGAACATCACTTCAATTTCGACCGGGATGTTTTCCGGCAACGTGCCCATGCCCACGGCCGAGCGAACGCCGACGCCGTTGTCTTCTCCCCAAACTGCCACAAAAAGCTCACTACAGCCGTTGATGACGAACGGATGCCGCTCAAAGTCCTCCGTTGCATTCACCATGCCCAGCGTTTTGATCACGCGTTTGATTTTGTTCAGGGTACCAAACTTGGCTTTCAACGTCGCCAGGATGGTCAGGCCAACCTGCTGAGCCGCCAGCTTGCCTTCGTCGATGTTCATGTCGGCCCCAATGCGACCAATGATGCGGCTTCCGTCGTTCTTCACCGGCCCATGACCGGAAACGTAGACGAATTTGTCGACAATCAAACACGGTTTGTACACGCCCATCGGCTTCGGCGCGGGCGGCAGGGTCAGCCCGAGTTGGGCGAATTTTTCGTCAGGAGTCATAAGTGCAGGTTCTGCGAGATGGTCAGGCTCAGGCCCGAATGTTAGGTTTTTATCGGGTTCAGGCCCGAGGTTCAGATACATGTGCGAGGTGTATTCCATATAAACTAGTTGGTTTTTGGTTTACGGTTTTCGGTGGCTGACGAATTCGGGGACAGCAGCCACCGAAAACCGTAAACCAAAAACTGAAAACCGTCTTTAAACCACCAAATTTAATGCTAAAACGCCCAACAGACCCACAATGGAGACAATTGTTTCCATGACAGTCCAGGTTTGCAGCGTTTCTTTGATGCTCAGGTTAAAATATTCCTTGAAAAGCCAGAAACCGCCGTCGTTCAGGTGCGACATCATCAGGCTGCCGGAGCCAATGGCCAGCACCATCAGTTCCGGTTTGATGTTGGGGTTGCCCTGAATCAGCGGCAGAATGATCCCGACGGTTGTCAGGCCCGCAACGGTGGCCGAACCCACACAAACCCGGATGACGGCGGCAATGCCCCAACCCAGCAACAAGGGCGAAATATCCACACCCTGAAGCATAAAACCGATGTATTTGCTCGTTCCGCTGTCGATAAAAATCTGTTTCAACGCCCCGGCTCCGGCAATGACGAGCAAGACCGGCGACGCGGCTTTGATGGCTTCTTCGAGGTCTTTCATCACCACTTTCATCGTCTGCCCCCGCTGAATTCCCAGCGTATACACCGCCACCAGCACGGAAAGCAACATTCCGATATACGGCTCGGCCAGCAGCGTAACGACCTGATGACCAGCGGACCCTTCCGTGAATACCGCCTTCAGGGGGCCGGTCAGCGTCAGCAACAGAACCGGTAACAGTGCCACGAAAAAGCTGATACCCGCACTGGGCAACTGGTCTTCAGGAATCACTTTGACGTTGAAAAGTTCCCGGTCAATTTTGGGTTGGTATTTCGACAAGGTTTTCCCGAAAATCGGCCCCGCAATGACAATCGCCGGAATCGAGACGATGATACCGTAAATCAAGGTCCGGCCAATGTTGGCACCCAACTGCCCGGCAATGGCCGCGGGCGACGGGTGCGGTGGCAGGTAGCCGTGGGCCACCGACAAAGCCGCCAGCATCGGAACCGCCACGGTCATCATCGGCAAACCCGACGAAGCCGTAATCGTGACGATCAGCGGAAAAACGATGATAAAACCGGCGTTGTAGAACAGCGGAATCCCGATGATAAAACCGGCCAGTGCCAATCCCCAACGCAGGTTTTTGACCCCAAATATTTTAATCAGGACGTTGGTAATCCGCATCGCGGCTCCGCTTTCGGCAACCAGTCGGCCCAGCATGGCTCCAAATCCGACAATGAGAACCAACTCGCCCAGCGTTCCGCCGATGCCCGTCTGAATGGATTTGCCAACTGCCGCAACATCCATTCCCGACGCCAGCCCAATGGCGAGCGACACGAGAACAAACGATATGAACGTGTCGATCTTGACAAAGGCGATCAGAAATACCAGGGCCAGAATGCCCAGAAAAGTGAGTAGAAGTGGCATTTAGGAAAGTCGAGGGTTTAGGTGTTCGGGGCGTAAGTTAATTAAGTTAATGATGAATGATGAATGATGAACGATGAATTCTTTCGTCGACCCATTCATCATTCATCATTCATCATTCATCATTACGTTCAAAACTGCTTCCTCCAGCGGCACATTTACGTCGAACGGAACGACGCGCAGGTGCAAGGTTTCATCGTAGCCGAAGAGGTCGAGCGGGTGTTGAAAAAGCGCCGAAGCCGGGTAAATCAGAACCAATTCAGAAGCTTCGTATTTTTTGCCGTAGGCATACAACTGGTACAGATCGGCCTGGTCGATGCCGTAATTTCCGGCCGTATTCGTGGCATCGATTCGTTTCCATTTGGTATCCAGAACCGTCGTTACGCCGTTCTGGCGCAGAATCAGATCCGGGCGCAATTTGAACTTCCGCAGTCCGCTGTGGTTATCGATCAGGTGCTGCGACGATTCCTGCACAACGACGTCGCCCGTGGTAACATACCGTTTAAAACCGGCCGCCACGTAGTCTTCAAAAACCCGTTCCATCGGAAACAAGAGCGCCAGATTCAGGTGTTTGCCAGCCGCCAGACCAAAAGCCCGGCCACTCAGCAGGGCTTCGGCCCAGCGCAAAGCCGGTTGATAGTGGACAAAAAGGCGGTTTCTCGTTGCAACGGCCCGCAAATCGTCCGCAATCCGGTCCGACGGCGGGATGTCATCCATCGCAAACAGCAGTCGACGGATGCGGCTCTGGTTGGGAACCGTCCGGGCGCGGGTCTGCACAAATTCCAGGGCGGATTTCAGCAGGCGGTTGGGCGGCAGATTCGTCGTTTGCTCATCGAACGTGGTAACCATACGCTCGGCATGGTGGCGGTTTTGCCGGATCTGCTCCGCCAGTTCCAGCTTCCCTTTCAAAAACCGCTGATTATTGGTTTGCGACACATACGACTTCTGCAAGCCCCGCGTCAGAAGCGGGGTCACTTCGTCCAGAAACATCGCGATAAATACTTCCCACAACGGCAGTCGGCTGATTCCCAGCCGCACCGACTCGACGGACCGAAACGGGCTGTTGCGCAGATGAAGCAGCATTCGCAGCAGGGAGGCCCGGGCCGCGTTCGGTCTGTCGCCGATGGTTTTGGGCAAAATCTCAAGCTGGGTTCCGTCTCTGGTTTCGAGCAAACCGACGTAGTTTTTCACCCGGATGCACTCCCGGCCCCGTTGCAGAAAAAATGTCATCACCGCATCGGCTTCGTTGTCGGTCACGAAGTTTTTGAGGGATTCAAAGGCCACATCCGCCAGAAACAGTTCCGTCAGCGAATTCGGGCGATCCGGAAAATCCCGGATGCGCCGGATGAGGCCGTATTCGGTAATGGAAAGCGTCATAACCTTGATCTAGCGCGTGGTACTTCCTTCTTTTCTCACCATTTTCCGAAACGACATCACGTACTTTCCGTCGGCCAGCAAGGTCAGGCGGTTGTTGCTGATGCGGTAGAGCGTGACGCTTTGCAAAGCCGTCAGAAAACCGCTTTCGAAGTTGTAGGGACAGGCCCGGCGCGTGGTGGAAAGAGCCTCGAACCGGACGTTATCGCCATCGGCTTTTACCTGCCCGTTCAGGGTATTACAGCCGGTGAATCCCTGCAACCGGTTCTCTTTCAGGTTAATGTCGAGCGTCGGAATTTGCCGGTTTACAAACTGTTCGGCGTGGAGTCGCTGGCCACGATACGTTTCCAGCACCCACTGGCTGTTCAGCCGGGACATGCCGTTGAGAAATGTCCCGCAACCGCTGTAGCGCTGGCCGTTGGTTTCAATTGTCACGCCGTACGCGTACGTTTGGCCGGAACGGGTATCGCGGCACACCACCGGACTGATGACCACCTTCAGCCGACCCTCGCGCCGGGTGACCATTGCCGAACGGCTGGCAGATCGGCTGATTGATTCGCTTGCGTCGGCAATCAGCGCGGCATCGAACAGAATACCGTTGCCGCGCGGATCGCGTTGGGACTTGGGAACAGCCGCCGTGAGCAGCGGGCCGTTCGGGGTCTGAAAACGAATGGTTTTGGCAAAATCGATGTCCAGCGTCCAGGTCGGCGTGGCGCCCTGCGCCGTAAAGTCGATGCCCTGCCGCCGTTTGCTACCCGCGTCCATCGCCGTGATGTCGACCGTTTCCGCTGGTTTTGAACCCTCCGAGGGTGGTTTTCGGCAACCATCTGCCAGCACCAGGAAGCCGCTCAGGTAAACAAGTTGTGCCAGTTTTTTCATGATCCGATGCGTTACTTCCAGAACGTTACGCATCGGATTTTGTTGAATACCGCCTAGGAACTCAATCGAACGGGCTGCCGGGTGCGGGTCGATTCGTAAATAGCCTCGAACAAAGCAACCACTTTGCGGCCTTCTTCGCCCGTCACCAAGGGCTGGCGGCCGTCGCGAATGGCCTGACCGAAATCCGCCAGTTGCCGCGAAAAATAGTGACTGGACGAATCGACACTGTTGAAAACCGCATCATCTTCCGCTTTCCAGACCAGCCGCTGATCTTCTTCGCCCACCACCGACCACACATCGTTGTAGGGTGCATCCTGAATGCCCGTCATGCCCGCGATGAACATCGATCCGCCATCGGTCTGAACGCCAATCGACGCACCGTTCTGGCCGTGAATATGCACTTTTCCGTAGAGCCCCGGTTTTTGCGAATTGCTGACAATCACGTTGCCAATTCCGCCGTTTTTGAAACGAACAATGGCCACCGCCGTGTCGTCGACCTCGATTTCGGGGTGGTTGAGGTTCGCCCAAACACCGTAGACTTCCTCCATTTCGCCCATGTACCACAGCAGCAAATCCAGTTGATGCGGAGCCTGATTGACCAGCACGCCCCCGCCCTCGTGTTCCCACGAACCGCGCCAGGGGTCGCTGCGGTAGTATTCTTCGCTGCGCCAGCCGAATAGCTGCGCCATACCAAGCACCGGTTTCCCGATTTTTCCGTCGGCAATCGCCTGGTGCATCCGCATGCAAGGTTCATAAAACCGCCGTTGGCTCACCACGGCGAGTTGCCGGTTGGCGTTCCGGGCCGCGTTGATCATGGCGTCACAATCGGCCAGCGACGACGCCAGCGGTTTTTCGACCAGCACATTGGCCCCGGCTTCCAGTGCCGCCACGGTCACGACGCGGTGGGCGGGGTGCGGGGTGCAAACGATGCAGATGTCGACATTCTCGCGGTCGACCATGTCATAAATGTCGGAATACGCCGTGATGCCGTATTGATTGGCAAATTCGTCCGCTTTGATATGATTCCGGCCGTAGATGGCAACGAGTTTGGTGTCAGGGGTTTCTAAAGTAGCCCGGGCGTGGTTATGAGCTACTTTGCCGGGGCCGATCAGGGCGATGTTCAGGATTCGGGACATGAAAAGAATTAAATTAATTATAGGATGCAATCCAACGATTGGTTTGCCAAATGGCTCCTCTTTACAAATGTAGAATAGTCATGAAACTACTGATTTTATTTGCGCTGATTTTAACCCTCTCCACTTCCTGTGACCGATCAAAACGGGAAGCATCCCCTTCCGATTGGCTCTACCGAAAATGGGAGTTGGTGGAGACAAAAAGTGGTACTGAAAATTGGAAACCGGTCTCGTATGTGTGGCAAATCGAGTTTCGCAGCGATGGCGGCATCTTGTATCACAACACCAAACCGCCCTGCTGTTCGCCGGTTCGATTTGAACGCGACCAACAGACGCTGAAGGTTACCGAACTGTACGGAGGGCCCGGTTGTGAGTACGTCGATTGCGCATCTCCCTCGGAGTTGAAACTGGTTGCGTTAACGGCCAACGAATTAATCGTGGAGAATGTATTTGGCTCATCCTACCCGGCTGGTCAGTATGTTATGAAATATAAACCGGCCAGCGGACTGTGATCGTTGTTGTTCGTTATTCAATATTCGTTATCAGTAGTGTACGAAGGATGCATTTTTTTCCACCCTCTTTGACTGTTGGCGTAGAACGATCTTTAGAATGGTTTTTTCTGATACTGTAACGCGAATGAGGGATGGTTGGCCGCGTAGCGGACGGATGTTTGTAACGAAAAGACTACCCGGTTCCTCCCCCGTGCCTTTGGGTACGCAACAGGCAGGTGCAGGTGATTGCGTACCCAAAGGCACGCGGTCTTTTTTGATGGCACACTGTGGCTACAAACATCCGTCCCTCATTTGCATTAGCATCGACAAGCATTTGCAAAAATCGTGACCAAAAAAGGGAAGGAAAACGGTTTACCAATCATTTTAAATCCTTCGTACAGTACTGATATTGAATAACGAATACTGAAGTTTATGAGCTTGTCAGGGCTTTAACACCACCTTGATCAATCCTTTTTCTTTATCGTACAACCGCTGGAACCAACTGGCTCCTTCAGTCAGGGGTACTTCCGCGCTCAGAATGGCTTCGACGTCGATTTTACCGGACGAAATCAGCGCCAGAGCCGCTTCATATTCGCCGTTGATCGCACAGGAACCCTGCAACCGCAACTGACGGGTCACGATGGCCTGCAACGATACTTCAACCGACTTCGACAGATTCCCCACCAGCGTCACCGTAGCGCCTTTCCGAACGCAGTCGATGGCGGTTTTTACAGCGGGGGCAATGCCAACGACTTCAAACGAAACATCGGCCCCGCGCCCGTGGGTCAATGCCTGAACCTCCGCCGTAATGTCTTTCTCACGGGCATTGAGACCAACCGTTGCACCGAGTTTCAGCGCCAGTGCCAGGCGGTCATCGTCCAGATCGACAGCGATGATGGAACCACAACCCGCCAGTTTCAGTGCCTGAATGATGAACAGGCCAATCATGCCCGAACCCACAACCACCGCCGTATCGTTCACCTGAATGGGCGTCAGACTCAGGGCGTGCAACGCCACCGCCACCGGCTCGACCAAAGCTGCCTGCGTATAGCTGACGTTGTCGGGAATCTGGTAGAGGATGTGCTGCGGCACCACGATGAATTCGGCAAAAGCCCCCTGCCGACGAAAATCCGGGGTCGAAACCCCCAGGACTTCGCGACCGTCGCTGAGGTTATACATGCCTTTCCGGCTGAACCAATCGTCTAACGCATAGACAGTCGAGTCGAAGGTTACCCGGTCGCCAATGTGCCAGTTTTTAACATTTTCGCCGGTTTCCACCACAATGCCTGCGGCTTCGTGCCCCATCACGATGGGGGGAATCCGCCGACCGCTGCTGCCGTCCATGCCGTGGACGTCGCTACCGCAAATCCCTACGGCCTGAACCTTCACCAACACATCGGATGGGCCAGGTTTGGGGCGGGGAAGGTCTTGTAATTCAAAGTGTTTGTACTCAGTTAGGACGAGAGCTTTCATAATTTTTGACGGACCCGCAGAATTAAATTCTACTTTTTTGTGGTGAACAGAAAACTGTAACACAAAAACGTGAACTTTCGTCCACCAATACGTCATTATTTTTGATAAATAGAGATAAATGCTTCTTTCGGCACTTGATCATAATTCCGCCGGAGCAGATGCGGATTGATTTCAAACGTGACCACTTCGGTCAGGTCATCCGGCTCTTCCCCAAAAATCTCTTTGATTAAAGCCGGTCGATACTGCTTTTTTACCCAAATTAATTTCTGATCGGGAGATTTTCCCCAAGCCTGATTATCACCCAAAACGAACTGAATTTTCCGCCAGTCGTTGTAAAAATATTCCTGCAACAACGGAATGATCCGGTCACTGAACGCATCGCACAATTCGGCATGTGACTGAATGTTCATCAGATATGCATGACCGATAAGGTGATCGCGGTCATAAAGATATTCAATTCGTTCGTTAATCATTCGCAATACTTCGCCCAGATCAACCCCATCGACCACGGTAAGCAGCGTCGGGTCGGGCAAAACCTCCCGAAAATGAAAACGGCGACGCAACGCAATGTCTAACAAGGCAATAGAACGGTCGGCGGTATTCATGGTGGCCACAATATACAGGTTGGCCGGTACCCCAAACCGCTCCTGTGAGTAGGGCAACGTCAATTCGACTTCATGGGCGGCTCCCAGCCGTTTGTCCGGCTCGATCAGGGTGATCAGTTCACCAAAAACCTTGGAAATATTGGCCCGGTTGATTTCGTCGATGACCAGCACCTGTGCATCCGCCTGCGCCAGTTTTCGCTGCCGGTTTTCGGCCGAATCGTTCAGGCAATCGGCCATCGTGGCATACCCGGCTTTCTGGAGAGCGGCCAGGCAGGATTTATAGAAAATCCCTTTGCCTACTTTGTAACTGATCTGCCCGCCACGGGTTTCGGGCCGGATTCCTTCCAGAAACTCTTCGTAACCAAACGACGGATGAAACGTAATCCACTCGCTGGCAAAGGCCTGGCTCAGTTGCCGGGCTTCGTACGATTTTCCGGTACCGGGCGGGCCAAAAAGGATAAAGTTCTGCGGAACAGCGGGTCGGGTCGCAACGGTTTTTTCATACACTTCCGGTTCTTCCTCCACCCGATCCCATTCATCATCCGACCGATCCGGCCGGAGCAGGGCCGTCATGATTTCGCCCCGAATGGCCTCATCGTCAGCAGCCTGATAAATAAACGGGTTGTGACTGGCCGTATGCGGGCCGCGTTTGGTCGTCACCAGCAATTCCATCAGGCAATCTTCCCAGCAGCTCCGCAGCACAGGATGGTTCAGCAAATGATCCGACGATTGCCCAATCACGATGGAAATATAATCCGACTTCTCCGACAACGGCACCACATCCACCACCGCGATCGACTCGATCCGCTCCCGGCATCCTTTCTTCACCGTGAGCCAGTATTCGATTTCGCCCTGACGCGGGCGGAACAGACGTAAAGCCAGAAAAAAGTTGATGTGCGCCGAAATGCCTTTCCGATCCCGGTCGACCACAAACGCCAGCCGGGCATCGCCGTTGGGCAGATTGACCATGTCGATCAATTCCTTGAGCAACCCGAAGTATTTTCGGGCCGCTTCCGGCTGATCGATGGTCCGTAATTTTTCAATAAGCTGGTGTCGTTGCTGGGTCAGGGTCATGGTATGGTTTGGTATCCCGCCTATCGAAACTACGACATTTTGATAAATAGTTCGTATTTTGGCGGTTCATTGTTGTTCCGGGCATCTTTATACATGAAAAAATGGTTTGGCTACGGAGGGATAGCCCTGACGCTGGTTGCTTGTACGCTCAAGAACCCCACTCCTGCCGATACGGTTTGTCTGGTCACGGAACTGGTTCGCTATCAGCAAAGAGATGATGATCAGCAGGAAATTGGCCGACAATCCTTTGCCTATAACAATGGCCAGCTCACCTCGTACACGAGTACGACACCCGACCGCTCTATTTCTTTCCGATTTGACTACTTGGGCGGAAAAATTGCTTCCGCTTATACCGAAGACCGTTCGATCGTACTGAGTCTCGATTACAATGCCCTCGAACGGGTCGAAAAAGCATCGTATGTGGTCAACAACAAGGAACAATCCGTGTTTTCACTTTTTTACGATTCCGTTGATCGTACGGTCCGTTTAATCCGCCTGGTCGAGACGCGGGTGACATTGCCGACCAATTCCTTCATTGCCAGCCGGACCTTTCAGTTTTCGTACGATACCATTGCCCGTAATACCGTAGATCTGGTTTCACAATCGGTTCAGAATGGGTACAAAGATGGTTCACGAACCGAGGAAGAATTGGCTTTTGAGCAAAGTGCCGACAATCATTCGCCGTTCTACGACTCGGGGCAGGCCATTGTGCTTGCACTGCTGGCCCTGACCAACCCCGCTGAAGCAGACATTGCACGATACTTGCAACGGTATGACTGCAAGGGCTTTACCCGAAAAACCAGAAATACCAATGGGGCGGTCATCCTGGAGGAATCCAGTCAGTTCACGACCAGTTATGACGGAAATTTCAACCCGCTACAGGCCATCCAACTTTCCCGCTTGTCGGTTCCGGCCGACACCTTTCCGGCCGACCGGCACTACCGGCAAACGTACCAGTACAACTGTGTAGAATAAGGGTACCTGATTCCGGTTTCTAGTTCAGAGCATCGAACAGGATTTCCGCCGGATGTTTTGCCAGACGTCCTGTTCCATCTTTGATCTGATGGCGGCAACTGGTTCCGGGCGCGGCAATCAACACCTCCGCGGGCTGCTCACGGACCGTCGGAAACAACACCAGTTCACCCACCTGCATCGACAGCGCGTAGTGTTCTTTTTCGTAGCCAAACGATCCCGCCATCCCGCAACAACCGGAAGGAATCAGTTGCACCTCGTAGTTTTCGGGCAACGACAGCATTTTCTTCGTCGGCACCTGCGAGGCCAGGGCTTTCTGGTGGCAGTGTCCGTGTAGCTTGATCAGTCGTTTTTCGGACGTGAAGGCGGTTTTGGTAATGTTGCCCTTGTCCATTTCCTGTGCAATGAATTCATCGACCAGCAACGAATGCTTGGCCAGGTGCTGGGCGGCTGCTTTTAATTCCGCAGGCATCAAATCCGCGTATTCGTCCCGGAATCCCAGAATGGCCGACGGTTCGATGCCGATCAACGGGGTTTCAGCCGTGATCAGGTCCTTCAAGCGGTTTACGTTTTCGATGGCTATCTTCTGCGCATCCCGCACCAGGCCTTTCGAAAGATACGTCCGTCCGCTTTCCAGATGGTCGGGAATGATCACGTCATAGCCCAGTCGTTCAAGCAGTTGGATAGTTTTCTGTCCGACTTCCACGTCGTTGTAATTCGTAAATTCATCGCAGAAGAGGTAGACGGTTCGGCGGTTTTTATGCGCCGGAACGTCCCGGTTTTTCCACCATTTTTTCAAAGTCGTTCCCGCCAGTTCCGGCATGGTTCGATCCGGGTGAAAACCGGCCATCCGGTTGGCAATCCGCCGAAGCGCGGGCGTGTCATAAATCGCGTTGTACGCCCAGGGAGCCAGACTCGCCAGCGACATCAGTTTCGTAAAATTACCAATCAGCCGGGCGCGCAAGGGCGTTCCGTTGGCGTCGTAATAATGCTGCAAAAACTCCGCTTTCATCCGGCTGATATCGACACTCGACGGACACTCGGATTTGCACCCTTTGCAGGACAAACACAGATCCATCACTTCCTTGATTTCCTCGTGATCGAAGTGATTGGCCTTGTCGGAGTTGGTCAGAAACTGGCGGAGGATATTCGCCCGCGCCCGGGTCGTGTCGCGTTCCCGGCGGGTTGCCATGTAGCTGGGACACATCGTTCCACCCGTAACGGCGGTTTTTCGACAATCCCCTGATCCGCTGCATTTTTCGGCCAGATTGAGAATGCCGTCTTCCGCCGAAAAATCAAAAATGGTGTCGATCTGAACCGCTTTCTGATCGGGCTGATACCGCAGAAATTCGTTCATCGGCGGTGTATCGACGATTTTTCCCGGATTAAAAATGCGCTGCGGGTCCCACATCCGCTTGATATCCTGCACCAACTGAAAGTTAGCGTCGCCAATCATGTAGGGAATAAACTCGCCCCGCAAGCGTCCGTCGCCGTGTTCGCCCGACAGCGAACCACCGTATTTTTTTACCAGCTCCGCGGTATCGGCCAGCAAGGCCCGAAACTGCAACCGGCCTTCATTCGATTTCAGGTTGATCAACGGCAGCACATGGAGTTCGCCCGCACCGGCGTGGGCCGAATATTCGAGCGTCAGGCCGTGCTTTTCGGCGGCCATTCGGTCCAGTTCATCAATGTAGTCGGGCAGATCGCGGACATCCACGGCGCAATCTTCGATAACGTTCGCCGGTTTATCATCGCCCGGAATGTTATACATGATGCTCAACCCGGCCTTCCGCAGGTTCCAGGCTTTCACCGCTTCCTGATCGAACAAAATCGGAAAGGCGTAACCTAACCCTTTCTCCTTCAACGCAGTAATAAGGCGATTGGCTTTTCCGGTGACGGCTTCAACGGTATCATCAAAAAACTCGACCATCAATACCGCCTTGGGATCACCCTCGACAAAATCCCGGTTTTTGGCCTGCTCGATGTTGCCTTTGGTCAATTGCAGAATGTAATCGTCGACCAGTTCAGAAGCCGAGCAGCGGTGCTCCAGCGCCACCAGATTGGCTTCCAGCGATTGCCGGATGGTGACAAAATGGGCGCAAACCAATGCACTTTTTTTCGGCGGCAGTGGCAGCAGGTTCAGTTTGGCTTCGGTAATAAAACACAGCGTTCCTTCCGAGCCCGCAATGAGTTTGCAGAAGTTGAAGGTCTGGTCGGGATTTTGCTCAAAAAACGGCAGTAATTCATCGAGCGCGTAGCCCGTATTCCGGCGGGTGATGGTCGGCTTGGGAAAACCGGCCCGGATCTGTTTCTGATTTTGTGATCCACTGAGCAGGTCGCGAACCTGTTGATACAACCGCTGTTCGAGCGGACTCACGACCCCAACACCCCGGCATTTGCCGTCAAATTCGTCACGACTCAAACTCCGGAAGGTCACTTCGGCACCGTCGCTCAGGATTGCTTTCACTTCCAGCAGATGGTGGCGCGTGCTGCCCCAGACAATCGAGTGCAGTCCGCAGGAATTATTGCCGATCATTCCGCCGACCATCGCCCGGCTGGCGGTCGAAGTTTCCGGGCCAAACATCAGGCCGTACGGTTTTAAAACCGCATTCAGATCGTCACGGATAACACCCGGCTGAACCCGAACCCAGCCTTCTTCAGGATTGATTTCCAGAACATTCGAAAAATATTTGGAACAGTCGGCTACGATGCCCCCACCGACTACCTGCCCGGCCAGCGATGTTCCGGCGGCTCTCGGAATCAGTGATGTCTGGTTTTGGCGGGCAAACCGCACCAGCCGCTTGATGTCTTCCGTCGTTTTGGGAAGGGCAACAGCCAGCGGTTTTTCCTGATACACCGACGCATCCGTGGCATAGAGCAGGCGCATGGCTTCGTGTTCGGGGGAGGAGTCGTGGTATAATTCTCCCTCGAACGACTGTACGAGCGATGAAAAGGTAGGGGCGGGAATTTTAAACATAAAAAGCGAAAACCGGTCAGGGAACCGGCGAAATTAGGAATGAATGCATTGAAAAAAAACAAAACGCCGACCGCAGTTCACCAGGCCCGAAAAAAGATCCCACCGCTCCGGCAGACAATTTTCACCAAAAAGAGTTTATAGCCTACAAACCACTCACTTGAACGACCATGAGCGTAAAAAGCATTTTCGGAATTATATTGACCCTGGCCGGACTGATCGGCCTCATCTACGGCGGCATGGATCTCACCAGCGGGGGCGTTGCCCGGGCGTCCTGGATTTACCTCATCATGGGCGGTATTTTTTTCTTTTCCGGAATCAGCCTGATTCGCAGCACAAAAGACGCTGCGTAGGAATTTACTATTTGAGCGTATAGGCTCGTCGGACATAATAAATGATCGTGCCTAAAATAGATAGCCCTATGAAAATGAGGGGTGCTATTTTGCTCCTGACAAGTTCACCATTGGATGCGGAACGTATCCAGTCCCAAAGTGACCAGAACATAAAGATCATTACTACACACGCCAACATAGCCAGCATTTCGTGTGTATTGCGGATTTGCCGTTCCCGGTTTTCGGGCGTTAACGGAGTGGGCATGTTGTAATAATCTGGCGGAATTTGGCGAATTGACCAGAATATAACGAAAATAAAGGTAGCAAGTCCCGGCACAATGAACAGTTGCCCGCGACCACCCCAGCGATCCGGTTTTCCGGCCAGACCAAAATGAACCGGGATGGTTTCGGGCAGTTGGGCATAATACCCGATAATCAATACAACTTGACCGACGAGCAACAGCAAGGTCAGGGCGTTCAGCAGACGTTCCGTTCGTGGAACGGCGGTGGATAGCAGGGGTTTCATGTCAATTTAATTAAGGGGTATAAACGGTTGTTTCGACCGCATCCGGTTTGATCTGCCGAACCAGCCGGAAAAACCGGATTGGAAACAAAATAGCCGCCATCGTCAAACCGGCCAGCAAACCGATCCAGATCCCGATTGCGCCCAGGTTAAACCAGAAACCCAGCACATAACTCATCGGCAAACCGATGATCCAGTAAGCAAACAGGCTGATGATGGTTGGCGTGTTGACGTCCGACAAACCACGCAACATGCCGATTCCGACCACCTGAATGCCGTCGGACAGTTGGAAAAAACCGGCCATGATGACCAGCGAAGCCGCGATGGCGGCCACCTCGGCATGGTCCCGGATATACCAGCTTACCAGCCAGTCGTTGGCCGTCAGAAAAACCACCGCCGGTAGACCCATGAACACAAAAACCAGCCACAAAGCCGCTACCCCGGCCCGTCGCACGGCGGTCAGGTTGGAGCGACCCAGCGCACGGCTAACCCGAATGGAACCCGCAGCCGAAATCCCGGTGGCCATCATGTAAGTGATCGACGCCATGTTGATGGCGATCTGGTGCGCGGCCAGTTGGTCGGTTCCGAGCCAGCCCGCCATCATAGCAGCCAGCGAAAACGTCGCCACTTCAAAGAAAAACGTAAATCCGCCCGGCAGGCCCAGTTGCAGAATCTGACGAATGTGCCTGCTCACCCGCAGCTTCTGAAACGAGGGTGAGAAGTAAGCCTGAAACAGGCGGTTTCGCCGAATATAAAGAATGATCGCGGCTGCCATGAAGCTGCGCGAAAGCAGCGTTCCCAGCGCCGAACCCTGAACGCCCAGTGCCGGAAACGGGCCTACGCCCTTGATCAGAACATAATTGAGCAACGCATTCAGAAACAGGGCCAACAAAGTGATGATCAAGGCAATTCGCGGATACGAAAGACCGTCGCACAACTGCCGGGCGGCAATAAACAGAAACAGCGGAATGTTCGACAAACTGAGAATGAGCAGGAAGTTCCGGCCAATTTCGGTGACCTCCGGCGTCTGTCCAAACTGATCATAAAAGTAGGCCACACCGACACCGACCAGCCCTAACGCCAAACCCAGCCACAGGGCAACCCACAAACCCGCCCGAAACAACCGGTTGATCTCGGCGGCATCGTTACGCCCGCGAGCCTGCGACACCAGCGCAGCCACCACCGACAGGCCGCCAACGCCAATGCTCGATACCAGAAAAGACAGCGACACCGACAAACCCGCCCCCGCCAGCGGAATGGCACCCAACAACCGCCCAACGAACAGATCGTCGGTGACGCCCATCAACACCACACCCAACTGGGCAATCACAATCGGAATGCTCAGCCGGATGGTGTCGGCAAGTTCCGGTTTATACATCTGGTACCACTGCTTCATGCTTTCCCAACAGCAACTTTTCGATGCTTGTTCCGGTCGTCGACGCTCACGAAAGGATTAATGATGGTGCAAGACTTTTTTTGTTACTTTTGTCTAAACATACCATAGACGCCCCAATCGATTGAAAGAGTACGGCAGCAACATCCAAAAATTAGTCGAACATCTACAGACTATCGAAGACCGCGAAAAGCGCACCCGCTACGCGCACATCCTGGTAGAGCTTATGCGGCAAATCCATCCCAACATGCGGGATAATCAGGACTACTATAATAAATTGTGGGACGACCTCTACATCATGTCGGGCTTCAGGCTCGATGTGGACAGCCCCTACCCGCCCCCAACGGCGGATGTCCTGGGGAAGAAACCGCAACCCGTTCCGTATAATACCCACGGTTTGCGTTACAAGCACTACGGACAAAATATTAACCTCTTGATTGCCAAAGCCATTTCGCTGGAGGATTCTGAAGAACGCCTGGCCTTCGTTTCGTACATGGCCAAGTTGATGAAGACGTTTTATTCGACCTGGAACAAGGAGGCTGTGGAAGACGAGACGATTCTGACCAACCTCGACGAGATGGCGAACGGCAAGCTCCACGACGACATCATGTCGATCCGAACCAACGGTTTTGTCGATGCCACCCCGCGCGAACGGACGGGAGATCAACCGCCCCGCCGGACGCCCAGCGGCCCTTCGCACGGCCGAAACGAAGGATCGGGACAACCCTACAACCGAAACGAAACCTCAGGAAACCGCCAGAATAACCCGAATTTCTACCCCAACCAGGGACAGCGTGGCCACCGGGATGGTGGAGCCGGCGGCCGTGATAACCGCGATGGCGGACACCGGAACGACCGTTTCAGAGGTGGCAACAATCCTAACAACCGCAAAAGACGTTAACAGAGTTAAGAATTAAGAGTTAAGAGATATGAGTTAGCCGCTCGTGTGGCTGGCTGGTACGCTCTTAATTCTTAATTCTTAACTCTTAATTCTTAACTCCCTATATGGCTTCTTTCCGAATTGCCGGTGACCAACATTTGAAAGGCGAAATCAGCCCGCAGGGCGCTAAAAACGAAGCGCTCCAGATTCTGTGTGCGGTTTTGCTGACTGATCAGCCGGTTACCATTCATAATATTCCTGACATCCGTGACGTCAACAAATTGATCGAACTCCTGGGCGATCTGGGCGTTCAGGTCAAGCAGTTATCTCCGTCATCGTACCGTTTTCAGGCCGACCAGGTCGATATTTCCATCCTGGATACGGCCGACTACCGCGAAAAAGCTTCGGCCCTGCGTGGCTCGGTCATGCTGCTGGGTCCCATGCTGGGGCGTTTCAAAACCGGACGGATTCCGCGCCCCGGTGGTGACAAAATTGGCCGTCGGCGGCTGGATACGCACTTTCTGGGTTTTGAAAAACTGGGTGCCAAATTCAATTTCGACTCCGACGAAAGCGGCATGTACCATGTCGATGCCAGCCATTTGAAGGGCACCTACATGCTGCTGGACGAAGCCTCCGTCACCGGAACCGCCAATGTGGTGATGGCCGCCGTGCTGGCCGAAGGCACTACGACAATCTACAATGCCGCCTGCGAACCGTATTTGCAGCAACTGTGCTCGATGCTGAACCGCATGGGTGCCAAAATCAGCGGTATTTCTTCCAACCTGCTCACCATCGAGGGCGTCGACAAACTGGGCGGAACCGACCACACGATGTTGCCCGACATGATCGAAATTGGGTCTTTCATCGGTCTGGCTGCCATGACGCAGTCGGAAATAACGATCAAAAACTGCCAGATCCCGCAATTGGGCATCATTCCGGACGTCTTCAAACGATTGGGGATCAAGATGGAATTTCGGGGTGATGATATTTTCGTGCCGGCACAGGAACACTACCAGATCGAGAGTTTTCTGGATGGCGGGATGATGACGGTTTCTGATGCGCCCTGGCCCGGTTTCACGCCGGATCTGCTCAGCATTGTGCTCGTCACGGCCATTCAAGCGCAGGGAACGCTGCTCGTACACCAGAAGATGTTCGAGAGCCGGTTATTCTTTGTGGATAAACTCATTGAAATGGGTGCCCAGATGATTCTCTGCGATCCGCACCGGGCCACGGTGATTGGGCTGAACCGCCAGCAACAACTGAAAGGCATTCGGATGTCGTCACCCGACATCCGCGCGGGCGTTGCGCTGCTGATTGCCGCTCTCTCGGCCAAAGGCGAAAGCATTATCGATAACATCGAGCAAATCGACCGGGGGTATCAAAACATCGACGGGCGGCTCAACGCGATTGGAGCGAAAATCGAGCGATTGTAACATAACACGATTTCCTTGTAATTTTCAAAAAGCCGCCCCATTATGGGCGGCTTTTTGAATGTAAATGCTATTTATTTTGTATTCCTCGTGATAAGCGATAGTATTTTTTGATAAACGGTACGTACTATGTAGTAAAACGAACGTTATAGTTCATGAAGGGTGCGCGGCAGATCCTTCATCGTATTCCTAAAAACAACAGATCAATGAATCCTACCAGCGAACTTTACCAGCGGCTGAGCGCCCGCCGGAATGCCTTATTAGTGCATTACAGCCACAACGACACCCTCAAGAGCAGCGATCCGGCCACGTATCAGAAATACCAGGGGGAACTCCGGGATTTAAACCGAAAATTGAGGCTGATCCGGGGTCAGATGGAGGAGAATCCAACCCTGCACAACTAGGCTTTTCTGTACGTTTATTACGTTACCGGCATCAGGAGATTGATGTCCACTCATCAGTGTGCCCCTATGTGTAGGAAGCCTTCGGTTTGGGAGCCGAATCTTTCATGCTTTCCGGCTCCGAATCAGGCGTATCTTTGTTCAGATAAAACGTACGGTGACAACGCCGGCAACGGAAATACTTGAGTGGAAGATAATCATAAAGCCGGCGAACGTAGAGGGGCCTGTTCGTTCGTTCCAGATGCATGGCCGTGTGGCAGTGATTACACTCGCAGACTTTTTGGATGTTCAATACAATTACCAGCAGCAGGATGATGTAAAGTGCTGCCAGAACAAGGAGTGCGTAAAGTACCAGGATCATTTATTGTTCCGAACGATGTGGGTTAATGAATCTACAAAATTGAGTTACCTACGAATAGGAGACAATTTTAGTTGCGTCGAAGTGGCATAAAAAATATTTTTTTTTACTATACGGTCTCACTTATTGTTCAAATCACTCCGCTTTATACCTAACAATCAGGGCGTTAGTTTGTTCTAACTTTCGTTTTTGCCAATGCAAAGGACACACATCCTTTCCAATGTGTATCTTTGCGGCTTTCTTGAACAATCGGACAATGGCGAAATCGCCCAAATATTACGTCGTCTGGAAAGGGCGGCAAAAAGGAGTTTACGATACCTGGGAAGGCTGTCAGGAGCAGATTCAGAATTTTCCCGGCGCTCTTTACAAATCGTTTGAAAGCCGCACAGTGGCCGAAAAAGCGCTGGGTGAAAAACCGCATCTGCATTTACAGGGCAAAGGGCCCGGAACGGATGGCAAAAGCCAGAAGCTGTTTGTTGGTAAACCCATCGCCGACAGCATTGCCGTTGATGCGGCCTGGAACACCGCTACGGGCGATATGGAATACCAGGGCGTGCATGCCACCACGAAGCAACTCCTCTTCCACCAGGGCCCTCATCACGACGGGACCAACAACATTGGCGAATTTCTGGCCATTGTTCACGCCCTGGCCTGGTTGAAACAGCGCGACAGCAATCTGCCCATTTATTCCGATTCACGGACGGCCATTAGCTGGGTTCTGAAAAAGAAGGCCAACACCAAACTGGAAGAAACTCCCCGCAACGCCCACCTGTTCGAGCTGATCGACCGGGCCGAAAACTGGCTGAAAACCAACAACTTCCTCAACAAAATTCTAAAATGGGAAACCGAACACTGGGGCGAAAACCCCGCCGACTTTGGCCGGAAATGAATTTAATTAAAAATGAAAAGTTAAAAATTAAAAATAAGTCGCAAATGCGGCACAATGGCGCGTCCACCACTTTTAATTTTTAACTTTTCATTTTTAACTCATAACTCCCTTTGTTTCGCTTCAAACAATTCACCATTCACCAAGACCGGGCGGCCATGAAGGTCTGCACGGATTCGTGCGTGCTGGGAGCGTATGCGGAACTGGGAACCGGAGGGCGGTTGCTGGACATCGGAACGGGGACGGGTTTACTGGCACTCATGGCGGCTCAGCGAACTCCCACGGCCCGGATCAATGCGGTGGAAATAGATCAGGCGGCTTTCGGGCAAGCAACTGATAATGTGAGCGATAGCCCGTTTTCGGATCGGGTCCGGGTGATTCAGGGCCGGATTCAAACGTTTTCGGCCGAGCCGTATGACCGCATTCTGTGCAACCCACCTTTTTACACCAACCACCTACGCTCGCCCGATCAGGCCATCAACCGGGCGTTGCACAACGACGAACTGCCGTTTGAAGAGTTGATCACCAGCGTCGTCCGTCTGCTAAAACCGGAGGGCCAATTCTGGGTTTTGCTGCCGCCTTCCGAAATGCAACGACTGGTTGTGATTGCCGAAAAAGCCGGTTTGCATCCATATCAACAACTCGAAGTACGGCACAATGACACAAAACCGGTTTTTAGAACCATCGCCGGTTTCGTTTTCGACCGGTTTGCCCCTCCGAAAATCGAGCAATTATCCATTTTCAACCCGGATGGGAAGCTCTACACAGAATCATTCCGTCAGTTATTGCAACCTTTTTATCTGAATTTCTAAAATCCTTACGACCTTTGGTGAACCGATCCTAAACACCGGGCTTCGCGAAGTTGCGGAAACGTTTCCTGCCTGCGCTTCATTTCCGCCGTGTTTAGCCCGTATTTTTATGACTGATAAACGCCAACTTTCCATCGTTATCCCGCTTTACAACGAAGAAGAGTCGTTGCCCGAACTGCACGACTGGATTGTGCGGGTGATGACGGAGCAGGGATATTCGTACGAAATTCTGTTTGTCGACGACGGCAGCACTGACCGTTCGTGGGAGGTTGTCACCCGGCTTTCCGAACGCAACCCGCAGGTGCGGGGCATCCGGTTTACGCGGAATTACGGCAAAACGGCCGCGCTCCAGACCGGTTTTCAGGCAACAAACGGACAGGTGGTCATTACGCTGGATGCGGATTTGCAGGACAGTCCCGACGAAATCCCGGAATTGTACCGGATGATCACCGTCGATGGCTACGACCTGGTATCGGGCTGGAAACAGAAACGCTACGACCCGCTGACCAAAACCGTCCCGACGAAGTTCTTCAATGCCGTATCCCGCTGGGTGTCGGGTGTGTACCTGCATGATTTCAATTCCGGCATCAAAGCCTACCGCCAGGCAGTGGTGAAGTCGATGAATCTGTACGGTGAGATGCACCGAAATCTGCCGATTGTGGCCAAATGGAACGGTTTTCACAAGATTGGCGAAAAGGTCGTGCAGCATCAGGCGCGTAAATACGGAACGACTAAATTCGGACTCAACCGGTTCATCAACGGTTTTCTGGACTTGCTCGTTATCGCCTTTGTGCATAAATTCAGCCGTCGGCCGATGCACCTGTTCGGCAGCTTCGGAACCCTGTCCTTTTTTATCGGAACCGTCATTACGATTTACCTCATCAGCGAAAAGTTATATAACATTGCCAATCGCCTGAAATACCGCAATGTGACCGACAATCCGCTGTTTTTTCTGGCCTTGGTGGCAATTATCCTCGGCGTTCAGTTATTTTTGGCCGGTTTTTTGGGGGAAATGCTGGTACGGCAATCGGCCAACAAAACGGGGGATTATTTAATCGCCGATCAGGTTGGTGGCTGATTAGTTAACCATACCAACCATTTACAACCATAAAACCATTCTTAACCATACCAGCCATTTAGAATAAACCAACCGCATTTAGTTACTCGACTATAAAAAAGATGAACAATCAATTTAAAGCACATCCCTGGCATGGGATTCCAATCGGTGAAAACGCTCCGGAACAAGTGACGGCTTTCATTGAAATTGTACCAACCGACACGGTGAAGTATGAAGTTGACAAAGAAACGGGCTATCTAAAAATCGACCGCCCGCAGAAATATTCCAACATCGTTCCGGCGCTCTACGGATTTATTCCGATGACCTATTGCGACGAGCAGGTGGCCTCCCTCGCCCGCGAACGCTCCGGTCGTGAAATTGAAAAAGGCGATGGTGACCCCATCGACATCTGCGTGCTGAGCGAACACGCCATTACCCACGGAAACATCATTCTGCAAGCCATCCCCATCGGCGGTTTTCGCTTGCTGGACAAAGGAGAAGCCGACGACAAAATTATCGCCATCTTGAAAGGCGACGGGATGTATAAAGGCTACGAAGACCTGCATCAACTGCCCGACAGCGTGGTGCAGCGCCTGAAACACTACTTCCTGACGTACAAAAACTTACCCGGCGAACCGATGACGTGCGAAATCGTCAATGTCTACGGTCGGCAGGAAGCGCACGAAGTCATTCGCCGGTCGATCGAAGACTACTGGCTGCTGATCCGCAACCAGGCGAAATAACCGGAACGAATGAACGGAAACAGGAAGAAAAGCGGACTGGCTGACGGGCGGCTTTCCTCCCTTCCGTTCTGTTTTCCACTCTTCCTCAAATAGTCACATTCAACATAAAGTAAGGAGATGGGGAGCCGTCTCCTTTTTATTTTTGTTATGGATTTGGTGTGAATTTCAATCCGTTTCATGTACCTTATTGCTTTAGGTGTAAATACATGAAATAATGGTACCATTGGAAGAGCATTACGACGGACCGTCGCATGTCTCACATCGCTTGTCTTTTTTCTCGTTTCTAATTCATTACTTATCAGTCGTCAACCCAAAACATGCGTCAGTTTTTTAAATACGTTTTTGCAACCATCGTCGGTATACTGCTTTTCACCTTCGTGGCCTTCCTGATGGTGCTGGCAATCGGATCCGCTTTTTCTGCGGCCTCCGGCGATGAAGTATCGGTGAAGGAAAATTCCGTTTTGAAGCTCAACCTGAATAGCCCCATTCGTGAAATCGGCGTTGAAAACCCATTCGGCGGTTTTGGCCCCTTCAATTCATCCGGCGATGTGATTGGCCTGATCGACCTGAAACAGGCACTGGCCAACGCCAAACTCGATCCAAACATCAAAGGGGTTTATGTCCAAACCGAATACCCACAAACCGGCTGGGCATCGCTCGAAGAAATCCGGAATGCCCTCATTGACTTTAAAAAATCGAAGAAATTCGTCGTCGCCTATGGCGAGGTGATGACCGAAAAAGGTTACTACATCGCATCCGTAGCCGACAATATTTACCTGAACCCGGCCGGTGCCCTGGAGTGGAACGGTCTGGATGCCGAATACACGTTTTTCAAAGGCACCTTCGACAAGCTGGGCATCAAACCGGAAATTTTCCGGGTCGGCGAATTCAAAAGTGCCGTCGAACCCTTCATTCGGGAGGATATGAGTGAAGCCAATAAAGCGCAAACCACGTCCTTCCTGAACTCCCTCAATACGCATTTTCTGGCGAATGTCGCCCAAAGCCGGGGCTTGCAGGTTCCGGAATTGAAGAAACTGGCCGACGACCTCTCTATTCAAACCGCCGGAGATGCGCTGAGAGCCAAACTGGTGACAAAAGTGGCCTATTACGACGAAGTGGAGACCGACATCCGCAAGAGTCTGAAAATAGATGAAAAGAAGAAAATCGACTTCGTTACGCTGGGCAAATACGAAAACGCCAAGAAATACGTCGAAGAAGGAAACATTAAAAACCGCATTGCCGTCATCGTAACCGACGGTGAAATTGTGTCCGGAAAAGACGACGAAAACATTGCTTCCGACCGCGTGGCCGAGCAAATCCGGAAAGCGCGTCTGGACGAAAAAGTGAAAGCCATTGTGATTCGGGTCAACTCGCCGGGCGGCAGTGCGCTGGCGTCGGATGTGATGTGGCGCGAAATCGTGCTGGCCAATAAAGCCAAACCGGTGATTGCTTCGATGTCCGATTATGCGGCTTCGGGCGGGTATTACCTGGCGATGGGTGCCCGCCAGATTGTGGCCGAACCCAATACGATTACGGGCTCGATCGGTATTTTCGGGATGCTGTTCAACACCGAAGGATTCTTCAAGGATAAATTGGGCATCACCTACGACCGCGTGGTGACCAACACACACTCCGATTTTCCGTCTTTCACCCGCGAAATGACGCCTTTCGAAAAGAATGTGCTGCAACAAAGCGTCAACCGGGGCTACGAAATTTTCACCAGCAAAGCCGCTCAGGGCCGCAAGCTGTCGGTCGACAGCCTGAAAGCCCTGGCTTCGGGCCGGGTTTGGTCGGGCGTTCAGGCGAAAGCCAACGGGCTGGTCGACGAACTGGGCGGGCTGGACAGAGCCATTCAACTGGCCGCCAAAGCCGCTAAACTGGAAGCGGGTGACTACCGCGTCCGGTATACGCCGGAAAAGAAAAACGCCATTGAAGAACTGGTCAAATCTTTCACCGGCAGCGACGAAGAAACCATGCAGGCCACCCTCGGCGACCTGGCACCCTACGTCAAATACCTCAAAACCCTGAAACGGATGGAGGGGATTCAGGCCCGTCTGCCGTTTGGGCTGGATGTGAAATAACGACTACGCAGACCTGTCAGGTTTTAAAAACCTGACAGGTCTACATCGAAAACCGTCAATACTAGACCTGCCAGGTTTTAAAAACCTGGCAGGTCTTTTTGATAGTAAACACCTGCAACGTCTTTTTTGTATCTTACGAACGCATTGCTGCCACCTATGAAGACACTGACGGTTCACCTCGATTTGTTTGCTCTGATTATTCTGCTGGGAGTGGCCCAGGGAATTTTTCTCGGCATCTTTTTCCTGACGGGCGAACGGGGGCGGGTGGTTTCAAACCGGTGCATTGGCTGGTTTGTGCTGGGTTTGTCGGCCATCATTGCCGAAATTTTCCTGTGCTATACCAATTACATGTTCCAGGTGCTCTGGCTGATCGACTTTTCAGAACCGGTCAATTTTACGCTCGGCCCGCTATATTATTTCTTTGTTTTCGCCCGGCTCCACCAGCGGTTGCCGAAGCACTGGTTCTGGCATATGCTGCCCGCCATCATCTGGGCCATCAATTCCGTCACCTGGTTTTATCAACCCATTGAGTTTAAATACAACGCTTACCTCCATGCGTATCACCCCGAACTATCCTATATAGACAGTGACGAATACCTGCCGGAAGATTTCACGAACCTGCGCGATTACGTCAGTGAAATGACCATGCTGGGTTGCGCTATCTACGCTTTCTTTTCTTTCCTCGACATTCGCAAAGCGTTTCGTCAACGGGGTCTTTCGCTGTTCCAGCCAGCACCCAGCCAATTGGCCCAACTCCGAAACCTGATTCTCCTGAATTTATCTTTTCCCCTTCTGGCGGTTTTTATCAAACCCCAATTCTACGAGGATCTGGGCGATTATATCCTGGCCTGTTACCTCACCCTGCTCATTTATACCACCAGTTTTCTGGTGATGCGCGGATCCAACTTCTTCGTCGAAGAACCCGATCCGGAGCCTGAAGCTCCATCGCCCCGCAAAAAGTATGAAAAGTCGGCTCTATCGGAAGAGGTAGAAGAAGCGGTTTTGCAAAAATTGACGCGCTTGATGGAGGACGAAAAACCGTTTCTCCAAAGCGACCTTTCCCTTCCCAAACTGGCACAGCAGCTCGGAACCTCATCTCACCACCTTTCGCAACTGCTGAACGACCGGCGGGAGCAAAGTTTCTTCGATCTGCTGGCGACTTATCGGGTGCGTGAAGCGCAGCAATTGTTAAAGGATTCCGGCACGGCAAATCTCAAAATCGACGAGATTGCTGAGCGGGTAGGCTACAATTCCACCTCGGCTTTTCACACGGCTTTTAAGCGGCTGACGGGGCAGACACCGGCGCAATTTCGGGCCATAGCGACTTCGTCCCGGTCGGCGTGAACTTCTTGACGATCGGAAAACGGCGGTTTAGTGCCCGTAGACGGCCATCTTTGTCCCAGCCAATCAGCGATTAGATTTTCCGGTCAGTGCGCTGGCGTTGGCTTTATTCATCCAGATTAAACCGTCCATTTCGGAAGAAACCATCCCCATGAACTACCTCCTTTCAACGCTTCTCTTTCTTTACGCAGCCATTCCTGTCATCGGTCAAACGCCAACCAGCGGCTCGGTCGAATGGCCCGCTTACGGCAACGATCCCGGTGGCATGCGGTTTTCACCCCTGAAACAAATCAATACCGGCAACGTCAAACAGTTAACCGTGGCCTGGACTTTCCGAACCGGCGAACTGGAGCAATACAAAGGCACGAGTGCCGACGAAAAAGCGGCTTTTGAAGCGACGCCGTTGATGGTCGACGGAACGCTTTTCTTCAGCACACCCTCGTCGCGGGTTTTTGCCATCGATGCCGCCACCGGCCAGCAAAAATGGTCGTACGATCCGGAAGTCTATTTGCGGCAGGATTTGTCCGAAATTACGTCGCGTGGCGTGTCGGTCTGGCCCACGTCCAACGGTAAAACCGCTTCCGGTGCCGCCAAACGGATTTTGATTCCCACACTGGATGGTCGGCTCATTGCGCTGGATGCCAAAACCGGCAAGCCGGTTTCTTCGTTCGGAAAGGACGGAATCGTCGATCTGCGGCAGGGCGTCGGCAACATCAGCGTCACTTCGCCCCCCGCCGTTATCGGCAACACCATCGTTGTCGGGTCGTCGATGGGCGACAACCAGCGGTTTAATTACGAACGGGGCGTCGTTCGGGCCTACGATGCGCTCACCGGAAAATTACGCTGGAGTTGGGACCCCATTCCGCGTTCTAAAACCGATCCCGGTTTCGAGACCTGGAAAGGACCCAATGCCACCCAAACCGGTGCCGCCAACGCCTGGTCGGTCATCTCGGCGGATGCCGAACGGGATCTGGTGTTCATTCCTACCACCTCGCCCAGCCCGGATTATTACGGCGGAGAGCGGCTGGGCAAAAACGCCAACGCCAGTTCCATCGTCGCCATCCGCGCTTCCACCGGAAAAGTAGTGTGGAGTTATCAGACAGTTCACCACGACATCTGGGATTATGACAATGCGGCCCAGCCGTTGCTGTTTTCGTATGATCAGAATGGAAAACCGGTTCCGGCGGTGGCTGTCGGCACGAAGATGGGACACGTTTTCATCCTGCACCGGGAAACCGGTGTTCCGTTGCTGCCCGTTGAGGAACGGCGCGTTCCAGCGTCCGATATTGCGGGAGAAGAAGCGCATCCCACCCAGCCTTTTCCGGCGACGCTTCCCCTGCTGGGATTGCAAAAACCGGAAGCCTGGGGCCTGACACCCGACGCCAAAGCAGCCGCCCAACGCCGGATTGCCGCCCTGCGTTACGAAGGCCCTTTTACGCCCCCTTCGCTCAAAGGCACACTCGTTGCACCGGGCAATGTGGGCGGGATCAACTGGAGCGGGATGTGTTATGATCCCGAATCCGGTTTGCTGATCACCAATGTCAACCGACTGGCCGCGTCCATCACCTTGATTCCGAGAGCCCAATTGGCACAATCGGTCAAAAACGACCAGGAGCTGATGCGGGCCGAAACCGGTATGCAGTCCGGCACTCCCTACGTGATGAAACGCAGCTATCTGTTTGCCAAAACGGAAACCGGCTTAACGATGCAAACCGCTCCGCCCTGGGGAACCTTAGCGGCTATTAATCTCAAAAAAGGCACATTGGAATGGGAAGTACCACTGGGCTTCATGCTCGATCCGCGTCAGTTTCCCGAAGCAAAACAATGGGGTTCGATCAACTTTGGCGGGGCCATTGCCACGGCGGGCGGTCTCGTTTTCGTAGCGGCTTCAATGGACGGACATTTTCGGGCGTTTAAAACCAGCGACGGTAGCCTGCAATGGGAGGTTCCATTGCCCGCCGGTGGACAGGCCACGCCGATGACGTACCAGATCAATGGAAAGCAATATGTGGTCATTGCCGCCGGAGGCCACGGCAAGCTGGGAACGAAACTGGGTGATTATGTAGTGGCCTATCAATTGCCGTAAGTATGATTTATGGTACAATTTTAATGTCCGTTCAAAAAATGTGTAAATTCCCGGATTGTTAACGCATTTACACTATGCTATCTCCGGATGAATTGATCAAGTTATTATCTGATATGGAGTCCGACAGAATCGAACGGACCATCTCTACCCACAATACCGATAAATTTTGTGAAGCAGTTTGTGCTTTTTCCAACGATTTCCCAAATCACAAACTTCCTGGCTACCTAGTAATCGGCGTAGATGATAAAACAGGAAGAATAATAAATATTAACATAACAGACGAACTGCTGCGCAACTTAGCAGCAATACGGGACGATGGTAATGTGCTACCTAAACCGGCAATTACAATACAGAAGTATGATTTGTCAGCAGGAAGTGTTGTCGTTGTAGAAGTATTTCCAAGTTTCTTCCCGCCTGTTCGGTACAGAGGAAGAATATGGATTAGAAATGGTCCAAGAAAAGCCATTGCTACAGAAGCCGAAGAACGAATGTTAACTGAAAAACGGGCTACTAGTTTTCGCTCTTTTGACTCCAGTCCGGCCATCGGCAGCAGCCTGAATGATATCAATGTTGAAATTTTCAAATTAATTTATTTACCCAATGCCATTGACGCTGAAACATTGGCAGCTAATCACCGAGAATTAAAACAGCAACTAGGTTCGTTACGTTTATATGATGTTGTGCGCGACTGCCCGACACAAGCAGGAATTCTCTTGTTGGGGAACAACCCTAACTACTATATTCAAGGGGCCTATATCCAGTATGTTCGTTTTGCCGGAAACGGTCTGGATTCTGATGTCATAAATGAGCAAGTATTTTCAGGAGACTTGCTGACGACAATGAGAGAGTTGGACGCCTTTGTAAAAAACAATATTGAGAATCGGCCAATTAGCATTAGCTCTTTACAGGAGGAAATAGTTAGAGCATACCCATTCAGAGCTATTCGGGAACTGCTTAACAACGCCGTAATGCATAGGGATTATGAATCAAATGCCCCTATAAAATTTTATGAATTCAATGACCGAATTGAAATAACAAACCCAGGAGGCTTATACGGAGTTGCTAGACCAGAAAACTTCCCGCATCAAAATGACTATCGGAATCCGGTTATTGCAGAAGCATTAAAAATAATGGGATATGTAAATCGGTTTAATAGAGGCATTGCAACTGCTAAAAGTGAATTGTCAGCAAACGGGAACCCTGCTCCCGAGTTTCAGTATGACCAACCGATGTATTTTGGGGTTAAAATTTTCAAAAGGCCTACAATATGAAGATAATAACATTTTTCAATAATAAAGGTGGTGTAGGAAAAACTACCACTGTGTATCACATATCTTGGATGTTATCAGAATTGGGGCATCGGGTTTTAGCAGTTGATCTCGATCCTCAATCAAATTTGTCTTCTATGTTTTTAACGCAGGAACGCATGGAAGAAATTGTGCTGGAAGAGCGTAATGAAACGATTCTTGACGCAATCATACCAGTTAGTGAAGGAGAGCCTTACCAACCCGTTCATATTGAAACAATAACCCCTACTATTTCTTTGCTCATTGGCAATCTGGCCCTTTCTGCTTTTGAGGATAAGCTTAGTGATGCTTGGACCAAATGTTTAGCCGGAGACCTCTTTGGGTTCAAAGTAACTTCATTGTTTAAAAGCTTAATTGATGACGCATCACAGCAAGTTGGTGCCAATTTTGTCTTGATCGATGTTGGTCCTAACTTGGGAGCCATCAACCGGGCCGTACTCATTAGTACCGACTATGTAGTTTTGCCTGTAGCCTCTGACTTATTTTCACTACAAGGAATAAAAAATCTAGGAAAAACTTTAAGCGACTGGCATAATCAGTGGGAGAAACGTAAAAATGAATATCCTAAACCAGACAAAAGCCAGATTCCTGCAGGAAAAATGCTTCCCGTAGGCTACGTAATTTTACAATATAGTTCACGTGACAGTCGTCCGGTAAAGTCGTATATCCGCTGGGCTGACCGAATTCCTGAAGTATATCAAACGTTTGTGCTTAGAAATCAATCAAATGTGTTTCCTTCCTCCATTGAAGCTGATTTGAATGTAAACTGCCTAGCCATGCTAAAACACTATCGTAGTCTAGCACCTATGTCAATGGAAGCTCACAAACCAATGTTTTTACTAAAACCGGCTGACGGGGCTATAGGGGCTCATTATCAAGCTGTACAGAAATGTTATATGGATTTTAAGGATCTTACAAACAAAATCATTGAGAGAGTTAATGCGAACTAAAAATACGGCGAACATATTCTATTTTTTTTTCAATACAACGCAACCATTTACGCCCCTGACTCGTATATCCGGCACAGAAGCCTTTGGCTCGACCTACCTATGATAACGAAGCGCCAGGGGAACCGCTGATGTTACCGGCTCGCGTCATGAGGTTCTGACTGAACACACCCGGTCGTTTCGAATCGCTCGAAATGGCCGGGTGTTCTGTTTTTATAGAATTTTCACCGGATTTTTATGCTCATCGATGGCCACGAATGTGAACGAACCATGAACGGCCCGTTCCCGGTGATCGCTGTACATTTCCTCGACAAAAATATCGACATCGATCCGCAGACTGGTATTGCCCAGATGCGCCACCCGGCCGATGAGTTCAACAATCGTTCCGGCCGGAATGGGCTTGTTGAAATTGATTTTATCTGACGAAACCGTTACGACCCGTTTGCGGGTAAACCGGGTGGCGGTGATGAACGCAATTTCGTCCATCATTTGCATGGCCGTACCGCCAAAAAGGGTGTCGTAATGATTGGTGGTGTTGGGAAAAACCGCTTTAAAAACCCGGGTTTCGGCGAGTTGTATTTTTTCTTCGATTGACGTCATACTTTCAGATTAGGAGTAAAATTCAATGCGCATTCCGGAATTTCCCCAGCAATTCCTGATGCTTTTGTTGGTTATATTCCGTTCGTACTTCCTGCAAACACCTGGCACACAAACAAGTGGCAAACTGAGAACGAACGTAATCCCGCTGTTCGTCGCTCAACGGAACCGCCACGCACTGGCAGAGGGTAATGCTCCCCACCTTGCATTCAAAAGCCGCTCCGCAACGCGGACAACCGACGGTTTCGTGCTTTTTCGTTAGTGTTTCCATAGGTTTATAGCAACGGAAATGAAAAATATTAAAAAGTTTGGTTACACCCTCTCAATCACCAGATTCCGCGCCGTTTGGGCGGCTTGCACCATGTTTTTGAGTGCCTGTTCCGTTTCCGGCCACCGGCGGGTTTTCAGTCCACAATCCGGATTGACCCACAGATTCCGAACCGGCAACACATCGGCAGCTTTATGAAGCAACGCGATGATTTCTTCCGTGGTCGGCACGCGCGGGCTGTGGATGTCGTAGACGCCGGGGCCAATTTCGTTCGGATAATTGAATTGAACAAAAGCATCCAGCAATTCCATCTGCGACCGCGAGGTTTCAATCGTGATCACATCGGCATCCAGATCGGCAATCGACTGAATAATATCGTTGAATTCAGAATAGCACATGTGTGTGTGAATCTGGGTTTCGTTGCGCACACCCGACGCCGACACCCGGAACGCCTTCACGGCCCAATCCAGGTAGGTTTCCCAGTTTTCCCGGCGCAGCGGCAAGCCTTCCCGAATGGCTGGTTCGTCAATCTGAATAACCTGAATACCAGCCCGTTCCAGATCGACCACTTCATCCCGAATCGCGAAAGCGATCTGCATACACGTATCCCGGCGCGGCTGATCATCCCGGACAAACGACCATTGCAGAATCGTTACCGGGCCGGTCAGCATCCCTTTGACCGGTTTCCGGGTCAACGATTGCGCATATTCGGCCCAGCGAACGGTCATGGCCTCGGGGCGGTAAACGTCGCCGTAGATGATCGGTGGTTTGACGCAGCGCGAGCCGTAGCTCTGCACCCAGCCGTTCTGACTAAAGGCAAAACCGTCGAGCCATTCGCCGAAGTATTCGACCATGTCGTTGCGCTCAAATTCGCCGTGAACCAGCACATCCAGACCGATTTCTTCCTGCCAGCGGATGGCCTTTTCGGTTTCGACCCGAATGAACGCTTCGTATTGCTCCAGCGTCTTTTCGCCTTTTTTGAACTTCGCCCGGTTGATGCGAACATCGTCGGTTTGCGGAAATGAACCAATGGTCGTCGTTGGAAACAACGGCAGATTCAACCGCTCGTGCTGGATGCTTTGGCGCCGATGAAAGGGTGCGCCCCGGTGCGTATCTTTGTCGGTCAATTGACGCACCCGTTGCTGAACGTCCGGGCGGTTGATCAGCGCGGATTGTCGGCGCTCGGCCAGAACCGTCTCATTTTCAATCAGCCAGATCTTCGCCTGTTCGCTGTCGGGCTGAGCCGCAATCGTTGCCAGTTTAACCACTTCGCTCAGTTTCTGTTTGGCAAAAGCCAGCCATTGCTTGATTTCGGGCGTTAAACCGCTGGCTTCCGTTTCCGAAGCCAGATCGCAGGGCGTGTGCAACAGCGAACACGATGGAGCCACCCACACGCGGTTTTGGCCCAGGGCGTCAGTGGCTTTCTGAATCAGGCTGAGCGAACGGTTTAGGTCATTGATCCAGATGTTCCGGCCATCCACTACGCCCAGCGACAGGATAGTTTTGCGATCCACAAAATCCGTGTGCAGCAGGTCATCCAGTTGATTGGGGCAGCGAACCAGGTCGATGTGCAGCGCATCGACCGGCAATTGCGTTGCCAGAGGGAGGTTTTCGCCAAAACATTCGAAATACGAAGCGACCAGAAATTTCAGGTTTGGAAACCTTTCGCGCAAAAACCGGTAGGCCGTGGCGTAGGCTGTTTGTTGTTGCTCATCGGCATTCAGCACCAGACCCGGTTCGTCAAACTGAATCCATTCGGCACCCTGTGCCTCCAGACGGCTCAGAATCTGTTCATACACCGGCAGCAGTCGGTCGAGTAAATCCAGCCGGTGAAAACCGTCCTCTTTTTCTTTTCCCAGCAACAGATACGTTACCGGCCCCGGCAAAACCGGTTTGGGAATACGGCCCAACACGGTTTTGGCTTCCTCAAAATCCGTGAAGACTTTCCCGGAACGCAGCGAAAACGACTGTGCTTTGCTGAATTCGGGAACCAGATAATGATAGTTGGTATCGAACCACTTCGTCATTTCCAGGGCGATGAGATCCAGACCGTTCTGTTGATAGCCGCGGGCCATCGCAAAATAGAGATCCAGTTCGCGAACCCCGGGTTTTTCGGCGAGGGGCCGAAACCGTTCCGGGATGGCGTCGACGGTTAGCGACCAGTCCAGAATCTGATCGTAAAACGAGAAATCGTTGCACGGAATGAGCGAGATCCCGGCCTGTTGCTGGGTCAGCCAGTTGTCGCGCCGGATGCGCTGCCCGGCTTCGGCCAGTTGGTCATGCGTAATTTTTCCGGCCCAGTACTGTTCATTGGCCTTTTTGAGTTCGCGGTGGCTACCGATTCGTGGATAGCCGAGGTTGTGTGCGACCATTTGTGTGAGTTGGTTTATAAGGGTACAGAATTCTTTGCCGAACACCCTACACCCGCACGCTGTGGAAAACCAACACCCATGGCACACCTCACCCAGCCCCTGAAAGACAGGGAAATACGTAAAAGTCAGGAACTGATGGAAGTCCGGAAGCGTGTCGGTTTGATCAACATGGCTAAGGCAAGTCGCCTGCCCATCTTTCAAGGAAAAGCTGTGTCAAATACAATCGAACCCTCTGTACTAGATTAAAAATCTCAACAAAATTATATAATAAGACTAAATATCTACTAGTGAGGATTAAATTTAGAATAATAATCTATATTTGTAATCTTATTAGATATTTCTTCTTTTAACAAGTCATTTTTTACAAATAGAAGGAAATTATTCCGTGGAAAAACCAGATCAAATAGACCTACAGTTGCTCAAATTGTTGGGAGAAAATTCGAATGTGACCATTAAGGAATTGGCAGATCAGGTAAATCTGTCGCACACACCGGTTTTTGAAAGGGTAAAAAGACTGGAGTCGAATGGTTACATTAAAAAATACATCGCCATCATCGATGCGGAAAAGCTCCATTACGGGTTAATCGTTTTTTGTAATATCAAGCTTAAGCAGCACGATAGAAGTATTGGTCATGAGTTTGTAAGCGATATTCTTAGACTGGAAGAAGTCGTCGAATGCTACAATATTTCCGGGGATTTCGACTTTCTATTGAAAGTGTATGCGAAAGATATGAAACACTACCAGGATTTTGTATTCAATAAACTTGGTTCGGTGACAAGCATTGGAAGCACACACAGTACCTTTGTGATGTGTGAAAACAAAAACTCCTATAACGTTAATTTTTAGTCAGTAAATCCGATCACTCTCAACCGATTGACCGGAAAAACCCAAAACCCCATGCGATATATCCTGCCTTCAGGACTCCTGATGTTGGTACTCAGTAGCTGCGGTGACGGTTCCCGCCGGTCGGAAACAACGGAAAATGCGGCTGATTCGACGGTTACGTCTATCGATACCGTTTGCTACCGGCAGGTAGTGGGGCGCGATACCACGCTGCTGCGGCTAGTCATTCAGGGCGCCGAAGTAACCGGCGAGCTGGCCATTTTGCCTTATGAAAAAGACCGGGCGCGGGGTCCGTTGAAGGGAACGTTAACGAAGAATCAAATCCGGGCCGACTGGCAGCGTTCGGGTGAAGGCGTAACGCAACCACACGAAATCACCTTCACGCTCACCGGCGATGCCATTACCTGGCACGAAGGCGAGCGTGTTGAAACAGAAGGACGGTGGGTGTTGATAAAACCGGAAGGCGGTTTCAGGTATACGTTACTGAAGACAGAATGCCGGTAGATTATTCCAGCCCCAAATCCGTCAGGATTTTTTGCGTTTTAGCGTCGTAACTCTCCACGGTTTTCAATTCGATGGCAAAGGAGTTGTTTTTCCCAAATGAACTCGCATCGATGATTTTGGAAACCCGGTAATCCAGTTGTTCAGGCTTAAACCGAACGTTAAACAACGGCTTCGGTTTGTTGGGATACTGACTGTGGTAGAGCAGTTGTTTCATCGCAAGCGGGCGTTTGTCGGGTGCTACCGACTCCAGCAAATCACCGAGTTCGCTCCTCATTTGCTCATACCATTCGGCTACCACTTCGGTCGGTAATTCAGCTTCCCACTGCGAAATGTGTTGCCATTCTCTCAGCACACCCACCACTAATTTTTTAGCCGACCCTTTGCCATTTTCAGCAAAACGGAGGGTATACAACAGAATGGGAATTTCCAGATTCTGCTCCGGCCCCAACCCTTCAATGTAGGCATACTGATACCCTTCGTACGAATGCCGTTCGTTTCGGAACCACTCTTCAATGCCAAAGCCGTAGGTCGCTTCAAAAGCCGTCCGGCTTGAGGTGGCATTATCAGACTTATAATTAGGGCCGGATGGTTCTTTGTAGCCCCTATTATTATTCGTTAAACGAGCAAGATAAAACATACTATTAGGTTTTGATACTATGTAAATTTGTATTTTCGTTTAAATCAAAAAACGATTGCACTTTCCTTTCAATCCTTATGAAGCACCTCAACCTCCCTCGAAAAACCGAAAATTTGAATCGCAAAAAGCCTGTAGTGAACAAAAAGATCACTTAGGCAGACTTCATCACGCTGCGGCTCAAAAGAAAAGATCAGCTAGTAATCAGTAGATTAGTGAACAAAACATTCGCCAAAAAACCGGTAACCGCCTTGACGCTGGTTTTGGTTTTATCGTACCCGTTGGATAGCCTGTTGGGCGGTGTTCACAAGTCAAGATCGTAGTTCTACTGCAAAGGTCGCCAAATCTGACAATTTAGCCAACAATTTTTACGACTGGCCGAGTATGATTTTTTTTATTTGGCAGCCACAGCGACAATACCGAACTTTACCCCAAATTAAAACCACCCATTCGTTACATGCTATTTTTTGAGGATACGGTTTCAGTCGTAAAAGTCGTCGTTTCATTACTTCTCGCTCTGGCCAGTTGGCTTCTGATTCGATTTCCCGCTCCTTTCCGCCACCACCTGAACCCACGGCCCGCTTTGACGCTCTGGGTTTCGTTCATCGTTTTCCGGGTTATTCCGTTCCTGATCGTGTATCTGATCCTGGATTTTGCCCCCCGCAGCGACACTGAATTCTTCTACAAGAAAGCCATTGCGGCTTTTGCGGGCAAAATGGTCTACCGGGATTTTCTTTCCTACCACGGTCCGCTGTTTGGCTACCTCATTAGTCTGCCGCTTTACCTCTGGTACAATGCCAAAATTCTGATTCCCTTTATGGCCCTCATCGAGTTCGCCATCGTCTGGGCCACCTGGCGGTATTACCAGGCTAGCCGACCGGATTCCCTGCTGATGGCGGTTTTGTATTTTTTGTTGCCCATGCCGTTTGTCGCCATGATCCTGAGCAGCGAAGAAGACGTCTGGTTCTGGGGGGTAGGTCTCATCACCCTGCTCTACACCAGCCGTGCGCAAAGCAGCCTGTGGATTGGCGTCATCTGGGGGCTGTCGATGATTGTCATCAAAAGCATGATCATCGTGCTGCTGGTGCCGGTGTTCTTTCTGGTCGACAACAAATTCAAGTACGTGCTGGGGCTGGCGCTCGTTGGCGTTCCGTCCATCGTCATCCTGTACCTTCTGATGGGCGATGCCTTCCTGATGCCGCTGCAACATTCCGGCTACCACATGACGCCCAACATCGTCAGCATCACCCGGCCGTTTCTGAGCAGTCTGTATAACCAGATGAGCCTGACGCGGCTCAACACGATCAGCCTTTTCATCACCATGGGGTTGTCGTCCTGGGTGGCCATCCGGTACCGGCATCTGGGCTATCGGCAGATTTTCCCTTCGCTTTACATCCTAACGTTCGGCATTTTCATGCTGGCTCAGCCCAGTGCCCCCGGTTTTTACCTGTTCATGTACATGATCGTGGTGCTGTTTGAATTTGTCAGAATCGAAGACAAATCGTTCAATTTTCAGCTTATCCTGCTCAACTTCCTGATTGTCATTCAACCCATCATCTGGGTAATCTATGTCGGGATGCTGAATTATGACGACTGGCAAACCGTTTTTGCCGCCCCGGTGAATACCGCCGATTATGTGATTCAGGTCATTGAAGTGGGGCTCTTGCTTTCACTGGTCTGGCACACGTTTAACCACCTTAAATCACTGGACCGGGCCACGAGCCCATCCTTTCCGCCCCAATCCTGGTCGACGGGTCGTTCGTCGGTTTCGTAAGGCAGGTTTTCTTTTCATAGCATTTCAACTATGTTTATTGTTTACGCAAAGGCCGCAACCGCCTTCCTCCTGAGTGCCGTGCTGCTGGTTGCGTGGTTCAAACGCCCGGTTCTTGAATCGTTTCTGGACGAAAAGAAGGTGCCCTGGCTGTTGATTTTCTGGGTTCTGCTGCGGCTGGTTCCGTTTGTGGTGATTTATATTTTCTTCGACTTTTCGCCCCAGTCGGATGTCGCCAACTACTATTATCCCATTGGCATCTCCGCCAAATTGCGGGAAATACCGTACCGGGATGTCCTGAATCCGTATTCGCCCTTCTACGGTTTCTGGATGGAAATTCCGCTGATTTTCTGGGACAATACCCGCTCGCTGGTGCTGTTCTTAACCCTGATCGAACTGGTGGCGGTTTGGCTGACATACCGAACCTATGAGGACGTAATGCCGCGCGCGGAACGTCTTTTCCGGGTCTTGTTTTACATGATGCTTCCCGTTCCTTTCGTGATGTCCATTCTGAGCGGACAGGAAGACGTGGCACTCTGGATTTTTGCCCTGCTGGCCATTGTCGCCCTCCAACGCGACGGGAATGCGTACCTCTGCGGTTTGCTGCTGGCATTGGGCATTCTATCGACCAAAGCGGTTTTCATCCTGATCATTCTGCCATTTTTCCTCCTCACCCGTCGGCTGATTCCATTGATGGCGGGTCTGGCCACGCTGGGTATCCCGGTTCTGATTTTCCTGTACATTAAAACCGGTTCGTTGTTCATCGAACAACCGCTGGAAGAAGGGAAATACCTGAAAGCGCCCAACTGGGCTTCCCTGCTGCATCCTTTCACCTCCGGTTTCATCAATGCCGAACTGTCGGTCTGGAACTACGCCGGGCTGGTCATTTGCCTGCTGGTGGGGGTACAAGTGCTGCGGTTACGAGGAAACCACGATTACCGAACGTATTTTCCGCTGTTCTACATCGCCACCTTCAGCCTGATGACGGTGGTCCAGAAAAATGCCGTTGCCAACTATACTTACCTGTTTATGTTGCCCCTGGTGTTTCAGATGGTCGACTTCCGCAACCGAACGTCAGTGGTTTTTCTACTGGTGTTCAACATTGCAGCGGCCGTCCATCCATCCCTGTGGTGGCGAATCGGGCAGCCGTATTACCAAACGGTGAGTGAAATTTTCAGTAAACCGGTTTATATCCTGGAATACAGCATTGAGCTTTTCATCGTCGGCTACCTGCTCTATCTGGTGGTAAAGGCGCAAAAACAGCTCAAACTGGCTCCGCAGTTGGCTCCCATTCTGCCCCTGAGACCCGAACCAACCCGGATGTAAGTTTCAGAAACCGGTAAACATCGGTGGATTGAAGTGGTTTTGCGTTTGCGCCAAACTCCTCCACCCCCTATATTTGGCTTTATTACCTGACACGCTCTAGATTGTTGCTATGACTGACGTTCGTACTGACTGGACCCGCGACGAAATCGCTGATATTTATAACTCCCCTGTTCTTGATCTGATCTACCGGGCTGCCACGGTTCACCGCCAGCACCACGACCCGCAGGAAGTGCAGGTTTGTACGCTGTTGTCGGTCAAAACCGGGGGCTGCCCCGAAGACTGTGCCTATTGCCCCCAGGCCGCGCGGTACCATACCAGCGTAAAAGTTCACAAGCTTATGGAAGTGGACGAAGTGCTGACGGCCGCCCACCGGGCGAAGGAGTCAGGCAGCACGCGTTTCTGCATGGGAGCCGCCTGGCGCGAAGTCCGCGACAACCGGGACTTTGACAAGGTGCTGGAAATGGTGCAGGGCGTCAACCGGATGGGCATGGAAGTGTGCTGCACGCTCGGGATGCTGACCGAAACGCAGGCGGAAAAACTGAAAACCGCCGGTTTATACGCCTATAACCACAACCTCGACACCAGCGAAGAATACTACGGTGACATCATTTCGACCCGTACCTACGACGACCGGCTGGATACGCTCGGCAACGTTCGGCAGGCTGGTATTTCGGTTTGTTCCGGCGGCATCATCGGCATGGGCGAAAGCCACCAGGACCGCATCGGGATGCTGCTCACCCTGGCCAATTTGCCCGAACACCCCGAATCCGTCCCGGTCAATGCGCTGGTTCCCGTTGAAGGGACTCCGCTGGAAGATCAACCCCGCGTATCGGTTTGGGAAATGCTTCGGATGATTGCCACCGCCCGGATCATCATGCCCAGGGCGATGGTACGCTTATCGGCGGGCCGGGTTCGGATGAACACCGAAGAGCAGGCATTGTGTTTTCTGGCCGGTGCCAACTCCATTTTTGCCGGCGACAAACTGCTGACCACACCCAATCCGGAAGAAGATCAAGATCGGCAATTGTTCCAGACGCTTAACATCCGCCCGCGCAAGGCGTTTAAGGATGCGGAGAAACCGGCGGTGGTTTTTGAGCAGATTCCGTTGTGAGACAAGTTTCGGAGAGACTGTAACTTTGTTTATTATGTTTCGTAAAGCTCCAGAATATACCTTCCGAAGCTTTACGAAATACGTGTGCCGCAAACTTAAATGCAAAGTATGGAATCTAATGAAACTTACGATCTATGGCATAGAAGACAATATCCAAGCCAGTACATTTGGGAAAGCTATTTATTTCCGGCTTATGGCATTACGGATTCATCTTGCCAATGTGGAGTGAATTTAAAGATTTTTGGCTGTAATAAATGTCACTTTCAAGCACAGGGAACAACACTAAATCAAGAACAAATTAAAACAGTTACTACGTTAGTTGAAAAGCAGCAATCTTTTGTTGATGACATTCGAAAATCTATATTTGAATATTATCAATTTATATGGAATGACTACGGTCATTATATGGATGACACGACTAAATACCCTCTAATACAATTAAATGAGGTATATAAAATCGATGATTTAATAAAATTAAAATCGCTTCACTGCCCGGAAAAGATGAAAGAAGGGACTTTCGGCCTTTGTTTTAGCTGCACTTTCGATGAAGAACACGGGTTAGGAATTCGTTTTAAGGAATATAAAATTGCTGAAATTGGTGGAGAAGATGTAGGCTTTGGTCAGTTTCACTGGAACCCGATCTAAGTAACTACTTCACAAACACGTCCTTGTCTTTCCCAATCGTGTTGAATAGGGCGTCCTCGATCCGGTCGATGGCCTTTTCAAACGTCCACTGCTCCTGAACAATCCGCCGGGCATTGCGCGAAAGCCGATCCGCCAGGCCGCTATCCGTCAGTACCCGCTCCACCGCCCGCGCCATTTCTTCCGGTTTCCGGTTGACTAACAGGCCGTTGTAATTCCCAATAACGGTTTCCCGGACTCCTCCTTCCGCAACAGCGACCACCGGCAAACCGCAGGCATTGGCCTCCAGCGGAGCCAGGCCGAAGGGTTCCAGAGTCGACGTATACAGCAGACAAGATGCCGTATTGAGGAGTTGCACCAGTTCCTGATGCGGTATTTTTTCCCTGGGTTCAAAGTTCACCTGCAACGACCGGCTCAGGTCCTTCAACTTGTCGACATACGCCGTGTCGCCCATGTCGCCCACCCAGATCAGTTTCGGGCGAATGGCTTCGGGAATCAGGGCCAGCGACTCAATGGCCAGATCGGGCCGTTTGTGCTGAAAAAACGCCCCCAAGCCCATGACAAACGGTTCACGGGGTAAATTTTGGTAGGGAAACAGGCTGGCGTCGATGCCCAGATAACAGACTTCACCCGCGCCACCGTAGGCGCGAAGCACGTTTTCGTTGCTGAAATAGGAATTGACCAGTACTTTATCGTAACTGCGGTAGTTCTGAATTTCTTCCCGTACCCGCACGCGTGCCTGACGAATCTTGAACATATCGTCCCAATACTGGCTCCGGTAGTCGGCCTTTCTCCAGTTTCCGTTGGCCGGCGGAAGCCCTTCCCAGATCAGTTCCGGTGACGATTCAAAGAGGGTACGGTTGGGTTCGCCCAGATACAGGGCTTTCGGAATATTAACGAACCGGCCGATGTAGGGCATCGAAAAATTGATGCAGGAGTTGGCAAAAAGCACGTCAAAACCGCCCGCGTTGATCTGATCGGCGCAGCGGCTGCAAAAGTCAAGCATTCGCCGGATGCGGGTTTCCGGCTCGAATTTCAACGCCCAGAGCTTATCCCGGTATTCGTCCCGAATGCGGATGTCCATCGACAACGGCAGGATGTGCGTCTTGTCCACATACCGGTCCACGTCCAGAAACTTCGTGTCGGCGACCGACGACGTCCACACTTCAATGGAATGACCGCGCTGGGCAAGCCCTTTAATATGCTGGTGCAAAGCCCGGCTTCCGCCCCCGCTCCGCAGATTATGCCAAACTGCAATTTTCATCAACTACCACTCATTCAGGTAAACGAGTTGCCAATATAGTATTTATTTTCGGCAACTTTTTTACCGCTTACCCAATTCTATCACTTCCATATCCCGAACCCGACCGGCATCAAGCGTAAACCGCAAAACCGTCCGAACCGGGTGGAAACCGTGTTTTCCGGCAGCTCCGGGATTGATAAACAGCAGGTTATTGATTTTAGGATCGCGGGTAACCTTCAAAATATGGGAATGACCACATACAAACAGATCCGGCGAATGCTGGATCAAACCGGGCCGGACAATAGGATTATACCGGGGCGGTGTGCCGCCGATGTGCGTCATCCAGATGGAAAGCCCTTCCAGATCAAACCGCTGGTGTTCGGGACATTCGTGGGTCACATCCCGGTCGTCGATGTTGCCGAAAACGCCCCGGAACGGTTTGAAAGCCCGCAGGTCGTCGATGATCTTCACCGAACCGATGTCGCCGGCATGCCAAATTTCATCGCATTCCGCAAAATGGGTAAACAGTTGTGGATCTAAAAAACCGTGGGTGTCGGAAAGCAAGCCGATGCGAGTCAAGGTTGTTACACAGGGTTTATCGGAGAAAATCAAAGTTAATCAGAGACGCCCTGATAACCTCTGGTTCCCTCCGATAAACCCTGTGTAACATAACATTTAGTTTACTGCCAGCCGCCCCCCAGCGCCCGATACAGGTCGATGACGGATAAGAACTGCGCCCGTTTGGTGTTAATCAGCGAGAGTTCAGCCGCCAGCACACTGCGCTGTGCCGTGATGACTTCCAGGTACGAAGCATAGCCCGTTGCAAATAGTTCATCGGAAATAGTAGCCGCCTGGCCCAATACCGCCACTTCCTGTGCCTGTAGTTCCGCCACCTTGCGGTAATTTTCAATTCCCCGCAAACTGGTGGTCACTTCGCTGAAACCGGTCAGCACGGTTTTCTGGTATCCGTAAAACGCTTCCCGGCTTTGGGCAACCGACAACGAGTAGTTCGATTTCAGGTACCGGCGGTTGAAAACCGGAGCCGCCAACCCGCCCAACACGCCGATTGCCAAGGAAGCCGGATCAAGCAAAACCGACGCCCGGAATGCATTCAGGCCCACGTAGGGCGTCAGCGTCAGGGACGGCAAAAACTCCGCCCGGGCCACCTCCACGTCGACGTTCGCAGCTTCCATCGCCAGTTCGGCCTGCTGGATATCCGGTCGGCGACGCAGCATCTGACTCGGAATGCCCGCCGAGATCTGGGCCGGCAATTCCTGGTTGCTGATGGTTTTATTTCGTGCAATGGGTTGCGGAAACCGCCCCAGCAACTGATTCAACTGGTTTTCGGTCTCCACAATTTGCTGCTGCACCTGGGCTTCCAGGCTCCGGGTGTTGAGCAATTGCGCATTGAATTGCTGAACGGCGAGTTCGGTAACGCGTCCGGCGGCTTTCTGAACCACCACCAGTTCGGACGCCCGTTGTTGCAAAGCCTGGTTTTCGCGAAGAATCTCCAGTTCGCTGTCCAACGCCAGGAGCCCGTAATACAGGCGGGCGACCTCGGCAATCAGTGAGGTAACGATCAGATGACGCCCTTTTTCGGACGCCAGAAAACGCACGTAAGCCGCTCGTTTGCGGTTTCGCAGTTTCCCCCACAGGTCAATCTCCCAGTTGCTCCGTAAACCCAGGAAGTATTCCGGCGTTGCATCGGGGATGCGCTGTTTACCATCAATGTTAGGCGACAGGTTGGTATCAAAATTCCCGACGCCGTTCAGGGTGTAGCGCCCAAACCGATCGACTCCGGCGGCAGCCACGGCATTGACCGACGGCACCAGCGCCCCCCGGCTGTACTCAAAATTGGCACGCGCCATTTCGATGCGCTGCGAGGCAATCTGCAAATCCGGGTTTCGGGCCAAAGCCGTATCGATCAGACTTTCCAGATCCGGGTCCGAAAAGAACGCTTTCCAATTCAGGTTGCCAACCGATGTCGAGTCCGTGTTTCCGGTAAACGACGTGGGCAGTGTCCGGGCTTTCGGCAGTTGCAGGGGTTCAGAAACCCGGCAGCTACTCAATAGAAAAAGCGGAATGAGATAAACTATGAGCTTTTGAAACTTCGGTTTAATAGCCCCTAAATCCCCTAAAGGGGACTTGGACGCAGCAAAATCCGGATGTTCCAAGTCCCCTTTAGGGGATTTAGGGGCTTCTGAAATACTTGATTTATGAATGAACGGTCGTTCCATTTTCGTGAGTTTGAGTTAATACCGGAACCTGATCCAACTCGTCGTCTTTGGGCGGTTTGGCTTGCAGCAGTTGGGCGAGTTTGGCAAATGCGACATACAGCCCCGGAATCAGAAAGAGTCCGAACAGGGTTCCAATGAGCATACCGCCCGCAGCCGCCGTCCCGATGGAACGGTTCCCCAGGGCTCCGGCACCGGAAGCAATACAAAGCGGAATCAGTCCGGCAATAAACGCGAAGGAGGTCATCAGAATCGGGCGCAGACGCGACATCGCTCCTTCCATTGCGGCTTTCAGTATCGACATTCCCTCCTGCTGTTTCTGGTTCGCAAACTCTACGATCAGAATGGCGTTTTTACCCAGCAAACCGATGAGCATGACCAGCGAAACCTGCGCGTAGATGTTGTTTTGCAAACCGGCCAGTTGCAGACACAGAAACGACCCGAAAATACCGGCGGGCAACGATAGCAAAACCGCCAGCGGCAAAAACAGACTTTCGTATTGCGCCACCAGCAACAGGTAGACGAAGACCAGACAGATCACAAAAATCCAGATGGCCTGGTCGCCCGACAATACTTCTTCGCGCGTCATCCCCGACCAGTCGAAGGTAAAACCGCGCGGCAGCTTTTCTTTGGCCACTTCCTGAATCGCCTTAATGGCATCCCCACTGCTGTAGCCGGGCGCCGACTCGCCGTTGATCATGGCCGAGGTAAACATGTTGTAGCGGGTCAACTGCTCCGGCCCGTAGACGCGCTCCATCGTGATAAAGTTGGAATACGGCACCATTTCGCCCTGTTTGTTCTTCACCCGCAGGTTCAGCACGTCCTCCGGTTTGGCCCGGTATTGGGGTGCAGCCTGAACCATCACCTTGTACATCTGATTGAAACGGATGAAATTGGACGCGTAAAAACTTCCCATCAGCGTCTGAAGCGTACTCATGGCATTGTCAATGGAAACGCCTTTCTGAGCGGCTTTATCCTGATCAACATGCAACACGTACTGCGGAAAACTGGGGTCGAAACTGGTGAACACCCGGCTGATTTCCGGTCGCTTTTCCAGTTCGGCGATAAACTCATCCGTTACTTTTTTAGTCTTTTGCAGATCATCGCTTCGGGTGCGGTCCTGCAACCGGATTTCAAAACCGCTCGAATTCCCAAAACCGGGTACCGTGGGTGGCGAAAAGAACTGGATGCTGGCATCGTTGATATTCTTGGTTTTCTCGGCCAGCAAGGCAATCACATCGTCGACCGACTCCTTGCGTTCGTCCCAGCTTTTGAGGTTGATCATGCCCATCCCGTACGACGCCCCGGCGCCGTCGGTCATCAGACTCAAACCCGCCAGCGTCGATACGTTCTCGACTGATTCGAGTTTGGAAGCCGCCTGCTGCACCAGATCCATGACCTCCTCCGTCCGCTCCACGGTAGCCCCAACGGGTGTGGTCACGTTCACGTAAATCATACCCTGATCCTCGGTCGGAATGAAACCGGCGGGCAAAATGGTGTTGATCCCCCAGATTGCCGCTACGAAAAGCAGCAAAACGCCCCAGGTCACGACGCTTCGATTCACAAACGGACGCAAACCGCGCCGATATTTCCCGGCAACGGCATCATATCCACGGTTAAATTTGGCAAAAAACCGTCCCAGCAATCCCTTTTGCTCCCCATGAACGGGTCGTAGCAAGAGGGCGCACAAAGCCGGTGTCAGGGTTACGGCGTTGATCCCCGAAATCACAATGGAAATCGCCAGCGTCAGCGAAAACTGCCGGTAGAAAATACCGACCGGACCTGACAGGAAAGCGACCGGGATAAATACCGCTGACATCACCAGCGTAATGGCAACAATGGCTCCGCTGATTTCTTTCATGGCCGCAAACGTAGCCGCCCGTGGAGATAAATGTTCTTCGGTCATTTTGGCATGAACGGCCTCCACCACCACAATGGCATTATCGACCACAATCCCGATGGCCAACACCAAAGCGAAGAGCGTAAGCAGATTCACCGAGAAACCGATCACATCCATGAACGCAAACGTACCGACCAGCGCCACCGGAACCGCCAGGGCACAGATCAGTGTCGAACGCCAGTCCTGGAGGAACAGGAAGACGACGATGAATACGAGGATGAAAGCTTCGAACAGCGTACGAACTACTTCGTGAATGGAAGCGTCAAGAAAACGCGACACATCGTAGGCAAAGTTGTAGGTCATGCCTGGCGGGAAAGTCGTTTCTTTCAGCTCGGCCATGCGTTTCTTGACGTTGGCAATCACATCCCGGGCATTCGACCCCGGACGCTGTTTTAGCATGAGAGAAGCGGAAGGTCGCCCATCATTTTTCGACAAAATACCGTAGTTAAGTGACCCAAATTCTACGTCTGCGACATCCTTTAAACGAAGAATCGAACCATCGTCTTTGGTTCGGATAACAATATTTTCGTACTGAACCGGTTCAATAAATTTCCCCGTGTAGCGCAAAACATATTGCAACACCTGCGCATCCCGATCGGCACTTTCACCCGTTTTTCCGGGAGCAGCCTCCACATTTTGTTCCCGAATGGCCGCGATGACATCATCGGCAGAAACTTCATAGGCCGTCATCCGGTCGGGTTTGAGCCACACCCGCATAGAATACTCCCGAGACCCCATGATTTCGGCAAAACCAACGCCATCAATCCGTCTCAGTTCCGCCAAAATGTTGATATCGGCAAAGTTATAAATGAACTTTTCGTCAGCCACTGAATCTGTGCTGACCAGGTTCATATACAACAGCATGCTGTTTACTTCTTTCTCCGTCGTTACCCCGGCCTTGATTACTTCCTCCGGAAGTTCATCCAAAACCGTCGTAACCCGGTTCTGGACATTGACAGCCGCCAGATCAGGATTTGTTCCTACCTTAAAAAAAACCTGTATCAAGGTGATCCCGTCGTTTCCGGAAACAGCGGTCATGTAGGTCATATTGGGAACCCCGTTGATCGCTCGTTCCAACGGCATTGCCACAGCTTTTGTACTTACCTGCGCATTTGCTCCGGTGTATTTTGCCGTTACGGTAACTGATGGCGGAACAATATCGGGAAATTGGGTAACCGGTAAATTCATCAGCGACAAGACTCCCAGCAGCGTAATAAACACGGAAATTACGGCAGAGAGTAATGGCCTTTTTATGAACGTATTAAACATAGTTTCGTGCTAATAAATCTAAAGTACAGGCTGCCCTCCGATCGCGGATGCGACCGAAAGTTGCTCTGTACCGAAGAGTGGAGTGTAATGATCGGAGGTTTACCCGGTTAGTTGGCAACGACTTCGGCCTCGGACTTTGCGGGGTTTAAGGTCAGCAAACTTTCGGGTGACAGGGCCTGCGGAACGATTTGCTGACCATCACGGATGTTCTGAATGCCTTCGTAGACAACCTTTTCGCCGGGTTCCAGCCCCGATTTCACGAGGTAAAACTGGGCGACGCGGCTCTGGGGAACGAAGCTCCTCATTTTGACTTTGTTGGACGCATCGACCACATACACGTAGTTCTTATCCTGGATTTCAAACACGGCTTTCTGGGGAACCAGAACGGCATTGTCCACTTCATTTTTCAGGCGAATTTTGCCCGTAGCCCCGTGCTTGAGCATTTTATCAGGATTTGGAAAACGGGCCCGGAAAGCAATCGTGCCGGAACCATCGTCGAACACGCTTTCCATCGTTTCGATTTTTCCCGCCTGCTTGTAAGGGGTATCGTCGGCCAGGAGCAGCGTTACTTCCTGCCCGCTGCTGCTATGCTGCCCTTTTTTGATATACTCCAGGTATTCTTTTTCCGACACGTGAAAATAAGCGTAGACTTCACGAATGTCCGAAACCGTAGTCAGCAGCGCGCCTTCTTCGATCAAACTCCCCATTTTGGACGGAATCCGGTTGATCACGCCATCAAACGGGGCGCGGATGCTGGCGTGAGCCAGGCGCAGCGAAGCATTCTCCTGGGCCGATTGAGCCTCTTCGATGGCGGCTTTGGCCGCATCGAGTTTCGACTTCGACAGTTCCAGTTCGGAAGCCGAAATTACTTTCTTGTCGACCAGCAACTTGACACGACCCAGCTCTACCTCGGCGGTTTTGGCTTCGGCCATCGCGCTCTTCAGGTTGGCTTTGGCTTTGGCCAGTTCGGCCTGGTACTCAGCCTGGTTGATCTGGAAAAGCAACTGGCCTTTTTTCACCTGCCGCCCTTCGTCGACATGTATTTTATCTAGAAACCCGCCAACGCGGGCACGAATTTCCACGTTCCGAACGGCCTCCACATTGCCGGCGTATTCACGCTGCAGGGTGGTCGACTGTCTTGTAATTTCAAAAATGGGGAGTGCCGGTTTTTCAACCTCGGTTTTCTCCTCGGCCTGGCTACTACAACCCGTGATAAAAGCACTGATTGATAGCGCAATGGCAATGACGTATCCTTTCATGATTGTGATATGATTTCTCGTTAAGCGTTTAAGCGTATAGGGAAGCCAGGACATGTTCATCCCTGAACAAAGTCCGACCTGATTTCTAATCAATAAAAAAGGTAACAGGGTAGTATCGTACTGGATTGAAAGCGCTCCGCCTGAGCGCAAAGACCCCTTAAGCTTGAGGTGGAGGGGAGTTTATCTCCTGAACATGCGAAAAAACACGAATGGATGTTAGTCCAACAGGTCGGGCTGCCAGGCGCCAGTAAACGGGCTTTAAGGAAAAAGAAAAAAGTGGAGCAGAGAAATAATCGTGTTCAATGTTGGCAACGTCGGACTCTTCTTTGGCATCGTCCTGTTCCGGAAGGGCGTCGATAATGCCCAGCCAGTTTTCAAGAATCAACTCACCGATGCTTTCAATGCGGTTAACGGATAAATCTTCTTTTTGGGCACCATGAATCATTCTCGGCGAAAAATGTTCGGGCACATCGACACTAATGTTGATGATGTGCAGCGCCATTAGCCAGCAGAATAACCGGTGCAGAAAGAAGTTTTTTCTCCGTTTACTCATTTGAGTGTTGAATCCTTAATCGTTACAAAATTAAGTACATATATGGGAAATATACAAATAAAATTCGCAAAATCGGCCAAATTTGCAAATAGTTACTGCTTTTTCTCCGATCATTACAATTTAACAACACCAACTTTTCCGTTTTACGCTGGCGTATACGGCGTTTGTTGGTATTCTCTATAAAAAGAAACGCAGAAGTCGGAAAAGAGTTCGACGGATATGCATACTACTCTGAATGATAGACTAATTTTACAAACCCAGACAGGTATTTTTACCCACTGTTTGGTGCTCTTACCGTTATGAAAACCGCCCTCGCAATTCTCCGTGGCATCAATGTCAGTGGTCAAAAAAAAGTCCCTATGAGCGAGTTAAAGTGCTTGTTCGAGGGCTTGAACTGCCAGCAGGTCAAAACGTACATTCAAAGCGGCAACGTCGTTTTCACGCATTCCGCTGCCGACGAGGAACAACTGGCGAGACAGATTGAGAAGAAAATTACTGAAACATTTGGCTTTCAGGTGCCGGTTTTGACCCGGTCGCTGAGCGAACTGGCCGACATCGTTGCCCAAAATCCTTTTTTACAGGAAGATAACACCGAGGTCGATAAGCTTCATATTACGTTTTTATCGGATACACCCGACCCCTCGAATGGTGACAAAATAAAGGACTTGTTATCCGGTGCCGACCGGTTTGTGCTCTCCGGAAAAGAAATATACGTGTATTGCCCGGGCGGTTATGGCAACACCAAACTGAGCAATACCTTTTTTGAAAACAAGCTCAAGGTAACGGCCACGACCCGAAACTGGAAAACCGTCAATGAGCTTTTAAAAATGATGCAATCGTTAAATCCAGGCCAGTAGCGAACCGGATTTTTTTGCTCCGAAAGGGGCTTTTTCAGGAGAATATCAGCGCTTTCATCTCGGCCCGGATTTTCTTTTTATCTATTTTACCGACGCTGGTTTTCGGAATTTCACCGACCAGCACAATGCGATCCGGCACATACCATTTGTTGATATCTCCGCTTGAAATCTGGCCCTGCAAGGCGGTTTTGATCGTTTCAGCCGTCACTTTGCCGGCATACTCCGGTTTCAACACCACCAACGCGTGCGGACGTTCTCCCCATTTTTCGTCCGGAAAACCGACCACCGCCGACTCCGCCACGCCCTCGATTTGCGACAGGCAGTTTTCGATCGCCAGCGACGAAACCCACTCGCCACCTGACTTGATGACGTCCTTGGTGCGATCGGCAATGATCACCCAGTTGTCGGGTGTGATGGCGGCCACATCACCCGTGTGGAGCCAGCCATTGCGCCATAGTTCTTCGCCCCGCTCGGTTTCCTTGTAATAGCCCTGCGTAAGCCAGAATCCCCGCGCTGTCAGTTCGCCGAGCGAATGACCGTCGTGCGGAACCGGCTGTCCGTCATCGTCCTGCAACTGGATGTCGATAAAGGGCGCGATGCGACCGGCCCGCGTCCGAAACTCCACCTGCTCGTCGATGGGCAACGCACGTTCGGTGTCATTCAGGTAGGTGAGCGACAGAATCGGAGCGGTTTCGGACAGTCCATAACCCGCATAGATTTGAATGCCCAGTTCCAGGGCGGCTTTTGCCAGCCCTTTCGTCAGCGCCGAGCCGCCGATGATGACCTTCCAGCGACTCAAATCCACCTGTCTGGCAACCGGGCTATTCACCAGCATCGTCAGAATGGTCGGGACGCAGTGCGAGAGGGTTACTTTTTCTTTTAGGAGTAATTTCAGAAGCATTTCGGGTTCATACCGCCCCGGATACACCTGCCGCGCCGACAGCATGGTTGCCAGGAGCGGAAAACCCCAGGCGTGAACATGAAACAGGGGCGTGATGGGCATGTATACATCATGGGTCGAATGAAACGCGACGGCTTCATACCCGCAGATGTAGGTCACCAGCCCCATCGTGTGCATGAACAACTGCCGGTGCGAAAAATAAACACCTTTCGGATTGCCGGTGGTGCCGGTGGTATAAAACGTCGTAGCCCAGGTATTTTCGTCAAAATCCGGGAAATCGTACTGGTCCGAAGCGGTATTCAACAGACTTTCGTATTCGCCGACAAAACCGTCCGGAATCACAACCTCTTGATTTTGATACACTTTATCGCTCACCAGAATAAACGTTTCGACCGTCGTGAGCTGGCTTTTGATCGCATCGAGCAGCGGTAGAAAATCTTCATGAATGACCACCACTTTGTCTTCCGCATGATTCATGCAATACAGAATCTGCGCGGGAGACAACCGCACGTTGATCGTGTGCAGAATGGCCCCCAGGCACGGAATGGCAAAAAAACACTCCAGATACCGGTGGCTGTCCCAATCGAAAACCGCTACCGTATCGCCCGGCTTCACCCCACTGGAAGTTAGCAAATTGGCCAGACGACGAACCCGCTGGTTGAATTCCACGTAATTCATGCGGAACAGGTCGCGGTAAACAATTTCCCGCTGTGGCTCGTAGTTGAGCGACTGTGCCAATATCGTTTTTACCAGAAGCGGTTGCTCCTGAGCCGAAGCCGTGCGGGGAATCAGTTTCGTAGCAATCATCACAAGAGGGATAGGAAGGCTAGTAATAGGACAAGAAAATCCTGCTGAAATTATAGAATTTCAGTCAAATCCTGCCCTCCTGCAGCGGTTTTATTTTACAGCAGCAAACCGGCGAGCGTTGCCGACATATACGACGCCAGCGTTCCGCAAATCAGGGCTTTGAAACCCAGCTTGGCCAGATCGCTCCGGCGCGAAGGGGCCAGCTCGCCAATACCGCCCACCTGAATGGCAATCGACGAAAAATTGGCAAATCCGCAGAGCGCGAAGCTGGTGATGGCGATGGTTTTGGGGTCGAGTGTGCTTTTGATTTTCACCAGGTCGAGATAGGCCACAAACTCGTTCACCACCATTTTGGTACCCATCAACGACCCCGCAGCCTGAATATCCTTCGACGGAACGCCCATGGCCCAGGCAAAGATGGAAAAGACATGGCCCAGCAAAAAGTTGAGACTCAGGTTGGGGAAGCCAAAAATGTAATACCCGATCCGGAACAGAATGCTGTCGAGCAAGGCCATTAGGGCGATGAAACCGATCAGCATGGCAATGACGTTGAAACCGACTTTCAGCCCTTCAGCCGCGCCGGAAGCAATGGCATCGAGCAGGTTGGCGTGGCTTTTTTTGATTTCCAGCTTCACGATGCCTTCCGTTTCCGAGACTTCCGTTTCTGGAAAAACGATTTTACTGATCACCAGCGCACCCGGCGCGGCCATCAAACTGGCCGCCAGCAGATACGGTGCCGGAACGCCCAGTGAAATATACACCGCCAGAACACCCCCGGCAATGCAGGCAAAACTGCCTGTCATCGACGCCAGCAATTCCGATTGCGTCATGGTTTTCAGATACGGTTTGATCATGATCTGTGCTTCGACCTGTCCGACAAACGTACTCGAAACGTTCGACAATGCCTCGGCACCACTAACGCCCATCAACCACTTCATGAACCGCGCCAACACGGCCACAACCCGCTGCATGATGCCCAGATGGTAGAAAATATTGACCAGAACCGCTACGAAAATGATGGTTGGAATGACCTGAAAGAAGAAAATAAAGCCATTTTCGGGACCGAACGCTTTGCTGAGCAATTCACGGTTGACCAACGGAGAAAAGACAAATTCAGCACCCTTGACTGATTTCTGTAAAAGCCGGTCGACAAACTGCCCCAGTGTCTGGAAAATCTGCTGACCAATGTCCGTTTTCAGAATAAAAACCGCCAATCCAAACTGGAGTAGCAACCCGACTCCCACAGTTCGATACTTGATTGCTTTGCGGTTGTTTGACATGGCATAGGCGATGCCCAGAATCAATACGATGCCGATCAGTCCGGTAAAACGGCTCATTCAATACGCTGGTTAGTTGAAGTGTACGGTAGTTTACAAAAAACTTGTGAAGATAAGAAGGATTGATCGGTCCCGAATGCGAATTAACCGGTTTTCTCATTGGGCAACGGTTTATTTCCTGTTCGCGAATGTCGTGGTTTCTCCGATGTTCAGTGTCTTTCATACCGTTTCCATTCTCTTTTTTTTGCTAATTATCAGACAAAAACAGAAGAAATTTGTTATCTTATTATCTCTGATTATCAATTAATTAATTGAATAATTTCAATAATTATTGGATATATGAAAAAGATAGTATTTTCCTTTTTTATGACAACTTTGCTGGTTATCAGCAATGCCTGCCAGAATCCACTGGATGATGTGGGAATTGGATTTAAAGACCCCATTGAAAACGGAATTGTTGAGCTCCGGTTCCGGAGTCTGAAAGGGCCGATGCCAAAAGAGATTGAATTAGCGGTGGCCGGGGCCGATGCCGACCAAATTGTGACGACCCTCAATACGACGAATTACAAAGTAAATGAGGATGGCGTCTTGATTCTGGCAGCTTCTCCCGAGGCCATTTATTCGAAAAATGATCCACTCAATTTTGTTGTTGCCGCCAAATCGGTGGGTTATCTGGACATTATTCAGCCGGTTAAACTGGCTGATACGGGCCGATACAGCCTGTCACCAAAGTGGCTGAAACTGAGTGATCCGCCTACCCACCTGTCGGCAACGCAGGTAGACGCGTTCGAACTACCACTTGTCGCCGGCTTAGCCATCAAGACGCCCGTTGTCAACCAGAAAAAGGACAATGTAACGGTTCGGATCGAACCCGGCACTGAATTCAGGACAGCCAGTGGAACGGACTTGAGCGGCCCTTTGACGGCGGCTTTGCTCCACATCGAAAACCGGGGTAACAACCCTACCGATTTTCTACCGACGGGTTCAATCATGTCGTCGGTTACCAGTGCTGGCGGAGAAAAGTTGGGATCATTGCAACTCAGCCAGATTGCGGGGGCTTTTTCGCTGGAGTTTCACGATGACCAATTCCGGCTGGTTCAACAGGTTTCGAAACCGGTTTCCTGGGTCATGACGCTCAATCCGGCCACCATCAACCCCGCCCTGGGTCGCCCGCTTCAGCCGGGCGACGAAATTCCATTGTACCGCTATGACCGGGTTAGTAACCACTGGCAGCAGGAAAAACCGGGGCTGGTTACCCGCAATGCTTCCACCGGACAACCGGAATGCAGCCTTTCGATCTCGCATCCGGCTTTATGGGTGGCGGGCTGGACCCAGGCGGTTTGCGACGAGGGGCCTATTTTTACGGTAAGCAGTAAACTGAATCAGGTTGACATCCGGTATCTATGCAAGGTCGTGGATGCCGATACGCGGCAGGAACTGAGCTCGTTTTATTCGCCTTTGAACAACGGCAGCCGCATCGTTCTGACGAATCTTTTACAGAACCGAAAAGTCCGGTTGCAGATTTTTGCCTTCAACGATGCCTATAGTAGCGGAAATCCGGGCCAGCCGGTGCTTGAAACCGCGCCCCAGCAAACCTGCAACCGCAGCCCCCAAGTCGTGGATTTGCAAAAATTAGCAGTTCCACCTGCCATCACCGTAAGCTTTAATTTTGCGTGTCCGCCCCCCACTAAACTGGACGAATCCAGGTTACCCGCCCGGATTCGTTTGCAATACAGTGAGGCCGGAAAACGGAATTGGCGCGATCTGGTTACCCTGGATCGAAAAAGTACCAAAACCATGTCCTATAAGCTGCAGGTCAAAAAACCGTATGATATTCGGGTTAGCACCGATGGCGGAGCAAGCTGGCCACTGGAGAAAAACCGGTTTGTGCCCGACCACAACACACTGGCGTTCGAGATTGCCTCGCCGGAGTTTTGTAAATAGTAGTTTTACGGTTTACGGTATTCCGTTTACGCCGGGCCGTCGCTACGGTGGCTGACGCGTTTGAAGCGTGCGTCAGCCACCGTAGCGACGGCCCGGCGTAAACGGAATACCGTAAACTTAACTCGTGTGAACCTCCGTTTGCGGCTGTGTTTCCGGTTGGGGCGGCTCAGGTTCGATCGGTTTTTCGTTCACGAATAATTTCGCCTGCATGACTTCCTTCTGCGTCACTTCAAAAAACTTCTTCTGAATATTGAACGGCGGATCCGTTTCTTCGTCCGCGCAGCATCTCACGTAAACCCCGTCTTCGTGAAGTTCATAGGCGTTGACGTTGTCACGCAGATTGTAGTCCAGCAGGTGAATGGCCTGCTGTTTCACCCGTTTGTCCACCAGCAAAAACAACGATTCGATGCGCCGGTCGAAACTACGCACCATGACATCGGCACTGCCGCCGTAAATCTTCGGATCGTCATTGTTGTGGAAATAAAACAGACGCGTGTGTTCCAGAAAATCACCGACAATGGACCGGACGGTAATGTTCTCACTCAACCCCTGCCGATGGGGCCGCAGGCAGCAAATACCGCGTACGATGAGCCGAATGGGCACCCCCGCCTGAGAAGCCTTATAAAGTTCGTCAATCACCTCCTGATCCTCCAGGGAGTTGATTTTGATGCAAATACCGCTCGGTAACCCCGCTCTGGCGTTTTCGGATTCGGCCCGGATGAGCTTGACCAGTTGCTTCCGCATGTCGCGCGGGGCAGTAATCAAATACTGGTAATCGTTGGGCAGCGAGTGTCCGGTAATGACATTGAAAAATTCGGAAATATCGTGCGTATACACCTCGTCGGTGGTCAGCAAACCGATGTCAGTGTAAAGTTTCGACGTCTCTTCGTTGTAGTTTCCACTCGACAGGTGGGCATACCGAACCACGCGCGAACCTTCACTCCGAACCACCAGCAGCAGTTTCGTATGCGTTTTATAACTACTGATCCCGTAAATCACAAAACAGCCGGCTTTTTGCAGCCGCTGGGCTTCACGAATGTTGTTTTCTTCGTCGAAACGGGCTTTTACTTCAAACAAAACCGAAACATGTTTACCATTTTCGGCGGCTTTCAGCAAGGCTTCTGTGATCCGCGACCGTTTGGCCAGGCGATAAATTGTGAGTTTGATGGCTAGCACATTCGGATCCTCGGCAGCCTGTTCCAGCAGCGACATCACCGGCTCGAAGTTGTTATAGGGATGATGGAGCAGAATATCCCGCTCTTTCATCAACTCGAAAATGTCCGCATTTTTCTCCCGACGCATTCCCAAAGCCGGTACGGGGGCTGGGGGTGCAGGCAATTCATCACGAAATTCCGGGTGCCGAACGACTTGCCAAAGGCTCGTATAATCAATCAGTTCCGCATTTTCAAACAGATTGTAGTCATCGATTTCCCAGCGTTTTTTCAACAGATTCACCATCCATTCCGACGCATTGGGTTCAATTTCGACACGAACCACGCGACCCAGCCGGCGGTTTTTGATTTTCTGCTTGATTTCGTCGATAAAATCGTTTTCGATGTCGTCGCTTTCCTCCAGGGTAAAATCGCCATTTCGCGTTATCCGCATCAGATTAACCGAGTCGATTTCTACATTCCGGTATAACTTCTTGATTTCCTGACGGATAATCTCTTCAATTGGCAGAAAACACGTTTCGTCTTTGCGCTCAAATGGCATGAAACGGGGCAGATTGGCCGGAATCTGAACGAACGATAACCGCTGGTTCTCGTCATCATCCCCGGCTTTCACGGGGCGACTGGGGTCCTGGGTAACAACGCTGAAAATCAGCACCTTTGCCAGCAACATCGGAAAGGTGTGTGTATAGTCGTAGACCATCGGCGTCAGCATGGGATAAATGGTCCGATCGAAATAATCGACCGCCTTCACCCGCTCGTCGTCGGTAAGGTCATCCAGTCCGACAAATCGAAAGTCGATGTCCTTGAACGACGCTTTCAATTCATCAAAAACCGCACGCTGGTCCCGGCTGAACTGCTGTGCCGCCGTCATCAGGGCTTTTCGGAAAGGAATTTCCCGCAAACCGGAATAATCGACGCGCTCTTTTCCGTAGTCGAGGTAATTGTAGAGACTCCCGATGCGAATGGTAAAAAACTCGTCCAGGTTCGACGCCGTAATGGCCAGGAACTTGAGTCGGTCGAGCAGATGACGTTCGGGCGTTCGGGCCTGATCCAATACCCGGTCGTTGAATTTCAGCCAGCTCAGGTCACGGCTGATGTAGTTGCTCTGGTCGATGACATTCGCCAGTTTTTCGTTTATTTTCATAGCCTTACCATCTTCCGAATCGGATGGTAAAGTTACTTTACGCCCTGAGAAAAACGAGAAAAGATTCCCGAAAGAACCCTTCCTTTCCATATTATCTTTTTGTGAAGGACTTTTGCCGGTCATAGGTAGGGATGAACTTTATTGTATTCAAGTAACGCATAGTATAACAACTTCGTACGCTACTTTTTAGTTTACGGCACCTTCCTGCCACTTCATACGCACAGATTCTGTACCAAAAGGGTCGTCCACTCAAAAAAACGGCAAAAAAGAACGCCGAAGCATTTTTTGCATTAATTCTTTCAATGTTACAACCTTTCAATCATTGCATATGCAAAAATAATTTATTTATAATTGAAATCTTCAGTGGTATTTTAGAAATTTTGGTACGAGAATTGTTTATTATCAATCTAATAGCAGGATCAATGTATCGGTTTTTATAACGACTGATCTAAAAAACGGATTGACTTATGATGACTCGTACATGCCGTTCCGCTGAAGAACGACCCGGACAATCGGGTCTATCAATTAGCACTATTTATTCACCTGTTATGCGGTAGATTAGCTCAACAATAAAAAAACGAATAAATCGTTTTTTTGGCAATACCAGCAATAATTCCTACACAAATTGGCAGATTTTCAAACCAATTGTGACAACCTGAAAGCGCTTCAAAAAGCTGTTTTGGTGCCGGATGGCCTTTTTTTAGATGCTTTCCACTAAATTCAGGCTAATCTATTCTAGCCTTTCACAGCCTTTTGTCCTAAGCAGCAATGAGTTGTTTAGCTACTTTATCTGTTCAGACTCAGCAGCATACTTATCATACAACGCCATTCTGTCGCCCTTTAACATGTGCCATTAATTGAACCTTTTGGGTAGCAACTAAAAATTACCGGCGACATCAAGTCATTGAATCAAATGGTTGTTAGTCCGAAAAATAAAATCAAATTAACTCCCTCCGTACTATGTGGCTAAAATCGAGAATACCCTGGCGTTTTTTTTCAGTAATCCTGGTTTATTTTAGCATTCACTGGTTTATTGAAAGCCTGCCCGATTTGATCCGTTATTTTTCTAACCGCCCCTAAAAACAGAAAATCCTGTCGTTCTTCCGGATTATGGTTTTTACCAGCAGGGGTTTCCCGGAACATTCCGGATAACCGTTCCTGAGCGAACAAAAAAAAAGCGGGCTATTCGCCCGCTCTGTCTTACACGTCTACTTTTGCATATTTGGCGTTTCGCTCAATGAACTCCCGCCGGGGGGCCACCTCATCGCCCATCAGGGTCGAAAAGACGTGGTCGGCTTCGGCGGCCGACTCGATGGTCACTCGCTTGAGGCTCCGTTTCTCGGGGTCCATCGTCGTGCTCCACAACTGCTCCGGATTCATTTCTCCCAGACCTTTGTACCGCTGCACGTTCACGTTCTCCTCACGACCCGATCCGGCCAGTTCCCGAATAGCGGCTTCGCGTTGTTGCTCGGTCCAGCAATACCGTTCTTCCTTGCCTTTTTTGACCAGATAAAACGGTGGCTGGGCGATGTACAGAAACGCATTGTCGATCAGCGAGCGCATGTGGCGGAAAAACAGGGTCAGAATCAGCGTCCGGATGTGGCTACCATCGACGTCGGCATCGGTCATGATGATCACCTTATGATACCGCAGTTTCTCCAGATTCATCACGGTTTCGCCATTGACGCGTTCGTAGCGAATCCCGAGCGCCGTAATGATGTTCTTGATTTCTTCGTTTTCGTAAATCTTGTGTTCCAGGGCTTTTTCCACGTTCAGGATTTTCCCCCGCAACGGCAGAATCGCCTGGAAAGCGCGGTTACGGCCCTGTTTGGCAGAACCGCCGGCCGAATCCCCTTCCACCAGGTAGATTTCGCAATTCTCCGGATTGGTGTCCGAACAGTCGGCGAGTTTACCTGGCAAGCCCATCCCGCTCATGAAGTCCTTGCGGTCGGTCATGATGCGTTTATAGGCCAGATCGGCGGCAATTCGGGCCTGTGCTGAAATCAACACCTTCCGAACGATCGACGAGGCTTCTTTCGGGTGTTCCTCCAGCCACATTTCGAGCATTTCAGCCACCGTCGAGCTAACGGCTCCAACGACATCGCTGTTCCCCAGTTTGGTCTTGGTTTGGCCTTCAAACTGCGGTTCGGCCACTTTCACCGAAATAACGGCAGTTAGCCCCTTGCGGAAGTCGCTCCCGTCGAAGGTCACTTTACCGGAATTTTTCCCCAGCAAATGCGCATTGCGTTCGGCATAGCCTTTCAGAATCCGGGTCAAGGCGGTTCGGAATCCCTGCACGTGCGTGCCGCCTTCGATCGTATTGATGTTGTTGACGTAGGAAGAGATGTTTTCGCCTGCTTCCATGTTGTAGACCATCGCCACCTGAACGGGCGTCGTCCCGGTCTCGCGTTCCATGTAAATGGGCGACATGCCTTCCAGGGAAGGACGGCTTTCATCCACATATTTCACAAACTCGGTCAAACCGCCTTCCGAATAAAACTCCGTGTGCAGCGGTTCGCCCTGTTCGTTCATATCACGCAAATCGGTCAGGGTAATGCGAATGCGTTTGTTGAGGAAGGCCAGCTCGCGCAAACGACCGGCTACGGTATCGTATTTGTAAACGCTTTCGGTAAAAATCGAATCATCGGGTTTGAAGCGCACCGTTGTTCCGGTATCCGTTGCCGTACCGATTTCCCGAACGGGATAAACCGGCTGCCCGATGTGGTATTCCTGCTCGAACACTTTGCCTTCGCGGTGTACTTCAACGTGCAGAAACGTCGAGAGTGCATTCACGCAGGAAACCCCCACGCCGTGCAAACCGCCGGACACTTTGTAGGTATCCTTGTCGAATTTACCCCCGGCATGAAGCACGGTCATGACCACTTCCAGGGCTGATTTGCCTAATTTAGTCTGCATTCCGGTCGGAATACCCCGGCCGTTATCTTTCACCGTAATCGAATTATCTTCGTTAATCGTAACCTGAATGGTATCACAATAACCGGCTAAAGCTTCGTCGATGGAGTTATCAACTACTTCCCAGATCAGGTGATGTAACCCTTTGATACCAACATCGCCGATGTACATGGCCGGTCTTTTCCGAACGGCTTCGAGACCTTCCAGGACCTGGATATTGTCTGCATCGTAATTACCTCTGGAACGTTCTTCGGGTGTGATGTCGGCTTCAATTAATTCGTTTGTCATAGAATGCAATCAGTATAGCTCCGTTTTACGGAATTGTTATAAGAAATGCGGTTAAAAGGACGATTTCGGATAGTAAAAATACAAATTTTCCGGGTCATTTCCTAGCCCCGTTCGGCTTAACGTATAAATATACCTACAAAACAATGGACAGCAAAATTTTGTGTTTACGAATAGCGGTAAAAATGAGCGGGAATTGGCATTTTTAAAACTAAACCAATCCCTTTTTCGTCTATCTAAAGGGAACATCCATCAAGCATAGCAAGTACATGAGAAAACTGTTGTTTTTCGTAGCCATTTCTGCCTTCGCACTGACTTTCAGCCAATGCAGCGTCAACCGCCAGATCACGCAGGCCAAAGCTCTGGGCGATTGCAAATTCAATATCACATCGGCCGACAGCGTTTATCTGTCCGGCATCGACGTTCGGAAACTGAAAAATCTGGAAGATCTGAATCCCATGAAGTATCCGCAACTGGCCACGGGATTCATGACCAAAAGCATTCCGCTGAGCGCCCGGATCAACATCGACATCACCAATCCGACCAATAAAACGGCGGCTATCGACCAGTTGGAATACAAAATTATGCTGGCGGAACAGGAACTCTTTAACGGGTTTGTCAACCAGCGCATCGAAGTAGCCCCCGGTGGCGGCTCAACGCGCGTTCCGATCAAGCTGAACGCCAATGCCTACAAACTGATGACCGACGAAAAAAACCGCGGTGCGTTCACAGATCTGGTGCGAAACATGAGCGGATCGAACAGCGCCAAACCGTCGATGCTGACGATCAAAATCAAACCAACCCTTGCGCTGGGGAATAAGAAAGTCAACTATCCCGGTTATATCACGATCGATAAGGAAATGACGAATAAGATTCTTTTGGGGCAATAAGAAGGGAATACTAAATGCAAAATGAGTAATGCTGAATGTAAAAGTAATCGAATCGCTATCGGAATACTTTTACATTCAGCATTACTCATTTTGTATTTAGTATTTCTTTTCAAGAATAGCTTTCCTCTACTTTCCAGACATTACTCGCATAAATCAGCAGTTCGCGGACGCGGTGGCCGAGAACGAGACGGCATTTGGGCCGGGCACCTTTTTCGAGGTAACTGATGGCTTCCCGGTTCAGGATGTGGCTTTTCCCGATCCGGATGAAATGATCCGGTGGCAGGAGTTTTTCGAGCGTATCGAGCGTTAGATTCGGCACGTTGAGGTGTTCCTGTTTGGAGCAATAGACGTTGATCTGCTTGTTGGCCGATTCGCAGTACATGATGTCGGCCACCTCGATGCGGTGGAGCGCCACCGAATTTTGAAACGTCAGAAACCGGGGGCCCGACAAAACCGCCGACTCCGGGTTCTGACTGAACGCTCTTTCCAGTTGAGCCGTCAGCTCGATTTCATGCTCCTTGTCGGCCTTCCACTTGTGGTAAAACAGTCGGAACTTCTCTTTCAGAATCAGCGGATCGATGGGCTTCACCACAAAATCCGAGTGAGGATGCGGGGCGGCCTTTTGAACCGCCGTGAGCGCATCGTCGGGATAGCCCGAGATGAAAATGACGCCGTAAAACTGTTGTTGCAACGTAAGCTCATCCAGCAATTCAAAACCGCTGCGGATGGGCATCTTGATGTCCAGAAAAATCAGATCCGGTTTTTGTTCCGCAATCAAATCCAGCCCCTCCGTCACATTGCCGGCTTCGCCCACCACGCTCACTTCCGGCACGGAGGATAACATGCTGCGCAACGTTCGCCGAACCGGCAGTTCGTCGTCGATAATGACCGATCGTACCATCAATGCATTCATAGCGAGTCGTTTAAAAAGATCAGGAAACCGGTTCGTCAGAATCGACCACATTCTCTTCCGGTGGCAAAACCGGGTGAAGCGGCAAAAGGGCCTCCAGCCGAACCCCCGACACGCCGGTTTCAAAGTTAGTCAAATCGGTTACGTGCTGTGCGCTTTTCAATTCGTTATACTGGTTAAGCTGGTCGAAAACCGCCTGGTTGATGTTCAATCCGCGGCCCGTGCTCCGACGCCGGTATTGCCGGGCTTTCACCAGCCCTACCCCATCGTCTTCCACTTTGATTTGCAGACAACCTGCTGACTGGCCAACGTAAATGCTTACGGTTCCGCCTTTGGGTTTGTGTTCCAGCCCGTGTTTGATGGCGTTGGAAACATAGCCCTGAATCAGCATTTTGGGCAGGTTGGTCTCCATCGGAATGCCTTCACACACCTCGATTGTAAACTGAATCCGGTCGCCAAACCGCAATTTTTCCAGATCCAGGTAATTTCGCACAAACTCCAGTTCCTCCTGAAGCGTCCAGAAAACCCGGCTGCGGGTCATCAACTGATTCCGGAAAATGGAGCCAAACTTGGCCAGATAACTCACCACGGTGTCCGGGTCCGACTCGTAGGTAATCGACTGAATGGCAGTCAGGAAATTGGCAACAAAATGTGGATCGATCTGATTCGTAATGGCTTTTACCTCCAGCAAGGCCCGCTTCCGGCTGGCTTCGGCCAGTTGACGCCGGATTTCCGACTCCTGCTTTTCCCGGTTGGCAGCTTCCACTTCCAGTTGCGCCACCCGTCGCTGAATCTGGAGCTGTTTCAACCGGCGTTGCGCCAGCACCCGCACCTGCCGCAGACGCCCGTAAAACAGCGCGCCAACTACCAGAACAATCACCAGCGTTCGGAACCCCCAGGTGGCATACCAGGGCGGAGCAATGCGAAACGCCTGCACAATGGGTTCCGTATTCCATAACCCATCGGCGCGCAACACCTGAAGGGTCAGCCGGTAGGAGCCGTCGCCCAGGTTTTGCAGGGTGAACGAATTTTCGCGAATCGGTTCTGACCATTCGGGGGTTGTCGGGTTGCCGTCCAGACGTTCCAGGCGGTACTGGTAAGTCGTACTCGCCAGTAAATCCGTGTCGCCGGTTTTCTGAAGCTGAACTTCCAGGTCGTTTTCGCTGGATTTGAACGCTATTTCACCCATTTGCGTCTCCACCATCCGTCCGGATCGCATATCCCGAAATGCCTGAATGCGGGTTGGCACCGGTTTTAACAACTGAAAAAGCCGCTTTTCCGAAATCATCATCATGCGGTCGCGCGTGGCAACCCACAGCCGTCCGCGTGAATCAAGCAGAATGCCATTAAAAATGCACTGACTTCCGCGAAAGCCGTTTTCCCGGTCAAAATATGCCAGCCACTCTTCGCCCGTTTCATAAAACCGCTCCATATCGAACACAAACAAGCCTTCCAGCGTCCCAACCAGCAGGAAACGCCCCACGGGTCGGCAATAGGTGATGGTTCGCTGGATGAAGCCGGGAGCGATCCGCCGGTATGTTTTATAATCGTACAACCAGAGCCCGTTCCCAGTCGAGAGCCACAGGTTTCCGCGTTTATCTCGACGGACTTCAGCCAGCGTCTGGGTCGGCAATCCCTTATTTTTTTGGGTAAGCTGCCGGAATGAGCGACTGGAGCCGTTCCACAAGAGGGTTTTGTTCAATCCGGAAATCCAGAAACGCCCGAGTTGGTCGGTTTCAATGTTTCCATACTGGTCGGGCGGCATCGGCACCACGTCCAGGAGTGCCAGCGTCCGGCGGTTGTAAATGAATAAATCCGTGTTGGAAACAACCAGATAACGGTTTCGACGGATATCGTCGTAGAAACCCAACGGCAACGTTGCCGTATCGGAACCCGGTAACCGGCTAAAAGTCTGGCCGTCGAATCGGAAAACGCCTTTTTTCGGTTCGGCCACCAGGATGATATTTCCGTCGGCATCCGTCTGGCTTGCGGGCTGGAAATAGTCGGTGGGCATCGATTTGCGATACGTCCGGTCGGCCACAATGCCCTTCTCAGTCAGGCGGCTGAGCCCTTTTCCCCAGGAACCAAACCAGATGACGCCGTTCCGGTCTTCGGCCACGTTGTTGGTTTCTTCCAGCCAGCCTTCCGAGTTGTCGAAATATTGCCAGCCACTCATTTTGATGTTGATCAGCCCATGATGCGCCGTGCCAACCCAAAGATCCCCCCGGTGATCGAACAGCAGCCGGTTGGCTGGTGACGAACTGATGTGGGAGTTGGTCACCGTTTTGCCATCATACCAGCAGATGTCAAGGTCTCCCTTCGTTTTCTGAAAAGCCAGTTCGCCATTGAGGCCAATGGCACACAGCGATACTTCGGAAACCGGAACCGGCACGTCATACAATTTACTCACCGTCTGGTTTTCAATCCGGTAAACCGTCGACCCGGCCATCGCATAAAAACGCCCCGCCGGATCGGTCAGCAACTGTGTCAAAGCAAGTCGGTCGACCAGCAAGGTCAGGCGGTTTTTCTTCACTTCCCACAACCGGCCGTCATCGGTCAGCAACAGAATCCGGCGATTGGGCCAATCGGTCAGGATGCCCCGAAACCGTTGTTCCGGATTGGTAAAAAACCGTCGGGTTACATCCTGCATCCGGTCTTTCTCCCAGCAATACAGCCGCTGGCCAATGTTCCCCGGTTCCATTCGGGCGGCAAACCACAGCTTGTTTTCGTGGTCGGCGGTCATGAACACCACTTGCTGCTGGGGTTCCTTCCGCCCGTAGTTGACCGAAAACTCCTTGACGGTCAGCCCTGTTGTGGTGATGTTGTTCATCCGGAACAGGCGGTTTCCCGCGCAGGCCCACACCGTTCCGTCGGGCGCATCGGTCAGATTGTCGCCCCCGTCCGGCAAGGCCGGAATTTGGCGCTGGTTGATAATCGGAGGAACGCCGTTGAAATAATTGAGTCCAAAATACGTACCGATCCAGATTCTGCCAACACGGTCCTGATACAAACCCGACACATAGACGTACGACAAACCGTCGTAGACGCCGTAGGTTCGGTCGGAAAATTGCTGGGCCACGCCCACCCCCGTCCAACCGCAACTCACCAATCCGATCAGGAGCCGGATCAGGCTATAGTTTCGCTGAAGGAGCAAGTAAATGGGCATGACAATGCGATAGAATGATGACAATCAAGGTACAAAGGATGTCGCGGTATCACAATGGGGTGCGATCCTGAACCGATGAAAATGGCTTTTGAGCGTTCATAAAGTGCCGATCACTTCCTATGATTTTTTCAAAAAGCAGACGAGCCACACTGCGCAGTGTGGCTCGTCTGTTCGATGGGTGTGGATAAAAACGATGGGTACGGGTACGTCAAGACGGTTGAAGGGCACGATTGACACTTACAGGTCGGAGGTCAGGCGGGTTCTCTTGCAACTGCCCACCTCAAACCGCACCGAACTCGACCATTTGGTCACCTGCTTGCCATTCAGCGTTGCTACGGCATCGAGCGAGTAACTGCCAACCGGCCGACTGATGTTCAGAACGACGCCCGCCGTTTCAGACCCGCAGGGCGGCACACTTTGCTGGGTTGTGGCCAGATACGGTTTGGAGAGCAATCCGACGGTTTTTCCGTCCAGTTTCACCTCGACCTGGTCAAACTTTGAAGCCGACAGGCTGGTATAAATCAGATAAGAGCCTAAATCCTCCGGTTTTACTTCGTTGGAATCTTTACAGCTAACAACGGCAAGGAGCGTGACCAGTGCTAAAACATTTTTTTTCATGGCAGTAGTAAATGTTGTTGGTGATTAATGGATCAAAATTAATCACAACCGCCCGCGGGATCAGACAATGCCTTTCCAGCCAGACGAATAGCTACCCACAGCCGATGAAATAGAGGAACGAAGCGATGTATTATTGAACGGTAAGGAGTTAGGAAGGAAGAGTTAAGAGTTGGCTGACGCATTAACTCTTAACTCTTAACTAATTAAAGTTCCTGGCGGTTAGCAGCCATGCGTAGGGGTTTTGGGGTTGCGGGAGTCCGTCGGCCTGGAGTTGCAGGTACATGATGTGCAGATGCGTTGGCGAACGGGTTGCGTAGGCGTTGAAGCCGGTTCGGCCTACTTCGCTAATCTTTTGCCCCGATTGTACCCAGTCGCCCGGGCGAACCACAATGGCGTTGTTGTGGGCGTAATACCACAAGCCGTCGAGAATAGGGTCATAAATCCAGATCCAGTTACCCCCCCGGTATTCCTGCCCCGGCGTCCAGGCGGTTTCGATGGCCAGCACCACCCCGCTGGTCATGGCCAGCACGTCGGCCGGGCGGTCGGTGTTGTCGTCGATGCAGTCCTGGTTGCGGTCGGAGATAAAAATGTCCTGCGCAGGGTGGCTCCCGCGAACGTTGTAATCGAATAAGTCGAAGCCCCTGGCCCGGTAGCCTTCCCCGTGTGAACCGCCAATGGCGTCGGGGGAGTAGTTGCGGAGCGGGAATGAAAAATAGGCCGTTCGGAGAATGCTGTCCCGTCGGGTGCTGTCGAGCCGGAAAGGTTCGGCGGTGCGGAATTTGCCGCGCAGGCCGAACATGATGTCACTAAAGAATTTACGGGCCGAATCGGGCAACACACTTTCTTCCCGAATCTGGGTATAAAGCCGCTGAAACTGGTAACACATCGAATCGACCGGCGGAATGTCGGACCCGGCCCAGGCCACGGTTTGCGACGAAGCTGAATTTGATAAACCAATCCACAAAGCGCTTAGGACGCCGATCCACCGCATAGTTTCCCAAAATCCTGATTTCACAATAACGAGTTGTATTCGATCCGCTGAAGGCCAAAAATACGCAAAAAGTCCCGAATATGGTTATTCAGGGCACGTAATCCGGTAGAAACGGTAGGTCAACGTGATGCCAAGGTAGGTGTACGTATCTTTGGAACCGGGGTCGCCGTTTCGTAATTTATCCGTATCACTAAAGGTATTTGCTCCGAAATTGTCCAGGTAATCGGATCCGGAAAACCGGGTCCCATATTCCAGCCCCAGACTCCAGGGTCGTTTAAATTCATACTTCACGCCCACGCCCAGCGGGAAATTAAAGAGCGATTTTCGCTGGTAGCCCGGACTTTGGGGATTGGGCTTAAAGGTGAACAAGCCCAGTCCGCCAAATACGTAGGGCGTCCAGTTTTTCACTTTCCGCTGGCTGGCATAATTCAGGAAGTTGTATTCCATCAACACGTTCAGTTCCCGGATCGAGGTCTTGAACGACAGATCACGCGCCTGTTGAAACGGATCGTTGAACCGGCTGTCTTTCCCGGCAATCTGGCCTAAACCGGCGTTGATCCGCACCGTAAACGGCTGGCTGACGTTGTAGCGCACCAGCAAATTACCGGCGGGCCGGATGTTTCCCGGGATCAGGCTGGGGGCCAGATCGCCCTTGTAAATCATTCCGCCCAGACCGGCACCCACTTCCCAGGTCGGAGTCGATTGCGCCCATGCGCTAGAGTTCATCACCAGACAAAAAACTGTTATCACCCAGCCATCCGTCAGAAAACGGACGACCGACTTACGATCAGGCACCAAAAAATACGGGCAGACAGACAAGGGGTAATTTATTTGATCGGTGGGCATTTAATTCGTGGCGTCAGAACATAATGTACCTGAAAGCTAATGGTCATGTAGCCATCGTTGAAAACCCCGTCGGCCCCCCGCGTCGCATAAGCGGGATCGGCAGCCAGCACGCCCATAGGGTCGGTCGTGTTCAGGTAATTTTGTAATTCAGCAACGCGGTCACCCCCTTTCCGGGCAGCGGTCGGCTCCAGCCGACGGTCGGACATCACCCGCGCCAGGTCGTCTTTCAGAATGGTTGGATCGGGGTAGGCTCCACCGGCATCGTCCAGGTAATCGCTGGGCGTATAGCGGAATCCAATTTCACCGGCCAGACCAAACCGGTCGTTCAGCCGGTATTTCACCCCAAAGCCCACCGGAATCGCCAGGGTTACCAGAGAATACGGTTTTACGCCGTTTTGCCCCTGCCCTTCCGTTCCGAGCGGCTGCAGTTTTACCCAGCGCTGTTCCGTGTCGTCGGGTGTGGTACCGAAGCCAACCGGGGTCCGGGCTTCCGGGCTGTGGGCCAAAGCCGCAATCCCCAAAAATACATACGGCGTCAGTTTTGCGCGGTAATTCGGATTGCGTCCGTCCGGCACAAACTGGTAAATCCCGGACAGGGCAAATTCCTTCAGGTCATTGCGAAAATGCAGGTTCCGGGCGTACTGAACAATGCCGGAATTGAGATCTTTGCGATTGTACGTATAATCGTCGCCGGCGATTCGCGCCCAGGTAAACGACGCACGCGCGGCCAACTTCGGCGTAAAGTGCCGGGTATACATGGCTCCGGCACTCCAGCGCATCATTAGAAATGTGGATTTAAGGGGTTTTCGATACCCGGCAATCTCGCCGTAATAGCTGGCGGTTCCCAGTCCCAGACCCACTTCCGAATAGGGCACGAAGGGATTTCTGCCATTTTGCGCCTGTGCATCGACCGCTTGCAACGCCAGACAGGTGGCGGCAATCAAACTGGTAATCAGTAGGTTATTCTTCATGTTTCTTTGCTTACTACCGCACCGGAAACCCGGAGCCTCTGATTCATCGATTGAAGTTTTGACCGGTTTGGTCAAGCTCCTCCTCTGAAACGCCCGTTTTTGGTATTTTATTGGGTCGCTCGGTAAAACTGTTGCGCATTCTGAGCGAAAGACGGCTCCAGCGCACTGTAAAGGTATTTTTAATGGTCTAATTTCGAATATCCCAGCCCCAGCTCAGCTTGTTTCGCAGCGTATTCAGAAAACTGTCGTCGCTCATCTTGACCAGTTTGGCCGCAAACTTTTCTTTCCGGACGCTCAAACGGGTACCGGTGTTGATGGTACGAAAACGGGAGTCTACCGAAACCAGAAACGTGTTGCTGCGACTTTCCACTTCAAACGACAATTGCGCCGAATCCGGCACCACCATCGGCCGGACGTTCAGGTTGTGCGGGCTGATGGGCGTCACGATGAAGTTGCTGTTGTGTGGCAGCAGCAGCGGCCCTCCGCAACTCAGCGAATACCCGGTCGAGCCCGTGGCCGTTGAAATGATCAGGCCGTCGGCCCAGTAGGAATTCAGAAACTCACCGTTGAGGTAGGTGTGAACGGTGATCATCGACGACGTTTCGGTTTTGGTAATGGTCACATCATTGAGTCCGAACGGAACCCCGTCGAAGAGGTCCTCGTCTGATTGAAGATTCACCAGCGTCCGTTCATCGAGTCGGTAGTCGCCGATCGACAGGGCCTGCAGCAGTCTAGGCAGCATTTCCGGATTTTCGGGTGAAATGGTGGTCAGAAAACCGAGCCGACCAATGTTGATGCCGACAATCGGAATACCGCGTGGCCCGGCGTGGGTGAGCACTTCGAGCAGCGTTCCGTCACCGCCGAGGCTGAACGCAAAATCGGCGTCGAAAATATTGAGGTACGACGTATACGTTAAAGTAGAATGGTGGGCAATACCGGCAGAATCCAGGAACGAACGGTAGATTTCAGATAGCTGCACTTCTATTTGCCGCCGGGCCAGCTCATCGAACATGGATTGGATGAATGGGGTAGCCAGGTCGACAAAATTGCGTCCGTGAATAGCAATTTTCATAAAAATCGTCAGTCAGTTCGTCAGTCAGATTTGCAAAGATGAGAGAAAAGTCCAAGAATCTGCTATCGACTGCCGACGGAATGCCGGATGAATTAGGAATCCAGATACCGGAGCAACAAATCGAGTCGTCCCTGATCGATGGATTCGATGGGAGTATTGGCAAAAGCCGCTTCGATGGAATAGCCAAAGCGTTCGAGTGTAGCCACCACCGGCGTAATGTCTTTGCGATTGAGTTTGAGCGTGAGCCGCGATTTATCGGGCATCCCGTAGGCTGCCCCCGCGAAGTAGCTGCTGATGATCCGGACGTTGTTCGATTCGACCAGCCGACTGATTTCGGCCATCGAATAATCGCGTTCGTTGATGGAGAGAATCAGAATGGCGCCCGCTTCCTGAACGCCCAGCAGTTGGGCAAACTGTTTGAGGAGTTCAATGGCAGAAACCGTCCCGACAAACTCCTGTTCGTCGTTCACCACCGCAATCACCTGCAGCCGGTGTTCGGTAATTAAACTCAGGAGTTCGTAGAGATGCTGGGATTCATGGACCGACAGGTGCTCGAAAAGCCGCATGACCTCACTCAACTGGTGGGTATCATCCGGCACATCCATCAGCAGGTCTTCATTGACAAGGCCCTTGTATTGGCCCTGATCGACAATGGCCAATTGACCAACACGGTGTTCCTGCATCCAGTCGAGGGCCTGCCCAACGGTATCCGTCGGCTTCAGGGCCGGTATCATCGGGTCTATTAGTTCGGAGGCCAGCATCGGTGTCGGTTGTTTACTACTCTGTACCTGTTTATTGTCCAAAAACATCCGGAAAATTTCTGGAAGAGATCTCCGGTGTCGTGTAACTGGAACAGTATAGTTGAAAACTAAGAAATTTCCGTTAGAGTTTCAAAATCTTTTCGGAAATTTCTTAATTCCATCAGGCAATGGTGAGATCGCTCTGCCGACTGGTGGCATTCAGGGGTTGTCGGATGAGCCAATCGGTCAGCAGCGTATTGAAACGATCCGGATGTTCCATCATGGGCGCATGACAACATTTATCAACAAAGTGCAATTCTGAGTTGGGAATCAGGCGATTGAATTCGTGGGCTACTTCCGGTGGGGTAATCGTGTCGTTCAGCCCCCAGATCAACAGCGTGGGAATGGTAATGTGCTGAATATCCTTCGCCACATTGTTGCGTTGGGCCGATTTGGCAATGGCCACGATCCGCAGGCACTTCGGAATGCTGTTGGTAATTTCGAAGACTTCGTCGATCAGTTCTTTCGTCGCCACTTTCGGGTCGTAGAACGTGTAGGCAACCCGTTCGGCGATGTAATCGTAGCTGCCCCGTTTCGGGTAAGAACCGCCCATCGAGTTTTCGAACAACCCGGAACTGCCCGTCAATACGAGCCGTTTCACCATATCCGGATGTTTCAGCGTGTACAACAGCCCGACATGGCCGCCCAGTGAATTGCCCAGCAAAGTCAGATTGTCCAGGTCTTTGAAGGCCAGGAACTCTTCAATAAACTTCACAAGTCCTTCCAGTCCGGCTTCCCGGATGGGCATTTCATAAATTGGCATCACCGGAATTACTACCCGATACCGGTCAGCGAAGGTGTTGATTACGCCGTCCCAGTTGCTTAAAGCGCCGAATAATCCATGAAGTAAAAGCAATACATCGCCTTGTCCTTCATCAATGTAACGGAAGTTACCTTCTTTCCGAACACGATAGTTCATAGCGGTCTTGGTTTTGTCGTAGAAAAATTGGAAAAATACAACAAAATGGTCACTATTTAGTTGTTTTCACAAAGGTAATCCAATTTTTTAAAATTGCTAATCCGTACTGGGTCAATGCCGCTTCGGGGTGAAACTGAATGCCCCAAAGGGGCAAATTACGGTGCCGAAACGCCATGTTTTCGCCCTCAATCGTGGTGGCCAGTTCGGTCAGTTCGGCGGGCAGGTCCACCAGCACCAGCGAATGATACCGGGTTACCTTGAACTCGTCGGGCAGACCAGCTAGTAAAGCATCATCCGACGATTTCCTAATCACCGACAGTTTTCCGTGCATCGGTTTGATGGCCTTGACCAGCCGGGCGCCATAATAGTCACCCAACGCCTGATGACCTAAACAAACACCCAGCATCGGAAGTTGCTCGTGGTAATAGTGGATTACATTTAGCAGACAACCCGCCTGTCGGGGTGTTCCGGGGCCGGGCGACAAAACCACGCCGTCGTATGGTTCCGCCGTGATTTCGTCCAGCGACGCCGTATTGCGCACCACCCGACACGTCGCCCCGGCCTGTTTCAGGTAGTCGACGAGCATGTAGGTGAACGAGTCGATGTTGTCCAGAACGAGTAAATGCATGGGGATGAGAAACTAAAAGTACAAAAGTAATCATCCTATCCGGTAAGCTGTATTTTTGTAAAAAAACGAACTGAATCCTGATGCAGTCCAAATCCTCCGTAGTCATTGTAGGAGCAGGCATGGCCGGCCTGACCTGCGCCGTTTACCTCCGCCGGGCCGGTATTGAGGCCACCTTACTGGAAGCGTCCGACGGCGTCGGTGGCCGCATCCGGACGGATGTTGTCGACGGTTTTCGGCTCGACCGGGGTTTTCAAATCCTGTTGACCGCCTACCCCGAAGCGCAACGGTTGCTGGATTACAGTGCGTTGAAACTGCAGACGTTTCGTTCCGGTGCGCTGATCCACCAGCCCGCGGGCGGCTGGATTCCGTTCATCAATCCGCTGCGCGAACCGTCGGGTCTGTTTCAAACCCTGGCTTCGGATGCGGGAACCTTCAGTGATAAACTGCGGATTGTCGAACTGATGCGGTACGTGTCGGGGATCTCGACCGATGCGTTTTTTCAACAGGAAGCCACCGATACCGAGACGTTTCTGGAGGATTTCGGCTTTTCGGAACAGATCATCAACCGGTTTTTCCGGCCTTTTTTCGGCGGCATTTTCCTGGAAGATGCCCTGGCCACCTCGAGCAATTTCTTCCAGTTCTGTTTCAAGAACTTTTATACGGGGGATGCGGCCCTGCCGACCGCCGGGATGGAAGCCATTCCGCAGCAACTGGCCGGGCGATTGAATCCGGCTCAGATCCGGTTGAATTCACCGGTGCGGCAAATCCGGGATTCTATGCTCTACCTGGAAACCGGTGAAAGCCTTCAGGCTGACACCATTGTGTTGGCCGTCGATGCGTCTGCCGCCAACCGCCTGCTGGGCCTTGAAAATCCGGTGCGGCTGTTTAATGCCACCACCAATACCTATTTTACGGCCTCGCAGTCTCCCAAAGCAAAACCGTCCGGTGCTGAAAAACTGTTGTTGCTGAATGAAAACCGCCAATCCGCCATTCATAACATCGCCATCCTGAACGACGTGGCTCCCTCCTACGCCCCCGACGGCCAGGCGTTGATTTCGGTCAGTACGCACGGGATGGACGTGGTGAACGAAAAAGCCCTGGCCGAACGGATTCAGAAAGAACTGGTCGGCTGGTTTGGCCATGAGGTCGACCAATGGCGCTGGCTGAAAACCTACCATCTTCCGGAAGCCCTTCCAACCTATTATCCGGGAACGCAGCACGCTCCGCTGAAACGCGCTGAAAATCTGTACCAATGCGGGGATCAAACCGCCTATCCGTCGCTCAATGCCGCGATGCAAACCGGGCGGAACGTCGCCGAGCTGATCATTGCCAGGGAAACCGTTGAATAGGCACCGGTTTTCAGTTTACGGTTTACGGTGCGGTTCCCCCCCGGGACTGAAAACCGTAAACCGAATACTGTAAACCGTAAACCCAAAAACAGATTTTAATGCGTTGGTTTGTCCGCTTCCTGGTGTTTCTGCTGATTTTGCCGCTGGCCTACTTTGCGGCCTTTCCGCAGATTTTTCGTTGTCAACTTTTGGAATATACCGCTGACTTTCAGCCGCTCACCACCGGTGTGTGGGTCGACGCCAGCACCCCGGAACGCCAGCGGATTTATCTACTTTTTGAAATCAATGAAGCGAAGAAGCGGCTGGAACAGTTGTGGAACAGTCCGGCGAAAGGCCGGGCCACGGTGATTTTCTGCCAATCGCCCGAGCAATACCAGCAGTACTGCCACGATGGCGAAGGCGCGGGCTGCAGCCTCGGAACACCCTGGGGCGAATCGTGGATCATCATCAATCCGTATGGCCGCAACCCCGACGTGCTGGCCCACGAAATGTGTCACGATGAGCTGTTCACCCGCCTGGGCTGGCTGAAAACCCAACGCCAGATTCCGCAGTGGTTCAACGAGGGGCTGGCGCTGTTGATCGATCAGCGGTTTACGACAGCCACCGACAGCCTGCGTCGCCACGACGAATTTCAGGATCACTGGGAGGAGCAATCACACGGGCAGCAGGTGGTTCTAAAGCTGACCGAACTGGAATCGCTGAAGGATTTTTTTTCGGGAAATTCCAACCGGGTCATGCTGGCGTATATGACCGCCGGTCGGGAAGTGTCACGCTGGCTGGCGGTGGTGGGCCGCAACGGATTGACGAAACTGGTCGACCAGCTTAAAGCCGGTGACAATTTTGAGACGGTTTACCAACGGCTGGAGCGGGAAGCGAAAACCGGTGGGTGATATCATCAAACCCACCGGCCAAACGGTCAATACGTCGTCACCTTCTTCGCCAATTGGTCACCGTCTTCCCAGATGCGGGCCTGATTGATCGGAATCAGCCTGGTGTTCTTGTCGTCGCCGGTTTTCTGGGTCATGGTTAAGCCGATTTGAAAGTTCAGAATACCGTCCGGACCAATTTCACCCGATACGACGTCCAGCGCCTTGAACGAAATACCGGAATCCGTACCCGCTGTCTCCAGAAAAAGCGTGAATTTATTGCCCGATCCGGCTAGCAAAGCCCCTTTGCCCGTACCCGTTTCCGATCCTGAAGCGTTTTTGTAATCGACCTGAACCACATCGCCCTGCTGCTGATAAAACCGGTATTTGTAATTCCCGATCACCCGCCCCTGCCTGAAATTATCGTTGGGACCGTATGGACTCAGCAACCGGTATGGGCTGATTTCAAAAACACCTTCGATATTGGGAGGCTGTGATCCCTGATTGACGACTAGCCCTTTCGCTTCCAGATCGTCCAAAGTGGCCTGCGGGACGATATTTTGAATCTTGGCCGAAAGACCACTGGTAGGCTCGTTGTCTTTTTTGCATCCGCCTGCCAACGCGAAAACACCCAGCATGACCAGAAGCCCCGGTCGAAATTGATTGAAACCGTATTTCATATTATGTATCGTTTAAGGAGTATATTGCCAGAATTGGCCCATTAGATTGGTGCAGGGAGTCCCCGAAACGCTCCGGTATTCGTGGAACAAATAGGCACTATTGCCAACGGATTCCACCTGAAATTGATACGTCGTGCATCCTGCTCCGCCAGCGGGCGCTCGGTAGATGGCATCCGGTGCCTGGGCCGTTGTCCACGCTTGTGCAGCAAAATCATAGGTAAAGTATTTGTCTGCCTGTTGCACAAAGGTTAGCTTTCCACCCACCAGGTAGGCTTTGCCACTATACGCCCCCCCCTGTATATCCACCGGGGAAGCGGTTTTCTGAGTCCAGACATCGGCAACAGCATCGTATTCCCACAAATCCTTGAAACTCCCGAAATTTTCAGTACTCCCGCCCATGATATACCCTTTGCCATTATACACCGCCCCAAAGGCTCCAAAGCGAGGTTCTCCGGGAAAATCTTTCTTTTTAGTCCATTTGTCCGTGGTTGGGTCATATTCATAAACCGCTTTACCGGGTTCTATTAGCGTTGCCGTATTGGACCCGGTTTTGCTGTATCCACCGCCAACGACATACCCTTTGCCATTCAGCACCATCGTAGTCCGCCAGTTGCCGATGAAGGGAACTGAACCTTTGGGTGTCCATTTATCCGCTGCGGGGTCGTAGACATACATCGTGGACGTCGTGATGTTGGCTCCCCCCAGAAGCGTGAGCATCGTGTAGGCCTTCCCTCCGATGGACATTACGGGAAGCGTGTAACTCACATTAAAACCGTTCGTCACCGGCAAAGCCGCCTTCTGGCTCCATTTATCCTGAGCCGGATCGTATTCCCACAAATCATTGAGTTCAACCTTCGGCGATTTGGTTTCATCCGTTCCTCCCAGCACATACAGCTTCCCGTTTAGCGTAAACACGCGCGACAGCCGCCGACTTTGCCCCGGAAAATTAGCTTTGCTCACCACCCCACCCGTAGACACCGTCGTTGAGGTGGGTGCTTCGGTTTTGAAATCCACTTTCATACTGATCTGCCCGACTTTGTTCACCGCAAAAAAGTAAACCGTATAGGCCGTGTTAGGCAGCAGATTGGTCAGTTTGGCGGTGACCGTCAGCGGAAACGGGCCGCTCGTAGCCCCCAGGCTCACTTGTTTGGATTCCTTTCCGGTTTCGGCATAGGTATAGCCGTGCTGCGTGATGGCTTCCCCGCCATTACTTCCCAGAACAACCGACACCTGCGCCGAGGTGCTGGCAATGCCGGTGATGGCCGGGGCGGTTTTGACAACCGGGATGGTGGCCGCCCCCGTCACCGAGGTGTTGCTGCCGGGGGGCGTTGTGCCGCCGGGCGTAGCCGGATCGGGCTCCGATTTTTTGCAATGGAGCAAGGCTATCGCCAGGCTTGTGAAGATCACAAGCGAAAAAAGACGCGTTCTCATTGGGAATCAGTTAGATTGAATTGGAACAGGTGTTCATTATTTTTTCACAAATTCATAGAGCTTCCCCATTTCTTCCTTGTCGCAGGCCGTTAGATTGGCAACCTCTTTGGTGTTGCTGATCACCGCAAATATCCGGTCACCAACGTGTACCATATTCAGACCGCTTCTTGGATAAGCATCGCAGGCTTTGGGGTATGGCAACAGATTGGTAAGCTGGGGCGTCACCTTGAGGGGGTCCAGCGTGAGGACAATGGGCATTACGCCATCCCGGTATTGCTGTCCCGTCCAGGTGTTGTACTCCACGATTCTATCACTACTGAATCCGAGCGACTTTGAACTGCCACCCGCACCCAAATAATCCCGGGTAGACACCGACGTCCATTTGTCCGTCGCAGGATCATACGATAGCGTCGAAATTGGCTGGCCGGTTTCAGAGGCTCCGATGACCAGCCCCTTTCCGTTTGTAGCAGCTCCGATAGAACCGCCTTGTAGCGGACCGGTCAGATCACTTTTCTGCGTCCATTTATCCGAGCTAATGGTGTATTCCCAAACTTTCTTCACAAAACCGGTCGAACTGCTATGCCCGGCAAAATACGCCTTGTCGCCGATCACAAAAGCCGCCGTTCCGCCGGGGTCGAAACCCGCTGGCAAAGCGCCTTTTACCGACCATTTATTGGCAACGGGATCAAATTCATGAACGTTGGCTTTCACATCGGCGGGCGTTGGACCAACCCCAGCCGGGAAAAAGATCTTTCCATTGGCAACCAGCGGCCGGATGGGCGGGAAGAAAATGGCCGATTGCGTAAAAGCGGTTTTGGCTTTTTCGGTCCAGCGATTGCCCGCCGGGTCGTATTCCCAGGCGTCGTAAAACCTTTGTGTAGCACTATACCCCCCTAACAGGTAAACCTTGTCGTTTACGGCTACCAACCAGAAATCATTGCGCGGATTGGCCGGAAATTTGGCTCGTTCAACCCAGGTCCCGCTCAGTTCTCCGGGCACGGATGTGGTGGCAGCCGCCGTCTTCACCTGCGCCACGGTTCCGTAGCCGGTTCCTTTGTCGTTGGTGGCATACGCCCGCAGGTAGTAGGTCGTGTTGGCTTCCAGGCCGGTCAGTTTGCCCGTAATCGTCAGCGGGAACGGTCCACTGGTGGCTCCCAGTTCGGTTTTACTGTCGGCGGTGGTGGGCGTCTGGCTGGTTTTGCTGTAGACAAAACCGTGCTGGCTAATGGCCGACCCGCCGTTGCCGCTGATTACCCCCGATGCCGTGGCCGAGGTGGATGCCACAGCAGACGTGGTGGGTGCGGTGGCCGTGTTGACCAGGGGCGCGGTGCTGGTGCCCGTCACCGATGTCCCGCTGCCGGGGGGCGTGGTGCTGCCGGGCGTGACGGGGTCGGCACTTTTCTTACACTGAAACAGGGTAAAAATGACTACGACAAAAAGTGTGAGGTAAAGAACTTGTTTCATGGCCGGGATATAGGCGAAAAGCCGTCGTTTGTTAGAACCAGCCCAAAGGTAGGCGTACCCGCAACGCCCGTCAATCCCATGATCATGTGACCGGACAAACCCCTACCGGTTACGTAGAATTACGCATTTTTGTAAACGGCATTAGAATAACACCCTGTTATGTGTAGTTTGTAGAATCGATCGACCCAAACCCACATGAACCGTTTCTTTGACTACCCAACCCTGCGCATTTTTCTGGATGGCATGTTGTGCATGATGTTGGTCTACACCCTGATTTCGTACGTCTGGCACCGGAAGCGGCTTCATTTTCTCTATAGTGCCTACATCATCAGCCTGCTGATCTACTTCTATCTCAACGACGTATGCCATTTCTACATCGATACCCATGCCCCGGATGGCCTGACCAACCGCGCACTGCTGGCCGAAAGCGTCATACAATGCTTTTCTTTCATCATTTATGGCCGTTTTGCGATTGTTCTGATGGACCTGCGGACGAACGATCGGGTGAGTGTTCGGCTGATCAACGCGATTGCGGCTCTGGCCCTCCTGCTGATTGTCTTCGATTCCATCAAATTTCTGGCGGGTACAACGGATGGCCCATTCCAGCGGGCATTCTACATCGCAAGCCGGTATTTTGTCTGCTTTTGTGCGCTGGCGACTGTTCCCCGCATTCTCCGGTTGCGAAATCAGGTGGTATCGTTTTTTATTACCGGCACCCTGTTCTACGTTTCGGGTGCTTTGCTGGGCCTGGTCATGCACCAGTTTGGCTGGGACAGCCGACAGCCCGATGCGCCATTTACCTTTCCGATGATTCCGATGGAGATTGGTGTTGTGCTGGAAACCATTTGCATTACAGTCGGCATTTCGTTGCTAAACCGGCAAACCGAGCGGGAAAAAATTCAATTTCAGGCGCAGCTTATTGAACAATTGCAGGAAAATGAACGCAAACAGCAGCAACTCCAGCGCATCCGCGACGACATCGCCCGCGACCTGCACGACGAAATTGGCTCCGACCTCAGCGGCATCAGCATCCTGAGTGGCGTGGCCATCCGGCAACTCGACCACCAGCCCGAAAAAGTTCGTACGGCCCTGACCATCATTGGCGAAACCGCTCAGAACGTCATGTCGGCCATGCGGGAAATCATCTGGAGCCTGAACTCTGCCCAGGATTCGATGGAACAGTTGAGCCTGCGTCTGAAAGAAACCGCCTACAATCTGTTTGAACACACGCCCGTAGACCTGGAAATAACGTTTCAGAAGAACCTGCCGGCGGGTTTGCTCGCCACCCAGCACCGGCGCGATTTTTTCCTGACCTACAAGGAAATCCTGCACAACATCGTCCGGCACGCCCACGCCCACACGGTGGCAATCAATCTGACGGTAGCCCACGAAACCCTCTGGCTGGTGATCCGCGACAATGGCGTGGGTTTCAACCCGGCGCTCTTGCGCACCGGCAGCGGTTTGACCAACATGCACCAACGCATTGCGCGGCTGGGTGGCGAAATCGACATCCGCTCGCAGCCCGGCGAAGGCACAGCGATCACCGTTCGTTGCCCGGTTCCTGCGTCCCAGGCCGAAGCCGTCGCTCCCGGTCCTCCCATAATGATGTGAGGGCGGGCGGTTTTTGCATTTTGTCTTTTGACACCGCGCACCGTACATTGCTTTATGAAAAACCTCCTGGGCATTGTCTTCGTTCTTGTCTGCACTCTTTCGGCCCAAAGCCAAACGCTGTCTTTTGCCTTCAAAGACTACCTGACACTACCCCGGAGCCGCAACCTCCACAATATTTCCGGGATGGAGTATATTTCCGGACGACAGGAATGGCAGTTGGCCGAAGACCGGGGAGCCTACCACCTTTTCAAAACGATTCACCAGCTTTCCGACTGGGTCTGCGAGCCTGATTCGAGCTTTCAAACGGGTCTTTTCCTCGAAGCCGTGCGGTATGATCCGGCCCTGGACACGTATTTTTTTGCCGTCGAAAATGAACAGGAATCCTACGTCGGTTTTAAACGGCATTCGCTCCCGCAGCCGGGCGATTCCATCCAGCGACTGACCTTGCCCCATCTCATGCCTATGCCCAAAAAAAACAAAGGCATTGAAGGACTGGCCGTAACGCCCCAGTATCTGTGGATTGCACCCGAAGCCGGTTCGCGGGAAGAAGCCCGGGTCGACAATCCGCTGATTCATTTTTACCGGTATAAAAAAAGCAACGGCTCGGTGGTGTTCGACGCCGAGTTCAGTTACGAGATCGACCGGAATGTCTGCCCGAGCGACTCCAACGAAGCCCTCGGCGGGGTGTCGGAGATTATTTCCGTTCCGGGCGACGAAACCCGGCTGCTGGTGCTGGAACGCTGTTACGAGAAGACGACGAAGACCGTCACGGTGAAACTCTACGAAGCGCAGGTGGACGAAGCCCGTCGGCAACTCCTCAAACGGAAAGAAAAACCGGCTTTCGATTTCAACGGGCGGAACGGTTTTCGACCCGACAACCTGGAGAGCATGGCCTGGGGCGAAGACGTCGATGGCCGGAAAATTCTGGTGGTGATGTCCGACGACAATACCGGTAAAAACCAGTGGACCCAGGTTGTTTTGCTCGAAATGCAGCCCAACTGACTTTTTAGTAAGCGGCATCGAGTTCTCCTCTATTTTTTCTACCCTAATGGGCTCCAAAACACGCTTGCTCTCAGCGGTTTAGCCGTACGCCTACGCCTGTTGTAGTCAAAAAGCCTGCCATTATTTATTTGTTACCACTGCGTAAAAAGCAGTAAATTGTTTGGACTTTTTAGCAAACGGTTCTATTTTTAGAAATCGAAACTTGACTTGACCTACTAATTTATGATTAGAAAAGTGCTCCTGACGGCGCTTTGCGTTGTCTCGTTTGGCATTGCTCAAGCCCATAGCCCGCTAAAACGAATCGTTAAAAAACATTCGACAAAACCACCAGTCGTCGCAGACTCAACTTCTTTTTACGAGCGGATTCCCCTGGTTCACGACATTCTCGGCTACGCCAAAAAATACATTTCTTCGCGGTATCGCTCCGGCGGTTCGTCCCCCCGCGGCTTCGATTGTTCCGGCTTCACCCGGTTTTGTTTCAGTAAATTTGGGATTACCTTACCGCATTCCAGTGCCGCTCAGGGCAACGTCGGCGTCAAAATTGATCAGGATGTAGCCCGCCCCGGCGACCTCATTTTCTTCAAAGGCCACAGTTCGCGCGACCGTCACATCGGGCACGTCGGCATGATTGTCGAGATTGTGGGCGACCGCATCAAGTTCATCCATTCGGCCTGGAACGGTGGCGTGCGTTACGACTGGCTGCACGCCAGCTACTACCAGCAACGGTACGTCGGCATCCGGCGGGTGGTTGGCTAGGCAGGAACGCCCAAACGCAAAACCGTGCCGACACCACTCCCGCTCACGGCTTCGGCCACCTGGTTGGCGTGGCAGATAATGACGCGTTTCACCCCCTTTTCCACCGCTTTGAAGGCGTTGTCCAACTTGGGAATCATGCCCTTGTTGATGACTCCCTGGCTTTTGTAGTCGGCGTAGCTTTCGGGCGTTAGTTCGGTAATCACGCTGTCGTCGTTGTCCGGATCGGATAAAACCCCCTTTTTTTCGAAGCAATACACCAGCGTCACCTCGTTGCGAATCACCATATCCACCGCAATCGCCGATGCCATGGTGTCGGCATTCGTATTCAGCAAACTTCCGGTGCGGTCGTAGGTCAGGGGCGCAAAAACCGGGGTCAGATTCTGCCGGACAAAATACTGGATCTGGCCGGAGTTGACCTCTTCAATATCGCCAACAAAACCGTAGTCGATGGCCCCAACCGCCCGCTTTTTCGAAAGCACGGTATTGGCATCCGCGCCGGTCAACCCGATGGCATCGACGCCAAGGGCCTGTAACTTCGCCACAATCTGCTTGTTGACCAGTCCGCCATACACCATCGTTACGACATCGAGCATCGGCTGGTCCGTAATCCGGCGACCCTCGACCATCGTGGTCGAAATACCCAGCTTTTCGGCGACCTGCGTCGCAATTTTTCCGCCCCCGTGGATGAGAATTTTGTGCCCGTGAATCCCGCGAAACGAAGCGAGAAAATGGGTCAGCGCATCGGGATTGTCGATGACGTTTCCGCCTATTTTAATGATTGTCAGACTGTTCATAATCCTTGCAATACGCCTTTCAATACCGCCTGCGCCGACCATTCCCGGTTGGCGGCCTGTTCGATCACGAGCGATTGCGGGCTGTCCAGCACCTCATCCGTTACTTTCATGTTGCGCCGAACCGGCAGGCAGTGCATGAATTTACCGTTGTCGGTCAGCTTCATTTTATCCATGGTCACCATCCACGACGCATCCTGGGTCAACACCTGTCCATATTGCTGGTAGGAGGACCAGTTTTTGCCGTAGATAAAATCGGCGCCTTCAAAGGCTTCGTCCTGGTTGTAGGATACGCGGGCGTTGCCGACAAACTCCGGCGCCAGGTCGTAGCCTTCGGGATGCGTCACCACAAACTCGGCGTCCGTGTGGTTGATCCACTCGCAAAACGAGTTGGCCACGGCCTGCGGAAGCGGTTTGAAATGCGGGAGCCACGTCAACACGATTTTAGGACGTTTCCGGACTTTGAACTCTTCGATAGTGATGCAGTCGGCCAGGGATTGCAGCGGATGGCGCGTGGCCGATTCGAGATTGATGATCGGAACACCAGCGTATTTTTTGAACTGGTTCATCACCACTTCCCGGTAATCCTGTTCGCGGTCTTTCAGGCCGGCAAAGGCCCGAACGGCCACAATGTCGCAATATTTCCCGACCACCGCAGCCGCTTCCTTCACGTGTTCGGCTTTGTCGCCGTCCATGACGGTTCCTTCCTCCATCTCCAGCCCCCAGCTATCCTGCCCCACGTTCATCATGATCACGTTCATGCCGAGGTTCTGAGCGGCTTTTTGGGTGCTCATGCGGGTCCGTAAACTGGAATTGAAGAAGATCAGGCCAATCGTTTTGTTGTGGCCCAGCGACTGATCGGCAAAAGGATTCTGTTTGGCATTCAATCCCTCCTGAATGAGGGTATTCAAATCGGTTACGTCGTCGTACGCTAAAAAATTGGTCATTTCTAGTAGCAGAGTCAGGTTTAAGCGGTTAAGAAACTACGCGCACTTCTTTGCTCAATGCTTCCAGAAATACATCGACTTCCTCGCGGCCCAGCGCCAGCGAAGGCAGCAGGCGAATGGTGTTTTTTCCCGCAACGCCCGTAAAAATGCGGTGTTCGAACAGCAACGAATTCCGCAATGATTCGACCGGGAAATCATACTCGATTCCGATCATCAGACCCCGGCCCCGCAGGTCTTTGTAACCGCCAATCTGCCGAACGCCGTCCATGATGTATTCGCCGATTTGGGCAGCATTTTCGATCAAATTCTCTTCCTGCATGATGTCCAAAACCGCAATGCCCGCCGTACAGGCCAGGTGGTTGCCGCCGAAGGTGGTTCCGAGCAAACCGTAGGTTGCTTTGAATTTTGGCGAAATCAGCACCCCGCCAATCGGAAAACCGTTGCCCATGCCCTTCGCCATCGTGATCAGATCAGGCGTGATGCCGCTGAACTGGTGGGAGAAGAACTTGCCCGAACGACCATAACCGCACTGAACCGCGTCCAGGATCAAAATGGCACCAGTTTCGTCACACTTCTGACGCAGGGCTTGCAGAAACGCATCGGAAGCGACCTGAATCCCGCCAACGCCCTGAATGCCTTCGATGATGACAGCACAGGTTTCGTCGGTAATACCGCTCTGAGCCGCTTCGATGTCGTTGAACGGCAGGAACGTAACGTGTTCATTATAATTAATGGGGGCCACGATGGACGGGTTATCCGTAGCCGCTACGGCTCCGGCGGTCCGGCCGTGGAACGACTTTTTGAAAGCCACCACGTTTTTACGACCCGTATGGAACGACGCCAGTTTCAGGGCATTCTCGTTGGCTTCGGCCCCGGAATTGCACAAAAACAGCGCATAATCCGGGTAGCCCGACAGGGTGCCCAGTTTTTCCGACAATTCTTCCTGCTGCCGAATCCGTACCGAATTGGAATAGAACGAAATCCGGTTCAACTGCTCCGTCAACGCCCTGACGTATTTGGGATGGGTATGGCCGACTGAAATAACCGCGTGACCACCGTATAAGTCGAGATAACGATCCCCCTTGGTGTCCCATAAATAGCTGCCCTGCGCCCGAATGGGTTCGATGTCGTAGAGCGGATAGACGTTGAAAAGCATTTTGAAACTGGATTAAGCGAATTACTAATTTCAGGTACTTGATTTTCAGCCTGCAATTTTACGCATTCTGATGATAAATCGTTGCTAAAAATGTAAAAAGCAGGCCTGACTGCCTGCTTTTGATAACCATCAATGGCGGACAGAGGTTCAAAGTCGGCCGGTTGGTCGTTTACCGGTCTCCAGAACCGCCACCTGATCGGGCGAAAAGGGGGCTTCGTACAGAGCCGCCGATTCGTGGTAGCAGCGGAAAAGGTCGGCAATGAAATGAATCCGCTCGGGCAGATCGGCCCAGTCGCGCGCGCCGGTTTCCAGCAAGCTGTTGGCTGTGGGGTCGATTTGCAGCAGCAGCGTTTGCAAATCCGCATTGGTAATCAGCCGGAGCGAGGCCGGAAAGTCCACCAGCAAATCGCGGCCCAGCCGCAGGCGCACATTGGGCGGAAAGGACATCGTCATCAGTTGTTCGGTCACCACCAGCCGAATTTGCTGGTGGATGGCCGCGACCAGCGATTCGATGGCGCGGTCCAGGGGGGCAATCTGGCCGATGGTTTCCAGAAAAAACAACCGCATTCGGCCCAGCACACTGCCCGCCGGAAACACCAGTTCCATCAGGCGGTTTTTCAGCACCGCCGGATCAATGGGAGCCATGTTGAGCGATTCGGCAATTTCGGGTTGCAAACGGGTTTGTTCATGAAACCCGATCTGGAGATTCGCCAGCAACCGGAGTTCGGCCTGTTGCTTCGGATCATTTTCAAACCAGGACTGGTAATACGACGTAAAAGCCTGCCGAAGGTATTGCTGCCCCTCGGGTGGGTTGCCGGGCCGAAGTTCCCGTAAAAACTGTTCGAGATGAGCCGGATTGTAAACCGGATCAGGCTGGCAAATCGCTATAAACCGCGCAAACTCGCGCCCGATTTCAATGAACACCTTCCGGTTTCCCCGGCTCACGGCCTCGCTCGCCCGGTTGAGCGCGGTCATGACGACGGTGTTCCAGATAAGGGTGCGAATGGCGTCCGGTTTCTGTTTGGCCCCCAGTTGCCGCACCAGACCAATGATTTTCTGAATGGCCTCACCGGCTTCCGACTGAATGCGTAAACGGGCTTCCAGTTCCCGAACCACATCCTCCCGGCGGATGGTTTGACCGGCCTGTTTCGAAGCCCAGGTGGCGTAGGTACACCAGTTGGCTCCTGCGCCGGAGCGTTCGGCAAAAACCGACGAAAGTTCGTGGTAACACTGCGTAATCTGCAGGTTGCGAACCACCGGGTCGCTTAGGGCGGCAATCCGTTCGACATCGGCGACCGTGGGCATGCGTCTGGTGCGTAAAGGGGTGTGGTGAATTGCGGGTTCCGACATGACTTCCATCCGTAGATATGGGGCTAAAGGTATCGCAAACCCCACAAAACCAGTCGGGTGATTTATTTATCGGTCATCCGGCATTTATGCTTTTTCCGTTCCGGTTGCCATAAAATGAAAAGCGGTATCAGGTTTCCCCCATACCGCTTCGGATTCATTCAATCGTGTCGTTACAAACCAGCCGCGAAGTCCCGGATGGCCGTTATCACGTCGTCCGGACTTTCGATCATGCCCAGATGACCGGCATTTTCCAGGACAACGGTTTTCGCATTGGGAACCGCGGTGAACAATTCCCGGCTTTTTTCAATCGGTACGATCTGATCCTGCTGCCCCGCCATAATCAATACCGGAAAAGCGGCCGCTTTCAAAACCGCCGTCCGATCGGGGCGCGAAGCCATGGCCTTCACCCCCGCAATGAGGGCTTCTGCCGGGAGTGTCGAATACTGCTGTACGGACTGTTGCACCACATCCGTATGGTTTTTGCTGAATGTTTCCCCGAACATTTTAGGAACGGTTTGGGCGATAAAAGGTGCTGAACCGTTGGCCTGCATGGTGTCGACGGCTTTCTGCCGGGCTTGTTTCTTGGCTTCATCGTCGGCAAAAGCCGTTGAATTGAGCAACACCAGACCGCTAACCCGTTCCGGATGCTGTTCGGCAAAAGCCAGTGCAATGTAGCCCCCCATCGAATGTCCAACCAGTACGCACGATTCGATTTCCGACGATTGCAGAAGACTAAACAGGTCCTCGGCGTAAGCATCCATCGATTCGTGGCGGGTTTGTTCCGAAAAATCGGGTTTTATAATGCGGTAGTGGGTAGTCAGCTCGTCATAGATTGCGTTCCAGATGGCCGCATCGACGCCGTGGCCGTGAATCAATACAATAACCGGTTTCTCACTCATCATTCCATTGCTTTTAAGGTGTGTACAGATAGTAACCGGGAAGTCTGAAAACAGTTTGGCGCAGTAGCCAACCCGGAAGTCGATTACTACGCCAAAATTGTTTGTGTTTAAGACTGAATCGGGTGCGATTCGCTACGCTTGGGCGAGCACGTCCACCAGAATCAGCACCAGACCGGCAATCAGTGCTAAAAGACCAAGCAACGACAAGACCGGAATTCCCAAAATAACTAAAATCAAACCAACCACGCCGAGAATAACACCCGCCCGGAGCGTCCGGCTCATGGCTTTTGCTTCGTCCGGTGCCAGCGAATTTTTGATTTTCTTGTCGATTTTCTTCATCATCATCCGCTCCGCCAGATTCATTTTGTGCGTCGTGGTCAATGCTGAAGCCGATGCTTTTGTGGTCGTGGTAGCGGCTTTGGCACTTGCTTCCGCCAGCATGGTTTGAACGCGGGCCATCCGCTTCTCCAGCTTTTTGTTACCAGCCAGTTTATTATCATTACGAGCAACGGTTTCCTGGAGCTTCTGCTCAACGTTTTTCAGCGCTGCCGCCGTAGTCAGGGGTATTGCCTGCTCAGCGGGCGTCAGGGCCGGGGTTTCTACCGCTGCCACCGCTACGTCTTCCGCCGGGGTCGGTGTGGCCTGAACCGCAGGAACTTCCTGACGGCTGCCAAAGCGTTCGACCGGCATTTTCTGATAGGTAGCATAGGGACGGCTACAGGCACTCAACAAAGCTGAAGAAAGCAGTGCATACACTGCCAGTTTGGAAAATGTTCTCATGAAATGTAAAATGGAGATTAGATGAGTAATGTGTATTCGTTGTAACTGGGGGCAAAAAAGCAGAATGATTAGCATCCCTGCAAAACTTGACTCTACTTTTTACAAAAAAGTCTACAGGCAAACGGGTAAATTTATTTACCGCACTTAAAAACGGTCATTTCACGCCAGAATGGCGGAAATGCAACGCGCCCGGTTCTTGAAACCGGGCGCGTTTATACGTTCCGTCAGACGATCAATCCGACCAGTAACAACACCAACCCGACGACCAGCAGGGTGATTCCGATTGCATTGGAAGTCGTGGCCAGGTATAAAATCAAACCAATCAGAGCAACAATGGCGCCCACGGTCACGATGACGTTGACGGCTTTGGGTGCATTGGGATTATTGGGAGCAAGCGTTTTCTTGATTTTTTTATCGACATTTTTCAACATCAAGCGTTCGGCCAGATTGGGCTTCTTGGCCACACCGGCTTTGCGGGCCTCCATGGCTGTTTGCGTGGTTTCTGCTCCCAGCATTTTCTGGATGCGGGCCATGCTTTTCTGTAGCTTATTGCTCGTTACCTTATTGGTGCTGCTGGCTACGACCTGATCAACTGCCGCTTTGGCTTTTGCTACATCCGCTGACGGTGTGTTGACGACGGCTACCTGTGGACTGGCAGCAATGGGTTGAGAAAGCGAAGGAGAACTTACTGCCTCCGGAGGGGTTGTCGCCAGAACCGTTTCAGTGGGCACAGCTACCGGGGTTTGGGTTTTCCGGCTGCCATAATGCTCGACGGGCATTTTCTGGTAGGTGGCATACGGGCGGCTGCAGGCACTGAATAAAACCGTGGCGATCAACGCGTAAATCACGTTTCGGGAAGAAGTTTTCATACGGGTATAATTGAGGTTTTAATGAAGCATGATGGTTGCTTCGTATCCAAAACTTCCCAAAACCGTATTTGTTCTGTTTCCCAAAAAAAATCTGACGGACTGGAACCGGGTCTATTCCGGTTCCAGTCCGTCGGGCTAGGCGGCTGACCGCAGTACGTGCAGCGACGACTTCCCGAATTTCTCCCGGGCGTAGTCGACCGTGATGGTCAATTCCTTCACTTCCTTCGTTGAGGGAAGCTCATACATGGCATCCGTAATGATCGACTCGCAGATCGAGCGTAATCCCCTGGCTCCCAGGTTATACACCATCGCCTGATCGACTACGTAATCGAGGGCCAGATCGTCCCAGTACAACTGAATGTCTTCCATCTGAAACAGCTTGGCATACTGTTTCGTGATGGCGTTTTTGGGTTCCGTCAAAATCCGGCGCAGTGCTTCCGGGCTGAGGGGTTCGAGGTAGGTCAGAACGGGTAAACGGCCAATTAATTCCGGAATCAGACCGAATGATTTCAGATCCTGCGCCGATACGTGCCGCATCAAATGCGCGCGTTCCAGCGATTCGTTCAACCGGCGGCCACCCGAAAAACCGATGGGCCGGGCATTGACGCGTTTGCCAATGTGCCGGTCGATGCCGTCAAAGGCTCCTCCGCAGATGAACAGGATGTTTTCGGTGTTGAGGGCAATCATGCGCTGGTCGGGATGTTTGCGCCCGCCCTGGGGTGGCACATTGACGATGGACCCTTCGAGCAGCTTCAACATCGCCTGTTGTACGCCTTCCCCGCTCACGTCGCGGGTGATGGACGGATTGTCCGATTTCCGGGCAATTTTGTCGATTTCGTCGATGTAAACGATGCCCCGCTCGGCGTTCTCGACGTTGTAGTCGGCGGCTTGCAACAAACGCGTCAGAATGGTTTCCACATCTTCGCCCACATACCCGGCTTCGGTAATGACCGTGGCGTCGGCAATGCAGAAAGGCACCTGCAAAATTTTGGCGATGGTCCGCGCCAGATAGGTTTTGCCGGTTCCCGTATCCCCGACCATCACAATATTCGATTTTTCAATCTGAATTTCGTCGTCCGTTGGCGGCTGCATCAACCGTTTGTAGTGGTTGTAAACGGCAACGGTCATCACTTTTTTGGCCTCGTCCTGCCCAATGATGTATTGATCCAGGTAACTTTTCATCTCCATCGGTTTGATGAGATTGAAGTTGGGGCGGTCTTCCGGGTTCGACCGTTTGGGTTTGGTTTCTTCCAGCACCACCTGATGGCCCTGCTCGATGCAGAAGTTACAAATATGGGCATCGATGCCCGACAGCAGGAGGGACACCTCGTTTTTCCGTCGTCCGCAGAACGAACAGCTCACTTGTGGCATAAAAATTTTTCTAAACGATTTAGATCGCGTTTTCGCTTAACGTTGGGTATCAGCCGCCGGGTTCCGGCTCAACTGATAAAAAAGCAGGACCCATTGGGGGAACCAGGTCGTGCCAAAACAAATATACTAGAAAATTCGGTTGGGTAATTGATGAGGGTGCATTCAGAAAACGATACGGGATTGCAAACCAAACAGAACCCGGTTTTGCACCGTAATCAGGCCACTTTTTGTGGCGGCTTTTTATTTTTCGGGAATGACCCCCAGCCGCGCCCGCTCTGTTTTGACCCATTCGACAAGCAGTTGCTGCTGGGCTTCGCTCAATTTGGCATCCTGATGAATCAGCGTATAGGCCGGCAAGGGCATATGACCTTCCTCCACTTCTTCCGCCATTTCTTCCAGTTTGTGATCCATGCGCTTTTTGTCGTACTGGGCAAAATTGGAGAAATTCAATTCGCTCTTTCCCTCATCGACGTGATTGGCCAGCCACAGGCTCACCGGACTGATGCTCGCATACCAGGGATACCTCGTGTGGTTGGAATGGCAATCGTAGCACGCCTGTTTCAGGGTGGTCATTACCGCATCCGGCACCGTTACAAAATGGGTGACGTCCTGGGGTGTATCTGCGGATCCTTCATTTTTTTCGGGCCGAATAAATTGAATACCAATGAATAACACGACAAGTCCGATCAGGATATTCTTTTTCATAGCCGTAGTTTAGAGGAAGACGCTAAAATAGTGACTTTCCCGATAAAAAAAACGGAAACCGTCGCAGACAGTTTCCGTTTTGGGTATTCGATTCTTCCGACTCTTACTTCTCCCGACGCAATACCTCATCGATCAGGCCATATTCCTTGGCTTCTTCAGCCCGGAACCACTTGTCGCGGTCGGAGTCTTTTTCGATTTGCTCCTTCGTTTTTCCGGAGTGATCTGCGATGATTTCGTAGAGTTCATCCCGCAGTTTTACGATTTCACGGGCGGTAATTTCAATATCGACCGACTGGCCCTGGGCGCCCCCCGACGGCTGGTGAATCATCACCCGGGCGTGGGGCAGTGCCGACCGTTTGCCGGCGGCTCCTCCACAAAGCAATACCGCACCCATCGAAGCGGCCAGGCTCGTACAAACCGTGGCGACGTCGGGCCGGACATACTGCATGGTGTCATAAATTCCCAAACCGGCATACACCGAGCCACCGGGGCTGTTGATGTACATCAGGATATCCTTTTTCGGGTCGGCAGATTCCAGGAAAAGCAACTGTGCGACAATGATGTTGGCGATGTTATCATCAACGCCCATCCCCATGAAGATGATCCGGTCGGCCATCAGCCGCGAGAAAACGTCGACTTCGCGGAAGTTCATCGGACGTTCTTCAATCACGGAGCGGGTCATATTTTCAACGGTATGGTTTACGTAGCCATCTACCGTCAACCCGTTCAGACCCATGTGGTGAACGGCAAATTTGCGGAATTCATTTCCTTGATTCATACTGATTATTCTTCTGTTTAGCGCAACGAAAATACAAACTTAACGCACTCTCTGGTATCCGGTTGTCAGCCTTCGTTTTTTTTTCCGGAACAAAGGCAGGTTGATGACTGAAAACCGGTTTTGAAACCAACTTCCCCTTTGTCCGTGTTACGATACAAAAATGGGCAATCAAACCCGGTTTTGATAGTCGGTTTGACTTATTATATTATCAGAATTTCTTGAGACGCCATGACTATAAGTTCCCAAATCCGTTTGCTGCGCCAACAGAAGGGGTATTCGCAGGAAAATATGGCCGATATGCTGGGCCTCTCCACCACCGCTTACGGGGACATTGAGCGGGGAAAAACGGATGTAACGCTCTCGCGCTTGCAGCAAATTGCAACGGCACTCGGCACCACGGCCGCCCAATTGCTGTCGGGAGAAATCCAGCCCCACCAAGAATTGTACCCGGCCGAAGTGGTTCACCAGGTCGAAACGCTGAAATCCGCGCAGGAGCGGAAAGACCTGGAAATCGAAAAGCTGCGAATGGAAGTGGCCTACTGGAAACGGAAAGCCGAAGACATCGCCCTGGTCGAGGTCGTCCGCCATCTCGTTCCACCCACCGACCGAAACCGAATCGGGTTCTAATCCCCACCCTGTTAGCGCCGGGCCGACGTTTCGGTCGAAGACCCTGACAGCGGTGGGAATTAAAACCCGATCCTTTGAACAACACCTCCACCGCTGTCAGGGTCTTCGACCGAAACGTCGGCCCGGCGCTAACAGGGTGGGCGCTGACAGGGTGAATATTACACCGGCTGACGCGTGCTCACGAGTTCTTTAAACTCATCCACCGAAACCGTCCGCGGCTCCAGCGTCAATTTGCTTTTGATCAACTCGATCACTTTATCGTCGGACAGGCGGTTATACATTTTCATGTAATTTTCGCCTTTTTCATCCATCAAATACTGCTGGGCAATTTTATCGATGCTTTGGTTCATCGACTCATCATCGCCGTAGAAGCCAAACTGCTCGCGCACCATGCCCCGCGTCACGTTCATCACGTCTTCGTAGGTCACGTTGATCTCGTTCTGGCTGGCAATTTTGTTTTTGATCAGTTGCAGTTTCACCGAACGGGCAAAGGCGTCGTATTGCTCTTCCACTTCTGCTTCCGTCACACTGCCTTCGTTGGTAGCCAGTAGCCACTGTTTCAGGAAATCGTCCGGCAGTTCGATGGTGATGTTATCCAGCAAAGCCTGCTCAATATCAAGACGTTCCAGCGTTGCCGACTCGCGTCCGTAGTTGCCTTTGATCACTTCCAGCACTTTTTCGCGGAACTGTTCTTCCGTTTCAACGGCATCTTTCCCCAACACTTTATCGAAAAACTCCTGGCCGATTTCCGCCGGTTCGCTGCGGGTAATGTCATCGACAGTAAAGGTAAATTCACCTTCCAGATTGGCCGCTTCTTCGCCTTTCAGGCCGGTAGCCAGCCCGCGGGCTTTCTCGTCCGCAAACGTTTTCTGAATATCGAAGGTAACGGTATCGCCTTTTTTCAGACCTACAAATTTCGGCAGTTCTTCGGCTGCGATTTGCTTGGTTGGAAAGGCGGTTTTGGTGGCAAACGGTTCGCCGTCTTCTTTCGCCTGTTGCTTCAGTTCACCATAAATCATGTCGCCCTCAGCCGATTCTTCGACGTGCGCCTGACCGCTAAACCGGGTTTTCAGTTCTTCGATGGCCGAATTCAACTCGGTTTCACCCGCTTGAATCTCGTAAGACGGTACGGGTGGCAAGGCGTCGAAATCAACTTCAAAATCTGAAGCCAGGCCGATGTTATAATTGAATTCAAACTCATTCTGACTATCCCAGTCGATGGCATCAGCCTGCTCGCGGTCGGGCAACGGATCACCAACCACTTGCAGTTTATTATCGCGGATGTAGTTACTAACCGTGTTTTTCAACAACTCGTTGATTTCTTCCACCAGCACGCTTTTGCCGTACATTTTCTGAATCAACGACGTCGGCACTTTGCCCGGACGGAACCCTTTGATGCTGGCCCGACGTCCGTAGTCTTTCAATTTCTTATCTACTTCCGGCTGATAGTCGCTTTTCGATAGCTTGATTTTCAGCGAAGCGTTGGTTTCCGTTGATTTTTCTAATGCAATTTCCACGATGCAACAATTTTGAATGAAAGAATGAGTGAATGAATGAATGGTTACGGAACATAACCCCGAAGGATTTATTCACTCATTCACTCATTCACTCATTCAAAATTTGGTACGGGCGGAGGGACTCGAACCCCCATGCCTTGCGGCACCAGATCCTAAGTCTGGCACGTCTACCAATTTCGCCACGCCCGCGAATATCTAGTTTGGTTTTTTAGTCGTTAGGGGAATGAAGCGTTCTCTATTCACGCCCGAAGCCCGTCATGTTCTAACTCCCAAACTATTTTTGGCCTGCAAAAGTACAAATGATTTCTGTATTGAACAACCACTTCCTGAACGAGGATTATTTTTTCTAACTATTCCTTTGATTTGCTGAGCCAGTTTTCTAATATTAATGTATATCCTGTAGCCGAAAGTGATGCAGCTTATAACCCAAGAAGAAGGACGCACCCCTATGGACATAACCGCTGAACCGGTCATTGACCTTGACCAGGAACGGAAAGAAATTTTGAAGTGCTACCGCCGGTTGCTGCGGGAAGCGAAACCGATGTTGAAGGATAATGACGCCAAATTGATCAAAAAGGCGTTCAATACATCCCTGGAAGCCCATCAGAGCATGCGCAGGCGGTCGGGCGAACCGTATATCTATCACCCGCTCGCCGTTGCCCAGATTGCCGTTGAAGAAATCGGATTGGGGACCACCTCCATCGTTGCCGCCCTGCTGCACGATGTCGTGGAGGATACCGACATGACGATTGCCGACATCGACCGGCTCTTCGGTCCGAAGGTTGCCCGAATCATCGACGGCCTGACCAAGATTTCGGGAAAATTCGAATACGGCACTTCGCAACAGGCCGAGAACTTCCGCAAGATGCTGCTGACGTTGTCGGACGATGTGCGGGTGATCCTGATCAAACTGGCCGACCGGTTGCACAACATGCGGACGCTCGACTCGATGCCCCGCGACAAACAGCTCAAAATTGCTTCCGAAACGATTTACATCTACGCCCCGCTGGCCCACCGGCTGGGGTTGAACGCGATCAAGTCAGAACTGGAAGATCTGTACTTAAAATATGCCGAACCGGAAGCCTATAAGGACATTGCCCGGAAACTGCGGGAAACCAAAACCGCCCGGGATCGCTTCATCGCCCGCTTTATTGAGCCGATTGAGGAAGATTTGAAAGAAATGGGCTACGATTTTGTGGTGAAAGGCCGCCCCAAGTCCATTTATTCCATCTATAACAAGCTCAGCAAGCAGAAAAAACCGTTCGAGGAAATCTTCGATCTGTTTGCCATCCGGATCATTCTGAATGTGCCGCCCGAAAGCGAAAAAGCCGGTTGCTGGCAGGCCTACTCCGTCGTAACGGATCATTACAAGCCCAATCCCGACCGGTTGAAAGACTGGATCAGCACCCCCCGCGCCAACGGCTACGAGTCGTTGCACACCACGGTGATGAGCAAAGCCGGGCAGTGGGTAGAAGTACAGATCCGGACGGCCCGCATGAACGAAATCGCCGAAAAGGGCTATGCGGCTCACTGGAAATACAAAGGCAACGAAACCCAGACCGGGCGCGGCATCGAAACCTGGATCAGTCAGGTGCGCGAAATGCTCGAATCGGCCAGCAACGAAAAAACCGGTGCCATCGAGTTTCTGGACGATTTCCGGAGTAACCTGTACAGCGAGGAAGTATTCGTCTTTACGCCCAAAGGTGACTTAAAGGTTTTGCAGCGGGGAGCCACGGCACTGGATTTTGCCTTCGACATTCACACCCAGATTGGGGCGCGGTGTATGGCGGCCAAGGTCAATACGACGCTGGTGCCGCTCAGCCACGTGCTGAACAATGGCGATCAGGTTGAGATCATTACCTCCAACAAACAAAAACCGAACGAGGACTGGCTGCGGTTTGTGGTGACATCGAAAGCCAAAACCAAGATCAAAGACCTCATCAAGGAGGAGAACAAACAGCACATTACGGACGGGCGCGAAGCCGTGGCCAGAAAATTGAAAACGCTTCGTCTGGAAATGACGAACGAAGTGCTGAATCAGCTTCGGGCGTATTTCGGTTCCAAAACGTCCAACGATTTCTTTTACCGCGTCGGCAAGGGGCACATTGATGTTCAGGAACTGAAGCGGTTTAAATCGGACAAGGAATCCAAGGAAAACCGCCAGAACAAACTCAATACCGACACGCTTCAGGACGGAAAACAGTTTGAAAAAGAACTGAAAAAACTCCACGGCGAGCGGGCCGACGCCGACATGCTGCTGATCGGCGAAGACATGGACCGGATCGATTACACGCTGGCAAAGTGCTGCAATCCGATCTCGGGCGACGACGTTTTCGGGTTTGTGACGGTAAACGAAGGCATCAAGATCCACCGGACCACCTGCCCGAATGCCGTTGAACTGATGTCGAACCACGGCAACCGGATTATCAAAGCCAAGTGGACGTCGCAGCGCGATCTGGCTTTTCTGGCTGGTTTGCGGATCACGGGCACCGACCGCGTAGGTCTGGTGAATGACGTAACCAAAATCATCAGCAACGAACTGCACATCAACATCCGGTCGATCACGATTGACTCGAAAGACGGAATTTTTGAAGGCACCCTGAAGTTATACGTTCACAACACCCGTCACCTCGAAGAATTGATGAAAAAACTCGAAAAAGTCGATGGAGTCGTGAAAGTAGCCCGGTTTGATTAATTTTGTACTGCATTAGCGAGTTCTGGGATTTTGGAGTGGACGGATATGGGGGTAAATAGTCTCGTATATACTTTACTGCCAGCTTCTTAAGCTCAACACGCCGAACTCCGGAATTCATAAATGTGAAGTTATGCCCATAGCGAAACAAGCCAACCTCGATGCCGCAAAGAAAATTTTTACGGCGTATTTAGAAAGCAAAGCCCTGCGGAAGACCCCGGAACGCTTCGCTATTCTGGAAGAGATCTATAACCGTGAAGATCATTTTGATGTCGATGAACTCTACATCTCGATGAAAAATAAAAAGTACCAGGTCAGCCGGGCGACGGTTTACAACACGCTCGATGTGCTGGTGGATTGTGATCTGGTAACGAAACACCAGTTCGGAAAAAACCTGGCGCAATACGAGAAGTCGTACGGTTACAAGCAGCACGATCATATTATCTGCACGGATTGCCACCACGTGATGGAGTTCTGCGATCCCCGCGTCCAGAACATTCAGTCGCTGGTGGGCGATATGCTGAAATTCAACGTGATGCACCACTCGCTGATTTTCTATGGAAGCTGCCAGCGCGACCATTGCGAAAACCGGTCCAAAAGCGAAGAAGAAAAAGATCTTCAGGAACACGGCGGACAACCGCTGGTTTCGTAGTCATTACTAAATTATGGGCAAATAACGCCCAAACACTTCGTTTCAACGACTAAAACCTAACTCGATGAACGCAGTCATTTTTAAATTTTTATTATGGTAGATGTATTACTCGGCCTGCAATGGGGCGACGAAGGTAAGGGGAAAATAGTGGATGTACTGGCCCCACAGTACGAAGTGGTAGCCCGTTTTCAGGGTGGACCGAACGCCGGTCATACGCTGGAATTCGACGGCTATAAGCACGTCCTGCACCAGATTCCGTCGGGAATTTTCCGGACGGATATTAAAAATATCATCGGAAACGGCGTCGTTCTCGACCCGATCGTGTTCCGGAAAGAGATCGACGGTTTAGCCAAATACAAGCTCGATCTGACGCGTAATCTCTTCATTTCTAAAAAAGCATCGATTATTCTGCCGACCCACCGCCTGCTGGATGCGGCTTATGAACTGTCCAAAGGCGAGTCGAAAATCGGATCTACCCTGCGCGGAATCGGCCCGACGTACCAGGACAAAGTAGCCCGTCAGGGCTTGCGCGTAGGCGATGTGCTTTCGCCGAACTTCCGCGCCAAATACACCAAACTGGTTGACCTCCACAAGATTACGCTGGATCACCATCAGTTTGATTACCAGTCGGTTTTGCCACAGGCCGAAGCGGAATTCTTCGAAGCCGTGGAGTTCATGAAGCAGTTTCAACTGGTTGAAAGCGAATACGAAGTGAACCGATCTCTGAGTGCGGGTCAGAAAGTGCTGGCGGAAGGTGCGCAGGGATCGCTGCTCGACATTGATTTTGGCTCCTATCCTTTCGTAACCAGTTCGAACACGATGTCGGCGGGTGCCTGCACCGGCCTGGGCATTGCGCCCCGGCAAATCGGTGAGGTGTTCGGTATTTTCAAAGCCTATTGCACCCGCGTTGGCAGCGGCCCCTTCCCCACCGAATTGTCGGACGAAACCGGCGAACAGATGCGGGCGGAAGGCCGGGAGTTTGGCGCGACGACGGGTCGCCCCCGCCGGTGTGGCTGGCTCGACCTGCCCGCGCTGAAATACGCCATCATGATCAACGGCGTGACGCAACTGATTATGATGAAGGTCGATGTTCTGAACATTTTCGATACCATCAACATCTGTACGCATTACCAGTTGCCGGACGGAACAGTTACGGAACAACTGCCTTATGACCTGTGTGATACGGCCGTCGTTCCGATTTACAAGGAATTTAAAGGCTGGAAAACCGATCTGGCTACCTTTCATACGTACGAAGAGGTTCCGACCGAACTGGCCGCTTACATCGACTTTTTAGAAGCCGAACTGGGCCTGCCAATCAGCTTTATCTCGACCGGTCCGGATCGGGGCGCGATCATTCACCGCGAAGCCGTGGTATAACACCCGGTTTATACTACTGATTTGAGAGACCTGCAAGGACGAAAGCGCCCTGTAGGTCTTTTTTTATTACTTTTGATCTATTCAACCCAATCCTTTTATTTGCTTTCATGAATCGATCATCGCTCTTCAACCGTCGGGGTTTCCTCAAAAAAAGTACGCTGGCCACGATGGCCGGGATGTTGGGCACTAAAATCGCCTTCGCCGACCGCCTGCCAACCGGTTACCTTCCGCTTGCTTTTCAGGAACCGAATCCGATGCTGATCAAAAACAAGGATCTGATCGTGCTGAACGATAAACCGTGGAACGTTGAACCACCCGCCCATTTGCTCGACGATGCCATTACACCCGCCGATAAAATGTTCATCCGAAACAATGGACTGATTCCCGAGAATGTCGATGTTGCCAACTGGAAGCTTACCATCAACGGCGAATCAGTAAAAGCGGCTAAAACCTATTCTCTGCGTGATTTAAAGACAAAATTTAAAACCTATACGTACCAGTTGGTGCTGGAATGCGGAGGGAACGGTCGGGCAGGATACGCACCCCAAACCGCCGGAAACCAGTGGAGCGACGGTGCGGTGAGTTGTGCGGAATGGACCGGCGTCCGGCTGAAAGACATTCTGGCGGATGTCGGCCTGAAAGATGATGCAGTTTATATCGGATATTACGGCAAAGATTTGCACATCAGCCAGGACCCGACCAAACCGGTTATTTCGCGGGGTGTTCCGATCAAAAAAGCGCTGGAAGACGAAACGCTGGTGGCCTGGGCCATGAATGGGAAGGACATTCCACTGACGCACGGCCACCCGTTGCGGCTGGTGATTGGTGGTTGGCCGGCTTCGGTTTCGGGCAAGTGGCTGCACACCATCGCCATTCGTAACAAGGTACACGATGGGGCGAAAATGACGGGAAAAAGCTACAAAGTACCGATCAATCCGGTTCAGCCGGGTGTCGATCCGCCGGAAGACCAGTTCAAAATCATCGAATCCATGCCGGTCAAATCCCTCATTACGTTTCCCAAAACCGGGGCGATGGTGGATCTGGGTCAATCGATCAGCCTGCGCGGCCACGCCTGGGCGGGCGACCGGGCGGTGAAAACCATGCAGGTTTCCTTCGATTTCGGCAGTACGTGGCAACCCTGCAAACTCCAGAGCCCCAAAAACCGGCTGGCCTGGCAGCAGTGGACGGCAGAACTCAAACTTCCGCAGAAAGGCTACTATGAAATCTGGGCGCGAGCCGTCGACGATGCGGGCGTTTCACAGCCCATGGTGATGCCCCAATGGAATCCGGAAGGCTACTGCAACAACGCCTGCCACCGGATTGCAGTGAAGGTGGTTTAGAAAAAGTAATTTCAAATGTAAAATGATGAATGCTAAATGTAAAAGTGCTCGATTTGAAACACTTTTACATTTAGCATTCATCATTTTACATCAGTACTGTACGAAGGATTTGGCCTTACGGGATAAAAAGTTAAAAGTTTGTTGTTCTTTGATCTACTGGATTTTCAAAAGCGATGGATAAACCAATTATTCAGAGTCAGTCGGTTTTAGCTTCG
>NZ_QOWE01000031.1 GCF_003334855.1 Larkinella punicea
CGAAGCTAAAACCGACTGACTCTGAATAATTGGTTTATCCATCGCTTTTGAAAATCCAGTAGATCAAAGAACAACAAACTTTTAACTTTTTATCCCGTAAGGCCAAATCCTTCGTACAGTACTGATTTTACATTTTTCATTCATTTTTCAACCCAGTTTCTCCTTAAAAAGCGCAACGGTTCGTCCCCAGGCGAGTTTGGCAGCGGCTTCGTTGTAGCGCGGGCCGGCGGTGTCGTTGTGAAAAGCGTGTTGTGCCCCTTCGTAGACATACAACTGATACGGTACATTCGCTTTCTTCAGGGCTTCCTCGTAGGCCGGAATCCCCGCATTTACCCGTTCGTCCATCCCGCCGTAATGCAATTGGACCGTCGCTTTGATTTTCGGGACATCAGCAACATCGGGCTGACGACCGTAGAATGGAACGGCAGCTTTCAGATCGGGGTAATTGACGGCCAACTGGTTTGACATGGCGCCACCCCAGCAAAAACCGACACAACCGAGTTTGCCATTGCTGTCGGGGCGGCTTTTCAGGTAATCCAGGCCTTTCAGGAAATTCTGTTTCGTTTTTTCGGCATCCAGTTTCCCAAACAACTCCCGCATCTGCGTTTCGTCGGTGGGTGTTCCTCCGGCGGCTGAGAGCGCATCGGGGGCCATGGCCAGAAAACCGGCCAGCGCGAGTCGGCGGGTGACGTCCTCGATGTGTGGATTCAGACCCCGGTTTTCGTGAATGACGACCACCGAGCCGTACTTTCCATTCGCTTTCGGGCGGGCCAGATAGCCTTTCATGGTGGTGTCGGAACCAGGATAGGTGACGCGTTCGGTGATGATCCGGTCGTCCTGACCCGCAACGGTTTGCGCCTGGGCATAGTTCACTTCCAGGGTCGATAAAACCGCCAGGGCTGCGGTCATGCCGCCGGTCAATTTGGCCAGTCGTGACAGAAAGACATCCCGCTTCAGCGGTACGTGGGTGTACTCGTCAAATAGGTTGATAATGCGCTGATCCATGGGTCAAAGGTTTAGCAGGAAAGATACAAAATAGTTTACGGTTATTTCAAATCAAAACTACTGCCTTCCTGCACCAGCTTCTGGTACAGGTCCTGATCGAACTGGTAGTAGAAAGCCCCCTTTCGGGACGAAACTTTGTCTTTTTCGTTCAGTTTCACCAGCCACTCCATCGAGTTGAGTCGTTTGCTAAAATTTCGGTGATCGAGCGGCTGGTTGTTGATGGCTTCGTAGAGACTGCGCAGTTGGGGAATGGTAAACTTCTCGGGAAGCAGCTCAAAACCAATGGGTTGAGTGCGTGCCCGACGCCGTAGCCGGGCCAGGGCTTTCTCCACCATGTCGTTGTGGTCAAAAATCAAATCCGGTCGTTGGGAAACCGGAAACCACCTGGCATTGTGCGATTCGGCGAGTTTTTTGTCGTATTGGTCGGTGCGAATGAGGGCGTAGTAAGCAATCGAGAGGGTGCGGGCCACCGGGTCGCGCCGGACTTCACCATAGGCATACAGTTGTTCCATGTAAACGCCGGTCAAACCCGTCAGGGTTTCCAGAATCCGTTCGGCGCCTTCGTCGATGCTTTCGTCACTTTTCAAAAAACCGCCCATCAGCGACCAGTTGCCCTGCTCGGGTTCAAATCCCCGCTTGATCAGCAACAGTTGCAGTTCCTGCTGATCGAATCCAAAAATAATGCAATCTAAAGCGACAAAATGCTTTTCGTGCTGGTCGTATACAATTTCCATTCGACGTACCCACGGACAAAAGTCCGTGAAATCCTTACAATGATTGATCCTAGCCTCAATATTAACGCAAACTATGAGATTTACTGCATGATTATGAGTTAATTACGTGCCATAGGATCAGGTGATTTGTTTTGCTATCGCACCGGCGCCCCGGAAACATCAGTCCGCTACGCGGCCAATAATCTCATAGTTCGCATTAATATTAAGGATTTCACGGACTAAAGTCCGTCAGTACGTTAATAAAATACCGAAAATACCACAATTACTAGTCCGGTAATGACCGCAGCACCAATCAAAAACGATCTTGAAACCCGGAACCAGCCGGCTTCCACGGCAAAGGCTTTCGGCGAATCCTGGCCTTTCGATTCGACCAGACTGATCACGACCTGCAAGGCGACACACGCCCAGAAAACCAGCCCCATCCGGTTCAGGAATGGTATGTCGGTGGCGTTGAATTTCAGGTAGGCCGACAGCGGAATGCTCAGCAAGGCAGCCGCCAGTGCTCCATTGGAGGTGGCTTTTTTCCAGAAAAAACCGAGCAGAAAAATTGCCAGAATCCCCGGTGAAATGAAACCGGTATACTCCTGAATGTATTCGAAACCTTGCCCGAAATTCTTTAGAAACGGACTGATTACCAAGGCAATGAGAAACGAAACGACAATGGCAATCCGCCCCCGCCACACGGTTTGCTTCTCGGTCAGGTTGGTGTTGAAAAACTTACGGTGAATATCGAGCATGTAAATCGTCGCGATGCTGTTGGCTTTCCCGGCCAATGACGCCACAATGGCCGCCGTCAAAGCTGCAAACGCCAGCCCTTTCAGACCCACCGGCAGCAGATTGAGCAAAACCGGATAGGAATTATCCGGTTTCACAATACCGCCTTCGGTAATGCCCCGAACAATCGCCGGTTCGGCGTTTTCCTGAAACAATACATAAGCGGCCAAACCGGGCAAAACCACAATCAGGGGCATCAGGATTTTGAGAAACGAAGCAAACAACAGACCGTTGCGGGCCGTGTTGAGGTCGGCCCCCAAAGCCCGTTGCGTAATGTACTGATTACAACCAAAGTAGTTAAAATTAACGATCCATTGTCCGCCAATCACAAACATCATCAAACCGGGCAATTGGGTATAGGCATCCGTAAAACCGCCTTTTCCGTCGTGAACCTGGTACTGCCCCTTGCTGAAAATCATGTGCATATGGTGGTCCGCTTTTTCGCGAATCAGGCCCAGTCCCTCAAAAACACCCGCGCCGGTTCCGACCCGGTCAGACAGCAGATCGAGGGCCAAATAGGTGGTGGCCAAACCGCCTACAACCAGACAAACGACCTGAATCACATCCGTGTAGCCAATCACTTTCATGCCGCCCAGCGTGATGAAAACCGCAAAAACCGTCAGAAAAACGGCGCAGGTCATGAAACCGAAACCGGTCATTTTTTCCAGACTCAAAGCTCCCAGGTAAATGATAGACGTCAGGTTGACGAGGATGTACAGAAGCAGCCAAAAAACCGCCATGATCGTTGCCAGCCGCCCATCGTAGCGTTTTTGCAGAAACTGCGGCATGGTGTAAATCTTGTTTTTGATGTACATCGGCAGAAAATACACCGCAATGATGATGAGCGAAAAACCGCCCACCAGTTCATACACCGAAATCGCCAGACCGAGCTGAAACGCCTGCCCACTCATGCCGATGAATTGCTCCGCCGAGATGTTGGAAGCAATGATCGACGCGCCGATGGCCCACCAGGTCAGGGAGCCTTCGGCCAGAAAGAAATCTTTCGAATCGGCGGTTTGCTTGCCTTTGTGGGTGTATACCCAGTATCCGTACACCGCGACGATGACGAAGTAGATGAGAAAGATGAAATAGTCAACCGATTCGAGTCCAAGGGTCATGATTGCAGGAAGGTTTAGGGGTAAACCCAGACAGCGGCCAGCGGCCCTGTCTGCGGTTTTGATGGCTCCAATTCAACCGCAGACAGGGCCGCTGGCCGCTGTCTGGGTTACTGTCCGTAATACGCGTCTTTGCCGTGTTTCCGGAAATAGTGTTTATCAATCAGGCTTTGCTTGATGCGGGGCGTGTCGGGGTTGATGGTCAGCGTGAGGTAAGCCATTTTGGCAAGTTCTTCCAGAACCGTCGCATTATAAACGGCTTTCGCCGGATTTTTTCCCCAGGCAAACGGGCCATGACAGGCGACCAGCACCATCTCGACTTCGCTGGCCGAGAGGTTTTGTTCCCGAAAAACATTCAGGATTTGGTTGCCGGTTTCGTGTTCGTAATCGCCCTGAATCATCGCGTCGGACATCACCTCCGTCACTGGAATGGAAGCCACCAGATGGTCGGCGTGGGTGGTGCCCAGATTCGGAATTTCGCGCACGGCCTGCGCCCAGGCGACCGCATACGTGGAATGCGTGTGGCAAATACCGCCGATGGTTTCGAAATGGCGATACAGTAAGGTATGCGTTTTGGTATCGGACGACGGCCGCATTTTTCCTTCCACCAACTGGTTGTCCAGATCCACAATGACGATGTCGTCGGGTGTCAGTTCGTCGTACGGAATACCGCTCGGTTTGATGCCCACCACACCCGCTTGCCGGTCGATTCCGCTGACATTGCCGAAAGTGTAAATTGCCAGCTTCTGCCGGGGAATTTCCATATTGGCTTCGTAAACCGCTTCTTTCAGGGATTGATATAAGCTCATAGCAACTAGTTTTTTGCCCCCAACCCCCTAAAGGCCGGGCGGCCGGTGCCGGGCTAATGTATCCGGATTTTTTAAGCCCGGCACCGGCCGCCCGGCCTTTAGGGGAGGTGGGGGTCATTTTTTCTCAATAAAACCGCCCAAACTCAAATACCGCTCGTAAAGCACATCATACACGGCAGCCCGTTCGGGACGGGGCGTATACACGGCATCGAAAGCGGAAGCCATCGCTTTTTGGGCCTCGGCGAATGTCGGATAAATACCGGCGGCCACGGCGGCACACACGCCAGCTCCCCGGGCGCAGCACTGGTCGGATTCGGCCACTTTGATGGGTACGTTCATGACGTCCGCCAGCGTTTGCATGACGAAGGCCGACTTCCGGGCCACCCCGCCAATGGCGATGACCTGCTGAATCGGGACACCTTCTTCCACAAACCGTTCGGCAATCTGGCGTGCGCCATAGGCTGTGGCTTCGACCAGCGATTTGAAAACGTGCGCGGCACTGCTGCCCAGATTTAACCCGGAAATAGCGCCTTTCAGCGTGTGATTGGCATCGGGCGTGCGTCGGCCGTTCAGCCAGTCGAGGGAAACGATGTCGGTTGAACGGACGGGCAATTGGCTGGCCTGTTCGGCTAAGTACGGAAGCAGTGCGGTTTGCAGCGACGGAATCAAACTCGCCTGTCCTTGTTGCGTTAATAAACCGGCGACCGGTTCCAGAATGAGTCGCGTAAACCAGGCGTAGAGGTCGCCAAACGCCGACTGCCCCGCTTCCATCCCGAGCATGCCCGGCACGATGGAGCCGTCGACCTGTCCGCAAATGCCGCGAATCAGCAAATGGCCGACGTCTTCGGAAGGCGCCATGAGCATGTCACAGGTGGAAGTTCCAATTACTTTTACCAGGGCGTAGGACTCAATATTGGCCCCAACGGCACCCATGTGCGCATCAAAACCGCCGACACCAATGATAACCGTAGTCGGAACGCCCAGCTTTTCCGCCCATTCCGCCGAAATCGTGCCCATCGGCTCGTCGGACGTGTAGGTGTGGCGAAAGAGACGGTCGCGCAGTCCCGCCAGCAGCGGATCGAGCGTGGTGAGAAATTCTTCGGACGGCAATCCGTCGAACTCTGCGTGCCAGAGGGCTTTATGGCCAGCCGCTGTCCGGCTTCGTTTGAGCGTCAGTGGGTTGGTGTTGCCGGTCAAAACCGCCGAGATCCAGTCGCAGTGTTCAATCCAGGAAAAAGCCGCCGGTCGGATGGATTCATCGACCCGCAGCGTCCGCAGGATTTTCGACCAAAACCACTCGGAGGAATAGATTCCGCCCACGTATTTCGTAAAATCCGTATCCCAGCGGTGCGCCAGTTGGTTGATTTCTTCCGCTTCCTGGTTGGCCGTGTGGTCTTTCCAGAGAATGAACATGCCGTTCGGATTGTCGGCAAACTGGGGAAGCAATGCCAAAGGCGTCCCGTTTTCATCGACCGGGCCGGGTGTCGATCCCGTCGTATCGACCGAAATTCCCCGAATGTCGGCAATTACCTCCGCCGAAACCGCACGTAGCGCGCTCCGAACCGATTGCTCCAATCCTTCCAGATAATCGAGCGGGTGTTGCCGGAACTGCGAACGGGCGGGGTCACAATAGGCACCGGTTTTCCACCGAACGTATTCATGAACACCCGAAGCCAATTCGTCACCGGTTTCGGCATTCACCAGAACCGCCCGCACCGAGTCCGTTCCAAAATCAACCCCAATTACGTATGGCATAATGAGTGATGAGTTAAGAGTGATGAGTTAAGAGTGCATGCGTCAGCCAACTCTTAACTCATCACTCTTAATGCTTTAAGTGATAGTATGCTTCGTTCCAACGCAGGTCCTGTTTGAAGGCGTGGATGCGGGTTTCTTCGTTGATCAGGACGTATTCGACGCCCGCGATTTCGGCGAAATCTTCCATGTATTCGGAGGAAATCGCTTTGCTGAAAACCGTGTGGTGCGCGCCACCGGCCAGAATCCAGGCGGCTGCAGCCGTTTTCAGATTGGGTTTGGCATCCCACAAGACGCGGGCGACCGGTAATTTCGGCAGCGGTTTTTCCGTTGAAACGACATCCACTTCATTGACAATCAATCGAAACCGGTTTCCCATATCGACCACCGACGCGTTGATGGCCGCGCCGGGTGCCACATTGAACACCAGCCGAACCGGATCAGCTTTGCCGCCAATCGACAGGGGGTGAATTTCGCAGGACGGTTTTCCGTCGGCAATCGATTCATCGATTTCGAGCATGTGCGCGCCCAACACCCGCTGACCGTTGGGCGACAGGTGATAGGTGTAATCTTCCATGAACGAACTGCCGCCTGGAAGCCCCGCTCCCATCACTTTAATGGCCCGGCCCAGTGCCGCCGTTTTCCAGTCGCCCTCACCCCCGAAACTATAGCCATCGGCCATCAGCCGTTGTACGGCAATTCCAGGCAGTTGATTCAGGCCGTGCAGGTCTTCGAAGGTATCCGTGAATCCTTTGATTTGGTGATCGTCCAGAAAACCGCGTAAGCCAATTTCGATTTTGGCAGCATCGCGCAGCGAATCGTGGCGTAACCCGGCTTTTTGCAGTTCGGCAACAATTTGGTATCGCTGTTCATATTCGCTTACTAATGTATTGATTTCCTGATCGGTTACCTGGTTGACATACGCGACCAGATCACCAATCCCGTAGCCGTAAACCGCATAGCCAAACTTGATCTGGGCTTCCACCTTATCCCCTTCCGTGACGGCCACTTCGCGCATGTTATCACCAAACCGGGCAAACCGGGCACCCTGCAAGTCGTGCCAACCGGCGGCCACCCGCGCCCAGACGTTGATGCGCTCGTGCACTTCGGAGTCTTCCCAATGTCCGACAACCACTTTGCGCTCCAGGCGCAAGCGGGCGTTGATGAACCCAAATTCCCGGTCGCCATGCGCCGACTGGTTGAGGTTCATGAAATCCATGTCGATGGTCTCCCAGGGAATGTCACGGTTGAACTGGGTGTGTAGATGCAGCAGCGGTTTCCGCAAAATCTTCAAGCCGTTGATCCACATTTTGGCGGGCGAAAACGTGTGCATCCACGTCATCAAGCCAATGCAGTTGGGTGCAGTGTTGGCTTCCAGACACAGTTTATAGATTTCATCCGGGCCGGTCAGTACGGTTTTGAAAACAATTCTGACCGGAATGGCCGACGACTGGTTGAAGGCATCGACGATGGTCCGGGAATGTTCCGCGACCTGTTTGAGGGTGTCTTCACCGTATAAATGCTGGCTGCCGGTAACAAACCAGACTTCTAAATGGTCAAAAGAAATCATTGGCGAATGGGGTGTTGAGGTAGCCTTTCAAGGATCGATCAGGCTTTGGTAGGCAAATATAAATAATAAATGTATTTTTTACGTTTATGGAAAGAGAAAATTTATACTGGAAATAATCCAGTGTCTAAAAGCGGTTCCTGAAAAGAATAAAGGATTTTCAATTTTAGCACTTTCGCTTTTGCCCCGTTCCCCTAAAGGGGACTTATAGGATCCGGATTAAGCTGCGTCCAAGTCCCCTTTAGGGGAACGGGGCAAAAGCGAAAGTGCAAAGAATTATCAGACGAAGTCCTAAATTTGAAAGGGCATAAAAAAAACAGGAATGCGATTCCTGTTCAGTAGTTTTTGTTCGATCCGTCAGGCGGGTCGTTCCGAGCGGCCTCCCCCCCCTTTTGGGCGGTTGGACGGTCCTTTCCGGGGACCTGGCCGTTTTTTGCGCGGGGGAAAAGCGGCACTTTTCGATGGGTTATATTCCAGTGTTTCACCCAGATGCGCGGGCAACGGAACCTTGGTTACCGGCACACCCAGTAACCGTTCAATGGCCGCGAATTTTCGTTGCTCGGTTTCGCTGATAAACGTATAGGCAATCCCGGTGGTTTCGGCGCGGGCCGTGCGACCAATCCGGTGAACGTAATCTTCGCCGTCGTGCGGAACGTCGTAGTTGATAACGAGGTCGATGTTGTCGATGTCGATCCCGCGCGACAGAATATCGGTTGCCACCAGAATTTTCAGTTTCCGGCTTCGGTAGGCCAGCAGAACCTGCTCGCGTTCATTCTGTTCGAGGTCGGAATGAATCGCTTCGGCGGCAAAACCGGCCTGTTTCAGTTCGCGGGCCAGTTGCTTGACGTTTTCTTTCCGGGAACAGAATATCAGCACCGACGGGAAATTATGTTCCTTCAGCAGGTATTTGACCAGCGCAATTTTCTGTTTCTGATAAACCACAAAAGCCTCCTGAACGATCTTGGCCGGCGGTTTCGACAATGCCAGCGTAATTTCTTCGGGATTGTGCAGGATTTTCCGCGCCAGTTCCCGAATCTTGGGCGGCATGGTAGCCGACAGCAGCAAGCTCTGCCGTTTGGCGGGCAGGAACGAAATGATTTTCACAATATCGCCGTGGAAACCCATGTCCAGCATGCGGTCGGCTTCATCCAGAATCAGGTATTGCAACTGATCGATTTTGGCATAGCCCATGTTCAGGTGGCTGATCATCCGGCCCGGTGTGCAGATTACAATGTCGGCACCACCCGCCAGGGCTTGCCGCTCCGTGCTGTAGGAAGCCCCGTCGCCCCCGCCATAGACAGCAATCGAGCTGACCGAGGTGAAATACGAAAAGCCTTCCAGGTTCTGGGCAATCTGAATCGCCAGTTCGCGGGTAGGCACAATCACCAGTGCCTTGATCTGATCATCAGGACCGGCCGACGTTATTTTGTGAAGAATAGGAAGCAGGTAAGATGCGGTTTTGCCCGTGCCGGTTTGGGCCGAGACAATGAGATCTTTACCAGCCAATATAAGAGGGATAACTTGTTCCTGTACAAGTGTAGGCGTATCGTAATTCATGGCGTCGATACCTTCCATCAACCGATCATCGAAGCCAAAGTCTGAGAATTTCAAGCTAAAAAACTAAAGGTTAAGTGTAGATTTTGGTCAATATAACACTATTTCAGGCATTAAAGCAAATTCCATGCGGATGTTAGGGCCGATTTCCCTCCGCCCGGCTCTTCTTCTTTTCCTTTGATTCGCTTACATTGCTAACCGAACCGTTCTTTTAGCCCCTCATTCCCATCGGGCCGGTTAGTCCAAACGCTATGATTCGTCACACCCTTTCCGCTTTTGCCGTTCTACTGGTATTTTCCACCTGCCAACGCCCTGCTCAACAATCAGTTAATCAATCTACCGTCTATTACCCGGCTCCCGGCGATGCGTGGGAACGACGAAAACCGGAGCAGGTGGGCCTGGATGCGGCTTTGTTGCAGCAGGCCGTAACCTTTGCGCAACAGCAGGAAACCCAGCAAATGCCGCGCGATTTTTCGACTCAGGAAGAAATCTTCGGTACCCTGCTGGGGCCCATTCCCTCGGATCGCGCCCAAACCAACGGTTTGATTCTCAAACACGGTTATATTGTAGCGGAATGGGGCGAAACCGGACGGCCCGATCCGACGTATAGTGTAGCCAAAAGTGTGCTTTCCACGATTCTGGGATTGACCATCGACCGGGGTCTGATCAAGGATGTTCATGATCCGGTAGCAAGTTCCATTCAGGATGGCGGGTATGACTCGGAGCAAAACCGCAAAGTGACCTGGGAACACCACCTCCGGCAAACCAGCGAGTGGGAAGGCGAGTTGTGGGGGAAGAAACACGATTTTGTCGGGACGGCTGCTTACGGGCGCGGAGAGCGAAAACCGCGAACCTTGCAGGAACCCGGCACGTTCTACGAATACAACGACGTGCGCGTGAACCGGCTGGCGCTTTCGCTGCTACGATTATGGAAAAAACCGTTGCCCAATGTCTTGAAAGACGAAATCATGGACCCGATTGGCGCTTCGAACACCTGGCAGTATGTGGGCTATCCGAACGCGCGGGTGAAAGTAGACGGAAAAATGATGTCGTCGGTCAGTGGCGGAACGCGCTGGGGCGGTGGTCTCTGGATCAACACCCGCGACGAAGCCCGGCTGGGGTATCTGGCCTTGCAAAAGGGTCGCTGGAATGATCGGCAACTGGTTTCGGCCAACTGGTTTAAAGAATCGGTCAAAAAGGGGCCGACGGGTCAGGATTACGGCTATTTGTGGTGGCTCAACACCGAAAAGAAGGCCTGGCCCAACGCCCCGGCAACGAGTTTTGCCGCCATTGGGGCCGGTTCCAACATCATCTGGATCGACCCGGAACATGATCTGGTGATCGTCTGGCGGTGGCATAACGGCAATCCCGATGCATTATTCAAACGGGTTCTGGCCGCAGTAAAATAAGTATAATCCATCCACACATACTCAACAAACAAGCATGTCAAATCCAAAGCCTGAAGTCTGGCAACGTGGCCCCGTCGCCGGTATTCCTTCCCTGCTGCAACCCGTTGCCCACGCCCTGTTGCAGGCGCGGGAAGAAGTCTATGCGCTGATGAACGATTTCCCGAGCCGCTATCTGTGGCAAAAACCGGCCGGTGTGGCGTCGGTTGGGTTTCATTTACAGCACCTGACGGGTGTGCTGGACCGGCTCTTTACTTACGCCCGAAACGAAAGTTTGTCACCCGCCCAGCGCGCGTGGCTGGCTGCGGAGGGCAAATCGTTCGAGTCCGAAAATCCGGTTCTGGAGTTGATCAGCCGGTTTAACAGCCAGGTCGATCAGGCCCTTCAGCAACTGGCCAACACCGACGAACAGACGCTGACCGATTTTCGGGGCATTGGCCGGGCGCAACTTCCCTCCACGGTTCTGGGTCTGTTGTTTCACTCCGCCGAGCATACGCAGCGGCATGTCGGGCAACTTTTTGTAACCGTTCGCGTGTTGCTTACCTATCCGAAACCGGATCATTAACGGACCTCTTTACCCCACTGACATGGCATATACCATTCCCGACCAAACCCGCATCGGTCACGTTCACCTGAAAGTTGCCAATCTGGAGCGTGCCTTGGGTTTTTACTGCGACCTGCTGGGCTTTACGCTCGTGACAACCTACGGAAAAGATGCGGCTTTTATTTCTGCGGGCGGCTATCATCACCACATCGGGTTGAACACCTGGTACAGCAAAGATGGCCCACCGGCCCCGGTTCGCAGCGCAGGCCTGTTTCATACGGCCATTCTGTATCCGACCCGCCGGGATTTATCGGTCGCGTTTCGGCGTCTGGTCGAAGCTAACTACGCCATCACCGGAGCCTCGGACCACGGCGTATCGGAAGCCATTTACCTGAATGACCCCGACCAGAACGGCGTTGAATTGTACTGGGATCGTCCGCGCGACGCGTGGCCCCAGAAACCCGACGGTTCGCTGGAAATGTATACGCGACCGCTCGATCTGGAAGCGTTGCTGCGGGAGTCGTTGTAAAATTTCTTGCGTTGGCCGGTTTGGCGTCACCGCTGACAGGGTCTTCGACCGCTGTCAGGGTGACGCCAAACCGGCGTTTACTTCGCTCGTACGTATTGGGGTGGCCACGCGGTTTCAGCCCCCAGTTTTTGGGCGGCATGAAGTGGAAAATAGGGGTCGCGCAGAAATTCGCGGGCCAGCAACACCAGGTCGGCCTGACCGCTCTCCACGATCTCATTGGCCTGTTCGGGCGTGGTGATTAGCCCGACTGCACCCGTCAGAATCCCGCTTTCCTTTTTGACCTTCTCGGCAAAGGGAACCTGATAGCCGGGGCTGAGCGGAATTTTAGCCCCCGCGACGTTGCCCCCCGTCGAGCAGTCGATCAGGTCGACGCCTTTGTCTTTTAAAACCGTCGACAAGGCCACGGCATCGTCGGCCGTCCAGCCGCCTTCGGTCCAGTCCGTTGCCGAAATCCGAACGAACAAGGGGTACTCTTCCGGCCAAACCGTCTGCACCCGTTCGATCAGTTCGAGCAGAAACCGGATGCGGTTTTCGAACGAACCGCCGTAGTGATCCGTCCGGTGGTTGCTGAGGGGCGACAGAAACTGGTGGACCAGATAACCGTGGGCAGCATGAAGTTCGATGATTTTAAAACCGGCTTCCAGCGCCCGACGGCTTGCCGCCACAAAATCGGCCACGATGCTTTCAATTTCTTCGATGGTCAATTCGAGCGGCATCGGCTCGGAAGAACTGAACGGAATCGGGCTGGGCGCTACGGTTTGCCAGCCGCGTTCGGCATCCGGAGCAATGAACTTGCCGCCATCCCAGGGCCGGTTGTGGCTCGCTTTTCGCCCGGCATGCGCCAGTTGCATGGCCGGAACGGAGCCGTGAGCTTCAATGAAAGCCGCAATGCGTTTCAGATTAACCAGATGCTCGTCTTTCCAGATGCCCAGATCGTCGGGCGAAATCCGGCCTTCCGGCGAAACCGCCGTGGCTTCCGTCATCACCAAACCCGCCCCACCCACGGCCCGGCTACCCAGGTGAACGAGGTGCCAGTCGTTGGCAAAACCGTCTTCACTGGAATATTGACACATGGGCGAAACCGCAATCCGGTTTTTGAATTGAACACTTCGAATGGTTAACGGACTGAATAAGTTTGGCATGATACTTTACGATTGTATGCTTTTTTAACCAACAGCCCCCTGAAGGAGTTCGAAAAACCACCGATTTTTCATGCGCCCTATCACCTCGCTACACCTGCCAGGTTTTCAAAACCGGGCAGGTGTTCTCCTCCAATTGCCCGGTAACGACATTCTACAACACCTGTAAGATCTGGTCCATCAATCATGAATCAGAAAAAGAGGACGCTGAAGAATATCGGATTGCAACTGGGTCTCGTTAGGCACCCAGTGATCGTCCCGGCTTCGCAGGTTCTGGGCAATGGTAATCATCTCATTCCCCACTTTACCCTGCTCTTGCAAGGTCAACCGATCAAATTTCTGCTGCCGGACGGGCTCCCAGTAAAAAAGCTCGGTTTTATCGTCGTAAATGCCGAGGGGAATCTTCTTTTTCTTCGTGAAAAGTTTCCGCAGTTCGGTGTCGGCTTCAGCGTGGGTTTCACAAAGAATGTGGTGGTACTGTTTTTTAAATAGATATAGAACTGAAAATCGTTTCATGCTGATGAAAGTTGGTGAGAAGTGGTTCGGCTGATGATCGAACCCAAAACCAATTGGGGATCATCTATCGCTTCCGGGTACTGGCTTCGTATGCTTTTGGGATGTAGGTCAGCCGGTTGTGTCCCGGAAATGCTGACAGGAGGCTCAATTTTGGATAAATAGAATATGGCAGCCTCAATGCCGGTGTAGTATGTATTGTAAATGTATTAACTAATTCACAGACTAACAAGCAGTTCTTGAAAAGATTATAGTAAAAATATATAAAATTTCAACCAGCAAAATGTAACTATTCTACTATATTTTTTATCCAGATAATGATTCAGAATCAATTGATTGCAACAGCAGAACTTCCGTCTGATGACTCCGAATTCCGTTTTGGAAACAGGTTCATCAGACGGAAGTGGTAGCGTTAGCGTCCGATAATTTTGACGAGGGTGCCCCGCGCCACCTTATCGTCGGGACGCAGGCTGTTGAGAACGCCCAGTTCTTCGACGCGATTGGCCGGCATTCCCAGCGTCCCCATCACTTCGCGAAACGAGCCTTCGCGGGAAACCGTCCGGATCTGCACCCGTTCGGGCTTGCGGTTGATCTTTTCCTGATCGGTCAAAGCCCGGAAGTTTTCGGCCACCGGACGAAAAGAACGATACGCACTTTCAAAATTACCGGCCGCCGACAGGCCATGCAGGGCATAAACGGCGTTGTTGTATTGAATCAGCCAGGTGCCGATTTGCAGGGCGGTTTTCGGATCCTGCTGTTGCTGAGGCTGCCCCTGTTGCTGCTGCGGTTGTTGCTGCGAAATCAGCACGTAAGCGGGGTTGCCATTGATGGTAGTGCGGTTGCTTTCGAGCACTTTCAGACCCAGCTCTTTCACCAGCGTCTGGGAGGCTTCTTCCAGCGAATTCCCTTTGGCCAGCATCAGAATCATGGCCGATTTTCCGTCTTTGGGGGCCATCTGGAATTGGGCCGGCGAATTCTGGTGCTGCCAGCCTTTTGGAACCGGAAACTGAAACCGCAACTCCGGATGGTAAAACATATCGTTCTCGACAAAACCCTGTTTGGGATCTTCCCCGTAGAGAATACCGTCGATCATCCGCAAATACCGTTCCCGCTCCACCTGATAGGTCGCTTTGTTCTGGGTCTGATAAGCCGTTGCCATTTCCTTCACTTTCCGGTTGCGGTCCGCCGGATCGGGGTGCGTCGACATAAAATCGGGCACCTGCTGCCCCGAATTGTCGGAAATGCGCTTGATGGTACTGAAAAAATTAGCCATCTGGTTGGCATCATATCCGATTTTGCTCGAATATTCCACGCCAATTTTGTCCGATTCCGACTCGTGGTCGCGGCTGTATTTCATCAAAAACAGGCCCAATCCCTGTTGCAGTGCTTCGAGGTTCTGGCCCAGTTGCGGCACCAGAATGGCCCCGCCAATCATGCCAATGGTGCCCAACATCTGAGTGGCTTGCTGACGGGCCGAATGACGGGCCGTGATGTGTCCGATTTCGTGCCCCAACACCCCGGCAAACTCCGCTTCATTGTTGAAGTGAGCCATGATGCCCCGCGTGAAGTATACATATCCGCCCGGTACGGCAAAGGCGTTGACGACCGGCGAATCGACGATGTAGAATTGATAGGGCAAGTCGGGCCGGTGCGAAATTTTGGCCATCTCCTTCCCTTTCAGGTTGATGAAATCGGTCAATTTTTTATCGTCATAAAGCCCCATCGTGGAAACCACCGAGGGGTGCGATTCCTTGCCAATGGCAATTTCCTGTTCGGTCGACATCAAGGATAATTCCCGTTTTCCGGTAACCGGATTTCGGGAGCAGGCAGAAAATACAAACAGGGTACTGAAGAGTACGAGGGTGGAAAATGTTTTGTTCATACCGATGGAGATGGTTTCTTTTCTTATTTTTGAGTTTTTTGCACCTAAACCTGGGGTTGATCACCCTGAAGCAGAGGTTATTTCAACATGAACTATCAACGCCCCCCCTTTTGTTTTGGGATCGAGCCAATCTATTTTAAAAGGTAAATTTTCCGCATAAATAACATATTAACATAAATTTTGCGGGAACGACGTATACACATGGCCACTTTGGCCTGCATCGTTCGCCTTAAAACACCTGAATCATGAAACTCCTGTTCGCTAGTTTGATTTTGTACCTTTTTTGTGTCGACGGTTTTGCACAGTCGAAGTCTGATAAAAAAACGGCGCAGCAGCCTGTTTCGGGCGGTTATACGATCACCGGCACATTAAAAAATGCCGCCAACCGAAAAATCATTCTGACCGAAAACTCCTTTTACAAATCCAGGCAACAGTCCGATACCACCACGGCGAATGCCAAAGGGCAATTCTCTTTCAAGGGCAAACTGGATGAGGCCACGTTTTTCAGTCTCAGTGTTGCGGGCAAAACCAGCCCTCAATACTTTTTTCTGGAAAACTCCCCCATCACCATCACCGGAAATGCCGATTCGCTCTGGGCCGTCAACATAAGCGGCTCGAAGGAAGAAAATATCCGGCAGAAAATCCAGCAAATGATGATGGACACCGCCATTGGCAACCGCTACAAACGCGCCGAACTCAAATACACCAATGCCCGGGCGGTCAACGATGTCAATGCGATGAAAGCCGCCATCAAGGATCGCGAGCAGGCCGTTGCGCAGGAACTGGTGCGGGTTAAAAATATCATTTCAACCTATTCGTCGTCCGCCGTCGGGGTGAATGTCCTCAGTGTACTGATGAGTTTGGGGGATCTGGCCGGAGCCGATAGCCTGTTGACGATCATGGAATCGAAGGAAATTGGAAAAACCGCCCAGGCGAAATATTTCCGGCAGCAGATCGACGTCATGAGCCGGCTGAACATTGGTAAGGTGGCCCCGGAATTTGCGCAAACCGATACGCTGGGCCAGGTGATCAAACTCTCTTCTTTCAAAGGCAAATACGTTCTGGTCGACTTCTGGGCAAGCTGGTGCGGCCCGTGCCGGGAAGAGAACCCCAATCTGGTGGCCACCTACCAGGCGTTTAAGGATAAAAACTTCACAATTTTTTCCGTCTCCCTCGACAACAACCGCCAGAACTGGCTGAATGCCATTCGGAAAGACAACTTAACCTGGTCGCACGTAAGTGATTTGAAAGGCTGGAAGAATGAAGTGGCGCAGCAGTACGGCATCAACAGCGTTCCTGCTAACCTTCTGGTGGACCCCACCGGCAAAATCGTAGCCCGGAATTTACGCGGTGAAGATTTGAATAAGAAAATCAAGGAGTTGATACAGTGACGGGGTTCCGAAAACCGTACAAATCACCGCTTCACCGGCAGATAGACGTGGAACGTCGTGCCTTTGTCCAGTTCGCTTTCGGCCCGGATGATGCCGCCGTGATTCTCCACAATTTTGCGGCACAGGGCCAGACCGATACCGGTGCCACTGTAGGACTTGCGGTGATTTAGCCGCTGAAAAATCGTAAAAACCCGTTCGGAATATTCCTGCTCAAAGCCGATTCCGTTATCCGTAAACTGAATGTGGACGTAGTCAAAACCCGGATTTAACCCGCTTAGCTGGGCCGCGTCGGTCGACCGGAGAGCCTGCGAAGCAATGACGATGCGGGGATCCTTCACGGAGAATTTGAGGGAATTGCCCATCAAATTCGAAAAAAGCTGGTTCAACTGCATCGGTATTCCTTCAATCACCGGTAGCCAGTCGCGTTGAATCGTAGCCCGTTTCTGCTGAATCAGCAACTCAAAATCGGTTTCGACATTCTCCAGAATCTGATTGAGGTCGGTTTCGACAAAGGGGTCGGCGGTGGTCGACAAGCGGGAATAATTGAGGACGGATTTGATCAGTTCGGCCATGCGCTTCGCCGACGTACTGATTTTAGTCAGGTACTGACCCGCAGCACCTTCATCGTTCAGATTAGCCTGGAGCAGTTCCGAAAACGATTGAATTTTGCGCAGCGGCTCCTGCAAATCGTGGCTGGCAATGTAGGCAAACTGTTCCAGTTCGTGGTTGGTTTTGATCAACTCCTGGTTACTCCGGTTCAGTTCCTCTGTTCGCTGCTGCACCATTTGCTCCAGTTTGTCCGCCATTTTTTTCTGGTCGTCGATGTCGGTACTGGTGCCAATCCACCACTGAATCCGGCCCTCCTCATCCCGCATGGGCACGGCGCGACTGAGTTGCCAGCGGTATTCCCCGTCGTATCGCTGAAACCGGTGCTGAAAGTCAAAATCTTCCCCGGTTTCCATCGATTTCATCCACCGATCCAGGTTGGCCTGGCGGTCGTCCGGATGAACAATACGAACCCAGCCATGATTGGCTACTTCCGCGCTGGTCAGGCCGGAATAGTCATAAACCGCCTGATTGAAATAGTTCAGCGTTCCGGACGAATCGGAAGCCCAGACAAACTGCGGCATGAAATCCGCCAGCAAGCGAAACCGTTCTTTGCTTTCTTCCAGGGCCTTCTGCACCGCTAGTTCAGGACGCAAATCCCGCATAACCGCCCCGATCGCCAGGGGCAAGCCCGTGTTCCGGTCATCGACCCGCAGGCAGTTGTTATACAGCGGAATGGTCTCCCCGGTTTTCACATTCCGGGCGGCAAACCGACCCGACCAGCGGCCCGTTCCCATGACTGACGGGATAATTTCGGCGGCCACGAATTCAAATTGCTCCGGTGTGTGCAAATCCGAAATCGGAATCAGCGAAACATCCTGATCGCAGTCGATGCCCAGCAGTTCTTTCCCGGCTTTGTTAATGTATGAATTGGTGCCATCCAGTTCCAGAATCGACATCAGATCGACGCTGTTTTCAACCAGTGTCATCAATTTATGCTGTTCTTCCCGGCCCCGAACCTCCCCGGTAATGTCCTGCAAGGTTCCGTTAAACCGATAGGCTTTTCCCGACTCATCAAAAAACGCCTTGCCTTTCGCCTTGACAAACCGCTCCCGTTTGTCAAGCCGGTTCACGATGGTATATTCGAGGTCATACTGTCCCGGCGAACCCGGTTTCAGAGCCGCCTGAATGGCTTCGGCGACCCGATCCCGATCTTTGTCAGCGATGACATCCAGAGCCATCGACAAATCGATTTCGGCACCAGGAGCCAGTCCAAACCACGATTTTAGCCGGTCATTTCCGGTAAAGCGGTTTGTGGACGGGTTCAGGTCCCAGGTTGCTAATTCAGCCGCATCGATCGCAAACTGCAATTGCGCTTTGCTTTCTTCCGCTTTTTTTAGGGTCAGAATTTTCTCCGTCGTTTCCGTACAGGTGACAAAAACCCCGCCCACGGCACCCGACTCCACATTGACCGGGCTGTAGCTAAAAGTCCAGTACACCTCCTCGACCCTGCCGTTCCGGTGGATGGGAAGCAGTTGGTCTTCGCTCCAGATGGCTTCACCACCGCCCATCACCTGATCGATCATCGGCTTGACCGACGCCCAGATTTCCGGCCAGATTTCGGCACCCCGCTGTCCCAGAGCCATAGGGTGTTTGCCATTGACGCCCAGGCTGGGTCGGAAGGCATCGTTATAAAAACCGATCAGTTCAGGGCCCCAAAACAAAAACATGGGAAATCTGGAATTCAGGATGATGCTCAGCGTCGTCCGCAGGCTTTGCGGCCAGTTTTCGATACGACCCAATGGGGTTTCCGACCAGTTGAACGAATGGATCAACCGGCCCATTTCGCCCCCACGGGCGAGAAATTGGAAGGGAACAGGCAAGGTTTTGGGTTCCATGAAAAGCTCTTTCAAGCCATCGGCTGATTGAACAACAGTTTAGCCAAGCGAGTGGTCAGGGTTGAAATGAGGGGCGGTTTGGTCAAAAAGTCGGTTGCTCCCAGGGCTTTGGTTTCGTGAATATCTTTGGGTTCCGACGACGTAGAATAAATGATGATGGGAATGTGTTCGATGCGGGCAATTTTCTTTAACTCCATCAAACACTGCTTTCCGTGCATCCGCGGCATGTTCAAATCCAGAAAAATGAACTGGGGCATGAACGCATCTTCCTCGCGGAGTTTTTGGATGGCTTCCCCACAATCGTCAGCCACCACACACGTCAGCGTTGGATCCACTTTTTTCAAAGCCAGCGTAAACAATTCCTGATCGTCTTCGTCATCGTCGATCAGAAAGCAAGTGACGGGTGAGTTCATTCCATAAACCGATTGAGTAATCTTGCGAAGATATTAAACTTATTGATGAAAAGTGCAAAGGCCTTCATTTACCAAAAACTTTCTAACTTACCGCCCAAAATGATCCGACAACTCAAATTTCAGTTCCTAAAAGTCACGAAATCCTTCACTCACTAACCTCCAATTCAACAATGTACCTTCGTTCCCAAGAATGGTTTGGCCGCACCGGCAAAGATGGTTTTATCTACCGGGCCTGGATGAAAAACCAGGGATTTCCACACCATTTGTTTGAAAGTAAGCCCGTTATCGGCATCTGCAATACGTTTTCGGAATTAACACCCTGCAATGCCCACTTCCGCGACCTGGCCGAAGCCGTTAAGCGGGGCGTGTGGGAAGCAGGCGGTTTTCCGCTCGAATTCCCCGTCATGTCGCTCGGCGAGTGCCAGATGAAACCGACCACCATGCTGTTCCGCAACCTCGCCAGCATGGACGTTGAAGAGTCGATTCGCGGCAACTCGATGGACGCCGTGGTGCTGCTGTGTGGTTGTGACAAAACCACGCCCTCGCTGGTGATGGGCGCTTGCAGCGTCGACATTCCCACCCTCGTGGTGTCCGGCGGACCGATGCTGGCGGGTAAATACAAAGGCCGCAACATTGGCACGTCCGACCTCTGGCGGTTTGCCGAAGCCAACAAAAAGGGCGAAATGTCTCAGGAAGAATTCGTGGCCGCCGAAGCCTGTATGGCGCGGAGCCAGGGCCACTGCGCCGTGATGGGAACGGCCTCCACCATGGCCGCGATGGTCGAGTCGCTGGGGCTGGCGTTGCCCGACAATGCCACGATTCCGGCGGCTGATTCGCGCCGGAAAGTGCTGGCCCACATGGCCGGGATGCGGGCCGTCGAGCTGGTGAAACAAAACGTTCGTCCGTCCGATATTCTCACCCGCCAGGCCTTCGAAAACGCGATCATGGTCAATGCCGCTTTGGGTGGATCAACCAATTTCATCATTCACCTGACGGCCATTGCCGGGCGGATGGGCGTGCCGCTGTCGATCGATGATTTTGACAAACTATCGGCCCAAATCCCGTTGCTGGCCAATTTGCAGCCTTCGGGTGAGCATTTTGTGGAGGATTTGTTTTACGCCGGTGGCCTGCCCGCCATCATCAAGGAGTTGCGGCAGTTTTTACACAACGACGCCATGACGATCAATGGCCGGACGCTGGGCGAGAACAGCCTGGCGGCCGAATGTTACAACCGGGATGTGATTGCGTCGGTGGCCGAACCGTTCAAACCGGAATCGGGCGTGGCCATTCTGAAAGGCAATCTGTGTCCGAACGGGGCGGTTTTGAAACCCTCGGCGGCTTCTCCCGAACTGATGCAACACACGGGCCGGGCGGTGGTTTTCGAGAATATCGACGACTACAAAAAGCGCATCGACGACCCGGAACTGGACGTCGATCCGTCGTGCGTGCTGGTGTTGAAAAACGTCGGACCGAAAGGCTATCCCGGCATGCCCGAAGTGGGCAACATGCAGCTCCCGGCCAAAATTCTGGCACTGGGCGTTCACGACATGGTGCGGATTTCGGATGGTCGGATGAGCGGCACCGGTTTTGGAACGGTGGTTCTGCACGTTTCGCCGGAAGCGGCCATCGGCGGCAATCTGGCACTGGTTCAGGATGGCGATCTCATTACGCTCGACGTTGAAAACCGCCTGCTGAATCTCCACGTCGATAACGAAGAACTGGCCCGGCGGCTGACCCATTTTAAACCCATCGACCTTGGCTACGAACGCGGCTACACCCGGATGTACATCCACCACGTTCTGCAAGCCCACGAGGGCGCTGACTTCGATTTCCTGCAAGGCGGTTCCGGCCCGGTGGTGAAGCGGGACTCGCACTAAGTGAGTTTAGACGGGTTGTTTCGCGGAGTTGAGCGGAGAAAAAGGGAGTTACGCGGAGAGATTATAAAAAAACTCTGCTTAACTCCTTTTTTCTCCGCTCAACTCTGCGAAATAACTTCTTTTCAAACTCCCTCCGCCACTTTCTTCATTTTCTCCAGCCCGGTTTTTGCCACCAGCAGCGCGTCCTGCGCGTAGTAGGTCTTGTTGAACAGTTCGAGTGACAACACGATCGTTTTGCCGGGTGTTTTCAATAGTTTCAGCGTATCACGAACCGGCCCGATGCCATCGCCCGGATACACACGGTCGGCATCCACGATGGTTTCGCGGGGCGGATTCGCGGGGTAATCGTTCAAATGGAAAACCTCGATGCCGGGTTTGCCCACCAACGGCAGGCTGGCAGGGCTCGAACCGCCTTTATACAAGTGGTAAATGTCCAGCAACACCCGCGCCGACGGGTGTCCGCTCTCAACGGCGATAAACATCACCTCACTCAGTTTATTCAGGTTTTTGGAACCGCCCCACAGTTCCAGTTGCGGAACCACGCCGGTTTTATCCCCCAACTCCAGAATCGTGCGATAGCGTTCGGCGGCTTTCCGCAGATCCAGACCGGGCTGCTGGGTCGCTCCCATCGGCGGTGCTGCGGTGCGTTTGCAGCCAATCTGGGCCAGCAATTCCATTTCCTGCTTCAGTTGTTCCACGCCTTTAGTCCGGGTGGTTTCATCGTCCACAATCCACTGCGCAAACCCGATGGCGTTTTCAACTTTGATTCCCAGATCACCCAGGAGTTTGCGGACATCGGCGACGGTATGGGTTTTCAGGTATTCCTGAAAGGAGTTCATCCAGATTTCGACCGAGCGAAAACCGGCTTTCGAAGCCACTTCCAGTTCTTTCACAAAACCGAGGTTTTGCCCCCGGATGGTGCTCATATTCAGGGCAAACGTAAACGGCGGAGGGTCTTTTACCACTTCGGGTGAGGAATGGGCTAACAACGTTGAGGGCGACATAACGGCTCCACCAGTCGTGGCGGCTAAGGCAGCAAGGGTCTGACGACGGTTCATGAAAGGTTTGGGAATAAGAACGTTTTGGAGCGAAAAATACGGAATTCCTGAGATTATTAACGCCCATCTCCTATCTTTCTTCCCGGATCACTACACACGCCGGTATGGAATGGATACTTAGTTTTTGCCTCGGGATTGCGCTAAGTGCCTGTTGCGGTTTTCGGATATTTGTCCCCATGCTCGTCGCCAGCCTGGCCGTCAAGGTGGGCTGGATTGCCGTAACGCCCGGTTTTGAATGGCTGGGCACCTGGACTGCTTTCTTTTTACTGGCGACAGCCACCCTGATCGAAATTGGGGCGTACTACATTCCGTGGCTCGACAATGCGCTGGATACGGTGGCCACGCCGGTTGCGTTCGTGGCCGGAGCCATCCTAACCACTTCATTCGTCGCTATCGACGAGCCGGTTTTGAAATGGGGATTAGGTATCATTGCGGGCGGTGGAACGGCGGGTCTCATTCAGGCCGGCACCAGCCTGCTGCGAATCGGCTCAACGGCGACGACCGGCGGTTTGGGCAATCCGGTGGTTGCCAGTGTCGAGAACGTCGCTTCCTTTGGGCTTTCGCTGATGGCGGTTTTTCTGCCGCTGCTGGCTGCTTTTGTGGTTTTGGCCATTTTCGTATTCATCACCCGGCTCATGGTCACCCGGAAAAGGCAACCCCGCCAGCCTGTTTGAATTCCACAGGTTCAACGCCAGGCATTCCGCAGAAACCGCAGCCAGTTTTTGTAAAAGATGTTTTCAATATCATCCTGAGCATACCCCCGCGCAGCCAGTAATCCGGTCAATTTCTGCAAATCGGCGATGGTATCCAGGTCGGTGGGCGACTGTTCGGTGCCATACGTTCCATCCAGATCACTGCCGATGGCGATGTGCTGGCTGCTGCCCGTAAGCTGGCAAATGTGGTCGTAATGCTCGATGATGGTTTCGATGGTGATGCCAAAATCGGCCGGATTGCTGGTTCGCTGCGTAAAACCGGGTTTCATCATCCAGGCATCGAAGCACCCGCCAATCACCCCACCGCGTTCGGCCAACTGAAGAATCTGGTCGTCGGACAACTGGCGCTGATGTGGTACGAGCGTGCGGCAATTGTGGTGACTGGCCCAAACCGGGCCTTTGTAAAGGGAAAGAGCTTCCGAGAAACCTTCGTCGGTCAGGTGTGTAGCATCCAGAATGATCCCCAGCCGATCCATTTCCAACACCAGTTCCCGGCCCAGGGGCGTCAGCGGACCGCTCAAACCGGTGCCGGGGGCATAGCGGCCGGTGCTGTAATGTGCTGGTCCCAAGGCTCTCAGTCCATACGCATAGGCTTTTTCCAGGTACGACAAGTTCACCAGCGAATCGGCCCCTTCCAGACTCAGAATGTAGCCCACCGTTTTTTTTTCGTTGGGAATCGATGCATCGAGCCAGAGCGCGACGTGCTGATCGAGTCCGGCGAGGTCGCGAATCTGAATCATCTCACCCGCGTCCTGCATGGCTTCATACCACGCCCGCTGCGCCTGGGTCATGGCCCAGGCCTGGTGGGGCGAATTCCAGCCCGCGCCAGGCAGATTGCCGTTGCTCTGATTAAACCGGGCGATTTGCGTTGCGACCACGAGGCCAATGTCACCCCGGCGAAGATCGGGCAACGAAACCGTGCCTCTGGCCCGGTCAATTTTATCGGTCATTCCCGCTTCCACGTCCCGGATTTCGTGGGCCGACAGCCGGTAATCGCGGTTCCATTCAATGGCATTCAGGGAAATATCCAGGTGGGCATCAATCAAAAACATGGCAGGCAATTTTCAGTAAAAAGGGCTGAAACGGTATTTCAGCCCCAAGGTAAGTTTATTTTTCGCGGCTCCAAACTTCGCTAACCTTTCCGCCGGTCGAGCTTTGCCCCCGGTGATACCAGTCGTTTCCCTTCAGTTCGGCCTCAAACGGCAGGGAGCGGCCCACGCGGTTGTTGTCGCGGGAGAAAAATTCCAGTTTTTCGGTGTATTTACCGTTTACAGCGGTGTAGGTGCCACCACCTGTTCCCATAAACTGTTTGGTTTCCGGATTGATGGCGGCCCACTGAAACCGGTTTCCGGTCAGGAGTTTCAGGGTTTTCCGGGCGGTGCGCGGGCGGGTTTTCACCTGTCCGTTGTCGTCGATGTTGCCCGTTATGCGCCATAAACCGGCCATCGGGGTTTGAGCCGCTGGGGTGTCGGTGCGTTCGTAGGTATCGGTTCCGTCGTCGGTTTTCACAACCAGCCGGTTGTCTTTGAATGAATCGATGGTCAGCGTTTGCGTGGTTCCAACCATCATGCTGTCTTCAGTATTGAATTCGTAGGTGATTTTCAGTTGCTTGCCATCGGTTTGATACGTTCCACCCTGCGCCCCCAGAAAGCGGCCGTTTTCGTGAAAGGCCCCCATCATATAGCCCTCCGAAAGCACAAAGTCGACCGTGGCACCACCACTATCGGTCAGGCGCCAGGAACCGGCCAGCGAAGGAACGGATTGGCGGGAAGCTGTGGCCATCCACAACACCAGCAAAAGGGAAAATACGGTTTTGATTTTCATGATTTGAAATGGTTAGGGCTGATTGACGCTTTCGGATAGGAACGCGGATGGAGCGGATTAAACGGATCAAAACGGATTTTAATTGGTGCAAATCCGTTCAATCCGCTCAATCCGCGTTCCTATCCAAAGCGTTAATTTCAGGAAAACCGTCGATTATGACAAGAGAATTTTCAAGGCCTGAGGCAGTTATTGATAAACAGCCGTTTTTTCCTCATAAATTACCATAGAATCGTAACATATCACTTCTTCCACGGTTACCTACGTACAAAACCTAAAAACCCCTCATCATGAAAACTCAGGAAAAAGCGGTTTCCATCAATCGGGCGGAAAATCGCTTTGAACTCGAAAATTATGGACAGCTCTCTTTTATCGCCTACACCCCGAAAGACGAAAAAACGCTGGTATTGACGCATACGGAAGTGCCCTTCAAACAGGAAGGCGCTGGTTTAGGATCTCAGTTGGTGGAAGGCACGCTGGAATACATCGAGAAATATAACTTAGAAATAATCCCATCCTGCTCATTTGTAGCCGCTTATCTAAAAAACCATCCGGAATACAACCGGTTGATCAGTCAGGAATACCGGAAAAAAGTATAAATGTCATTCCGGGCCTTTTGTTTCATGGCTTTTGAGGGTTATGTTCCGCTTCGCGCAATTGCCGGGTGGTTTTGCGGGAACCGTCGTGACTCCAGCCCGGTGGACCGAACACATACCGAATGGCCCGTCGAAAAGAACCGGATTTGGCCACATCCCGGCTGATGTCTACCCATTCGTGAAACGCAATCCGGATGGGGTTGTGGGTCTCAATATTTTTGGTCAGCCCGTAGGTGGGGCGTTCTTCTTCCTGTTGAAACGTGCCGAAAAGCCGGTCCCAGATGATCAGCACCCCGGCGTGGTTTTTATCCAGGTATTTCAGATCCGAACCGTGGTGAACGCGGTGATGCGAAGGCGTATTGAAAACCGCTTCGAAGAAAGCCGGAAACCGGTTGATGTATTCGGTATGAATCCAGAATTGGTATAACAAGCTGATTGACTGCATGGTTAGCACCGCGGCCGGATGAAACCCGAGCAACGGTAGCCAGATCCAGAAAACAAACGCCCCACTCAGATTGCCCGTCCACGTTTGCCGGAGCGCCGTTCCCAAATTGTATTTCTGCGACGAGTGATGCACCACGTGGGAGGCCCAGAAATACCGGCTGCTGTGGCTAATCCGGTGAAACCAGTAGTAACTGAAATCATCGGCAAAAAATAGCGCGACCCAAGCCCACCACCGGGTCATATCGATGGTAAAGAGCCGGTATTCATACACCAGCGCATAGGCCCCATACACAATAACCTTGCCCAGCAGTCCGATGATGACATTGCCAATGCCCATCGACAGACTGCTCAGTGTATCCCGGGTTTCATAATAGTCTTTCTGCTGAACCGCCGTAACCACGACTTCCGTAAGCAGCAGAAGGACAAACCCCGGAATGGCGTAATGAATCAGATCATCCATGCCTGTTGCTTAAAACTAAAAAAGACGGATTCGGCTCTCCTCTAATCATTTCTGCAAATCCGGTGCCGGATTCGTAACAAACGAAACCGCCCCCCACCCGTCCGACCGCCCGCATATCGCGTTTTTGTGCCGTTTAAACCGTTTTTTTTCAAAAAATGTAACTTTTAAAAATTTCTACGTCTCAACGTAAACCCTTCGAAAAAGGGCGTCATCTTACAACCAGACACAAGAAATGAAAAAAGTAGTAATGAGTTTGCTGGTTTCCGCCTTGAGCGTAGCCGGCGTTTATGCCCAGAAAAATACGGTATTGGTGTATGGGTCGATCAAAGCCGAATCGCAAAAGACCAGCGAGAGTAACAAGGTCAATACCTTCGGTTTTTCACCTGCGGTTGGTTACCAGTTTACCGACAACTGGACGGCCGGCTTGTCGCTTTCGACCGAAAGCTGGAAAACCACCACGAACGCCGTCGAGTCGAAAACCTCGGCCTTTGCCGTTGGCCCCTTTATCCGGTATGCCGTTCCCCTTTCGGACATTTTCGCCCTCTATGGCCAGTTTAACGCCGATATTCTCTCAGGTAAAACCGGTGGCATATCGGCAAATGGATTTCGTGGCACTTTCTTCCCGGCAATTGGTGTTAATATGAAAAACGGGTTTGCTTTAAACTTTAGCTTCGGCGGTTTGAGCTACGCATCCCTCAAACCCAAGGGCGCTTCTGAAAGCACGACGAATTTTAAATTTGATTTTGGCAGTGGGGCGTCGTTCGGAATTTCGAAAAACTTTGGTTTATGACGATATAAGTGAGAGTAGAGTAGTATTTGTTGTTACTGTTTTAGAAAGCCGTCTCCTTTTTAGGGGACGGCTTTTTTGTTTTCTTTGTAAGTTGTGTACAACCGAAATTTTCCCTGTCAGGCTATGCCGATCGATTTACGAAGTGATACCGTTACCAAACCCAGCCCGGCGATGCTGGAAGCCATGTTCACCGCCGAAGTGGGCGACGATGTGCTGGGCGACGACCCGACGGTGCTGGCCCTGGAAGAGAAAGCCGCCCGGTTGTTCGGGATGGAAGCCGCCCTTTTCTGCACCTCCGGCACGATGACCAACCAATTGGCGATTCGTACCCACACCCGCCCGGGCGACGATGTGATTTGCGACCAGCTATCGCACGTTCACCTCTACGAAGGCGGGGGCATCGCCGTCAATGCGCTGGCGTCGCTTAGTCTGGCGCAGGGCGAACGCGGTAAACTGACGCCCGAACTGGTTCGCGACCACATCCAGCCCGACGACCTGCACAAGCCCATTACGCGACTGGTCTGTCTGGAAAATACCGTCAACAAAGGCGGGGGCTGTTATTACACCATTCCCGAAATTGCCGCCATCCGGCAGGTGTGCGACGAACACGGGTTGAAACTGCACCTGGACGGCGCGCGCCTGTTCAATGCGCTGGTCGAAACCGGGGAAAGCCCGGAAGCCTATGGGCAGCTATTCGATTCGATCAGCATTTGCCTGTCCAAAGGGCTGGGGTGCCCAGTGGGGTCGTTGTTGCTAGGGAAAGCGGATGTGGTCAAACAGGCCCGTCGCTACCGGAAACTGATGGGTGGTGGCTGGCGGCAGGCCGGTTATCTGGCCGCTGCGGGTATCTACGCCCTCGACCACCACATCAACCGCCTGAAACTCGACCACGCCCGCGCCCGAAAAATCGGTCAGATGCTGCTGCCGTTGCCCGAAGTGGAAGAAATTTATCCCATCGACACCAACATTGTCATTTTTCGACTGAACCAGAACATCTTAGCCGCCGATTACGTTGCAGAATTAGGCCGCAAAGGAATTTTAGCCGTTACCTTCGGGAAACACCTGGTCCGCTTCGTCACGCATCTGGACTTTACGGACGAGCACCTTTCGAGTTTAGAACAGAAAATAAAAGAAGGAGTTGTTTCGCAGAGTTGAGCGGAGTCAAGGGAGTTAAGCGTAGAATAGAGATTGAAAAAAACTCCGCTTAACTCCCTTGACTCCGCTCAACTCTGCGAAATAATTCCCAATATCAGACATGCATATTCAAACCAGAACACTACAAAAATCCGATTACGCCGACCTGAAGGAGTCGATGATCGAAGTCTACAGCGGCATCGGCGGGGATTATTGGGAAAAGAACCTCATCGATAAACTGCTAAAAATTTTCCCGGAGGGCCAGTTCTGCGTGGAGGTCGACGGCAAAGTCGTGGCCTGTTCGCTGGCAATCCGGGTGAAGTACAGCGATTTTGGCGACAACCACACGTACGAGGAAATAACCGGTAATTACAGTTTCGACACACACAATCCGAAAGGCAACTGGCTGTATGGCATCGAGTTATTCGTCCACCCTGAATACCGGGATTTGCGGCTGGGTCGGCGGCTCTACGATGCCCGCAAGGAACTTTGTGAGTCGCTGAACCTGAAAGGCATCATGGCGGGCGGGCGGATTCCGAACTACGTGCGCTATGCCGGCGAAATGTCGCCCCGCGAATTTATTGCCAAAGTAAAGCAGAAGGAAATCTACGATCCCACGCTGACGTTCCAGCTTTCCAATGATTTTCACGTCAAGAAAGTGCTGCGCGGATATTTGCCCGGCGACAGTGAATCACTGGAATACGCTACTTTGCTGGAGTGGAACAACATCTATTACGTCGACGAAAAGAAGAAAAAACCGCATACCAACGCCATCATCCGATTGGGCGTTGTGCAGTGGCAGATGCGGCTTTTCTCCAACATGCAGGCCTTGCTCGATCAGGTCGAATTTTTCGCCGATTCGGTCAGCGACTACAAAGCCGACTTTCTGGTTCTCCCGGAATTTTTCAATACGCCCCTGATGGCCGATTTCAATGACCTGCCCGCACCGGTTGCCATTCGCAAACTGGCCGAGGTAACGAATGAAGTGCGTCAGCGGTTGTCGGAACTGGCCATTTCCTACAATGTCAACATCGTTGGTGGCAGTATGCCGTTGATCGACGAGGGGAAACTTTATAATGTAGCTTACTTATACCGGCGCGACGGTTCGTATGAAGAATACCGGAAAATTCACATTACGCCCAATGAAGTCCGGCATTATGGCATGGTGGGTGGCAGCGAAATCCGGACGTTCGACACCGACTGCGGCAAGATCGGTTTGCTGATCTGCTACGACGTCGAGTTCCCGGAACTGAGCCGGATTCTGGCCGATCAGGGTATGCAGATTCTGTTTGTACCTTTCCTGACCGACACCCAGAATGGCTACAACCGGGTGCGGCATTGTGCGATGGCGCGGGCCATTGAAAACGAATGTTACGTGGCCATTTCGGGCTGTGTCGGCAACCTGCCCCGGGTAGCCAACATGGACATCCATTACGCCCAGTCGGCGGTGTTCACGCCTTCCGATTTTCAGTTTCCCAACAACGCCATCAAAGCCGAGTCGACACCCAACACCGAAATGGTGCTGATCACCGACGTCGATCTGTCGCTGCTGACCGAGTTACACGAACAAGGCTCGGTTCAGATTCTGAAAGACCGCCGAACCGATTTGTATGACATTACCGTAAAACGCTCGGCCCGGACGAAGCCGGAAAAGAAAAAAGAACTTTCGAACGAAGAAGACCTGCGGGTTCTGCCTCCGGTGATTGTGGTTGACTAACTGCTCAACTACACCGTGCTGATGCCGCCGTTCCAGTTGAAAACGGCGGCATTTTTATGGCAAACTTTTTTATCGTTGCTACAGAATTGATTGAACCTAACCCATGAACGTAAATACAAAACGAGTCCTGAATCTCCTCACGGTTCTTTTACTGGCGTCGGTCGTGTGCTTCGGAGAGGTGCGTCTACCCAAACTCATCAGCGATGGCATGGTGCTCCAACGCGACGCCCCCCTGAAGATTTGGGGATGGGCAAAACCGGGCGAAAAAATTTCCGTCCGTTTTAAAAACCGCAACTACAAAACCGTCACCGACGCCACCGGTCAATGGCAGATCAGGCTACCCGCCACGCCGGCGGGCGGGCCCTTCACGATGGATATTGTGGGAAGTTCCCGGCTGACTCTCAAGGATATTCTGGTGGGCGACGTCTGGTTTTGCAGCGGGCAAAGCAACATGGTGCATCAACTTAACATCCATGACGTCACGTACGCAAAAGAAATTGAACAGGCCAACGACTCCCAAATCCGGCAGTTCTGGGTACCCACGCTGACGAACCTGCAAAAGCCCCAAAGTGATCTTCCGGCCGGACAATGGAAAGCCGCCGTGGGCGAAGACGTCAGGGCCTTTTCGGCAGTGGCCTATTTTTTCGCTAAAAAACTGTACGCAACCTATAAAATCCCCATTGGCATCATCAACGCCAGTGTTGGCGGGACGCCCATCGAAGCCTGGACAAGCGAAGAAGGATTGGCCAATTTCCCGGCGATGAAAACCACCATCGCGAAGAACAAAGACACCACCTATTTCAATCACCTGAACCGGAAACCGCCTGCACTGGCAATACAACCCGAGGATGTTGGACTAACCGCCACCCCAAAATGGTCTGACGTTTCGTATACGCCAAAGGGCTGGCGCCCGATCAACATTCCCGGTTATTGGGAAGATCAGGGGCTGAAAGACTTGAATGGCGTCGTCTGGTATCGCAAGGAAATCGACGTACCGGCTTCAATGACCGACCAGCCCGCCAAAGTCTTTCTGGGTCGGATCGTGGATGCCGACGAACTGTTTATCAATGGAAAACCGGTCGGAAAAACGACGTATCAATACCCCCAGCGCCGGTATAAACTACCTGCCGGTGTCCTGAAAGCCGGGAAGAATGTGCTCGTCATCCGGGTCACCAACACGGCGGGGAAAGGCGGTTTTGTTCCCGACAAACCTTACTGTCTTTTTGCCGGAACCGACACCCTCGATCTGAAAGGCACCTGGCAGTATAAAGTGGGTGCGGCCTATCGGCCCCCAGTTGGCGTTTCCGGGGGTGGAATCAGTGCGCAAAATCAACCCACCGCCTTGTATAATGCGATGGTGGCTCCGGAAATCAACTACGCCATCAAAGGTTTTTGCTGGTATCAGGGGGAAAGCAATGCCGGTCGTCCTGAGGAATACGCTACGCTGCTACCGGCCTTGATTTCGGACTGGCGACGGCACTGGAACCAGGGGACACTGCCCTTTCTGTATGTTCAGTTACCCGGTTTTATGGACTACAATTACCAGCCCTCTGAAAGCCATTGGGCGGTTTTGCGGGAAGCACAGCTCAACGCCCTGAAGGTGCCTAATACGGGTATGGCCGTGGCGATTGATCTGGGCGAATGGAACGACATTCACCCCGACAATAAAAAAGACGTGGGCGAACGGCTGGCTCTGGCTGCCTTGAAAACCGCTTACCACGAAAACCTGATTTCTTCCGGCCCGATCTACCAATCATCGGCAATTGAGGGGAATACCATCGTGGTCAGCTTCTCTGATGCCGGTGGAGGATTGGTCACGCAGGACGGGGAAGCACCCGGTGACTTTGCCATTGCGGGCAGCGATAAAAAATTTGTATGGGCAAAGGCCCGTATCCAAAATGGCCAGGTGGTGGTCTGGAGTGATGAGGTGCCGGAGCCCCGGTATGTGCGCTATGCCTGGGCCGATAACCCCGTAAATCCCAATCTGTATAACCGGGAAGGATTACCGGCGTCCCCTTTTCGGACCGACCGGTAAAAGCAAATGAATGACCGGAAAACGGAGCGGCTGATGACCTGAATTGGATCAGCCGGTGATTGTTATGGCGGAACGATGTGTTTGGCAAACCGTAAAAATGAGATGAATTCCCTACTTTCGCCTTTACTTCGAAACCGCCGGCTTTTCAACAACCCATGTTAGACCAATATAAACAGCAACATCCGTACTTAGTGGCTCTGGATTCCATCATCTTCGGTTTTGACGGGGAAAGCCTGAAAGTGTTACTCGTCAAACGCGGCATGGAAGAGCGTACCTGGTCGCTGATGGGTGGATGGCTGCAACCCGTTGAAAGCCTGGAACAGGCAGCCGCCCGCATCTTGTTTGACCTGACCGGCCTGACCAACGTATACCTGGAACAGTTGCATGCTTTTGGTGACCCGCACCGCGACCCCATTGTCCGAACGGTTTCGGTGGCGTATTTCTCGCTGGTAAAAGTGGCAGATTATGAATCGAAAATCACGGAGACGTATCAGGCCCGCTGGTTTTCGATCTATAATTTGCCGCCTTTATTATTCGACCACGGCGACATGGTCGACCTGGCCATCAAACGGTTACGCTACAAAGCGGCACAGCATCCCATTGGTTTCGAACTTCTACCTGAGAAGTTTACGATTCCCCAACTTAAAAAGTTGTACGATGCCGTCTACAACACCGAATTTGATAAGCGAAACTTCAGCCGGAAAATCCTCTCGACGAACCTCCTCATCAAACTGGACGAAAAGCAGAAAGGGTTTTCCCGGAAGGGTGCCTATTACTACCAGGTAGATCAAACCAAATACCAGCAGGCCACCGACTCCTTTTTAAATTTTATACCCACCTAGCTCAAATTTCCAGCCAGCGATATCATCTCCCGGAGCGCAACGACTTGCTACTTTACGGCCAGTTACAAGGAGGAGTTTAAGAAAAAAATAGTAGGTGTCGTTTTGACATTTATAAAATAAGTGTCAACTTTACACCATTAGAAAATTTCCGTTGAAATCAGATCGAATTCAAAACCGCTTAACCAATTCACAAACCATGTCAACCATCACCCTGGGCGACCGGGAATATTTCCCCGGCATTGGCGCCATTGCCTACGAAGGCCCCAAATCCAAGAATCCGTTAGCGTTTAAATGGTATAATCCGGATCTCATGCTGGGTGGCAAAACGCTGCGGGAGCAACTCCGCTTTGCCATTAGCTACTGGCACACCTTCTGCGGAGCGGGCGGAGATCCGTTTGGTCCCGGAACGCGGATTTTTCCGTGGGATCAGGATAGCGACGCCAACGTGCGGGCGAAACTGAAAATGGATGCTGCTTTTGAGTTTTTCACCAAAATTGGAGCACCGTATTATTGTTTCCACGACATCGACCTGGTGGATGAAGGCCCATCGGTCAATGATTACGAAAGCCGCCTGCAGGCCATTGTCGACTACGCAAAACAGAAGCAGTCGGCCAGTGGTGTCAAGCTGCTGTGGGGCACGGCGAATGTGTTCTCAAACCCGCGCTACATGAACGGCGCATCGACCAATCCGGATTTTGCGGTGTTGGCCTATGCCGGAACCCAGGTTAAAAATGCCATCGATGCCACCATCGCTTTGGGTGGCGAAAACTACGTGTTCTGGGGTGGCCGGGAAGGCTATATGTCCCTGTTGAACACCAACATGAAGCGGGAAGTCGAACACCTGGCGAAGTTTCTGACCATGGCCCGCGATTATGCCCGCCAGCAAGGTTTCAAAGGCACCTTCTTCATTGAGCCGAAACCGATGGAACCCACGAAACACCAGTACGATTACGACGCGGCTACGGTTATTGGTTTCCTGCGTCAGTACGGTTTAGAGAATGATTTTCAACTGAACATCGAGGTCAACCACGCGACTTTGGCCGGGCATACCTTCGACCACGAATTGCAGGTAGCGGCTGATGCGGGGATGTTGGGCAGCATCGACGCCAACCGGGGCGACAACCAGAATGGCTGGGATACCGATCAGTTTCCGATCAATCTGTACGAACTGGTTGAAGCGGCTCTGGTGATTCACCAGGCGGGAGGCATCACACCCGGGGGTATCAACTTCGACGCCAAAGTGCGCCGGAACTCCACCGATTTCGAGGATTTATTCATTGCACACATCAGCGGCATGGATGCGTTTGCCCGTTCGTTTATCGTGGCGGATGCCATTCTGAAAGAGTCAGACTATCTCAAATTCCGGACTGAACGGTACAGCTCTTTCGATGGCGGCCCCGGAAAAGCGTTTGAAGAAGGCAAACTGACGCTGGAAGATCTGCGCAGCTACACACTCGAAAACGGGGAGCCGGCCGTTCGCAGTGGCAAGCAGGAATGGCTGGAGAGCCTCATCAATCAGTATATCTAATATTTCCCCTTTCCTATTCGCCACTCAGGTCCGATGTTTTTGTGGCCTGAGTGGCGGATATACGGATGATCCTAAAAAATAAACGCATGGAAACGAGTGAATTAGCAAAAGTCGCTTCGCAGGTACGCCGGGATATTGTCCGCATGGTGCATGGCGTCGCATCCGGGCATCCGGGAGGTTCGCTGGGGTGTACGGACTTACTGGTGAGTCTGTATTTCCAGGCCATGAACCTGAAAATGGACGATCAGGGTTCCGTCGTGTTTGATATGAGCGGTTCGGGCGAAGATCTGTTCTTTTTGTCCAATGGTCATATTTCGCCGGTACTGTATTCCGTGCTGGCCCGCCGTGGTTATTTCCCGGTTTCCGAGCTGGCGACATTCCGCAAACTGAATTCCCGGTTGCAGGGCCACCCCGCAACGGCGGAACACCTACCCGGAATCCGCATTGCTTCCGGTTCTTTGGGGCAGGGACTTTCGGTAGCGGCTGGTGCTGCCTATGGCAAAAAAATCCGCAACGACCCCCACCGGGTCTACTGTTTGATGGGTGATGGCGAGCAACAGGAAGGGCAGATCTGGGAAGCCGCAGCCTTTATTCCGCACCGCAAACTGGATAATCTGATTGCCATTATTGACTTTAACGGACAGCAGATCGACGGCCCTACCGATGTGGTTCTCAACAACCGTGATCTGGGTGCCAAATACGAAGCCTTCGGCTGGACAGTGCTCCACATGGACGGCAATGACCTGGATGATGTGGCATCGACCCTACAAGCCGCTCAAGAGGCTGGTGGCCAGGGCGCTCCCGTTTGCATCATCATGAAAACGGAAATGGGACAGGGCGTTGATTTCATGATGCACACCCACAAGTGGCACGGAACGGCTCCCAACAACGAACAGCTCACCGCAGCCCTGGCTCAACTGGAAGAAACCCTCGGCGACTATTAATTCTGACCTCATGAAAACCTACACGTTTACCGAAAAGAAAGATACCCGTTCCGGTTTCGGCGCGGGCATGGCAGAATTGGGCCGCTCGCATCCGGATGTCGTTGCCCTCTGCGCCGATCTGGTAGCTTCCCTCAAACTGGACACGTTCATCAAAGAAAATCCCGACCGGTTTATCCAGTGCGGGATTGCTGAAGCCAACATGATCGGGGTTGCCGCCGGTCTGACGCTGAACGGCCTGATTCCTTTTGCTACGACCTTTGCCAACTTTGGCTCAAGCCGGGTGCTGGACCAGATTCGTCAGGCGGTCGCGTATTCGAATAAAAATGTTAAAATCTGCGTCTCTCACGCGGGGCTGACCCTGGGCGAAGATGGCGCAACGCACCAGGTGCTGGAAGACATCAGTATGATGAAAGCCCTGCCCGGCATGACCGTTATCAATCCCTGCGATTTCAACCAGACCAAAGCCGCCACCATCGCCATTGCCGATTATGAGGGGCCGGTTTACCTCCGGTTTGGACGTCCCGTTGTGCCCAACTTTACCCCCGCCGACCAACCGTTTGAAATCGGAAAAGCCATTCTGCTCAACGAAGGTGCGGATGTCTCTATTTTTGCCACCGGGCACATGGTCTGGCAGGCACTGGAAGCCGGTAAGCTGCTGGCCGAACAGGGTGTAGAAGCCGAAATCATCAACATCCACACCATCAAACCGCTGGACAAAGAGGCAATTCTGGCATCGGTTTCGAAAACGGGTTGTGTCGTAACGGCCGAAGAACACCAGATGAACGGTGGTTTGGGCGATAGCGTGGCGCAGGTACTGGCGCTGAACCATCCGGCCCCGCTGGAAATGGTGGCCGTCAACGATTCGTTCGGCGAAAGCGGAACACCGGAGCAACTGATGGAAAAATACGGATTAACAGCGGCCTCGATCGTCGCCAAAGCGCTGGCAGTTATCCAGCGGAAAAAGTAAGGATTGGTCTTGATCCGGGTCGTCGTGAAAAGCCCGGATCAGGACGCTCTCAGCCGGAGGTCTGTTATTTTACCGCCTGATAGACCTCCAGCGGCCGATCCGTCGACATCACATCCGCGCCATTTTCGGCAAACTTTTTATAGACCTGATCGCCTTTGGCAATGGCCTGTTTGTCCAGATTGCCGAGCGTTCCGAGAATACAGGAAATCCCTTTTCCGTGCAAAAACCGGTATAACTCAGGGCTGGGTTCTTTGACGCCCACAAACGCCACCATGTTGCGGTCTGGAATACCGAGGTCGTGGAGTCGCTGGTAGTCTTCTTCTTTCAGAATCGTAACCGACAACATCAGGTTCGGGTCAAGCCGGTAGACTTCGGCGGCTTGCGTGGCGCTGTAGGTGATCACCACCGAATAATCAGCCGCGCCCGTCCGCCGGACCATCTCGACAACTTTGGCAAAAGGGACGTTTTTTTTGACATCCAGCGTGTAAATCACCTTGCCTTTCCCCCACCGCAGCACCTGCTCCAGCGTCGGAATTTTGAAGTTCGTCACATTGCCCAGGTTGTCTTCCAGGCGGTATTGCTGCGTTTCTTCGTAGGTTTTTCCGATGAGTTTACCAGTTCCGGTCGTCGTTCGGTCCAGGGTTTGGTCGTGCATCATCACCAGCACACTGTCGCGGGTCAGGTCGATGTCACATTCGATGATCACGGGCAGTTTTTCGGCCAGATAAGCAAACGATTCGATGCAATTTTCGGGGTAACCTTTGATATCGCCCCCACCCCGGTGGGCACTGATCATGGCGGTTCTGCCGGGGGTGTAGTTGAAAAAAGTCGACAGCCCGCCCGCCGGAACGCGGTACGCATTGAGTACGGTTTTTGGCGCACAACCGGTTAGTAAACCGATCGTAAAACCAAGCCATAAAATTCGTTTCATGTTGTGAAGTGTGTATACAGACCTGTTAGGTTTTAAAAACCTAACAGGTTTAGTTGTCTGTCGCTACTTATACATCGATATTTCCTACCATCTCTTCCGGTTTCACCCATTCGTCAAACTCCGCTTCCGTCAGGTAGCCCAGTTTGATGGCGGTTTCTTTCAGTGTGCTGCCTTCGCGGTGGGCGGTTTGGGCAATTTCGGCGGCTTTGTAATACCCGATTTTGGTGTTCAGCGCCGTCACCAGCATCAGCGAGTTGTTGACGTGCTTCCGGATATTTTCTTCAATCGGACGAATCCCGACAGCACATTTGTCGTTGAACGACACACACACATCCCCAATCAGCCGCGCCGAGTGCAGAAAGTTGTAGATCATTACCGGTTTGAAAACGTTCAGTTCGAAATGACCCATGGAACCGCCGATGTTGATCGCGACATCATTGCCAAACACCTGAGCCGCCACCATCGTCATGGCTTCGCACTGCGTGGGGTTCACTTTCCCCGGCATGATCGACGAACCCGGTTCGTTGTCGGGAATGAAGATTTCACCGATGCCCGCGCGTGGTCCCGACGACAGCATCCGCACGTCGTTCCCAATTTTCATCAGGCTGGCGGCAACGGTTTTCAACGCGCCGTGCGCTTCCACAATGGCGTCGTGAGCGGCCAGGGCTTCAAACTTATTTTCGGCGGTAACGAACGGCAAACCCGTCAGGTCGGCGATGTGTTTGGCGACGTTTTCGGAATAATTCGGGGGTGTGTTGATACCCGTTCCGACGGCGGTTCCGCCCAGGGCGAGTTCGCTCAAATGCGCCAGCGTGTTTTTGATGGCTCGTAAACCGTGCGTCAACTGAGAAACGTAACCCGAAAATTCCTGCCCTACCGTCAACGGTGTGGCATCCATGAAATGCGTCCGGCCAATTTTGACGACATTTTTAAACTCTTTCGCCTTCGCATCCAGGGTGTCCCGCAGTTTTTCAATTCCGGGAATCGTCACTTCGATCAGAATCTTGTAAGCCGCAATATGCATGGCCGTCGGAAACGTATCGTTCGAGGACTGCGACTTGTTGACGTCGTCGTTCGGGTGAAGCGCTTTCTTTTCGTCAGTCAACTGGCCACCCTGCAACACGTGGGCACGGTAGGCTACGACTTCGTTGACGTTCATATTCGACTGCGTACCGGAACCGGTTTGCCAAACAACCAGCGGAAACTGATCGTCCAGTTTGCCGTCCAGAATTTCGTCACACGCCCGCCCGATCAGGTCCGATTTCTCCTGCGACAACACGCCCGCGTCGAGATTGGTCAGGGCTGCGGCTTTTTTCAGATAGGCAAACGCCCGAACGATTTCGCGGGGCATTTTATTGATGTCTTGCGCAATTTTGAAGTTTTCAATCGAACGCTGGGTTTGTGCGCCCCAATACACGTTGGCCGGTACCTGAACCTGGCCCATCGTGTCTTTTTCAATCCGGTATTCCATTTTGAGACAATAGACGTTAGACTTGAGACAAAAGATGCCGGCGGGTTTGCCCGGCGCTTCCGGTGGCAAAGGTAGAACACAAGCCAATAGATACGCATGGAATTTATATATTTGTCAGGATGTTGTCAAATGACAGGATTAAATTATTCAAATAACTATGCAGGTGCCACTTCAGAAGATTGTATTAGCATTGGGAGGTGAAGGTCTGATCAATCATCAGGTCAGACATGAATTTGATTTGTTGGCTGTTGCCAGAGAAGGGTTACCAATGGATTCTATCACTCACCTTCAAAAAAATATGGGTTTCACGAATAAAACGATGAGCCATATTCTTGCCATTTCGGAAAGCACATACCAACGTCGCATCCGAAATCAGGCTAAATTAAATCAGGACGAAACGGAAAAAGCCATTGCTTTATCTGAAATTTACGCAAAAGGCATGGAGGTTTTTGAAATCAAAGAAGACTTTGAGTATTGGTTAAATGCAAAAATAATAGCCCTACAAAGCCAAAAACCGATTGATCTATTAGATTCAATGATCGGTCGCAAACAGGTTTTAAATGTTTTGAACGCCATTTTGCACGGTATTTACACTTGACAGCTATTCTATAACAAAAACTACTTACTGCCTATAACTGAAAAGCGTTTCATAAAAAAAGGTGTACAACCTGGGATTACTTTTGCCCACATGAGACTTTATAGAATCACAAAAACAAATTACGCTAACGATCTTAACGGCACTGGTGGACTTTATGCTTCGGGACGGTGGCACCGCGAAGGCACATTGCTTCTCTACTTTGCCGAACACGTTTCCTTAGCTATGCTTGAGATGCTAGCCAATTCAGAAATATTGCCCATCAACGTGAGTCTAGTAACGGTAGAGCTTCCTGAAATGGCTTCAATTCGTCAGACTAGGCTTGAAGATTTGCCATCGGATTGGAGAAATATACCTTACAAAGAAACCTTAGCCGATATTACTGAACGGTGGATAACTGAAATGCAGTTCTGGGCTATGCGTGTTCCATCAGCCCACTCTCCCACTGAATTCAATTATTTGTTAAATCCATTACATCCGGAACATAAAACGTTGGAAGTCGTTAGCATTCAACCCATTTCATTCGACCGTCGATTAAAATAAACCTGTATGCCTTTTTTAGTGCTTGACCTTGAAATGACCGGCCCGGAGCCGGATTGGAACGAAATTATTCAGGTGGGTGCCGTTCTTTTCGACGATAATTGGGTTGAAAAAGGGCAGTATCTGACCAACGTCTATCCCGAAAACGAAGACGCATTTTCGAGTTCGTCCGAGAAAATCCACAACCTGTCGCTGGCCGACCTGGAGGATGCGCCGATGATTTACGACGTATTGCCGGAACTGGAAGAGTGGATTATCAAGCAGTTGGGCATCCAGAAAACGCAGAAAACGACGGACAACAATCCGTATTTGCGGGAGGTGATCATCTGCGGTCAGAGCGTGATCAACGACATCAATTTCCTGAAAGAAGCCTACCGCCTGGAGAAACTCAAATGGCCGTATTCGCGCACGCTGGTCGACCTGCACACCCTTAGTTATTTTGCGTTTCGGATTCTGAAAAAGAACAAAAAACCCGTTCCACAACGGCTGAGTTTGAAAGAAATTGCCGGCCATTTTGGTTTTGAACGCGAATCCGACATTCACAACGCCCTCGAAGATGCAGTTTTAACGGCGAAGTGTTTGAAGGAGGTCTTTAAACTCGCGGACCACCTGAAGCTAGGCGAGTAAGCGATCAATCTCCCCCGTCACAATCTTCCAGCGCGTGGCCCAATCGCCCGATACATCGACGTAATCGATATTCCGTTGGGCCAGGGCGGTTTTGAAGCGGTTATACATTTCTTCCCGGCGATGACCCAGATCGCGCAGACCGTCGGCTACCCAGGGCACGTCAATGTTCAGCAGGAAATACCGGTCATAGGTAATCTGTTTTTCCAGTTCGAATAGAACCGGCGGAACTTCCTGTAAATAATGCTCGGCGTATAATTCGGTTGTAATCAGATCTGTATCACAGATCAGCAGTTTGTTCGCTTTTTGGGTTGCGTCCAGAACCGCCTTCGTCTGGGCGTGGCCGATCGTCACGTAATCGTCGAGCGTCAGGTCGTTGGACGTAATCAGATCGCGGGCGACTTCCTGCACAAAAACCGTCTGATAATGCGCAGCCAGTTGCTCCGCCAGGGTGGTTTTGCCAACGCTTTCAGAACCATACAGGCAGATCAACTTAACGTTTCCGATCATCGGGCGGACTGGGGATAACTTCGGTACTCCTTCGTAAAATGATACGCTCCAACCAGGGCAATCAGACAGTAAAACGCGTATTCGATACCAACCACTTTCAACCCTTTCACAAAATACATGTAGGCACTGATGGCATCGACCAGCAGCCAGACATACCAGGTTTCTACTTTTTTCCGAATCAGCAGAAATGTGGCCACAATGCTCATCACCGACGTAAAGGAATCCAGATACGGAAACGCGCTGGGTTTGTTGAACAGAATCGGAAACCATTCGTGCAGATTCCCGGCAATTGTCCCGAACAGAACCGTCGCCAGCGATCCGGCGAATAGAATCATGCCAAACTGTTTTCGCGATAATTGACTGACTTTCAGTTCTCTTTTCTGGTCTTCTTCCCCGGTTTTCGGGTGCGTCCACTCCCACCAGCCCACGAGGTTCATGACAAAAAAGAAGATTTGCAGGAACATGTCGGGATACAACTGAATCTGATAAAACAGAAAGAAAAACGTCGTCACGCTAATCAGACCAGCGGGCCAGCTCCAGATGTTCGCTTTGGCCGACCACCAGGTGGCAAAGGCGCCAACGACGGTTCCGACAAATTCGAGGTAACTCATCGGATACCCGAGAACCGTAAAAAAAATCGAGTCAATATCGAAAAAATCCTTCATCGCGCGACTTCGAGCCAGACCGGGCCGTGGTCGGAATGAACGGCGTCGGGCAGGTGTCCGGCGGCCACGATGTGGTCTTTGTAGGGTTCGCTGACGGAAATGTAGTCGATCCTCCAGCCCTTGTTATTGGCGCGCGCACCGGCCCGGTAACTCCACCAACTGTATTCGATTTTGTCCGGATTCTTGTAGCGGTAGGAATCAATAAAACCGCTATCGAACCACTTCGTCAGCCACGCCCGCTCTTCCGGCAGAAAGCCCGAGGACGTTTTGTTGCGAACCGGATCATGAATATCAATGGCGGTGTGCGCGATGTTGTAATCCCCGACGACAATGACATTCGGTCGGGTTTGGCGCAACTCCTGAACGTAGTCGAAAAAATCATCCAGAAACTGCATCTTTACGGTTTGCCGAATTTCGCCGGTCGTTCCCGACGGAAAATAGCAATTCAGTAAGGTCAGATCGCCAAAGTCGGTGCGCAGAATCCGGCCTTCGCAGTCATAAATGGACATGCCGCACCCCAAAACGACCTGATCCGGCGGCAGTTTAGAAAACGTCGCCACCCCGCTGTAGCCCTTCTTCTCGGCCGCATGCCAGTGATATTGATAGCCCAATTCTTCAAACGGCAGCAAATCGACCACGTCGTGGGTGGCTTTCACTTCCTGAAAACACAGGATGTCGAACGAATTTTGCGAAAGCCATTCGACCAATCCCTTACTCAGCGCCGACCGGATGCCGTTGAGGTTGTAGGTCAGGATTTTGACGGTTTCGCTGGAGTGATTGAATGTGTCGGTATTGGTCATTAGACAACGTAATTTTCTAAGAATATGGCTTTCCTCCTCTTTTGCCCCCGACCCCTAAAGGGGCGCGGACGTCGCTTTATCCGATGGCTCGGCGTCCGTGCCCCTTTAGGGGTCGGGGGCAAAGGCTGGATTTAGTGACAAGTTGTTAAATCACCACATTGACAATCCGCTTTGGCACCACCACCACTTTTTTCGGCGTTTTTCCTTCCAGCCACTTCAAAACCACCTCATTCGCCAGGACTTCTTTTTCAATGTCCGAAGCAGCGGTATCGACCGAAAACGTCAGCGTCGTGCGAACTTTCCCGTTGATTTGCACCGGGTATTCGATGGTGTCTTCCACCAGATAAGCCGGATTGAAAACCGGGAATTCGGCGTAGCTTAATGTACCGGCTTCGTTGCCTAATGCCGCCCAGAGTTCTTCCGTGATGTGGGGCGCAAACGGAGCCAGCACCACGACCAATTCCTGTAAAACCGCTTTTTTATTGCACTTCAAGGCCGACAACTCGTTGACACACACCATGAACGCGCTCACCGAGGTATTGAACGACAGATGCTCAATGTCCTCCGCCACTTTCCGGATGGTTTTGTGCAACACTTTCAATTCGGCAGGTGTCGGTTTTTCGTCGGTCACCAGCCAGCGACCGGGGCGGGTTTCCGTTGGTTCTTCGTAAAACAACCGCCAGAACTTTTTCAAAAACCGGTACACACCGTCAATGCCGTTCGTATTCCACGGTTTGGCGTCGGTCAGCGGGCCGAGGAACATTTCGTACAACCGCAACGTGTCGGCACCGTAGCGTTCCACAATCGTATCCGGATTGACGACGTTGAACTTCGATTTCGACATTTTCTCGATTTCGACTCCGCAGATGTATTTGCCGTCCTCTAAAATAAACTCGGCATTCTCAGCCAAATCCGGACGTGTTTTTATAAAGGTCTCGACATCAAGCACGTCGTTTTCAACGATATTGACATCGACATGCAAGGGTGTTACTTCATATTGGTTTTTCAAGCCGTTCGAAACAAAAACCGGCGTTTTCCCTTCGCCAACTGAGTCTTTCAAGCGATACACAAAATTCGACCGGCCCAGAATCATGCCCTGATTGACCAGCTTCTTAAACGGTTCTTCTTCCGGCACAAAGCCCCGGTCTTTCAGGAACTTGTTCCAGAACCGGCTATACAGCAAGTGGCCCGTCGCGTGTTCGGAACCGCCTACGTACAAATCCACATCGCGCCAGTAGTCGATGGCTTTTTGATCGGCAAATTCCTGGTCGTTCTGCGAGTCCATGTAGCGGTACCAATACCAGCTTGAACCCGACCAGCCGGGCATGGTGCTTAGTTCGTATTCGTATTTTTCTTCCCCTTTAGGGGACTGAGGGGTGTATTTCCATCCTTCAGCACGCGCCAACGGCGGTTCACCGGTTTCGGTGGGCAGGTATTTATCGACCGGCGGCAATTCCAACGGCAAATCCTGTTCGTCCAATAAATATGGCAAACCGTCTTTGAAATAAACCGGAACGGGTTCACCCCAATACCGCTGGCGACTGAAAACCGCGTCGCGCATCCGGAAATTGATCTTGGCTTTTCCAATGCCGTGTTCTTCCAAAAACTTGACCAGAACCGGCACCGCTTCCTGATACGTCAGGCCGTCGATGATTCCGGAGTTAATATACCTACCTTCTTTGGTGTTATCCGCCTGTTTATCAATATCTTTCTGACCATCCAGAATCGGAATGATCGGCAAATCGAAGTGTTTGGCAAACGCCCAGTCGCGCTGATCGCCCGAGGGAACGGCCATGACTGCACCGGTTCCATAACCCGCCAACACGTAATCGGCCAGATAAATGGGTACGCGCTCGCCGTTGAACGGATTGATGCAGTAGCTGCCCGTGAACACCCCCGAAACCGTTTTGGCGTCGGCCATCCGGTCGCGCTCAGAGCGCATTTTGGCGGCCGTGACGTACGCATCGACAGCCGGTTTTTGCGCCAGTGTCGTCAGTTCGGCCACCAGTTCGTGTTCCGGTGCCAGCACCATAAACGACACGCCAAAGATGGTGTCGATACGGGTTGTGAAGACTTTAATTTTAGGAGAAGCGGAAGAAGGGACGAACGGATGAACGGACGAATCCTCCCCTCCTCCCTTATTCCCTTCTTCCTTAAGTACCTCAAAACTAACCTCTGCTCCCGTCGATTTTCCGATCCAGTTGCGTTGCTGTTCTTTCAGCGAATCCGACCAATCGACGGTGTCCAGTCCGCGCAATAACCGGTCGGCGTAGGCGGTAATCCGCATCATCCACTGGCGCATCAGTTTCTGCTCGACGGGATAACCGCCCCGCTCCGAAACCCCGTCTTTCACTTCGTCGTTTGCCAAAACCGTCCCCAGAGCCGCACACCAGTTCACGACGGCGTCGGCCACGTAGGTCAGGCGGTATTTCAACGTGATTTCGTATTGCTCGCGTTCCGATTTGGCGTTCCATTCTTCGGCAGTAAAATGGGGCACGTCGTCGTCGGACACGGCCTGAATTCCGTAGGTACCCGCGCTTTCAAATTTGGCAATCAGGGTCTCGATGGGTTCGGCCTGGTCGGTTTCCTTGTTGTACCAACTGCGGAATAGCTCCATAAAAATCCACTGCGTCCATTTGTAAAACTTCGGGTCGGACGTGCGGACTTCGCGGCTCCAGTCGAAACTGAAGCCAATATTTTTCAATTGCTCAATGTAGCGGGTCGCATTCTCTTCGGTCGTAATCGCCGGATGCTGACCGGTTTGGATGGCGTATTGCTCGGCAGGCAGACCGAACGAGTCGAAGCCCATCGGGTGCAGCACGTTGAATCCTTTCAGCCGTTTGTAGCGGGTAACAATATCAGAGGCAATGTATCCCAGCGGATGGCCGACGTGCAAACCGGCACCCGACGGATAGGGAAACATGTCGAGAATGTAATATTTTGGTTTTGAAGCGTCGTTTTCGGTGCGAAAGGTGTGGTTTTTCTCCCAGAACGCCCGCCAGTTTTCTTCAATCTTTTTGTGGTTGTATTCAGACATAAGAGTGTATGCGTTTTAAAGAAAGTTGTTTCGCAGAGTTGAGCGGAGAAAAAGAGAGTTAAGCGAAGAAAAAAAACTCTGCTTAACTCTTTTTATCTCCGCTCAACTCTGCGAAACAACTCACTCGCAAAAGTAGGATTTTCTTATGGATTCGCCTGCGTATTTCTCTGAAGTCGGTTGAGGGTATAGCAAACCAGGTGATTCAGAAGGCTTTGCTGGGTGGTGGAGCGAAGTTTGCCCAGTTCGAGTTCGTAGATGTACCCGGCCTTGAGTTCCGACAGTTTCAGCGTCACGGTTTTCCCATCGGCCGAGAGTTCGGCATTTGAAACCGCCACAGGCTGCACGTCGAACTGCTTGGAGCCGTAGGCTTCGTGGTATTCGTAATAATAGCGTTTGAACTGAAAATTAGCCACTTGCTTCGCCGTAACCGCATCGAGTGGCTGCGTGAACGTCAGCGCAAAACCGGTCGGCGTCAGTTTCATGTCGGCCAGTTCGAGCGGCACTTTCCCCTTCCAGCGAACGTGCTGAATGCCGCGGTCGCCCGCCCAGCCGTGGTCGGTTTGGCCGATCCAGAGGCTTCCATCGGCCGCAAAAGCCAGCCGGTTATTTCCTTTCCGCAAACCACTTCCGACCAGAAACGGCGCACAGGCCCCCTGAATATGCCCATCGACGGTTTCGAGCATCAGCCGAACCAGATACGGATGATTCATCTCCCCAACCAGCATTTTCCCGACAAAAGGTCCGAATCGGCCACCGGTATTGTCCAGCACCGGCTGCGTCGGAGAATCCGCGATCCGGCTGTGGGGAAAGGCCACGCTCTCGACCGTCCTGAGACTGTCCAGCATTTTGACCGGTAACTTGATGGGTGTTATGTGCGGAAACCCTTCTTTCCACAACAGGCTCGCCGGATGGCCGTAGTGCTTTCCTTCCTGAACGTGATACAACTTGCTCGTCCCCAGCCAATCGCCCTGATTGTCAGAAGCAAACAGATTTCCATTGGCATCAAAACCGATGCTGTTGGGTGACCGGAAACCGCTGGCATAGGGGTGCAACTTTCCATCGGGCGTCAGTTTCATGATCCAGCCCCGGTATGGTACCGCCGAATACATCCGGCCCGGTCGGCCCAGGGTGTCCAGTTTCCCGCGTACTTCCGGGAATATTCCGGCTCCGTTCGACGCACAATTCAGGGCAATGAACAGATTTCCCTGTTTGTCTTTCACGGGACCAAAGGCAAATTCGTGGTAATTGCCGGACAGCCCAAAGTCATCGGTCACGGTAAGGTATTCATCCGCAACGCCGTCGCCGTTGGTGTCTTTGATGCGGGTCAGTTCCGGGCGTTGCATTACCAGAATCTCGCTGTTGCTAACCGCCATAATCCCCAGCGGATCGTGAATCCCTTCGGCAAACAGCTTCCAGGTTTTCGTTTTGGGGTTATACATCATGATTTCCCCCCGGTGAAACCCCGCGACAATCCGGCCATCGGGCATAATCGCCAGACCATCCGTTTCTGCCGTCAGCCCTTTGGGCATCTGAATGGTTTCAACCTCGTAATAATCCGTAATCGTATCGGCGGGGAAGTTTTTTGATGGGAACGCAGATGATACAGATAGAACGGATAAAAACAGATAAATTAAAATCCGTTTGATCCGTCCAATCCGTGTCATCCGTGTTCCTATCAAACTCGTAGTTGTCGTTTTCATTCCGCAGTCATCGTTATCGTGAAGTTCCTCGTTCCGACCGGCAGTCGCACCATGCCGTCCTGAATTTTGCCCACCGACGGACGGTATTTGACGCCGTCGCCGGATTTACAGGCAAAATAAACCGGGCCTGAAACCGCCCCCAGGCTGAAATGCCGAACCAGCCCCCGCCCCGTCGGCAACGGTTTGATCAGTTCCCGAACTTCGATTCCATTCACGGTATACCTGAATTCCGGGTAGCGGTTGATGAGTTTGTAGCCTTTGAAATGCACTTCCGGCAGCCGGTCGGCAGTACCAAAGCGGATCGAAAAACCGCCCTGATCCCGAAAATAGACGTCGCCGACCACGTGCGTCGGTTTTTTACCGTTTCCGTCCCAATGGTCGCTTTGGTCGATGAACCCACCCGTCCAGGCGTAACGCAACCGGCAAGACCCGGCATCCCAGCAATACGCCTGTTTGGGCGTCAGTCCGACCGCAATCGATGCGGGGCCGGAGTCGGGCATGAAGGTTCGATACACCGCCGGGTATTTCAGGTCGTACGGATGGTCGGGCATGTGTCCGGCATGACCAGCCATATCGTCTTTGCGGTTGGCTGCTACATTGGGATCTTTGTCCAGCGGGGGAACCGTTGCGGGCCGTCGGGTAACGTAAATGACGCCATACATCACAAAACCGTGGCCGGGATAGGTGCAGACGTAGGAGTAAATCCCATCCTGCGACAGCACAAAGCTGATTTTTTCCGATTTGCCCGGATCGACCGTTGCCGTGTGCGCCACAACATCCGGGGTGCGGGGCACATAATTGAGCTTGACGGCCTGATCGCCGAGGGCCAGCGACGTGTTGACCACCCGCAACCGCGAATTGGGTAGCGTAACCACCAGATTGTGAGCCATGTCGTCGTAATTATCGAGGGTCAGATGGACCCGGGTGCCGGGGCGCACCACGAAACGCGGAACATCGTACTTCAGGCCTTCGATGGCCCGAATTGTCAAGGTTGTATCCTGAGCAAGGGCTACCGGAATTTTTAGGCCGCAAAGTGCAACGAAAAGCACTACAACTGCGTATTTTCTCATGAGGGAAAAGTATAGGAAAAAAAGCAAATTAACGGCTTTTTCTACTAATCTGGTTTCATTTCTGCAAAATCGCAATCGCATGAAACTGGGTACAATTTTCGATTTTTCCATTCGTTAATTAATGAGGTCTTTTCACTGTAACTACATGAATCTTATCGATCTACCGCTACTTTTTTCATTTCCCGGCTTTCTTAGAAATCAATTCGTATGCGGTGGACATTTTTATCGACTTGTTCTGTCAATGTCGCAATTCTCTCTCTATTAATCGGGTGTCAGTCTGATCAGGACGCCATTGGGCCAGCGGGTGATTGCCTGGTTCAGTCATCCGTCACCAACGGACAGGCCATTGCCGGTTCATACATTGTAACCTACAAATCCACGGAGAACTTACCCGTTGCGCCGAATGCGCGGGTTGGGGCCGCCGTTCAGCAACTTTTAACCCGCCACGGCCTGAACGATCCGAATGCGCAGGTGTTATTTTCCGGCGAATCGACCGGTTTTCTGGCGCACGTCAGCGCGGCCGAAGCGGAAACGCTGAAAGCCGACCCATCCGTTGAACTCGTCGAACCCGACCGGATTATCTCCATTTGCAGTTGCGTCGATGTGGCCGTCACCTCCACCCTGACCTGGAATGTCAGACAAACCGGCTACGGACGGGGGGATCTGAACCCGGACAAAACCGCCTGGATTCTCGACACGGGCATCGATCTGGATCACCCCGACCTGAATGTCGACACGGGCCGGAGCCAGTCGTTTCTGACCGGCAAAACCGCCGATGACGAAAATGGCCACGGAACTCACATCGCCGGCATTATTGGTGCGTTAAACAACAACATCGGGGTAACCGGCGTTGCTTCGGGTGCTACGCTGGTGGCCCTGCGGGTACTGGACAATGAAGGTGAAGGCAAACTGTCGGCACTGGTTCAGGCGGTTTCCTACGTCAATATCAACGGCAAAGCGGGCGATGTTGTCAACATCAGCATCGGCGGTGAAGGAACGTCGGCGAGTCTCGAACGGGTCATCAAACAAGCCGCTGACAAAGGAATCCTATTTGCGATTGCCGCCGGGAACGAAGGGGAATCCGCCGAAAAATACGCGCCAGCCAATGTCAATCACGCCAATGTATTTACGGTTTCGGCCATGGATCAAAGCGGCAATTTTGCTTCGTTCTCCAATTTTGGCCCGACGGTCGACATCTGCGCGTATGGCGTTCGGATCACGTCAACGTATTTGAACGGCCGCTATGCTTCTCTTTCCGGTACTTCGATGGCATCTCCGCACGTGGCCGGTTTGCTACTGATCCGGGGTCGCACCATTCCCACCAACGGCTTTGTCAGGAATGATCCTGACGGAACGCCAGACCCAATTGCCGGGGGCGAATAATCGGACGTTTTTCTTGTTTTAATCCAACCGATTGCCCACCTTTGCACTCGAATTCGATTATCCCGACGGCATTTCTTAATGCCGTTTTTCATGAGAAGAATTCTCTACTAACTATATATAGCTAATTACTTATGCAATCTATCTCAGCCTCCGACTCTTCGCCAGAAGCCTCTACCCCCGTCGGGCTGAACTTAAATGGATTGAAAATAACGGTTCAGGGAGAGTCGGCGGCTGAGCAGGTGAAAGCTTTGCGTCAGGCGTTTCCGGAATCCGAAATTGACCTGATTCCCGACGTTCCCCCACGCTCTGTCCTGCTTCGCCGACGCAACCGGACCGAAATTGCCATCTATATTTCTTCAGCATTGGCCCTGATGATTGTCGGGCATTTGCTGTTCAGTTACCTCACGCTCGACCGGCTGACGCTGGTCATGGATTCCCTTGAACTCAACAATGATTTCTGGTATTATCTGGCGGGCGGTTTTATAGCCCAGATGATCGACGGGGCATTGGGCATGGCTTACGGGGTGACGGCTTCGACGCTCCTGCTGACCGTGGGCGTCAGTCCGGCGGCTGTCAGCGCCAGCGTTCACAGTTCCGAGATTTTCACCAGCGGAGTGTCGGGTTATATGCACCTGCGGTTCGGGAACGTCAACAGCAAACTCTTCAAAGCCGTCCTGATTCCCGGTGTCATTGGTGCCTGCATGGGCGCCTATCTGCTGGTGTCGCTGGAACAATATTCGGTGTATATCAAACCGGCGGTTGCGGTTTACACCGCCGTTTTGGGCGTGCTGATCATCCAGAAAGCCCTGGCGAAACGCATCAAGAAAAAGCCCATCAAAAAAATCGGGTTACTGGCCTGGTTTGGCGGAACGATGGACGCCATCGGTGGCGGAGGCTGGGGACCCATCGTGTCCTCGACGCTGATTGCCAGCGGACGGCATCCGCGTTACACGATTGGGTCGGTCAATCTGGCGGAGTTTTTCATCTCGCTTTCCAGTTCTCTGACGTTCGTTACACTGATCGGTCTGACCCACTGGCAAATCATCATTGGTCTGATCCTGGGCGGTATGATTGCCGCCCCCATTGCCGCCATTCTTTCGACCCGATTGCCGATAAAAGCCATGATGATTATGGTCGGCGTTGTCGTAATAATCGTAAGTTTGCGGAATATTATTACAGTTTTATTTTAGAGATAAGAGGATAGACAAGAGAAGAAAGACGCAAATCAACGGCTGCCACTTTCTTTATTCTCTTGTCTCATCTCTCTTGTCTACATTTCCATTCATGAAAAGACAAACGAAAGCCATCCGGATCCAGACGAAGAAATCGCAGTACCGCGAACATTCGACGCCTTTGTTTTTGACTTCCAGTTTCACATTTGAAAGCGCGGAGCAGGGAAAAGCCCTGTTTGAGGAAACCGAAGAAGGAAACATTTATTCCCGATTCTCCAACCCGAACGTGACGGAATTTGTCGACAAGGTGTGTATGCTTGAGAACGCCGAAGCCGGCATCGCGACGGCAACCGGAATGGCTGCGGTTTTTGCGAGTATGGCGGCTTTGCTGAAATCGGGGGATCACATCGTAGCCTGCCGGGCCTTGTTCGGGTCGGCGCACCAGATCATTTCGCAAATTCTGGTGAAGTGGGGCATCACGTACACCTACGTAGATGCCGAGGCTTCGGAAGCGGACTGGGAAGCGGCCATCCAGCCCAACACCAAAATGGTGTACCTGGAAACACCCTCGAACCCGGGTCTGGAACTCGTCGATCTGGAAATGCTGGTTCGTTTGAAAAAGAAATACGGTTTTATCCTGAACGTCGACAACTGTTTTGCCACGCCGATTCTGCAAACACCGCTCGATCTCGGTGCCGACCTTTCGGTTCATTCTGCGACGAAATACATGGATGGACAGGGACGTGTGCTGGGTGGCGTTATCGTCGGCTCGGAAGAACTGATGGCCCCGATCCGGTTTTTTGCCCGGCATACCGGCCCGTCGATGTCCCCGTTCAACGCCTGGACGCTGTCGAAAAGCCTGGAAACGCTGGAGCTTCGCATGGATCGCCATTGTGCCAACGCCCTGAAACTGGCGCAGGCCCTGGAGCAACACCCGGATGTCCATGCCGTGAAATACCCCTTCCTGCCCTCCCATCCGCAGTATGAACTGGCGAAACGGCAGATGGAAGCCGGTGGTGCCATTGTCACGTTTGAGGTGGAAGGCGGTTTTGAACGCGTGAAGTCCCTGTTTGAATCCTTGAAAATTGCCTCACTTTCTTCTAACTTAGGGGATACGCGGACCATTGTAACGAATCCGTTTACGACCACGCATTCCAAACTGAAACCGGACGAAAAAGCCGCCCTGGGCATCACGGAAGGTTTGATTCGGGTGTCGGTCGGATTGGAAGACGCCGATGATCTGGTCGAAGATTTTGAACAGGCGGTTACAAAGTCGGCAATAGCGGTGAAATTGCCAGTAGAGTAATCTTTTAGTTTCATTTATTGGTTTTTCTCTGGTCTAAATTAATTAATAGACGGTTATGAAAACGCTAACCATTCAGTTACCAGATTCAGTTAATGAACACGATCTGTTAATGCAGGTGGCGGGTTTGTTGTTCGAAAAAGGGATTCTCTCCTCTGGGCAAGCCGCCGAAATGGCAGGCATCAGTAAAGTAGAATTTCTTGAGTCAATCGGCCACTACGGTATTTCAATTTTTGGAGAAACACCGGAGGATATTGAAAATTTATAATCGAAATGGTAATTATTGCGGATACAAGTTGTCTTATTGTGCTTCGTAAAATTGGACTCCTTACTTTGCTTAGAGAACTTTACAAAACGGTTACTGTAACAAATATTGTAGCTAATGAATGTAAATTTCTGTTACCAGATTGGATTGAAATTCTCCCAATCCAGCCAAGTGCTTTTCTGAGTGAATTGCAACAAAAGTTAGATGCTGGTGAAGCTACTTCCATCGCACTGGCCAATTCACTTCCTGAATGTATATTAATAATTGATGAAGCTAAAGGACGGTCCGTGGCTAAGGAATTGAATATTTCAATTATTGGTACACTCGGAGTCTTGTTGAAAGCCAAAGAAACAGGTTTAGTTCATTCAATGAGCCGATTATTAAATGAATTACGTTTAAAAACTGATTTTCGATTTTCTAAAGAGATAGAAAGAGCTATTCTCATTAAAGCCGGTGAGTTATGAAACATCTGAAAATCAGTTTAATTCTTATAATTCTGGTCATATCCAATTTGGAGCTTTCTGCTCAAACCACCAAAAAACCGCTCCGCATTGGGGTGGTGGGTCTGGTGCATTCGCACGTCGGCTGGATTCTGAACCGGGCGAAAAAAACCGGCGACCCGGATATCGAAGTCGTTGGCATTGCCGAACCCAATCGGGAAGTGGCCGAGCGGTATATGCAACGGTACGGTTTACCGATGAGCCTGGTCTATTCGACAGTGGAGGAAATGCTGGACAAAACCAAACCAGATGCGGTGACGGCATTCAACGAGATCAGCAACCACATCAACGTCGTAAAACTCTGTGCGCCCCGCGGCATTCACGTCATGGTGGAAAAACCGCTGGCGGTCAGCATCGATCAGGCCCGGCAGATGGAAGCGTTAGCCAAAAAGCACAAAATCCATTTGTTGACCAACTACGAAACCACCTGGTATGGCAGCAACCACAAAGCCTACCAGATTGCGGTAAAAGACGGCGCCATCGGCCCGATCCGCCGGATTGTCGTACACGACGGCCACGATGGCCCCAGCCGGATGAACAAGGAATTTGTGGCCTGGCTCACTGATCCGGTTACCAACGGAGCCGGGGCCTTGTTCGATTTTGGGTGCTACGGCGCCAATCTGGCGACCTGGCTGCTGAAAGGGGAACGGCCAACGACTGTCAGTGCGGTTACCTTACAGATCAAACCGGATGTGTACCCAAAAGTGGACGACGATGCGACCATTGTGCTGACGTATCCCAAAACCCAGGTCGTTATTCAGGCGTCGTGGAACTGGCCGTTTAGTCGCAAGGACATGGAAGTGTACGGCGAAACCGGGTATGTGTTTACGCTCGATGGTACCCGAATGCGGATTCGGTTGAAAGACGATAAGACGGAACAAACGGCGGAAGCGGCCAAAACCGATGCGCCGGTCACCGATCCGTTCGACTATCTGGCGCAGGTGGTGCGGGGTGAAACTAAATCCGTCGATGATTTGTCATCGTTGCAAGTGAACATGATTGTGATGGAAATTCTGGATGCAGCCCGTCGTTCGGCCAAAGAAGGAGGCAAACCCATTGCTTTAAAATAGGACAACTATAGCTTACTATAAATTTTGCGGACTAAACGGGGTGACCCGCACAATCCGTCGTAGAATATGATCGCGGAACCTTCCTATACAATCGACAGCCTAGCGGAACGCCTGGCGGGCAAGAGCGAAGTTGAAAGCCTGCAAACGCTGGCCGAATTATTTCCCGGCCAGGTGGTTTTTTCATCCAGCCTGGGCTACGAAGACCAGGTGATTACGGACATGATCCTGGCCAACAACCTTCCAATCCGGATTTTTTCGCTGGATACCGGCCGGATGTTCAATGAAACGTATCAGGTTTGGCAGAAAACCAACAGCCGGTACGACACCAAAATTGAAGCCTACTTCCCGAAAGGCGAATCGGTGGAGAAACTGCTGAACGAAAAAGGCCCGTTCAGTTTCTACGAATCGGTCGAAAACCGGAAAGAATGCTGTTTTATCCGGAAGGTAGAACCGCTCAACCGGGCGCTGAAAGGCAACAAAATCTGGGTGACCGGTATTCGCGCCGAACAGTCGCAAAACCGCCAGACCATGACCCAACTGGAAGCCGATGATGCTCATCAGTTGATCAAATTTCACCCGCTGATGAACTGGTCGTTTGACGAAGTGAAAGCGTATGTACGCCAGAACAATGTGCCGTACAACCCGCTTCACGACCGCGGTTTTGTGTCAATTGGTTGCCAGCCCTGCACGCGCGCCATTCAGGAAGGCGAAGACTTCCGGGCCGGTCGCTGGTGGTGGGAAGATAATTCGAAAAAGGAATGTGGTTTACACGCCAAATAAACCTCCGCTAAACTCTGTATTTCTCTGCTTAACTCTGCGAAATAGTTCAAGGAGTTGTTTCGCAGAGTTAAGCAGAGAAATTTTGGAGGTAAGCAGAGAGAACTTATGAGTACTTACAAACTTGATTATTTAGATCAACTCGAATCGGAAGCGATTCAGATTATGCGCGAAGTAGCCGGCCAGTTTGAACGGCCCGCGCTGTTGTTCTCGGGTGGAAAAGATTCCATCACGCTGGTGCATCTGGCCCTTAAAGCCTTTCGCCCCGGCAAATTCCCGTTTCCACTGGTTCACATCGACACCGGTCATAACTTTCAGGAAGCCACCGATTTCCGGGATTGGCTGGCCGAAAGTCTGGGCGAAAAGCTGATTGTCCGGTATGTGGAAGATACCATTCGCGAAAAGAAACTGAAAGAACCGACGGGCCGCAACGCCAGCCGGAACGCCTTGCAAACGTTTACCCTGCTCGATACCATCGAAGAATTTGAGTTCGATGCCTGCATCGGTGGCGCCCGGCGCGACGAAGAAAAAGCCCGCGCCAAAGAACGCGTCTTTTCCGTTCGTGACGAATTTGGTTCCTGGGACCCTAAACTTCAACGTCCGGAATTGTGGAACATTTACAACGGCAAGATTCACAAAGGTGAAAACGTCCGGGTTTTCCCGATTTCGAACTGGACCGAACTGGACGTTTGGAACTACATCAAGCGTGAAAATATCGACCTGCCCAGCATTTATTTTGCCCACGAACGTGAGTTGATTCTGCGCGACGGCAAGCTGCTGGCGACGGCCAAAGGCGTGATTCAAACCGAAGAAAGTGATCAGATTGTAACCCGGCGGGTTCGTTTCCGGACCGTTGGCGACATTTCCTGCACCGCAGCCGTAGAGTCAGACGCCGATACGCTCGAAGCCGCCATTGCCGAAATTCAGGCCACCCGCATCAGCGAACGGGGCGAAACCCGGATCGACGATCAGGTGTCGGAAGCCGCCATGGAAGACCGGAAAAAGGGTGGGTATTTTTGATTAGACAGGCTGTTGCTGTTACTCTTAGTTAAATGCCAACTGTAGCTTTTATTGATGGAATTAAAATCGAAATTTTCTTCAGAGACCATGTTCCACCGCACATCCACGCAACTTCTGCTGAGAATGAAGTTCTAGTTGTCATTGCGGATGCAACAGTGTATGCAGGCTCATTTCCAAAAAGAAAACTCAGTAAAGTAACTGACTATGTGACTGACTCTGAAAATAAAAAACGGTTAATGAAACTATGGAAAGAATACGGCGGCAGCTAATCAGACCGAAAAAATTACTAGAGATTGAGCCCTATAAAGCCGTAATCCTTTGGTCTAATGGCGAAATCAGAGTTAATGACTTTTCTCAGGAAGTGCAAGAGTGGGAAGCGGGAGCCAATAAATATTTAGCCAAATTGGCTGTTCCAAAAGTTTTTATGACCGCTTTTATAAAAGAAAATGCGCTTGCCTTTTCTGGCGTAAAAATTAAAGTCCCTGGAATTCCCGGAACGCAACCTCTTGATCTTGACCCGGATGTTTTGTACAAGGACAGTAAAAAAATAGGCAGATCCGTTTCCCCTGAAGAAATTAGCACTTTTACTAATCCGCGAAGAAAACCTGAAAAGCCTGCAATTGAATTAACATTTTCTAAAAAAGGGAAATCGATACAATTCTCATTTGGAGATTCAGAAGCTCCTGAATTAGGAAGAAAAATAAGGGCTTTATTCATTCAGATGGGAAATGAATTAATTAAGATTGAAAATTAAATGGACTTACTCCGATTTATTACCGCAGGTAGTGTCGACGACGGCAAAAGCACGCTGATCGGCCGCCTGTTATACGATTCAAAATCCATTCTGGCCGACCAGATGGAAGCCATCGAACGCGCCAGCAAAAGCCGCGATGACGGTGAAATTGACCTGGCTTTACTGACCGACGGTTTGCGCTCAGAACGCGAACAGGGCATCACCATCGACGTGGCTTACCGGTATTTCCAGACCACGAAACGCAAGTTCATCATCGTCGATGCGCCGGGGCATATTCAGTATACCCGCAACATGGTGACGGGGGCTTCCAATTGCCAACTGGCGGTGGTGCTGGTCGATGCCCGTCATGGCGTAGTCGAACAGACGCGCCGTCACTCGCTGATTGCGTCTATGCTCGGTATTCCGCACCTCGTGGTAGCCATCAACAAAATGGATCTGGTGGGGTATTCGCAAGACGTCTTTTCCAACATCTGCATCCATTATAACGAGCTGGCGCAAAAGCTGAATGTTGGCGAAGTAACCTATATTCCGCTGAGTGCCTTAAATGGTGATAATGTGGTTGATAAGTCGGTCAACATGCCGTGGTATGAAGGTGAGCCGTTACTCAGCCATCTGGAAACCGTCGTACTTGATCAGGATGAGAACCTGACGGATGCCCGTTTCCCCGTTCAGTATGTGATCCGCCCCCAAACCCCTGAACTGCACGATTACCGCGGGTACGCCGGTAAAATTACCAGCGGTATTTTCCGCAAAGGCGATGCCGTAACGGTTTTGCCAACCGGCGAAACGTCGACGATAGACGCCATCGAAATTGCCGAAAAACACTATGACGAAGCCTTTGCACCGATGTCGGTCGTTCTGCATCTGGCCGACGATGTGGATGTGAGCCGTGGCAATCTCATCGTGAAGTCGGACAACCAGCCGATTGTGAGCCAGAACGTCGAAGCGCTGCTTTGCTGGATGGACGCCAAACCGCTGAAAGTAGGCAGTAAATACACGCTTCAGCACGGTACATTCCGGACGCGTTGTGCGGTACGCGAAATCGTTTACCAATTGAACGTCAACACCTACGAAGAATTTACGGATGCCGAGAGCCTGAAACTGAACGACATTGCCCGTGTCATTCTAAAAACGGCGAAACCGGTCAGTTTTGATCCATACGGCAAAAACCGGGTCAACGGTGGTGCGATCCTGATCGATGAAACCTCGAACGTCACCGTGGGTGCGTTGATGTTACAGGGTGAAGTGGCGTAAGTGATGTATTCCTGTGGATCAGGGGATTGGTCTAGCTATAACCGCAGGGAATGACCAATAATAAAAAGTAGGTCTGCTCCTGCCGGTAACGGAACTCATAAATGAGTACATTTGTATGTAAACCATAGCTAAAAGTGCCGGAAAAACTTCCGGCCTTTTATTCAGAATATTAGTCTTTTAATTCTATCGACTATCTCACTAAAGCAATAGATCATGTCAGTTCAATTCACCGATAACGTCAGCGCAGCCGCAAAACGCGATATTCTGGTTCTACAGGAAAAAATTGGCAGTTTTGCTTCCGGCGACATGGCCGAAGAAAATTTCCGCAAATTCCGACTGGGACGCGGGGTGTATGGCCAACGCCAGCCGGGTGTGCAAATGATCCGGATCAAATTGCCCTACGGACGCATTACGGCGGATCAATTGATTCGAATTGCCGATATTTCCGACAAATACGCAACCGGAAACCTGCACGCTACGACGCGTCAGGACATCCAACTGCACTTTGTCAAACTGGCCGACACGCCCCAACTCTGGTCGGACCTCGAAGATGCCAAAATTACGCTGCGGGAAGCCTGTGGCAACACCGTCCGGAATGTGACCGGTTCGGCCAAAGCGGGCATTGATCCCGACGAACCGTTCGACATCACGCCCTACGCCTACTCCATTTTCGACTACCTGCTCCGCAATCCGATTTGCCAGGAAATGGGCCGGAAATTTAAAATTGCCCTGTCATCGAGCGAGAAAGATGCGGCTTACGGCTACATGCACGACGTTGGTCTGGTTCCCCGCATCAACGAAGAAGGCCAACGGGGCTTCAAGGTGATGGTCGGTGGCGGTTTGGGCGCGCAGCCTTACATGGCCGAAACCGCTTTTGAATTCCTGGAAGAAGATAAAATCATTCCGTTTATTGAAGGCTGTATCCGCGTTTTCGACCGCTACGGCGAACGGACCCGGCGGCACAAAGCCCGGATGAAATTCCTGTTACAGGACATTGGTCTGGAAGAATTTCTACGCCGGGTAGAAGAAGAACGGCTGGCATTGAAGAACAAAACATATGCAATTGATACCGATCTGGGTTTTACCTTCACCACGGACGAACCGTCATCCCAGGTAAATCCGGCGGAATTGTCAACCGACGCGCCGTATCAGGCGTGGTTGAAAACCAACGTTTTCGAGCAGAAACAAAAAGGCTGGTACGCGGTGCAATTGCGCGTTTTGCTGGGTGACATGCATTCCGACAAAGCCCGGGCACTGGCGTCGCTGGTGAAACAATACGCGGGGGATGACATCCGGGTGACCGTCAATCAGGGGTATCTGCTGCGCTTCGTTCGTCCGGAAAACCTGCCCGCTCTGTATGCCGGGCTCGACACGCTCGGACTGGCAACACCCGGTTTTGACTCAACCGCCGACATCACCACCTGCCCAGGAACCGACACTTGTAACCTCGCTATTTCGAGCAGCTACGGGATTACACGGGTGCTGGAAAAAATGATGACCGCCGAATTTCCCGATCTGATTTACAACAGCGACATCAAAATCAAGATTTCGGGTTGTATGAACGGTTGCGGACAGCACTCGGTCGCCAACATCGGTTTTCACAGTAGCTCCGTGAAAAACGGCGCTTACGTCATTCCAGCTTTGCAGGTGTTGCTCGGCGGTGGTTTCAACGGCAAGGGCGAAGGGCTATTTGGCGATAAAGTCGTTAAAATTCCAACCAAACGCGGCCCCGACGGACTCCGGATTTTGCTGAACGATTACGAAACCAACGGATTCGAAGGCGAATACTACAGCGACTACTACGCCCGTCAGGGTAAAAATTACTTTTACACGTTACTAAAACCGCTGGCTGATCTGAAAACCCTGTCGCAGGAAGACTATACGGACTGGGATCATACCGAACAGTTTGTGACCGAAATCGGAATCGGCGAGTGTGCGAGTGTCATGATCGACCTCGTTGCCACCACCCTGACCGAAGCCGCCGAAAAGCTGGGCTGGGCCAACGAAGCCTTCCGGGAAAGCCGCTGGGCCGACGCCATTTACCACGCGTACAACGTGTTCATTACCGGGGCCAAAGGCAGTTTGATGACGAAAGAAATCAACACCAATACCCAGCACGGTGTTGTGAGCGATTTCGACAAAAACTTCATCGGTGAACCCGGTTTTCATACCGAAGAAGGTGGCTTCAAAGCCCTGGTGTTCAGCATCAATAAAAACGAACCGACCGAAGAATTCGCACAGTCGTTCATCGCCCAGGCCGAATCCTTCATCGAGAACGTGAAAGCGTACCGCGAACGACAAATTGAACAGGACGGTCTGCCGCAACTGCGGGAACTGGTTATTGCGAAAGACAGCTAAGAATGATGAGTTGAGAGTTAAGAGTTAAGAATTAAGAGTTGGCTGACGCAGACAACTTTTAACTTTTAACTCTTAACTCTTAACTCTTAACTTATTTCTAATGAAATTAACGTTGGTAGGTGCGGGTCCCGGTGATCCGGATTTGATAACTTTGAAGGGTGTGAAGGCATTGCAGCAGGCTGATGTGGTCATGTACGATGCATTGGTACACCCCGATTTACTGGACTATTGCAAGCCGGATGCGCTGAAAGTGTACGTTGGCAAACGTTTGAACGAATACTCTTGTACGCAGGAAGAAATCAACCCGTTGATCGTCCATTATGCGCAGAATTACGGCCACGTTGTTCGGCTGAAAGGGGGCGATTCGTTCATTTTCGGGCGCGGGTATGAGGAGATGGAATACGCCCGGCAATTTGGCATTGAAACCGAAGTGATCCCGGGTCTATCGAGCAGCTATGCCGTGCCGGCACTGGCAGGCATTCCGCTCACCACGCGGGGCGTCAGCGAGAGTTTCTGGGTGGTTACCGGCACTACGAAAACCGGACAACTCTCTCAGGATCTGCACCTTGCCGCCCAGTCGACAGCGACTGTCGTTATCCTGATGGGCATGCACAAGCTGGCCGAAATCATGACGGTTTTTGGCGACTGTGGCAAAGCCGGACTGCCGGTTGCCATCATCCAAAACGGTTCACTCACGGAAGAACAAGTGGTTACCGGAACGGTTTCGACCATTCTGGAGCAGGTAGCTAGTTCACAAATAAGCTCCCCGGCCATCATCGTCGTTGGCGAAGTAGCCCGGCTGCGGGAGTTGCAGTTGGCTGATTTACAGAACTCTCTGGAACGGGATTAAGCCCATTACTTTTACATTTATTATTCATCATTTATTATTTTACATTGTTTTTTTAATAATAAATGATGAATGTAAAAATTAGAAGTAGGTTGTAAAATGGTATCATTTGCTTCTTTCCCCCTCTATGAACAACCTCTTCCCTATTTTCCTGAAGATTGAGAATCTGCAAACACTGGTGGTGGGTGGCGGATATGTGGGACTGGAAAAAGTGACAGCGCTGCTCTCCAATGCGCCCAACGCACCGGTTACGCTGGTTTCGCCCGAAATCCGGCAGGAAATTGTGGCTCTCGCGGAACAACACGCCAATCTCCACCTGATCTACGACTCCTATACAATCAAGTATCTGGACAACAACGATTTAGTCATCGTAGCGACAAACGATAAAGCCGTTAATGTTCAAATACAAACCGACTGCAAAACCCGCCGGATTCTCGTCAATGTGGCCGACACACCCGATTTGTGCGATTTTTACCTGAGTTCGGTTGTCAAGAAAGGGGATTTGAAAATTGCCATTTCGACCAACGGCAAATCGCCGACATTTGCCAAGCGGTTTCGGGAAGTGCTGGAGGACATATTGCCGGACTCCCTGCAGGAAACCCTCGACAACCTGCAAGCGATCCGAAACCGCCTAAAGGGTGATTTTCAACACAAAATGGAGCGGCTGAACGAGATTACTAAGGTGATGAAATCCTAAAACCGGGGCAGCAATTCCGCCAGATTGAGCGGTTCTTTCCGCAAAATGAAAACGTAGATCAACCCGGCCAGAACCAGATACATCGCAATCAACCACTTCTTTTTCTGCTCAAACTCGGCAGGGTGATGGTAGTAATCGTAATACATCGAGGCTGACAGGGCCAACACCATCAAAAAGAAAGAGAACACCGCACAATCCGTCCGATACGCCACCAGATCATGCATGAAACGGGCCCCCATCACAATGTAAAGCAGCCAAAAACCGAACCCGGCGCGGTATAGGTAAACGCTGAACCGCCGGTCGTTTTTTAAATCAAAGAGTCGGTCCGACATGATTGTCAGGAATTTATTCGAGTGAAATTACGTAATTTATAAGAAACAAGCAATTTTGTAACGGGTCCGTATACCACTAACGAAAAAACCATGCTAAGTGAGCAATCCAATACCGTTTCTCCGAAAGTAAAAACCATGAAAGTGGAGTTGAATCGCGTCGACGACGCTTTCCATTTTGAAGGCACGGGAGTTTCCGATGTTCCCATCCACATCGACGGTGCTGTTGACATCGGCGGTCACAACGCCGGCGCGCGGCCGATGGAGATGCTGCTGATGGGGCTGGCCGGCTGTAGTGCCATTGACGTCATTCTGATTCTGAAAAAACAGCGTCAGGTGATTGAGAACTTCCGCATTACTGTCGAAGGGCAACGACCCGCCGATGTTACGCCCGCTCCTTTTCAGTCCATCCATTTGCACTATATTCTGAAAGGTGATCTGGACGAAGACAAGGCGCGCCGGGCCATCGACCTGTCCATGGACAAATACTGTTCGGCTACGGCCCAGCTTCGTCCGACGGCCAGCATCACGTATTCACTGACGATTGAAAAATAAAAATAGACAAAAGAGGTGAGACAAGAGATGTGAGAAAAACCGGACGTTAGTAGTCAGAACATGAACGCTTTGTCTTTTTTCTCTTGTCTCACCTCTTTTGTCCGGAATCTTTTATCTCCCGAAAGGCTTTTTAACCCGAAAGCCTTTTTTTATTTTGGCACTATGAAACAGTACCACGACCTGCTCCAACATATTCTGGCAAACGGCACCCGTAAAACCGACCGAACCGGTACGGGTACACTCAGTGTTTTTGGGCACCAGATGCGGTTTGATTTACAGGAAGGCTTTCCGCTCGTTACGACGAAAAAAATACATTTGAAGTCGATTATTCACGAATTGCTGTGGTTCATCAAGGGCGATACGAACATCGGGTACCTGACCGAACACGGGGTGAAGATCTGGGACGAATGGGCCGATGAAAATGGCGAACTGGGCCCGGTATACGGCAAACAATGGCGGAGTTGGGAAGCACCGAACGGCCAGCTCATCGACCAGTTACAGGACGTTCTGAAGCAACTGAAATACCGCCCCGACTCGCGCCGGATGATCGTCTCGGCCTGGAATCCGGCCGACGTTCCCAACATGGCGTTGCCGCCCTGCCATGCGTTGTTCCAGTTCTATGTGGCTGAAAATCAACTATCTTGCCAGTTATACCAGCGCAGTGCCGATGTGTTTCTGGGCGTTCCGTTTAACATTGCTTCCTACGCGTTGCTCACGATGATGATTGCGCAGGAATGCGGCTATGAAGCGCACGAGTTTATCTGGACAGGCGGTGATACTCACCTGTATCTCAACCACCTGGATCAGGTAAAGGTGCAGCTTTCCCGCGAACCACGCGATTTACCGGTGATGAAACTGAATCCGGCGGTGAAGTCGATCTTCGATTTCAAATACGAAGACTTCAAGCTGGAGAACTACGATCCGTATCCGGCCATCAAAGCACCCGTAGCAGTTTAACGGCTAAAGACCGTGTGTACGTTTGAGTTTTTCATATTCGCGTTCGGCCAGGCTTTTTTCGTTAAAACCGTGGTAAACGCTGAAATAATGAGAGATTAAGCCGATTCCCCAGCCCAATGTAGTCCAGAGAGGCCACGGATACGTGCCCCATTTCTCCTGAAAAACCAAAAAGATAACCAGCCAGATCAGCCAAAGAACAACGTTGACAAACAGATAAGTCCGCAGATGCATTTTAAAGCCGGCACGGGCTTTAGCCTGCTTCCAAAGATGAGGGTCGCGTGTGTCCATGAAGGGGTCTACGAGTGTTGGGAGAATTAAGTTAGTGAGATTCAATCCATAATCCATACGTTAGGCCAACTTTCTTTTGCAGCGGGACTATAAGAAACCGTTTTTGAAATCTTGGTAACAAAAATCCCCCTTTATCCGACACCATGACCAACACCGAAATTATCGATATTCTGGAACTGACGGCCAAGCTCATGGAGCTTCACGATGTGGATGCGTTCAAAACCCGGTCGTTTCAGGCAGCCGCTTTCAACCTCGACAAAATCAGTGAAGACCTCTCCAAAATGTCTTTTCCGGAACTGCTCAAATTGCCGGGGGTTGGTAAATCCGTAGCCGGAAAAGTATTGCAGATTATCGAAACCGGGCGGCTTCAGGACCTCGACGATTTGTTGGCCCAAACCCCCGAAGGTGTGCTGGAAATGTTTCGGATCAAAGGCATCGGTGCCAAAAAAATCCGGATCATCTGGCGGGATTTCGGGATCGATACCATCCGGGATTTGCGGCTGGCCTGCGAAAGCGGGGAAATCGCCAAAATCAAAGGATTCGGCGAAAAAACACAGCAGGCCATTCTCGAATCGCTGGCCTTTCTGGAAAACCAGTCGGGCAAACTTCGCATGGACAAAGCCGAAGCCTTGTCGAACATGCTGCTCGATGTGTTTGAAAAAGAGTTCAGCCGCGTGGAAGTGGCCGGACAAATCCGCCGGAAAAGCGAGGAGGTCGACACCGTGCAGTACATTGTCTGTACCTCCGATCCAATTGCCGCCTTTGAATTTCTGAACTCCCTCTCCTACCTCGAACAGAACGAAATCGATTCCTCCCCTTTCATCTGGCGCGGGCAAGCCAGCGGTTACGACGTTCAGCTTGAGATCATTACCACCCCATCCGATCGGTTTGAAAGCCAGTTGTTCACACATTCGGCGGCTGAAAAACACCTGACGACTACCGGCACGTCGGGCCGGACGTTATTACAAACCAGCCGGGCGTTTCCGGCCGAAGCCGAAGAAGCGGTGTATGAACGGGCCGGACTGCCCTTCATCGTGCCGGAAATGCGCGAAGGCGGTTTTGAGTTCGACTGGGCGCAAACCCATTCGCCCGACGACCTCGTGACCTGGGACGCACTGCGCGGCATTCTGCACAACCACAGCACCTATTCCGACGGCAAACACTCGCTCGAACAAATGGCAACCTACTGCCGCGAGCTGGGATTTTCGTATTTCGGCATCGCCGACCACTCCCAATCGGCCACGTATGCCAAAGGGCTGGAACCGTACCGCGTGCAGCAGCAGCACGAAGAAATCGACCGGCTAAATGCTCAGTTTGGCGGTTCGTTCAAGATTCTGAAAGGAATCGAATCTGACATATTGGGCGATGGTTCGCTGGATTACAGCGACGACCTGCTGGCAACGTTCGATTACGTCGTGGCATCGGTGCATTCCAATCTGTCGATGACCAGCGAAAAAGCGACGGCCCGGCTGATCAACGCCATTCAGAATCCCTACACGACCATTTTAGGACACCCGACGGGTCGTTTGTTGCTGGCCCGGGCGGGCTACCCCATTGATTACAAAGCCGTCATCGATGCCTGCGCCCAACACGGCGTCGTCATCGAAATCAACGCCAGTCCCTGGCGGCTCGATCTCGACTGGCGCTGGATTCAATATGCCGTGAATCAGGGCGTTATGCTGAGTATCAATCCCGATGCGCACGAAATGCCCGGTTTTCACGACATGCACTATGGCGTGGCGGTTGCCCGCAAAGGCGGTTTGACCAAAAGCATGACGTTTAATGCCCTCAGTTTAAATGAAATAGAAGCGCATTTGCAGAAAAGAAGGCGTCAGTAGCCAGTTTCGGTATCGATCAAATAACGAATGTAATTTTAATCCTAAGTTTATTCGTTATTTACTATTCAATATTTGATCTTTACAACACGAAACCAATTTTACAACCTGACCTAGATGCGATTTTTCTACTTCACCATTGTGTGCAGTTGGCTTATCCTATTTGCTGCGGCAGCCCAGCCAAAAACCGACAAATCCAATCATTCCCTTACGGGCTACGTTCGCGACGCAATCACCAAAAAACCCATTCAGGGCGTCACGGTTTTTATTACCGAAAACCGCCGGGGCGTCAACACCAGCCGCGACGGTTTTTTCGTCATTCCCCTCCCCGGCGGCACCTACAACGTCAAGTTTACCCACATCGGTTTTCGGCCACAAACGCACACCATTGTCCTGAACAAAACGGTTTTGACCGAAATTTTGCTGGAAGACGATTCCAAAGATCTGGAAGAAGTGACCGTCACGACCGAAGCGCCCGACCGAAATGTGAAGAAAGTGGAGCTGGGCGTAACGCAGATGTCCATCAAAACCATCAAGCGCATTCCGGCTTTTATGGGGGAAGCCGATGTAGTGCGGAGTCTGCTGCTGCTGCCGGGCGTCACCACCGTGGGCGAAGGCGCTCCCGGCATCAACGTTCGGGGGGGCAGCACCGACCAGAATCTGGTGCTGATGGACGACGCGCCCATCTTCAATTCGAGCCATTTGATGGGCTTTTTCTCAGTTTTTAACCCCGACATTGTCCGCGACGTTACGCTCAACCGGGGCGGAATTGCGCCGAGTATGGGCGGACGGGCCGCTTCGGTGCTCGACATTCGGGTGAAAGAACCGGAGATCGACAAACTAACGGTAAATGGCGGGATCGGGATCGTTGCCAGTCGGTTGGGCATTGAGGGGCCGCTCTTCAATAAAAAACTGTCCTTTCTGCTGGCCGGTCGGGCGTCGTTCAATGATTTTCTGTTTAAGCTCATGCCCCGCAGTATTCGGGAAACGAAAGCGAATTTCTACGACCTGACGACCAAATTAAAATTCCAACCCAATGAAAAACACACTGTTACGTTCACGGGGTACGCGAGTCGCGACGAATTTAAACTGGCTTCCGATTCGCTTTCGACCGTAGAAGTCAATGCCTCTTCCACGGTTTTTGAATACCGAACCGTGAATGGAACGCTGAAATGGAACTACTTCATCAACGACCGTTTCAATCTGACCACGACCGCCGTATACAGCCAATACCGCCCCGAAACGTCGGCTCCCGACCCGGCCAACGCCTTTCGGCTTACCTCGGAAATTTTGCACCGCCAACTGAAAGCCGACCTGAGTTATGCCGCAACGAGTAACCACCAGTTGCAGGGCGGCATCAGCCTGATCGATTATTACCTCCAGCCTAACAAGCTCGTCCCCGGTTTTCAATCGAACGTGCTGCCGAAAGCGATGCCCATCGAACGGGCGTATGAACTGGCGGTTTATGCCCAGGATGAATGGAAAGTGAACGAAGCCTTTTCTATTCTGGGCGGGATTCGCTATTCCCAACTGCTGAATCGGGGACCGGCCAGCGTCCCCGTTTATGAGGAGGGTGTTCCCCGCGAACCCGAAACGACATCGTCTTCCACCGCCCACGCCAAAGGACAGATTTATCACCAGGCAGGCGGTATCGAACCCCGTCTGGCGTTGCGCTGGACCGTGGCCGAAGGTCAGTCCATTAAGGCGGGCTACAACCGTCTACGGCAATACATCCACCTGATTACCAACACGACAGCCGCGCTGCCTGTCTCGCGCTGGAAGTTGAGCGATTCGTTCGTGAAGCCCCAAATTGCCGATCAATGGTCGGTGGGGTATTTCAGAAACACCGCCGGAAATGCGTTTGAAGCGTCGGCGGAAGTGTATTATAAAACATTGCAAAACGCCATTGATTTCAAGGATGGGTCGGAATTGCTGCTGAATCCGACCCCCGAAACCGAGTTGTTGCAGGGAACCGGCAAGGCCTACGGACTGGAAACCCAACTCCGCAAAAACAAAGGTCACTGGATCGGCTGGGTCAGTTACACCTACTCCCGGTCTTTATACACCATCAACGGGCCTTTCCCGGAAGAACGGGTGAATAATGGCCTCGAATACCCGACCAACTTCGACAAACCGCACACGCTGAATGCGATGACGACCTTTCGGCCCAACAGCCGGGTGAATGTGTCGTTCAATTTTACCTACAGCACCGGCCGCCCCGTGACCCAGCCCTACGCCCGGGCCCGCGTCAACGGCATCATTGTTCCCATTTATATAAACCGGAACCAGCAACGGATTCCCGATTACCACCGCCTGGATTTTGCCATCGAGTTTAACCAGAATCCAGCCAAAATACGGCGGTGGGAACGAAGCTGGGTCTTTTCGATCTACAACGTTTACGCCCGCAAGAATGCCTATTCAGTGTTCTTCAAGGTCAATTCGGCGTCGTTGTCAGATGGCTATAAACTGTCGGTGTTCGGATCGGCCTTCCCATCGCTGACCTACAATTTCAAGTTTTGATGCGTTATGAAAAGCCTGATTCTTACCGGTTTTCTTTTACTGCGGTTTTGCTCTTCCCCCTTCGTCTTCTTGATTTTGGGTCTGGTCAGCTCGTGCATCAGTCCCTATCAGCCGGATACACAATCCATCGGGCGGGCATTGGTCGTAGAAGGATTGATCACCGACCAGCCGGGACCCTATGCCGTCAACCTCACGCAAACCGCCGACTACACGTATTCAGGTCTGAATCTGCTCGTGAGTGGTGCCACGGTAACACTATCCGACAATGCCGGGAATCAGGAGGTGCTTCGGGAAGTCAGTCCGGGCTATTACCAAACTACGGCAACCGGCATCCGGGGCACCGTGGGCCGCTCGTATAAAATCGCCATCCGAACCACCGACGGGAAACAGTATGAATCGTCTCTGGAAGTTTTGAAAACCGCCCCGCCGATCAGCCAACTGACGTATGAATTTCAATATAATACGACATCCTTCGAAAACGACAAACGGAACACCTGGGCGGTTTATCTGGACACCAAAGACCCGGAAACGCCCGGCGATTATTACCGGTGGGTCTGGAAAAATTACGAATTTACGGCAGCCTGTCTGTTGAGTCCCAACATCAATTCGGATGGATATTACATCGGTTTACGCCCCTGCTGCACGGATTGCTGGGACATTAACCAGTGCTACAGCAACTGCATCAACATCAGCTCCGACGCGGCCATTAACGGCAAAGCCATTAGCCGTCAATACATTATGAGCGTACCGTTTACGTCGCGCGGGATTTATTACGTGGAAGTGGAGCAGCAATCGATCAGTCCGGGGGCTTATCAGTTTTTCAACAGTGTCAAAAAATTGGTCAACAACACGGGCGGTTTATTTGATGCGGCTCCGGCAGCCGTTGGCGGAAATATCAAGTGCACCAGCCATCCGGGCGAGGTCGTTTACGGGTATTTCGGGGCCGCCGGGGTCAGCGTGATGGCCTTGAAAGTAGACCGTTCGAAAGATGCCGTCGGCATTCCAAACGGAAAGAATATCCTGCTCGATAACCTGGCGCCCTGCCTTGCCTGCGAAAACAGCATCTACCGAACACCCAACAAACCGCGTTTCTGGGATCAGTAGCTTCCCACCCCGTCAGCGGTCGCAGACCCTGACAGCGGTGGGAAGCTACTGATCCCAAAGGCATCCAAATAAACAGCTATTGGGGCACCAAATAATACCTTCCAAAGTCATCCAATTAGCACCAGCACCGCTGTCAGGGTCTGCGACCGCTTACAGGGTGCTGATGCTAATTGGATGACTTTTATTACCGGTTTTCGTCAAAACCTGAAACGAAAAACCGATGGAAGAAATTGAACCCCTCGAACCAGGGCGGTATTACCACATTTACAACCGTGGCATCAATGGAACAGCCCTTTTTTCCACCGCCCACCATTATCGTTTCTTCTTAAAACAATATGCTAATTACCTAACTCCGGTTGTTGACACATTTGCGTATTGCCTCATGAAAAACCACTTTCATCTGATGGTTCGGGTAAAAGAAGCGCATGAATTTGATCGGGAGAAGCTTTTAAGCGAACGGGGCTGGTTGAAAGTCCCCAATGCCAGCCGACAGTTTTCCAATCTCTTCAACAGCTATGCCCAACATTTCAATGCCAATACCCAACGAACCGGCAGTTTGTTCGAACGCCCTTTTCACCGGAAAGTGGTTGCGGATGACTCCTACTTCACCCGGCTTATTTTCTACATTCACAATAACCCCGTTAAACACGGCGTAACCGGAGATTTGACAACATATTTGTATTCTTCCTACCAGAGTCACTTATCGACAAAGCCCACTTTATTGATGCGGGAAGCCGTTTTGACGTGGTTTAACGGGAGACAGGAATACATTCGTTTCCATCAGGAAATGGGCAACCAGGACTTCGATAACGTATTCACCCACCCCGTCAGCGGTCGCAGACCCTGACAGGGTGGAAATCCGGATCATAAGTGATTCGGTACTCCCACCGCTGTCAGGGTCTGCGACCGCTGACGGGGTGGGGCCACCGAATCACTTATAGATCGGCAATCACACAGGTTTTGCACCTTTCCTTCAAAAATCTCCCGGCCATATCGTAAATTTGGCGGCAATGCATACCACCCCTGCCAAGTTTCTGATTATCCGGTTTTCGTCCATCGGCGACATCGTGCTGACGACGCCGGTTATACGTTGCCTGAAACAACAGGTTCCGGGTGCCGAAATCCATTATTGCACCAAGCGATCCTTTCAGTCACTCATCGAATCCAATCCGCATGTCGACAAGGGAATCTACCTGGATGGAAACCTGAACGACCTCATCCGCCAGTTGCGAACCGAGCGGTACGATTACATCATCGATCTGCACAATAACCTCCGTACCCGCATCATCAAACTGCGGCTGGCCGTTCCGTCGCGCAGTTTCGACAAACTGAACTGGGAGAAATGGCTCTATGTCCAGTTCAAAGTGAATACCATGCCACCCCTCCACATTGTCGACCGGTATTTGAAAACGACGGAATCGTTTGGGGTGGTCAACGACGGGAAAGGGCTGGATTACTTCATTCCTTACAAAGATATCGTGGAACCGGAATGGTTTCCCATCACCCACCGCCGGGGGTTTGTCGCCTACGCCATTGGCGGCCAGCACAATACCAAAAAACTCCCCGTAGCGCGCATGATTGAATTGTGCCGAAAGATCAATTATCCGATTGTTCTGCTGGGGGGGAAAGAAGACGCTGCCGCGGGTGAAGAAGTCCGTCAGGCTTTGGGTGATAAACTGATTTACAACGCCTGCGGAAAATACAACCTGAACCAGTCGGCTTCGATTCTCCAGCAGTCGGCGCTGGTTTTCAGCCACGATACGGGGCTGATGCACATCGCGGCTGCCTTCCGAAAAAAAATCTACGCAATTTGGGGCAACACCACGCCACAACTGGGCATGTACCCCTACAAAACCAATTTTGTTTCGCTCGAAAACAAACTGTTGCCCTGTCGTCCTTGTTCTAAAATAGGTTACGATCAGTGTCCGAAGGGTCATTTCAACTGCATGAACGAACTACCGTTCGATTTTGACCTGAAAGAACTGAAACGTGGCACCGGGCCTTCTACGCGAAGAACCGGCCCGGAACGTTAATCCCATTGAAACATCACATGTCAAAAAAAGTAAACATTGGCCTGGTGCAGATGTCCTGCTCGGCCGACCTGGACGCTAATCTCGAAAAAGCCATCGCCGGCATTCGGGAAGCTGCCGCCAAAGGCGCCCAAATTGTTTGTTTGCAGGAATTGTTTCGCTCGCTGTATTTCTGCGATGTAGAAGATCACCACAATTTCAGTCTGGCCGAAGCCATCCCCGGCCCCACCACCGAACGGCTGGGAGAAATTGCGCGGGAAACCAATACTGTTGTCATTGCGTCGTTATTTGAAAAACGGGCCGCCGGTTTGTACCACAACACAACCGCCGTTCTCGATGCCGATGGCACGTATTTGGGCAAATACCGCAAAATGCACATTCCTGACGACCCCGGTTATTACGAAAAGTTTTACTTCACCCCCGGCGATCTGGGCTACAAGGTGTTTGAAACGAAATATGCCAAAATCGGTGTCCTGATTTGCTGGGACCAGTGGTATCCGGAACCGGCCCGCATTACGTCTCTGATGGGTGCCGAAATCCTGTTTTACCCCACCGCCATCGGCTGGGATACGGAAGAGACCGATCCCAAAGTGGATGAGGAACAATATAATGCCTGGCAAACCATCCAGCGCAGCCACGCCATTGCCAACGGCGTTCATGTGGTTTCGGTGAACCGGGTTGGGCAGGAAGGGGGCCAGAAATTCTGGGGCGGGTCGTTTGTGGCCAATCCCCACGGCACCCTGCTGTATCTGGCTCCTCATGAGGGAGAAGTCACTCACGTTCAGGAAATTGATTTAAGTTTAACTGACAAATACCGTACGACCTGGCCCTATTTCCGTGATCGGCGAATCGATTCGTACCAACCCATCACGAAACGCTATTTGGACGAATGACCAACCGTATGAAGCTTTTTCTGATTTCTTTAGTTGTTGCCCTGGCCGGGTTCGGTTTATGGTATAATCGGTATACCAGTGGCCCCGAGCCGGTTATCGTTCCTCACCAGGGTGCCTTACCGGCCCAAACCGCCTTGACCCCAACGCCCCGGCAATCCTTTACCCCCACCACCCGCAAAGGCTACTGGAATCCGGATGTCGTCGGAGATTTCACGCTCCCCGCCACCAAATCCGTGACGTTCAGCGGTGCCGGGCGCAATCTGCATGTCGAACAGGATTGGTCGAAGCTATTCCGGCGGGGCTTTTCGTCCGTCGACAAAACCCGGATGTCGCCGGACGAATACCGGAGTGAATGGAATCCCAAACCGCAAGGCTGGACCAGTCGGCTGAAACCGTCTCAGCGGGCGTTGACCATTGGACAGGGTTATTTGGCTGGTGCGCCTTTTAACATTGAATGGGCCAGGTCGGGCGATAAAGCACCGGAAACCTGGTACAAGCGTCCGTGGGGCGACCAGGGATTTAAAAATAGTGTGTATACTGCCATGCAGGAACTCAATGGAGAATGCGAAAATTTTGGCGATTGTAACCCGAACAATAAATTAAATACGTACGGAAAAATCTTTTTTGACATTGAAAATGAAGGCGTTGGCAACGTCCTGAACCGGCAGGAACAGGTCAATCTCTATGTTTTTATGATGAAGTCGCTTCGGGAGTGGATCAGCCCCTACACCGAAATCGGCTCCATTGCTCCGGTTCCACTCAACGGCTACGGGTATTCCCGCGCCCGTGAATACAAGGGTTCCCCGGAATGGCTTTGGGCCATGCCTGCCCGGCATACAGCCACCTCGCGCCAACGCGGGATGCCCGACGAAATTGTCGGCAAAACCTTTGCCGATTACATTGATTTTCAGATGCCGGGCACCTATTACATGTACCCCGATTTCGATTATTCCATTCCCCACAGCGACGATGGCGCCCGCCATTGGCTGGGCGCTTTGTTACACGAACAGGAAGTCAACGCCCGGCTTTCGCCCAAAAAACGCATTGCCTGGCAATGGCTTTTCAACACCCAAAGCAGTGAATTCCCCAACAGCGAGAAAGCAAAAAATGCGGCTCCCCCGGCGGTTGCCGAAGGAATTGCGGTATTTTACTGGTTCACGGGGGCCTATGGGGTGATGTTCTGGGATGACGCAACGGAACTGAAACCTGACCAACCAACGCCCGCAGACGTCAATCAGCAGGGTCTGGGTAATGACCGGGTGTATGCCTGTTACGAACATTATATCCACGGACTCTGGCGGTTGTTCAAACATCACGGCGACCTTTTCAATGGCCGCGAAAAATACCTGAACGACCAAACCGAATGCTCGGTTGACGGCGGAAAAACCTGGTATAAGTACACTGCCAATCAGCTAAAAACCAACAACGTACCGTTTGTCAGAGCCATCGTCAACGGGAATCAGATTCTGGTGGCGGCAACCCAACCCTACGGAAAACCCGACCAGCGCGAACAGGTGCTGGTGCGATACATTCAGGACGGGTACCAATTTTATACGACCATCAATCTGAAAGGCGACGAAATATTTCTGGGTCGGGCAACGATGTCGAGTGATGCCGCAAGCCGGAAGAAAGCGGCCAGCAGTCCAAAGAAAGTCGCGGTAAAACAAAAGAAAGCCTGATTCTTCTTCTGCCTTACGGTAAAAACCGGACAATGATGTCGATCCTTAGAGTTCGGCCCGGTTTTTATCCTTACAGGCCATCAGTAAACCGTTTGGCTTAAAACGGTTATTTTATCATCTTGCGCCCGTCTAATATTGTTCCGTCTTTCATCGGCAAGAACGATACGTTTTAACCTAACACAAGATGGCAGAACAAGAAACGAGTTCCGGGCTGGAGGGCTTCGGAAAAAAACTCCTGAATCTCTTTATCAAAGAAGAACCAACGACAGGTAAACCGATAACGGCCTTTCCACAAAACCCGCCCAATCCGGTTTCCGTGCCGATCACACCGGCCAGCCCGGTTCCGGCAGCAACGGTGCGTGAACCAACCGCTTCGTCAGCGGTGCCTGAGGGTGCGGTCGACACGAAGTTTGTCGATCATTTTGCGGCTGTGCTGTCGAAAGCGAACCAGCCCGGCCCCGATTATTTCGAGTTTCGGGAAACGCTGAAAAACCTGTCGAATCTCAATCTGAGTGAAGACCAGCAGTATCAGGCGGCCTGGGCCAGTTTCAAGGCAATGGGCGGTTCGGCCAACGTGGCCGGTCTGGTCAGTTCGGCCAACCAGTATCTGACGGCCTTGAACAACGACCAGCAGGCGTTTTCGAAAACCGTGGAGGAAGCCCTGACCGAAAAAGTCGGCGGTTTGTCGAACGAGCAGAAACAACTGCAATCGGAGAATGAGCAACTGGCCAAACAGATGCTGGAAATTCAGCGAAAAATGGACGCCAACAACGAACGGCTGGCCAGAATCGGCGGGGAGTTAAATGAACAACGGCAGAAAATCACCCAGAACCAAAGCAATTACGAAGCGACACTGGCCGTCTTCGTCGGCCAGATCAAGCGGGATCTGCTCAAACTGGGGGAGTATATTAAATGACGATTTAAACAATAAACCTTACACTAGACAATGGCATCAACTCCTGATTTTTCACAAGTGGGTGGCCGAACCGAGGACGGCGATAAGCGTTCGTTCTGGAGCCGCCCGGAAGGCATCGCGGGGCTGTTTTTTCTGGCCGCCATCGGTGCCATGGGACTGGTATACTTCAACCGGATCGTTGAATTTCTGATCAAGGTTACCGAAAATACGCTGTATCTGGCGGGTCTGCTGGCGGTTCTGGGCTTCCTGATCTTCCTCTTTACGAGTAAGGATGTGCGGACTGCGGTTTTCTTCCTGTATAAAACGCTGATGCGGAAATTGACAGGTCTCGTGATTCAGCTCGATCCGATTGCGATCATGAAGATTTACGTCAGTGATCTGAAAGACAAACGACGCAGCATGCAGGGACAGATCGACACGCTGGCGGGGCAACTGGTGAAACTGAACCGGAAAATTACAGAGAACAACGAGGTTATCAAGCAGAAGTTTGCCGAAGCCAACAAAGCCAATGCCATGACCGACCGGCCCGGTATGCGGGAAGCCGCCCAACTCGCCACCATCGAAGGCGCCGGTTTGCAGGAAATGAACGAAAAACTGCAACCGCTTCAGCGCAACATGCGGACGGTGCTGGAATTCATGGAGAAAGTGAACAAAAGCGCCGACTACATCATCAAGGAAACCGAGATCAAGGTCAAGCTGAAAGAGGCTGAATACCAGATTGTAAAGGAAAGCTCCAACGCGCTCCGGACGGCCATCAGCATCTTCAAAGGCGACCCCGACAAGAAGTTTTACTTTGACGAGTCGATGGAGTACATTCAGGACGACATGAGCAAAAAGCTCGGCGAAATGAAGCGGGCCATGGACATGTCGATGGACTTCATCAACTCGGTCGACATCCAGAACGGTATTCTTTCGGACAAAGGCCAGGCTTTGCTGGAAGCCTACAACCACGGTGAATTCAAAATCATCAAGTTGGATGAAGCCCCCCCGGCCACACCCGCCAGCCGCCAGGTCAACCCGCCGAAAGACAATGGTTACCGGAGTCTATTAGATTAATTTTGAATGAGTGAATGATAGAATGAGTGAATATTTTTCACCTTATCCTCATCACTCACTCATTCTATCACTCACTCATTCTATCATTCACTCATTCTATCATTCAAAATTTAACCCCATGCAACGCTTAACCGTAGCCGGAAGGCTCCTCATCACGGCCCTGATCCTGGCCGCTATCTACTTTGGTTTTAAATACATCGGTGGAGTCGATTTACTGAAAAAACTAGCGCCGAAAGAAACTACTGAACAAACGTCCGACTCGCCGTCAATGCCGTCGACCTCTGCGGATGCGACGTCTGAAGAAAGCACCAAACCCGCCGACGCGGAAGCGACCGACGAAGCCGGTTCGCGTCCCACGTTCAACTACACGCCACCGGCTCCGCAAAACGGCAAGCTGAAAGGCGTCGTGGAATTGGGAGCCAGCGGTTTTAACTCGTTCATCATTACCGTCGATGCCCAGAAAGCGTGGAAACTGGAGAAATCCGAATTTGGGAATAGCCTGGTGCTGGAAAATATGGCCACCGACCAGGACGTTCGCGAAGGGTTGAAAAAATACATTTCCCAGATGCTGAACTTCGGGGTAGCCGGGCGCGACATTCACTTTGTCGTTAGTTCGGGAGCGGTGAAAGCCGACAATACCCAGAAAATCATCAAGGCGTTGAAGTCGCTCAACTACGTAGTCAATACCGTAACCGCCGAACAGGAAGGTCGTCTGGCATTGCGGTCGGTCTTGCCGAAAGATTTTGAAAGCAATGGTTTTGTGGTTGACATTGGCTCCGGAAACACCAAGATTTCGTGGAAAGACGGTGGCAAAACCGCTGCGCTGGAAAGCTACGGCGCCAAGTATTTCCAGAATGGCGACGATGACACCAAAGTGTACAACGAGGTGAAAGCGCTTTCCGAGAAAATTCCGGCGGCCAATCGCAAGACTTGTTTCATCATTGGCGGGGTTCCTTTCGAACTGGCCAAGCAGGTTCGGAACGGCAAGGAACGCTACACGGTTTTGAACGCGCCATCGGCGTATACATCCGGTGAAGCCAAAACCAAAGCCGGTGTCAACATCTACAAAGCCATCGCCGACGGCACCAACTGCGACCAGTTCGTCTTCGACTGGGATGCAAACTTTACCATTGGTTATCTGCTGACGTTGTAATACGAGTTGTTTCGCGGAGTTGAGCGGAGAAAAAGGGAGTTAAGCAGAGAGAAATAAATACTCCGTTTAACTCTTTTTTACTCCGCTCATCTCCGCGAAATAACTTCTCATTCCATGACTTTACAGGACTTCTTCGACTCCGTTTCTGCCAACCCAGCCCTTCTGACGGTTTTTCTGCTGGCCATTCCGGCACTGGCGTTTGTCGTCAATATGTGGTCGGGCGAGAAGGCGGAGGAGATCTGGCGGTGGCGGTTTGTATACGCGACGCTGGTGTACCTGGCCTGTATTCCCGGTATTTTCGCCTTTACATTAAACGTCTATCTGTTCCTCTTCGAACGGCAAAGCATCTGGCGGATGAACCTCGTCACGCAGGTGCTGCCGGTGCTGACGATGGTGGCCACGCTGATGCTCATCAAACGCAAACTTCCCTTTTCTTACATTCCCGGTTTTGGTAAACTGTCGGGCTTCATGACGCTCATTGCGGCCCTCATCGGCATTCTCTGGATCATCGACCGAACCCGCATCTACGCCGTCACTTATATTCCCTTTACCTACATTCTGGTTGGATTCGTCGGACTGCTGCTGCTCGTTCGTTTTGCCTGGAGCAAATTGTTTTAGCTCAGTCCATCTTCGGAAGCTGTTCATTCATGAGTTGAGTCATCCATAATTTTGTAGTTTTGTGGTGTGATATCAAAAATTACATGAATATACATACCGAACATCATTCGTCAAACCCCCATTTTATTCCGGCTCAGAACGGGTTTTTCTTCCCGGCCGAATGGCATCCGCACGTCGCAACCTGGCTCAGTTGGCCGCATACCGAAGCGTCATGGTCGAACGAGCGGCAGGAATTGATGTTTCCGGCTTACCTGGAGTTTATTCGAGCCATCAGCGAGAGTGAGCAGGTTTGCATCAACGCCCACAACGAAACCGTCATTCAAACAGCCAAAATGCGGTTATTGATGGCCGGAATCGATTTGTCGAAAGTGACACTTCTGCCCCACCCGACCAACGATTCCTGGTGCCGCGACCACGGCCCGGCATTTCTGATCAATCCCGCTTCGAAGGAAAAAATTATCGTCAACTGGGAATACAACGCCTGGGGCGGAAAGTATCCGCCGTACGAACGGGACGGGCTCATTCCGGTCGAAATTGCGCACTACCGGCACTTGCCCTATGTCAATCCGGGCATTGTCATGGAAGGGGGCGCGGTCGAGTTCAACGGCAAAGGCACGGTTTTGACCAGCCGGGCGTGCCTGCTGAATCAAAATCGGAATTCGCACCTGACCCAAGCCCAGATTGAACAGTATCTGTGTGATTATTATGGGGTTCAGCAGGTGTTGTGGGTGGAAGAAGGTATAGTTGGGGACGACACCGATGGACACATCGACGATACCGTCCGGTTTGTCAACGAAGATACCGTGGTGGTGGCAACCGAAAACAATCCCAACGATGAGAATTACCCGTTCCTGCAGGAAATTCATCAGGAGGTGAAAGCCATGCGCTTGCTCAACGGCAAGCAACTGAACATCATTGAGTTGCCCATGCCCGACCCGGTCATTAGCGAAGGCCAACGCTTACCGGCTTCTTACGCCAATTTTTACATTTCGAACGGCTCGGTGATCGTACCAACCTTCCGGTGCGACAAAGACCAGACGGCCCTCGATATTCTTACCACCTGCTTCCCAACCCGGAAAGTGGTGGGCATCGACGCAACCGAAATCGTCTGGGGCTTAGGCACCTTTCATTGCCTGAGCCAGCAGGAACCAACCCTCGATTGATGCAGTACGACAAGAAGATCTTTGGCTCGGTTGCCAATACCGACAACGGGGAAGTAAGTGCCGCGACGACGTTCTGGTATCACCAGGAAGGCGAGGTGGTCTGGGCCGAATACCGGGGCGGTTCGGTAGTCAAAGGGTTTCTCGTCGCGAAAGTGCTGACCGACGGGGAACTAGACATGGTGTATCAGCATTTGAATACGGACGGTGACTTCCGAACCGGTGTCTGCCGTTCCACCCCCGAAGTGCTGCCCGACGGTCGCATCCGGCTGCACGAACGCTGGCGATGGACCAACGGCGACGGCTCGGAAGGCGCGTCGGTGATTGAAGAAATTGCCTGATCAACCTATTATGAAATTTCTGTATTTATTTGGTATTCTGTTTATTACCGCTTGTTCCAGTCAAAAGCCGCTCACGGCGGAAATGAAACTCAGCCAGCTCAAAGCGGTTAATCTGGAAGAGACACTGACCCGGAAAGACGAGCTGATGATGACGTGGTCGCTCACGGCATTCGATAGTAAAAACCGCCTGGTGGGGGTTGCCTCCAGCGCTTGGGGTGTAGAAAAGGTTCAGAAAGGGGCGGTTTTATCCTTTGAAAATCAAGCTCCTGTGCAGGTTTCCATGCCGAAAGGCGGTAAGATCATTGCGTCCCTGTTGCTGATTGAAGTCGATGACTATAGCCAGGCCCAGCAATGGATCAAACGCGTTCGCGACATCAACGGCTGGATTCAGGTGCCGGTCGGTTTTTTCGAGATCGGCTCCGAACTGCTGACACCCCTGAAATACGTTACCACCGCTCTGGCGGCCGCCGGAATGGGCGTTCAGTTGACCGACCGGCTGGATAAGGACGACATTCTGGGACAAAGCAGCGTCGAGTTGCGGGACAGCAGCAACGACCACCAAAAGAAGGAGACGGCGATGCACGTACCGGCCCGGTTTTCGGGACGACACCTGCGCGATTCGTTTGAATACCAGGTCGACTATGACATTCGGCTCAAAAGAATAAAAATAAAGCCCGCTTCCAGTCGTTAAAAAAGTAGATAACCGATTCTAATTCATACCTGTTTTGACTTCAAACCGTATTTCACAAAAAGTGCCCGGTATCGTGTTGCTCTGTCTGCTGGCAGGCTGCAAATCCTCGGCACCCGTCGTTACCAAAGCGCCCGAACCGGTTATTCTGAAACTGGGCAACAAGTCATTCACCACCGACGAGTTTTTTCAGTCGTTTACCAAAAATCAAATCAACGGCGATTCAGCCCGTCGGACGGATTTGCGTGAATACATCGATTTATTTACCAACCTGAAGCTGAAAGTGATGGCCGCCGAGCAGGAAGGGCGCGACACCACGGAAGGGTTCCGGGAAGAAATTTCCACCTACCGGAAGCAACTGGCGCAATCGTATCTCAATGACAAAGAAGTCATTGAACACCTGACGGCGGAAGCCTACCAGCATTTAAAGGAAGAAGTAAACGTTTCGCACATCCTGTTTGCCGTGGCCGAGGATGCGGCCCCGGCCGACACCCTGGCTGCTTATAATCAGGCCCTCGATGTTCGGAAACAGATTCTGGCCGGCACCGATTTTTCAACGGCGGCCCGTCAATACTCCAAAGACCCGACTGCCGCGATGAACGGCGGCAACCTGGGTTACCTGACAGCGTTTCAGGTCGTTTATCCCCTCGAACTGGCGGCTTATGCCACGCCCGTGGGCAGCGTTTCGGCACCGGTGCGGTCGCGGTCGGGCTATCACCTCGTGAAAGTGCTGGACAAACGGGCCAACCGGGGCAAGATTCACGTCGCGCACATGCTGGTGCGGATTAGCCCCAGCGCAACCACATCCGGTGGGGGTGACGAAGGCCAGCGGGCCGCCAAAGCCCGCATCGATGAAGCCTACAACCGGCTGGAAAAAGGCGAACCGTTCGACATGCTGGTAAAAGAATTTTCCGACGACCGGGAATCCCGCAACACTGGCGGTGTTTTGCCCGTCTTTGGTGTTGGCCAGATGGTGCAACCGTTCGAAGAAGCGGCCTATGGACTGTCGCAACCCGGCAGTTATTCCAAACCATTTCAAACCAATTACGGCTGGCACATTGTCCGGTTGATCGAACGGCAACCGCTGGAATCGTTTGAATCGATGGCCGGAGCCTTGCGGCAAAAAGTGGTGACCGACACCCGGGCCGAAGTGGTGCGCCAGGCGCTGGTGCAGCGGCTTCGGAAAACGTATTCTGTGACCGAATCGCCCGACGTGCTGGCCAAAACCCTCGCCATGGCCGACAGCAGTTTGCTGACGGGCAAATGGAAACTACCGGCAACGCTGGACGCGGCCATTGAAAAGAAACCGATCTTGCTGGTCAACAAACAACCGTATACCGCCAATGAATTTCTGGAAACCGTTGTGCGTCGCCAGCAACCCCGCAAGGACCCGAGTTCTTCGGCTCGGGTGCAGATGGAGCGGTTGTTCCGGCGGTTTGTCGATGATAAAGTGATCGAACAGGAAGAGGCCGCTCTGGAAAAGAAGTACCCGGAATTCCGCTCACTGATGAACGACATCCGCGACGGCGTGTTGCTTTCGCAGGTGATGGAAATCAACGTGTGGGAAAAATCACTGGTCGATTCGGTCGGCCAACGGTCGTATTACGACGCTCACAAGGAAAAGTACCGCTACGACCAGCGGGCTGCGGCCACAATTCTGGAAGTTCCGAATGACGACATGCTCAAGCAGGCGTCGGAAATGCTGGCGAAGAGTCCCTACCAGCTCCGGCGGTCGGTCGAAGAACTGAACTACGGCGTCAATCAAAGTGCGCTGACCACCAAGCAGCGGGAAACGCTGTTTGATTTATTGGTGTTGATGATTAAAAACCCGGATTACCTCGTGGAGGTTTCCGGATCAGCCGATGCCACGGAGCGGGATACGGTTTCGGCGAGCCGGATTCGGACGGTGGTTAATTTCCTGATGGCCAACCGCATCCCGATTGTCCGGATCATGGAAAAAGATTACGGAAAATTCCGGCCCGGCCCCACCACCGGACCAGGTAAAAATGAGAAGGCCCGGCGCGTGACCTTTCAGTTGTTTTCGACGTCTAAAAAAGATGTGGAGAAGATTTTGAATACAAAACAGCCGGGCGCTGTTAAACTGACGGAAGGTACTTTTGCCAAAGGAGCCAACCCCTTCCTCGATGCCGTTGACTGGCAACCGGGAACGACCACCATCCGGCGTGACGGGAAAGTGGCCCTGATCAAAATCGACCAGATCGATCCGCCCCGGTTGAAAACCTTCGACGAAGCGCGGGGAGCGGTGATTAACGACTACCAAGGAGTTCTGGAAAAGCAGTGGCTCGACCGGCTCAAGCAACAGTATCCGGTGCAAATGAACGAAGAAGAAGTGCGGAAGCTGGCCAAATAGGTCATTTCTTAACATCATTTAACAGATTCACCGTTTTGGCATATCAATAAATCCTGCCGAAATCCGTAATATTGAATAATAAACCTGAATGAAGTTCTTAATGAAATCAATCCTTCTCTCCTCCTTTATTCTGACGGCGCTACTGGTTTCCGTATCGTCTCCCTCCTATTCGCAGGGGAAAGGAGTCAGTTTAAACAAGATTATTGCGAAAATCGATAATTACTACGTGCTAAAGTCGGATCTGGAACAGGCCCGGCAGTCCTACGCACAACAGAATCAGAAAGCCCCGGCCGATTGCCAGCTTCTGGAAAGTCTGGTTGTTCAGAAAGTGTTGCTGGCCAAAGCCGAAATTGACTCCGTCACCGTCGACGACAAGCTGATCGAAAACCAGATGGACGGTCGGATGTCGTACATGATTCAGCAATTCGGTTCGGAAAAGAACCTCGTCGAAGCCTACGGAAAAAGCATTGAAGCGTTGAAAAGTGAACTCCGGACAGAAGTGAAAGAACAGATGCTGGGACAACGGATGCAGACCAAAATCACCGACGATGTGAAGGTGAGTCCCAACGAAGTCCGCAAGTTTTTCAACGGCATTCCCAAAGACAGCCTACCGTATATCCCGGCTGAGGTCGAAATTGGACACATTGTGCGTCTGGCCAAAGTAACCAAAGAACAGACCGAAGAATTGAAAAAGCGGCTGCTGGCCCTGCGGGAGCGCGTTGAAAAAGGCGAAGATTTTGCCAAACTAGCCACCGAATTTTCCGAAGACGTCGGTTCTGCCCAGAAAGGCGGCAGCCTGGGTTTTGCCAAACGCGGGGCGATGGTTGCCGAATTCGAGGGCGCGGCCATGAAGCTGAAACCCAACGAAATGTCGGACATTGTCCAATCGGAATTTGGTCTTCACCTGATTCAGCTTATCGAGGTGCGTGGGGCTGAATACCACGCCCGTCACATCCTGCTCCGGCCCGACTACAACCGGCTCGATCTGACCGAACCCCGCCGGTTTTTAGACAGCCTGCGGACATTGATCGTCGCCGATAGTATTAAATTTGAAAAAGCCGCCAAAGACTTTTCCGAGGATAAAATGACGGCCGATGCCGGTGGTGTCATTCGCGATCAGCAGTCAAACAGTACGCTAATGCCCCACGATCAGAATATGGATTACACCCTGTTCATGACGCTGGATACGATGAAAGTCGGCAGTGTCAGCCCGCCGATGGATTACCGGCTGGAAGATGGAAAAAGTGCCGTACGGCTGTTGTATTACAAACGGAAGGTGGCCCCACACACGGCCAGTTTGAAAGACGATTTCGAGAAGATTGCCAACATTGTGATGGTGAACAAAAAGAACACCGCCATCGACGCCTGGTTCCGAAAAGCCGTCAGCGACGTCTACATCAATGTCGATCCGGAATACCGAAGCTGCAATATTCTGGGTGCCCAAAAAACCGAGGGACCTTAGAAGAGTTATGAGTTAAAGCCCTTCGCCAGTTGCCCCTAAATCCCCTAAAGGGGACTTGGACTCGAAACCATCCGGATCAAAAGTCCCCTTTAGGGGATTTAGGGGCAACTGGCAAAAATGTTTAATGATTACGAGCCTGTTTTAATTCTTAACTTCCAACTCTTAACTCCTATCCTGTGGTACAATATAATTCTGACGTTGAGGCTGCTGAAGCGCTGAATGAAGCGTATAAACGATTAAAGAGTGAGATTTCGAAAGTAGTCATCGGTCAGGAAGAAACCGTGCGGCTTTTGCTAACGGCTATTTTTTGCCAGGGACACTGTCTGTTGGTGGGCGTACCGGGTCTCGCCAAAACGTTGCTCATCCAGACCATCGCCGGAGCGCTCGACCTGAGTTTCAATCGGATTCAGTTTACCCCGGATTTAATGCCGTCGGACATTCTGGGTTCCGAAACGCTCGATCAGGAACGGCGGTTTAAATTCATCAAAGGGCCGGTTTTTGCCAACATCATTCTGGCGGATGAAATCAACCGGACTCCGCCCAAAACGCAGTCTGCTCTGCTGGAAGCCATGCAGGAATATTCTGTGACCATTGCCGGACAGAAATACCCCCTCGAACGCCCGTTTTTCGTGTTGGCCACCCAAAACCCGATTGAGCAGGAAGGAACCTATCCGCTGCCCGAAGCGCAGTTGGACCGGTTTATGTTCAACGTTTTTCTGGACTATCCTTCGTACCAGTCGGAGCTGGACATCGTGAAGTCAACGACCAACGACGCGAAATACCAGGTACAAAAGGTCTTGTCGGGCGACGAACTGCTGGCCTTCCAACACCTGGTGCGCCGGGTTCCGGTGGTCGATAATGTAGTGGAATACGCAGTCAAACTGGTGCATAAAACCCGCCCGAATACCGAAATGGGTTCACCGGATGCGAATACCTATCTTGAATGGGGAGCAGGACCACGGGCTTCGCAGGCGCTGATTCTGGCGGCAAAATGCAACGCCCTACTCAACGGCAAGTATTCGCCGGACATTGAAGACGTTCGCGCCGTTGCCTACCCAATCATCCGTCACCGCATTGTCCGGAACTTCAAAGCCGAAGCCGAGGGCATCACGGTAGACCAACTTATCAAACGGCTTTTGTAAAAGACTACGATTTTTTATTCTGACTACGCTGCGGTTTTCCAGACGGGAAACCGCAGCGTTTTTTTTTGACCGATTAGTAAATTGTCATACTTTCACCGGGATCATAAAGAAATATTTGCAAACTTGATCGACGGATCGTGCTGCCTCTATCCTCCAATTGTCTTTTTTCATTGGTAATTGGAACCATAATCGCGCGCACCCTTGCCCTATGACCCTAAACTCTCTGGCATTTTTCGCCAGCCGACATCCGAAAGTGGCCGCCGGGCTGATTGTCCTGTCGGAGTGTACGAATGCCGTTCTGGGTATGCTGCTGGGTAGCTCGCTGCTGGCCGAACAGCCGGGCTGGTACCTGTCATTCCTGCTGGGCGGGCTGGTTTTGGTCCGGTTTCAATTCGGCCGGTACGTCGCCCTTCGCTTGCCGGATCTGGTTTCGACGGAACGGTTCTGGTTTCAAAAACGCAGCTACACGGTTTTGTTTCTGATCAACTTCCTGGCGTACGGCATAGCGGGTGGCATCAGTGGCCGGACCATAATTCACCCGGAACCGTCGGTCAGCGTTTCCAGCGAGCGTATCATTACGTATTCAGAAGTAAGTAAAACAGACACACTGCCGCAACTTACGCCCAATCAGCTTCTCCATTCGAATCAAAACCCGGATCCGGTCGTTCGTGAAAAAAGCCAGACCGGTACCAAAATTGCTTACTTTCTACTGTTTTTGACAAGTCTTTTTTTAGCCGTTGCGGCCAGCGGTTTAGCATGCCAGTTAGCCTGTACCAGTCATGGGTTTGCCGCTGTATTAGTCATTCTGTTGGGCATGGGTGTCCTGGCGGGCGGATTTTATTTCCTTGGTCGGGTCTTTGATAAAAAAATGAAGCTTTACAAGCAAATGACCAAAGCCGAACGCCAGCGGGAAGGGCGACGCTATGGCAGAACTTTGCTGGGAACCGTTCTGGGTTTACTTATTTTTGCCTTGTTGCCATCAGTACTCCGGTAACCCTTTTTATCTTTTGTGACGAGAGACCCATTCATCGTATGAAATACATTTCCAGTCTGCTTTTCTTTTTTTGCTTTCATTCTGCTTTCGCCCAAACTTCACTTACCCAAACCGTCCGGGGTCGAATATCCGACAAGGAATCCAAATACCCCTTATCCGACGTTACCATTCAGGTTCTGACTACGAGTTCTACCGGAATCACGGCCGGAGCCCTTACGGATTCATCCGGGCGCTACCGCATCCCGAATGTCCCGGTTGGCCGACGAACCATTCGAATTACCCGGATTGGGTATAAGGAGGCTTTGTTAAACAACATCATTGTCGATGCGGGGCGCGAAACCATTCTGGACGTCGATCTGGAAGAAGCCATTACGGAACTGGCCAGCGTCACCGTTAAGGCGCAGCGGACCGGCGACGCCCGCAACGAGATGGCGGTGGTTTCGGCCCGGCAATTTACCGTCGATGAGGCCGATCGTTACGCCGGAAGCCGGGGCGAACCCGCCCGGATGGCGTCCAATTTCGCCGGGGTGCAGGGGGCCGATGACTCCCGCAACGACATCGTCATCCGCGGAAACTCACCGGGCGGTGTTCTCTGGCGGGTCGAGGGCGTCAGCATTCCGAACCCGAACCATTTTGCGGTTTCGGGAACCACGGGCGGGCCAGTGAGCATCATCAGTAACAAAATGCTGGCCAATTCCGACTTTTTTACCGGTGCTTTTCCGGCAGAATTTGGCAACGGCATTGCCGGTGTTTTCGACCTTAGGCTGCGTAACGGCAACAACGAAAAACACCAGCGAACCCTCCAGTTCGGCTTCCTCGGCACTGAGGCCGCGCTGGAAGGGCCGCTTTCCAAAAAAACCGGCTCGTCGTATTTTGTCACCTACCGCTACGCCAACCTCTGGCTGTTCAACAAAGCCGGTATCGACATTGGAACCCAGGCCGTTCCCACCTACCAGGATGCTTCGTTCCGGTTTAATTTCCCGCTCAAAAACAACGCCCGGCTGGCTTTTTGGGGATTCGCTGGCACCAGCACCATCGACGTGCTGATCAGTGAACAGAAAGTTTCGGACCGAAATATTTACGGCCAAAACGACCGCGACCAATATTACACCTCCCGCATGGGCGTTGTGGGCGTGACCTATGAAAAACCGCTCAATCGCCGGACGTTTCTGCGCGCCACGCTGGCCCAATCGGGTTATGTTCAGTTTACGCACCACAACTATTTGTTCTTTGAGAACGACGCCGACGGCCGGCCGGTGGTCGAAAACGACCGGTACAAAATAACGAGTCAGGCCAAAGTACTGGAATACCGTTTTGCCGACACCAAAACCTCCCTGGCTGCGTCGGTTAACCACAAATTTAGCCCGCGCAGCACGTTGAAAGTCGGTTTGAACGCCGATGTGTATCACTTCAACTTTGTCGATAGTGCCCGGAACGTCACGATTTTGCCCAATCTGCCGACCCAGTTAGAGCCCTGGCAAACCCGCTGGAATTCACGGCAGTCGGCGCTGCTGGTGCAGCCTTACGTGCAATGGCGCGTCAATCTGGCCGACCGGCTGACGTTGAGCGCCGGGCTGACCAGTCTCTATTTTTCACTCAATCAAAACAGTTTTTCACCCATCGAACCCCGCGCCGGTCTGGCCTGGGATTTACCAAACCGCCAAAAACTCAGCGTTGCAGTCGGGCTGCACAGTCAGATTCAGCCCACCTACATCTACTTTTATCGATTCAATCAACAGAGCGATCCCTCGGGCGGTCAATTCAGCCGGGACCTGGGACTGACCAAAAGCTGGCACTATGTGACTTCGTATGACTGGCTTCCGGGTCGGAACCTGCGGTTAAAAATGGAAGCCTATTACCAGAAACTGTTCAACGTACCGGTCGAGGAGCAAAGCAGCTCGTTTTCGATTTTGAATACCGGAGCGAGTTTCTCGCGGGTTTTTCCGGGTCGAATGGTTAATAAAGGCACCGGTCGGAATTACGGGGCGGAACTGACGCTGGAGAAGTTTTTCAGCGACGGCTACTATTTTCTGGTGACCGGTTCGCTGTTCGACGCCAAATACAAAGGTTCCGACGGCGTGTTGCGAAATACGGATTTCAACGGAAAATATGCCTATAACGCGGTTTTTGCCAAGGAATTTACGCTAGGCCGAAACACGTTGAGCGTGGGAGCCAAATTTACGGCCATCGGCGGACGCTGGTATGGTCCGGTCGATGAAGCCAAATCGAAAGCCGCTCAGGACATCATCTACCAGACTGCCAACCGCAACACGCTCCAGTTTCCGGACTACCGCCGGTTCGATTTGAAAGTCGACTACAAACTAAACCGCACCCGTTTGACGCACACCATCGCCGTTGATTTCGTCAATGTGTTGGGCATTCAAAACATCCTGAGCCTGAGCTACGCCCCCCAACCCGACGGCACATTCATCAAGCGGGAATACCAACTGGGTTTCCTGCCAGTTTTCTATTACCGGGTTGATTTTTAAGAAGAGAGACGATAAAGTAGAGACAAAAGACGTGTATTCTAGCCCCGCTTGGGTTCGTAATGAAGGACAACAATTCCGCAGTCGAAAGCGGTGGATTTGACCAGTTTCAGATTTTGTCGGCCTTCAAGTTCTTTGAAAATCGGCATTCCGTTCCCAATGGCTGCGGGATTGATGAACAAATGGTATTCGTCAATCAGATTGTGTTGGATGAGTGATGATACGAAAGTCGCCCCACCGTAGGCCATGATGTCCTGACCATCCTGTTTTTTCAACGCATTGATCTCGTCAACCAGGTCATTTTTGGCTAGCACGGTATTCTTCCATTCGGACTTTTCGAGGGTTTTGGTGAACACGACTTTGTGGGTATCTGTAAATTTTCTGCCGGCCGAAACCTCTGGGTTGTCAGGATTTTCGGCCACAGAACCCCAGTAGGGAATGAACCCCTCTGCCAGTTTGCGTCCCAGCACGATGCAATCAATCGGGTCGGTTAATGCCCCCACATACGTTTTCAATTCATCGTCCCAGTTGAACGTCATACAGTCCATTTCGCCCGTTGGTCCCGCGATGAAGCCATCGACGGTCATTTGCACCTGAAGTTTTAGTTTTCTCATCTTTTTGTAAGGTTATTTACAAAAATAGCCTGTGAGATTTAAAGGATGGGGTTGTTGGTGCGGCTTTAAACGGGGGCGATTGCGACAAATAAGATTACGAAGATGGAGCCTCCGGATTATTCACAACCCCAAAAACAGCTCGACATCCTGACTTGTATCCAGATCGACGCTTCCCGGTTCAAAAGGCACTTCGGTGCAGTCGTCCGGGTGATTTTTGATGATCCATTTCGCGCCCTGATCACCTTCCAGACTGAGCAGTTCACTGATGTATTTCCGGTCGAACAGCGCCGGAACACCCAGGCTGTTGGCGTAGCCGGACGCCACGATGCCTTTCCCGGTTTCTTCGTAAACCTGCACCAACTGCAACAACAATCCCCGGTCGACGTGCGGTTGATCGGTGAGCAGAAACACCACAGCGTCGATCTCTTTCTGGGTCAGATACACGGCCGCCAGACCGGTTTTTACCGACGACGACAGGCCCTGCGGCCAGTGCTGGTTGTCGATAATCGTCACGGGCAACCCGTCCAGTTCGGGCGTGATCCGGTTTTTGTTCGCACCGACGACCACCACAACTGGTCGAAAGGTCGTTGACAGAGCGGTATCGACCACTCGCCGGAGCAGCGTACGTCCCTCCCACTCAATCAGTTGCTTGGGTTGGTTATTCAGCCGGGAGGAGGTTCCGGCGGCTAGTATGATGATGGCAATGTTCATTCTACCGAAGTGCTGATCGATTGTACCGGCTGGTGAATGGGTGCATTCTTGAATTTCAGCGATTGCGCGGAAGTCTTGCGGAAAACCGCCTGAACCTCGGCTAAAATCGACAGCGCAATTTCCTGCGGATTATCGGCGCCGACGTCCAGACCAACGGGCCAGAAAAGCCGCTTTTCATCCGTCGGAGCGACAAAATCACGAACCTCATCCAGCAAAGCATCGCCCCGTTTTTTGGGACCCAGCAGACCAATGTAGGGAATTTCGGTTTGCAGCAATTCCTGTAAAACCGCTTTGTCGTATTTGAAGTTATGGGAAATCAACACCGCTGCGGAGTACGCGTCGATTGGAATCTGCTGCCGGATTTCATGCCGCTGAACGGCCAGCATGTCGTCGGCTTCGCCAAACCGCCGGGGTTGCAGGTGCGCCACACAATCGTCGGTGATCACCACGCGCCAGCCAATCTGTTTCGCCAGTTTCACCAGCGGAACGGCATCGTACCCGCCCCCAAAAACCAGCAACTGAATGTCCGGTTTGAGTTCCTCCACAAACACACCCGCCCCGTCGGGCAAAGCGGTTTCGAAGGTTAAGGGCCGCCGTTCCTGCATGACGCGGTCGAGGGTTTCGAGCGGATTTTCCGAATCGTTGGGGTCGATGGGCTGAATCAGAACGTCCAAAACCCCATTGCAGCCCAGCCCGATGCCGAAATTTTCGCCCTCGGGGTCGGACGTATCGTAGGTTACCAGACGGGCCTGCCGGGTTTGCATCACCTCACGGGCTTTCCGCAGGGCGTCGCCTTCCAGACAGCCGCCACTGATGGCTCCGGTCCACTGTCCGTCGTCGGTGATGTACATGCGGGCACCCGGTCGGCGATACCCCGAACCACTCAGCCCCACAACGGTCGCCAGGGCGGCTTTGCGTTGGCTAAAGTCAGTTTTTCGGTAGACCCCGATGATTTGTTGAAATTCGTTGATCACGTTCTTAAATAATGATGACCGGGTCGCCGGTGCGATGATGAACGATGGATGATGAATTAAGGCTAATTTAGAAACATTCACCGTTCATCGTTCATCATTCATCATTTTCTTACTAAATACTTCCGCCGGATAACCCACTTCGACCAGAAACAGCCCACTGGCCGGGGCCGAACGACCGGCTTTCCGGCGGTCATTCGCCAGCAAAATCTCCTTGAATTCGGCAACTGTCATCCGCCCCTGCCCCACTTCCAGCATGGTTCCGACCAGCGTCCGGACCATGCCGTAGAGAAATCGGTTGGCCTTGATGTGAAAAACCAGTTGATCATTCTCGATCAGCCACTCTGCCCGGTGAATCACGCAGCGGAAGTGCGAAACGTTCGTTCGTACCTTGCTGAAACTCTCAAAATCAGTATGTTGCAAAACAAGATTGGCGGCTTCGTTCATCCGATCAATGTCCAGTTCGGGGCGAAAGACGTAGACCAGGAAATCCAGGAACGGACTTTTCTGCTTTCGAATGCGGTATTGGTAATAGCGGGTGGTGGCCGAAAACCGGGCGTGAGCGGTCGGATCGACCGGAAAAATGGACTGAATCGCAATGTCGGGCGGCAACATGCAGTTCAGGGCATGGATCATCAAATCCGTCAGGGCGATGGGTTTTTCGATGTCAAAATGCGCAAACTGCTGTTCGGCGTGCACCCCGGCATCCGTCCGACCGCTCCCCACAATGGAAATTCGCTCTTTCAGAATCAGGCTCAGCTTCTGCTCCAGGACTTCCTGAACACTAATACCGTTGGGTTGAAATTGCCAGCCGTGGTAGGCCGTTCCGCGGTAGGAAAGTTGAATAAAGTAGCGCATAAAATGCAAAAATAACGCTCCAATGCGCAAAACCGTCTTTTAAGGCCGAGCAGGTTCTTCGTCGATCGCTGTAAAATCGATGCCTTCGTAGATGGCCCCGACAGATAATTCAAAATTAAAGCGCGGAAAAACCACGAGTTCTTCCGGTTGAACATACCGCTGATAAGTCCACTGATCCGTATTTTCCACCCGGGCATACAACTCCACTCCCAGCTTATACTGGTTAATCAACAGGTAATATAAGAGGGAAGGCATTTTCTGGTATTCCTCCCACTTATAATCCCGATCGGTAGCCACCGACGATTTGGATAAAACTTCAACGATCAGGCTCGGCTGCCGGATGATGTATTGGCTTTGTAAATCGAAAGGATGGCAGGTCAGAACGATGTCAGGATACGGATAGTACTCATTTTTGACTACTTCTACTTTGACGGTTTCGGAATAAACCCGACATCCTTTTGGGCGAAAATGGCTTTTTAATAAATCTTTTACGCTATCAACCAGTAAGTTATGGCGGAGTGTACTCCCCGCCATATCAAAGATCTGTCCTTTGTAAAATTCATGACGAATTTCACTGGCTTCTTCCAGCTTGAAATATTCTTCTGCCGTTAAAATCGATTTTCCAACCGGAAGAGCATCCATATTGTCAAAGGTTCTTTATTGCATCTTCTTACCCAACGCGTTGTCATACAACTCCTTCGCTTCGACAACTGACAAAACCGTTTCACCGTCGATCACAAAACCGCCTTCCGAAACCGTTCCTAACCGAGTAACAGAAACACCCGACTTTTCCAGCGATCCTTCGAATTGAGCCTGTTTGTCCGGCGAAACCGACACCACCACCCGGCTCTGGCTCTCACCAAACAGGAAGGCATCTTTTCGGAAACTGCCGTCGGTCTGAATCGTAAAACCGGTTTGTCCCGCCATCGCCGATTCTGCCAACGTGACGAACAAACCGCCGTCTGAAATGTCGTGCGCGGACACAATCAGTTTTTCAAGAATAATTCCTTTTACAACCGCTTGCAGGGTGAATTCTTCCTCCAGATCGAAAACCGGGGCCGGAGACCCTTTTACATTCCGGTACGAATACAGGTATTCCGAAGAACCGACGTCATTTTTCGACTCACCCAGCAGGTAAATCAGATCACCGGGTTTCTGGAATCCAAACGTCATGCGGTTGTCCGGGCTTTCCATTAGACCCAGCATGCCGATCGTTGGCGTCGGGAAAACCGGGCCTTCGTCGGAGCTTTGGTTATAGAAACTGACGTTACCGCCCGTCACCGGCGTGTTGAACCGCTCGCAGGCCTTTTTCATGCCTTTGATAGCGCCCACAAATTGCCAGTAAACTTCCGGCACGTAGGGATTCCCAAAGTTCAGGCAGTTTGTGATGGCCAGCGGCTCACCACCCGAGCAAACAATGTTGCGGGCGGCTTCGGCTACGGCAATGGCGCAACCCTCTTCGGGATCGGCATTTACGTAGCGGCTGTTGCAATCGACCGTAATGACGATGGATTTGTCGGTTCCTTTGACGCTGACGACGGCGGCATCCGAGGGCGCGTTCGTGCTGCGGTTGGCGGTTCCCACCATCGAGTCATATTGCTCATAAACCCAACGGCGCGAGCAAATATTGGGGTGCGAAAGCAGGTGTTCGGCTACGGTCCGGATTTCGCCGGTTTCCACATCCGGAATGCTATCGATGGAGAACTTCTTAAACTCCTGAAAATAAGCCGGTTCGCGGTATTCACGCTCATATTGTGGGGCACCGCCCCCCAGCACCAGGTCATCCGCCGGTACATCGGCAACCAGTTGACCGTAGCGGTGAAAATGCAAACGACCGGTGTCGGTGACGACGCCAATCTGTTCGCAATTCAAATCCCATTTATCAAAAATCTGACGGATGACGTCTTCTTTTCCTTTTTCAATTACGACCAGCATCCGCTCCTGCGACTCCGACAGCAGGATCTCGAACGGTTCCATGTTAAGCTGGCGCGTCGGTACTTTATCGAGGTCGATGTACATACCGTGTTCGCCTTTGGCACTCATTTCGGAGGTCGAGCAGATAATACCAGCCGCCCCCATATCCTGAATCCCAATCACATAGCCCGTTGCAATGATCTCCAGCGTGGCTTCGAGCAGCAGTTTTTCCATGAACGGATCGCCCACCTGCACCGCCGGGAGTTTTTCGGTCGATTTATCCGAAATATCTTCCGATGCGAACGTCGCGCCGTGAATACCGTCTTTGCCCGTGGCCGAACCGACGATAAAAACCGGGTTCCCGACACCATACGAAGTCGCCTTGGCCACTTTATCGGTTTCGACAATCCCGGCCGAAAACGCGTTTACCAGCGGATTGACGTTGTAACAATCATCGAAATACACTTCCCCGCCGACGGTCGGAATACCGAACGCGTTGCCATAATCGCCGATGCCTTTGACAACGCCTTTCAGCAAGCGCCGGGTTTTGGGCAGCGACAAATTGCCAAACCGCAGGGAGTTCAACTGGGCAATGGGCCGCGCACCCATCGTGAAAATATCGCGGTTGATACCGCCGACGCCCGTTGCCGCGCCCTGGTAGGGTTCGATGGCCGACGGGTGGTTGTGCGACTCGATCTTGAAACTACAGGCCAGCCCGTCGCCAATATCGACCAGTCCGGCGTTTTCTTCACCCGCTTTGGCCAGCATCCGGCTCGGCGCATCGCCCGTCGTGTCGCGGGGCAGGGTTTTGAGCCAGATGATCGAGTTTTTATACGAGCAGTGCTCCGACCACATGACGGAGAAGATACTCAACTCTGTAAAATTGGGTTTACGGCCCAAAATGGCAATAATACGGTCGTATTCGTCGGGAAGCAGACCCAGTTTGCGGGCCGTTTCGAGGGTTGGTAATTGATCGGTCGTTTCGGCAGACATGCGGATTGAGCAGAATGTTCGTTCCGGCAAAGGTAAGGCTTTTCGGCCATCCTGCCGAAGTCCACACCAAACGAATCGGGAATTCGACCCGGTTTTCTCAAAAAAATGGCCTAAATTTCCCGGATTTCCGTTGGAACCCTGAAGCCGTTTCGCCCCCAACCCCCTAAAGGGGGCTTCTCAATTCCGGCAAAGCCCCCTTTAGGGGGTTGGGGGCGAAACGGCTTCAGGGCGAAAATATGAAGATCAAATTTATTACTAATCAAACCTTGTGAGTACGAACGATTCCCAAATTCGAACCGTCCAGGTAACCCGGTATGTAACGCCCCTGCGTGAAGGTGGTTCGCTGCCCGCCATTGTGGAAGCCGACGATGATTTTCTGTACGTTTTGAAATTTCGCGGGGCCGGGCAGGGTGTCAAAGCGCTGATTGCCGAACTGATCGCCGGTGAAATTGCCCGCGCCCTCGGTTTCCGGATTCCCGAAATTGTGTTCGCTCTGCTTGACCCGGTGATGGCCCGCACCGAACCGGACGAGGAAATTCAGGATTTGCTGCGGGCCAGCGGAGGGCTGAATCTGGGTCTTCACTACCTCTCCCGCGCCATCACCTTCGACGCCATTGTGAACGACGTCGACGCCCGGTTGGCTTCCCAAATCGTCTGGCTCGACTGCTTCATTACCAACGTTGACCGCACCGCCCGCAATACCAACATGCTGATCTGGCACAAAGAACTGTGGCTGATCGACCACGGTGCCGCACTCTATTTTCACCATTCGGGGCAGAATTGGGCCGAACAGGCCGTCAAACCGTTCGGAGCCGTGAAAGACCACGTGCTGCTGTCGAAGGCGACTGAACTCGAAACGGTCGATGCCGAATTTTGCCGGATTTTAACGCCCGAACGCATCGCGTCCATCGTGGCGCTCGTTCCCGATGCGTGGCTGTTCCAGGAAGGCTCTACCGATTCAGCAGAGGAGCAGCGGCTCGTTTACACCCGGTTTTTAGAAACCCGGCTTGCCCATTCAGAAATTTTTGTCAAGGAAGCGCAACATGCCAAAACACTTGTTTGAGTACGCCGTCATTCGGGTCGTACCGCGCGTCGAACGGGAAGAATTTCTCAACGTCGGCGTCATTCTCTACTGCCCGGCGCAGGGCTTTTTGAAAACCGTATTTGAGCTGAATGTCGCACGGCTGAGTGCGTTTTGCCGCGAGATCGACATTCCGGAACTCCACGAACGGCTGCGTGCTTTTGAACGCATTTGCGCGGGTCGGCGGGAAGGCGGAGCCATCGGGCAATTACCCATCGCGTCCCGGTTTCGGTGGCTCACCGCCAACCGCAGCACCATCGTGCAAACGTCGCCGACGCATACCGGTTTGTGTGACGATGCCGGAGAAAAGCTACAACAACTTTTTGAGCAACTGGTGCAGTAGTGGGTACTTTGGACGCCGGTTTTCTCCAATAGCAAACAGATCATTTTTCGGATTTTTCCGGCCGATTCAACCCGTTTTTCAGCAATTGCTGCAGTAAATCAGTCATCAAAAAACCCATTGCTCCTCCCCAGAGTGTCATGGTCTGCCAATGGGATTGAATCGGACAGTGACCGGTTAAACAACCCACTTCATGCCAATACAGAAAACCGCCCAATGCACCCAGGATGGCTCCGGCTCCTTTCCATCCATTAGTGTATTTCTTCATAATCAATTTCTTTTACCGGTTCATCGATTTTTTTTCGCGCTGCCGGTATGCCACACTGACCGCCCGCGCAACCCAGATTCATCATCGCCTGAATGACCAGCAAGCCCCCGATGATACCCATGAGCGGCTGATGATCGACAAAAGAACTCCACAGAATAAGCAGGCCGACAGAAAGACGGACAATCCGCAAGACTCCCCAGTTTTTAAGATTCATCATCGTTATGGTGTTTAAAAGGCCGCCGGTTTTTAACCGATACCGGGGCCGTATTTTTAACAAATGACGCCAAATCTATCGGGTTATTCAGTGATAAAAATCACACTGACTCACTCTTCGTCGGAAGCGGGGTGCTTGCCTTCATACACTTCTTTCAGAAAGAGGCCTGTCGATCCCGAAAACGACATAATGGCGTATTGGGTAGCGGTATAGCCCTGCTTCCCTTTGGTTTTGGCCAAAGCCAGCATATCCGCCCGCTTTGATTCCAGGTGCAGGTTAAGCCAATGGACCATTTGCCGGTAGGCGTCATTAAATTCTTTCTCTTCCTCCGGGCTCATGGCTCAATCGGATAAATTCGTCCTGATCAGATTGTGTATAAAAGAAAATAGCCACCCTTCCAAAAGAGCGGCTACGTGACTTGACATCCGGTGATCCCGTTTGGATTCGAACCAAAGACCGTCTGATTAGAAATCAGATGCTCTATCCAACTGAGCTACGGGACCGAAATCGAGTCCAAAAGTACAGGATTAGCCGCAATTCCACAAGAAAACACCAGTTCATTGTCTAATTCATGAATCCAGGCCATCGGCACCCATTCGGTTGAGACTCAGAATCTCGGAATTTTTAAAGATTGAAACGTAAAAATTCATGGCCTCTTCGGCCTGGTTATCGAACCACCGGAACGGGGTAACTTTTGGCTGGCGTGTCATCGGAGTCGTAGAAAAGGGTAATTCTTTTCAACAAATGTATCACCATTACCGCTGGAAAGACGGGGGTAAACGCGACAATCTAAAGGGTCGATTACGCCATCGAAGGAGACGACCCGGAAGCTCGAAGCGGCTTTTTATGCCCTGAAGCGTGGAAACGAATAACGCTTCGGCCTGGTGAATTACCTGAAAACTAACGGAAACGGGCTCACATGCCTTACTGAATTACCTGGCATTTCGACGGCAGTTTTAACGTCAAAATAAACGTCTTTTTTAACATTTAAACAGACCATCAGAACAGACGTCAAAACATCCGCGTCCACTTCTCTTTATTATTCAGCCTGATCGCCCCAGCCATTCTGGCTTCAGGTAATTAAAACACCTCACAAATCACCCGAATTTAAACCATCTTATAAATCCGGTTATGCTATCTATCAATACGGTTTATAGCGTAAATGTGTCAGTTTATGTTCACACACAAAATTAATATTAACATAGTTGTATTCTTTTTTAACTTTAAGCCGCATACCGCTTCTAATTGTGCAGGAGCTGGCTGTTTAAACAAGTTCACATCCCCTATTTCCCTTTCATTTCTTATGAAAAACAACTACTGTTTAACCCTGACACGCCAGGGTTTATTACTTTTCGTCGCGCTGTGGGGAAGTATTTCCTCCCTGTTGGCCCAGTCCCCTATTCCGCCTGTTTACTGGCAAACGGTTTTCGATAAAACCAATACGCCGGATTTTAGCCGGGGCGAACTTTTTAGTTCTGTCGAAATAGCCCGAACGCCAGACGGTGGTAGTGTCATCATGGCAAGCCCCTTTTTTTTCAATGCGAGTACACCGTTCGTTACCAAACTGGATCCAAGCGGCAAAGTCGCCTGGACAACCGCTCTGCCTAACTTTTTTTTCCCCACTGGAATCCAAACCCAGCCAAATGGGAACATTGTGATAGCAGGAAATTTTTCATCGAATTTTGCTCCGATCAGTATTGGATTTATTCGTCTTAACCCGGCTGGCTACATAAATTATAACAGCGCCCTAGACCTGCCCAATAAATTCACCATTCAGCGTAATCTGGGCGATATGGTTCCCGCTCCGGATGGTGGTTTTCTGTTGATTGGTTATGATACCCCTCTGAATAGCCCTACCCAGCGTCTGGACATTGTGTTAGCGAAAGTTGACCAAAATCTTACTTTAAGCTGGTATAAAACGATAGGCGGAAGCGGAGTAACGTTTTTATTTAAAGCGGTTCGGGCCTCTGAGGGCGGAGGTTATCTGATTCATGCTACGTCCAGTGATCCAAAGATCACTGGCAATCCGGATATGACCTATGGGCTTTCATTCGATTTTAAAATTGATGAAACCGGCACGATTGTCTGGCAAAGTGTAGGCCGCCAGAACGGCGTCCTGCGCGCACTTTCTCCGCGGAATGGCGGTTATTATGCCATCGGAAATTACGGTTGGATTACAACCAGAGCGATTTTTAAACTCGACGAACAACTCAATGTAATCCAGGGTGTGCCACTGCCTGATGTGGATGATAACAACAGCCAATATTCCATTTCAGTAGCTACAACACCCGATGGAGGATGTATTGCCGTTGATAAATTAATAGACCGCTATCCTAATGGACCTCATTCGGACTACCGGATCACGAAGTACTCTCCCAATTTGGAAATCGAATGGCAGGAACAAGGGGGAGGTCCGGGAAATGATGAAGCCCGTCGTGTCATTGTCAATCCCGAGGGAACCTACCTGATAGCAGGAACTACGACATCACCCCGGACATTTGGCGGGGTCGATGACGGGGGGAAAGTGGCCGTTTGGGTCCGTCGGCAGGCGGCTTCCGTTAACGCTTTGCAGCTCAAGGCTCCGACCTATGATTGCAACACCGGGGCCATTACCTTCAATACCGTAGGCGGTGATGGTAGTGTCATTACGTTTGTGGCCCCAGGCATTAGCAGGGCCACACCGGCCAGTAACTCAGGGGTTGTGGAAGCCGGTTTACGGTTTGACCCCAAACCCATCCCGATTCAGGCTACTCAAAATGGCGTAACAGTAAGCCTTACGTTTGACCTCAAAGCCCATTGTAACGGCGGAGAACCTGCTCCGGGCGGTAGCCTGTCACTAATCCAGCCCACCTACGATTGTAATACCGGAGCCATTACGTTTAATACGACGGGCGGGGATGGAACAACCATTTCTTACCTGGCACCGGGTATCGCCCGGTCCAGTGTCACGAGCAATACGGGAACGGTGGAAGCCGGTTTGCGGTTCGACCCCAAGCCCATCCCTATTCAGGCCACCCAAAATGGCGTCACGGTTAGCTATCTGTTTGATTTACCGGCTTTCTGCAACGGCGGGCAGCCTTCTCCGGGTGGAGGGAGCCTGTCGCTCACTCAGCCCACCTATGATTGTGCCACCGGGGCCATTACGTTTAATACGACGGGCGGGGATGGAACAACCATTTCTTACGTGGCTCCGGGTATCGCCCGGTCCAGTGTCACGAGCAATACGGGAACGGTGGAAGCCGGTTTACGGTTCGACCCCAAGCCCATCCCCATTCAGGCCACTCAAAATGGCGTCACGGTTAGCTATCTGTTTGATTTACCGGCTTACTGCAGCCCCAACCCGAATGCCCGTTTTGGAGAAAGCGAATCTGGCCAAAAGCTGACGGTCCGAATCCTGGAAAACCCCGTACGTCACCAACTCCGTGTTCAACTGGCTGGGCCCGCTCAGGCACCAATTCAGTTACGGATTACTGATTTACAAGGCCATGTCCTCCAAACCCGAACCATCAATCCTGACCAACGAAAAGACAATCCGGTGTTTGGGGTTGATCAGTTGCCGACCGGGCTCTTTATCCTGCAGGCCACGACAGGTCAACAGGGCCAAAGCATTAAGTTCCTGAAAAAATAACCTGTTCACCGATCAGAACCGGCTCCACTTCACTCAGCCCTGGCTTTAAAAGCAAGAGAGCGCAGTAAAGCGGAGCCGGTTTTTCGACCGGTGAACCGCACTGCTCCCTTCGCCAAAGAGGGACTTAGCTATTCGTGTTGATTACTTCGTACCGGGCGCGTACAAACATGAATATACCGTAGCAAAACAAGCCCAGCGCTACGGCGCCAAGCAGAAAAGAGCCGTAACTGGCTTTCTCCAGAAAAGCAAAAGCACTGCTACTGCCTCCCGCTTCGCGGGCATTGGACTCCAGGGCGGCTTTTATAAACAAGTAGCCGATCAGCCCCCAGACAATTCCCCGTGCGATGTAACCAATTTTCCCGGACCGGATGATCATCTCCTTCAGCTCCGTTTTGATGGAAGAGGTCCGGACATTTTTCAGGTATTTACCAGACGTGGCCCGGTAGATCTGGTACAATCCGATGCCAATGATACTGAGGCCAATCAGGCCGACAAGCCATTGACCATACGGTTTCTCCAGGAGTTCCCGGACGAGGGTCTGCCGCGAATTATCCCCGCCCTGATTACCCCGGCTACCCAGTACCATCCGGAAAGAACCGTACGCCAGGAAACCATAGACCAACCCGCTGAAGGCATACCCTAACCGACGACCAATGCCTTTGGCGTCGGTCCCCTTGTGCTCGTTATCGAGAAAAGCCTGCGTTAGCCGCCAGAGGGCGTAGCAGACCAGACCCGCAGCCACCAGTGCCAGCAAAAACTGCCCAAACGGTTGATCCAGTATAAATCGAAAAACTCCCTGTTTGTTGAGATTACGTTCTGAACTGCCGCCGATTTCAAAAGCAGCCATAAACGCCAGTATGCCAACCAGGCAGTAAACAACTCCTTTGGCCACCAGGCCAAACTTGGCAAAACGCTTCACCCATTGAGGCTGGGTCGATGGTAAGTGGGAGGAGATGCTGGATAAGTTCATTATCGAAATCGATTTGTGTAAGTTGCTTTCCGCACATCGGTCTGCTGTAAATACCATAATTGATTTAAATACTAAATGTTTTATGTTTCGCTGCTGAACCAGCCGTTGGCGGTAGAAATAGGGTGATGAAAGCCATGAGAGTGGATGAACAACCGGTTTTTTGGGTTCTACCAGGATGTCTACGACAGCGACGAATCGGACGAACCGCCCCTGGTCGACATACAGATTTTTGTAATTAATTCTCCAATCCTGTCCTGTACAAGTCCAACCCGGAATTGGGTGGACGTTTTTGGGGTGTCACGTCCTAAAATAGGCTTACAGCCTCCGGCTAAGCTATAAAATGGACAAACGACAAAAAGCAGTACGAAAATACTTGCCGGGTGGGTGTAGCTACCGGCAATTGAAAGAAAAGTATGATCAGCCACGCCACACTTAATCGGTGTGTGATCAAGTTTGAAGCGCGTCAACAGACCCGACCCCAAAGTGAGACACAGCGAAAATTGACACAGCCCGTCGTCGTTGCATGCACTGCTTGTAACTCATATTCTGGTAGGTGATGTTTTGCTTACTTAAGCTTGGTGACGGCTGCCTATAGCCGGAAAATCGTCGGATTTTGCGCATCGGAAACCCTGAGTGCGATGGGTAGTTTAAAGGCCTTGTCGATGGCCTTGAAAGCCTGCCCAGACGCAAGTGGATTGATTCACCATAGTGACCGGGGAATCCAGTACTGCTGTTTGGAGTATGTAAACCTTGTAAAGGAAAATAACATTCAAATCAGCATGATGCAAAGTGGAGATCCGTTGGAAAACGCTGTGGCAGAACGGGTGAATTGCGAAGGCGATAGAAGAATTATTATCAGAAAAGGGGAGTTAATCTGGAAGCCCCAGTTGATTTTAGATGGGCTAATGTAAACTGATAGTAGGACTATAACCTTGAAACAATCATATTCACATAGAAAATGGAAGCTTATTGTAGGACGCTACAAGATGACCCAATAGGCTTCATGAGTATATTTACCAATAGGCTTACTCTACAGCAATACAAAATACGCATTGGGTATTTTGTATTGAAAGTGCGTCAATCGGCGAGGTGGTGGCCAATATAACAGAAGGCAATAACATAACAACATATAAAAACAATGCAAAACATACTATTTGACTTTATATCCAAATACGTTTCTCTGACAGAAGATGAGAAGAACGCAATACTTTCGTTAGACCTGTTTCGCTCGGTAAAGAAAGGAACTACTTTACTAAAAGAAGGACAGAAATCACAAGATTTCTATTTTGTTTTAAAAGGATGCATACGGAAATATTACATCATAGACGGCGAAGAAAAAACAACAGCTTTCTACACAGAAATGGAAGCTTTGACGCCCCATTGTGTAATAAGTAAAACGCCGTCCGAATATTTCATCAGTTGTGTTGAAGATAGTATTCTTTTAGTCTCAAATTCTGATATGAGCGACGAAGTAAACAGTAAATTTCCAAAGTTTGAAATAATGTGCAGGATATTATCGGAAGAATTGTTAGCCAAACAACAAATCAATTTTGACGAATTTAAGACTTCTTCACCTGAACAACGATACCTGAACCTACTACAAAATAGACCGGACCTTATTCAGCGTGTTCCACAACACCAATTAGCGAGCTATTTAGGGATCAAACCGCAATCACTAAGCAGGCTAAGAGCAAGAATTTTGGAAAAAAAGATTTAAAACATATTTCTTCACTTAAGTGAACAAGTGATAGCAGCTTGCCAAGCTACTTTTGCAGTATCAAAAATAAAAAAGATATGCAAAAGAAAATTTTATGGATTGGACTTGCCTTCGTATTGGCAAGCAGTTTACAGGTGAATGCACAATATGCCACAGAAGACAGTACTTATAAAAGGTGGTTCGTTGGGAGTTCGCTCCTGATGTTAGGAAATTTTGATAAAAAAGACAACCCGGAGTATATACAATTAAATGTTGGCTATAGGATAACACCTAAAGATGTTGTTTCCTTTGAATTTAAAAGATCCATTTATTCTTGGCCTATAGGTATCCCTTTTGGACCATCTTTTCGTAAACCAGGAGGGAGCTATCCCGGGCATTCACGCATACTTGCACCTACATTAGGATACCAGCGTTTTTGGTGGAAAGGAGTCTATACATCCGTTCATGCATTGAATGCTTTTGAAAAATATTTGGATGAGAATAAAAAAAAGATTGGAAATGGATACACGTTATATCTGAACTTCCATTTGGGTTACCAGTTTAAGTTTTTTAAAAACCGGTTCTTTTTTGAACCAGCTATTGGATGTAGTTATTGGCCAGTAAGAACTAATGTTCCGGATACTTTTAATTTAGTAGAAAAAAAATGGCCTAACTACTTTATTCAACCTGGGCTTCATTTTGGGTTTAACTTTTAGCTTACTTACCAAAAAGTTTATCGGATACTTTCCGACCTAATAAAACGCCCAACAGCAGTTTTCCCAGTTCAAAAATTGTTTTTTTAAAACTTCCATCGCGGCCACTTTCTGTCCCGTGAGTGCCAACATACCGGATTTTTTTAGAGTACAAGACAACAAGTGGGAAGAGTAGTTGATCGGTGAGCCGGGGCTGCATTTCGGATTTAAGTTTAAATACATGTATAACAATAAATAATTACTACAATGAAAAAGATCGGCATTTACTCCGTGTTGTTATTGCTCGCGGCATTTTTTAGTTCATGTGGCATCGGCACCGCCCTTGTTACCAACCACAATCAAAACGCCACTCAGGTACACTTAAGTGGGAACAACTTCAAAGTAATTGATCAGGTAAGCGGAAGTTCGGAGGTGTCTTATGTATTGGCAATTGGAGGTATGAACAAAAGACAATTGTACCAAAATGCATATTCAACGATGATGAAGAAAGCCAACTTGCTGAATGGTTCCAAAGCCATAGTCAACGTGATGACAGAGGAACACGTCAGTGGTTTTGCCCCTTTCTTTGTCAGAAGAACGATAACTGTGAGTGCCCAGGTAGTTGAATTTACGAGGTAAGTTCAAAGATGTCCTAAGAGCAGGAATCCTTGAAAAAAAGAGCTAAAGCGTATTTCTTAACTTAAGTGAACGACTTATTGTATCTCGCCAATCTACTTTTGCCGTATCGTTTCACATAAAAAAAGAAAGAAATGCAAAAGAAAATTTTTTTCATTGGTTTTGTCTTCTTGATGACAAGCACGCTCCAACTCTACGCGCAATATGCTAAAACAGACAGCACGTATAAACGGTGGTTCGTTGGTAGCACTATATTTTTATTAGGTAATTTGGATTCTACAAACCCTCCCGGCTTTGCTCAACTCAATGTTGGCTATCGGATTACAGGAAAAGATGTAATTTCACTTGAACTAATAACTTGGAAACATGCTTGGCCTCTTGGTATTAACCCATTTTATAATAAGGCATACGGAACACCTGAAGAGAAATTCCCTGGTTATATAAGAGAATATGGAATTGGCCTGGCTTATCAAAAGTATATTTGGAAAGGTCTTTACGTAGCAGTACATGCAATGCCTATGTGGCAAACATTTAAGAATGAAAACGGTGATAAGGTGGGTAATGGCTTCATTATATTCAACACTAATCGAGTTGGCTATCACATTAAACTCTTGAAGGATAGGTTTTTTATAGAACCTTCTCTTGGTGTTGCTGGTCGTGCTTTTTACACGGAAATGCCCAATGGATTTAAAGAAAAAGATGACAACTGGCCAAAATACACGCCTGAACCAGGGCTACATTTCGGGTTTAATTTTTAATTAATAATTTATGAATACTCAAACAACAGCACAAAATGCACTGGAAGACATCAAAGTCAGTTTGAAACTGAAGCTTGCTACGCTGTGGACGAGTTTAATGTTTCTACTTATCTATCTTGATTATTTCCACTTATATATGCCAAGTAAGATAGAGGATATTCTGAAAGGGAGGGTGTTTGAATTTGATATTACGAAAGTATTTCTTTTGGCAGCACTCTCCTTAGTGACAATTCCGGCACTGATGATTTTTCTTTCTGTTGCCCTGCCGGCTAAAGTAAATCGCTGGGCAAATATCATTACTGCTGCGGTGAATATTCCCTTTATATTGTTTAATTTGGCAGGAGAGGCTTGGATACACATGGTGTTTGGCGCTGTTGTAGAAGTCGTTCTTCTTTGTCTAATTATCCGTTATGCGTGGAAATGGCCTCGCATTGAAACCTGGGCTACCTCAGTTTAGCCGAAAATTTATATCCGCTAACATACTCCTTACTTAAGTTAATTAAGCATTGCAGCTACAGCAAGGATAACAAGGGATCAAGAGCAAAAGTTGTGGAGCATCTTGGTTTAAGCATATAACTGCGTTAATCGATAAAGGAAAAACTCGACGTTTCTTACCCCTCTGAACTGAGTCCGGAAGGCTTTGATCTTGGCATTGAAG
>NZ_QOWE01000032.1 GCF_003334855.1 Larkinella punicea
CTTCAATGCCAAGATCAAAGCCTTCCGGGCTCAGTTCAGAGGGGTAAGAAACGTCGAGTTTTTCCTTTATCGATTAACGCAGTTATATGCTTAAACCAAGATGCTCCACAACTTTTGCTCTTGATCCGACGTAAGTCCTAAACGAAAACGAATTGGGAAGCGTTTTAACCGCCAATCAAGACGGTGGAGAGGCCGAGCACGATGGTGCCGCCGTGGGCCGTCGTATCGCCTACGCGGGCGGCTGGTTTTCCGGCAATCAAAACCGTTGCCGATCCTTTGATGATGGAATCCGGCGGGCCTGCGCAGGTACACAAATCACCGACACCGGCTGCGGGCTGGCCGCCAATCAGAACGACAGCCTGACCGGGCGGCAAAATGGGGCCACCCACGTGGGGTACGGTGCCCGTTACCATCGGGCAAACGTGCAGATCTCCGACCCGGGCGGCTGGCAATCCCATGGTGTGATTAAATCACTTTGATCAGTTTGAGAACCATGTATACACCACTGGGGCTGGCAGCGCCTTTTTTGTGGCTGAAGATGGTTTTGGAGTTGATGACGCCCAGATTTTTAGAACGCACCTGTTCCCGGCCCAGGGTGGTGAGCCCCAGTCCAACCAGCAGGTAAAAAGCGGCCAACATCAATCGATTTCTGAATAGCTTTTTCATCGTATCAGGTCAACTATTTGCTCCCCATTCCCTGAAAGACCAGGATCAAAACCGGTGGAGAGCGGACAATTCGTTTCGATGCCCAAAAGTACACGGTTGTTTGGAAAGAATAGTGCGTAGTTTCCCCTGTTTTGCGAAGTGAAAAGTACCTTTTTTACGCCATCAGGAAATGCGGCCGGGGTTTTCGTTGGCAAAAGCCGACCAGGCTCCTTTCTTCGACTTCTTACCCGTCGATTTTGTTCCCGGCAGCGCATTTTTGTGGAAATGGTGGCAAATCGCAATCGCCAGGGCATCGGTCGCGTCGAAAAACTCGGGGTTCAGTTCGGCATGCAACAGGTGTCCAACCATGTGGGAGACCTGCTCTTTGGACGCGTTGCCATTGCCCGTCACCGACTGCTTCACCTTCCGGGGGGAATATTCCACGATCGGAATGCCGCGTGACAGCGCAGCGGCCATAGCCACTCCCTGCGCGCGCCCCAGTTTCAGCATCGCCTGGACATTTTTTCCAAAAAATGGATCTTCAATCGCCATTTCATCGGGCAGGTGTTCCTCGATGAGCTGAATCATGCGATCAAAGAGTTTCTTCAATTTCAGTTCGTGGGTGCTATATTTGCTCAGGTGAATGACGCCGTATTGCAGCATACTCATCTGGTCTTTCTGGATTCGGATGACGCCATAACCCGCAATCTGCGTTCCGGGATCGACCCCCAGAATAATTTTGTCGTACGCTTCAAGTTCGGTAGCAGCAAGTGGAATGGGCATGGAAGGTCGTACGGATTTTTAGCAAGGAAACTATGCAAAGTAACGGGTTCGTCCCTCAAAGAACATATTCCAGGACCAAAAAAATCGTTTTTTGGTCGAAAATCGGCATTCTTACCCTGATCGTCAGTTACATCGGTATTACCCTGAATCGCCAGCAACACGACCTGCAATCCGTCTTCACCTACTGGAAAACCGCCAACTGGCTCAGCATTCCGGCTTTGCTGTTGCTATTGCTCACGCCCGCCAACTGGCTGCTCGAAGCCCTGAAATGGAAAATCCTGGTTCAACGGGTCGAACCCATTACGGTAAAAGAAGCGACCCAGGGCGTGCTGGCCGGTCTGGCAATGGGGTTTGCCCTGCCCGCCCAACTGGGCGACACCGCTGGCCGGCTGCTGTCGCTCCGCTCCGACCAACGCTGGCAGGGCATCGGTGCGGCTCTTGTTTCGGGCGGAATGCAGTTTCTGGCCGCCGTCTTTTTCGGAACCATCGCTCTGTTCGTCCAGCTTCAGTTCGAGACGGAAGCGTGGCCCGTTGCGCAGGGCGTGCTGTTCTGGCTCCTGGTGCTGACGATGGGGCTGGCGGTTTTGGCGGCCCGGCAGCGGCACCGCCTGGTTCATCTGCCCATTCGCTGGCTGCAACGCTGGGAAAAATACTGGTCGGTCGCTTCCTATTATACAACGACAGAATTGGTCCTGGCTTTCAGTGCGGCCTCGCTCCGCTACCTGACTTTCTCGCTGCAATTTTATTTTGCCTTGCTCATTTTCGGCATTCAGTTACCGCTTCGGGAAACCGCTACGGGGATCGGGCTGGTGTATCTGGGAAAAACGATTATTCCGGCCTTTAACCTGCTCAGTGATCTGGGTGTTCGGGAAGCTACATCCATGTGGGTGTTCGGCCAATGGCAGGTTCCGGCTCCGCAAATTCTGTCGGCGACGCTCACGCTCTGGTTGTTCAATATTCTGGCTCCGGTGTTGGTCGGGCTGTTTTGGGTCTGGAAACTAAAGCTATCAACGAACTGACCGACAATGGTTTACACTCTTCTTTTTATTTCTATCAGTTACGCTTTCTTCACGCTTATTCTGGCCGTTACCTGGTGGCGGATGACCGTGTTTACGGTTCCCGCAATGTCCCAAAACGCCAGTTCACCCCGAATCAGTGTCATCATTCCGGTTCGCAACGAAGAACATACCTTGCCCCTGCTGCTTCGTGATTTGCAAAACCAGACCTATTCTCCCGACGGTTTTGAAGTCATTGTCGCGGACGACTCATCAACGGATAACACGCTGAAAATCACGCAGTCGCTGGTTGGACAGATGCCGTATTCCCTCCGTCCGCTGCCACTGGCCAACGAACCGACCACGTCGCCGAAAAAACGGGCGATTCGGCAAAGCATCGCGATGGCCACCGGCGATCTGATTGTAACGACCGACGGCGACTGCCGCATTGGACCAAAGTGGCTCGAAACGATTGCGGCTTTTTACCAGCAAACCGGCGCCCAACTCATCAGTGGCCCGATCAGTTTCAACACCGATCATTCCGCTTTTGGCAACCTGCAAACCGTTGAAAGCAGCAGCCTCATCGGTGCAGGGGCCTGCACGATGGCGCTGGGCTTTCCGACGATGTGCAACGGAGCCAATCTGACTTACGAAAAACGGGCTTTTGAAGCCGTAGACGGTTTTGACGGCATCGACCATGTGGCTTCCGGCGACGATGAACTGCTCATGCACAAGATTGCCAGCCGCTATCCAGCGGGCGTAAAATTCCTGAAAAGCCCGGATGCGATTGTCCACACTGCTCCGCAGCCGACGCTGGGAGCATTCTACCACCAGCGGAAGCGGTGGGCCAGCAAATGGCGCGCGTACCAGAGTGTGTTGCCGTCGGTTTTGGCGGTTTTTATCTTTGCCAGCAACCTGGCGTTGCCCGTCGCCCTGCTCGCTTATGGCTTCGGGAATCTGTCGGCGCCCCAACTTATCGGTATCGTGGCCTTGAAAGCTGTGCCGGAGTGGCTATTTTTGGGCTCCGTATTGGTGTTCCTGAAAAAAAAGCCGGTACTTTTCTGGATTCCGGTCACGCAACTAGTTTATCCGTTGTACGTGGTATTTTTCGGGCTGGCGGCTCAACAAAAGGGATTCCGCTGGAAAGACCGGACGTTGCGTTAATCCCACCAAAAACCGCATCAGCGAACTGATTCTATGTTTTTACATAAAACAAATTTTCTGCTTCGGGCCCTCTACCCCCGGTTTGAGTGGCGCGTTCCGACTCAGGAGAAGGTGATTTACCTGACGTTTGACGACGGCCCTATCCCGGACGTCACCGAATTTGTGCTGGAAACGCTGCAAAACCACCAGGCCAAAGCGACGTTTTTCTGCATTGGCGACAACGTCAAAAAGCATCCCGGGATTTTTCAGCAGGTACACCAGGCAGGCCATTCCATTGGCAATCACACCTTTAACCATTTGAATGGTTGGAAAACCGAGGACGAACCGTATCTGGAAAATGTTCGACAGTGTCAGCAGCAGTTGGACCTGCCAACCCGGCTTTTTCGTCCGCCCTACGGCCGTATGAAACGCAGCCAGGGGCACGAAGTCCTCAAAACGCATGATGTCATCATGTGGGATGTGCTGACGGGCGATTTTTCGCTGTCGCTGCAGCCGGAAGTGGTTTTGCAGAAAACGCTGAAATACACCGAACCCGGTTCCATCATCCTGTTTCACGACAGCCTGAAAGCCTGGCCCCGCATGAGTTACGCCCTTCCGCGGGTCCTGTCCCATTTTTCAGAACGGGGGTATCGCTTTGACGGTTTACCCCAAACGTCCGGTTTCAGGACTTTGGTGGCGTGAATATCGACGTCAGCATTCTGATTGCCGCCCGCAATGAGGAGGACACGATTCTCCGCTGTCTTCAGGCCGTCGGGCAACTTCGGTATCCGCCGGATCGCTACGAAGTGCTGATTGGCAATGACCAGTCGGAAGACCAAACCGGGGAACTGGTGGCCGGTTTTATTCGCAACAAACCGCAATACCGTCTTTTTACCATCAAGGGAAAAATAGGAAAACAGGCCGGAAAAGCCAATGTGCTGGCGCAGTTAGCCCAACACGCGCAGGGCCGGATTCTGTTGTTTACCGACGCCGATTGCGAAGTTTCGCCCGACTGGCTTTCCGGGATGCTACAACCGTTTGAACAGGAACGACTCGGGATTTTGACGGGCTGCACGCAGATTGTCGGACAAACGGTTTTTCAGAAACTACAGGCCGTCGACTGGTTTTATGGTCAGTACCTGATCAAGCAATTGACCGATCTGAACATTCCGGTGACGGCAATGGGCAACAACATGGCGGTGCGTCGAACGGCTTACGATGCGGTGGGCGGGTACGAAAATCTGCCTTTTTCGGTGGTGGAAGATTACCAACTGTTTACGGAGATTGTTCATCACGGTTTTTCGTTTGGTAACCTTTTCCATCGGGAAGTCCTGGCAACCACATTGCCGTTACCGGATTGGCGAAGCTGGTTGCACCAACGAAAACGCTGGATGGTCGGGGCGTTGCAGTTACCGCCGTACTTCATCGTTCTTTTTCTCCTGCAATTGCTTTTTTATCCCTTGCTGATCGTTCTGGCGTTCTGGTTTCCGACCGCAGCGGCAACGATCTGGCTGATTAAGTTTGTTACCCAGACGGCCCAGTTGCTCTGGATTCTGAACCGGTTTCGCCGGTGGGACCTGTTACCGTATTTGATCGGCTTCGAGTTTTATCTGCACATCGGCTATTTTATTTCACTGATTTATTATTGGTTACCCACGAAGCTGGTCTGGAAAGGCCGAACGTATTCATGATCGACACCCACGCCCATATTTACGATTTACAGTTTGAGAACAAGGAAGCCATGCTGTCGGCGGCTGAAGCCCAGGGCGTTGCCCAAATCTGGATGCCCAATTGCGCCACCGAAACCATCGACGCCATGATGGCCCTGGCCGGGCGGTTTCCCGACCGTTGTCTGCCCATGATGGGACTGCACCCCTGCTATGTTACTGAAACCGTCGAGGACGAACTGGCGACCGTCGAAAGTTGGCTAAACCGCTATCCATTTTTTGCCATCGGCGAAATTGGTCTGGATTTTTATTGGGATCTGACCCACGTCGACCGCCAGTTTGAAGCCTTCACGGTTCAGTTGCAATGGGCCTCGCAGCGAAATTTGCCGATTTCCATTCACAGCCGTTCTGCCGCTAATGGCGGTCGAAATGCCTTTGCCGAAGCCGCCGATCTCATCGAAAAACTGGCTTTGCCCAACCTGAACGGCATTTTCCACTGTTTTGTCGGAACCGTTGAGGAAGCGCACCGCGCCATTGAACTGGGTTTCAAATTGGGTATCGGTGGCGTTTCGACTTTTAAAAATGGCGGTTTGGATAAAGTGCTTCCGTTCATCGACCTGGAGCATCTGGTGCTCGAAACCGATGCGCCGTATCTGGCTCCCGTCCCCTACCGGGGCAAACGAAACGAACCGGCGTACCTAAAGCTGATTGCCCAGCGGGTCGCCGATTTGAAGCAGATTCCGCTCGCCCAGGTCGATGCGCAAACCACCAAAAATGCCCAACAGCTTTTGATCCGCTAACATGTATCGCACCATTCATATCAATCCGGTCATGCCCGGTCAGTCCCGTTCTTCGGTTTTGGTCATCTACACTGGCGGCACGCTGGGCATGGTTTACGACCGCCAGAATGATCAGCTCGTCCCGTTCGATTTTGAGCAGATTCTGGATCGGGTTCCCGAAATCCGGCGGCTCGATTTTGAAGTAACGGTCATTGTGCTGAGCGAACTGATCGACTCTTCGAATATGAAACCGGGAAACTGGATTCATCTGGCCCGCATCATTCGGGACAACTACGATGCTTACGACAGTTTTGTCATCCTGCACGGAACGGACACGATGGCCTACACGGCCTCAGCCCTCAGCTTTTTGCTCGAAGGATTGAACAAACCGGTGATTCTGACGGGCGCGCAACTGCCCATTGGTGTGGCCCGGTCGGATGCACGGGAAAATTTTATTACGGCGATGGAAATTGCCGCTGCGCAGGAAAACGATCGGCCGATGGTGCCGGAAGTCTGTATCTACTTCAATTCGATGCTGCTCCGGGGAAACCGGGCGAAGAAAAAGGAAAGCGTGCATTTCAACGCGTTTCATTCCGAAAACTACCCACATCTGGCGATGGCCGGCGTCAACATCGAATACAATACGCCGTTTATTCGCCCCTATGTACCGGAATCAAAGCTGACGGTTTACGAGGAAATGGACACGAACGTGGTGGTTCTGCCGTTGTTTCCCGGCATCAACCACCAGATTATCAGCGCCATTCTGGGCATTCCGGGTTTAAAAGGGCTGGTACTGGAAAGTTACGGTTCCGGAAATGCCCCCACGGAAACCTGGTTTCTGAATGCGCTGGAAAGTGCCATCGAACGCGGTTTGGTCATTTTCAACGTTTCCCAGTGCGACGGCGGCCGGGTGACGCAGGGCCGGTATCAAACCAGCAAAGCCCTGGACCGCATCGGTGTGTTGAGCGGCAGCGACAGTACCGTCGAAGCCGCGATCACCAAATTGATGTTCCTGCTCGCCAACGAGCCGGACCCGGACCGGCTGAAAAAACGCCTGGTTACGCCGATTTGTGGAGAAATGAGCCTGTAAGGATCAAAAACCGGTTGTAAGTTTCAGGAATTACCCGCATCTTTGCATCCCGTTTCGACCCAGAGAGATGTCCGAGTGGTTGAAGGAGCACGCCTGGAAAGTGTGTATACGTCTAAAGCGTATCGCGGGTTCGAATCCCGCTCTCTCTGCGAAAATAACCCACTCATTCTGAGCGGGTTATTTTATTTTACGACCACCTGAATTTGCTACCGGATTGTTTGGCTATCAATTCGGATAATGTCTGCTGTGATTTTGCGAATCTGACTCTGGCAGGTTTCGGTTGGCAGTTCAATTTTTCTCCCAAAATTGACAGGATCATTCCCAAATTGGACAGCTTTGATCCAGAGGGGCCCGTACTTTTAGCCTATACATTAGGTTAATGAATTGGAAAGTCATTGTCTGGTTAGGCAGTGACTTTTTTGTTGGTACAATCGTTCTAATTTTACGATTCACAAAGTCTGTTCAATACCGCACAAAATGTGTGATAACGAACCGATATCGCTGCTTACCATTTCAGCAATCTATTGTATTTTAACCACTTAGTATATGGTATGATTTTCGATATAATTCGATTTAACAAGATTATTTTCACCTAAAACCCTAACCCCATATGACTTATTTCCGGACTGTAATGGCCCTAATCCTCATTTTATCGGGTTCCTTACAAGCGCAGACGACTGCGTCGTATTTGAATCAGAATCCGCCCGGCAGGACACCCATCTTATTTGCCCCGGATGTGGTTTCATTGAAAGATCATTACGAATACGGGTCGGTTTTTTCGAGCGATGGTACGGAATTTTATTACGCGGTTATTATCAATAAGAAGCCACAAATTCGGTGCATACGGTTTGAAAACAATACCTGGACCGCGCCGAAAACCGTCATGGGCAGCGATCAATACGAGTACAATGATCCTTTTCTGTCGCCGGATGAAAAGCGGTTGTATTTTATTTCGGATCGGGCGAACGACGGACAGGGTGAGAAGAAGGATTTTGACATCTGGTATATCGAGCGAAAGAAAGACGGTTGGTCGGCAGTGCCGGTGAATGCCGGACCGGGCATCAATACCAGCAAAAATGAGTATTACATGTCCTTCACGAAAGCAGGTACGATGTACTTTTCGTCGAATGGCGGCACGGATCAATCTACCGATAACAACTATGACATCCGGTTTTCCCGGTATGCCAGGGGGAAATTTCAGCCTTCCCAGCCCTTACCTCCTGGCGTCAATACCGCACATTACGAAGCCGATGTTTTCGTGTCACCGGATGAGCAATACCTCATTTTCTGCGCCGAGCGACCGGAAGGGTTTGGAAAAGGCGATTTATACATCAGCTTCAAAAGCAAAACCGGTGAGTGGCAAAAAGCAAAAAACATGGGTTCTGTAATCAATACCGATGCCTATGAGTTTTGCCCCTTCATGACCAGCGATGGCAAATACCTGTTCTTTTCCCGAGACGGCGATATTTTTTGGGTGGAAACAGCGGTAATCGACGGATTGAAGGATGCGCGTTGACTCTTCGGTTAAGATTAAATTCACTCTACAGCCAGAATAAAAATAGATTGATTCAGGATAGTCGAGAACACAAAGAATCCGAAGGATGCGCTCGACAGCGGTGTTCAAAGCGTAAAAGCAGGGATCTTTACCGTTTGCTAAATACAAGGCATAATCCTTTAAAAAGTTTTTGTACGTTTAGTCATGATCATCAAACGATCAGGAATTATGAAGTACCTAAGTGGTCATTATTCCGCTTATAATAGTTTAAAATACCGTGAATAAAAGAAAAAATCAGATACCGGTTAACTACAGCTACCTTATTGTTGGTAATTTTTAACGTATACCGTAAAACTGTTCATTCCTCTTAAAAGGAGCTGCATTTACTCAACGTTATTTTTACTTCATTCCTTTTCGGTACACTATTGCTGACTACGCACGTCCAAACCGGGCCATTTTCCATCTACATGGAATCCCATTTGCAAAAAAGTATATTTCTTCTTCCAACGCACCGTACCCATGCAAGTTCTCAAACAAAACAGCAAAGGAGCCGACGTTAAAAAATGGCAATTATTCCTGATCGGGCAGGGTTTTGAACTCGGTGTGGCCGATGGTAAGTTTGGCCTGCGGACGCACGAAGCGACGGTGGCTTTCCAAAAGAAAAATAACCTGCTGGACGATGGCGTTGTCGGCAACAAAACCGTCGGTGTTGCCATGCAACTGGGCTTCCCGGTTTTGACCAACCCCGACCCGGCGAAAGAAGGCCCCAACTGGCCGCTGAAACCCGATTTCTCCCCACTAGCTGGCATTGCCGCCCGTCAGGCCCTGTTCGGGAAGTTTAAATTTGCGGCTGCGCCCGTTCCCGGAAACCCGGAAAACATCAAGATTCTGGACGACTGGGAATCTAAAAACATTGTCAAAGTGACCATTCCGCAACTGATCGGAAAAACCGGTGCCCCTGCCAGTGGCACCATTCGATTCCACCATCTGGCTACTCCCCAACTGGTGTCTATGTGGGCCGAATGGGAGAACGAGGGCTTGCTCGATCTGGTGTTGAGCTATGCCGGGTCGTTCGTCCCCCGCTTCGTTCGCGGTAGTCGCACCGAATTGAGCAACCACGCTTTCGGTACGGCTTTCGACATCAACGTACCCCAGAACATGCTTTCGACCATGCCCGCGCTCGTCGGGAAAAAAGGGAGTGTGCGCGAACTGGTGCCGATTGCCAACAAACATGGTTTCTACTGGGGCGGCCACTTCACCCGGCTCGATGGCATGCACTTCGAAGTGGCCAGGGTGATGTAAGAACCAACACTCTCCAGACGTTATTTCCGGTAATCCAGCGGTGGTTTCCGATCCCCGGCCAGCGATTTATACACAAATCCTTCGCCCCGCGCTTTGATTAGTTCAACTTTAGCCTGCTCGATGACAGCCGGTTGCTGAAAAAGATCGATGGCCGTCAGCGAAATAGTTTTGGCCGCCACCAACATGCCTTTGAAACCGATCGACATGCCGTCGCAGGCCACCGCCTGCCAGCTATGCGCCGGAACGCCCGGCACCCAGGTAGCCGCCGACAGTCCGACCGTTGGCAGCACCCAACTGACATCCCCGACATCCGTGGACGCCGAACCTACGCCATTCAGGGCATACGGCTGAATGTCGGAAGCGCGACTTAAGGGCGGCAGACTTTCCGAATTGACGGTTTTCCGGATTTTGTTGGCAAATTCCGTTTCGGCGGGCGTATACTTGTTACCCCCCACCTGCTCCAGATTCTTTTGCATCAGTTTCGCCAGGGTTTCATTCGGCAGCAGATTATAGAGCCCCGCCATCACTTCGTGGGTCATCGTCGTTTCGGTGCCGAGCGCAGCCGCCTGAGCGGTTTTCATCAACCGCGCCCAGACTTCTTCCAGGCCTTTTGCCGACGGGTGACGAATGGTGTATTCCACCTCGGCGTAGTCGGGAACGATGTTGGACGTCAGACCGCCCTTCTTGATGACGTAGTGAATCCGGGTGCTGGACGTCACGTGTTCGCGCATCATGTTGACCATGTAGTTCATCGCTTCGACGGCATCGAGGGCCGACCGGCCTTTTTCGGGAGCAGCCGCAGCGTGGGCCGCCAGTCCGTTGAACTGAAACGTGGCGACGCGGTAGGCCAGAGAGGACGACGGACTCGCGCTGTTGTTATCGCCCGGATGCCAGTGCAAAACCGCATCGACTTTATCGAATAGACCCGCCTTCACCAGATACGTTTTACCACCGCCCGCGCCTTCTTCGGCCGGGGTGCCGACCAACTGAATCGTACCGGATTTGCCGGACTGCTGCAGGTAGTTTTTGGCCGCAATGGCCGCAGCCACCGAACCTACCCCGAACAGATTGTGCCCACAGGCATGACCATAGGCATTCGGCACGAGCGGTTTGCGAACCGGCACGGAATCCTGTGACAAACCCGGCAGGGCATCCATTTCGGCCAGGATGCTGATCACCGGTGCGCCTTTCCCGAAACTGGCAACGAATGCCGTGGGCATATCCGCCACGCCCGTCGTGATGCTGAAACCCTGATCCTGTAGTTCTTTTTGAAGCAGTTTACTGGTCTCATTTTCCATGTAACCGGGTTCAGCCAGTTCCCAGATTCGCTGCGCGAGAGCCGAATAATGGGAATATTGTTTGTCTAATTGAGAAATTGCCGCAGCTTTTTCTTTTTGAGCGAGTACAGTTTGCCCAAATAATACGACCACCAACAGCGCAAATACTGGCTTTACCTGAAACATAAATAGAAATTTTAGACGTAAAATTTGGAAATATTGCTAAAAATCAAAATTATCAATTGAATTAGGCTCAATATAAACGGTTGCGGTAACAATGGCAACAATTCCATTCCTGCCTCAGCCACCTCCAGAGGGTTTTAGGGGCATTCTGGACCTGCCTTTTTTCACTTTCAATTCAAACCGGGCATTTTCAATAGAAGAATGACAAAAAATCATTGCACTATTTACCTATTACTTTATATTATTCTGCAAAACTTAAACTTAATATAATTAAATTCTGCATAATCTTGAAATCGCAGGCTTTGCTTGCCATATTTAACGGCTATTTTACAATTGCTCTCCTCCATCTCTACGTCCTTTTTAAATTCCTTCCATGCGTTTAACCCTACTTGTATGAAATGCCCCAGATCGCTCCCTTTGATTCTGCTGATTGGTTTGGCAGTTACCTCTTTCAAAACCGCCCTGCGCGCCCAGTCGATTGATGAGACGTATAACCAGAAGATCAGGGAGTACACAACCGACCCCAAATTCTTACCGTCTTCGGTGCTCAACCTGGTCGATGACCCGAAGATCACCTCGCCCCGTAAGCATTTCGGCCAGATTATCGGCACACCCGGTATTCTTCATCACACGAAAGAGATTTACGCGTATTACCAGAAACTGACCCAGCTCTCGCCGAATATCACAATGCAACAGGTGGGAACCAGTGAGGAAGGTCGCCCGATTCACCTCATTGCCATTGGCAGCGAGGATGCCATGAAACGGCTCGATCATTACAAAAAACAACTCGCAACCCTGGCCGATCCCCGCAAAGTGGGCAGTCAGGATGTCAGCAAAATCATTGGCGACTCGAAGCTGGTGTATTACCTGAACGGCGGTTTACACTCTCCCGAAATGGGCTCGCCGGAAATGCTGATGGAACTGGCATACCGGCTCATTACCGGCCCATCGGAAGAAATCAAGGCGGTTCGGGACAACATCATTGTGCTGATCAACCCGGTTTCGGAACCCGACGGCTGGGACAAGCAGGTGGACTGGTATAACCGCTACAGCAAAAACCGCAAAGAGTTTGACGACGGTTTTCCGCGCGTGCCGTACTGGGGAAAATATACCTACCACGACAACAACCGCGACGGCTTGCAGGTCTCGCAGGAGTTGACGAAAGCGATTTTTAAAATCTATTACGACTGGCACCCCACGGCCATGCTCGACCTGCACGAGTCAGTGCCGCTCCTCTACATCTCGACCGGAACCGGGCCTTACAACGAAACGATCGATCCAATTACGATTGGCGAATGGCAGATTATGGCCAACCACGAAATCACGAGTCTGGCGGCTCAGGGGCTGCCGGGCGTGTTCGACTGGGCATTTTACGACGGCTGGTATCCCGGTTATGCCCTCTGGATTGCCAACAACCACAACTCCATCGGGCGGTTTTACGAAACCTTCGGCAATGGCGGGGCAACGACGTATCTGCGCGATCTTTCCAACCAGAAATACGCCGGTGATCCGGCTACAAGCAAGGAATGGTATCGTCCCAATCCACCTACCGAAAAAGTCTACTGGTCGTATCGGAACGGGATCAATTACATGCAGGCCGGGGTTTTGGCCGCGCTTTCGTATGCCGCCGACAACAGCAAACAGTTGCTGAAAAACTTCTACCAGAAGGGCGTCAACAACATCCGGAAAGGCATGGAAGAGTCGCCCAGGGCGTTTGTGATTCCGAAAAGCCAGCGCGACCCGGTGATGGCGACCTACCTGGTCAACCAACTCCGGGCGCAGGGCATTGAAGTTCACAAGGCCGAAACCGGCACCAACCAGGGCGATTATGTGGTGCTGCTGAACCAGCCGTATCGCAACCTGGCGGTGTCGTTACTGACCAAGCAGAACTACCCGAAAGAGGCCAAATTTCCGCCCTACGATGACATTGCCTGGACACTGGGCTATCTGTATGGCGTGGAGGTAAAGGCCGAAGACAGTGTGAAATACGTCATGAACGACCTGAAAATGTTGCAGGCCGACGCGAAGTATGCCGGTAGTCTGGCGGGTGAAGGCGCGAATTACGTCCTGCATTACAAAGCGCAGAATACCGTGTTACCGGCTCTGTACTGGCTCAAGGCACAGAACAAAAATGCCAAAGTGGTGGTGCTGGACGAGAAGCTTGCCTTGTCGGGCATCAGGGATACGCTGTCGGCCGGGTCGCTGGTGATAAAAGGTGCAACAGCCGATCAGGTGAAGAAAATGATGGCGCAGTTTGGGCTGGACTTACAACAGACGGCCGCCAATCCGACCGGCAAACAGCACGAAGTCAGTTTGCCGCGCGTGGCCATTTACCACAGTTGGTTCAACACGCAGGATGAAGGCTGGGCGCGGTTTACGTTCGACCAACGCGGTATTCCGTATACGTCGATCAACAAAGATCATTTGAAAGCCGGTGAATTGCGGAAGAAGTTCGACGTCATTCTGATTCCGCGGATGCGCGGTACGGCCAGCAATTTCATTCACGAACTGGACAAGAAATTTGGCCCGCTGCCCTACACCAAAACCGCCGAATTTCCGTCGCACGGTTTTCCCGATGCCACGGCGGATATGACCGGCGGCCCCGGTTTCGACGGGGTCAATCACCTCAAATTGTTCGTCGAAGCTGGTGGTGTGCTGGTGACGCTGGATAATACGTCGTCGATGATTGCCGAAGCCGGAATTGCCCGCGAACTCCGACCCGCCGAAGTACCGGGACTGTTCCACCCCGGTTCGGTGGTGCAGGTGAAAGTTCGCAAGGCCGACAGCCCGGTTCTGTACGGTTTTCCGGAAACGTTCCCGATTTTCCGGGGCATTGCTCCGCTGTTGCAGACCGACAAATACGACCGCGATATGATGTTACTTCAATATGGCACCAAGCCGTTGAAAGATGAGGTCGAATACAAAGGCCCGATCATGGGAATGCCCAACCGGAAACCGGTGAAAGAACCGGAAACCAAAACCGCTCCGAAAGAAACGCCCTATGTCATTTCGGGCATGGTGCGGAACGAGCAGGTGATTATCGGTCACGGCACGGTTTTCAATGTTCCGGTGGGTTCCGGGCGGGTCATTGCATTCACGTTCGATCCCCTGCACCGGTATTTGAACCACCACGATGCGCCGATGGTCTGGAATACCCTTATCAACTGGAATCACCTGCAATCCGGAACGGCAGAAACCGCTGCGGCTGGTGCAGGAAATGGGGCGACGGGGAAATAAGAGGGGAATTTTAAATTTCAAATGATGAATGTTGAAGGTAAAGCGTCCGGATGTAATGCCGTCACCTATGACGACTCCCGGCCACTCTCCTGTTTACCAAAAATCAGTCCTGATTTTACACATGCAAAAGGCCGGCTCCGGACAGGGTCGGCTTTTTGCATAAGCAAGATTGAATTTATATCCCTAAGTTGTACACTACCTATATTTCGTTTTAATATCTTTATAATCAAAGGATTAACCATCTAATTCAACACTAATTCAAGCAGCAATTAATACATCATATTTAACGTTAAAAATAACGGTATTTCTTACCAGCTATTCATGTAACCTACCCCATTAACAGAATAAGTCAAACAGCCAATCGACGGTAGCCGCAACGTTTACAACGGATAGCCCCATCCTGCATTTGACGTTAAATAAGACGTTTTTTATAAGGTGATTCTTTACAGTATATTTGACGTTTTAATCAACGTTAACCGGAATAGTATGATTTTTACTTTAGGCGGAATCAAGGGGGGAAGCGGGAAGTCTACCATTGCTACGAACCTTACCGTATGGTTGTCCAAACAGGGTTTTGATGTGTTGCTGGTGGATGCCGATGAACAGCAAACAGCCACCAAATTCACCAAATGGCGGGAAGTGAACACCGACGGAAACAGCGGTTATACCGCAACGGTTTTGACCGGTGATGCCGTCCGTCAGCAAGTGGCAAAATTCAAACCCAAGTTCGATCACATTGTCATCGACTCCGGGGGCCGCGATACGATGAGCCAGCGGGCGGCCCTGTTCGTGTCGGATGCGCTGCTGGTTCCTTTTAACCCGCGCAGTTTCGATTTGTGGACCATCGCCGACGTCGAGACGCTGGTGAAAGAAGTCCGTGCGCTGAAACCCACCGACCTTCACGCGTTTGCCCTTCTGAACCGGGCCGATCCGAAAGGCACCGACAACAAAGACTCGGCGGAGTTGCTCCAGGAAAGCAGCGTCATCGAATACGTGGGGCCGCCCATCGTTTCACGCAAGAGTTTTGCCAATGCCTCCAGCAATGGTCTTGGCGTCATCGAAAACCAGCCTGCCGACCAGAAAGCCATTCACGAAATCACTATGGTTTTCAAGATAATCATGGAAAAATTAGGCGCAGAAATAAACGTCTGAAATAACGTTGAAATATACGTTATTTTTAACCTCTAAAAAAACGTCTTTTATGGCCATATCGAAAGCACCGGAGCCGCCAAAACCGGAACAAACAACCCGAAAAGTATCCGAGAAAAAGATCCAGCAATTCATTAGCCAGGGGGGCAGTCCAACCGCAAAAAACCGCATGGGTCAGGACGAACCGGAGGAGATGAAGAGTATTAAACTCATTATGACTGCCACCGAAATGGAGACCATCAAACAACTCCGAGACAAACGCCCCCGGAGCCGCAGCCGGAAAATTACGATCTCCGTTCACGACTGGGTGATTGAAGCTATTCAGGAAAAGATCGAACGCGAAAAGAAGAAGTATAATTTGACGTCATTTTAGATGTCTTTTTTAGCGTTGAGAACGACGTTATTTTTGGGATTAAAACAACGTCATTCTCAACGCTAAGTTTACGGTTATACCATACAGGCCAGTAAATTTCTGATAGTTTCAGGCGGCTTTAAGCCGCTCGGCCCAGTTCGCCTGGCACAAAATGAGATCGCCATTTGCTAGTTTTATAAGCCCTCCATCCTCTGCCTTCCTCGCTGCTGCTCTCGCCCAAAAGCAAAAAAGATCGATTTCCAGGCGCCTGCCTGATCAGATGTTATAGCTAACCATCGCTTGATAGCTTCCTTTTTCGGGTGAATTCATCGTATGACGGGCTTGTTAAGATTTCTGCCAGATTTAATAGGATTAAACCAAAGGCGAAAGGTTGATACCGTGTTGGAGCGGTCTTTTGTAGTGCACTCCTCCGTGACCTTATGTCTGGTATTTATTTAGAATTTGCAGAGGTCGACCGTGATTGTTATGAGGAAAAATACTTAATTTGTTGAAAATAATTTACAAGTAATCGTGCGAATTATTTTAATTACTATTTAATTTGCATTCTCATCGTTTTTTTAATAGATGAAACCATGCAATCTGCTTAAGATTGCCACCATCGTACCGTCTTACTTGAGAAAAAGTCTTTTTTTAATACAAGCACATCGCATGTCACAACAAACCCAAGGGTTTGTATGTGCATCTCATTTCCGTACTACTATTTAACGATTAAAAGGTTTATTCGGGATTATATCCGTTCACGTTACTGTCTTTTTCGCAATACTAAAAAGTACGATTGTACCTTCATCCGGGACGAATTCTGTACATTCCTGAACGTTTTAAAATCAATATTGAATGGAACGATATGATACTGATACCATCGAGATTGTTTTACAGCAACAGGCTGGCATCCGGCAGGCAATCGTACTAAAGCGGAAAAATCAACTAGTTCAGACAACGTTAGTTGCTTACCTGATTGCCACCGAAACGGAGCTGGAAACCTCCGCCTTTCGGTCTGCTTTGGCACAGCATTTACCCGATTCTATGATTCCTTCCCATTTTATCTGGCTGAAAGATTTCCCCCGAACCAGCACGGGAGAAATTGACAAATCGGCTTTGCCAATCCCTGATTTTATGATTCCATTTCCAGAAAATAAAACTGTGGTAACCTTATTTCGTGAACAGGTCGAAAGAACGCCGGATAAGGTAGCCATGACTTTTAATGATAAACAAATAACGTATCAACAACTGGATGATAAATCCAGTCAACTGGCTAATTATCTCAAAAAAAAGAACATAAAAGCCGGAACCCTCGTCCCCATCTGCCTGAATCGCTCGCTGGAGTTGCTTGTGGGGATTCTGGGGATTCTGAAGGCCGGCGGGGCCTATGTACCTATCGATCCGGAATACCCGCAGGACCGGGTCGCCTACATGCTTTCCGACAGTGATAGCTGTCTGGCAGTTACGGATGTTCCCGCCAGTGTTCTACTGAAGGGCCGGGAAAAATTGGAACCGGTGTTTATCGATCGGGACTGGGAACTGATTGCCCGGGAGTCGACCCAGCCCCCTTCCGATGCGTTCACGCCCCAGGATCTGGCCTACGTCCTCTACACCTCAGGCTCCACCGGCAAACCCAAAGGCGTGCTTATCGAGCACCACAACCTTGTGAATTTCCTCTGGAGCATGATCGATAAGCCCGGCATCACGCCCAGCGATACCATTCTGGCGGTTACCACCATTTCGTTCGACATTGCCGGCCTCGATCTGTTCCTGCCGCTGATCGTGGGAGCCTCCGTCCGACTGACTGACCTGGCTACCTCCCGCGATGGCCGGGCGTTACTCAACCTGATTGAGAACCACAACATCACCATCATGCAGGCCACCCCGTTCACCTGGCGGATGATGCTCGATTCGGGCTGGAAAAAATCCCTGCCACTGAAAGTCCTCTGCGGGGGCGAACCAATGGCGCAAGACCTGGTGGAAAAGCTCACCGGCAAAGCGGCTGAAATATGGAACTTGTACGGACCTACGGAAACAACGGTTTGGGCCACTGTGAAACAAATCCGGCTGGGCGAAACGATCACCGTGGGCCGTCCCATCCACAACGCCCTGGTCTACATCCTGGATGAACAGCAACAACCGGTAGCGGCCGGCGAGGTCGGGGAATTGTGGATTGGAGGGGCTGGCGTCGCCCGGGGCTATCTGAACCGTCCCGAGTTGACGCAGGAACGCTTTGTGGCCGATCCGTTTGCCGGAACACCAGGAGGGCGAATGTACGGCACGGGTGATCTGGGGCGGTTTCTGGAGAACGGCGAGATCCTCTGCCTGGGACGCATCGATCATCAGGTAAAAATCAGAGGCTATCGGATTGAACTCGGCGAGATTGACAACGTCCTGCATCAGTTTCCCGGCGTCAAACAGTGTGTCGTCGATGCCAAGGAAGGACCGGGCGGAGACAAACGACTGATCGGATACATTATTCCCGAAGGCGAATTTAATAAACAGGAAGCGATCCAGTTTTTGCAATCCAAATTGCCGGACTACATGGTTCCGCAATTGTTGATGGAACTGGCCGAAATTCCGTTGACCAGCAACGGCAAGGTCGACCGCAAGGCGTTACCCAACCCCGATGCCTCCGAACTCCTAACGAGGGAATTCATATCGCCGGGCACGAAAGTTGAAAACAACCTGGTGGACCTCTGGAAAGAACTCCTGAAGGTAAGCCACGTCAGCATTCAGGATAACTTTTTCGAGTTAGGCGGCAATTCGTTTCTGGCATTGCGGATGGTGCTCAGCCTGAAAGAAAAGTATGCTTATGAGTTGCCCGTTACGACCATCTATCAATACCCGACGGTGGCCGGGTTGGCCGGTTTTCTGGAAGGTAAAAAAGGAAATTCCGCCCCAAAACGAAAGACCGTAAACCGGTCGGGCAGTACGGGTGACATCGCCGTCATTGGCATGGCCGGGCGTTTTCCCGGCGCCAATACGATTGAAGAGTTGTGGACGGTTTTGAAGGAAGGCCGGGAAACCATTTCCTTTTTTACCGACGAAGAACTGGACCAATCGTTGCCCGCCGAACTGACGCAGGACGAAAACTACGTGAAAGCCCGGGGCGTCGTTTCAGGTGCCAGTCAGTTCGACCCCCGCTTTTTTGGCCTGAATCCGAAACTGGTAGAACTCATGGATCCCCAGCAACGGATTTTCCTTGAAATTGCCTGGGAGGCCCTGGAACATGGCGGTTATTTACCCCAAAAATATGACGGATTGATTGGGGTTTATGCGGGCTGTGGCAACAACACCTATTACTACAACCATGTGCTGACCAATCCATTCCTGATGAATCAGGTCGGTAGCTATCAGGTGATGACCGCGAATGAAAAAGATTACATCGCCACCCGGACGGCCTACCAACTGAATTTGACGGGGCCGGCGGTCAGCGTTCATTCCGCCTGTTCAACGTCCCTGTTGGCGATCGCGCAGGCCGTCGACAGCCTTCGCAACGGCCAGTGTGATGTTGCTTTAGCAGGCGGGTCCAGTATTCGGGCTCCGTTGAACAGTGGTCATCTCTACGAAGAAGGGTCCATTTACAGCCGCGACGGGCATTGCCGCTCGTTCGATTCGGATGCGCAGGGTACGGTTTTCAGCGATGGTGCAGGCGTGGTGTTGTTGAAAAATGCCGAAGCCGCCCGACAGGATGGGGACACCATCTACGCCATCATCAAAGGAACCGGTGTCAACAACGATGGAAGCGGCAAGGGAAGTTTTACGGCCCCCAGTGCCGAAGGACAGGCGGGGGCCATCCGAATGGCGATCGACGATGCCCGCATCGATCCGGCGACCATCAGCTACATTGAAGCCCACGGAACGGCCACCCCAATTGGCGATCCCATCGAAATTGAAGGATTAAAAATGGCTTTCGGGAATCAGGTTCCCACCCAATATTGCGCCATCGGTTCCATCAAAAGCAACATGGGGCACCTGGACGCTGCCGCCGGGGTTGCCGGATTTATCAAAACGACCCTGGCACTGCATCACAAACAGATCCCGGCCACGCTCCATTTCTCGACGCCAAATCCGGCCATTGATTTTGCCAACAGCCCGTTTTTTGTCAACACCGGGTTTGGGGCCTGGCCAGCGTCGGTTTCAAATCCTGATCAACCCCGCCGGGCGGGTGTTAGCTCTTTTGGAGTGGGTGGAACGAATGTTCATATCGTATTGGAGGAGTTTGTCAGTGACGTTCCAGTGCCCGCTACCGATCCGGCAGAACCGCAACGCCCGGTTCAATTGATTACCTGGTCGGCCAAATCGACGGCCAGCCGGGACGCGTATGGGCCGTTTCTGGCAGCGCACCTGCAGCAAAACCGGGCCTTGAATTTGGCGGATGTGGCGTATACCCTGCAAACCGCCCGGGCCGATTTTAACCACCGGCGATTTGTAACCGCTACGTCAACGGAGGCACTGGTCGGGCAATTAAAAAATGAAAATATCCCGGCATCGAGCCAGAAAACGCTGCAGGAACCACCGGGCGATGTGGTCTTTCTTTTTCCGGGCCAGGGCGCGCAATATCTCAACATGGGCCGCGACCTGTATGAGAACGAGCCGGTTTACAAACAGGCCGTAGACCACTGTGCCGACCTGCTTGGGGAACACCTGGGAGTCGATATCCGCCAGGTTCTTTTTCCCGACGAAACCAACCGCGAATCGGAAGAACGACTCAAAAATACGCGGTTTACGCAGCCCGCCATTTTTGTCACCGAATATGCCCTGGCGAGGGTATGGCTGAGTTGGGGCATCGAACCCACGGTTTTCTGTGGCCACAGCATTGGTGAATTTGTCGGTGCCCATCTGGCCGGTATTTTTTCGCTGGAAGATGCCATCCGGCTGATTGCGGTTCGCGGCCGGTTGGTGAGCGAACTTCCTGCGGGCAGTATGCTTTCGGTACGGGCCGGCGCGGAGCAGATGACCGCCCTGATGCCCGAAACGTTATCCGTGGCGGCTTTCAACAGCCATTCCCTGTGTGTTGTTGCCGGTGAAGATGAAGAAATCGCCTGCTTTGCCAAACTCCTGGATCAAAAAGAAATACCGAATCGGGTGCTGGCAACGAGCCACGCTTTTCACTCAAGCATGATGGATTCGGTCGTTCCCGTCTTTGAAAAAACCGTTCAGCAGGTTCGTTTACACCATCCCCGAAAACCGGTTATCTCGACCGTGAGCGGCACCTGGTTGACGGATGCGCAGGCGACGGACCCGGCCTACTGGGCCACCCACCTGCGCCTGCCCGTGCGCTTCGCCGATGCCCTGGACTCTGTTTTTGAATTGAACCGGCCGGTTCTGCTGGAAGTGGGCCCCGGCAGCGGCTTGACAACCCTGGCCCGCCAGCAGGCAGGTTCCAAACCGGCCGCACTGGCCACCAGCCTGGACCGAAAAGGCGTGTCAACCGATTATCAGGCGTTGCTAAATGGTCTGGGTCAGGTGTGGCTCCACGGCCTGGAACCCGACTGGGATGCTTTCTACCGCCATCAAAACCGGGCAAAAGCAGACCTGCCCACGTACGCTTTCGATCGAAAACGGTATTGGGTCGATCCACCAAAACCGGCTGCGTCCGCGATCAGTCCATCGCTGGTTTCGGGGGAGCAATCGCAACTGACGGCCAACCGGCCTGAGGTCGCCCGGCCCCAAACCACCAGCCGCAAAGAGGTTCTTCTCCAAATCGTGCGGGAAAAGCTGAAAAACGCATCCGGCATTGCGGTGGACCAGATGCGACCGGAACTGAGCTTCTATGAAATTGGGCTCGATTCGCTGCTGCTGACCCAGATCTCCTCTACCCTGAAAAAAGAGTTTGGATTGCCCATTACATTCCGCCAACTGAACGAGGAATACAGCACACTGAATGGCCTGGTTTCTTACCTCGACCGGGACTTGCCCGCGGGAGCCTACGAGCCGCAGCCGCCCGCCCGGGAACCCCAAACCGCCTTGGCTCCCTCCCATCCGGGAACTCCCGTCGTGAGTCCCGATCCGGCCCTGGCTCAGATGGCCAGGCAGTTGCAGCTACTGACCGAAAAAATTGAGTCCCTGCAAAATACCCTTCAGAACCTGCCATCCCTGGCAACTCAGGCCGTGCTTCCGGGCCTGAACGGAGCCGGTAAAGCCAATTCCGTCACTCCCCCGGAAGCGGTCTTGGAAAGGCCGAAATCCGTACTGAAAATGCCCCGATCCGATCGGGCTGTCCCGGACTATGCGTTTACCGAACCGCCCGTTCCGGGAGCCCGTCTGGGCAAAGACCGGGATGGAAATCCAGCGTGGTTCATTTCAGATCCCGAGAAACCCGGGAGCTATTTACAGATCATACTCTAACCAGAATGGTAGCAAATTTTACGATGCCTAAAACGATAGCGGTTGATTTTGACCCTTTTGCCGGTCCCGAAATTGCGCAAACAGCACCGTCTACCGGGCCGCAAACCGAGATTTGGATCGCTTGTCTGCTGGGGGGGGATAATGCCAACCGATCCTATAATCTAACGAACTCGCTGCGGTTGGAAGGGGCATTGGATCGCCGGGCCATGACCCAGGCGGTTCAGGCGGTGGTTGACCGACATGACTCTTTACGGTCCGTCGTCAGTCCCAATGGCGAACACATCTACGTCTATAAAGAGCTGAGAATTGAAATTCCCTATCAGGATCTTTCCCGCAACCCGGCCGCCCAGAAAGACCGCTTGCTCGCTGACTATCTGGAGCAGGACACGATGCATGTATTTGACCTGTTGCAGGGTCCCTTACTGAAAGTGGGTCTGTTCAAGGTATCGGAAAATGTACATGAACTGGTGCTGACCACGCACCACATCATCAGCGATGGCTGGTCGATGGGCGTCATTCTGAACGATTTGAGCGTATTTTATTCGAGTTTTGTCAACGGCACCCTTCCCGATTTACCCGAAGCGCCTTCGTTTGCGGAATATGCCACCCGGCAGTTTCAGTATCTGAGCAGTGATGACTACCTCCGGACGGAAGCGTTCTGGGTGAATCTGTACAAAAAGAAGATACCGGTTTTTGACCTGCCCACCGATTTCCCCAGACCAGCCTCCCGCACCTTCGACTGCCACCGCCTGGATTATACGCTCGAACCGGCCCTGGTGACCGCCGTCCGGAAAGTGGCCGCAAAAGCCGGGTGCAGCTTTGCCACCACCCTGCTGGCGGCTTTTGAGGTATTGATTCACCGGTTGACCGGGCAGAATGATGTGATCATCGGTTTACCGACGGCCGGCCAATCCATCACGGATTATCAGCAATTGGCGGGACATTGTGTCAATTTGTTGCCCTTGCGCAGCCAGATCGAAACGGGCCTCGGTTTTTCTGACTTTTTAAAACAGTGTAAAAAATCGGTTCTCGATGCGCATGAGCACCAGCGCCTGACGTTTGGCAGTCTATTGAGAAAGCTGAACGTTCCCAGAGATATTTCCAGGGTGCCGCTGGTGCCGATCATCTTTAATTTTAATCGAAAAGACGGCGATTTTAGCTTTGTCGGCCTCTCCCACCGGGTCGTTTACCAACCCAAAAAGTACGAAAATTTCGAGCTGTTTCTGGATGTCAGTGGCGACGATCAGGCACTCATGCTGAATTGGACGTATAACACCGGGTTGTACAAGGCGGAGACCATCGATCAGATGATGAGCGGATTGGTTCGGATTCTGGAAACCGTGGTGGCCGATGCATCCATTGCCATTCGTGACATCGATTACAAAGCCGGGAAACCGCTGAAAAAAAATTGGGTTCCATTAAACTATACCAAAACCGATTACCCCTATCATACACCGACACAGACCCTGATTGCCCAAACCGCCCGACAGCAGCCGGATAAAATAGCACTCGTCTTTAACCGGCAAAAAATAAGCTACCGGCTGTTGAACGAAACGGCCAACCAGCTTGCCCGCTACCTGACCCAACAAGGCGTTCAGCGCGGAGACATCGTTGGCATTATGCTCGATCGGTCGCCGGAAATGGTCATGATTCTGCTGGCGGTTCTGAAAGCTGGTGCCGCCTATCTGCCGCTGGACCCCGACTACCCCGCGGATCGTCTGCAGTTTATGCTGGAAGACGCGTCGGCCAAAACGCTGATTACCTCTGAAAAATACCACCACTACCTGAATACGGACACCCCGGAAATTCACCTGGAGACCGCGTTACGGGAGTCAAAAAACCATTCAAAAGAGGAGCCGGAACAAGTTGTGGAAGGGAACGACCTGGCGTATGTTCTCTATACCTCCGGCTCTACGGGCAAACCCAAGGGCGTGCTCATCGAACACCACAACCTGGTGAATTTCCTCTGGAGTATGATCCAGCAGCCCGGCATCACGCCGAACGATACCGTTCTGGCGATCACCACCATTTCCTTCGATATTGCCGGCCTTGAACTGTTTCTGCCCCTGATTGTGGGTGCTTCCATCCGGCTGGCCGATCAAGCCACCGCCCGCGATGGCCGGGCCTTACGCGAACTGATCGAAACCCAGACCGTCACCATCATGCAGGCCACCCCCGCCACCTGGCGGATGGTGCTCGATTCGGGTTGGGACAAACCCCTGCCGCTGAAAGTGCTGTGTGGGGGCGAACCGCTGGCACCGGACCTGGCCGATAAGCTCATCGAAAAAACCGATGAGCTCTGGAACGTATACGGGCCAACAGAAACCACGGTCTGGGGCACCCTGAAGCACGTCCGGAAGGGCGAACCGATTACGATCGGCCATCCCATCCACAACACCTGGGTCTACATCCTGGATGAACAGCAGCAGCCGGTTGCCGACGGCGAAATAGGGGAACTGTGGATTGGTGGCGCGGGGGTAGCGCGGGGGTATCTGAACCGCCCCGAGTTGACGCAGGAGCGGTTTGTGGCCGATCCGTTTGTGGGAACGCCGGGAGGCCGGATGTACCGCACCGGCGATCTGGGGCGGTTACTGGAAAACGGCGAAATCCTCTGCCTGGGCCGCATCGACCATCAGGTAAAAATCCGAGGACACCGCATCGAACTCGGCGAAATTGAGAATACCATCCATCAAATCCCGGAAATAAAAGAAGTGGTGGTCATTGCCAGGGAAGACCGCCCTGGCGACCAGCAGTTGGTGGCTTATGTCGTCTCCGAATCTCCGGAAATTAACCACGCCCTCCCGAAGGAACTGGTTCAGCAGTGGAAACAGCAGGTCCGGCAGCAGCTTCCCGACTACATGGTTCCCCGCGCATTTGTGGCACTCTCGAAATTCCCGATCACCGCCAACGGCAAAATTGACCGGAAATTACTACCCGCGCCCGCGCTGAGCGAACGGGATAATGAAACCGGTTTTATGGGTCCGCGAACGGATGTAGAAAAACTGGTGGCCGAAATCTGGACCGAGTGTTTGAAAATTGAAAACATCAGTGTGTTTGATAACTTTTTTGAACTGGGTGGCCATTCGCTGACGGCCGTACAGGTGATGAGCCTTCTGGAGAAAAAAACCGGCAAAAACCTGCCGCTGGCAACCCTCTTCGAATATTCAACGATCGAAAAACTGGCGTCGATCCTGCACATGAATGGCCGGTCGGTCACCTGGGATTCGCTGGTACCGATCAAACCGCACGGATCCAAAATTCCCCTGTACATTGTCCACGGCGCGGGCCTGCACGTGCTGCTGTTCAACACCCTGGCCTTGAGCATGGACCCCGATCAACCGGTTTATGGCTTGCAGGCCAAAGGAATCAACAGCGAGGATCAGCCGCTTGAAAGTATCGAAGAAATTGCGGCCTATTACATCGATGCCATCAGGGCCCAGAATCCGGAAGGCCCATATGCCTTAGCCGGTTATTCGTTCGGGGGGATCATCGCGTATGAAATGAGCAAACAACTCCGCAAAATGGGGAAAGAAGTAAAAATGCTCGCGATGTTCGATACATATGCCTATCAGTCCAATTTTTTCGACCCCTGGCCCGCGAAAGCCTGGCAGAACACCATCACCGCGATCAGAGAGCGGCTGTATGTGCTGACGTTACTGAAAGAAAATCCCCGGGAAACCGTAGTCAATGTAACCAAATCTATACAGAAAAAAGCAAACCGGTTTTATCGAAAAATTCGCTACAACGAAGACCATCTCAAAGTGTTCCATGGCAATTACTATAAAGTAAATGAAGCCAACGAAATCGCGTCCCGCAAGTACCGGCTGGAACCCCAGGAGATTACGGTAACCTTGTTTCGGGCTAAAAAACACAGCTATTATGTAGACGATTTTGAATACCTGGGCTGGAAACCGTTCGCTTTGAAAGGGATTACCATTCACGAAGTTCCCGGCGACCATTTCAATTTGTTTACGTCGCCCAACGACAAAGAATTTGCCCGGATCTTGCAGGAAGTTCTGGATCGCTTAACCTAACACCCGGTTTTTACCTTTTCACTTCGGTAGACGATGGCCATCATTACGAATCTTGATCCCGAACGAAGAATTCTACCCCACGGAACCCTCTTGGTCGAAGAAGTTTCGATGGACGAGGAGGTTTGGTGTGCGGTGGAAGAATTTCTGGAGAAAAACGGGAAAGTCAATGAACTGTATTTAAATACGAATTTCCACATCAACACCGAAGGCAAGTGTATCGTGCATTTGTCGAAGAAAGCCTCGGCTTGAGGGCGGAGATGCGGGCGGTTTGGCGTTCAGACTCCGGCCTTAACGCCACTGCATCAGGGCCGAATTCAGTGCTTCTTCGACCCGTCGGCGGGGTTTGTGAAAATAGATCATGCCGTGACCAGGCAGCATCAGATCGGTGTCCACTTTGGCAAACCGGCGCAGCGACTCCGTGTAGCTCTTTTTGTCGAAATCAATGGAGCCACTCCAGCCAAAATCTCCGCTCAACAGCGTCCCGATCACGTCGCCACTGATGACGACCCGCTTCTGCTCCCAGTTGAAGAGATAGGCCGTGCAACCCCGGCTGTGGCCGGGCAGGTGCATCACGTCGATTTCTACGCCCAGTAGCGGTAGTTTCTGGCCGTCGGCCACCCGTCGATCCACCGCAAAAGGCTGGAATGTTTTGTGGTAAAGATACCCGCAGCAGCGTTCGTCGCCGGAAGCAACGGCATCCGCCGTTTCGCCCAGGGCGATGAAGTGAACACCCCGCTTCTTCAGAAGGTGGCCCCCACCGGCGTGGTCGAAATGGGCATGCGTCAGGAGGCAGTACCGAATGTCGTCCGGCGAAAGATCCCAATAGCGCATGTTGGCAAAAATCTGCTCCATCGTATTCCCGCAGCCACAATCGAACAGAATCAACCCCTGCTCTGTCTTTAAAACGTACGAATTGGCATCGTTCCACAGCGCCCCCGGCTGGTCGTAGGTGATGCCGTTCAGGTCACCGCCGACCTGAAACAGATTTTTTAGGATTTGCATAGCAATTGGTTTGTCGTGGGTGAACCCGCCAGGATGTAATACGGTTTTGCCCTGCCATTCGGGCTATTCAGGATGTTTGAAAAACGAAGCATTCGCCACAATTCCACTTTGCCTTGTGAAGTCAGTATTATTTTTAGACCAAATCCTAAGTAAGTTGCCGGGCTGTCCGCAACATTTCTTACTTTTCCGGCTTAAACACAAACATCCACTTTATGGAAATCAAACGCAATGCCACCGCCCATTGGGAAGGTTCAGGCAAAGATGGTAAAGGTACCGTCAGCACCGCCAGCACCGTTCTGGACGGAACCCAATATTCTTTCAACACCCGTTTTGCCGATGGCGTAGGGACCAATCCCGAAGAACTGGCGGCTGCGGCCCACGCCGGCTGTTTTGCCATGCAACTCGCTTTTAACATCCAGGGAGCCGGTTTTACGGCCACGTTCATCGACGCCAAAGCCGTTGTTTCGCTCGACACCGCCAGCAGCAGCATCAGCAGCTCGAAGCTGACCGTGAAGGCCAGTGTTCCGGGTCTTGAGAAAGATAAATTTGACGAACTCGTCGAGCATGCCGAAAAGAACTGCCCGATTTCGAAGTTATTCAATACGGCCATCAGCGTAGACGCGACGCTGGAATAAGGTCATCTGTTTATTGCCAAACCGCCTTCTTGATTGGAATAAGAACGTTTCTTATTCCAATCAAGAAGGCGGTTTGCTTTTCGGGGCCACATAAGCGGATTAACAACCAATTAATACAATTATTATCATTTTTAATTTTATTTATAACACATTCCAACGATTACGAATAAAAACATGTCTATCTGTAAAAATCTATATCTATCCCTTACTTAATCTTTTTGTCCTATGCACTCCATGTACCGCTTCCTACTGCCCACTTGTTTTATCTTCCTGCTTGGATCCTGCACCGTTCAGGATCACCTGAATCCCGAAGAGTCGAACCCGTGCCGGGTTAGTTATACGCTGAATCGACTGGATACCTACCTGATACCACCCGGAGAAACCGTCACCCTGGGGCAGCAAGTAACCGGCATTTCCGGAAGTTATTTTATAGTAGCTGATATTCTGGATCTCAATGGTCAGCAATATGCCGTAAATGGTAAATCCGAAGATTTACGATCGGGTGGTGAAGAAAGCAATGCTGCCTTTGAGTATGATTCGCAGGGAAGGCTTTCAAAGGCCGTCATTCGCTACCGGAGACCGACCGCTACCATCACCACCGCCTACGAGTACCTTTCACCTACGGAACTCCAGATAACCCAAACCGATGATTACGGGCATTATCCGGTTCCCCCTTCCTTTACCAAAATAGTGCCCCTGAATAGCCTGGGCCTGGTAATCGACCCTAACGTAACCTACGATGCCGAAGGATATGTTATCCGGCGGGGCTCCACCAACTACAACATCGTGAACGGAAACAATGTTGGCAACGATGCCGAGCGGTATGAATACGATCTGACCAAACCCAACCCGATCCCAAATCCATTTTTTTTCTACGGTAAAAAAGATAAAAATCTTCGCACTGATATCATTTCACTCGACACCAGCACAAAAATCGAGTTCGATCTGAAGTATATTTATGACGAGCAGGGAAATCTAAAGTATGACATTCTGATGTTTAATTATCCCGATACCGATCCCCGGGTGCGCGTTCATATCAACAAATACGAATGGAGTTGCCCGCAATAGCGCTGGCGCAGTATCCCCCCTCCCCGTCGTCTTTGGCGGATACCTGGAACACGATTAATTTTCATTGAATATTCCCATTTCTGGCGTATCATTTGTGGTAGAATATATTAGACAGGCCATCGATTTCGTTCTATAGCGAAATGACCTATTATCTATGTATTTTCAACCATTGAAAAACCTAAAGGGCACAATGAGACTCATCGTCGTTTTTTTCATCCTCGTAGTGGGTATATCTTCCTGTAAAAAAAGCGATTCTGAAGCGGATAATGTCGATCCAAGAGAACAGTATTACGGAACCTACGACATTGATTATTCGTCAAAAACCATCATCGGATCCATCGATTTTAATGAAGACAGCGGCAAGGGCGTCCTGACCTTCAGCAAGGGAGACGCTTCGAATGAATTGAAAATGACCACCGAATTTCCGGGTTTCAGCACGGCAACGGATGTCGTTAAACTGGATGGAACCAAGTTTACAGTTAACCGAACCCGCGACCAGATGACGCTGGGCAACAAACAATATGATGCCGAATTCCTCGGTTCAGGCCTGTTTGAAGGCAAGTTGGTCACCGTCACCTCAGTTACGACCCTGAACCAAAATGGCACCGTAGCCAAATGGACGCGTTCGTATAAAGGAATGAGACGATAATCCCGCTTCATTTTACAGAAAGTCCACCCGGTATAAATCGAACCGGGTGGACTTTTTTGTTTACCGACGTTTTTAGCGGTATTTTTACTTCCATCACAACCTTAACCTCACCGACTCAGTGGCTGTCTATACCGACCATATCCGCCTGCTTTTTGGACTGAAATTAAAACAGATTCGGTTGGATAAAGGGTTATCGATCAGTGAACTGGGACAAATTTCCGGGCTTTCGGTTTCATATCTGACCGAAATCGAAAAAGGCCGAAAATACCCCAAAACGGACAAAATTGCCGCCCTCGCCAAGGCGATGGACGTGGACTACGACACGCTGGTTTCGCTCAAACTCAGCAAGAAACTCGAACCCATTTCCGAACTGCTTCGCTCCCGGTTTTTAACCGAAATCCCGCTCGAACTCCTGGGCATCGACCCCTCCGATCTGCTGGAATTGCTGGCAGAAGCCCCCGCCAAAGTCAGTGCCATGATTTCGACGGTGATGAACATCGGGCGGAGTTACCACGTCAGTGTCGAAAGGCTTTACATGGCGGTGTTGCGGTCGTACCAGGAAATGCACGATAACTATTTTGAAGACATCGAGCAGGATGGCGACCGGTTTTTGACGGAGTTTGCCTCAAGCCATTCGCTGGTCGATGAGAGCCTGTTAAGCAGCCTGTTACGAACCCGGTATAATTATAAAATCGTGAATTTTAGCCGGGAAAGCCACCCGGAACTGGCGGCCCTGCGCTCCGTTTTTCGCCCGGAATCCGGCACGCTATACCTCAACAGCCATTTGTCGATTGAACAAAAAACGTTCATTCTGGCCCGCGAAGTGGGATTTCAATACCTCAATCTGAAAATCCGGCCCTATACCTACTCATACGTGGAAGTGGAGTCGTTTGAGCAGATTCTCAACAACTACAAAGCGTCTTATTTTGCCGGAACGATTCTGATTCGGCGGACGGATCTGATCACGCGGTTACAGGCCATTTTCGACCAGACCAACTGGAGCAACGAAGCCTTTCTCAACCTGATTCAGTCCTTCAACGCCACACCCGAGCGGTTTTTCTACCGGCTCAGCAATCTGCTTCCCAAATACTTCGGCATCGATCAGTTGTTTTTTTACCGGTTTAACAATACCGCCGGGCAAACCAATTTCCACCTGACCAAAGAAATGCACCTGACCCGCCAACAGGGGCCGAAAAGCATGGTCGATGAGCATTACTGCCGCCGTTGGGTGGCCCTGACCATTCTGCAGGAACTGGCATTTCTGCAAAAAAACAAAAACCACGTGGGGGCCTTGTGCCAGGCCCAGCTTTCGACCTACGCCGATACGGGCAACACCTTCCTGATTGTGTCGGTCGCCCAGCCCTATCAGCCTCACCAGCAGCAGAATATGAGTGTGTCGATGTGTTTTAAAATGACCGACACGCTCAAAAGTAAAATGCGGTTTTTAAATCCCACATCCCCCAATATCTCCCAGCGCATCGTCAACGAAGCCTGCGAACGCTGCGGTATTTTCGACTGCCGCGAACGCGTGGCCGCCCCCACCGGATTGCAGAAAAAGCGCCAGGTCGATGCGATGAAAAAGGCGCTGGAGGAGTTGAAATAGTTATGAGTTAAGAATTAAAAGTAGAATGCGTCAGCCAACTCATAACTCTTCACTCATAACTCTTCACTTAAAAGCCGCTATGCCTGTGATTTCGTTGCCCAGAATCAAGAGGTGAATGTCGTGCGTTCCCTCGTAGGTGACCACGGATTCCAGGTTCATGAGGTGGCGCATGATGGGATAGTCGCCCGAAATGCCCATGGCTCCGTGAATCTGCCGGGCTTCCCGAACCACGTTCAGGGCCATTTCGACGTTGTTCCGCTTGGCCATCGAAATCTGCGCCGTAGTCGCTTTTCCTTCGTTTTTCAACACGCCTAGCCGCCAGCAGATCAACTGCGCCTTCGTGATTTCGGTGAGCATCTCGGCCAGTTTTTTCTGCACCAGTTGAAAAGCCGCAATGGGTTTTCCAAACTGCTGCCGTTCCAGCGCATACCGCCGGGCGGAGTCGTAACAATCCATAGCCGCGCCAACCACGCCCCAGGCAATTCCGTACCGCGCCTGATCGAGGCATCGCAGCGGACTTTTCATGCCGTTGCTGTCGGGCAGCAGGTTTTCCTTCGGCACTTTCACATCCTGAAACACCAGTTCACCCGTCGCACTGGCTCGCAGCGACCATTTGTGGTGAATTTCGGGCGTCGAAAAGCCTTCCATTCCGCGTTCGACCAGCAGACCCCGAACGCGGCCCTGCTCGTTTTTCGCCCAGACCACGGCCAGATCAGCCACCGGCGAATTGGTGATCCACAATTTGGAACCGTTGAGCAAATAATGGTCGCTGTGTTCCGTGAAGGCAGTTTGCATACCGGCGGGGTTGGAACCGTGGTCGGGTTCGGTCAGGCCAAAACAGCCCAGCCATTCACCCGTCGCCAGTTTCGGCAGATACTTCCGTTTTTGTTCCTCGGAGCCAAACGCATGAATCGGCCACATCACCAGCGAGCTTTGCACCGAAACGCAGGAGCGCATGCCCGAATCACCCCGCTCGATTTCCTGCATCATCAGACCGTACGAAATGGCATCGAGCCCGCCCCCGCCGTATTCCGCCGGAATGGTGGGTCCAAACGCACCGATTTCGCCAAACTTTCGGGGCATCTCGGCCGGAAAAACCGCCCGCTGGGCGCACTCTTCGATAATCGGACTGATTTCCCGGTTCACGAAAGCCCGCATGGCCGACCGGACCAGCTTCTGATCGTCCGTCAGCAGTTCGTCGATCCCGTAAAAATCCGGTGCTTCAAAATCGGTGGTGTTGTGAATTGCTGGCATAGTGTGTCTTGCCCCATAAACCTGTCAGGTCTTGAAGACCTGACAGGTTTATGGGTGGTTTATGGCTCCAAACAGGTTTTACGTTTTCGATTTCGTCACCTTACCTGACGATGACCCCAACCTCAGCCGCCGACGCCCAGTGTTCGTTTTCATTCACCGATGAAAGTGCCACCAGTTTGATGAATTTTGCGGTCTGAGGAGCCGGAAAAGCCACCTCCTGTTTTACCGGATTGTTTTTAATGTTGGCAAAAGAACGATTTTCCAACACCGGTTTCCAGTAGGTTCCGTTTTCGCTTACGTAAAAACTATACTGGTAAATCGTGCCGCCCGATTGGCCATCCTGCCGGGGGGTGTAGGTAAACCCTTTCAAATTCAGACTTTCGCCCAGATTGACGACCAACTCGTGCGGATGTTTCCTGCTGCCCTCCTGCCGGGCGGTTTGCCAGACAGTGCCGGGGTTCGAATCAATGGCCCGGCTGGCTGAATTCCGGCTGCTTTCATCACCAACAACCGACCAGTTGGCGGGAGCCAGATCGAACGAAGCCGGGATGGTTTCCGACGCTTCCGCGCCATTTTTGATAAAAGCTTTTGCCTTGATTGTACCACCTTTGGCGTAGTTGAATGGGGCCGAATAGCGCGCTGATGCCAGCGTTGGCTCCGTTCCGTCCGTGGTGTACCGAATAACGGGATCGGCAACTTCCGACGTGATCGTCACCAAACCCTGTTTGCTCCGGGCAATTTCGGGGTTCGACAACAGCTCCGGTGCTTTGTAAATACCGACCGACGACAGCACCGGGCAGGCGTTGGCGTCGAGAATCGTGACCCGCACTTTGGCGGTTTTCAGCGTCGGGAAAACCAGAATCCGTTTGTAGCCAATGGTCGTTTGCTGGTCGATGGTTTCGAACCGGTTGCCATTCCAGGCTTCCACTTTGAACGACTTGACGCGTTGCCCGAGCGGGATGTATTCCTGCAACACCACGCGGTTGATTTCGGTCGGTTTTCCCAGGTCAACCACAAACGAAGCCTGCCGAACGGCGTCATCCGTCGTCCAGTAGGTGTCGTAGTTGCCATCCAGCAAATTACCGGCCGCAAACTGTTTATCTTTTCCCCGGACTGTAGACGCCGTCACGGTTTTTCCAAGAGCCAGGTTCGTCTTGAAGGAAGCATCGACGGTTTTCCGGAATTCCATCAGCCGCGTCGAGTCGTTGGGATGAATCAGGCCTTCGCGCGAAACCGGCACATTCAGCAGTAGATTGCCGTTGCGGCCCACCGACGAATAATAAATCTTCATCAGGTGCGTCAGGGTTTTCACGCGGTCGTCGGTGTCAGGACTGTAAAACCAGCCCGGCCGAATCGACACATCCACCTCCGCCGGAATCCAGTATTTGCCGTTTTCATTGCCGGTATTCAACACCTGCGTGGAGGGCGCGGCACTGCCCATGCCAAAACCGTCGGTGTTCAGCGTCGACCAGTTGGTTTCACCGGCGATACCGGATTCGTTCCCCATCCACCGGCAACCCGGACCTATATCACTGAAAATGATGGCCTTCGGCTGGTGTTTGAACACCACGCCCCGGAACAGATCCCAGTCGTATTCGTGGCGTTTTCCGTTCGGCCCTTCGCCGTTGGCCCCATCGAACCACTGTTCAAACACGTCGCCATAGCTGCTCAGTACCTCATCGAGCGTGTTGGCAAAAATCTGATTGTACTCCGGTGTGCCATAAGCGGGGTGGTTGCGGTCCCAGGGCGAGAGGTAGACGCCAAATTTCAACCCGTATTCTTTGCAGGCAGCGGACAACTCGCGCAGGACATCGCCCTGGCCGTTTTTCCAGGCACTTTCCCGCACCGTATGTTTGCTGAATTTGCTCGGCCACAGGCAAAAACCGTCGTGGTGTTTGGCCGTGATGATGATGGCCTTCATGCCAGCCGCCTTGGCGGTTTTGGCCCATTGGCGGGCATCCAGACGCGATGGATTGAAGACTTTCGGATCTTCGTCGCCGTGTCCCCATTCCTTGTTGGTAAACGTGTTCGGACCAAAATGGATGAACATGTAATATTCCATTTGCTGCCACTGCACCTGCTGGGGAGTCGGCAGGGCACCGTAGGGCGCGGGGGGCGCAGTCTTTTGCGCATTGACGCTTAACGCACTGAGTAATCCTAAATAAAGAATTTTTTTCATTGATAAGAGATTGACATCATGCCCACCGCTGTCAGCGCCGGGCCGACGAATCGGTCGAAGACCCTGACCGCGGTGGCAAACCGGGTTACTTGTTTTTCAAACACTCATGGAGCTTTTGACTGATCAAACACTCCTGAAAGGTTGGTAAAAGTAGTGCGGTTTTTATCAATTCATTACTTAGGTGACTGGTTTTTTCAATGCGGCATTTTGGATCGCAAAAGCCACCACGGTCAGGATCTTCGACCGCTGACCGGGTTACATTCGCTTATTTGACTAATTTTACCAAAAAATACCTAAATAATATAAGAAATACCTGCGAACCCGGAACACGGTGGTGTTGTTGATAAAGCAGGAATTTTCATGTATGATTCATTCGCTTTCGTTAACCCTCGAACCCGATATTGCCCTGGATGATGCGGCTTTCGAGCGGGAAGTCTATAACCGTTTATTGATTCCGTCGGATCTGCTGACCGGAGCGGAACCCGAACGTCCTGTTGTTCGGAAACTGCGCCAGTCCATCGACGCCCGATCCCGGCACGTCAAAGTTCATATCGATGCCGAAGTGTACGTCGGCGAAAAACCGCATCCCCTGATTGCCTACCAACGCACGTATCCGAACGTCAGCAATGCCCGGCAGGTGGTGGTGGTTGGGGCCGGTCCGGCGGGGCTTTTTGCGGCACTGCGGCTGGTCGAACTCGGGATCAAACCGGTGGTGCTGGAACGCGGCAGCGATGTCCGGACCCGTCGGCGCGACCTGGCAGCCATCAACAAAGAGCACGTTGTCAATCCCGAATCCAATTACTGCTTTGGCGAAGGCGGTGCCGGAACCTATTCCGACGGCAAGCTCTATACCCGCTCCAAAAAACGGGGCGATGTTCGCCGGATTCTCGAAATTCTGGTCGCCCACGGGGCCACGGAACAGATTCTGGTCGATGCCCATCCGCACATTGGTACCAACAAACTGCCCGATGTGGTGATGGCGCTGCGGCAAAGCATTCTCGATGCGGGGGGCGAAATCCGGTTTGATACCCGCATGGTCGATTTGCTGGTTGAACAAAATGAAATCAAGGGCGTTGTTACTGACCGGGGCGAGGAAGTAACCGGCCTGGGGGTCATTCTGGCCACCGGCCATTCTGCGCGGGATGTGTTTGCCCTGTTGCAGCAGAAAGGTATCACCATCGAAAGCAAACCGTTTGCGATGGGCGTCCGGATCGAGCACCAGCAGTCATTCATCGACCAGGTGCAGTACCACCGCCCGAATCGGGGAGATTACCTGCCGGCGGCATCGTACAGTCTGGTCACACAAACCCGGCACAAAGGCATCGAGCGGGGCGTTTTTTCGTTCTGCATGTGTCCGGGTGGCTTCATTGTGCCAGCCGCCACCGCACCGGGCGAACTGGTGGTCAATGGCATGTCGCCTTCGCGCCGGGATTCTAAATTTGCGAATTCGGGCCTGGTGGTAGCCATTCACGAAAACGATTTGAAAAAATACCGGGAATACGGCCCGCTGGCCGGTTTGCAATACCAGAAAGAACTCGAACAACGCGCCTGTCAGTTGGCCGGGGGCGATCAAACCGCTCCGGCCCAACGGGTTTCGGATTTTGTCAACGGGCGTGTTTCCAACAGTCTGTTGCCAACGTCCTACCAACCCGGTCTGAAAGCGGCCGATATGAGTACGGTGTTGCCGGAAGCCATTGCCGGCCCTCTGAAAGCCGGTTTGAAACAGTTCGGCCTGTCGATGCGTGGATATGTTACGAATGACGCCCAATTGATTGGAGTGGAAAGCCGGACGTCGTCGCCCGTTCGGATTCCGCGGCAACCCGACACGCTCGAACACGTGCAGATTGGGCGGCTGTTTCCGTGTAGTGAAGGAGCCGGGTACGCGGGCGGCATTGTGTCGGCGGCTATGGACGGTGAAAAATGTGCTGAACAACTGATTAAACGCTATGGTTGATCCTTCGTTTCATAGCTTCGCCAGCGCCCTGCGGGAACGACTGGCCGAACCACTGCCCGGCCCGGATGCCCACCTGAAAATGGCAGCCCGGTCGCGTTTGCGAATGGCCATGCAACCGAACGAACGGACCCGGCGGAGTGCCGTCCTGATTGTCTTTTATCCCTACCAGAATTCAATTTTTTTACCCCTGATTTTGCGACCCCAGTACGATGGTGTTCACGCCGGGCAAATGGCCTTTCCCGGAGGCCGCATGGAACGTACCGACGAAAGTCTGATTCGGACGGCCCTGCGGGAAGCTCAGGAAGAAGTCGGCATTCGGGTGACGGATGTGAAGGTGTTGGGCAAACTGACCGAGATCTACATTCCCCCCAGCAATTTCTACGTCCAGCCCGTGGTGGGCATCCTCCCCTACCGCCCGGATTTCTACCCCGACCCGCGCGAAGTCGAACACGTTGTCGAGGTATCGTTAGACGAACTGATGGACGAAAGCATCATCGGCGAAAACGGTATTGAAATCAAAGGCACCCTCATCGACGCTCCTTTTTACCAGATTCAGGGTTTCAAAGTATGGGGCGCAACCGCCATGATGATCAGCGAATTGCTGACGGTTATTCATTCCGTTCCGAAGTAAAATAGTGAAATCCGATCTGGAATTCTATTTGAAAATTATTATATTTGTGATATAAGTATCATATACCCTGGATCGCCAAATGAATACGACCGAAACCTTTGCAAAACCGGGAATTGTGCCTTTCTAGGCCTGACTGAAAAACCGGCACCTCTTTTGTTCTTTTTTGCCCGGCGACGTAAAGACACGTCTCGAAAACGGCCTAAATCCCGCATTTTGCTTCAATCGGGCCTGTTTTCTTGAAAACTATTGTATCTTTATGAAGCTATCGACGGAGCCATTCCACCCGCCGACCCAATCAAAACGATAGCATTTACCATTGATTTTTATCTGTATCCATTCGAATGAGCGAAATTCTGGACCCAACTGATTTACCGGAAGATCAAAATGAAAACACCCTCCACCAGCAAACCGTGGTGTCGGGCCTTTACGAAAACTGGTTTTTAGAGTACGCATCCTACGTCATCCTGGAGCGGGCCGTTCCGGCCGTTGAAGACGGTCTGAAGCCGGTGCAACGCCGGATTCTGCACGCCCTGAAAGAAATGGACGACGGGCGCTTCAACAAAGTGGCCAACGTCATCGGCCAAACCATGCAGTATCACCCGCACGGTGATGCCTCGATTGGTGATGCGCTGACGACCATCGGCCAGAAAAATCTGGTGTTCGACACGCAGGGCAACTGGGGCGACATCCGCACCGGCGACGGCGCGGCAGCTCCCCGCTACATCGAAGTCCGGCTCTCGAAGTTCGGTAACGACGTCATTTTTAATCCGCAGACCACTGAATGGCAATTGTCTTATGACGGCCGGAAAAAAGAACCGGTTACGCTGCCCGTTAAATTCCCGCTGCTGCTGGCGATGGGCGTGGAAGGGATTGCCGTAGGGCTTTCGACCAAAATTCTGCCCCATAACTTCATTGAACTGGTTGAAGCGTCGATCAACATTCTGAAAGACAAACCGGTCACGTTATATCCTGACTTTCTAACCGGCGGTTACATCGACGTCAGCAATTACAACGACGGTGGCCGTGGTGGCAAAGCCCGCATCCGGGCGAAAATTGAGGAATTTGACAAGAAAACGCTGATCATCCGCGAAATACCGTTCGGAACCACGACGACGTCGATCAAGGATTCGATCATCAAAGCCAACGACGACGGAAAGATCAAGATCAAGAAAGTGGAAGATCTGACGTCGAAAGATGTCGAAATTCACGTTCACCTCGCCCCCGGCGTTTCCCCCGATATTACCATCGACGCGCTCTATGCCTTCACCGAGTGTGAGGTGTCGGCGTCGCCCAATGCCTGCGTCATTATCAAGGACAAACCGCACTTTGTGACGGTGACCGACATTCTGCGGGTGAACACCCTCCAGACGGTCGACTTGCTGGAACGGGAGCTGCAAATCCGGCGGGCGGAATTGCTGGAAAAACTACTGTACAGTTCCCTCGAAAAGATTTTTATCGAAAACCGGATTTACCGCAAAATCGAAGAGTGCGAAACCTTTGAGGCCGTACTGGAAACCATCGACAAAGGGCTGAAACCGTTTAAGAAGCAATTTTACCGCGAAATTACGCAGGACGACCTGCTGCGTCTAACCGAAATCCGGATCAAGCGGATTTCGAAATACGACGGTTTCAAAGCCGAGGAATTGATGCGGAGACTGGAGCAGGAACTGGCCGAAGTGGACGACAACCTGGCGAACCTGACCCGCTACGCCATCAACTATTACCGGGATCTGCTGAAAAAATACGGCAAAGGCCGCGAGCGAAAAACTGAAATCCGGGCTTTCAACACCATTTCGGCCAACGTCGTGGCGGCTGCCAATGCCAAACTGTATGTCGACCGCGAAGGCGGTTTTGTGGGCTCCGGTCTGAAAAAGGATGAGTTTGTTTCCGACTGTTCCGACATCGACGACATCATCGTTTTCCGGCGCGATGGCAAATGTCTCGTGACCAAAATTCAGGATAAAACCTTCGTCGGCAAGGACATCATTTACTGCGCGGTTTTCAAAAAGAATGACGAGCGCAAGGTCTATAACCTGCTTTACCTCGACGGGAAATCGGGGATTACGATGGCCAAACGGTTCAGCGTCACCGCCGTCACCCGCGACCGGGAATACGACCTGACGATGGGCAATCCGAAGTCGAAAGTGCTGTGGTTTACGGCCAACGACAACGGCGAAGCCGAGGTGGTGACGATCAACCTGACGGCGCAGAGTACGGCCAAAATCAAGCAGTTCGACTACAATTTTGCGGAAGTTGGCATCAAAAACCGCTCGGCGCAGGGCAATATCCTGACCAAGTATCCGGTGCGGAAAGTAAGCCTGAAATCGGGCGGGGTTTCCACCCTCGGGGGCGTCGACATCTGGTATGACGAGCACCTCGGCCGGTTGAACCGCGACGAGCGGGGAAAATATTTAGGGAATTTCGACAACGGCATGAGCATTTTGGTGGTCTATAAAGATGGGCAGTACGAACTGACCAACTACAACCTGACCAACCGCTACGAACCGTCCGAGATTGCGGTTCTGGAGAAGTTCGACAGCGAGCGGATTCTGTCGGCCATCTATTACGAAGTCAACCAGAAATCGCATTACGTGAAGCGGTTTAAGGTTGAAACCACGACGCAGGACAAGAAATTCAGCTTCATTGGCGACACAAAAGGCTCGAAGCTGTTGGCGGTTACGGCCGACCGGTTTCCGCGTTTCGAAATTGCCCACCAGTTGAAAGACAAGGGGCCGCTCGAAAAAATGGTGCTGGAGCCCGAAGGCTTCATCGACGTGCGGGGTTGGAAGGCTTTGGGAGCGAAATTGCCGTTTGCCAAGGTGAAAGAAGTGAAATTGCTCCCTCCCCGGCGCAATAATGAGCGGGATATAGCGGAAAATACCGCGATAACGCCTAACTTAATCGTCGTGGAAGCGGAAACGGACGAACCGGTGGATGAAACACCCGAAACGGAAGACAACGGAACCGAGCCATCCGCCAAACAATTAGGCTTGTTTTCATGATATGAATCCAATGTCGTACACGACTGACCGGGAATCCGGCAATTACAAAGGAGTCAGACCCCGGGTTCGGGTGTCGCGGATGAAGCGTCTCGTTAAGGGTAGCATCACCCTGGCGTTTGTGGGCGTGACCATCGTGCTCCTTTGTAATTTCTGGGTTGTCTACAGTACCCGGAGTCAGGTCTATTTCGACATGGATTCCCTGCCTTCCAATGAAGTTGGTCTGGTGCTGGGCACCAGCAAATCCGTAAAAAGCGGGAATGAGAATCTGTTTTTCCGTTACCGGATGGAAGCCACCGCCCGGCTCTGGAAAGTGGGCAAAATCAAACACATCATCCTGAGCGGCAACAACGACTCGGAATACTACAACGAACCGTCCGACATGAAAAAAGCCCTGCTGCGGATGGGCATTCCGGAGGCCGACATGACCCTCGATTACGCCGGCTACCGCACCTTCGACTCGGTGGTTCGCTGCAAACAGGTGTTCAATCAGGACAAAATCACGATTATCTCCCAGAATTTTCACAACGCCCGCGCCCTCTACATCGGCAATCACCAGGACATCGACGCCATTGCCTTTGCCGCCCAGGACATTCCCGGCGGTTATTCGTTCCGCACCCTGATTCGCGAATACCTGGCCCGCCCCCTGGCCGTTCTGGATGTATACGTCGTGCATCCAAAACCCCAAATGGAGAATATAGAGATTCGATAGCGTCATCAATTTCTCTGGAATACGGTTAAAAACCGCGAGTTATGCGCTCAATCCCACCGGCTATTCATTTCAAATAGGTGATCGCTGAAGGCTTCTTTACCTTTGAAGTGCTTTCAAATACGCACACCAAACATGAAATTCGTCTATTTAATCCTATCGGTTCTGGGCTTCAGTTTCCTGCTCTCGTGTAAGAAATCCGGCTATGAAACGAAGAATGGCGCCGTCTACTACAAAGGCAACAAGGTCAATCTGGAAGACCTCGATTCGTTTGAGGAATTAAACTCCGTTTTTGCCCGGGATGCCGTGGCAGCTTATTACCGGGGAAGCTACATCGAAGCTCACGGAGCCAGTTTTGAAGCGCTGGACGAACATTATGCCAAAGACAAATCTACGGTTTATTACTGCGATAATTCCCTGGATGGCCAAACCTATTTTACCTCCCGGAAGAATAGCATCAAACGATTACCAAAAGCCGATGCGGCTTCTTTCGAATTGTTGTCGAATGGGTATGCCAAAGATAAATTACATGGGTATTCGAATGGCGTGCTGTTTCCGGTTCATGATATTGCTTCTCTCCAGCCCCTTGACTACAGCTTCTGCAAGGATAAAATAACCGGTTATTACGCCCTCACCATGATTCCGAACAGTGACGGGCCTTCGTTTGAAGTCGTGGGAAATAGCTTTGCCAAAGACCGAAACCAGGTTTTTTATTGCTGGATCAATTACGCCGATCCGAAGGTCCGCAACTTGCCGGTAGCTCAGGTTATTCCCGGAGCAGACCCCCAAACGTTTGCGGTTTTGGATCTTGCGTATTCCAAAGATAAAAACCGGGTATACTACAAAAATCAACCGCTAAACGGTGCCGACCCGCTCACGGCCCGGCTGGTTGAACCCAACTACCAAGACTATCTATCGGATACGACACAGGTTTTTTACCAGAACACCCTCATTTCCGAAGCGGACGGGGCCTCTTTTGAGTTGCTGAATGACTTTTATGCCCAGGATCACAAAACCGTCTTTTACCAGGATAAGCCGCTAAAAAACAGTGACCGGGCGACCTTCACCGTCCTGGAATCCGGTTACGCAAAAGACAACAAGCACGTTTATTTCGAGGGAAAAGAGGTAAAAGGAGCCGATTCGGCCAGCTTTAAATTGGTTGAAAACGTGTATAACCAGGATGCCGCTGATGCAAAACACGCATACCATGCGGGCAAAATTAAAAAACCGGGCGATGATAATTTATGAGTTGGATCCCTTCGCTACTTTTTTCTTTTTATAACCCAACTTAACCTTATACGTTACGCCAATTACCGCCCCACTGCTTTCTTCCGATCCGCTCAGGGCGGCATCTTTAAAAACCGTTACATCCAGGCTCTGTGATTTCGTTAAGTCGGCACTCACACCCGCTTTATAGCGGATTTGATCAAATTCGACGCCGACCAGATAAAATAAATCAGCGGAGATAAAAGGAGTCAGTCGGGAGGAGCTTTTATACGATAATTCGACTTTATTCCGCAAATAACTCCCGGCCGCCAACAGCCCGTCAACATCATCTTTAAACTGGTTCTGGTACCGAAGCCGGTAATCCAGTTTCAGGTTTCGCCAGATTTTATGATCGTACGTAATCTGCCCGTAAAACCGGTGGTAGGGACGGTAGTAGTAGGCATCGGTTTCCTTGTTCCACTTCCGGCGGCCCGTATAACGGTAAAAACCGCTGATTTCCCAGGATTTGTTGAGCTTGTAGGATAGCCCCGCTTCGCCGAGGAATGCCCGGGTGACCGATACATTTTCGCTGAAACGAAGCTGTGTGCTGATTTGCAGGGCAAACTTCTTGCTGAATTTTTTCTCCACACTCACCCCCGACCAGAGTCCCAAACCGGTGGTTTGTGACCAGCCCAACACGGGCAACATGATCAGCCAGACGATCAGGCCGGCCTGAAGTCGGTTAGCGGAGAAGCGAAGCGGCTGCTTTTTGAACGGATTCGTGTTTTGCATCGTCCTGGTAATAATAGATGGTGATTTGAGCGGAATCTTTGAGAAAGTCAATACCCTGAATGTCAACCCGGTGAATATCCAACCCCGTCCGGTTTTCCAGGTCCAGCAACAGATCCGGTCGCCGACCCGGCACGATCAGATCCACCCGGTCGTAGAAGACGGTTTTGCTGAATTCGCGCCGGAAAAGCCAGTTTCCCTCCAGGAGTTGCACACAAAGCAGAATCAACCCGTTGATGATCGCCAGTTGGTACCCGCTTCCCTGGCTAACCGCCGAAATCAGACCGACGGCAATCACCACGAACAGGTACGTCATGTCTTTGGCCGAAAGCCCCTCGGTCCGGTAGCGGAGCATCGAAAAAACCGCAAATAGCCCAAAAGCCGCCCCAATCGACATCTGGACCTGATTCAGCAGAAAAGTGATCAGGAAAATGATGAGGTTGAACGTAAAAAAAGTCAGGAACAGATCGGTTTTTCGGTAAATGCGGTAGTAGACCAGCCGGATCAGGACAACCACCGTAAACAGATCGAGGCCCAATCGGGTGAACACGCCATCCGGCAGGTTGGCAAATCCCGAACTGTCAGGCGTAGAGAGGTGTTGCAACAGGAGCGTCATCGGCAAGGAGTTTGTGTAATTGTTTTAATTTAGGTTTGAAAAGATTTTGCTTCAGGGTGTGGTCGAGGCTGATCAGGCCGAGGCAGTATTTGCTCAGCGAGCCTTCCCGCAGTCGGTATTGCTTCATCAGCTTCAGAAATTCCGACGCTTTCAGCGCATCCTGTTTCAGTTCGGCAATCACGACCTGCGGATAGCCGCGCTGCTGCGTTCCATTCCGAAAGCGGACATCCAGATCAATCGTCAGGCGCTCAGCCGTCGTCTGGCTGACGAGCGTCAGACGGGTATAATTCACCCACAAAACCGGCCTCAGATGGGCGGTTTCATACCCGGTATTTTGCATCAGAAAAGCCGCACTGGCTTCGTCGAAACCCATGCCGGGGCGGCTGGCGTTCGGAATGCGGGTTTTGATGGTTCGTCCCTTGTTATTTTTCAGCTTGACTTCCGTGAACGTGAGGTTCGACTGCACATAATGCCGTTGCCGGATTTTGTAGCGGTTGAGCCGCCGGGTGCGGTGATCATGGTAAAACCGCAACTCATCGGTGTCGAAATACAGCGTTTCGTAGGTGCAAAGCCGGTTGCCATCAATCTCCAGCCAGGCATAATGGGGCTGCAACGCCGTCAGCAAGTGGGGCAACTGGTGCAGGGGCAGCATGAATTTGGTATCCGTGCGGTTCATCAGCCGGACGCCCTCCATGTCGGCCAGCGCAATGGGTGCAAACGAACTCGCCTGGGCTTCGATTTCCCGGACATCGACTTGAAAAAGGGTTCGCATGGACACGGTTATTTTAAAAACGTACTGACTTCCTGGTTGCGGGTGACCACGTGGGCTTTCAGGACACCCAGCGCACTGGTAAAGTTGGCCGAACTGCTCAGATTCGAGTATTTTCCGGTCTCGGTAGCCTGCGGACCAATGACATACGGCGAAATGAGATTGGTATTTTTCTCAAAAAGCGCGTTCATGTTGGCGGTTGTAAACACGGTTTCCAGAAACGTTTTGGCGTGTTCTTTGTAGCGGGCGTAATACACCGGATCGTTGGCCACGTAGCGGAGCAGCGGCCAGCTACCCGTCACTTCGGACATGGAAATCGAAACCGCCCGCATACCGCCCCCGCCATTGCCCGGGTTGCCACCCCCGCCCGCTGTGCTGGTCATCGACATGTTGTGATCCCACGGAATCCAGGTCAACTTGCCCGCCGGGGCGTTGTAGAGGTAATAATTGTGCGCCATCGCGCCGTAGGTGTCCCAGTTGACGATGGTGTTGTTGACCGCCAGAAACTTCAGGTAGTGGTCGACGTTGAACGTTTTTTCGAGATTGGCCCGCCATTCGGCGGCATTGGTGGTGCGGGTGGTGGCATTGAGGGCCGTTACGAAAGCCTGGGCATCGGACCAATCGGCCGCCGTTTCGTTGTTTTTCTTTTCAAACTGGCTTTGCGTAAACTGCTGAAAGGTCGATTCCGGTTTATAGATATTGCCGTCGTCTTCGCCAAACTGGTCTTTCACCATTGTATCGTCGATCACTTCGACCATCGTATACACCCCACAGTATTTCTGACCTTCGCCGAAATCGATGTATACTTTGTAAAAAGCCGTTTGGGCCGCCGGAACACCGGCACTGCGAAATATATCCGCCACCACTTTCTCCCGAATCAATGAATTATCACTGTAGGCCGGCGACATTGACAGTTCCTTAAAACCGTAGAACCGCTGGTTTTTGATGTCGGGGAAGTCGTCTTCAAATTTATCGAAGTGCAACCGGAACGGGAGTTTGTAGATGCCGGATCGCCAGGTCGACGATAAACTGGAGTTCCCTTTCAGCCGAAAACCGACCTTGTTCCAGACTTTTCCGTTAAATTTGACCGGCAGGGCGACATAATCGGGGTCATCGGAGCCAAAACCGCCTGCCCCTCCCATGCCTCCGCCGGTTGTGCCACTGCCGCCAAAATCGCTGCCGAACTTGGTTTTCATGTCCGCCCGGATCGCGGTCCAGTCGGCGGCAGTCATGGTTATTTCCAGCGTGTTAACCTGTTCCTGCGGAAAAACGACGGCATAATTCGGATCGACCTCGTTGCTGTGCGACTCGGTGGTCCAATCCGAATTGGTCGAACCCGGATCGATGTCGATGGCTTTTTGCTGGCAGGAAAAACCGGTACCAACCAAAGCGAGGATTAAAAGTAGGCGAGATGGTGTCATGCACATGTACGGTTGGGAATCATTATTTGACCGTACGTACAAATTTCTGAAAGCGTTGCAAGGGTATTTCGCTAATTTTGTCCGCTCACGAAACTACTTTGGTGGTTCACTCCCCTCGTTCGTCGCTTCGTAGGGTTGGACTGGGAACCGTGTTCTGATGGAATTAAATTGCGGGCAGCATTGTCATGTTAACCAATCCAGTACCGTGACGCTATGACCTTTGTTTACCACAAAAAAGAGAAGCCTGAAATCAGCCCGTATTTTCACCTGGCTTTTGCACAGGAAAACCTACGGCGCGAAAAACAACGGGCGGGTTTGCTGGCCAGTGTTTTCGGTGTCGGCGTTCTGATTGCCTCGTTTTTTCACTCGTTCATTCCCGAGTCGGCCTTTCCACACCAGGCCAAGATGGACGTCCTGCGGGTGGTTTTCAGCTTTATGCTCTTCATGGGCCTCTATGAACTGAGTATCTGGAATCTGTTCCGCCGATGGCTGCAAAAAGGCATTCACATGCCGCAATTCACCAAATTCCTGAACGCGACGTTTGAAGTGACCTCCATATCGCTGTTGATGTATTTGATTTCGGACAAATTCGACCACCCGATTCTGGTCATGCTGTCGCCCTTCGCCACGCTCTATTACTTTTTCATTATCCTTTCCACCCTCCGGCTCAACTTCTGGATTTCATTTTATACGGGTCTGGTAGCTGGTTTCGAATATCTGCTGCTGAGTGTGTATTTGCTCGAACAGCCGTCGCTGGTGGCCGACTCGCTGGATCTGTACATGTCCGTAGCGTTTGCCTACGGGGTGAAAGCGGGCATTCTGGTGTTGTGCGGGGCCTGTGCCGGTTTTGTTTCCCGACAAATTCAGAAAAGTATTAAAACCTCCATCGAAGGCAACGAAACGCACAATCAGTTGATTACCTTCTTCGGCCAACAGGTTTCCCCCGAAATCGCGGATCTGATCATCAAGGAAAAGGGGATGCTGAAAAGCCAGCACATGAAAGTAAGCGTGCTGTTTCTGGACATTCGGAATTTTACCAAATACGCCGATAAACATACCGCCGATGAGGTCGTAGCCTATCAAAATTCGTTTTTCAGAATTATTGTCGACGTGGTCAACCGTCACGGCGGCATTGTCAACCAGTTTCTGGGCGACGGCTGCATGATTACGTTTGGCGCTCCAATTCCGCTGGACAATCCCGCCGAAAACGCGGTCAAAGCCGGTCTGGAAATCATCGATGAAATCAAAAAAGCGGTATTTGCGAACCTCATTATTCCCACCAGCGTCGGCATTGGGGTTCACGTGGGCGATGCCGTGATCGGCAACATTGGCACCGAAACCCGGCAACAATTTTCCATTACCGGCAACGTGGTCATTCTGGCCGCCCGCATCGAACAACTCAACAAAGTCTATGGCACCAACATGCTGGTGTCGCAGGATGTGATCAACGAACTGTCCGAATACCCGGCCCTGACCGAACTGCTGGGTGTGGTCGATGTCAAAGGCATGGAAGATGGCGTCGAATTGTATAAACTATCCTGACCTCAAAACAGGAACCCAACCCGCAGCATCGGGAGTCTTTCTTCTTCCGAAAGGGCATACAGAAACGAGATAACGGTTTGTTTATACGGCGACAGCCAGACGCCCCCGCCGTAGCCGTGGTGCCAGGTGTTCGACTTTTCGCCCTTTACCCACACCCGGCCCACGTCGTTGAAGGCCAGCACGCCCAGATAAGCCGGGAACAGGTACGTGCGGATCGTGGCCACTTTCAGCCGCAGTTCCGTGTTGTTATAGAGTGTGCTGCCCCCTGCAAAACGCGTTCGCCGAAAACCGCGCAGGTTCGACAGACCGCCGAGCGTGTTGGCCTGAAAAAATTCGTAGTCCGAAAAATTCACCCCGCCCCCCACGCGCGAAGCGATGGTCAGCGTGGTTGGTAGCCGCAGACTGGCATAAAATGCCAGATCCGACTGAAGCCGCGTGAGCCCCTGGGAGTGGGTTGAAATGCCTTCGTACAGGCGTAGTTCCGTTTTCCAGTAGGTTCCGCGGGTTGGCAGGATTTTGCTGTCGCGATTGTCGATCAGAAAACCGGCTTTCAACCCGGCATACCACCGGCGACTGAACAGATTCTGACCGTCGGGCAGGGTATTGGCAAACTGATTGATAAACCGCTTTTCATTTTCCTCCACCTCGATACTCTCCACCGCCGGGCCATAATACACGTTCAAGCTGCCTACTTTGTGTTGCAATAAGGCGCTGACCGCCATGTTTTCAAACCGCGTTCGGTAGTATTTAATGCCTTTCTCTTTATCAAAAACCGTGTTGTTGCCCAGTCCGAAAAAGTTATAAACGTAGTTGGGAGCCTGTAAATCGGCGTCCAGCCGCAGGTCGGCTTTGCCAATCACATCCGTGAACGTACCGTCATAATTGAAATTGTAGGCTTCGGTGGCAAAGGCATGGTTGACCACAAACCGGTGTTGCTGGGCAAACGGCTCTTTCCGAAAACCGTGTTTGGTATATAAAAAACCGCCCCCTAGAAAAAGGCCATCGTCGGGGTTGTACTGCACCGAAACCTGCGGAAACAAAACGTCGTACTTGAACGATTTCCGGTCGTAGGCATTGATTTTCGATTTTCCCGACAGCCGCACCCGCGTTTCGGAGCCGGGGTCCACCACCGTTTTTTTCGAATCATAGACCACCGTTTCCCGCCGAAGCCCCGACGCCGAGGAGCTATCCGTCACCTGATCGCGTCCTTTGCCGCCAATGATTCGCAGCAAGATTCCGTCGTTGGTTTTTCCTTTCACGATAAACTCATCGTCGCCCCCTAGGCCAAACAACCGCACCTCGCGGGTTTCGTCCACCTTGAAAACCCGCCGATAGAGTTGCTCCCCGGTTTCTCCGGCTTTTTTCAGTTTAGACACCACCACCGTCATCTGCCCATCCGGCAGCCGCTCCACCTCGAACCGTTCTTTTTTGTCGCTGCCGGTAACCTCGACGGTTTTGGCCAGAAAGCGGTAAAGTTCACCCGCATAATGCGCCAGATCGGCCCGGCGGCTTTGCAGTTTGGCTTTGATGGTAGCCGCCGTTTCCTGATAGGCAGCTTCCGGCAGTTGCTTCAGAGCTTCATCGATGACGGCATCCGTGAGTTGCCGCGATAAACTGTCAGCGGTTTGCAACCATTCTTCCAGCGACGGTTCGGTCAGGAAACTGCGGTCGAAATACCGGGCGTTGAAAGCCAGACCGGGAACATCCCGGATGGTGTTGCTGAATCCCTGGAACTTGGGCATGGCCCATTTCCGGCTGACAACCTTCGGAATGATGCCCATATTCACGAAAAAAGCCTGGTCGCGGTCGCGCGGAATGGGTTTGAACTGCAATCCCTTATTGGTTTTGAAACTCGCCCAGCGCCACTGGTCATCATGACGATCCCAGTCGCCCAGCCAGATGTCGAAGAGTCGCGCCTTCAAAACCGCCTGCTGGTCTACCTGATTGTCGTTGTCGTCCGCCAGTTTATCGAGTAACTTGGTGGTGCTGAGTATTTTTTTGGTCCCGCCAAACTGCGAGCTATTGGCATAATTGCCATCTACCCGTTCTTCAAACAGTGCCAGCGACCGGGCGAACGTCCGGCGATACGGCCCCAGCAGCGAGTCGTCGGGAACAATGACCAGTTTGGGATTCGTATGAAAAACACCCACGGCATCGGCCAGCGGTGGCACCACCAGGGCGGCAAACGGGTGCGAAGCCGAAATTTGATCCTGCACCAGGTCATTGACAAAACCACTGCGTAACGCTTTCGGAATGGCATTTTCGGCGTACTTTTCAACGGATCGCAGCACGTATTCCTTGCCGTCCTGCCCGGCCATCCGCAAAGAAAACGTTTGCATCCCGCCCCCGCGCTGCAAGGGTTTCAACCCGCCGGCTTCCTGCCGCAGGTTCAATACCGGAACCGAAACCGGACTCTGCCAGACATCCCGGTAATTTTCGCCTAAAAGCATCCGGTGCAACGGCGATGCGGCATATTGGCCACTGGCAATGACATTCTGCTCCGTGGGTGCCGTCGTAGACTCGGGCGTTGGCAGGGGCTTGACGGGCAAGGTGAAGGCCGTTTCGAACAGGAGTTTACCGGTTTCCGATCCGCCGTCGGGTGCAAAAAACCGGACCCGCGTCTTTCCATTTTCCTCAAAATCGAGCCGGGCAAATCCTTTCGCCGACGATGCAAATAAACTGTGTCGCCCCTTTTTAACCGGTACCGATTTGGAACCGCTGCCGCTGGTGACGTAATAGATCGAATCGCGAAGAATCAACTGCTCGTTGTGGTCATGCCCGTTGACATACACGACATTCCGGTATTTTTTCAGCAGCGAAACCATGCCGTTTCGCATCAATTTGTACTTCGGATGCTGAATATCCTGAATATTACCAATCAACGATCGATAAACCGGGTAGATCGACCCCAAAACCGGCAAGGGAATGTAGAGGGAAGGATTGAGGTCCGTTAACGGAAAAAGATGGTCTTTGAGTGTAAAATACCCGCCGTGTTCGCCGTGGCTATACATTGGGTGATGGCCGGCCAGCACCACTTTTTTGTTCTGATTTCGGGCCAGCACATCGTCCAGCAGCAGCAGAAAAGAAGGCAGATCTTTCGCTTCACAATCCGATTCTTCACCCGGTTTGTCCCAGGGATGAAGCCACCATTGGGTATCGATCAAAACCAGGGTAATCTCGTCATTCAAAGCCACTTCGACCGGCCCCGGACAGCCGTCTTTCGGAAAAAACACGTCTTCACGACCCAGTTCGGCGGTTACGAAGGCGGCCTGGTTCCGCACCCGGTCCCAGCCTTCGCGTTTGCCCTGCTGCCAGTCGTGGTTGCCCGGAATGACGAAGGCGCGTCCTTTAAAACCGGACAGAATGGCGAGTTGATCCCGCATCCGGCGTTCGGCATCGGCGCGGTCGGCATGGGAAGAGTCGGGCAAGCCCCGGGGATAGATGTTGTCGCCGAGGTAAATCAGGCTGCTGTTGGCACCGCTGGTTTGCAACTGGCTTAGAACGGTTTTCAAAACCACATCCCCTTCCGGCTGGGGTTCGCCCGCGTCGCCCAACAAAAAAACCGTGTAGGGTTTCGACTGGGCGACAATCCGGAAGGGAAGGCATACAAGCAAAAGAAAGGCCGTGTAGAGTATCTTCATACGCCTATTACAAATCGAAATTACGGCTGGTTCGCAAACTCGAGAATATAACCGGGTTTTCCGTCCCCTTCGCTGGCGATGTAAAGCGTTCCATCGGGCGCAAAGCAAATGCCTTCGGGCTGGCGGTACAGTTTCGGGTCAAGGGCTTCGGTGGCAACGACCTTCCCTTTCCGGTTGAGCACGACGACCATTTTTCCAACCGAAGTCAGGAAATACAGGTCGCCGGTTTTTGGATGAACAGCCAAACCCGACGGTTTGAATTTGTTGAATGGCACGCCAGCCTGGGTTAGCAGGTCATCCTTGATGGTCAAGCCTTTATAAACCACCTTCGTTTTAATGTCGTACGTATAAACCGCCTTCTCGTTCTTCTTGGGGTTTTCTTTCACCGCAATCAGCAGCCGTTCGGTTTCGGCATCATACGCCAGGCCTTCCACCTCCGTTTTGGCCGGCAAATCCGTGGGCGTGCGGGCGATTTCCTTCGAAAACGGTTTAAAATGGTACAGATCGCCGTTGCTTTTCAGGGTATAAATCTCACCTTTGGCCCATTCGATGCCTTCATAATCGCCGTAGCCCCCAAAAACCGACGAGTCGGTCACGGCTTCTTTTTTCAGATCGTAGATGTAAGCAACCGCCTTTTCGTCCTGCACACAGAGCAGTTGGTTGTCTTTGTAATACGATAGTCCGGAGATTTCTTCCAGATCGGGCGGAAGTGTAAAGCGACGGGTGGGTGTAGTCAGGTCGTAGGCCAACGGCTGTTTTTCAGCCGTAGCCTCTCCGTTAACAGCCTGATTTCCGGTATCATCCTTGCTTTTTTTGCCCGTACATGCTCCTAAAAAACAGAGCAGGGCGAGAACAACAACTTGCGATTTTTTCATTCAAAGAAGTTTCAATTTACTTGACCGGGAAATAATAGGCCGCCAGGCCAAACGCCAGGACGGAGGCTGCAAACCCGAACATAAAAGTGGTGTAGGAAATTCGGAGCAGGCGGTATTTTTTACCCAGTACTTTTCCCAGAAAATAAATATCCCGGGTCATGCTGCTGTAGAGAAAGTCGCTGTCGTTCATCATTTCCCGCATTCCCCACTCGTAATCGGCCAGATCCATTTTGTGAAAATTACCAAAAAACAGCAGATTCGCCTGTTTCTGGTGAATGTCTTCTTTGGAAAACCGCCCGCTGGTGATGGTGGGACGGGTGGCCAGAATGGCAAAAATGGTCGCCACCAGGCAACTGGCGGTCAGCATAATGGTGGGAACAACCAACTGTGGCCACTCTTCCAGTTTCCGAATCAGAATACTGATGATCAGCGAGACAATGATCGTATTGACCGAAATCATGATGTTGGCCTTGTTGTCGGCCATGGCGCTGAGCTGGAAGTGGTTTTGGGAAGTCACGCGGAACATGGTTTCGATGCCGCGTCCCGGTTTTTTAACCTTATCGGTCTCCTCTTCCGATTTGTGTTTATCCGAGGGTTTCCCGTCTTTCTCGTTTTCTTCGGCTTCCAGTTCGGCCAGTTTGCGACGGGCTTTTTTCAGATTTTTTTCTTTCTGCGGGGTTAAAACTAGTTTCCCGTATTCGGTAAAATAATGGTGTTTTTCCATGAGGACGATGGAGCCCTGCATCCACTTCCGTTTGCCTACTTTCCCGTAGATACTTTTCACTTCCTGCCGCAGCATCTCGCTCCGCTCAAAAAAACGGTCGGAACTCAGGTGAAACAGATCGGCATCGCAGAGCACTTCAGCCATTTTTGACCTCGGATTCTGGGGCATCCGGGTGGCCAGAATGTTGTCGACAACCACCTGAACCCGCTCTGGCCCCAGGGAAAGTGATTCCAAAAACGGCTTGACCATTTCGGCACCGATCGTTTCGTGTTCCTGACAGGCTTTCGCATAACCGAGATCATGTAACCAGGCTGAAATCAGCACGTTTTCCAATTCTTCCGGGCTCAGGTCACTTTCTTTTCCAATCAATTCGGCGGCTTCAACCACCTCGCGGGTGTGTGTCAGGTTGTGGTAAACCAACGCAGCCGGCATTTCGTGAAGCAACGTTTCAGCGTATTCCCGCGTACGGGTAACTGACGATCGATCGGTAGGCATAATCAAGTTTCTGAGTTTAACGGAAAAAGTGGTTGCAGATTGTGACAAAAAATGGGATATAAAGTCTAAGTGATACCGGTAAATGAATCCAACGCGGACAATTTATAGGATTATTCTGATGATTCATCTATACATTTCGGCGATTCGTCTTCAAATGAAATAAAATCAATTTACTTGGTAAACTCTGTTGACTAGATTTGTGTTAAACCGGTATGATTCATACCACTTGCCTTTCCGAATGAAGCACGTTATACGGGAGCGGTTCAGTATAGTTTTCGTTATTCTGAATACACTCTTTTTTCCTGTTCTTGCACAAACAGCCTACAAGATCAGTGGTCGCGTCACCGACGCTGGTACCGGAGAAGGCATTCCGTTCGCCAATATAGCCATTAAAGGCAAAACCGTTGGAACAACGTCGGATGAAAATGGCAAGTTTTCACTGACCTCCACCCAAACCGGTGATTCTCTCCTTTTCTCCAGTCTGGGTTATCAGAACCGGGCCTACCGCATCATTCCGGTGGCTACTCAGACCATCGACGCCGTTCTGACCTCCTCTGCCACCAAACTTCAGGAAGTAAAAATATACGCCAAAGGCGGGGATCCGGCCTACCGCATCATCAGGGAAGCAATCCGACGGCGCGACCAGTTCGACCCCGACCAACTGACGGCTTTCCAATACGAAAGTTATTCCAAAGTGGAAGCCTACGTCAACAATTTTGCCAACGAGCGCAAAAATGGCCGCAAAGGAGGCCCGGTTGGCCGATTGCTCTCCAAACTCCCGGCCATATACGACAGCCAGGGGAAACCGGCGGTTCCGGTGTTTGTTTCGGAAACTTTTTCGGAATACTACCAGCGGGCGAACCCCCGTAAAGTGAAAGAACGGATTTTGAAAAGCCGCGCTTCGGGTGTGGGCATCAGCGACGGCGGGGTTTCGGCCCAGTTAACCGGTTCGTCGTTTCAACAATACAATTTTTACCAGAATTACATCAGCCTGTTGCGGAAAGACCTGCCTTCTCCGCTGGGACAGGCCTGGCAAACCATTTATAAATTCCGGCTGATCGATACGATTACCGTTGGCGGACTCGTCTGTTATCAGGTCGACTTTGAACCCAAACGGCCTACCGATCTGGCGTTTTCCGGAACGGCCTGGATCGATACCACCCGCATGGGTCTCACGCAGATCGACGCCAAAATCGACCAGCGCGCCAACATCAATTTTGTCGATGAAATCCGGATTGAACAGGAATGGGAAGATGTGGGCGACAGCACCCAGACTTCTATGGTTCGGTTGCCGGTTTTAACGCAACTGTTGATCGATACCGACGAGCCGACGCCCAATGCGCCCGGTGCATTGGTCCGAATGTATGTAGCAGCCCGGAATGTAAAAGTCAATGTGCCCAGGGAGTCGAAATTTTACGAACCGCCCCTGGAACTGGCCGAAAACTACAGCGAAAAATCCCCGGCTTTCTGGCAAACGATTCGCCCCGAAGGACTAGATCCGAACGAACTGCGGGCTTTTACCATTGTCGATTCCGTCCGGAACGTGCCTTTCATGAAATTTCTGGGGGAAGTCGTGAATCTGACGGCTGTGGGTTATTACCCACTCGGATCCCTGCACCTCGACGCCGGTCCGCTGCTGAACAGCTACGCCTTTAACAACGTCGAAGGGCATCGCCTGCGACTGGGCTTGCGAACCAATTCGGGGTTTAGCCGCCGGTGGATTCTGGGCGGTTATCTGGCCTACGGAACACGCGACCAGCAGTTCAAATACGGTATGAACATCGACTACGTGGTTAGTAAAAAACCGTATACGATTGTCGGTATTCAGAAAAGTTATGACATCGAACGATTGGGGACATCGTCGGAAAACCTGGGCGGCAACACGATTTTTGCGGCTTATACCCGTTTCGGAACGCTGCGCCGTCCCTACATGCAGGAATTTCACAATACCTACCTCCGAAGTGAACTGGGCAAGGGAATAACGCAAACGATCAGTTTACGAAACCGGTCATTCGAGCCGCTCTTTCCGTTCGCCTACAACACCAATGATCGGGAAACGATTACGGCCAGTCAGTATCGCACCACTGAATTGCTGTTCGAAACCCGGTTTGCTCCTGGTTCGCTGATGATTCAAAGCGACAACGACCGGTTCAGCGTGGAAGGTAACAACAATCCGGTGTTTACCTTTCGCTACCAGTTGGGGATGCAGGACGTTCTGCACGGCGATTTTTCTTACCACCGGTTTAGCCTGAATGTGCGCCATTCGTTCCGGATGGGCGTTCTGGGCCGAACCCGTTATCAGGTCAATGCCGGTTACATTCCGTCCACGATTCCGTATCCGCTGCTGTATATGCCGCTGGGCAACGAGACATTTTTCCGGGTCGAAAACTCGTATAACCTGATGAATTTCTTTGAATTTGTCACCGATCGGTATGTGGGCGTGATGGCCGAGCATAATTTTGAAGGCTTGTTTTTCAACCGGATTCCGGCGATTCGGCGGCTAAAATGGCGGTTTCTGGCTACCGGAAACATCCTGATGGGCGGAGTCAGCCAGGCCAATACGGCACTTATTCCAGCCACCAACCAGTTGGGCGAACCGGTTTTGGGCTTCCAGTCACTGAGCCGGGCGCCGTATGTAGAAGTCGGTTACGGCATCGACAATATCTTTAAGGTGTTCCGCGTCGATGCGATTCACCGCCTGACCTACCGGAACAATCCCAATATTTCGACCTTTGGAATCAAAGTTTCGGCCTGGGTAAATTTATAACGGTTATCTTGCAGCCGTAAACGATTTCTGATTAACCAGACATTCTTATGGCGAAAGCACCAGAGGCCGAAGTAGCGACCTTAAAAGAATTTATTGAGGCCAGTGGCATCTCCGCCACGGCCGATGACCGTGGTTTTTATTACACCATTCAGGCTCCGGGTTCGGGCGAAAAACCAACCGTTCGCTCCAATGTGACGGTGAATTATGAGGGCTCGCTGACCAACGGCAAAGTTTTTGACAGCAATAAAAACATCAGCTTTGGACTGTATCAGCTTATTCTGGGCTGGCAGGAAGGCATTCCGCTGATAGCACCGGGTGGCAGTATTACGCTGTATTTGCCCCCAAGTCTGGCCTATGGTTCACGCGCGCAGGGTGGCATTCCGGCCAATTCCATTCTGATTTTCAAGATTGATCTGATCCGGATTAACTAACCAGGAATGATAAATGTAAAATGAGTAATGTCGAATGTAAAAGTGAACAGCGCCTGGCTACTTTTACATTCGACATTACTCATTTTACATTTATCATTCCCTTGGTAACTCTTACTTACAGGATCAACTTGGAAGGATTGATTCCCACCAGTTCGATGTCAAAGATCAGTTCTTCGCCCGCCAGCGGATGGTTGGCGTCCAGCGTTACCGACGTGGCCGTCACATTCCGAACCACCACCGGAACCGCCTGCGGGTTACCGTCCTGATGCATGTTGAGGGTTAATCCAATTTCCAGCTCAATATCATCCGGTATCAGCGAGCGGTCAAACTCAAAAATCATATCTTCGCTCGACGGACCGTAGGCATCTTCCACCGGAATCCGAACGGTTTTTGCCTGCCCTATCTCCATTCCTTTTACGCCTTCGTCGAAACCCCGGATGACCATGCCGCTTCCTACCTGAAACTGCAATGGCGACCGGCCACTGGAGGAATCAAACACGGTACCATCGTTTTTTCTGCCGGTATAGTGCACTTGCACCGTATCCCCAGCCTTTGCTTCTGCCATAATACGAGTTGAATTGTGTAGCGGCAAAACTACCCAAACCCGCCGAAAGTCAGGCACAATTTGCCGATTATTTGAGCCAATGTTCTTCGGGGTTGATGAATGATGAGCGATGAATGATGCCAGAAATCCGTCAACAACCCATCATTCATCATCCATCATTATTCTCAATAAGCCCTTGCAAAGACTACCCGTTGCTTCGACGGTTTTCCACTGTAAATACAGGTTCCTTCTTCCAGCTCAGCATCCAGCGGAATACAGCGGATGGTAGCTTTGGTTTCTTCCTTGATGGCTTCTTCAGTCTCGGAGGTGCCGTCCCAATGGGCCATCAGAAAACCGCCTTTTTCGATTTGTTCTTTAAATGCCTCATACGTATCGACCCGGAACGTATGCTCCTGCCGGAACTGCGCGGCTTTATTGTATATGTTTACCTGAATCTCTTCCAGCAGATTCTGGATGTGCGCCACCAGGCCGTCGGCCGAAATGGTTTCTTTCGTTTTCAGATCCCGCCGGGCAATTTCAACGGTATTATTTTCAAAGTCCCGCATCCCCATCGCCAGCCGAACGGGCACCCCCCGTAGTTCGTATTCGGCGAATTTCCAGCCCGGTTTGTTTGCATCACTGGTATCGTATTTAACCGAAATGCCGACCTTCTTCAGTTCCTTGATCAGCGGATTAATTTTTTCCGATAACTGCGCCAGTTGCTCATCGTTGCGGAAAATAGGAATAATCACCACCTGAATCGGGGCCAGTTTGGGCGGCAAAACCAGGCCGTCGTCGTCGGAATGGGCCATAATCAGAGCGCCCATCAAGCGGGTGCTGACGCCCCAGGAAGTTCCCCAGACGTAATCCTGCTGGTTGTCTTTGGTCAGGAATTTCACATCAAAGGCTTTGGCAAAATTCTGTCCCAGAAAGTGGGATGTTCCCGCCTGCAGGGCCTTGCCGTCCTGCATCATGGCCTCGATGCAAAGCGTATCATCGGCCCCCGCAAACCGTTCATTGGCGGTTTTGGTCCCCCGGATCACCGGCATCGCCATCCATTCTTCCGCAAACGTGGCGTAGACGTTCAGCATTTGGGTTGTTTCTTCCATCGCTTCCTTCGCCGTCGAATGGGCGGTGTGCCCCTCCTGCCAGAGGAATTCGGAAGTCCGCAGAAAAATCCGGGTTCGCATTTCCCAGCGAACGACGTTGGCCCACTGATTGATCAGCAGCGGCAGATCCCGGTAAGACTGAATCCAGTTTTTATACGAACTCCAGATGACGGTTTCCGACGTAGGACGCACGATCAGTTCCTCTTCCAGTTTTGCTTCCGGATCCACGATGACACCAGAGCCATCTTCCGCATTTTTCAGCCGGTAGTGGGTCACTACGGCACATTCTTTCGCGAAACCTTCCACGTGGGAGGCTTCTTTACTCAAAAACGATTTCGGAATGAACAACGGGAAATAAGCATTGCTGTGGCCGGTTTCCTTGAACATATCGTCCAAAGCCCGCTGCATTTTTTCCCAGATCGAAAAACCGTACGGTTTGATCACCATACAGCCACGAACCGCCGAATTTTCGGCCAGGTCCGCCCTTTTAATTAACTCGTTATACCACTCGGAATAATTCTCGGAACGCGAAGGAATTGCTTTTGCCATGGGTAACTAAACTTTTTTTTGATCACGGTTAAACCCTACGGTACAAATGTGGGTCTAATGTTATGAGAAGCTTGCAAAGATAGGTTTTTCTCCTATATTTGTAATCAAACAGCTTATTTGTAATCAATTTGCCAGGTTCTGCGTTTTAGCAATATAATCGGTCCCTAAAACCTTTTATCAAAACAACACCATGAAAGTGCTTCATACCTTCAAATACCTGAGTTTACTGGCCGTGGTTGGCTTCTGGGGCTGTAGCTCCACGAAACAAACCGCCCAGAACGCGGGCGAATTTGATGACCTCTACGGGTCTTCCTCCGATGCGGCCGTCATTTCATCGCCCCAAAAAGAGAAGCGATTGGCGAGTCGTCAACCGACGCAACGGTTTAACAACGGTACGTTAAACTCCGACCCGGAGTATTACAACGAGCAGACAGCCGCGCAGTATTCCGACGACGAATACTACAGCGAGATTTCGGCCCGCAAGGTAACCCGAGGCATTTCGGCCGATCCAGGGTGGAATACCGATAACGCTTATACCGACGGATTTTCTAATGGCTACAACATGGCCATGATGAATTCGGGCTGGAATCGCTGGGGCTGGAACAGTCCTTTCTATGGTGGTTTGAGCCTGGGCATTGGCATGGGAATGATGTCGCCCTGGGGTTTCAACCGGTTTTACAGCCCGTTCTACAGTCCATTTGGCTACAGCCCCTTCGGCTTTGGTGGTGGGTATGCTTACAGTCCTTTTGGCTACGGTGGTGGTTTCTATGATTCGTTTTACTCCCCGTTCGGTTATGGCTACAACAGCTTTTACAGCCCGTATTCGTATGGCTACGGCGGTTATGGCCGTAATGTGGTTGTCGTAAACAATTACAACAACATTGGAGCCAGCCGCAATGCAACGTATGGAGCCCGTGGTGGATCGAGCCGGGATCGCTACAACGGCGATTTCGTTAACACCCCCCGGAGTTACAACAACAACAACGGCGGTCGTCGGTCCGGTGAGTTGAATGCAGCGAACAACAACACCTACTACAGCCGTCCAAACGCGTCAGGTTCGACCAACAATGGTACCTACGGTGCCGGTCGTGCCAACAGCCGGGGCAGTGATTATTACTACGGAGGATCCAGCACCAGTGGCCGGGCCAGTGCCAACAACGCTGCCACGCCCAGCTACAGTGCTCCGAGCAACTCGGACTACTACGCAGCACCGCGTTCCAACAGCCGGGGCAGCTACACGCCTTCCCCTTCATCTTCGGTCAACAGCGGATCACGGTACAGTGCGCCCCAGCAAAGCCGAAGCTACCAGGCACCAACCCGGAGCTATCAGTCTGCACCGACCCGGTCTTATGAAGCTCCGACACAACGGAGCTATAGCCCGCCTGTGCAACGGAGCTACAGTCCACCTTCACAACCCAGCTACAGCGCTCCCAGTGGTGGTGGCAGCCGGGGTGGATCAAGTGGTGGCGGTGGTGGCTACTCAGGTGGTGGCGGATCACGGGGTCCCCGGTAATCCTGATACCTTTCAACACGGTTAGCCGTGGACATTGAAAATAAAAAGCCCGTCGATGTTACAATCGACGGGCTTTTTCGTTGTATAATCGTGACGGAATTGTAACCTGTAGGTATTTTTCGCGGTTGTTTTTAAACCAAACGGCTCCATAATGCATCTATAGTTACAAATAGATTTACACACAAGTCCGGAACCTGTTTTCACTTTTAGCACACAACCTTTATGAAAAATAGCATCTGCATCGTGGGTTTGCTCCTGTACGCAGGCACAGCCTGGAGCCAGGCTGATATTTACGCCGGTGACGCGTTTCGGTATTCAGAACTAACGCAAACCGGAACCGCCCGGATGCGTGGATTGGGGGGCAATCACGTCAGCATTGGTGGTGATCCCAGTTCGACCTTCGGCAATCCGGCTGGTCTGGGCTTCTATAACCGTTCCGAAATCACGTTTAGCCCTTCGTTCAACATCCTCAATGCCCAGTCGACCTACATCGGCACGCAAACCACCAATACCAAAACAACGCCGAACATCAGTCAATTCGGGGTGGTATTGGCCGGTAACAAACAGAATGAAAACCGGCGCTGGCGCCGGACTGCGCTGGGAATTACCTACAACCGTCAGGTGAGCCTGAGCAACAGTTTTGAATTTCAGGCGCGCAACAACCGCAGTTCTATTGTCGATTCGTATATTGTCGATGCCAATAACCGAAACCTGACCGGTGACCAGATCAATAATCAATACAATCCAAATACCAACGAAGCCAACTTTGCCTCAGCGGCTGCGTATCAGCTTTTTTTGATCAACGGGACACCCTCTTCTACCAACCCCAACGAATCCGGCCCACCCTATTTTCGCTACGATGCCACTGCGCCAACCCAGCAACTGAACACGTTTACCTCAACGGGGGCCAATTCGCAGTGGACGATCGGATACGCCGGCAATCTGGACGATAAATTGTATGTTGGAGCCTCCCTCGGCCTCAGCCGCCTGCGGTATGATTTCGAAAATGTATACCGGGAAACCGTTGTCGGCGGTGCCGTAATGGATAATTACAGCCAGATTGACAACTTTTCCGTTACCGGGAATGGCATCAATTTCTCTCTGGGGTTGATTTATAAACCGGATCGCAACCTGCAACTGGGGGCTTCGTTGACCACCCCAACCTTTACCAGTGTGAAAGAATCGTTTGAACAATCACTTCGGGCCGTTGCCCGGGACCCAAACCTGCCACTGGAAAGAAATGAGGTTTTTGTCGTACCCAATAATTTTGATTACTCCCTGACCACACCCTTCCGCGCATCCGGCGGATTGACGTACTTCCTGGGTTCGGGAAAAATCGGGTTCATCACGGCGTCCGCTGATTATGTAGGCTACTCCGGCATGCGCGTCACCACCAATGTATACGATGCGCAGGACAACAATGCCTTTAAAAACGATGTTCGAAGAGAGGTTCAGAATACCTACCAGAATGTGGTGAATCTACGGGCCGGTGCCGAAATCCGGGCGGGCTTGCTCCGTATCCGGGGTGGGGTTGCCTACCTGCCTGATCCTTATAAAGTGCAATTGAATAACATTGATCGCAGCCGGTTGCTGGTGTCCGGAGGGCTTGGCTTCCGCACCGATCGCTTCTTTTTGGATGGTAGCGCCACCTACAATACCTTTAAATCGGCCTATACCCCGTATACGCTGCCCAATACATCGGATTTTGCATCTGCCCAGATTGATTCGAAGCTGACGACAATTACCCTGACAGCCGGCGTATTTTTTTAAAACAGAAGTGTGATCATGAAAAAAGCTTCCTGCTATCGGGAAGCTTTTTTCGTTTGTTTGCAACTCTAATTTTTAGGTATTTCCCGTTGGTAACGGTTTTTTAATATGCCAATTAATCACAAGCAGAACAATTTTAGCCCACTTGAGTTAAGTAGTATAATTAGCCTTACTGAGTAGCTGGTGCGGAGAACAGGAATGGGGCAACTGGCTACAAATCTAAGTAATCAATCACCTTACTTTTCTTTTGTACCTTTTGAAAAAGCCCTTTACTACCACTTGTGAAACGGATCTGATCGAGGGCCTTAAATCGCACAGTCGGGTTGCTTTCAGCGAATTGTATGACCGGTATGCCGCAACGCTGCTTGGTGTCATCACCAAAATCGTCAAGAACGAAACGGAAGCCGAAGATTTGTTGCAGGATACCTTCGTGAAAGTGTGGAAAAACATTCACCGGCACGATCCAGCGAAAGGCCGGCTTTTCACCTGGCTTCTCAATGTGGCCCGAAATACCGCATTGGATCACCTGCGGGCCAATAGAAAAGGCCCTCACGTTGAAATCCCGCTGGATGGCTATTTGCCAGGCATGAGTTCAACACTGAACCATGTCGGTTACATCGGATTCAGCGACGCAGTAAACACCACGCTGGAACCAAAACATTGGCAAATCATCGAACTCGTTTACTTTCAGGGATACACCCAGCAGGAAGTGTCTGAACACCTCAACTTACCCCTGGGAACGGTCAAAACCTGGACCCGCCTGGCTCTCATTCAGCTTCGGCAAACGTTCCGTCGGGATCAGTTCGCCTTTCAATAGCTTACAAGGTTACACCGTCATTTTCCTGAAGTTGCAATTCCGGTTTTTTCGCCATTTCTTTCAATTCTTCCAGTTTTTTCTTGCCATACGCAAACCGGGTAATCGTCACAAATAAAACCGGTACAAAGAAGATCGCAAGCGAGGTTGCCGCCAACATCCCACCAAAAACCGTCCAGCCGATGGTTTTCCGCGCCACGGCACCCGCCCCACTGGCAAAAACCAAGGGCAACACGCCCAGAATAAAGGCCAGCGACGTCATGATAATCGGTCGAAGCCGCAGCTTGACCGCTTCGAGCGTTGCCTCCAGCAAATCCACCCCTTTATCGACGCGCTCCTTTGCAAATTCTACAATCAGAATGGCGTTTTTGGCCGCCAGACCAATCAGGGTAATCAATCCGATTTGGGCATACACGTTGTTGCTCAGGTAGGGAATCAGCGTTAGCGTCAGGATAGCACCAAAGGCACCAACCGGAACCGACAGCAAAACCGCAAAAGGAACCGACCAACTTTCGTAGAGTGCGGCCAGGAACAAAAACACAAACAGGATGGACAATCCGAAGATATAAACCGTGCTGGAGCCGGAACTGATTTCTTCCCGACTCAAGCCGGAAAAGTCGTAGCCGTAGCCCGCCGGAAGCACTTTGTCGGCCACCTCACGCAGCGCATCAATGGCTTGGCCGCTACTATAGCCCGGTTTTGGACTCCCGTTAATTTCAACCGAACGGAACAGGTTGTAGTGGGAAATCAGGGGCGCATTTTCAATGACCTGCGTTTTGATAACCGTGCTGAGGGGCACCATAGCCCCGGATCGGTTCCGGACAAAATACCGGTTTAGTTGCTGAATATCAGCCCGGTAGGCCGTGTCGGCCTGCGCCACGACCCGGAATTTCCGACCGTAAACGATGAAATCATTGACGTAGATACTCCCCAGGTAGGTCTGCATGGTGGTGTAGACCTCGTTGACGTTAATGCCCAGCTTCTTGCATTTTTCCCGGTCCACATCGACCCGGAAAGCGGGTGTTTTGGATGTAAAATAGGTGAAGGCCCGCGCGATTTCCGGCCGCTTGTTGGCTTCGGCAACGAACGTCTGTACCACTTTATCAAATTCCCGCACATCGTCGGTAGTTTCACGCTGCTCGATTTCGAATGTAAATCCGGCGGTTTGCCCTAAACCGGGAATGGCCGGCGGCTGTATCACCACCACACTCGCTTCTTTAATGGGCGCAAATGCCCGCTGTAACTTGGCAACAACCGAGTCGATTTGCACCGATTTGTCCTGTCGCTCATCCCACGGTTTCAGCTTCGTAAAAACCGTACCGCTGTTCGACTTGCTGGCGAAGGTAACGGCGTTCAAACCTCCCAAAGCGGCAAAGTGATCGATATAGGGTTGCGTTTTCAACGTTTCCATAATCTTGTTCAATACTTCAAGACTGCGGGACGTGGAAGCGGCTTCCGGAATTTCGTAGGTGATGATGACCCGTCCTTCGTCTTCGGTGGGAATAAAACCGGTCGGTTTGCTTTTGAACAAAAACCCGGTTCCGACAAACAGGCAGGCCAGCACGACCAGTACCAGGGGCGTTACTTTGATTAACCGGTTTACACCACTGCTGTACGAATTGCTCGTCCGTTCAAACCAGTTGTTAAACCGGAAGAACAGCCAGTTCAGTCCTTTCGACTTCTCCGTTATCTCGGTTGGTTTCAACATCAGGGCACACAGGGCCGGCGTCAGCGAGAGGGCCACAAAGGCCGATATCAATACAGAAACGGCAATGGTAATGGCAAACTGCTGGTAGAGCCGCCCAACAATACCGGGAATGAACCCGACCGGCACGAAAACGGCCGCCAGAATCAGGGCGATGGCGACGACAGGCCCGGATATATCACGCATGGCTTTTCGGGTCGCTTCTTTCGCCGAGATTCGCTCATGATCGATGTAATGCTGCACCGCTTCCACCACCACGATGGCGTCATCGACGACGATGCCGATGGCCAACACAAAGCCGAACATGGTTAGCGTATTGATCGTAAAACCGAGCGGAATAAAAAAGGCAAACGTACCCAAAATCGAAACCGGAATGGCCAGAACCGGAATGAGGGTTGCCCGCCAGTTTTGCAGAAACAGAAACACGACGATAATGACCAAAGCCAATGCTTCCAGCAGGGTTTTGACCACCTCATCGACGGAAACCTGAACCACGGAAACCGACTCGAAAGGCACCACATAATCAACGTCTTTCGGAAACGATTTTTTCAATTCTTCCATGGCCGAATACACGCCCTCTGCCGTAGAAAGGGCATTGCTACCCGGTAATTGATACAGCAAAAGGTAGGATGCCCGGTTGCCATCGACGAAGGAATTGCTGACGTAACTGAATTTTCCTAACTGCACGCGAGCCACATCTTTCAGATACACCACGGAACCGGTTTCGGGCTTGCTGCGCACGACGATGTTCCGAAAATCCTCTTCTTTGCTCAGTCGGCTGTTCGTAAAAACCGTGTATTCAAACGCCTGGGAAGATTGCTGTGGCGGTGCGCCGATCGACCCGGCCGCAACCTGAAGATTTTGTTCCTGCAAAGCCGCCACCACATCGGCGGGTGTCATGCCCAACTGCGCGATTTTGTCCGGTTGCAGCCAGATTCGCATACTGAAGTCATCCGCGCGGGAGAAAATATCACCGACGCCTTCCACCCGCAGCAGCGCATCCCGAATGAAAATGTTGGCGTAGTTATCCAGAAAAGAAACCCCGTGGGTTTTATTGGGCGAATAAATCGCGACCAGCATGAACAAACTCGGATTCCGCTTGCGAACCGTCAGACCGAGTCGGGTTACTTCGGATGGCAATTGCGGCTGGGCAATGCCGACCCGGTTTTGGACGTCGAGCGCGGCAATGTTCACATCCGTTCCAACGTCGAACGTGACGTTCATCGTCATCCGGCCGTCGCTGGTGCTGTTGCTTTGCAGATACAGCATGTTGGGCGTTCCGTTGACCTGTGTTTCGATGGGTGTCGCCACGGTTTGCTCCACCGTCTGGGCATCGGCACCGGTGTAGGTTCCTGTCACCTGCACCACCGGGGGCGTAATATCCGGATACTGCCCGATCGGCAGATTCAGAATCGCCAGGATTCCCAGCAAAACGATGACAATGGAAATAACGATGGCCATTACGGGCCGGTTGATGAACGTATTGGCAAACATGTTTTAAAGCTGATTAACGGGTTTGACCGGTTGTTGAAGAGGATGCCGTGGGTGCTTTCGCAACCGCTGCGGAATCGCCTACGACTTTGACAACCGCCCCTTCCCGCAGTTTCTGAATTCCTTCTGTCACAATTTTATCACCTGCACGAATTCCGTCCTTGACAACGATGTTGGCTCCGATGCGGTTGCCCAGCGAAACTTTCCGTTGGGACACTTTGCTGCTGTCGCCGACCACATACACAAAATACTCGCTCATCTGCTCCGTCACGGCTTTGTACGGAATCAGCAGCCGCTGGCCCGATTCGCTGTTTAAAACGCGGATGTTGCCGTTCATGCCCGATTTCAGCATTTTCTGTTTGTTGGCAAAAAACAAGCGAACTTTCAGGGTGCCGGTTTGCGGGTCGATGGCCCGGTCGATGATTCCGATCTTTCCCGAAGCCTGATACGGTGTTCCGTCGGGCAGCACAAAAACGAAGGTGGAGTCGGTAATTTTCCGGTTTTGAAAACGCACGAAGCGGGCAATTTCCGTTTCATCGACCGAAATATCGACGGCAATCGGATCATCGGACGATATGGTGTTCAGCAAGGTCTGACCCGGCGAAACGGCGGCTCCCAGCTTCACCTGCGAGATGCCGATGGTTCCGGTCAGGGGTGCTTTGATGGTCGAATAATTCAGGTTGGTAGAAACCCGCGAGACATTCGCCCGGGCAGCCGCCACCTGCATCTTGGCTGATTCGAGGGCTGCTTCGGCATTGTCGACCACCTGCCGGGCAATGGCGTCTTCTTTTGCCAGCGTGTTGTAGCGATCCGCATCTTTCTGCGCCCGGTTCAGGTTGGCCAGTGCTACATTGACATTGGCAACGGCTTCATCGTAATTCGCCTGGTATTGCTGTTTGTCGATTTCGTAGAGTTTCTGCCCCTTCGTAACAACTTGCCCTTCCGTAAAAAAAACACCGGTAATGTATCCCGTAATCTGCGGGTAGATTTCCACCTGGTTGAGGGGCGTTACCGTCGCGGGATATTCGTCGTAATAGGTGGCGGTTCCCTCACTGGCGACGACCACGCCAACCGCTGTTGGCGGAGGTGGCCCCTGCTGAGCTTGTTTTTTATCGCCCCCGCAGGCCGTCAAAAAAACCAGCAAAACAACGGGTATGGAAAGCTTGAGTAAGCGACGGTTCATTCGAAATGAGGTATAAAGACTGCGTTTCATATTTTCTGATTACTAGTTCGGCACCGTGCCCAACGCCCGCTGAACATCCAGTTTACTGACCAATACCTGGTATAGGGCATTGAAATACGTCAGTTGGGTGGTTCGAAGATCGTTTTGGGCGATGATCACATCCAGATAGGCCCGAACGCCCGAACGGTATTGCAACTGAATCACCCGGTAGACGTCATTGGCCAGATCGAGGTTTTCCTGCAACGCCCGGTAAGTGGCCAGATTACCTTTGTAATTTGCCATCGCCTGCCGGTATTCGGTCGTAACGGTATTTGAAAGATTCGTCAGATCCCACTGGGAACGCTGAAGCTGCAATTCGGCAATCCGGGATTCCTGCACCCGTCGACCACCCTGGAAAATCGGCAGGGCAATGGTCAGTCCAATGAGTGAATTTGGAAAATTCCGGCTGTATAATTGGGCAAACTCGCTGTTCTGAAACACGAAATTGTAGTTGGCCGAGGCCGAAACCGACGGCAGATACGCCCAACGGTTATACAATACGTTGGCCTTCAGCAACGCCTGCTGGGTCCGCAGCAATTGGAACTCAATCCGGCTTTCGGGTTTGATCAGTTGGGTCGTGTCGATATACACTTCGTTGGCGAGTTGCAGCGTATCGTAGGTCACTTTTAAATCGCCATTGGGCGGATAACCCATCAACTGCTTCAAAAGCTGGGCTTTCCCGCCGATTTGTTCCTGCGCCTGTTTCCGCTGCGCCCGTGAATTGTTCAGCGCAATAGCCGCCCGTTTGTAGTCCGTCCGATCCACCAAACCGCTCTTGTACTGATTCGTGGCATCCTGCAAACTCCGCTCCAGCCGGACAATGTCTCCGTCCAGAATATCCACCTGCTTTTGGGTCAGGATCAGATCGTAGAAGGCTTTGCTGACGTTGACGGTTACATCGATCTTGTTGTTAATCAGATTCTGGCGGGCCTGATCGCGGTAGGTATCGGCGGTGCGGCTGGCCAGCAACACATCCCGGTTAAAGAGATTCTGGCTGAGGGAAAACTGGATATTCGAGAGATTGGCAACGCCCACAGTGACGGGAACCCGTTCGGGAGAGGTGGGGTTGCTGAAATTTGGAAAGAGCGAAACGGGCAATTTGAGATACCGCTGCAGGCTGTAATTCCCCGAAATCTGCGGCAACCAGCTCGACAACGCACTGCGAATCGTTCGCTCGGCGATCAACTGATCCAGTTCAGATTGCTTGATAACCGGCTGATGCTGCAGAGCATACTGAATACAGCTTTCCAGCGTAGCCTGTTGTAATGTAGAATCAGTGGATGGTTGCGAATACGAAAGATAAGACCCAAAACAAAGCAGGCAGGCAATCAGGTACTTTTTCGCTACGATCATATCAATATACGGCGCATTTCACCATTTAAAACCGCACTGGGGCAGTGCAAACTGTATAGAATACACATTGATTGTTTTAAATGGTTCCTGGAACCGGAAAAGATTATTGAACCGTCCGCTGCCTGACAACTTTATAAATACCCTTCAATCTGCTTACTGAGTTCTTCTACAGCGATTTCTCCGGGAACAATTAAATCCGCCTGCGTATAATAAATCCGGCGGTCGTTGTATTTCTGACGCAAATTTTTGAGTAAGGTTGGGTCCTGTCGGTTGAAAAGCGGGCGGTCGTCCTGGGCGTGGCGCAACATGCGATCGAGCAGGTGTTCCGGCGAAACATCCAGAAAAATACTGAATCCATTCGCCTTGATAAATGCCATGTTCTCAAAAAAACAGGGCATTCCGCCCCCTGTTGCCACCACCAGCCGGCTGTTGGGCTGAATGGTGTGCAAAACCCGGCTTTCGACTTCCCGAAAATAGGGCTCACCATCGCTCTGAAAAATGGCGTTGATACTCCGTCCGTTTTCCTCCCGAACAATCAGTTTATCCGTGTCAACGAACCGGTAGGCTAAATGCCGGGCCAGCCGTTTTCCGAGGGTGCTTTTTCCCGACGACGGCATTCCGACCAAAAAGATATTCTTCATGTACTACGCCCTGCCGGGCAATCACTTAGTTTTTAGTCAACAGCGCCAGCGCTTCCTCGGGAGTTGGCGTATCGGAATGGTGCCACTTGCCTTTCACCACCCCGCCACTGATCAGCCACAAACCGGGGTTGGAGCGAACGATGGTTTTCAAAACCGTCGCATCGGCTTTATAAACCGGGACAGAAAGCTGGTATTCGTGCCGGAAATCGTTGATTTCCTTGTCACTTACCGACGTCAGAATCATCGGCATCACGTTTTTGTCCTCAACGCCTTTCATTAATTTCCGGATGGCGGGCATATCGCCAATGCTCAGATCGTCCAGTTCCCGGATAATCAGCATGAGTTTAGTGCCTTCAAAGGTGGACTGTGTAAAGTCGCCTTCGTCGTTCCAGACCCGGTAATCGGTGATTTTTGGCTTGGCCGATTCGTTCAGCAAAACCATTTCCTTGAATTTGTACGTCGTGTCTGTGGGGTATTTTTCCAGTTCCACTTCCTTCCCGTCTTTCTCCATTTTGTACGAAAACCGCAACGGTTCCGAGGGTTGCATCTGGGTCGGAATGCTTTTCCCTACGGCATAAGGCAGTAAATCGAGTGGGGGCAAATGCTGAATGGCAAAAACACCAATCCCGATTGAAACCACGGTGGCCATGCCGACCAGAAAACCGGTGGGCGTGTTGCGGAAAACTTTCCGTTGCCAGATAATGACCAAAATCAGCACCAGCAGGAAAATGTCTTTGCTGAACGAGGTCCACGGTTTTAGTTTAATCGCATCACCGAAGCATCCGCAATCCGTCACTTTGTTGAAATAGGCCGAATAGAAGGTCAGAAAGGTGAAAAACACGATCAGGGCCAGCAGTACCCAGGAGGTGAACTTAATCCGATACGAAAGCAACAACGCTACCCCCAGCACCACTTCGGCCGCACAAAACATGACCGACAGAATGAGCGTGAAAGGAATCAGACCATGAAAAAAGCCTGCCAGCGACGGCACATCCAGCGCAAAAACTTCGAAATATTCAGTGAATTTAATCTGGGTGCCAACCGGGTCGTTGATCTTGATCAATCCCGAAAAAATAAAGATGGCTCCCACAATGAAACGGGCGGTTTGGGCCAGAATACGCTGCCAGAGCGCGGTTTTTCGGACGGGTGTGGCCCGGACTTTACTGGTGTTCATCGAGGTACAGAGGTTTCTACTACGTCTAATTTTATCAAACAGAACACGGCATAATTAATCATGTCCATGTAGTTGGCGTCGACACCTTCCGAAATCAGGGTTTGTCCCTGGTTGTCTTCAATTTGCTTCGTACGAAGCAGTTTCATTAGGATAATATCAGTCATCGAGCTTACCCGCATTTCCCGCCAGGCTTCGCCGTAATCGTGGTTTTTGGCAAACAGCAACGCCATCACATTACTCACCTGCCGGTCATACAGTGCCATGAGTTCGTCTACCGGAACTTCCATCTGATCGCTGTCGGCCAGCTCCAGTTGAATCAGGGCCATGACACAATAATTGATGATGCCCATAAATTCCGGAACCACCCCTTCCGCGACGCGCTGCGTCTGAAGTTCCTGCAAGGTGCGAATCCGTTGCGCTTTGATGTAAATCTGATCCGTGATGGAGGGCAGTCGCAGAATGCGCCAGGCCGTACCGTAGTCTTTATTCTTTTTCTGGAAAACCTCTTTGCAGAGTTGAATGACTTGCCGATATTGAGCTTCGGTTTGCAACATACGCTGGAATCTTCAGTTATCAGTCTTCAGGAGCCACTCGTTTTCTACAGATGACTGAAGAAAGGCAACCGATGACTACCCACTAATTTCATGCCGAAAGTTAAGAAAAAAACGCTCAATCTCCGGGGAAATGTTCTGGACCTGACCACACCCGTCGTCATGGGAATCCTGAACATCAACGCCGATTCGTTCTACGCCGGCAGCCGTATTCTCTCTGTCGATCAGGCGGTTGAGCGGGCAGGGATCATGCTTTCAGAAGGGGCCTCCCTGCTCGATATTGGCGGTTATTCGACCCGGCCGGGTGCGGCAGATATTAGTGAAGCGGAAGAAACAAACCGGATTTTACCCATCATCGAAGCCCTGATTCATCATTTCCCGGATGTCTGGATTTCGGTCGATACGTTCCGCTCTGCGGTGGCACGGCAGGCGGTTGAAGCGGGTGCGGTACTGATTAACGATGTTTCGGGGGGCACCCTGGATCCGCAGATGTTCGAAACCGTCGCCCGGTTGGGTGTTCCGTACGTCCTGATGCACATGCGCGGAACCCCGCAGACGATGATGACCCAACACACGGTTTACAACAATCTGGTGCCGGATGTACTGTTCGAGTTGCAGCAACAATTGGCGACGCTGCGGGCCCTGGGGCAGAAAGACGTGCTGATCGACCCCGGTTTTGGATTCGCCAAAACACCGCAGCAAAACTTCCAGCTTCTGAACCAGTTGGAAGCGTTTCAGATGTTCGACGCGCCGGTTTTGGTCGGACTGTCGCGCAAATCGACCATCTGGCGAACCCTGAACATTCAGCCCGAGGATGCCTTGAACGGAACAACGGTTTTAAATACGCTGGCCCTGACCAAAGGTGCCGATATTTTACGGGTCCATGACGTGCGGGAAGCAATGGAAGCCATTACGCTGGTTACAAACTGTCAGCCAGCCTGATTGAAACGACCGCTTGTACCCAACTAAAAAAAGAGACGCGCTAGTATGAAAATTGGTTTTCTCGATATCGAATGGTTTGATGTGCTGGACGTTCTGTTGCTGGCCTTTCTGCTCTATCAGATTTATTTTCTGGTCAAAGGCACCATTGCAAGCCGGATTTTCCTGGGCTATCTGCTCGTCTATCTGCTTTATCTGGTGGCGAAAGCCATTGGGCTGGAGTTGCTGACCACCATTTTGGGGTATTTCATTAGCGTGGGGGCGCTGGCGTTGATTATCATTTTTCAGCAGGAAATCCGGCGGTTTTTGCTCATCATTGGCAAATCGACCAATATTGCCAACAGCCGGTTTGTGATGCGGTGGTTTCGCCAGCCTTCGGTGACCGAACCCACGACGCCCCTGAAACCGATCATCGATGCCTGCAAATCCATGTCATCGGAATTTACCGGCGGGCTGATCGTCATTGCCAAAAATGACGATCTGGACAAATTCATTCAAACCGGCGACGAGCTGGATGCTTTGGTTTCGAAGCGGCTGCTGCTCTCCATTGCCGGGCAGTATAGTCCGCTGCGCGACGGAGCCGTCATCATTTCCGAAGACCGGATTCGGGCCGCCCGCTGTATTTTGCCCATTTCTGAAAACGACGAAATCCCGACGACGACGGGATTCCGCCACCGGGCTGCCCTCGGTATTAGTGAAGTGACGGATGCCGCAGCCATTGCCGTCTCCGAAGAAACCGGTCGCATTTCTCTGGCCATCGACGGCGAATTGTACCCCAACATTGCCTCCGCCGAACTGGAAGAAAAGCTCCAGCAGTATCTGATCGACCTCAACCGGATCAAGCGACGGGAGAACGGGAAAGACGCTTCCGTGGAATAATCAAATGTTACTCATATTTTATTTTAATTAACTACCAATCAACCAACTAAAAAATACGAATACTTAAAAAACCGCTAGCTAACTTTGCCCATTTTATTGGGTGCTTTTGCATACAATTATAAATCCGGGGACGTAAACTGCATCGTAAATACGACGAATCAAATCATCAACTGCAGCTTATGCTAACTCGAATTGAATATAACCAGCTCCCGCTACCCAAGAAAGCAGATTTACTTTGGCGTTACGGACACCACCTGATGAATCGTTCCTCCCCTCCGTTTACGGTTCGTTTGTATGCCGTCGGCGATTTTTTCGTTGAAGCGTATTTTAGTAAGAGTCCGTATTACGAAGGCAACCATGAACTACAGCATGTTTTCTCGCTCCGTAGCCAGAATCTACGAAAATCAAGAAGCCAGCATCCTTTTGAACCTTACTTAGATCAGATCGATCTGCATCAGCTACTCCGGAGCTAATGGCTGGCGGTGTTTTGGAGAATGGGCCTGCCAGTTTTTCCGAAGACTGGCGTAGAAACCCATGCTGTTGGTGTAGAGTTTCCCCAGGTCACTGGCCATCGAAAGGGTGGCTTGCACACCATCCAGCCAGCTAACCGGAAAGCTGACCGAAATCAGGGACGAAAACTGACGGACTCGTTCAGGAAATGGCTCGATATAGGTTCCATAATTATCACTTAACGATCCTTTTAGCTGAAAAATATAACTTGATCGGAAGCTACCTACCAACCCTGCGTGTATGACCCGCACGCGGTTATTGTTGGAATAAATCAGCAACTGGTCTTTGTAGAAACGCGGTAAGGTTGGGCCGGCATCCATCGCGGGGGTGATAAAAGGTGTTCCGATGGTTCGGCCCTCATACGACCAGCCATCGACGTACTGCCCGTGGTTAAAATAATTATCGGCGCCCCGTTTTTTATTTTCCGTGCTGAATACCGAGCCCCCCTGGCTTTTCGTAAACAAAAACTCGACAACGGCCGTCTGGATCTGCCAGGTGCGGGTGGCCGGTTTTAAATTCCGAAAGCGCAGACCATTCAGGCCGTCGGCAAGGTTGGTCAAATAATACAGTGAACCGTCTTCGTAGATGCTCTGGCGATATAACAGCAGCGTAAATGATTTCCTGATGATCTCCAGCCCGACATCCACAGTACCAAGGTGATTCCCTACCCGGTTTCCCCGGTCGTTTTTGCTGTATTCGGTGGTATCGATGTCGTCGCCTTTGGCCGCCAGCGACAGGCCGGTAATGACATTCAAATAATTGGAAAAACCGGTGGGAAAACGCCCGTTTTTGATCACATCATCCCCGGTAATAACCGTACTTCGACCAGCCCATTGCACCTGATGATTCAGCCCGCCATAGAACCGGACCGGCCAGTTTGGTTTTCCAATTCGACCGTAAAGGGCCTTTTGATGGAGATACGAATGGGTCACCGATCCCTTGTTGTCAAACCAGCCGTGGGCATACAATCCCCGGAACGCAATCAGACCTTTGGTAAAACCGATGGGCGTATAATTCGCCAGCGAAAGCTGGATTTTAGGCATTGGCAGGGCATTCCCCGACCAACTGTATGAGCCTGAACCGACAGCCGTAGAATCCGCCAGCCCAATGATTTCCCGACGCCGACCGACGAGAAGTTCAAAAGCACCCCATTTTCCTTTGACATACGCTTCGGGAACCAGCAAGGCCGATTTTGCCGCAACAATACCAACTCCTTCAAAACCGTACCCCCAGGCCGTCCTGCGGTTTTTACCGGTATACTCGGCCTGGATGCCGGCACGTGTTGTCAGGAAAGGAGCGGTGTTCGGAACAATTCCGGATTGGTTGGTGCGGAGCCAGAAGGGCGTTCGGTGTGACGAACTTCCGGATGCGCCCAACTCGGCAAACAGTCGGATGGGCGGTTTTCTGATACCGGTTTCAATTCGCGAAGAATCCTGGCTAAAAACAGAGGATACCCTAAAAAAGAGACTAAACGTGATCAGAAAAAGTATCCTCATACAGCATCGTCTAAAATAAACCCACCGGTTTACTTTAGACGATGTTTCGATTCAGAAGTAATCGTCATTGGACGAACATTCTCAAATAAATATAAAAAAGCCACTTCCAGCCTTGTCGCCTACTAGGAAGCGTACAAAAACCGGAAATGGCTACTGATGGGGTACGTGTTTATTTTATTTCGTTGGCACTTTGCCTGCGGCAACTTCCGCCAGCGAATCGGCTCCTACCAGTTTCTTATACAAGGTCAACGCCTGCGCAACGACCTGGTCCATGTTGTAGTACCGGTATGTTCCCAAACGTCCCACGAAATACACATTCTGCTGTTGGTCAGCCAGTTGTTTGTATTTTCGATAAAGCTCGGCATTTTCCGGCATCGGCACCGGGTAATACGGATCGCCCTCCGATTGGGGGTATTCGAAGGTGATGCTGGTTTTGGTGGGGTGTTCCTGACCCGTCAAATGCTTGTACTCCGTGATGCGGGTATAAGCATTGTCATTCGGGTAGTTGACGACGGCCACCGGCTGGTGCCACTCTTCATTGAGGGTTTTGTGCTCAAATTGGAGGGAGCGATACGGGAGTTTACCGAAACAATGGTCGAAATATTCGTCAACCGGGCCGGTGTAAATCAACTGATCGTAGGACAAAGTGTCTTTAACGTCTTTAAAATCCGTCGCCAGCATCAGCGTAATATTCGGATGATCGACCATTTTTTCGAACATCTTCGTAAAACCGTGCAGTGGCATCGACTGAAATTCATCCGAGAAATACCGGTCGTCCTGGTTGGTCCGGGTCGGAATCCGGGACGTTACGGATTTGTCGAGTTCGGAGGGATAAACCCCCCATTGCTTTTTGGTATAGAACTTGAAAAATTTCTCGTACAGATCGCGTCCCACCTGGCTCACCACCACATCTTCCGACGTTTTGATATCATCGACGGGCTCACCGACGGTTTTGAAGTACTCACCGAGTTCTTCGGACGTAAAATTCTTGCCGTAGAGTTTATTGACAGTATCCAGGTTGATCGGGATGGGCAACAACTGGCCCTCGACCGACGCCAGCACCCGGTGTTCATACGGACGCCATTCCGTAAAATTAGACAGATAACCAAACACTTCCGGCGAATTGGTGTGGAAAATATGCGGGCCGTAAAGGTGGATTAAAATACCGTCTTCGTTGTAATAATCGTAAGCGTTTCCGCCGATGTGGGGGCGTTTGTCGAGAACCAGAACTTTCTTTCCGGACTGGCTGGCCAGGCGTTCGGCCAGCACACTACCGGCATATCCGGCTCCAACAATTGCAAAATCGTAATGCTGCATAAACAGACAAAAAGGGTGGTTTTTACGAGGTTAAAAGTAGTAATTTTTCTCCAATCGACCGTTGCAGGACGATTTTCCTTATTTAACGTACCAAATACTTGCGCCGAACCTGGTTGATGAGAAACTTTTTCTGGGTGGTGAAGCTCTCCGGATGCTGCTGTTCAAACTCCGCCTTCCAGGTCGAATACCGCACGGGCTCCTGCTGTTTGAATTGATTTTCGTCAATCTTCTTGCTGCTCAGGTATTCTTCAAAAGTCATGGTGGAGATGAAAGGGGTTAGAAATGAGATACTGGACAAAACCGGGTAGACTGACAATTTGACGCAAATTCGTGCTTACCCGGAATTGGTTGTTTCCATAAAAAAAACTGGTCCGAAATCCCGACCAGCGACAAAGCTAAACAGGATTCCGGACCGGTTTTTATTGATGGGCTATTTCTTTTTAAGTTGCTCGAAAACGTGAACGCCTTTTTTGTTGCCCACGGCGATGTCCGGCAATCGGTCGCCGTTCATATCTTCCACCACAACGTGTAGTCCCGCGCCGGAGTTGTTGTCGATCTCGTGCGGAATCCAGGAGGGGTTTTTACCGGGTTTGAACTCAAACCAGTACAAAACCGCCGGCTCTTCCCGACCCGGATCATTGTCCGTTTTGTTGTGGGCATAATACCGTTTTCCGGTTACCAGATCAGGCTTTTTGTCGCCATTCATATCGACCAGGGCCAGATTATGGGTTTGGGAAATCGTCTTGTGAATCTCATGCGTGGTCCAGGTGGGATTCCCTTCTGTATCTTTCCCCTGTTCATGCCACCAGATGCCGTATTTGTGGGCGGAGGAACTGATGACATCGTTCAAACCGTCGCCGTTCACGTCCGTGATGTACATCTGCGCGCACTCTTCACCCAGTTTAGCGGGATGGAACGTCCAGTTGGAACGCTTCGGATCGGTCTGCCCTTCCCACCAACCGGTATGAATCACGACGTCCATTTTTTTGTCGCCATTGACGTCGCCAAAACCCAAGCCGTGGGTGTACATATGCGTTCCGGGCGTATTTTCACCTTTGCTGATCACAAACCGTTCCCACTCATCCGTAAAATTGTTGTCGGGTGAGCGCAGCCAGATGATTTCCTTGGCCGTCGGATCGTTGCAAATGATGTCGGCCCGGCCATTGCCATCGACATCCACAAACAGGGGCGACTCGTTGCCCACCGAGGAGTGGATGGGATGTACTTTCCACAGACCGGGCTGGTTTTTCGGATTTTCGTGCCAAACCGCCGATTTACCAGGGAAATCGATCCGAATCATATCCACCCAGCCGTCCTTGTTGACGTCCAGCGCGAAGTTCAGAAAGGAGTTGCTGTAGCCCGTGCTGTATGAGAATTTTTCCGGTTTAGCCAGCTCGTGGGGCGTCCAGTTGGGGGCTTCAAACCAGTAAGCACCGGCCATGACATCCTTTTTCCCATCTTTGTTGACATCTCCGATGGTGGCACCCTCGGCAATGAAATCGCTGGTCAGTACGCTTTTTTTGAACTGAAGCTCGGTTCCTTTCTGGGCGTGGCCGGTCAGCACTCCCAGCGCCAGACAACTGCTCAGAAGCCAGCCTTTCCGGATAAACGACGCCGTGGTAATCGCTATACTCTTCATTTTATATCGCGGTTGAAATACGATGCTCTACTACCGTAGTAAGCAAACAAGCGGTTTTTTGTTCAATTCTACTCGGTTTCTTCGCCTGACCGGCAAATCCTGCCCCAAAGAATTCAGCCCAAACCGGTTGAAAGCGCCCTCCTACTTTTCGTTGAAAAAAATCTCCAAACCGTCTTTGCCGGCAACCACAATGTCCAAACGCCCGGTGCCGCGCAGGTCGGCGAGGGCGAAGTAAATGCCGGTCCCTTTGCCTTTGCCCGGCTGCCCATAGGCAATGGTGTGCTTGCTAAATTCCTTGCCGTTCCAGGTAAAATAATAGAGACCCACGTCGTCATACGCTCCGGCATCGCCATCGTTGTGGGCGCGATAGCGTTTGCCGGTAATGAGTTCCGGTTTTTTATCGCCGTCGAGATCAGCCCACTCCAGAACGTGGTATTGCGATGCTTTTTCATCGATGCTGTGCTTTTTCCAGCCGCGTTTGCCGCCTTCCAGTGTTTGTTCGTACCAGTGCAACCCGTAGCCATGTGCCTGCCCCACAATTAGATCGTTGCGTTTGTCGCCGTTGACATCGACCACCAGAATTGGAACGCTGGCTTGTTTGCCCAGATCAAATTCAGGATGGAGCGTCCAGGGGCCTTTTTCACGGTCGGCGGGGGCTTCGAGCCAGCCTTTGCTCACGATAAAATCGCTGCGACCGTCGCCGTTCACATCGCCCAGACCCAGGCCGTGATCCTGCGTCGGCGCAACGTTGACCTGCTTGAACGTGCCTCCTTTTTCCAGTTTGAAATATTTCAGCGGATGCTTCGGATTGTTGGGGACGATTTCGATGACGCCATCGCCGTCGACATCCCAGGCACGGGTGGTTTCCACATTGCCAACTTTGCCGATGTCGTGAACCGCCCACAAGTCCTTTTTCCCAATACCGGGGTTTTCGAGCCATTTCAGGTTCTCACCAAACCAGCCGCCGGTTACAATGTCGGCATTGCCGTCGCCATTGACATCCAGCGGAATGGTAGAAAAGTCATCATAATATTGGTCGAACCGTTTCTGGTTACCAATCAAATACCGTTTGCGAAAAAGTGCCTTCGGATCAGCGGAGTTCTCATACCAGAAATCCCCCGAAACCAAATCCGGGCGACCATCCTTATTGATATCGACGACACCAACGGTTTCGTAGCTTTCGGCAGCCACGAAATAGCGGCTAAACTGAATCTCTTTCGAGTCGGTTGCCAGCGAAACCCAACCTGCCAGGGCAATGGATATAACACTTATCTTCATGCCTGCAAGTTTATAAATAATCTTGGTTTGTTACTCAACCCATAAAACCAATCCCTTCAAATAACCGCCTTCCGGGTGAAATAAATTGACCGGATGATCGGCGGGTTGGCTCAGGTGGTGTAAAACGCGCACCTGCCGCCCGGCTTCGATGGCAGCAGCCACCACGGTATTGTAGAACAACTCCCGGTCGATCACCTGCGAACACGAAAACGTGAAGAGAATCCCGCCTTTTGCCACCCGGCGCAACCCCTCGGCATTCAGCCGTTTGTAGCCCTGGACGGCCCGGTGCCGCGCCGACAAACTCTTGGCGTAGGCGGGCGGGTCCAACACGACCACATCGTACTGATCATCGTGGGCGTGGAGGTATTTCATCACATCATCCGCATACGCTTCGTGCCGGTTTGCCACCTCGGTTTCACCAAAATTCAGGGCCACGTTGCGGTTGGTCAGGTCGATGGCTTTCTGGGAAGCATCGACGGAATGCACCAGGGTTGCGCCAGCTTTTAGTGCATATACGGAAAAACCGCCCGAATAACAGAAGGCGTTCAACACCTTTTTCCCGGCGGAATAATGCGCCAGTAACTTCCGGTTGTCGCGCTGATCAAGGAAAAAACCGGTTTTTTGTCCGGTGATCCAATCAACCAGAAACCGGTGGCCGTTTTCCTGGACTTCATGCGGCACCTCCGCCCGGCCAAACCGGTAAGCATTCTGAATGGTGGCCGCATAGTCGTCGGGCAACGTTTCGGCACTTTTGTCATAGACCGCCAGCAGTTGATCTCCATACACATTTTTCAGCGCTTCCGTAATCAGGTTTCGCTCGCGGTGCATCCCGATGGAGTGAGCCTGCAAAACGGCTACTCCATTATAGATGTCGATAATCAGGCCCGTGCAACCGTCGCCCTCGCCGTGAACCAGTCGGTAACAATTGGTATCCGGCGGCAAAATGGCCGTTCGGATGTTTCGAATGGCAGTCAGTTTAGTGGTCCAGTACGCCACATCCGGAATAACGGGCTGAAAAGAGAAAATGCGAACCAGAATGCTTCCGTTGTGAAAATGGCCGGTCGCCAGGTAAGTCCCTTTTTTATCCAGCACTTCCACCACATCGCCGTCCTCCGGTTCGCCTTCGGTCCGGACCACGGCTCCGGAAAACACCCAGGGATGAAACCGCCGGATGGCTTCCTCACGTCCGGAACGCAGGTATATTTTGGGTAAATTCATTTTTGTTGACTCGTTGAACGGGCGAAACTACAAAATTCACGGCCCATTGGCATTACGTCCCCGCGGACTTTCGTCAGCATCGGCCCTAAATCAGGCTTACTCTTCCGGTCGGACATTGAACAGGCGTTTCCACCAGCTCTTTTTTTCTTCGATCTCTTCTTTCCCGTCGACCGTCGTTGCGGCATCCCTGGCCAGTTTGTCCAGATCGGGTTGTCCGGCATCCACCCAGCAGGTATACCAGAAATCGCCGACCATTTTAACCGACGCCCGCATCTGTCGCTCCACCTGCCCGCGCAGACGTTCGTGGTATTTTCGGGAAAAATCGTCGGTATAAACCTTCACGGTTTGGCCATTGCGCTCTTCAAAACCGTATTTCCGGGTTTCGCCTACCTGACCGGTGAGTTCTTTTTCAAACCGCAAGACCGTGTCCAGCGCGGCATGGGCGTCGAAAACCGCCCGCCAGGCCGCTTTCTGGGGCGAGGGCACATAGGTGGCCGAACCGGTAAAAAAGTCATATTCCGTGCTGAACAATTCCGGCAGTCTCGATTCCCAGAAACCGTGGATCCCCTGCTGCCCCGTCATCTGCCCGTTGTAGTTGCGCGTGGTATGCAACGGCACATTCGCATCGGCAATGTAATGGCCCAGGTCGGCCGAAATTTTCAGGATGCGTTTCGCATCACGGGCCTTGAAGGCTTCGGTCAATTGAAATTTGGCCAGTTGAATGTGCCAGGGCACAATCCCGTGCAGGGCCAGGGTATCTTCTCCATAGCGTTCGGTTGCCTGCTTCCACGAACGCGGCAAAGTCGCCTTCGTGGTGTCTGGATACGCATCCAGGTCGATGAAATGCCGGGGGGCTTCCCCCACGACGGCATACCGCCTTTTGTCGGGATTGACGGCGTTCTCGGTCAGGTAGTCGATGTGCTTCTTATAAAAAGCCAGCATCTCCGGCGGTAAGGTAAACACCGCCAGCCGGTTGATGCGTTTGTGGGCGTAAAACCCCCACTGCGGTTTTCCAGCCGGCAGTGAATAAGCGACCGTTGCGAAAAAAAAGAACACAAATACTTGATTCGAAATATTTATACGATACCTTTGTTCAAACATAGCACTTTAACAAGAAAAGTTTCCACTTTATTTATAAAAGACTGTGTTGTTCAGAATAATATTTGGAATAACATCAATTTCACAATCATCATGAAACGCAAATCCATTGGCTACAGCCTAATTCTTTTCTTCTTCGGAGTTTTTGGCCTTGTTATCTACGGTGCCTACTCACCTGCCAGAAAAGCCCAAAAACAGCAAATTGTCTGCTTTAAATTCAAAGAAGGCACTAAAAATGAAGCGATTGAGCAACATATGCGTGAGTTTGCCGCTTTGAAGCATGAAATTCCTCAGATCATTTCTTACACCTCCGGGAAGACCTTAAACGGGGTTAGCGGCAGTTCTTCCGACTATGATGTGATGCACTACCTCACTTTCCAAAGCGAAGCTGATATTGAGACGTTCAACAAGAACCAAAAGCAACAGGAGTTCGTAAAAAATAATCGGGCCAGTTGGGACAAGGTATTCACCATCAATTCGGATATCCGCCAGTAAAACCTTTTGAAGTCGCCCTGGTGATTCAAGAATAATTTGCATTGTTTCTCGTAAATCCCTACTTTTGCGGATATTTCTGAGAAACTGTATACTGTACTAATAAGCAATGGCAAATCATAAGTCGGCATTGAAGCGGGTCCGGGCAAACGAAAAGAAACGTTTGTTGAACCGTTTCCAACACAAAACGACCCGTTCACTGATCAAGCGTTTGCGGCTGACTACCGACAAGGTGGCTGCAACTGAATTGTATAAAACGGTGTCATCGCTGCTGGACAAACTGGCAAAGCGGAATATTATTCACAAAAACAAAGCGTCTAACAACAAGTCGAAACTGGCGAAACTCGTCAACGGACTGGCTGTTGCTGCTTAATTAACTCCGTATCGATAACTGCCCGGGCGGTTTATTGATGCGTGCAAAACGTTAGAAAAACCTTATCTGATTTCGTTCAGGTAAGGTTTTTTTTTGCCCATCCACACCCACCGAACCATGACTTACGAAAGCTCCCGCAAAATCCGGAGTTGGGCGGAAGAAGACCGCCCCCGCGAAAAACTGATGCTCAAAGGCCGGGCCGCGCTCTCCGACGCCGAACTCATTGCCATCCTCATCGGTTCCGGCACCCGCGATTTGTCCGCCGTTGACGTAGCGAAGATAATTCTGCAAAGTGTGGGCCATAACCTCAACGATTTGGCCCGACTGAGTGTCAAGGATTTGTCGAAATTCAAAGGCATTGGCGAAGCCAAAGCCATCAGCATCGTTGCGGCACTCGAACTGGGCCGACGGCGGAAAGAACAGGACCGTCCGCTTCGCTTGCGCATCACCAGTTCCCGGGATGCCTACGAAGAAATAAAACCGCATCTGCTGGACAAGCAACACGAAGAGTTCTGGATTTTGCTGCTAAACCGCGCGAACGAAGTGATCCGACCCGTTCAGATCAGCTCCGGCGGGGTTTCGGGCACGGTGGCTGATCCGAAGCTGATTTTCAAACATGCGCTCGAACAACTGGCCAGCGCCCTGATTTTGGTTCACAATCACCCCTCCGGCAATTTGGCAGCCTCCCAGGCTGATCGGGACTTGACCAAAAAACTGAAAGAAGCCGGGCGATTACTCGACATTCCCATCCTCGATCATCTGATTTTTACGGATCAATCGTATCTGAGCTTTGCCGATCAGGGAATTTTATAAGGCCGCTGTGAGGGAAATGAGGCAAAAAAAGACCGGCACGATTTATAAAATCGCACCGGTCAACATCTAACTACTCGATCCTATCAGGTTATTTTTTCAGATTTACCGTAATGACGGCCTCCTTGGGGGTACCATCCGGTTTGGTACCCGGAAAGGGTTGAACATCCGACAACGTTACTTCATAGCTTTCGGTCCCCAACTGAACCGTAATTACATCGCGGTTTTTCAATTGGGTTCCGCACTGCCCGATGCACAATTCGCCGGATTGTGACTGCGTTTCGCTTTTCAGCGTAAACTTCACCTGCGCGTTCCCGTACCACACACAAGTGGCATTATAGGGGCAACGGCTGTCGGAAATACTGTCGACATTCAGGGTAATATCCTGTTTTACCCGCGCTAACTGGTTCACTTTCACCGTTACGGCCTGAGCGTCTTCGGTGGGCGTTGGCGCTACTTTATTCTCTTTTTCGCAACCGACTGCCAGCAAGCCGACCAGCAGAAATCCATACAAATTTTTAAATGGTGTCATTTGTTGTTATCGTTTGCCTGAATGACCCCATTCAAAGAAAGACGGTTGGAACCGTTTTGATTTTTTTACAACTTTTCTGCCCTTCTCTGATGTTACAAAAACCGTTAACCTACACTTCTGGCCAATAAAAAAGGGCCTGGCAGGCCCTTTATACAATTAAATATGGATGATGTTACCAGCCGACCATGATACGGGTCAAGCCTGCAACATACGTTTGCGAACTGAGTCTTAGTACTTCCGTTCTTTGTTTTCCAGCCAGCGACCCGTAATGAATGCCGCAGTTAACAAAACAATATAAAAAACGATGGTTACGATAGTCATGAACATAGTAGTACCGGTTTATGGATTGTTGACGCAAAAATAGTAAAAACTGAATGGGAAGCTCACAAAGTCGCCGATTATTCGATCACTTTATCTCAAATAATCATTCCCCGCTTCGGCTAGAGCACTCCCTTGGTACTCGGTAAGGTATCCAATTCTTTCAGATCGCGTTTTACAGCCATCTTGATCGATTTGGCAAAGGCTTTAAAGATCGATTCGATTTTATGGTGCTCGTTCTCTCCTTCCACTTTGATGTTCAGGTTGCAGAGAGCCGCGTCGGAAAACGATTTGAAGAAATGAAAGAACATTTCCGTCGGCATTTCCCCGATTTTCTCCCGTTTGAAATCGGCTTCCCACACCAGCCACGGGCGTCCCGAGAAATCGATGCCGACCTGAGCGAGTGCTTCATCCATCGGCAGCAAAAAACCGTACCGGCTAATGCCCCGTTTATCGCCCAGCGCCTTGCGATAGGCTTCGCCCAGTGCCAGGGCGGTGTCTTCAATCGTGTGATGTTCGTCAATGTGCAGATCCCCCTTCACCCGAATCACCAGATCGGAACCGGAGTGCCGGGCAACCTGATCGAGCATGTGATCGAAGAACCCAATACCGGTTTCGATGGTGGACCGACCGCGCCCGTCCAGATTCAATTCAACATGGATTTGGGTTTCGTTGGTATTACGGTCCACGACGGCCGTCCGGGCCGGTAACTTCAGCAGTTCATAAATCAGATCCCAGTTGTCGGTAGACAGGGCCAATGCCTTCTGCATGTCGTCGGTCATGCCTTCGGTGGGGTCCTGCGGAGCAATCAGAATCGCTTTGGCACCCAGATTGACCGCCATTTGAATATCGGTCAGCCGGTCACCGATCACGTAACTTTCCGGCAGATTATACGCATCCGTCAGGTATTCCGTCAACATACCGATTCCGGGTTTGCGGGTCGATGCGCCTTCGTGGGGATAGGTTTTGTCAATATGAACGGCTTTGAAATGGATATTTTCCCCTTCCAGGGTTTTCATCATTTTGTAGTGGGCAGGCCAGAACGTATCTTCCGGAAAAACCGCCGTTCCCAAACCGTCCTGGTTGGTAACCATCACCAATTCGAAGTCGGTTTCTTCGGCAATTTTGCGCAGATTGGAAAGCACTTTCGGAATGTATTCCAGTTTTTCCAGCGAATCTACCTGCTGGTCGGGCTGTGGTTCGAAGATGATGGTACCATCCCGATCAATGAACAAAACTTTCTTCATAAGGCTTTTTAGTGGAATACAAAGGTAGCGAATGCATCAAATGGATCGGCATTTCTGTATTTTTTTACTACTATTGTACCCAAATACACTCCCCTACCTATTTTATCTAAAGTAAATATCAAAAATTAAATACGTAAGTATCACACTTACAGACCAGTACAGGAATAATATACACGATACTTGCAAGCCAATCCCTGCCTTTTTATCCAGATCGTAGTTTTATATTGTTTATTTTTCCCATTCCGTAAAAAAAATGCACCCAGAAAAATCCACTAAACTAACCCGTATTGCAGTAATTTATGATGGCAACTATTTTCTTCACGTAAGCAATTATTACAATTACTCCCACGAAAGACGGAGCCGCATCAGCATATCGGGATTACATGAATTTATACGAGCGCAGGTGGCCCAGGAAGAGGAGACGGATTTTCGCCTGTGCCAGATCGTCGATGCGCACTATTTCCGGGGTCGTCTGAACGCCCACGAAGCCAGCCAACGCGGAAACCAATTATTTTATGATCGTTTGTTCGATGACATTTTGATGTCCGAAGGGGTCGTAACGCACTATTTGCCGGTTAAAACCTTTCAGGGCTCGCGGCAGGAAAAAGGCATCGACGTCTGGCTCGCCCTCGAAACGTTCGAACTGACGATTTCCAAAAAATTCGACGTGGTGGTGCTCATCACGGCCGACGGCGATTATGTACCGCTGATCCGGAAGCTCAACACGCTCGGAACGCGCCTGATGGTGCTAAGCTGGGATTTTGAGTACTACAATGACGAGGGCGAGAAAATGGTGACCCGCACCTCCCAGGATCTGCTCGCCGAGGTTTCGTATCCCGTCGCCATGCACGAAATGATCGATACGCGGCTTCGGAAAAACGACCCGCTGATTCAGAACCTGTTTGTCAAGCAATCGGCGCGGGTATTGCTGGGGAACGCAGCCGCCGTACCGGCAGGCAATGGATTTGACAGTTATACCGACAGCTCGGACGATGATTCTGACCCTTCCGAATTTAAAATCAGTACCATTCGCAGCCTGAAAAACGGATACGGTTTTATCAATTATCCGCCCAATAACCTATTTTTTCACTATACGAGTTTGAATGACATCGATTTTAACGAATTGCAGGTCGACGACGAGGTAAAATTCCGCATCGGAAAAAATGCCGAAAGCAAAGACATTGCCATCGATGTGCATCTGGAGAGTAACTAATGCCAACGACTGCCGGAACCATTCGTCAGGAACGCACCATACTGCTTGAATCAACGGGCTCCCGGCCCGTTGATTTCTGGCAAAAAAAAGCCCTGGGCTGGGCCATGAGCCAGTATGACCACGTTGTGTTGTTCAACAACAATCAGGCGTCAATTTCGAATGCAGCCCTTCCTTACCCCGGTTTCCCGAACCGATTGGCCGCCGGGATGTATCAACCGGTTGCGTTCTCCCCCGACGTCGATCCGTTCCAAACGCTGTTTCGACACCACCTGCAACACCCGGATTTTCTGGTTGGCTATTTTGGCTACGATCTAAAAAACCGGATCGAACCGCTGGTCAGTCGGCATGAAAATACGTTCGGATTTCCGGAAATCTATTTTTTCCAGCCCCTCCACCTCATCGATTTTGACGACGATCGCCTGACCGTTCGCTCGTGGGGAAACCCGGATGCGGTGATCGACGCGATTCTGGCCGATTCAGCGACAGCATCGCCCTTTACACCGAAGTACCAAACGGAAAATCAGGTACAAAACCGGGTTTCACCGGACGAATACCGCCAAACCGTTCGCCAGATTCAACAGGACATTATCGACGGTACAGTTTACGAATTGAATTATTGCATCGAGTTTTTCATTGAAAACACCGTAATTGATCCGCTAACGGTATATGACGACTTGACGAAACGCTCGCCGATGCCTTTTTCGCATTTCCAGCGAATCCGAAACCAGTACGTCATCGGCGCATCACCCGAGCGGTTTTTGAAAAAAGAAGGCACGCGGCTCATTTCCCAACCCATCAAAGGCACCATCCGGCGCGGAACGACACCCGACGAAGATGCGCAGTTCCGGCAGCAACTCCGCAGCAGTGAAAAAGAGCAGGCCGAAAACCTAATGATTGTCGATCTGGTCCGCAACGACCTGGCGCGCAGTGCCGAAACCGGCAGCGTTCAGGTGGACGAGTTATTCGGCATCTACCCGTTTCAGCAGTTGTTTCAGATGATTTCGACAGTCTCCGCCACCATCCGAAGCGACTTGCCCTTCACCGAAGCCATCCGCCACGCCTTTCCGATGGGCAGCATGACGGGTGCGCCCAAAGTCCGGGCCATGGAGTTGATCGATCAATACGAAGCAAGTCGGCGAGGCCTGTATTCAGGGGCCGCCGGTTTCATTACACCGGAGGGCGACTTTGACTTTAACGTCATGATTCGGAGTATTTTCTACAACGCCGACACCGGCACAGTTTCGTTTTCTGTCGGAAGCGCCATCACCTACGACGCTGATCCTCAGCAAGAGTATGAGGAGTGTCTGCTGAAAGCAGAAGCCATGAGGTCAGTTTTCCAGGGGTAGTTTCGTAAAATAATACAATTAAGTACAGATCAGGCTTGTATTTATCAAAAATTCGCCTTACTTTTGCAACAGTTTTCAAGCGGACATCCGTCCGATCTCTGTAAAAGATACTCTTCATGGGATTTTTTCTATTACCACAGAGCTGCACGGATGTCAACCGGTTAGGGGTTTAACATTCGTTGGGCGCATCTGTTGGGGCAATTGCATTGGTGAATCAAGTTTCACTTTGGGCTAAGCTGGGCATTTTCGGGGGTTCCTTCACGTTTGTATCTCAAATTTTCACGTATCGTACGCCGATTTTTCGCAATCGGATCTGCATGGCCGTGCAGCACGAGCACTTCTGCCGATAAACGCTTGTATCAGTTTCATTTTTAAAAACTCTTACAAGTTATGACTCCTGAAATCATTGAACAGGAAATTATTGTTACGCCGGGAATTCCACAGCGGACATTCGCCGATCTGAACCTTTCAGATGAAATTTTACAAGCGGTTACTGAAATGGGATTCGTACATCCCTCTCCCATTCAGGCCGAAGCCATCCCTCCCATTCTTGCCGGTCGCGACGTGATTGGTCAGGCGCAGACGGGAACCGGAAAAACCGCAGCCTTTGGTATTCCAGCCATCAACATGATTGATGTGGCCGAACGCCATCCGCAGGTGCTGATTCTGTGTCCAACCCGCGAACTGGCCGTCCAGGTTTCGGAAGAGATCCGGAAATTATCGAAATTTAAAAGAGGAATCCGCATCGAAGCCATCTACGGTGGTGATTCGATCGATCGCCAGATCAAGTCGCTGAAAACCGGTGTTCACATCGTGATCGGTACGCCGGGTCGCGTCATGGACCACATGGAGCGCCGGACGCTGAAACTGGACAACGTCCGGATGATGATTCTGGATGAAGCCGACGAAATGCTCGACATGGGCTTCCGCGACGACATCGAAAGCATTCTGGAAGACATGCCGGAAGAACGTCAGACGATTCTGTTCTCGGCCACGATGTCGAAACCGATCATGACGATCACCCAGCGTTTCCAGAAAGAGCCCGTTCTGGTGAAAGTGGTTCGGAACGAGTTGACCGCCCAGAACATCGAGCAGGTTTTCTTCGAAGTGAAACCTAAAGCGAAAGTGGAAGTGATGTGCCGTCTGATCGACATGCACAACCTGAACCTGCTGCTGGTTTTCTGTAACCAGAAGAAACGCGTCGACGAAATCGTTGAAGATCTGCAAGTCCGTGGGTATCAGGCTGAAGGCTTGCACGGTGACTTGCGTCAGGCCCAACGGAATAACGTAATGTCGAAATTCCGGTCGGGTGTTACCAACATTCTGGTTGCCACCGACGTAGCCGCCCGCGGTATTGACGTTGACAATGTGGACGCCGTTATTAACTACGACATTCCCCTGGACGAAGAATATTACGTACACCGGATTGGCCGGACCGGCCGCGCCGGCAAGTCGGGTAAAGCTTTCTCGCTGGTGGGTAAAGACGAAAAATACCGTCTGCGCGAAATCCAGAACTACACCAAAGTTCGGATCGAAAAAGGGGTTATTCCTTCCTTCGAAGACATCGTTGGACTGCGTAAAGCCCGTTTTATTGAGCAGGTAAAACAAAGCATCGAAAGCAGCACCGATCTGAATCTGTATGACGATCTGCTAACGGCTCTGCATCATTCCGGTTTTTCCACCGAACAAATCGTTTCGGCCCTGGTGAAACGCGGGATGGGGATCGAGAAAAATGAATTCTCAGACCAGAATCTGGGCCATGACGATGATCGTCGGGAACGGAAAGAAGGCGGATCACGCTTTGGTGATCGCGGTGGACGGGGCGAAAGCACTGGACGCTTCGGTGATCGGAGTCGCGGAGAAAGCGGTTCCCGTTTTGGTGATCGCGGTGGCCGCAGCGAAGGCCCCGGCCGGTTCAGCGAACGCGGCACCCGCGGTGAAAGCCGTTTCGGTGACCGGGAACGTACCCCCCGTTTTGGTGCCCGGGAAGAAGGTCGCAAATTCGAGCGCGATGATAACCGCGCCCCCCGCGAGCAGGAAGCGAACATGACCCGGCTGTTTGTCAGCGTCGGTCGTCGTGATTTCATCCGTCCGGGCGACATCGTTGGTGCCATTGCCGGCGAAGCCAACATTCCGGGCAGCAGCATCGGTCACATCGACATTTTCGACAAACATACCTACGTTGACGTTCCCCGCGATGTAGCCAATCGGGTGGTGGATGTCATGGAAGGAAATACGATCAAAGGCAAACGCGTTCAGATTGAAGTCGCACGCTAAGCTGTCTGACTACTAACTATAAAAAAGCCGCTCTGGATTCAGAGCGGCTTTTTTATAGTCGAGAAAAGAAGAAAGAAAATGAAGAACAGTACAGTACTCTTTCTTCTCTATTCTTTCTTCTTTCTTCTCGAAAAAACTAATCTTCCAGATAATACCCAAAAATAATCCCCATTTCATCCTCGCTGGTTAGCCCGAAGCTGACGTCTTTGGCGGTGGTATTATTGTAGGTAATTTCTGAAATAAGTCCTTCTCCTTTGGCCAGTAAAATGGGGGTAGTAAAGGTTTTAATTTCAGGGTGTTCCCAGTTCGTGGACGTATAAATCACTTCGCCGTCCCGCGCTCCGCCCTTAATCTTGATCACAAATTTCTCAGCTAGTTTGTGCGTGTGTGAGGTTAAAACCAGTACTTTGACCGGTTTGGTCATCAAAAAAGTTTTGGAAAGTGTAACGCGCTTATTGGCCGGAATAGACAAATCATTGTTGGTGAAATCCATGGTCTTCACCACATTCTTCACTTTGGCTTTATCGGTCGTATATAGGTTTACAAACACTTCGCCGGTAATGGAAGTGTTGGATTTATTAACGTAATGCGAGTTAAAATCCATCGTCGTATTAGCCGGTATTAACAAGGCCGTTCCTTCGGGAAAAGCGTAGTCGATATAAGGCGCCTGAATACCGATGAAATAGACATGATTCTGCATCGAGAGCGCCGTCAGCAGGTTGTACGAATTGTCCGGATTTCGAAGATCCCGAATCTGATTCAGAGCAGGCAGGTTCTGGTTATTCCGGAAATTGTACATCACAAAATGGTGGCTGTTGTTCCGCATCTTCACCTCGAACCGGTTTACGTAGACATCCTGCGTATTGCCAATCGACTTCCGCATAAACAACTCCCGCTCGAAATTCGGAATGATGGTAAACGGATCCAGTTTGAGCTGGAATCCCTCAGTAGCCGATGGCACCTTTAACCCTTCAAAATCTTCCGCAGCCGGCGTACTGGGCGTCTTGTCGTCCAGCAAAGTGGAATCGACGACGCTTCCTTCCCGGGGCGCACCGGCTTCGATCCAGCGACGCACAAACTCGATCTGACCCACCGTCAACAATTCTTTACCCAATGGCATGGGATTGCCGTAATTGGCTCCGCTGTGGTGACTTGCGGCCGCATTGATTTTGTGGTAGAGCAGACTCTCCAGAGCCGCAAACGGTTTCACACGAAGCAAACCGTTGGCTTTGGCCGTTGCATTGGTCGACGCAACCCCAACCAGGTTTTTGTAGGCCACATCGGCCGCCAGCACCAGTTTATGCTGCGCAAACGTCGGGTCGGCTTCCGAAGAATGGCAGCCGGAAACCGCACAGGTAGGCGTCAAAATCCGTCGTTGCAGTTGGTCAAAACTCGTCACCACCGGTGTCGGTTCGGGGTCATCAGCGGGATTATCACCCGATTTTTCGCAGGAGGCAATCAGCAGGCTAAGGCCAACAGCGCCGAGCAAACTCAGTTTGAAGGGATGGAAATGGTGTTGCATAAGTCAGTTAAAACTTCAGAACAAAATCCTGTTTGGGCTGCTGGCTCCGGAAAAAGACCAACCCGACATAAAAAAGATCGATGGAAATGGTCACCGCCGGATGCGCCTTGATCGTCTCCCAGGCCTGCTCCATCTCGTCCGACCAGTGAATATCGTCAAAAATAAAACAGGAATCGTTATGTGCTTTCGCAAGACAGGTTTCAAAATACCGAACGGTGGGTTCAAACCGGTGGTTGGCATCGAAAAAGGCGAAGTCGATGGCAGAAACCGTCTTCAACCGTTCCGGCAGGGTCGTATCGATGTTACCGGTTATGATTTCAATAGCCGGTTGGTTCAATTGCTGGAAGTTGCGTCGAGCCACGGCCGCGGTTTGCGGACACCCTTCGAAGGTCAGGATTTGTGCCGTGGGAGCCGCCACGGCCTCATACAGCGTTGTGATGCCGAGTGATGTGCCGAGATCGACAATCGTCTGCGAATGGAACCGTTGAATCAGCCGGTAGATCAACCGTCCGAAACGCGCCGGTTTCTGCGAATTTTTAGCAATATCCCGAATGGCCCGTTCGCGCGACGCATTGATGCGGGAACCCGCCCCAAAATCCGTGATTTGAATTCGGGTGGTATCCTTCAACAACTGCTGCTGCAACGCCCGAATGGGCGCAAATTGCGGCTCATCAGGGTTATCACGACGAATGAGACTGGAATATAGATCAAATACAAACGGCGAATGCAGGGAATGCGCATCGCCAGCCTTCAGGAGAAATTTCAGATAAGCACGAATCAAGAAACAAAAACCGCTATCACGGATTTAAAACAGACTATTAATTAATTCAACCGATAAGGAACCACCATCGTGAATTCAGGAATATTGACCCGAAACTGTTTTCCGTCAATAATCCGTTCCATCAGATAGGTTCCTCCCATTTTGCCAAGACTCGACCGCAGATTGCAGCCCGAAACATACTCGTGCGTTTCGCCCGGCTCCAGAATGGGCTGCTGTCCAACCACGCCCTCGCCTTCCACTTCCCGCGCCATGCCGTGGGCATCGTAAATAATCCAGTGGCGTCGCAGCAGTTGCACGGTCGATGGCCCTTCGTTTTCGATGGTAATTCGGTATGTAAACACATAATGCGCCTGTGACGGACTGGAATATTCCGGTTGGTATTCGGTCATCACACTGACCTTGACGCCGTCGGTAACTGCCGATATCATTTTAGTTACGTGTTGGTAAACACCCTTAAAACGAAAATTAAATTTAAGAGTTTATAATTCCAATTAGCTCACCGATTATTTTCGGTTTCATCTACTTTTGTCAGGATAACGCATGAAATGTTTCGAACGCGTCCATCCTTTACCGAATCTCAAACACCATTTGCATGAAGGTTGTCATTGAACCCTCCTGGCAGCAGCGGCTGCAAGCTGAATTTGAAAAACCGTATTTCCCCCAGTTGGCCGAATTCGTCCGCCTGGAATACACCACGCACCGGTGCTATCCGCCGGGCAAACTGATTTTCAACGCTTTCGACAAATGTCCGTTCGATCAGACCAAGGTCGTTATTTTAGGGCAGGACCCGTATCACGGCGAAGGGCAGGCCAACGGATTATCGTTTTCGGTCAATGACGGTATCACCAAACCACCCTCACTCGTCAATATTTTTAAAGAAATTCAGGAAGATCTGGGTATACCCGTTCCGAAATCCGGCAATCTGGAACGCTGGGCGGTTCAGGGCGTTTTGCTCCTCAACGCCACCCTGACGGTGCGGGCCAATCAGGCTGGTTCTCATCAGAACAAAGGCTGGGAAACTTTTACCGATGCCGCCATTCAGCACCTGTCTGATGAAAAAGAAAACCTGGTTTTTATGCTCTGGGGTGCCTATGCCCAGAAGAAAGGGGCCATTATCGATGGCAGCAAACACCTGGTTCTGAAAGCCAAACACCCCTCGCCAATGGCAGCCAATTATGGCGGCTGGTTTGGCACCCGGCATTTTAGCCAGGCCAATGCTTACTTACAAAGCAAAGGACTTGAGGAAATCGAGTGGTGATCGACTGTTCAAGTTGAAGGAATGTTAAATGTAAAATGATGAATGTTAAATGTAAAAGTAGTTTCCAATCCAGCACTTTTACATTTAACATTCATCATTTTACATTTAACATTCCTTTGTAAACCCTGAACCCGCTTCGGTTAGTCAATAATGCGGAACAGGCGATTCCAGCGGATTTTATTCAAAACGCTTTCCGGATTGGGGTCGATCGACATCCAGATGAAAACCGCTTTACCCACAATGTGATCGGCCGGCACAAAGCCCCAATACCGCGAGTCGGCGGAGTTGTGGCGGTTATCGCCCATCATAAAGTAGTAATCCTGCTTGAACGTATACGAAGTAATGGCTTTGCCATCGATTTTAATGGAATTTTCGGCCAGTTCAACTTTCTCGTTGCCCTCGTATTTTTGAATCACCGGGCCGTACAAAGCAATATTTTTTTCGTCCAGTTGGATCGTCGCGCCTTCTTTCGGGATCGTAATCGGGCCGTAATTATCGACATTCCAGGGAAATAGAGACGACTGCGGATACACCGGCTGGAAGGGGTTGACCGATCCTTTCGGCGAACTCAGGGCTTCGATGCCCTGCACAAAATCCTGTTGCTTCAATAAAGCTGCGGTTTCCGGGGTGGTATGAATCCGGTAGCCGGAGGCATCGTTGGCGGCAATCGTGTCATTAAACGTTTCCGTACTTTGCTCAAAATCAGTAATATCATACCGCTTGAAGACTTTGGCGCTGATCACCGAGCCGGTCTTCAGAAAATACTCCGTTTCGGATTTCACCGGATCGGGAAACGCCTGACCGTTGACGAAAACCTTGCGGTCGCGCACTTCCAGCACATCACCCGCAACGCCGATGCAGCGTTTGATATAATTGGTTTTCAAATCGGTCGGATAGTCTTCGGGCGGGTAGTTGAACACCACGACGTCGCCTTGCTTGACGGATGAGAAACCGGGCAGACGGTATTGGGGCAGTTGAATCCAGTCGAGGTACGACGGTATGTCGGTCCCCCAGATTTTCTGGTGCGTCAACGGAACCTGCAAAGGCGTTTTCGGTGTCCGGGTTCCGTAATGCAGTTTACTGACAAACAAAAAATCGCCGACCAGCAGACTTTTTTCCATCGAAGGTGTCGGAATCGTGAACGCTTCCATGAATAGCCAGCGAATCAGCGTAGCCGCAACCACCGCAAAGACAATGGAATCAATCCACTCACGGAACGGCGATTTATTCTTGACAGTGCGCCGGGTGGCGGTTTCCTGGTTTTTAACGACAGACATGATAAATGAATTTCAAATAGTACATGATGACGGGGCCGCCCGCGCGGTGTCAAATGTAAAAGTTATGGAATCCAATAACTTTTACATTTGACATTCATCATTCAACATTTATTATTAAACATTACTAATTTCTCCCAACAGATCTTCCATTCCAAAAACGCCTTCTTTCCCCACCAGCCATTCCCCGGCAGTGAGGGCGCCGAGCGCGAAGCCCTGACGGCTATAGGCGACGTGTTTGATTTCGATGGTATCGACCTCCGAATCGTACCGAACCACGTGGGTTCCGGGCACCGTACCTTCCCGAAGAGATTCAATCATAACCGCATCCGGCTGACTATCAGCGTCATTGACCCAACGTTTTTTGGTCGGGATCTGTTCAATGATGCCTTCCGCCAGCGTGATGGCCGTTCCACTCGGTGCATCCTTTTTCTCGGTATGGTGCACTTCGGTCATCGAAACGTGGTAAGACGGATAGCCCTTCATAAACCGGGCCAGCATCTTGTTGAGCCGAAAAAACAGATTGACGCCAATGCTGTAGTTCGATGCGTAAAAAAACGCCCCGTGTTGCTGCCGACACAGTTCTTCAATTTCCGTCCGGTGTTCGAGCCAGCCGGTTGTGCCACAAACCACCGGCCAACCGCGTTTCAAACAATCCCGCACGTTATCCAGCGCGGCTTCCGGCGAACTGAATTCAATGGCAACATCGACGTCTTCCTTTCCTAAAGCATCCAGATCGGCGCGGTTATTCACATCAATCCGACCCGCAATTTCGTGCCCCCGGTTCAGCGCAATCTGCTCGATGGTTTTACCCATTTTGCCGTATCCGAGTAATAAAATCTTCATTCAGGTAATCGTTCTGGCTTCAATTTTTAAACTGGAAAGCAATCCGGATTCCCGGAACCGGCATAATGCCAATGACGGGCATCAGCAAACCGGGCTTCACTTTCATCGTCAGGTCTTCCGAAATATCGAATGTTTTCAAGTGGGCCGTCACGTTGGCTTCAATGACGTTCACACCCCACAACAGTCCGATTCCCAGGTAGTTATAATCCCGATACCGCGCAACGGAACGGGCGGCCCGTTCCAGTTCGGCCACGGTTATTTTTCGCGAATAGCCCGGAACTTCGATTTCCTGACCCGTGGCATAATTGGCCTTAATTCCATAGTCCCGATACATGCGGTATTCACCACTGTAGTATTGGGAAAAATACAGCATGGTCCCAAAACCGGCGTAAATGATCGGTACTTTCCACCAGTGGCCATTGTGAATCTGGCCGAGACCCGGCAAAATGGCCGAGCGAATCGTGGCGGTTCTCGGTACAATTTTTCGGATTTTGGCATTCTGTTTCGGCGTCAGCGAAATCGTATCGGCCGTGGCCAGTTTGCGAACGGAATCCACCAAAACCGGCTGTACGTTAGGAACCGCACCAGCCGGGGTTTGCCCTTGTGCCGCTGCGCCCAGCATGATCAACATGCCAACCCAAACGTATTTCTTCCACTTCATTCTTACAAATACCGGGTATTCGGTTTCCATCTTCCAGGGGTTATGAGTGCAGATTGTCCGTATACTAACGTTGTACGCACCCGACCCGCCACCGGATTTCAGGAAATTAACTTTTTTTATGCCTTGTAATTCAGCACTTCCAGAATCCGGTTCATTTCGTCCTGGGAGGTAAACGGAATTTTGATCTCGCCTTTGTGCTTTTCATCGGCCTTGATGGACACTTTCGTTCCAAACATGGATGAGAGTTTGAACTGTAACCCCCGGATCTCCTGCTTGTAGGGTGTCGACCGGCGTTCGGGTTCGCTTTCGGGCGTGGTGGAAAGGCCGCGTACGGCTTCCTCCACCCGGCGAACTGACCAGTCTTCCTCAATCAGCCGGTTGAAAAGTTTAATCTGAATATCCGGATTGTCGACGTTGATAATGGCCCGGGCGTGTCCCATCTGAATTTTGGTGTCGCGCAAAGCCGCCTGAATCACCGGCGGTAATTTCAGCAACCGAATGTAGTTATTGACCGTGGTCCGGTTTTTTCCGACCCGGGCACCCAGTTCTTCCTGTTTCAGGTTACATTCCGTGATGAGCCGTTGGTAGCTCAGGGCAATTTCGATCGAATTCAGGTTTTCACGCTGAATGTTCTCAATCAATGCCATTTCCAGCATCTGCTGGTCGTTGGCCTGCCGAACGTAGGCCGGCACGTGCGTCAGCCCGATCAGCCGGGATGCCTGCAACCGCCGTTCACCGGCAATCAACTGGTACTGGTCGCGGCCCAGTTGCCGAACCGTAATGGGCTGGATAATTCCCTGGACCCGGATCGACTCCGCCAGTTCCATCAAAGCCTCTTCATCGAACCGGGTTCGGGGCTGAAAGGGATTGGTTTCAACGTGGTTGACGCTGATTTCCGTCATCGTTGAGATCGACTCATACGGCGACGGTTTACTGGGACGATTTACCTGGTCACTGTCATGCAATAAGGCTCCTAACCCACGCCCCAGACCTATCATTTTCTTCGGATTACTTTTTGCGTTCGTATTATCCATGGCTGCTAAATTCGGGTTGGATATTATACGGTCTGATCCTGCGGCAACCGGCCATTTTTAATCAGAATTTCGCGGGCGAGATTCAGATAGCTGATGGCTCCTTTGCTGTCGGCATCCTGCGCCAGAACCGGTAATCCGAAGCTGGGTGATTCACTCAGCCGAATGTTGCGCGGGATAATGGTGTTGAACACCATTTGCTGGAAGTGGGCCGTGACTTCACCAACCACCTGATTGGACAGGCGAACCCGCAAATCGTACATGGTGAGCAGAATGCCTTCAATGGCCAGCGACGTGTTAAGCCGTGATTGAATGATCTTGATGGTATTCAGCAATTTACCGAGTCCTTCCAACGCAAAATATTCGCACTGAACCGGAATAATGACGGAGTCAGCGGCTGTCAGGCTGTTGATGGTAATCAGACCCAGGGATGGCGAGCAGTCGATGATGACAAAATCATACTCATCTTTTACATCATACAAAGCCTCCTTCATTTTCTCCTCCCGGTTTTTGAGATTGATCATCTCAATTTCGGCCCCGACTAAATCGATGTGCGATGGCAGCAGGTCAAGATTCGGAAAATCGGTTTGAATGATGGCATCCCGGGTGCGAATATCTTCAATCATGCACTCGTAGATGCTGTTCTCAATTTCTTTCGGATTATAACCAAGACCCGACGTGGAATTGGCCTGTGGGTCGGCATCGACAATCAGTGTTCGAAACTCGAGAGCCGCCAGACTGGCTGCCAGATTGATCGTAGTGGTGGTTTTTCCGACGCCCCCCTTTTGGTTGGCAATAGCAATAACTTTACCCATGGGTTTGTTCGTTACAGACCCAAATATCTATAGATGGTTATTCTAAAGCAAGGAACGTTTCACGGATTTTTTGAAAATGTTTCACGGATGAAAAAATGACGGGCCAGCAAACCGGATCAATCCATACGCTAATCGTCTGACTGTCTAGCCCCTTATCCATTCCGGTTTCCGGTCGTATTATTTTATTGTGATCAAGCCCAGACCTGCGTCCCTTCCGTGCAATTCTTACACATTTCAATGCCGGAGCGCGACTGAATGAGTGTCTGCCGGAATTGACGGTACGGTTCGCTGCTCCACAATTGCGTAAACGTCTGTTCCTTCAGGTCACCCAGCCGGTAATGGGCGTCTTTGTCGAAACAGCAGGGCACCACCAGACCGTCCCAGGTAATGACGCAGGAGTGCCACATTTTCCAGCAATGTCCGTCCAACGCGTTTTTGATGGCATAGGTACCATCGTTCGTCTTTTCGTACCGGGAATATTTATCGATGGTCGGCATCAGATCGGAGCCGTGTTCAAAGTCATAAATCTGGGCGGTTTTCAATCCCACCTCGTCAACCCCCAGTTCTTTCGCCAGTTGATACACTTCCCCAATCTGGTGTTCATTCGGCTTGACGACCAGAAACTGGAAAATCACATGGGGCGTTTTCGACTTCAGTTCCTTTTTCCATTTGATGATGTTCTTCGTGCCTTCGATCACCTTGTGTAGCTTCCCGCCTACCCGGTATTGCTGGTACGTTTCCTGGGTGGTACCATCGATGGAAATGATCAGCCGGTCCAAACCGGATTCGACGGTTTTTCTGGCATTAGCATCGGTCAGGTAATGCGCATTGGTCGAGGTTCCGGTATAAATTCCTTTCTGCGATGCGTAGCCCACCAGTTTCAGAAAATCGGGATGCAGGTACGGTTCGCCCTGAAAATAGAACGTCAGGTACAACAGCGTATCGGCAATTTCGTCAATGGTTTGCTTGAAGAGATCGGCTGGTAACATGCCCGTCGGCCTTGTAAACGACCGCAAACCGCTCGGACATTCGGGGCAGCGGAGGTTACACGAGGTGGTGGGTTCAAACGAAATGGCAATCGGCGAACCCCGGTGAACCGCTTTACCGGTCCACTTCGATTCGTAATAACTCGACAATACTTTCAGTGCGTTCCAGGCACGTTTGGGGGTTACTTTCGAGAAAAAATTTAAGCCGTCGGAAATATTACGATTCATGCGGATTCATCAAGATGTGGAACAAAGGTAGGCCATCAGCCACGACGGTACTACTTTATAGAATATGAAAACAAATTTATTTAGAATTGTTTCAAATAAACTTGACACGTCTGCAATCCAATTGTACTTTTACGGAGTCAAACGCATAGCAATCTGTTTTTCACCGAATTTCTTTTTGTATCATCCGTGTCGAATACCCTTCCATTAACTGAATTGTTTGCCAGCTCAAAAGGCGCAACCTATCAATGCGATACAACCAATCGGATCATCATTCAGTTCGGTGAAGCGCGCGTTTCGCTCCGGATTTCCGATTTTTTGACGTTCAAGAAGCGGGTTGATTCGGTGGATATTCACACGATGATCTTCAATACCGACGATGCCTACGACGTCGAAATCATCGATGCGCCCCGCACCGGCCATCTTTTTGTCCTGAGTCTCTGTGACCTCATTGCCCTCCGCGACCTGCTGGCCGGCACCCGTTTCGTCCTCGACCTCAACACGCTGCTAAACGAACGCATTTACAGCTCGCTGGTCTATTGACCGATCATCACCGGGTTGGTTTGCCAGACAACAGTTCCGTTACACCGCACCTTTTTCCCTAAAGTGCTCAATCACTGCAATTAGACTGTTTCCAAATTTTACAGACTCAAAACTTTTTCCGGTTGAAATCAGTATTCTTGTAACAGAAAAGGCAAATCCATCCATCTGGTCAAGAACCAAAAACTGATACAACGATGAAAGATTTAGTGAGAATGAGAACGTCGCTGAAAGAAGAAATTGAGCGCATTCTCAACGAACAAATAAAAATGGAAGCACACTCCTCGGCCATCTATTTGTCAATGGCTGCCTGGTGTGATCGCAACGGTTTTGACTTTAGCGCCGGTTATTTTTATAAGCAATCCAATGAAGAACGGAATCATATGCTGAAGCTTTTCAACTATGTTTCTGATATGGGCGGTCACGCCATTTCTCCCGAAGTAACCAATGTTCCGCAGGAATTCGACGGTTTCCGGGATGTTTTCGAACTGGCTCTGCAACAGGAAATTGCGGTTAGCAACGCCATCAACCGCATCGTGGGCCAGGCCCGCCAGTTGAACGATTTTGCTACCGATCAATTCATGCAGTGGTTTGTAAAAGAACAAATCGAAGAGGAATATGTAGCGCGTCGGGCGGTCGAATTATTCGATGTCATTGGCGAAGAAGGCGTGGGTCGTTATATGATCGACAAAGCCATTCCGAAAATCACGTATGGCGACGTTGAAGCGCAATAAATTGAACGCATTGCTTTCTTCCTATAGCTTCTTACTGAATTGTATAAACCCGGATTTAAACCATCCGGGTTTTCTTTTTATCTACGTGATAAACGCGGCATGAACTTGGATTTAGCGAAGGCAATGCGTACCGATAACCCTTGTTGTAGCTACCCGGTTTTGCTCGTTTGTTGAATTAGTTTGGTTAACTTTATCCTTTCCATCAACACCTGCATCGCATAAAAACCAGCCTCAAGCATGGATGTCATCATTATCGGAGGTGGGCTGGCCGGATTGGTCAGCGGGCTGGAACTGGCCCGGAGGGGCTATCAGGTTGCGATTGTCGAGCGAAAAACGTACCCTTTTCACAAAGTTTGTGGCGAATACGTCTCCAACGAAGTCCGTCCCTACCTCGAGTCGCTGGGAGTCGATTTGAAAGCCCTGGGGGCTACCCACATCAACCGGTTTCAGTTCAGCTCGCCTTCGGGCCGTTTGCTGGAAACTACGCTGGATTTGGGCGGTTTTGGCCTGAGCCGCTATGTCCTCGACCATTCTCTTTATCAGTTAGGCCAATCGGCCGGCATCCGGTTTCTAGTGGGCAAACAGGTTGAAAACGTCACCTTTGCAGCCGATCAGTTTACTGTCGAAATAAACGACGGGCAGGTTTTAACCAGTCGGCTGGTGATTGGTGCGTATGGCAAACGAACCAAAATCGACAAGCAATTGCAGCGGCTGTTTATGCAAAAACCGTCGCCGTACCTCGGCGTGAAATATCACATCCGGACCGAATTTCCGCTCGACACCATTGCGCTGCATAATTTCCAGAACGGGTATTGCGGTTTGTCGGCCATTGAAGACGGGAAATATTGCCTTTGCTACCTGACGACGCGCGAGAACCTCCGCCCTTTCGGCAACATACCGGCGATGGAGCGGGCGGTTTTGTTTCAGAACCCCCATTTGAAACGGATTTATGAAAACGCCGAGTTTCTGTACGATAAGCCGGAAGTCATCAACGAATTCTCGTTTGCCCCCAAACGCGCCGTCGAGCAGCACATCCTGATGGCGGGTGACTCGGCAGGACTCATTACGCCCCTCTGTGGCAACGGCATGGCGCTGGCCATTCACAGCGGGAAGCTGGTCAGTGCGTTATCATCAACCTATTTAAACGGGCAATTCACACGTAACGAACTGGAACAGCGGTATCAATCAGAATGGTCGACCCGGTTTGCCCGGCGGCTGTGGGTGGGCCGAACCGTGCAGCGACTTTTCGGCGATCGATGGCTTTCGGAGGCAGCGGTTTCGGTTTTTGGCACATTCAAACCGTTGTTGCGGGGTATCATTCGACAGACGCACGGGGAGGTTATCGCTGTCGAAAAATAGTCACACCGGAATCACCGTCGTATTTTTCACCTCCGACATCACGAAAAAGCTGCTGATGTTCAGAATCCCGGGAATCACCGAAAGCCGTTCCTGATAAAACCGGTTGTAGGTCTCCATGTCGTGAACCACCACTTTCAGCAGATAATCGAAAGTTCCCGACACCAGGTTGCATTCCATGATTTCCGGGAGCTGGGCAATGGCCAGATTAAATTCCACGAACGTGTCGCGGGTTTGCTTGTCGAGCGTGACGTGGCAGAAAACCACCAGCAGATGACCCAGTTTTTTCTTGTTCAGAAGCGTCACGTATTTTTCAATAATCCCTTCACGTTCAAGCCGTTTAATTCGTTCGTGAATGGGCGATTTCGAGAGGTTGATCCGCTGGCCGATCTCCTGAATCGTGAGTTGGGCGTTATCCTGTAGAAGAGACAATATCTGCCGGTCAATCTTGTCTACCTGCGTCATGACGGAATTTTTTCTTTACAAAGCCGTTCGAAAGGCTCGTCACCAAATTATTTCCTTCTATACTACGAAAAGTAAACAGTATTTCCCAAAAAGAGTTATAGAATCAGAAATCTGTTTGGCAATTCATACCTTTGTGTATCCAATCAATACCAACCACAACCGCAGAATACGATGGTAATCGGTGTTCCTAAAGAAATAAAAAACAATGAAAACCGGGTGGCGCTGACCCCCGCGGGTGTTGCTGAATTTCGTCGATTTGGCCACACCGTTTATGTGCAGGTCAATGCGGGGGTGGAGAGTGGTTTTGAGGACGAAGAATACATTGACGCCGGGGCCGTGATGCTGCCTACCATCGAGGATGTCTACGGCATTTCCGAGATGATTATGAAGGTGAAAGAGCCGATTGCGTCGGAATATAACCTGATTAAAGAAGACCAACTGCTGTTTACCTATTTCCACTTTGCATCGTCGGAAGAACTGACGCACGCCATGATCGAACGCAAAGCCGTTTGTCTGGCTTATGAAACCGTGGAAAAAACCGATCGCAGCCTGCCGTTGCTGATTCCGATGTCGGAAGCAGCCGGACGGATGGCGGTTCAGGAAGGCGCCAAATACCTGGAAAAACCGCAAAAAGGCCGGGGAATCCTGCTGGGCGGTGTTCCGGGGGTAAAACCGGCCCATGTGCTGATTCTGGGTGGCGGAATCGTGGGAACACAGGCGGCCAAAATGGCGGCTGGTCTGGGCGCTCATGTCACCATCATGGACATCAGTCTGCCGCGTCTGCGGTATTTGTCGGACATCATGCCCGAGAACGTCGATACACTGATGTCGAACGAATACAGCATTCGGGAAGCCGTCAAACATTCCGATCTGATTATTGGCGCGGTGTTGATTCCGGGCGCGAAAGCCCCCCACCTCATCACCCGCGAGATGCTGAAACTGATGCGTCCCGGAACGGTTCTGGTTGATGTCGCGGTCGATCAGGGTGGCTGCATCGAAACCTGTATACCGACCACGCACGAAAATCCGACGTATGTCATCGACAACGTGGTTCACTACTGCGTGGCCAACATGCCGGGTGCCGTTCCTTACACCTCAACCGTGGCACTGACCAATGCCACGCTCACTTACGCCCTGCAACTGGCCAACAAAGGCTGGCAAAAAGCGTGTCGCGACAATGAAGAACTGAAACGCGGGTTGAATGTCGTTAACGGCAAAATCGTTTACAAAGGCGTAGCCGATGCGTTCGGTTTGCCGATGGACGATGTCAACGAATTGTTGAAACGCGAAGAAGAGGAAATCGACTTTTAAGACAATGCCGTATATATTCCAACCTGGTTAAGCTTGCACTTCATCAACGAATTATCAGTACAACTTCATCAACAATTTTTTAAGGGTTTAGGAATAGAAATAGCAAAGACACGACCACCATGAGTCGTGTCTTTTTTTATTGAATCGATAGTGTCAATTCCGTTACGACCGGCACATTGGACGCGTTTTTCCCACTTATGTACAGCTTTTGGCCATTCGAGAACAGATTACCGTAGGCAGGAACATTATCCAGTTTAAGCGGCTCGGCTGCCCAGGTATCCTTCACGAGATCATAGACATATACCGACTGGTTCTGGAGGAGAAACAGGTAGTCGCCCAGGACGGCCGAATAGACACTCTGGTAGTTACTTGAAACCTCAAAAGTCAAATCCTTCAGCGCAGTCCAGGTGTTGGTCGCGGTTGAAAAATACGCCATCTTTTGCTTCGCTCCCTGTCCGCCCAGCGCATAAATCCGGTCTTTATATGACACCAGTTCGGTGCTGGTGGTCGGAAACAGGTAATTCGGTGCCGTAAACCATTTATCCTGACCAATGCTATAAAATTTAAACAGGGTGCTGGGTGTCCGCCCGCCAACGAAATAGATGTTGCCGTTATAATACGTAACTCCCGCTTCTCCGGCATTGTCTTTCGCAGTGGCCGGATAGGTGATGTTTTGCCAGTTGTTCGCTGAAGCCGTGTATTTGGTGGCATCATTGGCAATAAAAAAGATGTTGGTTCCATCCGACACCAGTTTGCTGGAATAGCCACACCCGCACACATTGGCTGACTTGGCTAAAGCCGTCGAAAAACTGTTGCTGCCCAGATCGAACCGGACAAAAAACTGCGACTTGGCGGTATTGGAATAATTACCGAAATAAATCGCATTTCCGACCAGGACCGACTGCATCGGGTAAGGGCCGGCATCGTACGTGCTGAGCGGCATATTGAGTTGTTTTGCCGTTAACGCAACGTCATTCACCGTTTTTTCAGGAGCTGCGGTCGAGTCATCGGTCTTTTTACAACCGGTCAGTCCCATCAGAAAAAGGAAAATAAGAAAAAGCTTCATGGTCCAGTTCCGTTAAGTTTGATTCGTTCGTGCTAATCAAAACTAAGGATTGTGACCGGTTGGTTTTAGCGTATAAGTACGGGTTTTAGCCAGCGTAAAAGTGGCGGGCCTACGCACAGAATGGATCAAGAGCAAAAGTTGTGGAGCATCTTGGTTTAAGCATATAACTGCGTTAATCGATAAAGGAAAAACTCGACGTTTCTTACCCCTCTGAACTGAGCCCGGAAGGCTTTGATCTTGGCATTGAA
>NZ_QOWE01000033.1 GCF_003334855.1 Larkinella punicea
TTTCCAGGATGAACTCGGGTAACAGGAACTGAATCAGGGGCAAGAAACTCTCCAAAACAATACAGGTTTGATCAAAAACACAAACCTAAAAAAATCCTACGCCCTCCACAACTTTTGCTCTTGATCCGTTTTCGGGGCGTAATTGTCAGATTTGCACATGCAAAAATCGCACAGGTCCGGGGCTGCGATTCCATTCCTGTACGGTTTTGTGTCGTTCGATGTTTTACCATAAAACCTGTGTAAAGGTATGAAAAATGTATTACGCTTCAGTGTCGCGATTCTGGTTACAGACACGCTTTCAAAAAGTCTGACGATAGGAGAGACTTTTTCTTCCAAAGTAAGGTGCGCCATACCTTCTTTAGAGTTATCAACCACCTAAAGAAGAAAGTTAGATTAGTTTTTAGTCATCTGAGACCTCAAAAGCTGATTCTGGTATCATTATCAATGTAATATTTAAGAAAAACTGTTTTTTATTAGTTTGTGCAAGCAATTTAATTGGAATTGTTTTTACATTAACAGAAAGTTTTATGAAAAAGCTAAAACTAGTTTCTTCGAAACGACTACAAGTAGGCTTGTTGGCTACCATCCTTGTCTTTAGTACTGCTCAAGCAACATATGCTAAATTTATAGGCTGGGAAAATGACAATGGGGGCGGGTATGCTGTCAGTTGTGGTGGAGGTGCTTATACGGTAAATTTTGAGACATACTATTTCTGCGGTGTTGCTGTTGATCATAGAGAAGTATGGCGAGATGGAAATAACAGTGTATTGAGTGGTAACCCATGCCAGTAAAAGTTTGTCAATTTCAACATTACGTGCCTACCACATCGTTTTTGTGGTAGGCTTTATTGCAGATGAAGATAATTAAATTGTTGATTACTATCATATTGTTTTTTGTAACAGTTGCTTTTCCTGTTTTTGGACAAGTTGCTAAGTGTATAGTAATAGATGCATTAAATCATAAACCGGTGCCATATGCAACGGTTTATTCTAGTAAATCAGGAATGGGGATACACGCAGATGAAGAGGGGTATTTTGAATGGCATACAGGTATTTCATCTGATTCAATTGTAGTGTCAAGCGTAGGTTATAAACACCAGAAAATTATGATAAAATCATTAAAAGAAGATATAGTAAATTCTATAGAGATTAATCAGGATTTGGTAGAATTGAGCGAGGTAATAGTAAGGCCGGGTAGTAAAAGTTTAGAGAGAATAGTTGGTTTTTTTTACAATGAACCTGATAAAAATCGTGGAATGGGGCCAGGGGGAATCTCAGAAAATCAGATTTTTGTCAATTATTACCCTAATACTGAACAAATGGAAGGTTATATAAAAAAACTAATGTTTGATATAAAGGGATTTGATTTGTCCCAAAAAAGTTCTAGAGCTAGGATAAGAATACTCAGCTATAATAAATCGAGTGGTTTACCTGATCGTGATTTATTAAGGGAAAGTATTGTTGTTAAAATAACAAAATTCTCGCCAAATATTTTATTGAATATAGAAAAATATAAGATTGTTTTTCCGACAGATGGTGTATTTATTGGATTAGAGTTTATCTGCCATAATGAATTTATTTATAAAAAGAAATCATTATCTCGCCAGAAAACAGATTGTCCAAGAATTACTACAACGAAAGCAGAAAATTACAGAGAAGAAGGGAAAAGTTATTATTGGACTTATCATGCTAATAGATGGATATGGGCCTGCATTTCAGATGGTTCTATTTTTCCGGGACAAAGTTGGCACGGAAGAGTATTTAAATTCGGTGCAGTAATTAGTTCTTTTCAATAAGAAGCATGTTGAATATGGAAGTGCAGCAGCTTCTGGGGTCTTTGTGGTATCTGTTGAGATAGTAGTTGATAGTACAGCTTAAATTCTAAAACGAAATGAAACAGATGGGTTTGCTGACAAAAATAGGAAGTGTTGGAACTTTTAGAAGCAGGTGAGCCTGGCAACCGCTCCGCTCGGTTATGTTTCAGTGAAAGTGGCGCTCCTGAGAAAGGAGCCGATGGAACAGGTTATTACACTGATGACACTCGGATGGATTGCAAACTTCGTTATCAAAAGGCGGGAATCTATTTTGCTTTGGTGGCAAAATCACAATCACAACATCGTTCGGCAGGTATTTGGTGGGCAACGTCAACGACAATGGGTGGGAATTGGTATGCTGCTTACGAACCGAAATGCAAAGGAGAGACTATCAAGCAGGAAACACCCAGTAGTAATTATGTTAGCCACAATGATTGGGTTTGTCGGCCCTATGAGTCAACCACAGCCTTACATCGATATAAGTTTAAGACAACATTCTATAATTACTCTTGGAATTTTAGTTACGGTGAATTAGAAATTAGTCATGGTTACTAATATTATTTTCAACGCCTTCAGTTACCTGAAGGCGTTGATTTTCTTGATTTTCAGCCTTTTTATTGTAGCTGAGGCTACAGCTCAAACCACCTTATATCTGAAGCCAACCGTTGGTTTGCAAACGCTATTTTCAGATTTCACTCAACCTCCAAGTTATGGACATCTTCGGAAATCTTTTGGGAATTACGATTTTTGGAGTTTGTTAGTCCAATATGATATTAACTCTAAATTGAGAATTTCAACCGGAGTTAGTGAAAGTGATATTGGTTGGGGGTATAAAATTAAAGCGCCCACAACACGAGCAGCACAGAGAACAGCAGCTCCAATCATTCAATTTCCATTAAAAGCGGATATTTTGCTGAAAGAAAATATCCGGATTGGTAAACTTGATAAAATTGGTTATCGCTACGCCATGATTTTCGATTTGTATACAACGGCTGGAATCAGCTATGACTGGTTTAGATTTGATAATTATGAAGGGGCAATTCTTGGGCTAAGTGTTACAGACCCAAAACTGGATAAAATCGAAATCGAAGAAAAACTCCCCAATGTCCTCCACCGGCGCGGGGCCTCGATTCAGGCCGGGATTGGTTTTCAGTTCAAAAGCCACGACAAAGACCGGCTCGATATTCAGTTGGTTTATTCGCAGGGCTTGAGAAAATTGGTAACCGCCGACGTGGATTATACCATCAACCAAACCGCGTATTTCCTGCAAATGGCGGCTAGAGGCACCGCGTTTCGGATCACGGCATCCTATCCCATTCGGCTCAGCAAGCGCAGAAAGTCTGAAGAGTAATTCGGTAACGTTTGTCCGTAGCGGTTTCTTGTTTTTAGCATCACGATATGCCACTGAATAGAAAACAAAAAAAAGAACTTCCATTCGCCGGGCTGTTTTTTGCAATCTGCATGATGGCTTTCAGTTCCTATGGCTCCTTTGATGCAACCAAGGCAGGTTTTTACTTGTCGCTTTTGGCCGGGTTATTATGGATGATAATGACAGGTTATCTTGTTAGTGAATTTCAGAATGAAAAAGATTAATTTTGCTTTAAGAAAATTGTGCCTATTTTATAAAATTTGCATAATGAACGTAAACATAATTGCAGAGAAGCTAAGAATTAAATATGATAATTATGTAGAAGGTTCATTGACCGAAAATGACTATCGGTTTTGGATTGTGTATATTACCAGTGCCGTTGCAGGTTGTCTAATTTATTACTTCTACACGTTCAAATTCAAATATTTTTTTAATATAAAAGATTCCAGAAGTCTTGCACTGGTAATGGCAGCCGTTTGCTTATTGTTTCCGGCTGTTTCCTTGCGGAGGCTCCATATTGTTGCAGTTTTCATACTAATTCATTTGGTGAAAAGTTTGCTTGAAATGAATGCCTGAGTAGGCAAAAATAAACTAACCTGATTCATCACGTCAAAGTGAATAGGGGCTATTCAGGCACGGTTTTTTGTCGCCATAAAAATGGGGAAATGTTTAGTTATTTGCTTATTATTAGTTGTATCAACTACCTGCTTTTCACAGAATAAGTTTACGCATGGTGTTGGTATTGCCTGGCAAAGTACCGTTATGAACTTTTTTAATTTCAAACCCATTCCTACCTTCTCCTATTATATGCCATATAATTATGAGCGGAATATACAGGGATTAGGTCTGCAATCATTCGTTACGTATAATATTTCTAATCAATGGGCGTTTTCGTATGTTCCAACGCTACGCTATGACGATCTAGAAATTAATCCCGATACCATTCCCGGAAACTACAGACGGGGGTTGATTGTCAATCACCAATTTTCCATACTGAGAAGTTTAGGCATAAAAAACAAATTCAATCGAAACCATAAGGTCGGTATAGGGTATTCTCTATTTAATTCTTTTAACAAAGCGATAAAATTTTACGATCCTGTTTATCAAATTCATTTTTCTATTCCATTGCGATTTCCAGCGATCACCCTGCGATATGATATACCCCTTGGTAAGAAGCTTTTGCTTTTTCCAACCGCCAATATCATTTATAAGGATTTTCCAAATGATCCCGTTTCCGGAAATCGGCGGTATGTATTTTATACTGTCTCCGTGTTGTATACAGCAGGACGCTAATTTTACACAAATGTTAAAATTATCCTGCAAATGGCGGCTCGTGGCTCCCCTTTCCAAATACCCCATCCTATCTCATCCGGCTCAGCAAACGGAGGAACCGGGACGAATGAGCGGTTTTTAATGCAGTTCCTTCCCTTCAACACGGATGGAAACTAATTTTTGGCGTAGTTTTGTGCTTTGAATCTTACCTGGTCGAATGGACATTCAAGCACAACTCAAACTAGCCATTGCCGAAGCGATCAATTCGCTGTTCAATGTGCCCGTTGAAACCGTTATTCTGCAACCTACCAAAAAAGAATTTGAAGGGCTCTATACTTTCGTGACCTTCCCGTTGACCAAAACGACCCGAAAACCGCCGGTGGAGATCGGTCAGGCCATCGGAACGTATCTGAAAGAAAACACGACGATTATCAGCCAATTCAATGTTGTTCAGGGCTTTCTGAACCTCACCATCGCCGATTCGGTCTGGGTCGAGGAGTTGAGCGCGATTCTGGCGAATCCGGACTGGGGGCAGTTGCCGTCGCGAAACGAGTCGGTGATGGTGGAGTTTTCGTCGCCCAACACCAACAAACCGCTGCACCTGGGCCACCTGCGCAACAACTTTCTGGGCGATTCGGTCAGCCGGATTCTGAAAGCCAACGGCTACGACGTCGTGAAAGCCTGTCTGGTCAACGACCGGGGCATTCACATCTGCAAGTCGATGCTGGCCTATCAGGAGTTTGGCAATGGCGAGACACCCGAATCGACGGGCATGAAAGGTGATCACCTGATCGGGAAATACTACGTCTGGTTCGACAAAGCCCACAAGCAGCAAATCGAGGAGCTGATCGAGGAGGGAATGCCGCGGGAAGAAGCCGAGAAAAAAACGCCCCTGCTGCTGAAAGTGCAGGAAATGCTGCGGAAGTGGGAGCAGGGCGACCCCGAAACCGTCGCGCTCTGGAAGCAGATGAACGAGTGGGTATATGCCGGTTTTGCCGAAACCTACCACGAAATTGGCGTGAGTTTCGATAAAACCTACTACGAATCGGAGACCTATCTGCTGGGCAAAGATGTCATCGAAGACGGTTTGCAGAAGAACGTTTTCTACCGTAAACCGGATGGCTCGGTCTGGATCGACCTCGCCGACGAAGGGCTCGATCAGAAGCTGGTGCTGCGGTCGGATGGCACCTCGGTGTACATCACGCAGGATTTGGGCACCACCGACCTGAAATTTCAGGATTATCCGGTTCAGCGCGGTATCTGGGTAGTGGGCAACGAGCAGGACTACCATTTTGCGGTATTATTTGCGATTCTGCGCCGGTTGGGTCGCCCTTATGCCGACGGCCTGTTCCACCTTTCCTACGGCATGGTCGACTTGCCTAGTGGCAAAATGAAGTCGCGCGAAGGCACGGTGGTCGATGCCGATGACCTGATCGAAGAGATGGTTGAAACCGCCCGGAACCGCACCCGGGAATTGGGTAAAATTGACGACTTTGAAAGCGAAGAAGCCACCCGGCTGTATCACATGCTGGCGATGGGGGCTTTGAAATATTATTTATTGAAGGTGGATCCGAAAAAAAGGATGACGTTTAACCCGGAGGAGTCGATTGATTTCCAGGGACATACCGGACCCTTTATTCAATATACCCACGCCCGGATTTGCTCGGTTTTGCGCAAAGCGGCCCAGTTGGGAATTGATCCTGCGGGTTCATTAAACTTGGTCGAACTGGCTGATAGTGAGCAACAACTCGTCTATTTATTGACGCAGTTTTACCAGCGTATTACCGAAGCCGGAACCGATTACGCCCCCTCGTATCTGGGGCAGTATGCCTTCGAACTGGCCAAGGCCTACAACCAGTTTTACGGGGAGTTGTCGATCCTGTCGGAACCGGATGCCGACAAACTCAAATTTCGAGTGGCATTATCGAAAGCCGTTGTCGAAACTATCTGTAAAACAATGGAGTTATTAGGAATTGAAGTGCCTACTAAAATGTAAACCTCTCCCAACTCAAATGAAAAAGCTGCTTCTTCTAGTATCTGTTGGTGTCCTGGCTGTAACCTTATCCAGCTTTATGTCTGTAAAAACTGTTTTAAATTTCCTGCTGAGCGACAAGAGTGAAGTCGCTGTACGTCCGGCGAACGCGGTTGCTCCAACCAAATCATTGTACGATTTTACCGTCAACTCCATTGAAGGTAAAACCGTCCCCCTGAAACAATACCGGGGTAAAAAGGTGGTGATCCTGAACACGGCCTCCAAGTGCGGTTTTACGCCACAGTTTGAAAAATGGGAAGCGTTCTACAAAGAACACGGCGACAAAGTGGTCGTTTTAGGATTCCCGTCCAACAACTTTAAGAGCCAGGATCCCGGCAGCAACTCCGAAATCGCTGAGTTCTGCAAAAAGAATTACGGTGTATCGTTCCCGATGTTCGAGAAAACCGAAGTGCTGGGCGAAAACCAGGCTCCGCTCTACAAGTGGCTGTCTGATAAGTCGATGAACGGCTGGAATGACAAGGTGCCAACCTGGAACTTCTGTAAATACGTCATCAACGAAAAAGGCGAACTGACGCACTTCTTCGCATCCAAAGTGTTACCAACCGATCCGGAATTCAAGTCGGCTGTTGGTATTTGAGTTAAAATTTAATGATAAATGTAAAATGTAGAATGATGAATGTAAAAGTGATGGCTGGTATAAACTCCGTCACTTTTACATTCATCATTCTACATTTTACATTTATCATTTATTGCTAAAACTATGAAATCCTGGCTTGCGGCTGCCCGGCCGCGTACTTTACCGCTGGCGCTGGCCAGCATTATTCTGGGAAGTTTTCTGGCGGCATCAGCCGGCCGGTTTAGCTGGACCATCTGCGTTCTGGCGTCACTCACCACCATTTTTCTGCAAATACTCTCCAACTTCGCCAACGACTACGGCGATGCGGTTTCGGGCAAGGATACCGCCGAACGTGTCGGCCCTCGCCGGGCGGTGGCAACCGGCCTGATTACCAAAGAATCCATGTTGCGCGGGATTATCACTACTTCTTTGCTGGCGTTGATTTCAGGCATCTGGCTGCTGGTCGAGTCGCTAAAAAATGCGCCGACGGAAGTTTTCTGGATTTTCGTGGGCCTGGGTTTACTCTGCATCGGGGCCGCTATTGCGTACACCAACGGCAAACGACCCTACGGCTACAGCGGTTTTGGCGACATTGCCGTTTTGCTTTTCTTCGGCTGGGTAGGCGTTCTGGGAACCTACTTTCTGCATACCCTGTCCTTCGAACCCATTCTGCTGTTACCCGCCACCAGTGTTGGTTTACTGGCCACCGGCGTTCTGAATATCAACAACATCCGGGATATTGAAACCGATGCCAAAACCGGCAAATACTCTATTCCGGTGCGGCTGGGGCGGGAGCGGGCCGTTCGCTACCACTGGCTGCTGCTCTTGGGCGGTATGCTTTGTGCCGTAATCTACACGCTGCTCATCGGGCACAACGTATTTAGCTGGCTGTATTTGCTGGCCTTTCCGCTGTTTGTGCTGAATGGCCGGGCGGTTGCGAATCACCAAAAACCGGGGGAGTTGAACCCGCGGCTAGGACAACTCGCCTTATCGACCTTGCTATTTGTCGTATTGTGGGGCGTAGCGTTGGTAGGATAATCACCGTAACCGATCTTGAAAAATGAAAACCATCGGAATCATCGGCGGCATGTCGTGGGAAAGCTCGGCGGTTTACTATCGCCTGATCAATCAGGAGATTGGTAAACGGTTGGGCGGTCATTATTCGGCGAAACTCGTGCTGTCGAGTGCCAATTTTGAAGAATTCAGCCAGTGGCAAAAAGCCGACGACTGGAAGGCCATTGAAACCGCCGTCGACGACATGGCGCAGGGCCTGGTTCGCGCCGGAGCCGATTTTGTGGTCATTGCCTGCAACACCCAGCACGAAGTCGCTGAAGGCGTGACCGAGCGCTTGCCGGTTCCGCTGTTGCACATTACCGATGTAACTGCCAAAGCCATTCAGAAAGCCGGTTTTCGGAAAGTCGGTTTATTAGGAACCCGCTTCACGATGGAACGCCAATTTTTTCGCGGGCGATTGAAAGAGTGTTTCGGCATCGACGTCATTTTGCCCGATGATGAGGACCAAAAATACGTTCACGACAAAATTTACCACGAATTCAGCAAAGGCATCTTCAGCGAAAGCACCCGCATCCGCTTTGTGGAGATCATCGAAAAACTCGCCGGGCAGGGTGCGGAAGGGGTTATTTTAGGTTGTACTGAAATCCCCATTCTGGTTCAGGCGGAACATACAAACGTGCCGCTGTTCGATACCACGACGCTTCACGCCCTGGCAGCGGTCGAATTTAGTCTTATTTAAAACAATACTCAGGCCCTTGTGTTTCTACACATAGATGGTGGATCATGTGTAGAAAGGAATGTGCCGGAGGATTCACCATCTTTTTAAAAGAAATACCCACGAACCTTAATCCGTGGGTACCCATTGTTACGCGACTGCCACTTTCACGCGCAGCAGAAACTCATCCATTTCAATTTCCGTTGCATTTCCGTTCAGGTCGTTGACTAACTCCAGCGACAGCGCCTGTACTTCCTGACAGATATACTCTTTGTGGGTTTCGATGGCACTGGTCAGCACCTCGGTCGTGCTGTTCTCCAACTCGATCCGAATCTTATCCGTAACCTCAAAATTCTGGTCTTTCCGCAGGTTCTGGATGCGGTTGATAAAGTCGCGGGCGATGCCTTCCTGACGCAATTCGGGCGTAACCGTAACGTCCAGCGCAACCGTCAAGCCGCTTTGTGTCGCCACAATCCAGCCCGGAACGTCCTCCGTCCGGATTTCAACATCCGCCATCGTAATCTCACCAATCGCCAGTTGCATGCTGCCGGCGGCTTCCAGTTTACGGATGTCGTCTTCGGTCATGGTGTTGATGGTCGTCGCCACGTCCTTCATCATCGGACCGAATTTCGGCCCCAGCGTTTTGAAGTTGGGCTTGATTTTCTTCTTCAGAATACCGGACGCATCGTCGATAAACTCGACGGCTTTCACGTTCACTTCCGACTGAATGATTGGCGAAACGTGCTCGATCTGCCGCCGGGTCGTTTCGTTCAAAACCGGGATCAGCACCTTCGTCAGCGGCTGGCGCACCTTAATTTTATGCCCTTTCCGCAGCGAGTGAACCAGCGAACAGATGTCCTGCCCCAGTTGCATGGAGGTTTCGAGATCGCTGTCGATCAACGCCTGCTCCGCTTTCGGGAAATTGGTCAGGTGAACCGACAAGTCCGTTTCTTTGGTCAGGTTGCGGTAGAGCCAGTCGGCGAAGAACGGCGCGATCGGCGACATCAGTTTGGAAACCGTTGTCAGACATTCGTGCAGGGTTTCATAAGCCGCGCGGGTGTCTGCCCCTAAATCCCCTAAAGGGGACTTGGACGCGGAATCAGCCGGATTTTCAAAGTCCCCTTTAGGGCCGGGGTCGCGGGCGACTTTAGGCGCATTCCAGAAGCGCCGACGCGAAAGCCGCACGTACCAGTTTGAAAGCTGGTCGTTCACAAAATCCTGCACCGCCCGGCCCGCTTTGGTTGGGTTATAATTCTCGAATTGCTGCTCTACTTCCAACACCAGCGATTGCAGTTTCGACAAGATCCAGCGGTCCAGTTCCGGACGTTGATCAACGGGAATGGTCCGAACGCCATCGAAATCGAACTGATCCAGGTTGGCATACAGCGCGAAGAACGAATACGTATTATAAAGTGTCCCGAAAAACCGGCGCTGTACTTCGGCAATGCCGTCAATGTTGAATTTCAGGTTATCCCAGGGCTCGGCGTTGGTGATCATGTACCAGCGGGTGGCATCGGCCCCGTAGGTCGCCAGCGTCGTGAATGGATCGACGGCGTTGCCCAGCCGCTTCGACATTTTGTTGCCGTTTTTGTCCAGCACCAAACCGGTCGACACCACGTTTTTAAACGCTACCGACGAATCGACTTTCTCATCCAGCGTGCCGAGCATCCCGGAAATGGCGTGGAGCGTGAAGAACCAGCCGCGTGTCTGATCGACGCCCTCGGAGATGAAGTCGGCGGGATACGCCTTTTCGAAAACGTCCTTGTTCTCGAACGGATAATGCCACTGGGCGTAGGGCATTGCGCCCGAATCGAACCAGACGTCGATCAGATCCGACTCGCGTTGCAGCACTTTGCCAGATTCGGTAACCAGATACAATTCATCGACAAAAGGCCGGTGAAGGTCGTAATCACCGGACTCTATTTTTTGCAAATAGGCTTCGTTTTTGCTCTTTTGTTCGTCCGACAATAAGCCCGACGCAACGGCTTTTTCAACACCCGCTTTCAGTTCGGCGACCGAACCGATGCAGATTTCGTCGCCAGTTTCATTGCGCCAGATCGGCAACGGCGTCCCCCAAAACCGGCTGCGGCTGAGGTTCCAGTCCACCAGATTTTCGAGCCAGTTGCCAAACCGCCCGGTTCCGGTGCTTTCGGGGTTCCAGTTGATGGTTTTGTTCAGCGCGACCAGCTTGTCTTTTACCGCCGTCGTTTTAATAAACCAGCTATCGAGCGGGTAATACAGAATGGGTTTGTCGGTCCGCCAGCAGTGCGGGTACGGGTGTTCGTATTTTTCGACGTGAAATGCCTTCCCTTCGGTCTTTAACTTGATGGCAATCAGCACGTCCGTCGGTTTGAATTCCGGGGCTTCCTGCTCTTCGTCGGAATAATATTGCTCCTTCACATACCGCCCGGCAAACTCCCCGATTTCCTTTACAAACTGCCCGTGCTTATCAACAATCGGCACCTCTTTGCCGTTTTCATCCTTCACCATGATGGACGGAATGCCGTTTTGCTGGGCAACCCGGAAGTCATCGGCACCGAACGTCGGCGAGGTATGAACCACCCCCGTACCGTCTTCAGTCGTCACGAAATCGCCCAGAATGACGCGGAAAGCGGGCTTTTCGGGCTGCACATACGGCATGAGTTGTTCGTATTCGATCCCGGCCAGTTCCGCGCCTTTGAATTCATTCAGAATCGTCCAGGGAACCAGCTTTTTGTCCGAAGCCGCAAAGCCGTCAAAATCGCCGTCCTTGCCTTTTTCGTTAAACCAGCGGCCGACCAGTGCTTTGGCCAGCACCACATTCACTGGTTCGTAGGTGTATGGGTTGAACGTTTTGACCAGCACATAATCGATGTCTTTCCCGACGGTCAGCGCGGAGTTGCCCGGCAGGGTCCAGGGCGTGGTCGTCCAGGCGAGGATGTAGGCGTTTAAACCTTGCAGGTCTCCAAAGACCTGTAAGGTTTTCGCACTATCCTTTACCTTAAACATCGCTACAATCGTCGTGTCTTTCAGGTCTTTATACGTACCCGGCATGTTCAGTTCGTGCGACGATAGACCGGTTCCGGCCTTCGGCGAATACGGCTGAATCGTATAGCCTTTATACAGTAATCCCTTGTCATACAGCCGCTTCAGCAACTGCCAGACGGATTCGATATACTCACTCTGGTAGGTGACATACGGATTGTCAAGATCGACCCAGTAGCCCATTTTTTCGGTCAGGTCGTTCCACAAGTCCGTGAATTTCATCACAGCTTCCCGGCATTTCTGGTTGTAGTCCTCAATGCTGATACCCCCTTCCGATTCGGGCTTGCCGATGTGGTCTTTCGTAATGCCCAGTTCTTTTTCGACCTGCAACTCGATGGGCAAACCGTGGGTATCCCAACCCCCTTTGCGTTTGACCTGAAAGCCCTGCAAGGTTTTATACCGGCAAAAAATATCTTTAATCGCCCGGGCCATGACGTGGTGAATGCCCGGTTTTCCGTTTGCCGACGGCGGCCCTTCGTAAAACGTGAACGTAGGCTGGCCTTCGCGCGTGTCGACGGATTGTTCAAAGACGCGATTGGCTTTCCAGAATGCTAATATGTCATCGCCAACCTGCGCGTAATTCAGGTTCTTATATTCTTTGTAACTCACGATCGTACTGGGATTTGGAATTGACCGCAAAGATACGGAAAATTGGGCGGAACGCATGGCGCGTAGGGAATCCCTAAATTTGGCATTAACTTTGTGCGAATTGGGCTGGAAACGAGACACAAATACTACATTGCATCCGAAGTAGGTTAACGGCAAACGTGTCTAACCCGATCTGGAGAACCTTCGAATTTGTTTCACTAATGGGGTATGGCATGAATGAACTGGAACGATCAGCAGGAAATGGTGCCTTTCGACAGCATCGCAATCCGATTGATCAACGAGCACTCTACGATCGATTTGGCGCACTGGCCTACGGGATCATTTTGCAGATTCTTCCGCAATCGATCTTAGCGCAGAAGGCTCTGATGGAAGTTTTTTCTGCCGACAACTTACCTGCTTTCGCCAATTCGCCGGTTAATCCGGCAATAGCGGTCATCCGAATTGCACGCGCCAAAGCGCTTGAGTTGAAAGACAAAGCGAAGGAACGGGAGGATGCCCGCCCGGAACCATTTTCGGTAAACAACAGTTATTCACCGGAGTATATTTTTGACTTATCTTTTCGTCAGGGCTACTCCTTTGAAACAATTTCCGAGCAGTCTGGTCTTTCCAGACCGGAATTAGTAAAAGCCATTCGGGATTTTATTCACGTGTTTCGTCGATCGTAATTACGCAGGAAATTGGAAATTCGTCAATACATAGATAGTGGGGTTTTAGAGGCCTATCTGTTGGGATTAGCGTCCGAAGAGGAGCAACACGAAGTCCAGCAGATGAAGGTTCTTTATCCGGAAGTGTCTTCGGCTTTAAACGAGCTTGAGGTGGTGATTGAAGCGTATTGTGTCGAAAATTCGGTTCCCCCGCCACCCGGCACCTGGGAACTCATTCAGGCGCGCATTCCCGGTCAGGAAGTCAGGAAACGGGAGCCCGAAACGAACGACAAAAAAGACGCGGAACCCAAAACCGCTAAATCCGATTACGTGGAAGTGGAGGTGAGCGATTCGTTCATCCGCGTCCATAAATACTGGCGAGTCGCTTTCATGGTTGTGTTTATCTTATCCAAGATCTTTCTGATTGCCGGGTTGTATTATTACTTCAAAGCCGATAGCCAGCAGCAGGAAATCGAGCGACTCAAAAGCACCATTCAGCAACAGCAGGTTACACGCTGATTCTGTCTTTCAACAACCTTTCGGAGCCAATGACTACGGTTTTGGCCACTGCCCTTCCTTGATATTGGCCAACACCAGTTTGGCCGGGTCCAGCACTACATAGCGTATTTTCTTGCGATGGTGCGTGTAGGTGATGTGAACCAGTCCGTCGCGGGACTGAATCACGGCTGGGTATGAGAACTCACCACCGGGCTCGTTTTCGAGCACCACCGCAGCCTGCCAGCGTTTGCCATCGGGCGACAAGGCCACATTGAGCGGTGAGCGGCCTTTGGGCGTGTGGTTATACACCAGCAGTTGCCGGCCATCCTGGAGCGTTACGGCATCCGTCCCGGAATTCGGGTTGGGCAATTCAGTAGCCTTCAAATCCGTCCATTTCGTCCCGCCATCCTCCGACCAGGCTTCCAGAACCCGGCCGTTTTTACTGCGACATAGCAACTGCAAACGCCCGTTCGGGTGAAACAGCACGCTGGGCTGAATGGCACTGAACGCCTTGCCATCGTTGAGCGCCGGGGTTTTCTGCCAGGTTTTTCCGCCGTCCAGGCTGCTTTCCATGTGCAACCGCCAGCCGTTGTCTTCGCTGCTCGACGGGCTCAGCAATTTGCCGGAAGCCAGCAAAACCGGTTTGTTCTTGATCGGTCCGACAATGCCATCGGGCAGTCGCGTGGGTTTCGACCAGGTTTTGCCACCGTCGCCCGAACTCATCTGCATGCCCCACCAGGTCGACGGACTGGGGCCTACTTTATAAAACAACAACAACGGTCCATTCGGCATTTGAAACAAAACCGGATTCCAGGTGGGCTGCCGCTTTCCGACGGCCTGAACGCCATTCGCCAGTTCGACGGGGGGCGTCCAGCCCGCACCGGTTTTTCGGCTAAACCAGATACCCACATCAGGGTCCCGCTCATCGGTTCCGCCGAACCAGGCCGCCACCACGCCATCCGGGGTTTCGGCCAGCGTGGACGCGTGGCAGGAAGGAAACGGGGCGGTTTCGTAAATAAACCCGGATTGGACAATGCCGGTGGTTTGGGCCGCTAAAAAACCGGGGAGAAGACTGAGAAGGAAAAGGGTAAATCGGGCTTTCATGAAAGAATACAACTAAATTTTAAGGATAGGAATTTCATCCAAAGGTATTGGTTTCAATTGGAAATTAATCGCAAATTTTAGCAGGATTTGGACCAGTCCACGGTTTCAACCGTGGGCTGGTATTTTTGCCGCAGACAGCCTATTTTACGATTCATTATACCATAGCCAAACCGCCGGGCCATAAAGGAACTTCTCCCTTACAGCCCGGCGGTTTTATAGTCTAAAATTCTTAAATACTCTTGTTCAGCACCCGCACTTTGACGTGCGACGGATTTTTGTTCGAGAAGTAAACCCGTTGGGTGGTTTTCTGGAAATCAGCCTCTGTGGCGTCGTAGATGTTCATGAATTTGCCCGGATTGCGGTCGACCAATGGAAACCACGAACTCTGTACCTGTACCATCATTTTGTGGCCTTTCTTGAACGTGTGAGCCGCGTCCTGCATGTCGAATTTCACTTCGGTCACCTCACCCGGTTTCAGCGGTTCCGGTTTGGAGAAGCTGTTGCGGAATTTCGCCCGCATCACTTCGCCCCGAACCATCAACTGAAAACCGGCCATTTTGGTCGTCGGAATCGGGCTGGTGGCCGTCGTCGTGTCGGGATAGACGTCGATTAGTTTCACCACAAAATCGGCATCCGTTCCCGTTGAAGTCACAAACAGATTCGCCATCACATTCCCGGTAATCGTCAGGTCTTCCGTCAACGCTTCCGACTCATACACCATCACGTCGGGGCGGGCAGCCGCAAACCGCTGGTCTTCGTACATGAAATCGGCACCCCGGATAATCTGGACGTTGTTGGTATACGGAACCGGTTTTTTCGGATCATTCACGTATTCATCAAAAACCGCTTCGGTTTCCTTCGGTGGTTCGAACGACAGCTTGCCGTTGGCGTGTAAATAGATGCTGCGTTCTTCCGACTCTTTGGGTGGCCACTGGCTGTATTGCTTCCACTCGTTGGAACCCGTCAGGAAGATCGACGCATCCGGCAGTTGCGGGTCAGGGCCGTCTTTCAGGTAGTGATTGAAAAACGGCAGCTCGATTTTTTCCCGGTAGTACAGCGACGTTTTGGCGCCAAAACGAATATTTCCCAGCGATTCGCCGGTGCTGCGCGCCCAGCCACCGTGAATCCACGGCCCCATCACCAACTTGTTAGTCGTCTTCGGATTTTTGCTTTCAATACCGGCATACACCTTCAGCGGGCCGTACAAATCTTCCTGATCGAACCAGCCGCCCACGGTCATAATGGCCGGTTTGATGTTTTTCAGGTGCGGAACAACCGCCCGGCTTTGCCAGTATTCGTCGTAGGCATCGTGTACCATCATCTCCTGCCAGAGCGCATTTTCGCCTTTGAAATACTTCTCGTTGACCTTCGACAGCGGCCCGACATTCATGTAAAATTTATACGAATCCGGGGTGTAATAACCACTGAAACGGGGGCCTCCTTTCGTGGTCGGAGCCGGGCGGGGCTGGCCATAGGACGACAGAAAGGCGAAGGTGCCCATCAGGAAAAACGCGCCGTTGTGGTGCCGGTCGTCGCCCATATACCAGTCCGTCACCGGGGCCTGGGGCGAAACCGCCTTGAGGGCCGGGTGGGCGTCGATGGCGGTCATGGTGGTGTAAAAACCGGGTGCCGAAATGCCCCAGGTGCCCACCTTTCCGTTGTTGTTCGGAATGTTTTTGATCAGCCAGTCGATGGCGTCGTAAGTGTCCGAACTCTCATCCACATCGGTTTTCTTCTTTTTGTCGGGAATGTGCGGCCGAACTGCTACAAAGTTACCTTCCGACATCCAACGACCCCGAACATCCTGATACACAAAGATGTAACCATCTTTGGCAAATGCCATTGATGGTCCCAGCGATGTTTTATACGCGTCTGCTCCGTAGGGTGCCACGCTGTAGGGCGTCCGGTCGAACATGATCGGGTACTTCTGCGAGGTGTTTTTCGGCGTATAAATCGATGTGAACAATTTCACCCCGTCGCGCATCGGCACCATCACTTCCGTCTTGACGTAATTTTCCCGGATGTATAACGAATCCGCCTTGTTGACCCCCGGCACTTGCGCCAGCAGTGGATTACTTAGAGCAACGACCACCACCAGCAGCAGAAGTTGGCAAATCGACGGTATTTTCAGACTGATTTTCATGCGATTGCGTTGGTTAGACTAATTGGCTTTCGTCGTTGCACCCTTGGCCGGAGCCATCTTTTTGATGTGTGCATCCATGATTTTGAGCAACTCGCCGTTGGAATAGGGCCGCCAGCTATGGCCACCCCGGTCGCCGTAGGTAATCGAACCGCCATAGGCTGGATTGGTGGTTTTGCTCAAAAACTCGTCGACTTTATACACCCCAAAGTTAAGGAAGAAATCGTCCATCCGCCCAACGATGATGTTCAGCTTGCCCACCAGCTTCGGCCCAACGGTGGCCCAGTTTTTCTCCAGATAATGGCGCAGGTCGTAATGTTCCTTCCAGTAAGCGGCCACGCTGGGATCGATCACCCCGGTTTTTTTGTCGAACAGCGGTTTGAAATACCCGTCGGCACCGACCGGCCCGAACACCGAACTCCAGACGTCGAGCTGACCGCCCGACCGCCCTTTCGTGCCGTTGACCAGTTCCATCATGTTGCGCTGTTCGGAGGTCAGACGCGGTTCGCCGGTTGCCGGAATACGCGTGTTCGTCGTGGGCACTTTATACCATTCGTATTCTTTGTAAAACGCATTTTTGTCTTTGTAAATATCGATGCCTTCCACGTTCCAGAAGTCGAGCGGATCGGGCGCAAACGACCAGGTTCCGCCGTAAAATTCCGGATACCAGACCTGAAGTGCGAACGATTCCCAGCCGCCGGTCGAACCGCCGGTGAGCAAACGGGCGTAGCCTTCGCGGATGCAACGGAATTTGGTTTCAATTTCCGGGATCAATTCCTCGTGAATGGCGTCGCCAAACGGGCCGTTGTTGGCCGAGTTGACCGCGTACGAATCATCAAAATACGGCGACGGATGTTGCAGCGTGATGGCAATAAACCGGGGGCCATTATCCGCTGTCCAGTCTTTGTAAAACTCGTTGTTTGGGTTTTCGGCAAACCGGAACGGGGGCGCGGTCGAAAAGTGGCCTTGCTGATACACCGTCGGATAGAGCCGGGTAGGTTCCTCGTCGTAGCCTTTCGGTAATAAAATCGTCGCGCCGATGAAAATGGGATGACCCCAGAATTTCGTCAATTTGGCGCTCTGAATTTTGATGTGCTTCACCCATTTGGTATCCGCAGGTACCGAAATGGGCGGAATCACCTTCGTCACTTCCAGCTTGATGGTTTCGCTTTTCGCCGGGTCGATCGTGATTTTCTGAACGGCACTGTAGACATTCCCCGGCGATCGGGTCCATTGCTGGCCTTCCCACTGATCCATGTGCATCCACACCGTGTGGCCGTCCGACCGCTTGAATTCGGTGTATTTGTTCAAAACCGCCTGCACAAAATACTCGCCTTTCGGAACATCTTTCAGCGCGTTAATGGGATAACCCAGCGTAGAACCGTCGATGGTGATGGCTTTGCCCGCGGCCAGTTTTTCAAAATCCGCTCCCCAGAACTGCGTGCCATAACGGCCCACCTGCTGGCGGGGTTCGGTGCTGTCTTTGCGCGTAATGATCAGAAACATCCGACCCGTCAGGGGCGTTGCACTGATGGCGGCCGGAAACGAAAGTTCAAACTTGAGCTTCGTCTGGGAAAAACCGGCAAATGAGGTCAGAACAGCCAGAACGATGAGCAATCGCCGGGCGATCTTACTGTGGAAATGATTCATAAAATGGGGGTTAGGGGTTAGGTTACTGCGGATTTTTGGCATCCCACTGAATTTCGGCAAACGGACGGATCAGTTGATCGTACACTTTATGATTCGGCTGATCGTTCGGAAGCTGGGCCAGACGGCCGTAGCGTCGCATGTCGAACCAGCGGTGGCCTTCGTAAAACAACGAATACCGGCGTTGATTCAGCAACTCGTCGATCAGGGCATTTTTGTCGTTCAGAATCGCCGGTTTGGCGGTCGCCAGTTCCTTTAATCCGGCACCAGTCCGAACCTTGTTCAGGGCCGTCACGGCATCCGTCAGTTTGCCGGTTTGAATCATCGCTTCGGCATACATCAGAATCAGCTCTTCGTTCCGGATGATTGAAATCGGATTGGTACTGAGCGGATACATCGACACGTCGTACTCGCCAATAATTCCGTTCAGGGCGCGGGCGGAGGTGCGTTTCGTTACTTTTTTCGTCACCCGCGTATCCCCGACTTCAGCCTGAGAGATAAACAACGCCTGTGCGACCACGGGCGAAGCCGTGGTGTTCAGTTGCTGAAATTGCGGATTCGTAATATCCCCCGAGGTGGTTGAATACGTGAAATTGGGGCCGGTGGTCAGCGCACCGTTCAGGTCGAAAAACGACTCACCCAGCGTGGACAACAACCCCGTCCAGTCCTGCTGGTACATGGCTGTCCGTGCGGCCAGCGCCCGGTTGAATTTCCGGAAATTGGCGGGCGTATTGAACCCGGCATAGCCACTCGTCATCGTAAATCCGAAAGCCGTTCCGCCCGCAGCCAGTTGCGTCGCTCCTTCGTCCAGCAGTCGCCGGATTTCTTTCAGACCGTCTTCATACGAAACAAACGGCCCCGGTTTCAGCATATCCCCCGGGCTGTATAAATCCGTGTATTTGATCCGGATGCCGTTTTTATACTGCATGTTGAGCATACACAACATCGTGTAGGCCGATACGGTATTGGAAAACCCGCGAATCCCCTGCTTTTCGGCATCGGTCAGCGCACTGGGGGCGGAATTTTCGGCAGCCAGTTTAAAATACTCGGCCCGGCGACGGGTCTGGGAAAAATCACTGTAATAACCGTTGAATAAGGTAGTTGCGCTAAAACCGCCATTGGTCGTTCCCAGCAATTCGGTCGTCCAGGTCAGTTCCGTAGAAGCGAGGTTGTAGATTTCCCGGCCAATGGAACCGGTTACCCGAACCAGGTTCGACTGCCCGTTGCGGAAAGACGACTGAATGCCGATGCCCATCTGGTTGATCTGGATCCGCGACGCGTTGGTCAGGATGGACTCCAGGGCGGGGTTGTTGGGGTCGATGGTATCTTCGACCTCGAAAAAGCTACAGGACGGCATCGCAAAAGCAAGTCCGGCCAGGAGAATGGTATGTTTTAGAGAAAATTTCATAGAGGAATAATTTGAGTGTTTGGCCCCCCACCCCCTGAAGGGGGCTTTTGCACTCGGTTTGTTTAAGCCCCCTTCAGGGGGTGGGGGGGCAATTCTTAAAAATCAACCGCAATGTGGAAGAAGATCCGTTTGCTGTTCGGGAAAGCGGCATTGTCGACGCTCGCGCCCACCGACTGGTTTCCAAAGTTCGACGCTTCGGGATCGTAGCCTTCGTATTTGGTGAAGGTCAGCAGGTTTTGGGCCGACGTACCGATCCGGATGTTGGACACCACATTGGCGAACGCTTTGCCCAGAATGGTTCTGGGAACCGTGTAGTACAGCGAAACCTCGCGCAACCGCACATAACTTGCATCCTGAATGAATTCGCGGGCCGTTACGTTGGGATTGGCCGGTAGCCGGGCGCGTCCGTTGGGCAGGCCCACGTTACCATACAAATTGTCGACCTGACTCCAGTCTTTGGTCGTACCGCCCGTATCTTTCTGTTTAGTCGTCAGGTTGGAGTTGTGATTCCCCTGGCTGGTGTGCAGCAGAAATCCGAAGTCGAAGCTTTGGAAGATCTTGAACTGGTTGGAAAACGAAACCTGGTATTTCGGCTGTGCATCTTCGTAGCGGGTCGCCTGGGCAACGCCCTGGGCATCCGGAACGTTCGGGGAGCCATACCAGCGGGTTGGCGATTCGCCCAGCCGCAACTGGTTGCGTCCGTAGATACTGAAACCGGAACCCACCGTCGTGTTCGGAATTTCCAGTCGCGTAATTTTGCTGCGGTTGAACCAGTATTGCACCGAGGAGGTCCAGGTAAAATTCGACATCTCGACCGGTGTGACGTTCAGCCCCAACTCGACGCCCCGGTTTTGCAAATCACCCACCGGATAGGCGTTGAACTGCGTAACCCCCGTTCCGGATGATAAGGTGTAGGGATTCAGCAGGTTGAAGATTTTTTTATCGTAATACGTCGCTTCCAGGCTAACCCGGTTTTTGAACAAGCCCAGATCGACACCCCATTCCACTTCCTGCGCCGTTTCGGGCTCGATGGTCGGGTTTCCAACGCTCGTGGGCGTAACGGAACCCAGTTGGCCGTCGATGATGGTGGTTCCGAGCGAGGTGAAGAGGTTTCCGTATGCCGGTACGCCCCCGGTCCGGCCAAAAGCACCCCGGAGTTTGAACTGGCTGATGGGGTCGTAGGACCAGAAACCAAATTTTGTCAGGTTAACGGCCAGTGATGCGCGCGGAAAACCGTACCACTTCGCATTGTCGCCGTTCAAGCTCGATTTGTCGAAGCGAATTCCCAGCGTACCGATGATTTTATCCTGGTAATTGGCTTCCTGCTGGGCAATCAGACCCACATCCTGCCAGGTTTGCCAGGTCTCGCTGAACGTGCGGACGCTTCCGGTGTTGGGATTTTTCTGTTTGGGTAACAAACCGTCACCCTGAATCCAGCTAAAATCGTTGTCGGTCGACAGCCGCACCGTTCCCACCTGCGAAGTCAGGTCGAGTTTGCCGCCCAGCAACTGCCAGTTGTAAATCAGGAAAGCCTGCAAATTGGTGTTGAAACTCCGGTTTTTCGAATACCGGGAAGCACCGGGCGTGGCCCGGGTGAGCTGCGATTGCAAATCTTCCGGGAAATACACTTCCGCTTCCGTGTTGACGTAATCCAGACCGCCTTGCAGAGCCAGTTTCAGCGTGCTGTTCGGTTTTTGCAGGAAGTAAATATTGCTGGTAAACGACTGAATAAACCGGTTGGTGAGCTCGTCGTTGATCGTCCGCTCGGCAATGGCAACCGGGCTGTCGCCGGTGTAGCGGGACAGCGGGTAAACGCCGTTGACGGGCATTAACTGGGCATAATTAGGGGTATAGGCCAGGGTGTAGCCAATCGAAACGCCCCGGTTGTCGTTCCCGCTGAAACTCCGCTGGGCGCCCGTTTGCATGTAGCTGGAACCAATCGAAAAATCGACCCATTTCGCCAGTTTGTGATCCACGTTCAGGCGGATCGACTTCCGTTGAAAACCGGTTCCTTTTTGGATGCCGGTTTCGTCGTTCAAACCAGCCGCCATGTAAAATTTGGTCTTGTCGTTCCCGCCGGAAATGCTCAGCCGGGTGTTCGTAATTTTGCCGGTATTGCCGTAAATGTATTTTTCATAATCATACAGCTTGCCTTCGGCGGTGGCTTTCTGCCACAGGTCGATTTCGGTTTTGCTGCCACTGCCCACGGTTCCATTGCCAAAAACGTAGTCGAATTTGGTCTGTCCTTCCGGGCCGATGGGGTCCAGGCTGAAGCCTTCGTAACCCAGCAGTTTGGTGGCAGACGAAAAGCCAACATCCTGACCGAAGCTCACTTTGGTTTTACCCGCTTTCCCTTTTTTCGTAGTAATGATAATCACCCCGGCATTGGCGCGGGTTCCGTAGATAGCGGCCGCACTGGGGCCTTTCAGGATTTCCATCGACTCGATGTCGGCGGGGTTGATGTCCGAAATCCGGTTGGGGGCCTGATCCTGATTGGCTCCCGCCCCGCTGAACGAGCCGGAACCGGCCCCGGTGGCAAACTGCGAGTTGTTGACGAAAACGCCATCGATGACATACAACGGCTCCGAACTTCCGTTGATGGACGAAATCCCGCGCAATTTCACGGAAATCCCACCGCCGGGCGCCCCACTGTTCTGCACGATGTTGGCCCCGACAATTTTACCGCTCATGGCGGCATCGAGGGTCACCGGGCGGGTTTTTCCGACCAGTTCGTCCGACGAAATCCGGGTGACGGCATTGGCGGCATTGCTCCGTTTGACGCTCGTTGCCAAACCCGAAACAATGACTTCGTCGAGGCTCTGGCTGGCTTCTGTCATCGTCACGTTGATGGCATTGGAGGAGGCCGAAACGGGTGCTTCCTGGGTCAGAAAGCCAATGTAGGAGAATACCAGCGTTTTGGTGCCGGCCGGTGCCAGCAGGGAATAATTTCCGTTGACGTCCGAAACGCTGCCTTTTGAAGAACCTTTGGCAACCACGTTGACGCCGGGCAGGGGAGTACCATCAGATGAACTGGTGATTTTTCCGGAAAGCGTTCGGTCTTGCGCCCAGGCTTTTCCGAGGCCGCTGACGACGATCCAGACCAGTAACAGAGAGTAGATTTGCTTCATTATTGAATAGTTTGGGTTATAAAAATGGAAGAAAGTAAGAATGGGTGTGTTGAGTACAGGCAATAGCAGTTCTGCGCTCCTCACGACAAGGAGACCGCACGACTGTTCAGAATGGGAAGAAAAAGGGCAGCAAACCGGGAAGTTTGCCGGAGATGGTTTTGGCCTGTTGGTTTTGTAAGGCGTCAGAAAAACTGACGATGCAATTATAGGTACTTATTCTTGAAGCGCAAATATAATTTTGAAAATATTGAAATTGTCAAAATATTTTAAAGATTATTGATGGAATTATGAAATTAAATATTGTATATTTTTTATCTTTTTTATAATGTTTTGCAGAAAGCAGATATTGGGCAATAGAATTCTACCATTTAGTAATTATTCGATCGATCGTATTACAAAATTCTTGATCGGGTTCTTTTTTATGATCTTCACTAACTTTCCTTTTGTGTAAAAGTACTCGTCTTCCCGATCATCGATTCGAATGCGGTAACTTCCTTTTTTCGTGGGTTCGATGGTAGCGTAATTGCCGAAGTATTCCGCAAAAACCCGGGTGCGACCCACCGGTTCTTCAAAATAAAGCCGCATGGTTGTAAAGTCGATCGGGTTCGGTTCAATCGCTTTTCGTTCGTATTTATACTGCCTGACGTTGATGTCGTAATGGTCTTTTTTCCAGATAATGTCGGACTGGTAATTCCCGTGATTGGATAGCGCGTCGATGTCGGAATGCAGGAGCTGGCGGGAGGTCGGATCGTGGCGGGAAACGGTTTTATAATAGACTTTTATTTTTCCGAAAAACCAGAATTCGACGTCGCTGATCTGGTCGTAAACCACCGAGCCGGGGCTGGTAATCTGGGCAACCGTCATTGTTCCAACGCGAAAACCGGCGATATCGATTTCGTATTTTTGATTTACCGTCTGGCAGAAGCTTCGCGTGCAGGTCAGTATCAATAAGCTGGTAATGAGAAAAAACTGTAGCACGTTCGAACTGGTTTTATGTACTTTTAACCGATTAAAAACTCAACTGCTTGTGTGTATGCCTCGAATTGTGTGTCTGTGGCTGGGTTTGTTGCTGTCTTTTTCCGGCTTTGGTCAATCGGATCAAGACTTCCTGATCATTCCCAAACCGGCCAAAATGGAAGTTCTTGACGGCCGGTTTATGTTCAGCAACGAAACCACCGTCCGGTTTCCCCCGGATAACGCCGAGCTGAAAACGCTGGCTGATCCGTTTATCCGGCAATTCCAGGCCGCTACCGGTTTTTCGCTGCGAACAGAAAATCGCCCCGGAGCGACGCCAACCGCCACTTTGCTGGCTTTTGTGCCGGTTTCTGACGCGAACCTGGGCGACGAAGGCTACCGGCTTGATGTTACCACCACTACTATAACGATTGAAGCGACCAAACCGGCTGGTTTTTTTTACGCCATCCAATCGCTGTATCAACTTCTGCCGCCCGAAATCTTCCGTTCAACACCCGCCGACTTGTCGGTTAACTGGTCGGTTCCGGCCTGCCGCATCGAAGACAAACCTCGCTATGGTTACCGGGGGCTGCACCTGGATGTCGCCCGGCATTTCTTCCCGGTTTCGTTCATCAAAAAATACATCGACCTGCTGGCACTGCATAAATTCAACACGTTTCACTGGCACCTGACCGACGATCAGGGTTGGCGGATCGAAATAAAAAAATACCCCAAATTGACTCAGGTTGGTAGTCGGCGCAAGGAAACCCTGATTGGCCACTATTATGAATCGGATCCACAACAGTTTGACGGGCAATCGTACGGCGGTTTCTATACGCAGGATGAAGTGCGTGAAGTGGTGCGGTATGCGAAATCCAAATATGTAACTATTATTCCTGAAATAGAAATGCCGGGTCATGCCCTGGCCATTTTAGCGGCTTATCCGGAGTTCGGTTGTTCGGGTGGCCCCTACGAAACCGCCACCAAATGGGGCATTTTTACGGATGTGCTGTGTCCCTACGACCGGACGTTTACTTTTCTGCAAGACGTCCTGACGGAAGTGATGACGCTGTTTCCCGGCCCCTATATCCACATCGGTGGTGACGAATGCCCGAAAATTTCCTGGAAAAAAAGCCCGTTTTGTCAGAACCTGATGAAGAAGCTCAAGCTGAAAAATGAGAACCAGTTGCAGAGTTATTTTATTTCAAGGATTGATAAATGGGTGAGTTCAAAAGGCTGGAAAACCATTGGCTGGGATGAGATTCTGGAAGGCAACAGTCCGGCCATTCGGGTGTCGCCGGGTGCAACCGTGATGAGCTGGCGCGGCATCGAGGGCGGTTTGAAAGCCGCCCGGCAGAATCACGATGTGATCATGACACCCGGCAACTTTCTGTATCTGGATCATTACCAGGCCGATCGGTCGCAGGAACCGCTGGCTTTTGGTCGGTTTACGCCCCTCGAAAAAACGTATTCCTATGATCCGACGCCGGCTGATTTACCGGCCACGGCTCAAAAACATCTCATCGGCGCACAGGCCAACGTCTGGACGGAGTACCTCAAAACCGCCAATCAGGTCGAATATATGGTCTGGCCCCGGGCGGCTGCCGTGGCCGAAGTGGTGTGGACACCCCTCGACCAGAAAAACTGGCCGGACTTCACCCGCCGACTTCCGGCTCTCTTCAAACGACTGGATGCGCTGGGGGTTTCGTATTCCCGCGCCTATTACGATGTAGTAGCCGAAACCCGTCCGCAGCCGGATGGAACGTTGCAGATTGCGATGACTACCCAGGAAGAAACTGCCGAGATCCGGTATTCGACCGATGGTTCGACGCCCACAGCCCAATCCGTCCGGTATGATCGCCCGTTCGACCTGACAAAACCCACTTCCGTAAAAGCCGTTACGGTGAAAAGCGGTGTGGTCATTGGCGACGTGCAGGTGTGGGATTTTGCGGTTTCCAAAGCAACCGGTAAATCGATCCAATTCGCCACGATTCCAACAAGGCCGAAAAACATAGACCCGGCATTATTGATTGACGGACGCTACGGAACCACCATTGGCTATCTGGAGGAAATGCAAAACGTGGCCGGTGTGAAAACCGCCGACCTGACGGCCACCCTGGATCTGGCCGAACCGCAGTCGATTCAATTGGTGACGATAGGATTGGTAAAAGCCACTGCCGGAGCGATTTTGCTGCCCAAACAGGTTGATGTGGCGGTTTCGGACGATGGTCGAACGTTCCGCACCGTAAAAACCGTGTCGATGGACCCAAGGGAACGCGGCAAAAAGGCCATCATCCGCCAAACCCTCACTTTTGAACCGGTGACCTGTCGGTATGTTAGGATCAGCGCCCGGAATGTAGGAAAAGTACCAGCCGGCATGACCCAGGCGGGCAAAGATGCCTGGGTCATGGTGGATGAAATAACGGTGGAGTAAGCCCGAATTTAGTTGCTGGCGAGGGCTTCTTTCTCCTTGTCGGCAACGTCGTTTTTGATTTTAGGGACCGTTTTCAGGTACTCGTAAATGGCTCCCACTTCATAGTCGGTCATCTGGTGCGGAAACATTGGCGAGCGAATCAGGCTGCCATCCGGCCGCACACAGGCTTTGACGGCCTGGATGAACTGCGCTTTTGTGTATTTTTTGCCAATCCCGGTTTCTTCATCAAAGGTCAGGTTGGACGTGAAAATGGGTTTGCCATCGGGGGTTTTCATCTCGTTTCCACCGCCGTAATACCCCGCTGATAACTCAGGATTTAGGGGATTTTGTTTGGTGAAATCGGCCGAATGACAGGCATAGCAGGTTCCCAAACCGTCGGCTACGTAACGCCCGAATGCCACTTCGTCGGTGCTATCCGGAATCACAATGGGCTTTTCCGGGTAGGGGAGCGGTTTGATGACGGTATTGGCCAGCAGCTTGGTGAATAGCGAAAATTCGGATGGAAGAGCTTCTTTGCCGGAGGCTTGTACCGGAGCGGCATCCGAGCGCAGCCAGACCACGACCGATTGCAGGTCTTCGTCGGACATGGTCGCAAATTTCGGCATGATCCCGGCGAAGGTGCCGTTTTTACGAACACCGGTTCGCAAAAAATGGAGCAGTTCTCCATCGGTCCAGTTGCCGATTCCGACGATTTTATCCTGCGTAATGTTCATGGAGTAAACCGTTCCAAACAGGCTGGGAAGGTCGTTCATGTGTCGGCCTGTGAGTCGGTTATCAGCATCGGCATGGCAGGCAATACAATGCATCTGGGCAATCTTGGCGCCCCGTTCCAGCCGGGCTGGGGTAGCTTCGATGGTCATTTCCTGAACAACGGGTGGGTCGTAGGTGGGAATGCCACGGACGGCAACGAAACTGACGAAGCCCAGCAAGCCAACGACGACAAAGCCGACTATAATCAATACGATGCGCAGTACTTTTTTCATACAAGAGGAAAATTAAAGAGAAGTATTCGTGTTTACAGACACAAATTAAGCATGTACGGGTGGGTTTGACCGTGTCGGAATACGTCAAAAAAGCAACATTTGCCGACAGGAACCGACCGTTGGCTCGAAAGGTAAAAACCGCATTAGAAAGCGATAATGCACGCTGACAGGTCGTTTTGAGGACTCAAAACCTGTTTTTTAGACCGGTTTTGCCAAATCGCAGTTTTTTTCTTTATCTTCCGATTCCAACCTTTTCACGCTCAAAGCCCCTGTATGTCTGATTACGCAAACCCGTTAACCGAAGAGAAAACCGAATTAAAACGCTCGCTGGGGTTCGTCGATGCCACCCTGCTCGTATCGGGGTCGATGATTGGTTCCGGTATTTTTATCGTCAGTGCCGATATGTCCCGCAACGTCGGATCGGCGGGGTGGTTGCTGTTACTCTGGGTGTTGACGGGTGTCATTACCGTGACGGCGGCTTTGAGTTACGGCGAACTGGCCGGTATGATGCCCAAAGCGGGGGGGCAATTCGTGTATATTCAGCGGGCGTATGGCTCACTGCTCGGTTTTGTGTATGGTTGGACGGTTTTTGCCGTAATCCAAACGGGGACCATAGCCGCCGTTGCGGTGGCCTTTACCAAGTTTACGGCGGTTTTTATTCCGGCCTTAAATCCCGAAAATATCCTGTTCAGCATCGGGAGCTTTCCCATCAAGGCGTCGGCACTCTTTGCCATTGGCAGCGTGGTGCTGCTAACCTGGATCAACAGCCAGGGCATTCAAAGCGGAAAGTTGATTCAGAACGTCTTCACATCGGCCAAACTGCTGGCTCTTTTGGGCTTGATTGTAGTGGGCATCGGCGTTGGCTCGAAAACCGGAACGCTCTCGGCAAACTTCCAGAATGCCTGGGCAGCTACTCAAACGACGGCCGACGGCTCCGTGGTGTCGCTTGGCGGCATGGCGTTGCTGCTGGCGTTGGGCGTGTCGATGATTGGTTCGCTTTTTTCGGCCGACTCGTGGAATAACGTGACGTTCATTGCCGGTGAAATCCGGAATCCGCGCCGAAACATTCCGCTGAGTTTGTTCGTGGGAACGCTGATGGTAACCACCATTTACGTGCTGGCCAATATTGCCTATCTCTCGCTGCTGCCCTTGCAGGGATCGCCCAATGCCGCCGATGTGGTAGGCCGCGGCATTCAGTTTGCTTCCTACGACCGTGTGGCCACGGCTTCGGTTTCGCTCATTTTCGGAGATGTGGCCGTGGCCATCATGGCGGTTTTGATCATGGTGTCGACCTTTGGCTGCAACAACGGCCTGATTCTGTCGGGTGCGCGGCTCTATTACGCCATGGCGAAAGAAGGGCTCTTTCTGAAAACCGCTTCCCAACTCAACAAGAATTCCGTCCCCGGTATTGCGCTTTGGTTACAGTGTGGCTGGGCATCAATCCTTTGTCTGTCAGGGACATATGGCGATTTGCTGGATTACTGTACGTTCACCTCGCTGGTGTTCTACATCATTACCATCGGCGGCCTTTTTCTGCTCCGTCGCAAAGAACCCAATGCCGAGCGACCCTACAAAGCCTTTGGCTATCCGCTGGTTCCGGCGCTCTACATCGTGGCCGGGGTGACCATCTGCCTGATTCTGCTGAAAGAGAAAACATTCAATACGGGCATGGGGCTGTTGATTGCCGGTCTGGGCGTCCCGATTTATTTCATGACATCGCGTGGACGGAAGAATTAAGACTGTCCCTAAAGGAGACTTTCGACTCTGGATATTTCTGAGTCCAAGTCCCCTTTAGGGCAGGGCTGTTACGTTCTGATTAGAGCCGTACTTTTTTAGCAAAAATGCCAAATTTTATTGGCTCATCGTTTTACCATATGGACACGAACCTGGGAAATACTGGCCGCGTAGCGGACTGATGTTTGTAGTAGTAGAACGAGCCCTCGCGTCCTCCGTCGTGCCGTTAGGTACGAAACAGGCACTGGAGATCTCGTACCTAACGGCACGACGGAGGACGCGGGGGGGGGCTACTACAAACATCTCGTGCCGATGGCACGTAATCAATTCCTAAGCGCGGGGCATACATTTCTATTACCTGATAGCGTGGTTTAAACGAGTGTGGGGTAGATCAAGCATTGACGAAGTTCTCCATGGCTAAACCAAAGCTAATTTGGTGTAAAAAAAGAACGTAACAGCCCTGCCCTTTAGGGGATTTAGGGGCGAGAATGCTTTACAATTCCTTCACTGGTTTTCGCAATACACCCATCAGAAAAAGCATTTCGGTCAGGATTCTTTTTAGAAATTGGCCGAAATGCCATTACTTGCTGTTGTTTCCTGAAAAATTATTCTGATGAAGGTATTGATTGTTGAAGACGAGGACCTGGCGGTGCGCAAGTTGCGAAAACTGGTGCAGGAAGTGGATCCGACGCTCGATGTGGCGGGTATAACGGCCAGCATTGAAGATACCGTTGGCTGGCTCAAAAACAACCCGGCGCCCGACCTGATTTTCATGGATATTGAACTGGCCGACGGGCAGAGTTTCGAGATATTTGAGCAGGTGGAGGTGAACAGCACAGTTATTTTTACGACTTCCTACGACGAATACGCACTCCAGGCTTTCAAAGTCAACAGCATCGACTATCTGCTGAAACCGATTCAAAAGGATGATTTGCAGCGCAGTCTGAAAAAATTTCGGGATTTGAAAGTTCGCAGGGCCGAAGCGAATGCCCAATCTGCCCCGGCTTTTAATTTGGATAAACTTCTGCGCGAACTACAGTTGCAACAACCCAAAGAATACCGTCGACGGTTTCTGGTGCGGCTGGGGCAGCGGCTGCTTTCGATTGAGGTGCAGGACATCGCTTTTTTCTTTACCGACGAACGGTTCAGCTTTTTCAAAACCTGGAATAATCAGAAATACTTGATCGACTACACCCTCGACGAACTCGAGGATGCGCTGGATCCGGGTATGTTTTTCCGCATCAACCGGGGCGTCATCGTTACCCACAGCAGCGTTGAACAGATTCAGCCGTACTTCGGAAACCGCCTGTCTCTTACGCTAAAACCGGTATTCGAAAAAGAAGCCATCGTCAGCCGCGAGAAGGTAAGTGATTTTAAGGTCTGGATGGGCAAATAAACAAACCTTGCAGTCGGGGTAGTCGTTTATATGCTAAACGACTGCTCACCAATGAACGATACTTTCATCAACCGACTTCTCTTTTTTGCCGTACTGAGTTTGCTGGGAGCCTGCACGAGTGTCGGGCCGGGCAAATTGTTTCGGTCGGCTTCTCCGCATGATCAATACGCCCAGTCGCTGCGCGATGCCCGGCTGGAACGCACGGCTTTAGGCACCGACTGGCTGACGACGGCCGACCGGGCTTTGAAAGATTCGGTGCTTATCACGGTGCCGTACCGCGAAAGCGGTTATTTCTCGTCCTCCCGTCCTTTTGCGCTTGGTTACCGCCTGAATGGCCAGCGGGGCGACAAATTCATCATCAAAGTCGATGTGCAGGGGCAGGAGCCGGTGCAAGTCTTCATCGACGTTTTTGAACTGAACGAAACCAACCGGGACCCCGACCGGCTATCTTCCGCCAAGGCCGATACCAATCTGCTGGAACTCGAAATCCGCCGAACGCGCACCCACCTTGTCCGAATTCAACCCGAATTATTGCGCAGTGGTCGTTATACGCTGTCGATCACCCGCGAACCGATTCTGAGTTTTCCGGTTGTCGGTCGCGATAGTCGCCAGATCAGCAGCTACTTCGGTGTTCCGCGCGACGCCGGTCGTCGGCGGCACGAAGGCATTGACATTTTTGCCCCCCGTGGCACTCCCGCCATTGCCGCATCCGACGGGTACATTTCGGGCGTAGGGACGAATAATCTGGGGGGCAATGTGGTCTACGTGTCGGACTCCCGGCGGAACCAGACGCTGTATTACGCGCACCTGGATTCGCAGGCCGTTCAGCAGGGGCAGAAGGTTTCGGTGGGCGACACCGTGGGCTTTGTGGGCAATACCGGCAATGCCCGAACGACTGGTCCGCACCTGCATTTTGGCATTTACAGTTCCAATACGGGTGCCGTCAATCCGCTGCCGTTCGTCCGGCGAGGCACCGGCCCGGCGCGTCAGGCACTCCTTGCCGCCGAAACCCTGGGCGACTCCGTTCGCATTTCGTCCACACGGGCCGTGGTTCGTCAGTCGCCCAACGGCGACGCGCCCGTTCTGCGCACCTTGCCGCGTTCTTCCGCGTTTACCATCGTCGGTGGAACGGCAACCTGGTTGCGGGTGGATCTGCCGGATGGCGTAACGGGCTATGTTGCCAGCAGCGTTGTTGAACCGGCCCGCCGGGTGTTACGCCGGGCGTCTCTGCCGGTAGGGACCGATTTGCTGGAAGCTGCCAGTCCGCAAGCCGCCGTGATCGAAACATTGCCCTCCGGATCGGCTGTCGATGTTTTGGGCGTCTTTGGTTCCTTTCAACTGGTGCGACACACCACCGGCCTAACGGGCTGGCTGTCACAAGCACCCTAAAAGCAAAAACCGCTCACTTCGTTGGAAGCAAGCGGTTTTGATAACTTACACCTGCAAGGTCTTTAAAACCTTACAGGTGTAAAAGGCCTTACAGGTATCGGGTTGATTATTTCTCTTTTATAGAACCATAATCAGAACCGGCACTTTCGGGAAGCTGTTTCATGATGCTTTGAACCGTTGTCCGGTAAGCCACATCACGATTGCTTTCCTTTTTGCTCTGGTTTAACTGACCCGAAGCCCAGCCCTGCCAGATGATATCATTCGTGCGGGTGTCATATACGTTGACAACGACCCGGTTTTCTTCGTATTGGCGGGTATAGACATTGTTGAAACCCGGGTTATACCACATCCAGTAAGGCGACCAGTTGTTGTTGGACTGCACTTGCTGACGGTCTTTCGAATCGGAGAAGAATCGGATCACGAGGTCGGCTTCTCCACCCACGACCGGTTTGTAGCCTTTGGCCCGCATCGTTTTTTCGATCTCGTCGGCAATCCGGCGTTGGTTCAGGTTACTGCCCGCAATCGGGTCAGCATTACGGCGTTGGTCAGCTTCAACCCGGAAGGTGCTGAACTGGCGAACATTGACTTTAGGGTCATAGTCAAATTTGACATTCACTGATGGCGAACAACTTGCCAACAGACCCAACATGAACAGACTGGCAATTATGCTCCTGGTATTCATCGGTTGATTTGCGTTATTAGGGTTAATGTAATCGACTTTCAAATTTAAGTGAACTACTTGTTAACGCTTACTGATTTCTCATTAGTATTTAGTCCCTTAAATAACTAAATTTTACGAAAGTTAGTTCGCTGAATCGACCTTGCTTTCTAAGGATATATGTTTGATGATTAATTTTTCAATAGCTTGATAATTAATGAAATACCGATTGATCTCGTGTGTTTGATGCATGAAAAAACCATCCGCCCTGTCGGAGCGGATGGTTAAAAATAGTTAAAAGAAGTCTTACTGATGCGACACCTGAACGTCGAGGAGCAGCTTCACATCGTCGCTAACGACCACGCCACCGGCTTCGGTAACGGCATCCCACGATAAACCGTATTCTTTCCGCTTAATGGTACCGGTAATTTCGAAACCGGCTTTGGTATTTCCGTAGAAATCACCCATTTGTCCGCCATGTTCTGCTTTCAGCGTAATGGATTTTGTGGTTCCCCGGATGGTCAGGTCGCCCGTGATGTCGTACGTATCGTCGCCGGTTTTTTTGACGGCAGTCGATACAAAGGTCAGTTGCGGATGGTTTTCGGCATCGAAGAAGTCGGCCGATTTCAAGTGACCGTCGCGTTGGTCGTTGCCTGTGGTGATGCTATCGATATCGGCCGAGAAAGAAACCGATGCGTTTTCAAAATCGTCTCCAACCGTTTCAACTTTTCCATCGAAGGAGTTGAATTTACCGGTTACGTTCGAGACCATCAGGTGACGTACTTTAAACTGGATGACGGAGTGAGATGGATCAATGGTCCATACGATGGTTTCGGGAGCAGCAGTTGCCATGATTGTCTTTTTATTTTTGGTTAATAATGTTAATACATTTAATGTTAATACATTTAATGTTGAAAAAATGTTTCAAGATTTCTGATTTTTTTTGAAAAAGAATGATTTCCTGGAAGATCAATTCATGAAGAGATCTTAGAATTTTGAGCAAATTTCTGGTTATCAACCAAATAGTAAGTCAAGGACGGCCCCCAAATTATCTTTTCCCTCCAGAATTTCCGGATTATAGAACTCGGTATAACTGCATCTTGCACACGAACACGCTATAAACACGTTGTGTTCGATGTCGAAAATACGGGACAGACCCGTTCCGGTAGCAGCAATCCGCTTGATATACACTTCACGGTTTTGGCATTTTGCACAGGAGTACCGGTTGGCAATTTCATGTTCAATGGTCATGGAGAATACGGTTTGTGGTGTGAAAATTAACGGGCTTAAAGATAAATTTTCACGGAAAACCGTAAGGGAGTTATGGGCAGAAAGGCAATTTGTCTCTGTGAGTGGATTTATAAAGTTACCACAATAATGAAACCGGTTCTTTCGTATGAGTACGGTTCGAATGTTGCGAAGCTATAAAAAAGAAACCCCCGTTGCGGATCATACAACGGGGGTTCAATATAACTATCTTATTCGTTATTGCTGGGCCAGTGCTTCGGCTCCACCAACGATTTCGAGAATTTCCTTCGTAATGGCCGCCTGACGAGTCCGGTTGTAAACTAGTTTGAGCTCTTTCAACAGTTCCCCGGCATTTTCCGTGGCTTTGTCCATGGCCGTCATCCGCGCGCCGTGTTCCGATGCGTTGGATTCCAGAACGGCTTTGTATAGCTGAATTTTCAGCGTTTTCGGAATCAGTTCCGTGATGATTTCTTCTTCCGAAGGCTCAAAAATATAGTTGACGTTGTTCGCCTTCGTAGCGGAATGCGTTGCTGCCGAAACGATGGGCAGAAACTGCTCGGAGCGGATCACCTGCGTCGCCACGTTTTTGAACTCGTTGAAGACGACGTCTACGCGATCGTACTGACCGGCGGTGAAAGCCGCCATGACCTCTTCGGCTGCCGCCCGGACTTTGGCAAAGCTCAATGACAGAAACGTATCGACAAAATTGGTATTGACTTTATACCCCCGGCGTTGAAAGGCTTCAGCACCTTTTTTACCAATGGCCAGAATTTCAACATTACCCCGGCGGTTTTGCTCGGCGTAGCGTTCATTGATCAGGACCAGCGCTTCCTTGACAACGTTGGTGTTAAAGGCACCCGCCAGACCCCGATCCGAGGTTACCACAATCAGCAACACCCGTTCGATCGGACGAACCTGGTTGTACGGACTTTCGCCCGCCAGTTCGGCACCAGCCGCGACGGTGCTGAGCATTTCACTCAGTTTTCGGGCATACGGCCGCATCTGGATGATGTTGTCCTGTGCCCGGCGCAGTTTGGCCGCAGCCACCATTTTCATGGCTTTGGTGATCTGCTGCGTTGAGATGATAGAGGTAATCCGGCTTCGTACTTCTTTTAGTGAGGCCATTGTCTTTGGTTGTGGAGAGGTGATCGTTGAAAGCCGGGAAATAATCAACCGGGGTCTCCGGGACGATTAGTTCCGCACTCTCAACGATCTGAACTCCTGAGTATCTAAACGTTATGCGTAACGAACTGCTAATTCCGTGGCAACTTTCTTGATGACGCCGATGATGCTGTCGTCCAGTTTCCCGGCGCGGAGCAGATCCAGCGTATCCTGGTATTGCGTTGTCAATAGCATAGTGAATTCGGATTCAAATTCTTTGACCCGGTTGACCGGCACTTTATCGAGGAAACCGTTGGTCGAGGCCAGGATGATGGCAACCTGGTGTTCCACCAAAACCGGCGAATACTGCGGTTGTTTCAGGATTTCCTGATTCCGCCGACCCCGTTCGATGGTCAGTTTCGTCGACGCATCAAGGTCAGAACCGAACTTGGCAAAGGCTTCCAGTTCGCGGAACTGCGCCTGATCCAGTTTCAGCGTACCGGCCACTTTCTTCATCGACTTGATCTGGGCATTACCACCCACCCGCGATACCGAGATACCGACGTTGATGGCGGGGCGGATACCGGAGTTGAAGAGGTTGGTTTCCAGGAAGATCTGGCCGTCGGTAATCGAAATTACGTTCGTCGGAATATAGGCAGAAACGTCACCGGCCTGGGTTTCGATGATCGGCAGAGCCGTCAGCGAACCACCCCCTTTAACCTTGCCCGTCAAAGACGGCGGGAGGTCGTTCATGGTGGCGGCAATGGCGTCGTTATTGATAATTTTGGCGGCCCGTTCCAGCAGACGGCTGTGCAGGTAGAAAACGTCACCCGGATAGGCTTCCCGTCCCGGAGGACGACGCAGCAGCAGCGACACCTCGCGGTAGGCAACGGCTTGTTTCGACAAATCGTCATATACGACCAGGGCCGGACGACCCGTATCCCGGAAGTATTCACCGATGGCGGCACCGGTAAAAGGTGCAAAGAACTGCATCGGCGACGGATCAGCAGCGGGAGCCGCTACGATCACCGTATAGTCCATGGCTCCGGCCCGGCGCAGCGTAGCTTCCACCTGCTTAACGGTAGAGGCTTTCTGACCACAGGCAACGTAGATACAGAATACCGGTTGACCTTTGTCGTAAAATTCTTTCTGGTTGATGATGGTGTCGATGGCCACGGCGGTTTTACCCGTCTGGCGGTCACCAATGATCAACTCGCGCTGTCCCCGACCGATGGGGATCATGGCGTCGATGGATTTAATACCGGTTTGCAGCGGTTCGGTTACCGGTTGGCGGAAGATAACCCCCGGGGCTTTGCGCTCCAGCGGCATGGCAAACGTTTCGCCAACAATGGGACCTAAACCGTCGATGGGAATACCAAGCGTGTTGACAACCCGACCCAGAATCCCTTCGCCAACGTTGACATAGGCAATCTGATTCGTACGCTTCACCGTGGCACCTTCTTTAATTTCGCTGTAGTCACCCAGCAATACGGTTCCGACGTTGTCTTCTTCGAGGTTCAGGGCTAATGCCTGCAATCCGTTTTCAAACACCAGCAATTCACCGGCCTGGACTTTTGACAGTCCGTAAATGCGGGCTACTCCGTCACCAATTTGCAACACCGTCCCAATTTCCTCGAGTTCGGCGGTGGTTCTGGAGTTCGATAGCTGTTCCCGGAGAATGGCCGAAACCTCGTCGGGTCTAACTGATACCATATGAGTGGAAGAATCGTTTTATGATGGTTCTAAGAATTCGGGTGCAAAGTTACGCACTAAATTTCACTAAAACAGACGTTATCAAGAAAATTCGTTGGCAAAGTTTATACTTTTCTAAGAATCCGGCGTTCATGATTTAATAAAGTGGACTGAACCGGTATGAATCGCATTTTAACCGGAAAGCCGGGGTTGCCGAAAAAAAGTGTACTATTTGAGCACCGCTTGTTGAGATCCTGACATTTGTTTTTTACTTTAGTGAGTTGTGAGTAATTCGTCGTCAGGAACCGCTGTCCGGTGTTGACCAAATTACCCATCCTGGTGGTCTCCACTGACCCCTGCCTGTCACCATTCATCAATAATTTGTTTCATTAAATCCCGCTATTGCCAAACTTTTGACCTACATCTTTACGTTTTCAGCTTAAGCACTTTTTGAATACAACTTTTGTATCTTACACATGACGATTAAACAATGGACTTTAGCCGGCCTGCTGTCGGCTGTATTTGTAACGGGTCAGGTAATGGCTCAAACGAAAAAACCGGCGGTTAAGCCCAAACCCAAAGCACCGGCGACAGCCGCTGCGGGAGCTTCTGCCCCGCTCAAATTAAACAATGCCATCGACTCCGTCAGTTATAGCATAGGCGTTAATGTGGGATTAGGGCTGAAACAGCAGAATCTCGGTAATGCCAACATCAAAGCCATTACGAAAGCGTTGCAGGATGCACTCCAGTCGCAGAACATGCAGATTGCACCGGAGCAGGCTAATCAGATCATTGGTGCGTTTTTCCAGAAGGAACGGTCGGCCAAAGCGGATGCCAACAAAAAGATCGGAGAACAGTTTTTAACGGAAAATAAAAAGAAACCGGGCGTGCAGACCACCGCCAGCGGGTTGCAATACGAAATCGTCAAGGAGGGTACCGGCCCAAAACCGATGACCACCGATACCGTTAAAGCACATTATACGGGCCGATTGATCGACGGAACGGTTTTTGACAGCTCCGTTGAACGGGGGCAACCGCTCGAAATACCGGTCAATCAGGTCATTCAGGGATGGAGCGAAGCCCTTCAGTTGATGCCGGTGGGCTCAAAATGGAAATTGTTTATTCCGTCATCGCTGGCCTATGGCGCGCAGGGAACCGGCCCCCAAATCGGACCCAACTCGACGCTCGTTTTCGATATCGAACTGCTGGAAATTGTGAAGAAGTAATACATGAATGGTTAAAAATTGTTAAATGGTTGGAAGCGGTGGATGGTTCAATGGCTAAAAATGGTTAATCAACTGGTGAATGGATGAAAGTGCCTAGCCATTTAATCAACCATCTAAACCATTTCCAGCCATTCAGCTTTTAAGTTAAGAGTGGTGCTACATTAATCATAAAAGGGGAACATGAGAAAGTATCTCATTACGTTAGTACCGGTGCTGATGCTGAGTCTTCAGCCGGGTCCACAAGCAGGGATGTCAGCCGTACCGCTGCCCCCCCCAAGCGCTGATGATTTAAAACCGTCGGTATCGCAGGAACATGTTGAACAACTGGTCGCGCGTTTGCTGACGACCCACCACTACCGTAAGGTACGGCTGAACGACTCCCTGTCGTCGGTCGTTTTTGACAATTATCTCAAGGAACTGGACGGGAATAAAGCCTACTTTCTGGCTTCCGACGTCAATTCATTCGAAAAATACCGCAACAACATTGATGATCAGTTGATCAACGGCGAACTAACGGCCGCTTACGACATCTACAATGTGTTCCGGAAACGCTATCAGGAGCGCAATAAATTTGTTCAGGAGAACTTCGTAAAACCGTTCGATTTTACGGTAGACGAAACCTTCAATACCGATCGCGAAAAAGCCAACTGGCCCAAGAGCATCGAAGAGCAAAACGATTTGTGGCGCAAACTGTTGAAAAACCAGTCGCTGGAACTGAAGCTGACCGGAAAAGCCGATACGTCGGTGGTCAACAGCATGAAGTCGCGGTATAAAAACCTCGACCGCTACATGAACCGGATAAAAGCCGAAGACGTGTTTCAGATTTATATGAACTCGTTTGCCGAATCGCTCGATCCGCACACCAACTACATGTCGCCCCGCTCAGCCGACCGTTTCAATCAGGAAATGAGCGCATCGCTGGAAGGCATTGGTGCCCTGTTGCAGGAGGATGGCGACTACATCAAGATTTCGGACATCGTTCCCGGTGGCCCGGCTTTCAAAAGCAAGCTGCTGACGAAAGGCGACAAGATCGTGGGCGTGGCGCAGGGTGAAGGCGGTCAGATTGTCAACATCGTTGGCTATCAGGTCGACGACGCCGTTAAACTGATCAAAGGCCCCAAAGGCACAACGGTTCGTCTCCAGATTCAGTCGAATGACGCCATCGCTGGTGCTCCCCCGAAAGAGATTCGGCTGGTTCGTGAAAAAATCAAACTGGAAGAGCAACGGGCCAAGAAAGAAGTGATCGAAGTCACGCAGAACCAGAAGAAATACAAACTGGGTGTTATCACGATCCCGGTTTTCTACCGCGATTTTGAAGGTGCCCGCAAACGCGAAGAAGGCTTTGCCAGCACAACCGGCGACGTGCAGAAGTTCTTGAACGAGCTGAAAGCTGAAAAAGTAGACGGCGTTGTGGTGGATTTGCGCGACAACGGCGGAGGATCGCTGACCGAAGCCATTACCTTGACCGGTTTGTTTATTTCACGCGGACCGGTGGTGCAGGTGAAAGAAGCGCAGGGAGACATTGAAGTACAGACCGATCCCGATCCGTCGATCATCTACGATGGTCCGCTGGCGGTGATGGTAAACCGCTTCAGCGCGTCGGCTTCGGAAATTTTTGCGGCTGCCATTCAGGATTACAAACGCGGGCTGATCGTTGGAAGCCAGACCTACGGGAAAGGCACCGTTCAGACGATGGTGGATCTGAACACCTGGTTGAAAGAATCGGAGAAAGTGGGACAGGTTAAAATGACCATTGCCAAGTTCTACCGCATCAACGGCAGCAGCACCCAGCACAAAGGCGTGACTCCGGATATTGAGTTGCCATCGGCATTCAGCGCGGAAGAATACGGCGAAAGCTCGCAACCCAGCGCGTTGCCCTGGGATCAGATTGCTTCGGCCCGTTTTGACGTAACCCGCAGCCTGGACGACAAAATCATCACCAAAATCCGTGAACGCTACGAACAGCGTTTGAAGTCGGATACGGACATGAAACAGTTGATGGCTGATTTTGCCGAACTGAAACGCGCCAAAGAGAAAACCGTCGTCTCTCTCCAGGAGTCGAAACGCAAGAAGGAACGCGACGACGCGGAAAAACGCCGGAAGTCGATCAGTGCTTCGGCGGGCGAACCGGTAGCAACCAACGATTCGACCACACCGGCCAAAGATCCGAAGGATGCCAAGGCACCGAAGAAGGATTTGTACCTGGATGAGTGTGGCAAACTACTAGCCGACTATATTGCCTTCACGAAGAATCCGCAGTAAGAGGATCTTCTGATTCTAGTAAAAACCGTATGGATCAACTCCATACGGTTTTTTTATACCAAAAGATGGCAGACCAGTTGCTATAAACGCCGACGACCCCAGATTGCTCCGGGGCCGTCGGCGTTTTTGGTGGAGGACAGGTAACGTGTTAAATCAGACGAATGCGAACCTTGGCCAGGTATTCCTGATTTTCGTTCGAATTCGGCTCGGTCAAAAATACTTTTTTGCCCATCAACTGCTTAATCAGCGTGGCATTCAGGCTTTTGTTGTCACCGCTGGAAATTCGCAAATCAGCCAGCCGTTGTTCGCCATCGACCCGGAATTTAAGGACGACGAAATCTTCGTTATCGAGCTGTTGTAAGATCTCCGGATACAGAACATAGGAGGCAATCTGTTGTTCCAGCGTTTGTTTGAGCGTAATTTTTTTCTGACCCGAAGCCCGTAAAGTGATTGCCAGGGCGAGGCAGAGTGTACTGATTATCAAGACCGTTTTCATTAGTTTGTTGTGACTAGAATTGTATCAATGGTGTGGATATGTCAGATTCGACTTTACAAAGGTATTGCGGCCGGGGTAGCTCTTTTAGCGCACAACTACGCAATTTGGAAATCACGTAGTTTCCACATACCCTTCTGCCGGAAGTGCGTAGTTACCCTTTCACCATGCATTGTATACTGTTTGATTGATAAATGCGGAAGAAAAGTAGATCCTTTGGTGATTTAGTTTGATATTCTTTGGTATAAATACGGAAATGGCAATTTTATTTATACCTTGTTGTACGAACGCCATATTCCCTCCTGACCACAATGTCTACCCGCCGTACTTTCTTCCGCCAACTGGGCGCAGCAGCCGCTACGCCCCTCGTTTTGCCTGATTTTCTGACTGAATCGACCCGCACGGCTTTTCAGCGACTTCAAAAACCGGGAAGCCCGCAGCAGATTGCGCAGGACGAAGACTACTGGTCGTGGATCAAAGCCGAGTTTACGGTTTCGCCCAACATTCTGAACCTGAACAATGGCGGGGTCAGTCCGCAGCCGAAAACCGTTCAGGATGCTCACATCCGGTTTTATCAGTATTGCAACGAAGCCCCCAGCTATTACATGTGGCGGATTCTGGATCAGGGCCGGGAGTCGCTGCGGGCCAAACTGGCCGATCTGGCGGGTTGCTCACCGGACGAACTGGCCATCAACCGCAATGCGACGGAAGGCCTGAACACGATCATTTTCGGCCTGACGCTGAAACCGGGTGATGAGGTCGTGCTGGCAAAGCAGGATTATCCGAACATGATGAATGCCTGGAAACAGCGGGAAAAACGCGATGGCATCAAACTCGTCTGGCTCGACCTGAAACTGCCTTCCGAAAACGACGATGAACTGGTACGGCAATACGCCGGTGCCATTACCAGCAAAACCAAAGTGGTTCATGTCACCCACGTCGTCAACTGGACCGGGCAGATCATGCCGGTTCGGAAAATTGCCGATCTGGCGCACAAGCAGGGCATTGAAGTGATTTGCGACGGCGCCCACAGCTTTGCCCACCTCGACTACAAAATCCCGGAACTGGGCTGCGATTATTACGCGACCAGCCTGCACAAATGGCTCTGTGCGCCCTTCGGCAGCGGTATGATGTATATTCAAAAAGAGAAAATCAAAAACGTCTGGGCGTTGTTGTCCAGTCCTGAGCCGGATGGGCCGGATATCCGGAAATTCGAGTCGCTCGGAACGCGTTCGTTTGCCGCCGAAATGGCCATTGGTACGGCCGTCGATTTTCAACTGGGAATCGGAGCGGCCCGGAAATTTGCGCGCTTGCATTACCTGAAAAACTACTGGGCAGAAAAAGTAAAAGACATTTCGGGCGTCCGGCTCTTCACATCGCTCAAACCGGAATTTGCCGGTGCGCTGGCCGTTGTCGGCATCAGCGGAATGGCTGGCCCCGAACTGGAGAAACAGCTTCTGGAAACGTACAAAATTCATACGGTACCCATTATCCTCGGACCTGTCGACGGAGTTCGCGTGACGCCCCACGTCTACACGACGCCCAAAGACCTCGATCGGCTGGTGGTGGCCATTACGGAACTGGCGGGAAAACAAAATCTGGCAACGAAACAAAAGAAGAGTTGATCCTTTATCTTTGCGGGCGGTATTGCTTTGGTGTAACAAGTAAATAAACCGCCATGATGAAGATTTTAAGCACACTGTTTTTTTTGTTTGTACTCACGACGAATGCAACGGCCCAACTGATGGTTAACCGGGTTGATGTCAATAGCCTGGATGTTCAATATTGCCAGTTGGTGGGTGAATACCGTACCTGGGGAACCAAAGCCAAAGTCTATATCGATTACGGACAGGCCAATTTCCAGCGGGCTGCCTACTGGGAATTACGTGGAATCGATTCATTGGGGAACTACACAAAGCGTTTCAATACGGTTATGCAGGCTGTCAACTACGTCGAAAAAACGGGTTGGGAAGTAGTTTCATTCCAGATCATGCAAGCCCCACGCAGGTCATACAACCGATTCATTTATTTAATGCGGAAAAAACAGCGGCCGTAAACAGGTATCTTCCTGCCTTTTGCCCGCTTCGGCCCATTTTTGTGTCAGTTCACCCCAATTCTCCCACGCATTGCCATTCCCAACCTAGTTTTGTTGAAAAAACAGATCAGTTATGCGGGAATTAGCGGGTATCCGACGCTTCGAGTGGTGGTTTGCCGGGGGAGCAACCTTGATTTACGTCGTCCGAAGGCTTCTTGAAGAAGCGAACCGGATTGACGGAATGATTGAGGAGGTTGAACAAAACCAGGTTTCTTCGGCTACCATCTGGCGGGATTTGGCGGGTTATAACCATACTCTTAACAACAATTTTCCGCTGATTATCGGTGCTGGCCTTTTTCTGGTCGCCTGGTACGTTTTTCATTACCTTACCCTCCCGAACTGGAACAGCAAAGAAGATGATGAGAAAATCCGGTTATACGCCGGCCTGAGTGTTTTACTGGTTGTGAGCAGTGTGGCCTTTTATTATTTTACCAAACTTCAGGTGCATTTCCGGCAGAACGAAGTGGGGACCACGATCGGCCTGAAAGTGTATTCCTTATACCGGAAACGGAATGTGCTGGCCGATGCCATCGGAATGGGAATTTTCATCGTTGGGTATGAATTGCTCTGCCAATTAGGCTACTATCTGAATCGAAAAGCCCGCCAGGATTTCCGGTTTATCAGTTATCTGATCTGGGTGCCTTTATACACTTTCCTGACGATTTTTGTTCTAGGAGGAAATCTTCCCGAAAAACTCTGGCAAAGTCCGGTTTTCGAAATACTGCTTACGCTGGCCATTCCCATTCAGGTGTATATTCTACAGGCGTATATCTATACGTCGCTGCTGCCGTATATCAAGAGCTTTCGCACAACTGAGTTTCTGGGCCGTCTCCTGGCCGGTTTGCTGATCTGGTTTCTGCTCAGTGCGATGCTCTGGGGCGCCCGCACCTATTTCAGGTTTCCCAATTCAGGGCTGAACAACACGTTATCGATACTGACGCTTTTTTGCGCGGTCATCATTGCCCTGCTGCGCCGGACCTCGGTCAAAGAGAAGGTCGCATTGCAAACCCAGGTTTCCCACACCTCCGCCGAACTGGCGGGCCTGCAATCCCAGATCAATCCGCATTTTCTGTTCAACGCGCTTAACAGCTTGTATGCCACGGCTTTGAAAGAAAACAGCGAAAAAACCGCCGACGGGATTCAGAAGCTGGGCGACATGATGCGGTTCATGTTACAGGAAAACAACCGGGATCGGATTTCGCTGGAAAAAGAAGTGGAATATTTGCGTAATTACATCGAACTCCAGCGGATGCGGCTGGACGAATCGCACGGAATCGAAATCCGGGTGACGATTCAGGAACTGGATCGGGATGTGTCCATTGCGCCGATGATGCTGATTCCGTTCGTTGAAAATGCCTTCAAACACGGGATTAGTCTGCGTAAACCGTCCTGGATTTTTGTTACCTTGACCCTCGATCACGCAACGATTTACTTCAAAGTTCATAATTCACGCCATCCGGGGCTGGTCAATGACCCGGAAAGAGAGCATACCGGCATTGGCCTGGAAAACGTCAGCAAACGGCTGGAGTTGATTTATCCCGGACGTCATACGCTGGCCATTCAGGCGTCGGAACAGGATTATTTTGTTGCTTTAACGATTCGCTATTGAATGTTAACCGCCATTGCCATCGACGACGAACCGCAGGCTTTAGAAGTCATCCGGCTGCATGCCGCCAAAGTGCCGTTTCTCGATTTAAAAGCGAGTTTTACGGATGCTTTTGACGCGATTCCGTATCTCCAAAAAAACAAAATCGACCTGATCTTTCTGGATATAAAAATGCCGGATATTTCGGGAATCGAGTTTGTGCGCTGCCTGCAAACCGTGCCGATGGTGGTTTTTACAACAGCTTATTCCGATTACGCCGTTCAGGGTTTCGAACTCGATGCCATCGACTATCTGCTGAAACCGTTTCCGTTGGCTCGTTTTCTAAAAGCCTGCAACAAAGCACTGGATTACAAGAATTTGCGGGATAGCGAGGCCGAAGAATTTATTTTTGTCAAAACCGGCTACGAGGAAGAAAAGGTCTGGCTGGACGATATTTTATACCTGGAATCCGACGGAAACTATGTAACGTTCGTCCTGAAAAACCGCAAACTCCTGAGCCGCCAGACCCTGTCGGATATTCCGCGAATATTGCCGGAAAGTCAATTTGTCCGCGTACACCGATCCTACAGTATTTCGCTCCGGAAAATCGAGAAAATTGCCCGGAACGAAATCACCATCGCCGGTTTTAAAATTCCCGTTGGTGCTTCCTATGAAGATAAACTAGCGGAAATTAAAACCCGGCTTTTGAAATAGAATCTAGAAAGAAAAGGAATGATAAATGTAAACGGGGCCGCCCGCGCGGTGATGAACGCTAAATGTAAAAGTAGGCTGACGCGCCCAAACACTTTTACATTTAGCGTTCATCACCGCGCGGGCGGCCCCGTTTACATTTATCATTTAACTCAGCACTTTTTCATTCCTTCCACTCAAACCGGATCACCTGCTCCAGATCGGGATGCAGGCTGAGGGCAACGGGGCAGGTGTGGGCGGTATGCTCCATTTTGGCCCGAAAGGCTTCCGTATTCGCTTCCGACGGCGGCATCATGATGTCGACTTCAATGCGAACAATCCGCCGGGGGGCGTCTTTCGACATCACTTTTGTAATCGACAATTCGCCGTTGGTCAGTTCGATGCCGTCGCGTCGGGCCACAATCCCCATCGTGGTGATGATACAGCTTCCCAGCGAGGTCGCTGTCAGGTCGGTTGGTGAAAAGGCCTCGCCTTTGCCGGTATTGTCGGTGGGGGCGTCGGTCAGAATTCGGGTGCCAGACTGGAGGTGAACCGCTTCCGTCCGCAAGTCTCCTAAATAGGTTGTTTGTACCGTGGGCATAAGACCAAAAACTAAAATCCTGTTTGTGTACAACTATAAATTGAAAAATATAAATTGCTTCACGCAACCATCCAATGACTCAGACCGTTACTCAATAGAACGAGGGAGTTACAAGAGACGCGTAGTTTGATGCCGGCGATAATTTCGTAGTGTCAAAGTAAACTGTTATTTTTATCCTTACAAAAGTTTTCCATTACGACCGTGTCACGAGTTTTACCGATAGTGTCCATCTTAGGCCTGCTGCTAAGCGTTTGCCGTGCGCAGGCTCAGACTGCCGATACCGACGAGGATAAGTATACGACTGTTACCACCTACGGTGTAACGACCAATACGAACTCCGGCATTTTAGGCGGTTTTGTTTTCCGGCATTCCAAAGCGTTGCCGAACCTGTTTCAGGGAAAGCGGCAGTTTCGGTATATGGCCCTGGAAATTGTCAATGTGAAGCATCCGAAAGAAGTGCAGTCGCAGACGCCGTATTCGGGAGCACGGTATGTATACAACAAGCAGAATTATCTCTTCGTCGTTCGGCCGCAGTATGGCCGCGAAATATCGCTCTTTACCCGAACTGCCGACGAAGGCATTGCGATCAACGGTATTATTGCCGTTGGGCCGTCCATTGGCATCATCAAGCCCTATTACGTGCAGTATACGACCAGTCCGGGACAGGTCGATACCCGTCCGTTCGACCCCAGTTTGCAACCCGAGCTGATCGTCGGTGCGGGCAGCTTCTTTCAGGGATTTGACAAGTCAAAACTAACCCTGGGTCTGAATTTCAAAGCCGCCGTAGCTTTTGAACTGAGTGCGTTTCGGAACAACATGACGGGGCTGGAAATTGGTTTTCTGGCCGAAGCGTACCCCAAAGAAGTAGTGATTATGAATGCTACCAATAACCGCAGCGTGTATACTTCCGGTTTCGTAACGCTGTTTTTTGGTAACAAACGATAAACGATAAATCTGCCCCCAACCCCCTAAAGGGGGCTAGTGTCCAACCTGTTAAAGCCCCCTTCAGGGGGTTGGGGGCAATTAGCCTTTCTTTTTAAGAACTTTACTGCCCGAAAATTCCTTGTGTAAAAAACAGGATTGAGGTTTGCCATGATTGAACTTCCCGTAATTCCCTCCGAAACACAACGAAAGAAACGCCCCGACTGGCTGCGGGTAAAATTGCCCATTGGCCCGGAATATGCCAAAGTCCGCAAATTAGTCGATACGTATAAACTGCATACCATTTGTGAAAGTGGCAATTGTCCGAACATGGGAGAGTGCTGGGGAGCCGGCACGGCCACTTTCATGATCCTGGGCAACGTCTGCACGCGGAGCTGTACGTTCTGCGCCGTAGCAACGGGTCGCCCGAACGAATACGATACCGACGAACCCCGCCGGGTGGCTGAGGCCATTCTGCTGATGAAAGTTAAACACGCCGTTCTGACGTCGGTGAACCGCGACGAACTGAAAGACCGGGGTGCCGAAATCTGGTACCAGACCGTGCGGGCCGTGAAAGAAGTGTCGCCCACCACCACCATTGAAACGCTCATTCCGGATACCAAAGGCAACTGGGATGCGCTGATCCGGATGATTGAAGCCGGTCAGGAAGTGGTTTCTCACAACATGGAAACCGTCGAGCGCCTGTATCGTCGCGTGCGTCCGCAGGCCCGGTATGAACGCAGCCTGGAGCAAATCCGCCGGACGAAAGACTTTGGTCAGCGAACCAAATCGGGCATTATGCTGGGGCTGGGCGAAACCGTCGACGAAGTGCTGAAAGCGATGGACGATCTGGTCGAACACGGCCTGGATATTTTGACCCTGGGGCAGTATCTGCAACCGACTAAAATGCACCACGAAGTGATCGAATGGATTCACCCCGACACGTTTGCGATGTACCGGGAGGAAGGCCTGAAACGTGGTTTGAAATACGTCGAATCCGGGCCTTTGGTCCGTTCGTCCTACCATGCCGAGCGGCATGTGAACGTCTGATCCCGTAGAATCGGATTAAAAAGAAAAGGGAGGAGTGGAAAAGCGGTTTTTAAAGCCTTTTTCCACTCCTCCCTTTTTCCTTACCTCCTTTTTTGCTTTCTTGTTCATAATGAAAAAATACGACTTCATCATCGCGGGGGGCGGAATGGCTGGGTTAAGCCTGGCGTATTACCTGAGCCTGTCGTCCCTGCGCGACCGTTCCATCCTGATTCTCGACAAAGAAACCAAACACCGGAACGACCGGACGTGGTGTTTCTGGGAAGACCAGGAGGGGCCGTTTGAGTCGATTTTATTTCGGAAATGGGACACCGTCGAGTTTTTCGGGACTACCTTCAACGGCATGCTCGATATGGGGGCTTACCAGTATAAGATGCTGCGCGGCATTGATTTCTATACGTTTATGAAGAATCACCTCGCGCAGTTTCCGTCCATCGAGTTTCGACAGGTGACCGTCAACCGCGTTAAGGACACACCCCAGGGCGGTTTTGTGATCGCCGACGACGAACCCTACATTGCCGACTATGTGTTCGACAGCACCCATTTGCTGAAGCTGAACCGCCCCGAAAACCACAACCTGTGGCAACATTTCAAAGGCTGGACGATTACCGCCGAAAAACCGTGTTTCGATGTCGACAAGCCCTGCATGATGGATTTTCGGGTGGATCAGCAAGGCGATTGCCGGTTTTTGTACGTGCTCCCCTTCGATGACCGGACGGCGTTGGTCGAATACACGATTTTCAACGACCGGTTGTTGTCGGACGAACAGTACGAAAATGCGCTTCTCGGTTACATCGACCGGTTTATCGATACGGGAAGTTATACGGTTCAGGAAACGGAATTTGGCATCATCCCAATGTCCGACGAGCCGACCAACGAACGCCCGGGCAAGCACGTCATCCGGATCGGGACGGCGGGTGGCTACACAAAACCATCGACGGGCTACACTTTTCAGCGAACGCAGCGGTATTTGCGTGAAATCGTTCAGAATCTGGCGGCAAACGGCAAACCCAAACGTCATAAACCGTGGTTACGGCGTGTTTTCAAGCGGTTTCTGGACAGTGTGCTGCTGAATGTGCTGCAACACCGCCGTCACCCGGCCGATGATGTGTTCACCCGCCTGTATCAACGCAACCCGCCCGCGCAGATTTTCCGGTTTCTGGACGAAGACACGACATTTGCCGAAGATCTCAAAATCATGACCACGGTTCCGCTGGGAGCCTTCACGATTGCGGCTTTTGACGTGATTCGCAAGCGCATTTTCCGGGTATAACCTGGCCGCAACCGATTGGATGTTAGACACCTGACAGGTCTTGAAGACCTGTCAGGTGTCTAACATCCAATCGGTTATAAACGTAAAGTGCCGTTTTGCCCCGTTAGGGGAAACACAGCGCAGCGTCGGTAGAAAAATCATGCCTTTTCCTCAACCGTGTGCCGTAAGGCACGCGACGATTCGCATCAACAAATAGGGTCGTGTACCTCACGGCACACGATTAGGGAGAATTGTCTTGACTCCCGTTTTGCCCCGTAAGGGGCAGCACAGCGCAGCGTCGGTAGCTACGTCCGTTCCCCGCCCTCTCCTATGTGCCGTTAGGTACACAACCGGCTGTTTGATGGGGATCGTTGCGTACCTGATGGCACGCGGGAGCGTTGGGAAACCGACGTAGCTACCGACGCTGCGCTGTTAGATCCCTACGGGATAGATGGCGAAGTTAGGTGATGAAAAATTAATCCAGATTACCGCCGGTGCTATAAAGACACCCTTCCTTGGGATCTCAATCTTCTCACAAAAATCGACCCTTTCTATACGAATGCCGTGCCTGACGGCACTAGATCCCAATTGAACGGGCAAACCTGCCAACTATCTTCCTGAAAAACGGATAAAAGGCGCTGATTGTACCAGAACAGATGAGTAGTATTTTACTAAAAATTCTTTATTATGTAATAATGACAAAAAGCGTCTCATGGTTAAGCGCGTCAACTACCTTTACCTGATTGGTGCCGGGCTGCTGGGCCTGTTGGGATTTATAACGACCCGGCAAGACCCTCCGTCGCCGGTTCGAACACCCGCCGAAGAGTTGGCGACCTTTCAGATTGAGCCGGGGTTAAAGGTTCAACTGGTTGCGGCTGAGCCGATGGTTCAGGATCCGGTTGTGATTACATTCGATGAAGACGGGCGGCTCTGGGTAGTCGAAATGCGGGGATTCATGCCCAACATGGACGGTACCGGCGAAGAAAAACCGGTGGGCCGTATTTCGGTACTGGAAGATACGAACGGCGACGGGCAGATGGACGTCAGTAAAGTCTACCTCGACAGTCTGGTGATGCCCCGGGCGCTGGCGCTGGTTCCGGGGGGCGCTTTGGTGGTTGAAAGTGGCGCGCTGTGGATGACCACCGACCGCAATGGCGATCTGAAAGCCGATACAAAAACCCTGATCGACCCGACCTATGCCGCCAACGGTTTGCCCGAACACGCCGGGAACGGCCTCTGGCGCAGCATGGACAACTGGTATTACAACGCCAAATCGCGCCTTCGCTACCGGCTGAACGACGGGAAATGGGAGCGGGATAGCACGGAATTTCGGGGGCAGTGGGGCATCAGCCACGACGACGAAGGCCGACTCTATTACAACTACAACTGGTCGCAACTCCACGCCGATCTGGTGCCGCCCAATTACCTCTCGCGCAACAAAAATCATACGCCAACCACCGGCATCGACCACGGCCTGACCATCGACCGCCGGGTGTATCCGATCCGGCCGACACCCGCGGTGAACCGGGGCTACATTCCCGGAACCTTGAATAAAGAAGGTCGGCTGCTGGAATTTACGGCGGCCTGTTCACCCCTGGTCTACCGGGGAACGGCCTTGCCAGCCGCTTATTACGGCAATGTTTTCGTCTGCGAACCCGCGGGCAATCTGATCAAACGCAACGTCGCCGAAGACAATGGGCTGCTGATAACGGCGCAGGACCCCAATCCGGGCCGGGAGTTTCTGGCTTCGACCGACGAACGGTTTCGGCCGGTTCATCAGGCAACGGGTCCCGACGGTGCGCTTTACGTAGCGGATATGTATCGGGGGCTGGTGCAGCACAAAGCGTATGTAACCCCTTATTTGCGGGAACAGACGATCAAGCGGGGGCTGGTGATGCCGATCAACCGGGGGCGGATCTGGCGGATTGTGCCGGAAAACTGGAAACCGACCAAACCCGCTAAACTGTCGAAGACGGCATCCAAAGACCTGATTCGGGAACTGTCAAGTCCCGACGGCTGGCACCGGGATATGGCGCAGCGACTGCTCGTGGAGCGCAATGACAAAACCGTACGGCAGCCGCTCACCGAACTGGTACTGAAAGGCAAAAGCCAACTGGGGCGGTTTCACGCGTTATGGACGCTGGATGGCCTGAAACTGAGCAGTCCGGAACTGCTTTTGAGTCTGCTGGCCGACCCCAACACGCTGGTGAAAACCACCGCGCTGCGGTTGCTGGAACCAATGGCCAAAACAAACCCGGCGGTTCGGGCCAAACTGGAAGCGCAACTGCTGAAAGCGTGGGAAAAAGCCCCCATCGAGCAGGTACTTCAAATGACGTTTGCCGCTGGCATTCTTTCACCGAACGCGTCTCATCCACTTCTGGCCGGGATTGTAAACCGGTATGGCCATACCGCCCTGATTCGGGATGCGGCTCTCAGTAGTCTTCAGAATCAGGAGTTTGCGTTTTTGCAAAGCCTGATGAAATCGCCCCATTGGCAGGTACACGAACCCGCGAAGGAGATTTTTCTGGAAATGCTGACCACATCGATTGTTCGAAAACGGAATCCGGCTGAACTCGCCGACTTGCTAAATCAACTGGACAAAGAATCGCTGGGATGGCAGGAAAAAGCCGTCCTCACCAGCCTGTCGATTCAGGGAAATACCACCAAAAAACCGATCCAGCTTGAAACCGCCCCCACACTGCTGACCCATTCCAACACGAAAATCGAACCGTTCCGTCTGGAAGGGTTAAACCTGCTTTTTGAATGGCCCGGACACTCCGCAGTCAAAAGCAGCGTAGTCAAAAAGAACCCATTGAGCGACGACGAACAAAAGCTGTTTGCGTCGGGACGACAACTGTATCTGAGCACCTGCTCGGGTTGTCACGGCACGGACGGGGCTGGCCTGAACCGATTTGGACCTCCACTCGTTGGCTCGGATTGGGTGTTGGGCGATGAAAAACGGCTGGCATTGATTCTGTTGCACGGCATGGAAGGGCCGGTGGAAGTGGGCAAAAAGGTATACAATGCGCCGGAGATTCTGCCGGTGATGCCCGCTCATTCCACGATGGATGATGCCTCGATCACGTCCATTTTGATGTATATCCGCAACGAATGGGGGAATAACGCCGGGCCAATTGGCCGAAGAACCGTCGGAATGACCCGCATTACGTCGCAGGGACGCGTCATGCCGTGGACTGCCAAAGAATTGAACAGCTATATGCTGGAAGCCAAAGCCGCCGACGGGAAGTAAATCCGCCTGAAAGCAAGATCGAATACTGACTATTCCAAACCCGTAATTCGTATGGACAGACGTGACTTTATACAAAAGGCGACCCTGGGTGCACTGGTGTTTTCGTTGCCTAAAATGCCCGCTTTTCTGAAAGACATGCCCATGGGTGTGGTGGTGCATTCCTACGGAAGTCGCTGGAATTCAAAGGTCGAAAGCAAAAAATACCCCGGTTTTACGAGCGCCATTGAATTGATCGATCACTGCAAGGAAATCGGCGCGGGCGGGGTTCAGACGGTTGTTAAGGACTGGTCGGCTGAGTTTGCCAAAAAAGTGCGTACCGAACGGGAGAAAACGGGCCTGTATCTGGAAGGCTCCATCGGGTTACCCAAAAAAGCGGAACAGGTAGCGGCTTTTGAGCAGGAGGTGGTCAACGCGAAAGAAGCCGGCGCGACGGTTTTGCGGACGGTTTGTTCGAGCGGTCGGCGGTACGAAACCTACCATTCCAACGAAGAATGGCAGGCGTTGAAGAAAAATGCGCTGGTTTCGCTCCAACTGTCGGAACCCATTCTGCGCAAACACAAAGTCAAACTGGCGGTCGAGAATCACAAGGACTGGCGGGCTGACGAACTGGTAGCGGTTCTGAAACAAATTGATAGTGAGTGGGTTGGTGTAACGCTGGACTTTGGCAACAGCATCGCCCTGCTGGAAGATCCGATGGCCGTGGTGCAGACGCTGGCCCCGTATGTGTTTACGACCCACGTTAAGGATATGGGCGTGGCCGAATACCCGGACGGTTTTCTGTTGTCGGAAGTACCACTCGGCAGGGGCATCCTGGATCTGCAAAAAATGGTGGCTATCTGTAAAAAACACAACCCGGCTGTCACCTTCAACCTGGAAATGATCACCCGCGATCCGCTGGAAATACCGTGCCGGAAGGACGCTTATTGGGAAACCTTTGGCGGTATACCCCGAACGGATATGGACCGGACGCTGCGCATGGTCAAACAGCATACCTACAAACCGGCGCTGCCGAAGGTATCCCAACTTTCTGCCGAAGAACGACTGGCGGTTGAGGAGAAAAACATCGTTTCCTGCCTTTCCTACAGTAGCAACAAGCTGGGGCTTAAATAGAGTTTACGGTTTTCGGTTTACGGTTTTCGGTGCGGTTCCCCGCCGGGACTAACGCATGCTTGCTGGCGCGTTTTTGTTTCATGCGTTAGCCCCGGCGGGGAACCGCACCGAAAACCGAAAACTGTAAACCGAAAACTGAAAACCAATCAACGAATGATGAGTAAAGAAACACTGCCTGGAATTAAGCAATTTGATTTGAGCGGGAAAGCCGCCATCATTACCGGAGGCTCCAAAGGGCTGGGTTTCGCGATGGCGGCCGGTCTCGCTTCGGCCGGGGCGAATGTGATGCTGGTGAACCGGAACGCGGAGGAAGGGGCCAAAGCCGCTGAGGAACTGAGCCAGGATTTTGGGATAAAAGCCCTTTCGTTCAGCGCCGATATTACGAGTCAGGAACAGACCGAAGCGATGGCCCAGGCCGCCATCGACGCTTTTGGCCGAATCGATATTCTGATCAACAGTGCCGGGATCAACATCCGCGGACCCATCGATGAGGTGACACTGGAGGATTTCAACAAGGTGATGACGGCCAATGTCACCGGCACCTGGCTTTGCTGCCGGGCCGTGACGCCCTACATGAAAAAAGCCGGGCGGGGCAGCATCATCAACCTGGCCAGTACGCTGGGCGTGGTCGGCCTGGCCAACCGGACGCCGTATACATCGAGCAAAGGGGCCGTGGTGCAGATGACCCGCGCGCTCGCCCTGGAACTGGCGTCGTATAACATCACCGTCAATGCCATTTGTCCGGGACCGTTTCTGACGGATATGAATATACCGATTGCCGACACGGAAGAAGGCAAGAAGTTCGTTGTGGGCGCGACGGCACTGGGTCGCTGGGGCCACCTGCGCGAAATCCAGGGAGCCGCGATCTTCCTCGCCAGTGATGCCGCCACCTACATGGTCGGCTCCCTGCTCACCGTCGATGGCGGCTGGACGGCAAAATAGTTTAACGGTTTACGGTTTTTGGTTTTCGGTGGCTGACACGTTACTCTTTTTTGCATCAGCCACCGAAAACCGCATACCAAAAACCGTAAACGGAAAACCCCTAAACCAAAAACCGTAAATGGAACAAGTCATTGGCAAGGCCCCCAAAACCCGGGTACGATACGGGATGCTGGCACTCGTATTCGTCAACGTCGTAATCAACTACTTAGACCGCAGTAATCTTTCGGTGGCTGCGTCAGCTTTGAGCAAGGATCTGGCCTTGTCTCCGGTCGAAATGGGGTACATTTTTTCGGCTTTTGGCTGGACCTACGCGGTTTTGCAAATTCCAGGTGGGCTGGTTGCCGACCGCTTCGGCCCCCGGATCTTGTATGCATTCTGTCTCATTACCTGGTCGATCTCCACTGTGTTTCAGGGATTTGCGCGTGGGTTTGCCAGCCTGTTTGCGTTGCGACTGGCCACCGGGGCTTTCGAAGCACCTTCGTATCCGATCAACAACCGGATTGTAACCAGTTGGTTTCCCGACAATGAGCGGGCGGCTGCGACGGCCATGTACGTTTCGGGCCAGTTCATCGGGCTGGCGTTTCTGACGCCGGTTTTGGTAACGATTCAGTATTACGCGGGCTGGAAAGGGCTGTTCGTCATCACCGGTTTAGTCGGTTTGGTGTGGGGTGTTGTCTGGTATCTTTTCTACCGCGATCCGCTGGAGCACAAGGGCGTCAATGAGGCTGAACTGACGTATATCGAAGAGGGGGGCGGTTTGTTCCGGGGAAAAAAAACGGGAACGAAGCACGTCAGCGTGTGGAGTTGGGAAAACATTAAACTGGTGTTTCGGGGCCGCACCTTGTGGGGCGTCTACATTGCCCAGTTTGCCGTGAACGCGACGCTCTGGTTTTTTCTGACCTGGTTTCCCACCTATCTGGTAAAATACCGGGGACTGGATTTTATCAAATCCGGTTATCTGGCTTCCATTCCGTTTCTGGCCGCCTGTGCGGGGGTGCTCTTGTCCGGCTTCCTGTCCGATAATCTGGTCAAAAAGGGCTGGTCGGTGAGCGCGGCCCGCAAAACCCCGATCATCGTTGGACTCATTTTATCGACCAGCATTGTGGGTGCCAACTATAGTACCGACACGGCCTACATCATTTTCTTCATGGCCTTCTCGTTTTTCGGAGCCGGTATGGCCTTGATTTCCTGGGTTTTCGTTTCTTTGTTGTCACCGAAACACCTGATTGGGTTAACGGGTGGCGTCTTCAATTTCATGGGCAATCTGGCGTCGATCATCGTTCCGATCGTCATCGGCTATCTGGCCAAAGACGGCGATTTCAAACCGGCTCTGGTCTTTATTGGTGCCCTGGGCCTGATCGGTGCCTGTTCGTATATTTTTCTGGTGGGAAAAATTGAGCGGAGGGGGGAAAAAGACATGAGAGGTGAGACAAAAGGATAAAGAGTCGGTTTATCACCAAGGTATGTTGTCTTTACTCTCTTGTCTCACTTCTTTAATCTATTAACTATGAGTGATTTAGTATTCCCCGACCGCTACAAAGGGCAGGTTACTATTGTTACCGGTGGGGCAGACGGTTTAGGAAAAGCCATTGCCCGGCGGCTGGGTGCGGAAGGTGCTTCGGTGGCGCTCTTCGACCGGAACGCGGTTTTGCTGGAACAAACAGCGCAGGAAATGACGGCTTTGGGCGTTGTTGTTCGGACGTATACCGTGGATATTTCGCAGGAAGAACAGGTCAAACAAGCCGTAGAGCAAACCGTGGCGGATTTCGGGCAGCTCGATGTGGTGGTGCATTCGGCGGGCATTGTCGGGCCTACCAGCACCAACATTACTTCCTACGCGACGGCTGATTTTGAAAAGTTGCTCGCCGTCAACCTGTTCGGGAGTTTTCTGATCACCAAATATACCGTCGGGCACATGGCTAGCCGGCAGTATGGCCGGATTCTGCTCATTGCGTCCATCGCCGGAAAAGAAGGCAACCCCGGCATGGTGGGCTATTCGGTCAGTAAAGCGGGTGTGATCGGGTTGGTGAAAGCCATTGCCAAGGAATACGCAACCGCCGGAATCACCGTCAACGGGCTGGCCCCGGCCGTAATCAGAACCGCCATGAACGCCGACACCGCCCCCGAACAACTGGCGTACATGACCGCCAAAATCCCGATGGGTCGCCTGGGTGAAACGGACGAAGTGGCGGCTATGGCCTGTTTCATCGTTTCTCCCGAAAATAGTTTTTCAACCGGTTTTATTTACGATATTTCGGGCGGCAGGGCAACGTATTGAGCAGGAAGAAACAAATCGCAGGAGTTTGTAAATCAAAAGGGTTGATCAATCCGTTACCGTCGTAACCAATCCATCTCCGTATGAAAACACGATTTCTTCTGCTTCTGATAGTATCGGTTGGCTTGCTCTTCGGGCGTGTTTCGGCACAATCGAACCAACTGAAACCCGGTTTTGAAAAGGCTGAATACCTGGAAATGCTGCGGGTGGGTGCCGGACACATTGACTCGGTGACGATTGGCCCTCCGCAAGGCTATAAAAGAGTGTATCGCTCGCCCGTTGTGGGCCTCGACAATCGCTGGGAGTTGTGGCAGGGGAGCAACGGCGTTACCGTGATCAGCATTCGGGGCACGACCCTCGATCCATTGGGCTGGATTGAAAACTTTTATGCCGCGATGGTGCCGGCCACGGGCCAGATCCAGTTGAGCGCCAACGAGCCTTTTTCCTACAAACTGGCTAAAAATCCGCGTGCGGCAGTACACGCGGGCTGGTTGATTGGCATGGCGTATCTGGCCAAGGACATTCTGCCCAAAATGGATTCCTGCATTCAGAAAGGAACCAAAGAATTCATGATCACCGGCATCAGTCAGGGGGGCGCCATCTCCTTTTTAATGACGTCTTATCTCTCCAATTTGCGGGGCAACCGGCTCCCCGCCGACCTCCGGTTCAAAACCTACAGCATTGCCGCGCCCAAGCCGGGAAATCTTTCTTATGCGTATGATTATGAGGTTCTTACGCAGGCCGGTTGGGCGTTTAATGTGGTCAACTCTGCCGACTGGGTGCCCGAATTTCCGTTGACGGTTCAAACCACCGATGATTTCAACCTGACCAATCCCGTTACGACGATTCGCAAAGCCATTCGAAATCAGAAGTTTCTCAACCGGGTGATGTTCAATTATGTTTTCAATAAAATGGATAAACCGTCCCGCAAAGCGCAGAAGCGGTACCAGCGGTTTCTGGGGAATTACATCAGCAAGGCTGTCGGGAAGAATTTGCCGGATTACCAGAAACCGACTTATTTCCCGAGCAGTCACTTCATGCGGGCCGGGCAAACCATCGTTCTGGAAGCCGACGAAGCGTATTTCCAGCAGTTTCCGGCCGACCCCAAAAAACTCTTTCAGAACCACCTGCTGAATCCGTATTTGTTTTTGGGGAATCGACTGAAATAGAGCAGCAATCTAACCTACAATTGCTGCTCTGTCTTTTTTATTCTAGGACTTATGTCTGATAATTCTATTGCACTTGCAAACTGCCCCTAAATCCCCTGAAGGGGACTTGGACGCAGCTCAATCCGGATGCCAGAAGTCCCCTTCAGGGGATTTAGGGGCAGTTTGCGACCGTCCTATATTCATAAGAACTGTTAAATTTCATTTCCTTTACGTTATCCTGCATAAATTGCTGGTATATACTAATTTAGCTGGTCAGTGACCCATTGACCGCTACCACCGGCTTATGCGAACTCTTTCTCTCCCCGCTTCTTTTTTGAAAGCAATCCTGTGCATTCTGGTTTCTACCCACGGATTGGCGCAAAGCAAAGAAGATTCGCTGAGCCTGAAAATGGATGCCATTTTTAAGGCCTACAACCGTTTGAATGGTCCGGGTTGTGCGGTGGGAATTATCCGGGATGGGACCGTCATCTTCGAAAAGGGATACGGCATGGCTAATCTGGAATACGACATTCCGATTAAATCAGCGACGGTTTTCGACATTGCTTCGGTTTCCAAACAGTTTGCCGGACTGGCGGTTTCGACACTGGTGCAGGAAGGGAAAATTAAACTGGACGACGATATTCGAAACTACCTGCCTGATGTGCCGAAGTTCAACAAAACCATTACTGTCCGACACCTCGTTCATCATACGAGTGGCTTGCGGGACTGGCCGCAGACCCTGAATTCGGCGGGCTGGCGCTGGGATGAAGTTTTTTCGTTTGAAGACATTATGCGCATGGTGCGGAATCAGAAAGACCTTGATTTCGATCCCGGAGCACGCTATTCGTATTCGAATACCGGCTATAATCTGCTGGCTGCGATTGTCGAAAAAGTGAGCGGTCAGTCGTTCACAAATTGGACGCAGGAACACATTTTCAAACCGCTTCAAATGAATTCATCCCGGTTTCAGGATGATTACACCCGGCTCATCAAAAATCTGGCGTATTCGTACGCCTTCCGGGATCGTGAATTTGTGAAATCACCGGGCGCTTTAACCGCCTATGGTTCCAGTTCGTTGTTTACGACGGTGCAGGATTTAAGCAAGTGGGTCCGTCATTTTGACCAGCAGCTTTTGTTGAAAAATCCCATCTATACGGCGATGCTGACCGAAGGAACACTGAATACGGGCGAAAAAGTACCGTATGGCTACGGCCTGGCAAGCGGAAAAGACCGGGGATTAAAAACCGTTTCTCATACCGGCAGTTGGGCGGGTTACCGGACCATCATCACCAATTATCCGGATGAAAAGCTGTCGATTATCATCCTGAGCAATGCCAGTGATTTTAACGTGACCTCCCATTCGTCCGAGGTGGCCAGCGTTTTTCTGAAAGATAAATTCAAATCAGAAGGCAAATCAGCGATCAACGTAAAGGATGCGCCAACCATTCAACTGGACCCGTCATTGGCCAAAAAATACGCTGGCGTATACCAGTTGGGACCGGGCTGGGCGGTAACGCTTACGCTGGAGGCAGACCGGCTGATGACGCAGGCCAATGGAGAAGCCAGGTTTCCGACCGAGGCCAAATCGGATTCAGTGATCTGGATTGAGGCTTATGGTGCTTCCATGACGTTTGTGCCGGATAAAAACGGCGCGGTTAATTTGCTAAAATACCGTACCATTCAGGCCAAACGAATCACGCCCTGGGTGCCGAACCCCAGCGAGTTGCCGGTATTTGCGGGTACGTATTACAGCCCCGAACTGGCATCGGAATACAAAATCGACGTGGTCGATGGGAAGTTAAAAATGCACCACATGCGGATTGGCGATTTCGATCTCGGCGCTGACCCAACCGGAGTCGATCAGTTCAGCGGCAAAATCGGAAGCATCCAGTTTGTGAAGAAGGGACAGAAAAAAATAACCGGATTCCGGCTGTCGGGTGGCCGGGTTAAAAACATCTGGTTTGAAAAGCGGTAAAAAAGGTCGTCGGATGGTCTGGTGTTACTCGTCTGACGATCCTTTCAGGATGATTTCCCGGTGCAAAACGCCCCATTTCCGCAGGGCTTCAATCACTTCATCCAGCGATTTGCTGTGGGGTGTCAGGGCGTAGGTAACCTTCACCGGGAAGGTGTCTTCCACCGTCCGTTTCACCAGTCCGTTCATCGTCAGATCCTGTAACTCCTTGGATAATACGCGGTCGGTAATGCCGTGAACCTCCCGGGCTATTTCGGTGAAACGCTTCTCCCCAAACGATAATGCCACGATGATGGGTAATTTCCACTTGCCGTTCAGCACATCCAGGGCGTCGCGGATGGGTCGTAAAATTCCCATGCACTCCGAGTGGTTCAATTCGACGGGCTTTTCCATAATTTCCGGTTCACTATCCAAAAGGATATAGCTATTAAAAAGTATAGTACTTACAAATGAATAGTAAATATAGGTAAATTTGTTTACGAAATAAAAAGAATGCAAACATGGAAACGCAGCAAGACGTGACGATCCGGCGCAAGCTGGTCAACGTATATACGCCACCCGCTCAGCCGGGATTTCTGGGGCCCGACCACACGGCCCGGGCGGTTATTCATAAGAGCTTTGCAGAAAGCGATCCTTTTATCCTGTTGATGGATGACGTGCTCGATAAAAAGGGTGGTGAGCCGGTGGGCGGACCGCATCCCCACGCCGGTTTTGAAACGGTTACGCTGATCCTGGAAGGCGAACTGGGGGATTCTGATCACCGAATGAAAGCGGGCGATTTTCAGATGATGACCGCAGGAAGCGGTATTGTTCATACGGAAACCATCGACCGGAAAACGAGGATGCGGCTTTTGCAATTATGGCTCAATCTGCCTAAAAAAGACCGCTGGACTATGCCCCGCGTTCAGGATTTGACGGTAGAGACGGTTCCCCGCGTGTCTGAAACCGGTCTGGAAATTCGGCTCTACAGCGGTTCGCTTGCGGGGATTACCTCACCGGTTCAAAATCATGTTCCGGTTATTATTGCCGATATTCAGTTACAACCCGGTGTTAGCACCACCCAACAGCTACCGGCTTCTTTTAACACCTTTTTGTATGTAGTTGGCGGAAGTGTTGAAATTGGGGAAGAAGGTAAGTTGTTAAAAGAAAATCAGGTAGGCTGGCTGGACAAATTTCCCGGAGATGCGCTCAGCGACCTTGAACTAACCGCCGGGGAAACGGGAGGACGGGTTATTTTGTATGCCGGACAGCCTCAGCACGATCCGATTGTTTCCTACGGGCCTTTCATTGGCGACACTGAAAGCGACATCAAGGGATTATACCAGGCGTTTCGGCAGGGTAAAATGGAGCATGTGTCGGTTTTGCCGGAAAATCAGAAGTTTCGGTATTAAACCACGGTATTCGTCTCTGATTTAGAAAGAAAAGAAGGCTGGAAATGGGTAGTTCGTCATTCAGAATTCGCTTCGGGAATTGGAAGGACGAACTGCCCCTTTTAAACCGGACTTCAACAAACGGTGTTAAGCAGGTGGATTGTCCCGTAAACCACCGCGCCTATGTCCCTGTCTACCCCCAAACCGCCTTCCACGCACTGGCGGCTTCGTCTGCACGAGATCATTTTCGAAGCCGATACGCCCGCCGGGAAGGCGTTCGATATTATTCTGATCGGGAGCATTCTGGTGAGTGTCATCATCGTCATGCTGGAAAGCATCGGCCGGGTCAGAGCGGTGTATGGGGATGAACTGCACCTTGCGGAGTTGTTTTTTACAGTGCTGTTTACTGTTGAATACCTCCTCCGGCTCATCAGCGTGAAGCGACCGCTGCGGTATGCGGGGAGCTTCTTCGGCATCGTCGATATTCTGGCCATTTTGCCGACCTATCTGAGTTTGTTCGTTCCCGGCACCCAGTATCTGTTCACGATCCGTATTCTGCGGCTGCTCCGTATTTTCCGCATTCTGAAGCTGTCGGCATACCTCTCGGAAGCCACCATTCTAACCAGTGCGTTGCGGGCCAGCCGTCGCAAAATCAGCGTGTTTATCCTGACGGTTCTGTCGCTGGTGGTTGTGCTGGGGTCACTGATGTACATCATCGAGGGGGAAGAAAACGGCTTCGACAGCATTCCAACGAGCATTTACTGGGCCATTGTGACCCTGACGACCGTGGGCTACGGCGACCTTTCCCCCCAAACGCCCCTGGGCAAGGCACTGGCGTCACTCGTCATGATCATGGGCTATGGCATCATTGCCGTTCCCACCGGCATCGTCACCGTCGAACTTTCGCAGGCAGCTCTAAAGCTAAAGCAAGCCGTTTCATCCCAATCGTGTCCGTCGTGCGGGGCGGAAGGGCACGACTTCGATGCGGTTTTCTGCAAATACTGCGGAACGCACTTGTAATGGTTTCACTTTACCGGCTCCCGTGGATGCTAAAATTGATCGGCAGGTTATACCGACAAGCCACCACCTGTCCCCCTTGTTTCGCCGGTGTCCAGGCAGGCATATTTTCGATGAGTCGAATGGCCTCCGCATCCAGTTCTGAACCCAAACCTTTTAAAATTTCCGCCTTCTCGATCCGGCCCTGCTCGCTGACGATAAAGGTAACGAACACCTTGCCTTCCTGTCCGGCTTTCCGGGCGGTTTCGGGGTAGCGAAGATTCTTCCCAATATACTCGCCTAACTTGCTCATTCCTCCTGGAAAAGTGGGTGAATCGTCGACAACTAAATAAACCGGGCGGTCGAATGTGGACGTTGAATCGAGGTTTTTGGGCTGGCATTGGGCCAGAAGCCAGAGCGTCCCCAGTAGTGAAAGTATGGTAAGGAAAGATTGTCGGCTCATGGAGTTTCTGTTGTGTGGACAACCGAATAACCTGAATAAGCAAACGTACTAATTTCTGCCGTTACTTGCTCCCCAATTCGCTTAAATACCGGATCAAATCCCGCACATCTTCCTCCGAATACGCATCCATCAGTCCCGTCGGCATCAGCGAACCGCTTTCGGTCTGGCTCGCCAGTTCCTTTTTGTTGATGACCCGGTTTTTGGTGGAAGCCGTCGTTTTGATGTGAATCACCTCGGCGGTTTCAAAGACCTTGATACCCTGAATGATTTCGCCTTTTTTCGTTTCCACCTGCACCTGATTATAGCCTTCCTTGATGTTCTGGTTGGGCCACAACACTTCTGTGATGATTTCGCGGGAGGAAAGGCCGCGGCCAATGGCCGACAGGTTCGGACCAATGGTGCCGCCTTTACCGTTCAGCGAATGACAGGCCGAACAGCTTGGGTTGGCCTGATAAATCAACTCACCGCGTTTCGCATTGCCCTGTTCCTGAATGGCTTTCGCCAGTTTTTCCACGTAATCTGAACTGTATTTCCGGGCTACAATCGTCCGTTCTTCGGCCAGCGCATTCAGCCGGGCGCTGAGTTCGGGCGCGTTGATCCCTTTGGTGGCCAGGGCTTCCAGCGCCAGCCGGGCCTGCGGTTTGGACAGGGCGGTTTTTTCCAGTTCCGCCGTGAGGGCTTTAATCCCGGAACGCTGATCGATCAGGGGCGCGATGGCTTCCCGCATGGCGTCGACCGAAGCCCCGGAACGCTGCATTTCGGCCACGGTTGCCCGGGCCGCCAGCGCGACGTCGAGTTCGCTGAGACCCTTCAACGACGCCAGCCGGATTACGCGGGGCGTTTCGGCAGAACCGACCAGCTTTTGCAGCAACGGCAAAGCCGCCCGGCCGCGCAGTTCGACCAATGCCTTCAAACCTTCGGCCCGGACCCGCTGATCGATCTGGTTGTTCATCGCCAAATTATTGATTGTTGCCGCTGTTGAACTGATTTTCCAGGCCCGCGCCAGGTGGATCGCGGCCATGTTGACTTCGGCGGTTTTTGACGGCAATAGGCTGTTTTTGAGCGAAGTAGCCGCAATAGGAGAGACCGGCCGGACGTCCAGCTTGCTCAGGTTTTCGAGCAAAACCGCATCGGTTTGCGCCGACGGTTGACTCAACACAAACTCTATATCGGCGGCTTTTCCGGTTTTCGCCAGACTGAGCAGCAGATTCCGCCGGACCTCCGGCGTTAGGTTTTCGGTGCCGATCAGCTTCCGGTATTGATCCGGCAAATACCACGATGGTGGTAAAACGCTCACAAGCCAGGCCAGGTGCGCCGGTTTTTTGAACGCCAGCTTCCCGCTTTGCAAAGCCGGTTCCCACGCATCCTGCAAGGCATAGGCGGTTTTGTTCAGCGCATACGTTAGAAATTTGTCCATGGGCTGGTCCAGCACCTGAGTTGCCAGCACCATCGCTTCGGGGCGATGAACCGAACTGACCGCTACCAGGGCTTCGAGCCGAACCCGAGCATGGTTGTCGTTGATCAACGGTTCCAGCACCGCCAGCGGATCAGCCAGCCGGTCGGACCAGCGACCCGCTACGTGGGCGGCATAGGCCCGCGCCCCCGGTTCTTTTCCTTTGGCGAGTTGCCGGAGCAGGGCTTCGTGGACCAGCTCGTGGCTTTCAAACACGCCGAGGGCTTCCATCAGATGGTGCTCGTAATTCGGGTCTTTCGCGTCTAGTTTTGCCACCCATTCCGTTAACTTCGGTCGCACTTCGTGCATCGGTTTTTCGGCCAACAGCCTTTTTACCTGATACCGCACCCAGTGTTCATCGGATTTCAGATGATCCAGCAAAACCGGGACCGGCTGCCCGGCCAGCTTCGGCGGCTGAACCAGCGGTCGGTCGGTGGCCGTAATCCGCCAGATTCGTCCGTGGGTTTTGTCGCGATCCGGGTGCCGCATGGAAGCCTGGTAATGTCCAATAATCGGGTTGTACCAATCCATGATGTACAATGCGCCGTCGGGGCCAACTTTCACGTCGATGGGCCGGAAACTGCGGCTGCTCGAACTCAGGATCGGGTCGAGCAGCCGGGCCGAATACCCGGACGAATCGTTGGCGACCCGCATCCGCTCAATTTTGTTGTTGTAATACCCGGCAATCACAAAGTCACCCTTCAAATCGTCCGGTAAGTGTTTGGTCCGAATAATTTCGATGATGGAACCTTTGATAACGAGCTTGCCAATGGGTGGGAGCAGGGCGCGCTGGGCGGTTTTGACCAGACCGGGAACGGTGTAAAACAATTCGGGGTCGTTGGCTTTGTGGAACATTTCGCCCCACTCGCCGAAGTTCATGCCCCACGGATTGACGCTGGCCATTGAGCCATCCAGAAAATTATCGAGCTGACGGCGCAGGGGCCGATACCGCCAGATGGCGGCCCGGTCGGCTTTTTCAATGCCCCAGGCGGTTTCGACGCGGCTGTAAATGCTATGTCCCTGCGAAAAAAACAACTCACCCCCCGGACTCCAGATAAACGAATTGAGGGTCTGGTGCGAATCGTGCGTGCCAAAACCCGACATCAGCACCTGCCGCGTGTCGGCTTTTCCGTCGCTGTTGGTATCTTTCAAAAACACCAGCTCGGTTTGTTCGCCCAGATACACCCCGCCGTGGCCGAGTTCAAAACCGAGCGGCATCATGAGCCCGTCGGCAAAAACCCAGGACGTATCGGCTTTCCCGTCGCCGTTGCGGTCTTCCAGAACGGTGAGCTTATCGACCGGTTTTTTGCCGGGTTCCAGTTGCGGATACGACGGAATGGTCAGCACCCAGAGTCGCCCTTTTTCGTCCCACCGCATGGCGCAGGGGTCGGCAATGCCGAGGTCTTCGGAAGCGAACAACTCGATTTTGTAGCCTTTGGCCAACTGAAACGATTTGAGTTCGGCGGCCACCGAATTGTCGGTTTCGGCCGGCGAAACCGACATCGGATTGATTTGGCCAAAACCGCTGAGAGAAAGGAACAGGCTCAATAGGAGCGCAATTCCGGTTGGTATTTTACGCAAAACGGTGGTATTGACAAAAGACATGAGGGATAGTCAGGTTTCAGGAATGTATAAAATTGGGCGTGGGCTGGGTTTTGGGAATTGACTAAATCACCTCATCGCACCGGAGCCAGCTTGCGTTGTTCGTCTGCAATCCGCTGTTCGGCTTCCCGGATCAGCGGTTCGAACGCTTTCATTTCTTCCGGAAAAATCCGCCGGTTTTTGTCTTTCCAGTCGTGGCTAAAGGGTTGTGTGATCCGGTCGCCGTTCAGAAACGCCCAGTTGCTCGGTCGCCAGTAGTTGAACCAGAGGACGTTTTTCGTCAGAATTTCCTTTCGAAGCGGAGCGAGTTGATTGGAAAATTCCTGTGGTTGATACAAGGCTTTCATAATCAATTCTGCTACCAACTGTTGGCCGTTCGTGTTGAGGTGCATCCCGTTGGTCGTCAAAGACCCAAAAGCAGCCGACGACTGAACCGGGTGAAACAGATCGACAAAACTATATCCTTCGGATTCCGCCAGCTTTTTGATCTCATACGTGTATTGCTCAACGGGCGCGGTCGTCAACCGATTAGTCGATTTCCCTTCCGGGGTCAGGTGCGAACGGGCGGGTTCAAACGGAATTGGCGAAAGCAGCACAATGCGCCGGTCGGTTTTCCGGATTTCATTCAGTAGTTTTTGGTACGCAGCAATGAATTTGGGAAGGGCTTTTTCGCCGTCCAGCGACTCCATTTGCCCGAACTGCACAAACACCACATCGGCGCCCAGGCTGTCCAGATTCTTGCTCCAGCTCCCGAAACCGACATCCCGGAATTGCTCATACACCGTGTCGCCATCCCAGCCCAGGTTCCAGAGGTGGAGTTTTGTGGTGGGGTGAGCGGCCATAAGCAGCGTTTCCAGAATACCGTCTTTGCGCATCGTGGCGATGTTGGTTCCCCCGGCAAACGCGATGACATCGTCCGGGTTAAATTTCAGCGGCAAACTGCTCTGACGTTTGTCTTCCGGGCGTTTTAGTTGGTCGTTCAACTGTACTTCGGTCATTCCCGCCAGTTCGACTTTCGGATTATGAACCAGCTTGTTGATTTTGTAGGTAACGGTTTGGGGATCACCGCTGTGGATCTGGAGGGCAATCTGCCCCGAGGCATCTCCGCCGGGGTCTTTGATCGCCACCGCCAGTTTGCCATTGATGGCCGTCCAGATCCGGTCGCCTACGGCCAGAATTTCGTAGTGATTCCACTGCCCGCGTTTGACGGCTTTCTCGCCCCGGTCGCCCCAGTCCAGTTTCTGCCGACCATGTTCGTGGTACAGTCGCCCCCAGACGTCCTTCCCCATATCCGCCTGATAGCCCAGGGCCTGCCCCGTTGCGTCGGCCTGTTTGGAGCGAAACTGAATGCCGGCATTGCGGTCGTCCGGTTCGAGTTTGACGTCGATGCTCAAATAAAAATCGCTCACTTTGACTGACGACCAAAGGAAGCGGTTGTTGGGAACTGGCTGGTTGGCCCGGCCCACAATGGCACCGTCTTTCACCGACCAGTATTTCATGTCTGTCGCCGACCAGCCGGCTAAATCTTTCCCGTTGAAGAAGGATTTATCCAGGCGGGGTTGCGCCCAGGTGGTTACGCCGATCATCCAGAGAATTCCAGTCAATAGCAGAAACCGGTGGCGGTTTGCAGATCGAAAACCGTCTTTAAAGAATTTTGGTGATAACATACGTTTTCTGTTGGTTTAGGAATTGTACCCCTAAATCCCCTGAAGGGGACTTTTGATCCGAATGTTTCGGTGTCCAAGTCCCCTTCAGGGGATTTAGGGGTACATGGGCGGACTCAATACCCCGGATTCTGTTTCATATCCGGATTGATGATGATCTCGCCGATGGGAATCGGATACAGCAAATCCCGCTCGGTAACGTTAAAAGCAGCGGCTGCGGGCGCGCTACCCAGCGGGTAATAATATTTCTGCGGATTGGCCTTGATTCGCGCACCGTACTCGCTCATCGTCTTGACGGCCAGACCGCTGCGGACCAGATCATGCCAGCGTTTGTTCTCAAAAGCCAGCTCGATCCGGCGTTCACGCAGGATGGCATCCCGCAGCGTCGTCTGGTTGGTGGCGGTGACATTGGGCAACCCCGCCCGAGTGCGAACCTGATTCAGAAAACCGCCCGCATCCCCCAATCGCCCTTGTTCGTTGGCGGCTTCGGCCAGCATCAGCAGCACTTCCGCATACCGGTAAACCGGCCAGTTGACCCCGGTTTCGCCGTAGCGGGCGTGCGGAAACTGGTATTTTTTGATGTACGGCGTATTTTTATACGTAACGCCCACTAACGGCGAAGTGCCGGAATAAAACCCAATCGACGCCTTGTAGCGTTTGTCTCTGAGCGTATCCTCGTAAGCCGCCAGCAAATCCGGCGTTGGCGTGTTGTAGCAGCCATCCGTATTCGACGACGACGGTTTTACGCCGGTAATCACCGATGGATCAGTCAACACCGGCAAAAACTTATACGGCATGTAATTGCTGACGGCCTGCGACGTGCCTTCGGCGTACTGCACATCGAAAATGATTTCGCTATTGCCTTCGTTTGTCGGTTTGAAAACATCGCCGTATTCCGCCACCAGCGCGTAACCCTGTCCTGTCACCAGTTTCAAAGCGGTTTCCGCTTCGGGCCAGCGTTTCTGGTTGATATACACGTCGCCGAGCAGCGTGTAAGCCGCGCCCGATGCGACGCGCCCGGCAGCCTGGGAGGTTTTGGCGGGCAGCAGTTTGGTGGCCTGTTCGGCGTCGGCAATGATCTGTTTGTAGACCTCGGCGATGTCGGCGCGCGGCTTGAAGGTGTCTTTGTAGGAACCCGCCGGTTCCAGAAAAACCGGGACACCGCCGAAATTTTTCAGCAGATCAAAATACGCAAAAGCCCGCAGGAAATACGCCTGCCCTTTCAGATTGTCTTTGGATGCCTGATCGAAATCGACCGCATCGATGGTGCTCAGCACCTGATTGGCGCGGGCGATGATCAGGTAATCGTTCGTCCATTTCCCGGCGGTATTGCGGTTGTTGTTTTCGATGGTGAACGTCGAGGGATCTTCTTCCGGTTTGGGGCCGCGCTGGGCGATGTTGAACACAAAATGGGTGTTGTCGGAACGCATCTCGTTCAGAATCCAGTCCTGGTTATACAGCGGTTGCAGGGGGGCGTAAATTCCGCCGACGGCCTGTTCAAAATCCGCTTTCGACTGGTAGAAACTGGCCGGTGTCAGCACGGTTTCGGGAACAACATCTAAAAAATCTTTGCAGGCACTGACCAGTAAAAGCAGGAGTCCCGCGAGTAAAAATCTATTTTTCATGGTGAGTCGAATGGGAGGGTTTAGAAACCGACGTTGACGCCGAAACTGACCGTACGGGGCACCGGATACGAATTTTCATCGATGCCCGGCGAACTGCCGCTGGCGGAATTGCGGGTGTTTACTTCCGGATTTGGCCCCGGATACCGGGTGATCACAAACGCGTTCTGAACGCTGCCGTAAACCCGCAACCGGCGGATGACACTCCCGGCTTTCAGTGGAAGCGTGTAGCCCAGCGTGATGTTTTTGAACGACAGGAAACTGCCATCCTTGATGTAGCGGGTGTGCCAGCGGTCGCGCTCCAGATACGTCGTTCCCTGCTGGGTGCTGCCGTATTTGCCCGCTCCCGGATTTTCCGGCGATTTCCAGCGATCTTTTACTTCGGCCAGGACGTTGAAAACGCCATCAAGATTGGTTGTCCAGTTTTCGTAATGCGTCAGAATCTGGTTGCCGTAGGTGCCGGTGAGGGTCAGCGAGCCGTCAAAATTCCCGTACGTAAATGTGTTGGTCATCCCGAAAATGAAATCCGGCCAGGGGTTGCCAATGTCCGTATAATCTTCCGGGAACGTGATCTTTCCGTCGCCGTTCAAATCCCGGAATTTGATGGTTCCGACCTGCGAATCCGCGTATTTGGGCGAGCTGTCGAAGTCTTCCTGATTTTTATACACCCCATCCTGCACGGCCCCGTAGAACATCCCGACGGGTCGGCCTACCTGCGAACGGTGGCTGTAAAAACCGTAGCTGCTGATGCCGTGGAACAAGGCCGTGGTTGATTGGGTCGATAGGCTGACGATTTTGTTGCGGTCGAACGAAATATTGAAATTGGTATTCCACGAAAACCGGCTGGTGTTGATGTTGTAGGTATTGATCCCGATTTCGTGACCCCACAGTTTCAGCTCGCCGATGTTGGTCTGGATGTTACTGAAACCGGAGGATTGGGGAACCGCAACGTTAAACAACAGATCGCTGGATTTCGTGGAATAGTAATTATACGTCAACTGAATGCGGTCGTTCAGGAAGTAGATGTCGGCGCCCACGTTCAGTTGCTTCTTGCGTTCCCAGCCCAAGGTGTTGTCGCCCAGGTTGGTTGTGGCCCGGCCCTGAAACAGCCCGTTGTTAAAACCGTAATACACCGGGCTGATGGTCGAGCGAAACGTGTAATTCCCGATGTCAAAATTGCCCGTGGTGCCGTAGCTGGCGCGGAGTTTCAGGAACGAAACCGGTTTGAATTTCCAGAAATCCTCCTTCGACACAATCCAGCCCACGGAAGCCGAGGGGAAATTTCCCCAGCGGTTGTCCGGCCCAAACCGCGATGAACCGTCGCGCCGAACCGAAGCTGTGAAGAGGTATTTGCTCTTGTAATTGTAATTTAGCCGCGCCAGATACGACAGCAAGGCCCACTCCTGAACCCCGCTGGTGACCACCACCCGACCGGCGGCACTGACGGCCTGAATCTTGTCGTCGGCGTAGTTGCTGGCCGTAACGAGCGTGTTTTCACCCCGAAACCGCTGCGCCGTAAAATCGACCAGCGCGTCGATGTTGTGTCCGTTGAAGTCGGTTTGGTACATCAACGAGTTCTCGTTCACCCAGTTATACGACCGGCTGGAGTTGTCTGAACCGAACGGAATCCGGGGTGGGGGCGTAAACATGACGCCGATGGTCGACGGATTGAACTGGAACACGTTGGAGTTGCTGGTCTGAACGTTCACCGTCGTCTTGGCCGTCAGCCCTTTCAGGATTTTGTATTCGACAAAAGCGTTTGCCAGCAGTTGCAGATTCTTCCCTTCATACACTTTCTCTTTGGCCACCCGCAGCCAGTTCGGATTGCCAAACGTGGCCGGGTCCGAAGCCGTCAGCGTCAGGCTACCGTCCGGGTTGTAGGGACTCGCCAGCGGGGTGGTCGCCAGAGCCGCCGAAACGATGTTCTCGGAACCGTACGGCCCGCCGTCGGTGGCAAAATTGGTGTTAGTGGCGTAATTCGGGGCGATGTTGAAGCCGATTCGCACCTTCGGGCTGGGCGTAAAAATCGAGTTGACCCGCAGCGAAAGCCGCTTGTACCCCGTTCCAACAATGACGCCTTCCTGACTGAAATAACCGCCCGTGACCGAGGTGCTGAAATTCTTCATGCCCGCGTTGACGGTCAGGTTGTAGCTCTGGATGGGCGCGGTTCGGGTGATGGCGTCGTACCAGTCGGTGCCTTTTCCGGCGTATTGTTCGGGATTCTGAAAAGCCGCATTCACCGGGCGACCGTTCAATTCGGCAATTTCTTTCTGAAACTGCGCGTATTCCTGCGCGTTCATCATCGTCAGCCGACGCGATTTCGGAATTTGTTCAAAACCGTAATAGGCGTCGAAGTCGATCTGCGTTTTGCCGGGAATCGCCGATTTGGTCTGGATCAGCACCACGCCGTTGGCCGCCCTGGAACCGTAGAGCGAGGACGCTGCGGCATCTTTCAAAACCGTAATGCTTTCAATTTCAGCAGGGTTGATGGTGTTGATGTTGCCGGAAATGGGCATGCCGTCCACCACATAGAGCGGATCGGACCCGGCGGTGATCGAAACCGCCCCCCGGATTTTGATGTTCATGCCTTCGCCGGGCCGACCCGACACCTGATCGATGCGTACCCCGCTCAGTTTTCCCTGCAACAATTGCCCCACCTGCGCCACGGGGGCGTCTTTCATCTGCCGTTCGGAAATCGTGGAAATCGCGCCGGTGATGTCTTCCTTTTGCTGCGTTCCGTAGCCGACCACAACCACCTCGGCCAGGGCTTTGGTGTCGGTTTTGAGCAGAACATCAACGGTTGACCGGTTGCCAACGACCATTTCTTCCGGCAAATAGCCCACAAACGAGAAAACCAGCGTCGCATTTTCATTCGGAACGGCGAGTGTATACCGGCCTTCGGCATTGGTGGTGGTTCCGCGCTGTGAGCCTTTCAGAACGACACTGACACCCGGCAGGGCTTCGTTTTTCTCGTCGGTCACTTTCCCCGAAATCGTCAGGTCGGCTTCGGGCTGGATCGGCAGGGGCGTAATGTCCCGGTGAATCTCGGGAGCGTTCAGGAAGAACGTTTTTCGTCGGTTGCGCTTGAGGATGATCTGCTCATTGGTGGATTTGTATTCGATTTGCAGGGGCGACAAAAGCCGGTCGAGGACGGCCGAAAGCGGTTCGTTGAGGGCCGAAATGCTCACTTTTTCATCGACCGGAATCATGCTCCGGCTATAAGCAAACCGCACGTTGGCCCGGCTTTCGATCTCCGAAAGGGCTTTTTGCAGCGATATATTTTCAGCCTTCAGGCTAATGTTTCGTTTGAGAAGGTCCTGCGCGTCGGATTCCCGGGCGTAGGCAACCGCCGTGAGGAGTCCAATGAGCAGAATTTGAAGCACCGATAACCGCATAAGGGCATATACAGTCTTGTTTTTTAGAAAAAAATGCATAGGTTTGGGTGGTTAAATTGAACAATAGAAAGCCGATCATCACCTTCGGAGTGATGGTAGTCAGGAATGCTTGTTCAGAGTCAGGAGTGCCGCAATCACTCCTGATTTCCTTTACAAGCCCGGCAAAAAGAGGGGTTGTCGTTTTAGCATAGGAGGGGGTTTAGATATTATCATTAAAATTTCGTCTTCCGGTTTTTCGAGTTCATTCTACGGTACCACAGCCTTCTCCATCGATTATGATGCTGTCGCCCCGCATTTCATAAGTAGCTTCCACCATTTGGGTCGTTATTTCCAGAATTTCCGCCAGCCGGTTGTGGTCAAAAGTGGCTTTCAGGCGGCAATTGGCCAGATTCGGGTTGGCGAGTTTGATTTTAATCCCGTATTTCTTTTGCAGCCGCATCGCAATTTCCGATAATTTTTCGTCCTCAAACGTGAGCGAAATGGGTTGCCAGGTATCGACCTTTTCCCGGAATTTCGAGAGTTCCGTGGACGTCAGCAGGCCCGAAGCAACTTCGAAAACCGCCTGTTGCCGGGGCAATAGCAGCACCGATTTCTCTTTCCCCTGGCGGTCCGGAACCGACACCGACACCTTGCCCGTTACGACCGATACCTCATACCACGACTGATCGGAGTTGGACTTTACGTTGAAACTGGTTCCCAACACTTTCACCAGCAGCGAATTACTCTTGACGTAAAAGGGCCGCGCCGGGTCTTTGGTTACTTCAAAAAACGCTTCGCCTTCGACGCTCACCGTCCGCGACGTTTCGGAAAATGCCCGGGCCGTATACTGAATTTTGGCGGCCGGATTCAGCCAGACCTTGCTGCCATCGGGCAACTGGTGACGGACCACCTGTTTTTGCGTGTTGACAATGGAAACCGCATCGGCGACCTGATCTACAACCGGTTGGGTCGTATTCAGATAGAAGTAGACGCCCAGACTCGCGATGAGCAGCACCACGGCAGCCGCAGCATATCGCCAGACATTCGGCACCAGCGGACGGATTTTGACCGGTTGTTCCGGCTGAATTTCGTCATCGGTTTGGTGGCGGATAAGTTCCTGAATTTTTTTCAAATGCCGGGGCTGGTTAAATTCCCGGATTTCGGCGGTTTCATTGTTCAGGCTGGCGTACCATTGCTCCACCTGTTCAACTTCGTCCGGGTTGCACTTGCCCTCCACGTATTTCTTCAACAGGTCGGGCGAAATGGCTTTTGGGTTCATAGGTTCGTTTGATCAGCTCCCACTTGGTTGGCTGCTCTACTGACAAGACGCACAAAAAACCGCTAACCCTGGTGGGATTTGAAGAAAGTTTATAACAAATACTATCTGAAACCTTAGTAGTATTGCATCGGGCCTGTTTTTTAGAATCGATGCACAACCCGTACCGTGAGATGGACGCCCAGGCGCTGTGGCAACTGGTGAAGACGAAAGCCGATTCGGCGGCTTTTGCGGAGCTGCACGCCCGGTTTTCCGGAAAGCTCTACGCATTGTCCTACCGGAAAACCGGCGATTCGGATGCTTCCGAAGACCTGGTGCAGGATTTATTTGTGACACTCTGGGTGCAGCGGGAAGCTCTTTCCATCGACAAAACCATTCAAGTCTATCTGTTTTCGGCGCTCAAAAACCGGATCATTTCCTACTTGCGGAAGCAAATTCTGCACAAATCGGTTTCGCTCGACGAGGTGTATTCGGAGGTTCAGGTTTCGCACTCGGCCAATGTGGTTCAGGACTGGATTCAGGTCCGGGAGGTTCAGGAAGTATACCTGCGGGAATTGCAAAATCTGCCCGAAAAAAGCCGGGAAGTGTTCGAACTCAGCCGCAGCGGTCTCGCCAACAAGGAAATTGCGGAGCAACTCGGGCTGGCCGAAAAAACCATCGAATTTCACATCAGCAAGTGTCTGCGGGTGCTGCGGGTCAAGTTGTTATACGTGGTCGGGGTTGTATCGACGCTGTTGTTACTGAATTGATTTCGATACGAATTAAAAAACAGCCCACGGTTTGAACTGTGGGCTGGATTTGACAATATCACCTTTTATACGGAACGTTCTCCCGAAAACTGGCTTGCGGAACATTCTGACTTTCAGATGGAACTGGGAATTCAGGAGCGGTATTTTCTCCCGTTGGTCGTTTCCGAAACCAGTTCGCCAGCGCCGAACCGGTCACGTTCTGCAACGGCCCGAAGATGGCCGAGGCCAGTCCCAAGGTCGCCACTTTCCCCATTTGCAAGGCGAGACCGGTGGCCACTCCGCCGTTTTGCATCCCGACTTCAAACGCAATCGTCCGGCGGTCCCGCTCGGGCAATCCGAACAGCAAAGCTGTGAAATAACCAACGCTCAAGCCAATCAGGTTGTGCAACAGGCAGGTAATGATCAGCAAACCACCGACTTGCAGCAGATTGTCGCGCCCCGACGCCGTGATGATGACGGTATTGATCACAATGCCGAGCATGGCGACAAACGAAAGGCTGCTTTCAATCATGGCCCGGTCAATGGTCTTCGCATTTTTCAGCAGCATCGCGCTCACCATCGGCAGGAGGTAAAACCAGAAGGTCGAGGTCAGGAGGGCCATCAGAAAACCCATGCCGTCGGCCTTTGTGATAACCATCATCACCAGATTCGTCACCAGAATAATGCCGGCAAAAGCCAGCAACTGAACGGTTCTGGCGCGTCTGGTTTCGTTGCCGAAATAAAACAGGTTGAAAATAAAACCGGCCACAATCGGAATGATGATCATGTTGGTGATGTCGATCATCATGTGGGCGATGTCGATTTCGACGTACTGCCCACCCAGCCATTTCATCAGAAAAGGTGTTATAAACGGCGACAGAATGGTGGAACAGGCCCCGATCGTGACGGCCAGCGCCAGGTTGGCCCCCGACAGATATGACATCACATTGGACGCCATCGCGCTGGAAACGCAGCCGATCAGGATGACGCCCCCGGCAATTTCGGGTTCAAAATCAAACAGATGGGATAACGAAAAACCGACCAGCGGCATCACCATAAAGTGGCAGCCAATTCCGATCAGAACGCCCTTTGGCATTTTGACGACGCCTTTAAAATCGTCAAAACTCATGTGCGACCCCATGCCGAACATGGTGAGCTGTACGAAAGGAACGATGAGCCGTTTCAGTTGAAAATCGCCAACGGTAAAGAAATAGGTGGGGTAGAACATCGCGACTGTGACAGCCGCCAGAATCCAGACAGTGTAGGAAAAACCTTTGAGTTGGGCAAAGCCCCGGAAGGCCAGCGCCAGCAAAACCAGCGCGAGCATCAACACCGGGCCGGTTGCTGCGAGGTTCTCAGACGCGTACAAGAGTCCTGAACCGGCAAAGGCCAGGCCGGACAGCACCAGCAGGACCATAGAAAAACGACGTGGCATCATCAGGTTTAGGTTTATTCGCTAATAAGTTCAATACCAGCCCTGGGATACTCATGGCAGAGGAAATATCGGCGGGCTTCATCCTCTTCAATTTCGGGAAACCGGATGCCATAATCGACCAGGAAAACGTTGTCGTTCAGGTCGTCGCAGACGCTCGAAATCTCGGCACTGAGCGTGTAGCCAATGCCGTCGATCTGCCAACCGGTGCCTTCTTCGCCCCAGAACTGGTGAATCGTGCGCGGATGAATCGTCAGGCTTTCGCCGGGCCGCAGTCGCACGATCTCGCCCGGTCCCAGCCGCCGGGTGCAGCCGTCCACCTGCGTCAAAAAAGTTTCCTTGGATGGATTGCCTTCGGCGTCGGCTTTGGTAAGTTGCACCAGCACATTGCCGCCCGCGCGGCAGATGATGTCTTCGCGTTTTGAAAGGTGGAAGTGGGCCGGGGCGCGTTGGTTTTCCGGGTCGATGAGCCATTTTTCGGCGTATTGCTTCGGATAATTTGGCTGATTAGGCCGACCATTGCGAACGGTAAACAACGTCCGCCCGATGTTGTGAAAATCCTGGCTGCCAAAGTCGGTGACGTCCCAGCCCAGCATGCAGTCGCGGATTTCGTTGTATTCCGGCCCGGCGTCGAGCCACTGGTCAAGGGTCCAGTTGGCGAAAGGCGGGAGGTACATTCCGAAATGGGCAATAACTTCTTTGGCTGTTTCGATGCTGGCGTTCACAACGGATCGTTTCAAGTTCATGAGAATCAGGGTGATGTGTTTGGTTTTTTGGGATGTAAAACCGTTAAAATGGTTTCGGAAAGGCGAAATGGTTCTGCGACCCCCGGTTTAAACCGGGGGCTACAAGATGAATCATCCCTACGGGATTGGTGAATTGGATAATCCCGTAAGGAGGGCCGATCGAATGCTTTACGGGATTTTCTTCTGCGCGTTGTAATTACCGATGGCTTCCGACACCGTCAACGCCCGGTTGTAGACCGAAAGCTGGCTAATCCGCCCGTTGAGTTGCGTTCCAAGGCTGATCTGAGCGGCTCCGGCTACCGACTTCAGGTACGGATTGAACCGGCCCCAGCCGAACTGTCGCGTGTCATCCCCGTCGTTGAAATTGCCGTCGACCACGAAGGAGATGAGGTGCGGGCCTCCGTCGACGATGATGCTGACATGGTGGTTTTGATTGGCTTTCAGCAGGCCTTCGTCGCAGGACCAGGTGGATTCCGTACGCCCGTCGTTCATCGCAAACTCAACCGTTTTTTTGTCGGTCGTTCGTACAAACCAGCCTTTTCCGGTGGCGTCGCGGGCGTCGAGCAGAATCTGGTTGTCAGACAGGTTGCTGAGGGTGAAGCTGAGGTCGACCGTAAAACCGTTCGGTACGTTCATGCCCGGCTGTTCCAGTTTTTTCGTATCGCGTTTGTAAAATTCGGGCAGGGTTGGCGCGGCCACGGTTTGCGGAAATTTTCCTGATTGATACGACCAGTTGGTGACCAAACCATCCTGCGCTTTTTTCGGGTTGTCGAACTGATTCCACACCAGATTCAGCAGCTTTTCGTCAATTTTGTGGACGCGGGCAATGTCTTTCTGCGTTTCTGTGATGTAATACGAGCCTTTGTCTTCGACCAGATCGGGGTAACTCATCCGGATCAGCGGGTCTTCGTCGTACAGCAAAACCTCGGGCTGCGTCCATTTGATGACTTTCCCTTTGGGCGAATCGACTTCCACACCACCCGACACCCAGGCCGGATTCCGGTCTTCGTAGGCCATGCTACGCCGGTTTTTGTGTTCCCGAATAAACCGCCCGCCGTGGTTGTGAAACCAGTAGAGGTACTTTCCATTCTCGCATTTCCAGACAAAATTAGCGGCTCGCGGGTGCTTCATCAACTGGCCGTTGCCATACCGCATGTACTGGGGCGGCTCCCAGGTATGACCGGCATCCCGGCTGTAGGTATAGGCCGGATAACCGTCGATGGTCCGGTAAACGCAGAAGAAAGAACCGTCGCTCAACACCACGAAATTTTGTTCTTCGGCAATGGGACCGCCGTCTTTGGCCGGTGTCCGCAGGCCGATTTCGCCGTCGGGCAGGGTGTTCCACTTCGCCTTGGCGGGATCGGTGGCGGTGAATAAATCGGGACTTTGCAACAAAGCGCCTTCGCTACTGGTGAAAAAGCCTTCGCCAAAACCGCCTACTTTGTGGACTGGAACATACGCCGATTCCTTGTAGGCAAAAGCCCGGCCCACGTTCCAGAAGTATTGAATTTTTCCCTGATACGGGTTCTTTTTGTCGATTTCAAAATTCCGCATGGGGATCGCTACCCGGTTTGCCGACCAACTTTTGCCGTTGTCGTCCGAGTATTTAAAGACAAAATACCCCTGGCTATCCACCCGCTTGACCAGCCCATCGGCATACGGCGGATTGTCGCCTTTCACCGCGCGGATGTTGTCGGTATTGTGATTATAGAAAACAAAAATCCGGCCCGATGGCGCTTTCAACAGCACGGCATACGACGCTTCCGGCCCGTCGCCCGGTTCGACATCCCGTTTATCGATCCAGGTTTTTCCCTGATCAAGACTTCGTTGGGAAATCAAATGCTGGCCCGACGCGCCCTCGTGACCGGTTCCGGTGGTCAACACGCAGAGCCACGCGCCGTCGTTGGTTTTGACGATGTAAGGCTGATCACTGTACGTTTCGTCGGGAATCACCATCCCGGTTTTGATATCGCGGGCGTCCTGCGCCACCAGCACGCCGGTCAGGGCGAAACCGAGACTCAGCGACAGAACGATTCTTTTCAAGTTGACTTGCATAGTTTCAACGGTTTTACCTAAAAGCCAGCCGCTCCGCCGGACTACCGATGAGCGGCTGGAAGATGATCAATACCCCGGATTTTGGGGCAAGAGATTGGGATTGAGCATGATTTCGGTAATCGGAACCGGCAGCAACGGTTTTTTGTCGACGCCCAGAACCGCTTTGGCGCGCCCGGTTCGGAGCAGATCGTACCAGCGGTGGCCTTCGAAACACAGCTCGACGAAGCGTTCCTGCTCAATGGCCAGCAGAAGCGCGTCTTTGGCGGTGGCCGTCGTGTTTGCCAAACCCGCCCGGTTGCGGATGCGGTTGACCAGCGCGATGGCTTCGGTGGTTTTGCCCAACTGCGTCAGAGCCTCGGCCTGCATGAGAATGACGTCGGCCAGCCGCAGAAAGATGTAGTTGCTGTCGCCGAAGCGGGCGTTGCCGACCACCGTTCCCAGGTATTTTCCAACCGTGGGTAAGTTTGCAAACTGATCGGTTTGGGGGTTGCTCAGGAAGAAACTGGCGGTTTTCCGCAAATCGCCCGGTTCAAACGCGTCCACCAGTTTGGGGGTGGGAATCAGCGTCTGATTTCCACCGGTTTGCACCTTGCTGCTGCGGGGCAGGAAGTAAGCCGAAAGACCGTTCGTTTCCTGATTGGCGTTGCTATACTGAAGCTCGAAAATGGATTCGGTCGTGTTTTTGGCGGTAAAAAGCGTACTGTAATTGGCTCCGGAAACCAGCGAGTAGGTCGGGTTGGCGAGGACTTTGGCGGCATAATCGGCCGCCAGTTGCCATTCATTCGTCTGGTTATACGAACTCCGCCAGAGGTAGACCTTACTCAGCAAGGCCTGCGCGGCTCCCTGCGTGGCCCGGCCCCGGGTTTCGATGTTCGATGCGTAGGTAACCGGCAGCAGTTTTTCCGCTTCGATCAGGTCTGCAATGATTTGCTCCTGAATTTTGTCGGCGGGTGTTCGCGGCAACTGGAGATCTTTATCCAATGAATTGGTCGGTTCCAGCACCAGCGGCACGGCACCCCAGAGCCGTACCATGAAGAAATAATTGAAGGCCCGCAGAAAATACGCTTCGCCCATAATCCGGTTGCGGACGCTGCCGATGGTCGGGCTCTGAATGGTAGGAACCTGCGCCAGTACGTTGTTGACGCGGTTTATGCCCGAATAAAAAGGTGCCCAGGTCGCAAAACCGCTGCTGTTGCTGATGTTGTCATTCTGAAAATCCAGCACGCCCGGATCGGTGACGCCAATCGTTTCAACCGGTATTTTCAGGTTGTCGGCGCGGGCATCGCCCCAAACCACCCGGCGCGTGTCGTCACCCTGCAAGGCGTCATAAGCCGCAATAATGGCGGCTTCAGCATCGGCGGCATTCTGGAAAAAGGAACCCTGCGTGAGGGCACTCACCGGCACCTGATCAAGGACATCGGTACAACCGCTGGCCAGACTCAGCAGTGCGGTGATTAAGAGGAAATAGCTAAATTTTTTCATGGTCGAGGTCAGGTTAGAAGCCCAGATTTAAGCCAAACGTGAAAGTGCGAACCTGCGGATACGTGCCTAAGTCGATGCCCTGGAGCAACGGCAGACTGTTCCGGAAATTCACTTCCGGGTCCAGACCCAGGTATTTCGTGAATGTGAACAGGTTCTGGCCGGAAGCATATACCCGCAGGCTTTCGACTTTGATTCGTTTGAGCACGGCAGACGGAAAGGTGTAACCCAGCGTAGCGGTTTTGACGCGGAGATAAGACCCATCTTCAACCCAGCGGGATGAAGGAAAACCGTTGCGGCCAATGGTGCTGGGTGCGCCCCGTGGCACGTCGGTCACATCGCCTTCTTTCCGCCAGCTTCGCAGCACTTCGGTCGTGGCCGCGTTATAAACGAAACTCCGGTTAGACGACTGGCGGGTCTGGTTGAAAATCTGGTTGCCGTACGACCACTGCATGAAAACCGACAGGTCGAACCCTTTGTAGGAGAAGGTGTTGGTTAAACCACCGGTGTGTTTGGCGTTGGAGTTGCCGATGATTCGCCGGTCGTCGGCATTGATCACACCGTCGCCGTTGAGGTCTTCGTAAATCATGTCACCGGCCTGATAGAGCGGCCCGGTTTTGCTGCCATCCCGCAGGTTGGCGGCTTTGGCTTCTTCCGAGGTTGCATACACCCGACCCGTATACACGTAGCCGAAGAACACGCCGATGGGTTCGCCCACCCGACCAATGCCGACGGGACGGTCGCTAAAGAAAACTGCATCGGCACTTGCCTGGATGATGTCGGCATTGTTATTGGAAAGCCGGACAATTTTGTTGCGGTTGAAGGAAATATTGAAATTGGTGCTCCACCGAAAAGCGCCCACCAGATTCTGGCTGGAAACGCTGAATTCCAGTCCTTTGTTCTGCGTATCGCCCACGTTTTGCAAGGCAGAACTAAAGCCCGAACTCGTCGGCAGATTCACAGACAGCAGCAGATCGTTCGTTTTTTTCAGGTAGGCATCGGCGGTAAAAGCGATGCGGTCGTTCAGAAACGACACATCGATGCCGACGTCCGACTGCGTGGTCGATTCCCAGCTAAGTGATGGATTGGGAACTGCCGACAGCGCAATGCCGGATTTGCCGATGTAGTTGCGCCCGGTGCTGTATAATCCCTGCGCCCCGTAATCGCTGATGGACTGGTTGCCGACCACGCCGATGCTCGCCCGCAATTTCAGGTCATTGATGAAAGGCAGGCCCTGCATGAAAGGTTCCTGTGAGATTCGCCAACCGGCTGATACCGAAGGGAAGGTGCCATATTGATTGTCTTTCCCAAACCGGGATGAACCGTCCCGGCGCAGGGTGGCCGCCAGCAAATACTTGTCGTTGAAACTGTAATTGAGCCGGGCGTAATACGAAACCAGCCCCCAGGCGGATTTGCTGCTCGAAGCACCCGTGGCGGTGGCAGCCGCGTTCAGGGTCGGAATATTGTCGGTCGCACCCTGATTGGCCGCTGCCGACAGGTTGAACGTCCGGGTCTCCTGCACGCTATACCCCAGCAGACCCGAAACCGCATGTTGACCGAATGAACGGCTGTAGTTCAGGGTGTTTTCGCTGATCCAGCTAAAACCGTCGCCATACGACGCCGTGGCCGGTCGGGCGGCTCCGCCCTGGATGGTGCTGGGAATGAAGTTTTCGTTCCGGTTGCCGGCATAGTCGACGTTCAGGGTCGAGCGCAGCGTCAAGTCTTTCAGAATCGTATAGTCGGCGTAAATATTGCCGAGCAGGCGGTTCGAAACGGAAAAGATGCTGCTCTGGGTGGCCAGGGCGACCGGGTTCGGACGCTGGATCTGATCGACGAAGGTGTAGGAACCATCGGGATTATACACCGGCGAAAACGGCAGCATCCGCAGGGCGTTGGTCAGCACGGCATTGTTGTCGTCGCCTTCTGGAATCAGGTCGCGTTTGGCGGTTGAGAGCAGAATGTTGGCCCCGGTTTTGAAGCGCGAAGAGGCCTGGTGATCGATGCTGAACCGGCCGCGGTAGGTTTTGTAGCCCGAACTGATGACGACTCCTTTTTGATCAAACAGTCCCAGACTGGCCGCATAGGTGGTTTTGTCGTTGCCGCCCCGCAGCGATATTTCATAATTGGAAACCGGAGCGTTCCGAAACAACTCGTTCTGCCAGTTGGTATCATACACCGGCGTGTTGCCGTTGAACAGCGTATCGAGGCCCAGCCGTACTTCCGGAACGCCCGCATTCTGGACGGCATTCAGGATGTAATCGCGTTCCTGCACGGCATTCAGCATCGGAATCTGCTTTCTGACTTCCGAAAAACCGGTGTAGGTGCTGACGTTGATGGCCGTTTTGCCCGACTTGCCGCGTTTGGTCGTGATGATGATAACCCCGTTGGCACCCCGTGCGCCGTAAATAGCCGATGCCGAGGCATCTTTCAGCACTTCCATGGATTGAATGTCATTCGGATTGACCACGTTGATGTTGCCCGTAATCGGCACGCCATCAACGATATAGAGCGGACTGTTGCCGGCGTTGAGCGACGTAATACCCCGGATTTTAACCGTCGGGCTACCTCCGGGTGATCCGCTGTTCTGCACAATTTCTACCCCGGCGGCCCGGCCCTGCAAGGCTTCGAGCGGCCCCTGAACGGGCAGGTTTTCCAGGTCTTTGCCTTTGATGGATGCGACCGAACCGGTCAGGTCCCGGCGCTGCTGGGTGCCGTAACCAATTACGACGACTTCGCCCAGGGCTTTGGTGTCGGCTTTCAAAACCGCATTGATCGTACTGCGGTTGCCGACCGGTATTTCCTGTTTTTCGTAGCCCACCGAACTGAAAACCAGCACGGCCTTGTCGTCGGGAACGCTGATGCTGTACTGACCCGATTCGTTGGTGGTGGTACCGATCGTGGTGCCCTTCACGGCAATGGTAACACCCGGCAGGGTTTCGCCGGTTTCAGACGTGACCAGCCCCCGGATCTGTAACACCGCCGTTGGGGCCGACGGACGATTCGTGGATACAGCCGGATGGTGCGCCAGGACTTGCAGCCGGATGGTGGGGGCCAGCAATAGGAGTGCCAGCCAGCCAACCTTTTTTAGATTTATTTTCATACAGGTACATGGATTGGAATAGTTCAAATAGTCAACTCGTTTTCTATTGAAAACCCGGCAACGGGGATCTCGACGACCGGGGCTGAATCAGCCTTTTTTATTGAATTATTTCTGAATTTAACAGAAGTAAAAAGAGAACAGCAACCGGAAAGGAGTCAAGTTTCCAGTGGAATCAAAAAAAACGTTTCCGGTAACGTTGCCGGAATGGAAACTGGCGGGCTTGATTTCAAAAGCATTGAGACGGGTAGGAAAGTCCGGATTGGTTCGGAATCCATAAAAAATCATATTGCCGTGTAGATTTCCCGGCGGGAGCGGTAGTAGAAAAACAACAGAAGGCGTCTTGTGTAACGTAGCGGAGATTTTATCTTTAGTATGTGAAGCCGACCCTGTCCGTATGAGAAGTAAACAACCAACCATCTGGGATATTGCCATTAAATTAAATGTCTCAATATCAACCGTTTCCCGGGCGTTGCGGAATGCGCCGGATATAAACCCGGATACAAAAAAAGCCATTCTGGATCTGGCCCACGAACTGGATTACCAACCCAACACGATTGCAACCAGTTTGCGGAAAAACAAAACCGACATCATTGGTGTGTTGGTCCCCGAGTTTGTTCACGCCTATTTCCCGAATGTGATTCTGGGGGTGCAGGAAGTCGCCAATGCTGCCGGTTACAAAGTCATGATCGGGCAGTCGAACGAGTCGCTGGAGATTGAAAAGCACAATTTGCAGGCCATGCTGTCGAGCCGCGTAGATGGCCTGATCATGGCGATTACGCGGGAAACGAATGAATACGAACACATTCAATCGGCCCAACGGAAGGGGTTGCCGGTGGTATTTTTCAACCGAATTGTGGATGAATTACAGGGGTCAAAGGTGCTGGTGGACGATTACCGGGGCGCGTTCCGGGCGGTCGAACACCTGATCCAGACGGGTTGCCGACGGATTGCCCACCTGGCCGGCCCCGAAAACCTGACCATGAGCCGAAACCGCCTGAACGGCTACATCGACGCGCTGAAAGCCCACGCGTTTCCCATCGACGAGACGATCATTTTGCCCTGCGATTTTGTGGAAGGGAAAGCCCGGTTTTGTACCCAGCAATTATTGAATCTTCCTGACCGCCCCGATGCGTTGTTTGCCGTCAACGATCCGACGGCCATCGAAGCCCTGGTTTGCATTCAGGAAAACGGGTTGTCGATCCCGGATGATATTTCGCTGGTTGGTTTTTCCAACGCGCCCCACAGCGCCTTTGTCAGCCCTCCGCTCACGTCAGTCGTTCAGCCGACCAACGAAATCGGCCGCGTGGCCGCCCGGCTTCTGTTGCGGCAACTGGCGGAGGGTCCCGATTTTGTTCCGGAAACCCAGACGCTGGACACCACGCTGGTGATTCGCAAATCGACCCAACCGGTTTTGAAGGCGGTTTGAGGATTTACCAGGGACAGGTTCGACTGTCTAAAAACCACTTCATCGCTCCATAGATGAGCAAATCGGCGACCGGTTTCAGCGTGAAATCGCTCACGGCGGGAGCGGAAGGATTTCCTCCCCCCCAATTGTAGACACTCGACCAGGCGAAGCTCCCGTTGTTACTGACAAAACCGTATTTTATTCCCGGATTGCCATCAGTAACCAACTGCTGCGTCCAATGCTGATGGGGCTGACCGGTATACGATTGGAGGACCAGCTCGGTATCCAGCGTTTGATTCCCGCCAGCCGCACCGATAACCAGGCCCGTGCCGGTCATGGTCGTGAGCTTAGTGGAAGAACCTACAGGGTCAAGTTTCCAAATTTGCCCGTTCTGGCTGTCGTCCGGATCCTGTATTTTGAGGGTGCCATTCGCGTTGGATAACCGTTTCCCGTTGGCCACCAGGCGAATGGAGTAGCAGTTCGGGGAGGTAGGACACCCCACCGAGGTGAGCCTGAAAATTCGATAGGTACCCGCATAGTCCGGATCGGAGGTGTTCTGAACACTTCCCCATAATTGAAGTTCCGGGTCGACTCCGCGGCTTCTTAAATCCCAGGTATTTCCGGCGGACTGATGCACCCGGTACTGTCCGCTACCCGCTGCGGTTTGGGAAAAATTCCAGAATTGAAGGGTCGTATTGGTAAAAGCAGCCAAACGAATCAACTCACCGTTGCCCGCTGCGTTGACGGACGCCACCTGACCGCTCCCGTTTTGCGAGGTGAGTTTATACTGACCGTTTCCCTGTTGTTCGAATTTCCAGATTTGGTTGGCCTGTCCCACAACCTGCGTTTGCTGTTGAACGGTGTTGTCGCTCATCACCTGCATGGCTTTGCCGGAATAAACACTCGAAATGACAAAGCAACCGTTTCCGACGGCATCGCCCCCCGCGCAATTGGCGTTGGTTTGCACCGTTACCTGCCCGGCCGCACTGGTGCAGCCATTGAGCGTGCAAGTCGCTAAATATGTACCACTGTTGTTGACCAGCAGCGTGTTGCCGACGGCCCCCGTTGACCAGGTGACGGTTCCGCCGGTGCAGCCACTGGCGGTTAAGGTCGCTGTCTGCCCCGGACAAATAGACGAGGGGTTGGCTGACAGGGATGGGATTGGCGCCGAACAGCCCGGACAGGATACGGATAAAAGCTGAAAGAAACGATAGGGCTGGCTGTAATGAAAATCGCCGGGATTGGTCATGCTACCGTACAATTGAGCTTTGGGACCAGCTCCTGCGCCTTCGATGTCCCAGGTTGTACCCGCCGACAGACTGACCCGGTACTGTCGGGAGTTGACTGCGGTTTCGTTAAAATTCCACAGTTGAAGGGTGGTGCCGGTATAGTTCCCAATCCGCAGAAACTCGCCCTGATTGGCCGAATTCGTTTGAAGGGCCTGACCACTGCCATTCTGGGTCGTTAATTTAAAGGACCCATTGGGTTGCTGATCGAATCGCCAGATCTGGTTGGTTTGCCCGCCGACCGGCGTCTGCTGCTGAACGGTATTGTCGTTCATCGTCTGTAATACTTTGCCGGACAAGGTGTTGTAAATCAAAAAACAACCGCTCCCGACCGAACTGTTGACCGTTGAAAATGGAGCGAGCTTTTTGGGGTTTTGTTCGCCGTTTGCATAATTGTAGTCGATGGTTTTGAGCAAATTCAGGTCGTGGTCGCGAATGGCATCCAGCCGCCCAAAATAGTCGTATTCATACCGGGTTGCGAAGCCATTCGGATCGGTTGTTGTTTTTACACCCAGGAGCGGAACGTCATAGGCATAGCGGGTCGTCAAACTGGCAGCGGTATTGTAATTGGACGTTTCGCTGGTGAAAACCGAAAAAGGAACGAGTCCAGAATTGTAGGCATTCCATTCCAGGCGTGTACGCAAACCATTCCGCAGCACGTATTCCAGCGGATTGGCCCGGCTATCATAGGCCGTATAAGTCAACTCCAGCCCGTATCGGCTGTCTTTGTTCGCCGTGCTGTTTGTCAGCGATAAGGGGACGTAGCTGCTCAGCAGACAGCAACGATCCATCACCTGAAGCCGGTGTGTTTCTTTTGGCAGCGCATACCCCGGAACGAGGCTGTTTTCTTCAAACAGATTCAATTGACCCCCGATTAAATACGGATTTGGATCGGCTGAGTAGTTTTTGCGGTACGCATATTCTTCAATAACGACGTTCCGCTGTCCCCGATTCCGCAGGAGTTGGATGCCACGTGTTGGCCCCGAAGCTGGCGTTGGGAAACTGAGGTCAAACGGGTACCGCATCTGCCGGACAGTGATGCTGCCATCAGCGGCTGTGACTGTTTGCAGAGCCGGTTGGTAATCGGCGTTGTACACGGTTTCGGTACTGGTTGCGACGGCATTGCCATTGCCCGCAGGGTACTGGTAGTCCTCGGTTCGGAATAGCCGAATGTTTCCTTTGGGCCAGGGATAGTAGGTGGGCGGTGCGTATTGGTTGCGCAGATAGTCGCAGGGGGGTGGGGTTCTGGGATTGGAATAATAGGTGGCCCATTCGGTCGTGTAGGTCAAGTTTTTTAGAATCAGGACCCCGGCTTTTGCCAGTTCTGTTTTTATCGGGTTCATATACGTATTGACCTGCCGGTGAAGCATCTGGTTGGCCTGATTATAAACCGTTCTGGTGAGCAGTTGGCCCCGGTCCCAATGATAACTGGCGACATAGGTTCGTCCGGAATTTCCCCCGCCTACTCCAAACGTTACGTCACCACTGGTTCGGAAGGTATAGACGGTTTTTCCGTTTTCATTCGAACCGTTGTAGGTGCCTTCATACTCGGCCACTTCCGGATACGTAACCGGGCTGCCGTCGAACGGGCTGATGCTGGAGGTGGGATTGGAGCCGAATACGCGGGTTTGTTGCCGGCAGTCGGGGGGAAGCTGTTCGGAATACACATTGGACCAACTGCTTTTATTCAGGGTCACGTTGAGGGTTCCGTACCCATTTTCGCCGGAGCCGTAGCGGTATGTTTTGACTTTAAGCGGGTCATTGGCCGATGCCTGGGTCTCGATTCGGTTCACCCGAAGTCCGCCAGCTAATTGAATTGCGTTTGTACCGGGGTCAAAATACCGGTTAGACTCGTAGAAAAAACGGGAATGGCCGCCTGTTGGGTAGGTTACTTTGTTCAGAATCCAGGCCTGCATGTGGGGCTCGCTACACGAGCGATTGGCTCCACCGATCGTTGTCGAACCCATGTAGCCAGCGGTACCGTACAGGTTGACGGTTTGGGCCGGTATAAGCGTGGTCGGGTTGTTGGCTCCGTTAAAATAGCCCCAGACATCCCGGCTGCGCGATTGGGTCCCCGGCAGGTTCTGGGTCATGTTGTATTCGAACAGATATTTACTGATAATCCCATTATTGATATCCTGCATCAACACGGCGTTGAGTTTCAATGGGGCATTCAGATAGCCGTAATTCTGAGGTTGGGTAGCGGGAAAGTATCCTTGCTGGAGATCGATCCGTTTGATTCGCTGGAAGGTGTTGGAAATAATGTTGAACCCATACACATCAATGTAATCCAACGCCTTTAGACCGGGTATGTCGGCCCGATTGGCGACTTCAGGCGAAAACGTTAGTTTCCCGCCCGGAAAAACGATTTCCTGCAACTGGCGGGTGGTATGATACGTACTGACCGCAGCAGAAGTAAAATTCTGATTGCCCAGAAAGGCAGAACTGCAATCGCCGGAAGTCTGATCCACAATGGTTTGCGTATCGACGATGTCGGTGGTACTGGTATGACTGACGGATGTATAATAAAACTGAACCAGATCATCCGGTCGGTTTCCCTGAATTTTGCTGAGCTGCCAGGCACTGGTGTAGCTGAGTTGTCCGCTGCCATTGTTAAAAGCGACGGATTCGGTCTGGTCGAACGTATAGACGATGCCGTCTTCGTCGGTCACCGTAAAGCCGGTGATGGTTCCCGTTTGGGATTGTATAAAGTTGATTTTAACCCGCTCGAAAGGCATGGTGGTGGCAACACTGCCCGTACCGTCCGGAATGAGCACAAACTTAAGGGTCCGTCCACCTGGAAAAGTCAGGTTAAACACATCATACCCGGAATCGTAGACCCGGTTATTATATTGTTCAAAGAAATTGAATATGTTGTCGCAGGCCGTATTTCCACTCACATTGGGGTCCAGGGTGGGATGAACGCCGGGCCAGTACAAAATATCCGACAGTTCATCCGGCCGACCCGTCACGCTGCGTGAAATGACCCCGCCCGTATTTAAAGCCCAGCCCAAGCCAACCCAACTCGCCTGATCCGTTACTTTATGCCCTCCGGCATGGTAATCGAAACTGACCGGAACCCGCACCTGGCCCGCCGAGATGTCGAAAACCGGGACGGTGATCGACGGTATTCCCGTATTCAAACTGACCGGATGTTCACCGAATCGGCCCAGCGATGCTACATTGGGCGATTGGGGCGACAAAGAAGGCCGTAAATTAGGAACCTGGCCTTGTGCCTTTGCTGCATCGATCGTAGTAAACAGCAGCAATGCAACGAGTAGAAACCGTTTCATAGAAGGGAAGATTAACGGCGCACAAAATACGTACTGCCCTGGTAAAGCGTATTATTCAGAAAACCGTCCGTAAACACCAGCGTATCCTTGCGACAGTCGTAACGAAACGTATCCCGAAAATTGAAAGCAGCTTTGTAGGTTTCAATCTCATCCGGTTTTCCCTCCCAGTAGAAGCGAATGACTTCATTCGCTACTTCGTAATGAAAGGAGATGGACAGGTCACTTCGTTTGGTATTCCGGCAATCATAAAAACTGAGTTCCCCTTTGTCTTTCCCCTTAAACTGGAGGACCAGTTCTTCTTCCAGCCGATTCTTTTGATTGGATTTCCCCTTTTTTCCACTCCGTTCCTTATCGCAAAGCACGAAGTCGTTGCCCCATTTTCCCGAAAAACAATCTTTGGCCAACGGAGCGGGGTTCACGGGAAAATCACCGGAGCGGTATCGGCTCGTGCTGCCAACCAAAGCCAGAAAAATAACCAGCCCCATGTATTTGGCCTTCCTGAAAAGCAGTTCCATACCCATAAAAATTAGTGTTTCACGAAACGAACGGTTGTTATCTGATCGCCCTCCCTGACGGTTACGACGTAATGACCACTGGTCAGCCTGGTCAGGTTGAGGGTCTGTGTATACTGATGATCGGTTAAATTGCCGGCAGTCGTCATCAGGGGCTTGCCCTGTAGGTCAAACACGGTGAGCGTCAATGCACCGGTTTGCTGATACCCGCGATAGCGTACGGCCGTCTGAACACCTGCCGGATTGGGCGTGAGCGTTAGACGTTCCGGCTCGGCAGTCTGGCTGGCGGGAGCACAGGAACCACACTGAAGCCCGATGTCTAACCCCGGCATTGACCCGCCCCCTGGTGGGGTCGTAAACCGGATCAGCGCCGTCTGGTCGGCCAGAATGGCGTCATTGTCAATTTGGTCAGCCTGGCTGGTGGCTACCGCTTTGCGCCGATCCGGCGCGGGCAAGCTCAGGCCCGAATGAACGGTTTGTTGCAGGGGTACGCGGATTTCGTAGTCCGTCAGGGGCTGTATACCACCGGTTGCCGATTGGTTATCAAAAGCATAATACCCCTCTTGATCGGTTTGGGTTTGTCCTGCCAATTTCCCTGCGCGATAGAGCGTTACCTGAATGGCTGGCAGCCCCGGCTCGTCGGCATCCTGTTGGCCATTGGCGTTGCGATCGTTCCAGACCCGGTTGCCGAGGGTCAGCGGAGGAGTTTCCGCGATGACTTCGACATCACCCACATTGTTAGTTTTCCAGAAATAACCGGCCCGCTCCCCGCCCGGAAATACCGCCTGCCCCCGAACAAAACTTCCGGTCTGATTGGCAAACCAGCGAAAACCGCCCGTCACATACTGACCCGGCACCGGTTCGCGGGCGGCTACGACCAGTTGCCCTTGCTCCGGCAGAAGGGCGAGCCCTCCTGTAGCGGTTTCCTGGTGCCAAACGATGCCATCAGCCTGAAACTGATCGTCGTGGTAAAATTCACCCCCGGTGGGTCCTTGCCGGTTATTACGGCCAGCCGACTGTTGGTCCCCCACACCGCCGTTTCGTTCAAGGTCGTAGCGACCATTCCGAAAAGCGACCCGCAAAATATCTCCTCCTGACAAACCCCGGTAGGGCATCAAGGGCATGGACGAATTCGGCCGAAAGAGTTGTCCATCCCCGGCTTGGTGTCCGAGTCGATCCATCAAGCCGAGAATCATCGACCCGTCGGTGTCAAATTCAATGTCAGCCAGGATAGGCTGTGGATGGATGAGCCAGTCGGGAGCCGACGAAACCCTGGCTTGCCGGTAATCATCCGTCCAGGGTTGCCACCCGGATACGCCGTAGTCGAGCGTGCCCCGTGGATAATTCAAGGCCGTGCTGAAGACCTCGGTAAAAGCAGGCGTGTTGGCATTCGGATCGAATCGGTATACAACAGCTCTTAGATCCGCAACGCGCTTCGAATGGCTGGCATCCTCAACAACGCCCACATAGACCTGGTCGTTGTATATTTTAACAGCAAAAGGCCGGGCGTCGCCCGATTGTCCCGCTGTCAGGGGCAGTGTAAATTTTTTTACATCCGGGGATTGGGGTAATGTGCCGTCGGCAGGCAAACGAAGGGCATACAGGGCACGGTCGTAAAGGTTCATGACGAACAACATCTGCCCGTCGTCGGTTACATCCAGCCCCCCCAAGCTGCACTTGCCCACCAGGGAGAACATCAGCGAATCGTGGCTGACACTCGTAATGGTACTGCCCAAATCGCGTTTCAGGGTAGCCGGAGCCGTAGCGAAACCCAATGCATCGAGATTGATGAAGGGCAAAACCGTTCCGTCGTCGGGCGACAGGCGGTAGATACCACCCGACCCCAGGGGCCCGAAACCGGCGTGCCGTTTCGCCAGGGCGGCCGCATAGAGCCTTTGGGAAGTTCGGTCATAGGCCAGCCCCCAGAGCGAACCCACCTGCCGGGGTGTGGCGATTCGTTTCAGCGTGGATGGGTCGCCGGAGGCCGCAGTTATGACCACCGCCGTGAGCGAATCGGCACCCGCATCGCCGTAGTCGCCGTTCACATAAACCGTCTGAACCAGCCGTGGATTGGCCCCCAACTGGTTGGCAGGGTGCTGCACAACCAGATTGACCTCAGCGGGTGTCGTGGCAAACCGCACCAGGGGTGTATTTGCCACCGGTTGCCAGCCTTTTTCCAGATTACCAAATTCCAACCGTACCGGCTGGTGTGGAGGAACCACCAATTGGTAAGTCCCATCGCCCCCCGTCGTCGTTTGGGCGATTAATCGCCCGTTAGTCCCGTAAGCCTTAACTTCCACCGAACTTACCGGGCGTTCTGTGCCTTTGGCCTTGTTAAGAGCATTGGCGTCCTGCCAAACCCGCCCCGAAATCTGGGCGGATAGGATCGACGAGTACAGGAGCAAAATCAGTGTTGATAGATAGTTCATCATGGTTCATCTGATTTCTATGTTGTTTTGTGGTGTTGCGGATAGCTGAAAAATACCATTTAGATCGGGTTCTGTGGTTCTTGAATTTGCAATTTATTGCATGTGCAATCAAATAATAAATGAGATTACTATAAGCTTATTATAATAATCTCATATTCAAATGGTCAGAATGCAGTTGGATTTTCTATACTTAAGGCCCTAAAAATATTTGATATAAGTTTTAAATCATAGACAATTGCGTCGTCAGATATATTTAATCTAGAAAGTTCTTCGAGATCATCAGTTAATTGTCCTAGTGAAAGGTTTTCAGGCTTACCATAGGGGTTGTATAACTCATCGGAAGAAATATCCCAATAAAAATCGCTTTTTAGTTCTATTTCGTTTCCCTTAGATTTTTGCAATTCGTGTAACAAAATAGAGGTTATTTTCTGCAGATTGTCAATATTTATTTTCATGATTACTCGTTATTAATTATTTTTTGAATATTGTTTTTGAAAATTTGAATCTCCTGTTTTAGATGATTTATACGAGACTCGACAATTTTTTGTCTCACAGCATCATTAGGGGCATTTTTTAAAAAACCTTTGTTATCAAACTTCATTGGATCTTTGATATACTCATCAAGTTTTGATTGATGTTTCGCTATTTGGCTTTCAAGTGAAGAAATGGATTTTAACCTTCCAGCTAATTGTTTAGCCGCAACAATCTTACTACCAGGATTTGATTTACTCAACAGACCTAATCCCCCTAATACTTTGGTCGGGCTAAATAAGGTGATTAAGTTATCAATAATCCGGGTAGGATCATCTTCATCCCGTTTATCGGCAGCAAACAACCAGGCATTGGTGCGATCACCTGGATCAAAATAAGCACTTCCGTCGGCATTAATCGGTTGTCCGGCTTCATTTAGAAAAGGTCCGGATACTTTATCTTTTTTCTTGCTGCTCGCGGGGTTATCTCTAGCCTGGTCCATCGCCAGCATCCTGATAAGCCCCACGGAACTTTATCAACCCCGTCGAATACTTGCTGTTCTATTGACCTTTCTATATTTGGGCAGATCCTCCGCCTTGCTGAACCATATTTTAGGTCTATATTTTCCTTAGTCGTAGATATTTTTCTCATACTTATTCAAGTTTATATGGAATATTAATCAAAGGATTAAAATCTGTTTTCCAAATATCTAGTTCTAGTAGATTACCGTTATCGTCTACATATAAAGAAGCTATCACTTCGACATTGTCTTCATCTTTAAACTGGTATTCACTAACTTGCTTATCAAATTTCCTATTCTCATTATAAACTCCATTTGGATATAAATATAAACTACCCATCTTTCCATCCTCCATTGAACGGACAAGCAAATTGTTCTTCCAGTTTAAGGGAAAATCTATTATAGCATTTTTTACTAATAGTTCAAGAAGCCTTTCTTCTTGAACTGAAGGTTTTCTATTTGACTCCATGGATCCTTCCAATATTTATTGTACCATCTGAAAGCTTGAACGCTGAATATTGTATCCTTTGTCCAGCAATTTCTATTATAGAGTTTAGAGGCTTTCCTTCGGTTATTTTAGACGCAATGCTCGGAAAGTGTTTTTTTATCGCTGTCTCTACAATCGTTCTTTCCAAACCTAATGCATCAGTATGTCGAAAAGCATGATAAATCTGATTTTCTGTCTTTCCAAACTGGATAGTAAATTTGGCCTCTCCTTTAATCGCTTGTCCAAACTCAAACAAAGATTTTAACCACCTCCCGACCTTTAGAAAACTGAAGCCACTTTCCACAGCACTACCAATATCAACACCCGTCTGAGCAGCTTGTTCTTCGGGAGTAAACCACCAACCAAACTTTTTAGGTACAGTAGCTTTAATAACCGCATTTTGTTCCGGCCCGGAACGTAAGGTGCCGTTGGGATAGGCCCCACTAATGGGTGCTTCCTGCTTTTTATTAGCCTCTTCTCCTTGCTCAAACCGCGTTATTGTCTGGGTTCTTCCAGCCGCATCATAGGATTCAACCGAACCATCCTTGCGGGTATACTGCCCTTGAATGCCATCCAGATAATCCTGCCCATCGGGATCGATATTCCGAGCCGGATTATTGGCGAAATACCGATATGGTGTTAAGCATAATAAACATTTGCCAGCGGATCTACCATATACTATATTTTAAATTCGTTTATATTCCAAAATTTTCCATAAAAAATAAGGTAGAGTGTAAATAATATAATTGGAATGCTTGAAAGTATTAATTTTATATTTTTATCTTTTGGAAGATTTGATATTTTCTTAGTGCCATATAAAGCATTAAGAGAAAAATATATACTCGTTAAAGTTAGAAAAAAAGGCGACAGAATAAATAAGCCCCAATTGAATGAACCCTCTTCAATAATTCCCCAAAATATGGATACACCATGAACTGAAAGAATTATACAAGCTATTAATCCTATAATGATACCAATTCGAAAATAGTAAATTAGAATTGGAATAGCTATCACAAATAAAATAACAACTCCTAGTAGTGCTACTATTGGTATATAACTGGCAAAGCCTGCTGAAAACCCTAAATAAAAAGAAATGAGCCAAAAGTTAAAAAATGCGGTTGAAAAATAACTTATGTATATTTTCATTATTCTTTTCTTTGAGGTTGAGTATTTGAAATTTTTTTATTCCAATCTGGAATACTATATGTTGTGCCACCAGATTTTACACCCGTAAAATTTCCCTTTTTATCAGTTGTAATTGTTAGATTAAAGTTTGTAATTGAATTTGTGCTATTTTCTCCCGGTAGTTCAGTAAATGGTCCAGTATTTCTGCCAACTCCTGCATCAATTTGCCCAACTCCTAAAAATAAGTTATTACCACTTGGGTCTGTTACAAATGCTTCTGTACTTGGGAAATTGTCGCCTGTAAGTTTTCCACTAATAGATAACGTACCTGCTTTCTTGTTTTCCGTAACTGAAAAATCTGAAAATACGTTTATATCGGGTGTACCTGCTGGGGTTTTTGGATTAGCTGCTGCTGCACTTGTCGCAAATCTAAAAGTTTTAGAATCTCCTTTTTCGCTAATTGAAAAGCCTTTTGTAAATTCTACTGATGGTGTTGCGGTTTTGGCATTGCTTGGGTCTAATGCCATGTATGTAGGCGAACTCCATGCTTTCGTAGAAATACTTGACTTGTCAGTATCAAAATTAATTCTTTGGTGCATTCTCGCAGTTGCACTTGAACTTGTTGAATAACCACGACCATCGCCATGAAACCCAAAACCAAATTCTTTAAACGGTGCAAATGCTCTAATTGTAATTGGGTAAGGTATTTTTCCGTCTTTATCAACATATTTGTAGGGGTTGTCAAAGCAAAAAGTATACGGAGACCAGGCTGGCATCTTTTCCGCCAGCGGATCGACCACACTCCACCGCCCAATCGTCGGATCATACATCCGGGCCCAGTAATCCAGCCAGGGCGTTTGCAACTGCTGCTCCTTGCCGTTGTAGAGGTACTTGTTGGTGTTGACATCGCCTTGCCGGATGACCGCCAGACCAAAACCGTAGTACTCCGTTTGCTATAATTGTGTTAGCTTGTTACTTATATCAAAGAACAATTCTTTAGCCCCGGATCACTACTGACGTTTTATTCGAGTCCAAAAATTCAAAAGAATGTAAACATCGCATTAGTCGTTTAAAGTTAGAAAAGTTGTAAACTCCGGATAAAATAATATACTTAAATACGCCATTGATCGGCATCAATAGCATTTTATTCATATGACTTTGCGGCAATAAGTATGTTGGCAAAAAACTTCCAATTAACATCTTTAGGGACTGAAATGTTCTTATTATAATAATAGCCATCCATATCCTCAGTCCAACTTTGAAGGGCTTCTAGGTAGTTGAAAAGAGTCCTGTTTTCCCATGTATCAGGATTGTTTTTTAAATCATTGATTAAAGCGGTAACAAAGGATATAAAATCCTCTTTGGTATTTATTGATTCAACCAATTCTTCTACATTCATGCCTTAAATTATTTAATTTAGAGTTATTTAATTATTATATTGTTTCCATCACCCAACTTAAGTTTCACCGAAGTGCCACCATTTTTTGTTGTCATTTTCCACATTTGGCTCTGAACTTGTGCTGGAGAAGCCCACTGAACTGGTGCTTTCTCCAAGCCCGAAAGCCTAAATGCTCCTAAACGTCGATGGTCAAGTGTCCAGATCTTTCCATTAGCGTCTTTCCACACATTCATTTTTAATACGTTGGGGTTTAAGGCTCCTGCTTTTAGTGCTTCAGCATTACCTAAAACAGTAAATTCCCCTGTAACGTTTTTTATACTACTTTGCATAAAATGGATTTCTTTTGGACTTAGAACAAGAATATCATCCGCTCCTGTCTTAAGAAAAGATTTTAACCATTTAAAGCTTTTACCTAACAAATTGATTCCCTTGCCTATTGGCAAGAAGGCAGCCTCTAGGTCAAACGAAGGTTCAATCTTATCAACGGCTCCAAACGCCTGGAACCGCTCCCCAATCGATGCTTTTTGCCAGGCAGCCTGCTCATTAACCGTTAGGTCTGAAAACTTCGGCTTACTTTCACTACCCTTTCCTTTCCCGGGCCCGTCCCCCTTATTGGCGCCATCCCCATCCTGATAAGTCCCACTGAACTCCATCGACCCCGTCGAATACTTACTGTCCTGTTTGCTATACCCATCGGAATACTCAAACTGCCCATCCGGATCCGTTACCCCGATGGGATTATTGAAGCCATATCGGTACGGTGTTAAGCTTGGTTCCACATCAGCCAGCGGATCAACCACACTCCATCGCCCAATCGTGGGATCATACATCCGGGCCCCGTAATCCAGCCAGGGCGTTTGCAACTGCTGCTCCTTGCCGTTGTAGAGGTACTTATTGGTGTTGACATCGCTTTGCCGGATGACCGCCAACTGGTGGACACCGCCCCGTTATCGCTTCTTATAAACGACGGCAGAAATAATACATTATCTCAGTATGTCAAAGAACGGTTTGGTAATGTGAATATATATATTTTATAATACTATTTGTCCTGCTTTTCTTTAATTTATAAATTTTTAACGAAAAAAGATAAGAATGAATGAATTTTGTTGTTTTTTTAAAATTTATTCATTCAATTTATCTAAAAATAATTTGTATAGTGGGTGGATCATTATGTCGTGCTCTATCAGTTTTACTGTGGAACTAAGGACCTTTAAAGTATCATTTAACAATACACAGCCATACGTCTGGGCGAAATCACAAAGTGCATATACGAATTCTTTATAATCATTTCTTACATCTATTCTTATAGAAATTTCAATAATTCTATTGTTGTCAATTAAAAGTTCAATGCAGTTTGAGCTTTCATCTCCAAATAGGATAATGTCACTTGACCAAGATTGCTTTAATGGTAGAAAAGACTTAAAATTATTGAAATTATCAATGCTTAATTGGCGATACTTCCACCAATTAATTTCATTTAATGCATTGTTATTGATAAATAAATTATCTCCAAAGTAAGAATTGGTCTCTTCTTCTGGGACAACAAATAGTTGATATTGCCAAATAGCCATTAGTAAGGTGAATAGATTAGATCTTCAACTGTTTTGTATCCTGCATAAGGCAATTTTACTTGTTGAACCGGAACATTTTGAATTCCTAATTCCTTTGCTGCCCTTAAACGATGATGGCCATCTACTACAAATATTTCAACAAATTTTATCGACTCCTGCACACCGTTAAGTTTTATGTTCTCTTTAAGCTTTGCAAAAGCATTGAGGCTTTGCTTCACGGGAAAAAAGGAGATTTGGAGTTGGGGAACTCCAAATCTCCTTTTTTCCCGTTTTCCATCCCATTTTTAGCAGGGTATAGTAGTTATTCTGCTAACTCATTAATAATTTCTTTTAGTCGTTGCTTCGTTATTTCTCCATTGATTTCCGGACTGGCTAACTCGAAAATTATTTCCTGCATTTCTTCTACTTCAAAATCCAAGTCATCTCTACATTCTATTGCATTAGCCCAATTTTCCAACTCGTCAAAAGTGATTTTTTCATCAACGCATTTCTTTATAACATTAGAAAAATCAGCTTTGCTAATAATCAAAGTAGGCTCTTCAACATCCCAAGAATATTGAGATAATTCACCTTGTAACTCTGTCAAGTTTCCGTTAAAACAAATCAAGTCTGTTAAAATATCTTTCCTTTTTCTCATATCACATTATTTAGGTTTAATATGAATGATACTTCCATCAGGGGCAAATGTTGTTTTCAACATTTTGAAAGTTTCGCCTTGTGGATTTACCCATTTCTGATATAAGGCACTCGAACCTGGTACTTTACCTGGTGATGTCGCTTGAAATAAATAATTACCGTCATCCAATAATTGGAATGATGAACTGGCTTTAGAATTTGCTGGTATTTTACTTACAAACCGACCATAATTACTCTTTACTGCACCTTCTAAAACAGTTGTTCCCCCCTTAGCGATTTTGCTAAACTCAAACAAAGATTTTAACCACTTTCCGACTTTTATTAAACTGAAGCCACTTTCCACAGCACTACCAATGTCAACACCCGTCTGAGCAGCTTGTTCTTCGGGAGTAAACCACGAGCCAAATTTTTTAGGTACTGTAGCTTTAATAACAGCATTTTGTTCAGGCCCAGAACGTAAGGTGCCGTTGGGATAAGCCCCACTAATGGGTGCTTCCTGCTTTTTATCTCCGTCTCCAGATTGGTTTGAACCACCACCACCTTCAAACCGCGTTATTGTCTGGGTTCTTCCAGCCGCATCATAGGATTCAACCGAACCATCCTTGCGGGTATACTGCCCTTGAATGCCGTCCAGATAATCCTGCCCATCGGGATCGATATTCCGAGCCGGATTATTGGCTACATAGGCATAAGGAGATAACAGCAAGGAGTTCTCCGCCAGCGGATCGACCACACTCCACCGCCCAATTGTCGGATCGTACATCCGGGCACCGTAATCCAGCCAGGGCGTTTGCAACTGCTGCTCCTTGCCGTTGTAGAGGTACTTGTTGGTGTTGACATCGCCTTGCCGGATTACCGCCAGACCAAAACCGTAGTACTCCGTTTGCTGGACGACCGCCCCGTTGTCACTCACGACCTGCCGCACGTTGCCTAAGTGGTCGCGGTAGTAATACTGCACTGCATAGACGCCTGAATTGCTGCGGACCAGTTGCCCTTCTTCCAGCCCAATCCGCAGCAGCGTTCCGTTGGCATTGTACTCAAAATCGCCCTCGTAGGTGGTGGCCACCCCGCCCGGCCCCGTCATGCGCCGTTTCCGGCCCAGGGCGTCGTAATCGTATTGCACATAATTGGCGCCGACATTCACCTGCCGGGGCAGGTTCAGCGCGTTGTAGCTAATGGCATTGATGGCCCGGTTGGCATCGCTGGTCAGGTTGCCATTGGCATCGTACTGCAGCTCGTTGTCGTAATCGGTCGCGTTGGCAAACCCCTTTTCGGCCAGCGCGTTGTTGCCCCCGTCGCCAATGCGGTGGACCTGATTGCCGGTGTAAAAGTAATTCAATTGATCGATCAACTGACCGTTCCAGGTTCGGTTTAGCGTTTTTATATTGCCGTTGCGGTCGTAGGCGATGTTGTTTTCGTCGAAACCGCCCAGACTCCCGCTGCCGCTGGTGGCCGTCAGTCGGTTGGCCAGATCGTAAGTGAAGCTCCGCGAGCCGCTGTACTGGCCGTTGGTACTGACACTCATCGACTGGACGTTCCCGTTGGGATGGTACTGCAACGTGTGGCTAAAACCGGGTCCTTTGGTACTTTGCTGCTCGCAGAGCCAGCCCCGGGCGGTGTACTTGTAGATCTGACCCAGGTTGCCCGTGTTCCATTCCTCACTGGCCAGCAGCCCCACCTGGTTGTAGGTTTGGCGACTGTGTTCGTAGCTCTTCACCAGGACGCCGTTTTCGTAAACCGTATGCTGCACCTGGGTCAACCGGTCGGCCTGATCATAGCTAAAGGCCTTGTCGATGCGGTAGGTGATGCTGCCCGTATACTGTGTCGTTCGCTCCAGCACCCGCTTGCCCGCAAAATCGTACTGGTACGAAATGCGTTCATAGGCCGAACCCGACAGGCCGAATAATTGCCGGTTTTGTTGAATGAGCCGGTTGCGGTTATCGTAGTAAAAAACGGTTTGGTACCAGTTGTCGTAGCCGCCACTGGCATTCAGGAGCCGCACCGATTGGCCCGTCATCAGCCCCTTGCGCGAATCGGATTGGGGATTACTGACAAAGTGATCGGCCGCAGTCAGCCCCAATTCATTGACAAATCCCCCGTTGGCAAAGAGGCTAAAACCGTAATTGTCGTAATAGGTGTACTGAATCGGGATGTTGTTGTTAACCAACACCTGGGTAGGGCGATTCAACTCATCGTACTGGTGGGTAAAAATTATGCCCCGGGCATCGGTCACACTGCTGAGCCGGTCGCGGCTGTCATACAGCATGGTTTGTTCACCGGCTCCGGGCACTTTTTTACGGATCACTAGCCCCCGGTTGTTGTACTGGTACATGAAAGCAAACCGATCGAGGTTACCTTCCAACTGAAATTGTGGCTGCAACACAAACCGGAGTTGGCCGGGTTCATCGTAGACGTAGTAGGTATCCAGATTTTCCGTTGCCAGCACCATCCGCCGGAGCACCACGCGCTTTTCGGAGTCGTGAAACGTCTGTGTCGTCGTGTTGTTTTCGTCTTTGACCTCCGTCAGCGTCAGGGTGTTGGCTGCGTAATAGCCGTTCACGCCCAGGTCCCGTAAATTGGCCCCCCATACCTGATAGCGAATCACGGAATTGGCGGTGTTGGTCTGGTAAGTAGTCCGGACGCCGGTTGTTACGCCGATAGCCCGCTGCTCGGTGGGACGGTTGAGGGGCGAAGATTCATAGACTGACTGGTTATAATAATTGGCCGTGGGTGAACAGACTTCCGCCGAGTTGTAATAGGTTCCGATCGGGTTGCTAACCCAGCCGCCGTTGTTGCCGGGAGCGGCTACCGGGGCATAGGTTTGCGAGGGGCGTCCGTAGGCATCGTGTACGGTGCGGGTCATCAGGTCCTGGCCAATGTTGCCGGCAAAAGCCGCAATTTGTTGGGTTGGTTGCCCCAGACCATCGAAATACGTCACCTGTGTTGCTACCTGATTGGGCGTGCCATTGTATGAAATACCGGTCGCTTCGGCAGCCGCCCGAACTTTATACGTTCGGGTCAGGACATAGTTCTGATCGTTGGACTGCGCTGTTGTCCAATGTGATAAGGCAATTAACCAGCCAATGAGGTAAAGTTGACGCATCATATACGAGGCAACCGCTAGGTATCATAGGACGCAAATCTATTTTATATTTTTGTATATACAAATAAAATGTAGTTTTTCAGAATAACCCGATAAACAGGCCGTGGTAGCGGTATTCGTAACCCCGCATAAAACGAGCGTACGGTCAACGTTTATGCCCATTTTGTAACCGACTTGGCACTGCTTTTGCACTAATTACCCTACCCACACCCCGGCGGTCAATGCCCGCAATCAAGCTGCCACACCGGATTTTCGAGAACGTAACTTCATTTTTAGTGCTATGGGAATTGCCGTTAAACGGACCAAACCCAGTGAGGATAGGGTAAGAAAAAGCTTCGTGATGCTCTGGCTGCTGGTGCTGATGTCAGCCGTGGGAGCCTTATTCTGGTACAATGACTGGCTCTATCAATTACCAACTCCGCTCCCCGAAGCGTATAAACCGGTAAAGACCGGAAAGGTGATTGCCCTGAATGGACTGCTGGACTTGCAGGCTGACAAACCGGTGTTTCTTCATTTCTATAATCCGGATTGCCCGTGTTCGCGGTTTAACAAGACCCATTTTAAAACCCTGGTTCGGCAGTATGGCCGGGCTGTCAACTTCGTCGTGGTGGTCATGAGCAGGAAAGTCTACGCCACCCAGGAAATTCAGGAAAAATTCGGTCTGGATCTCCCGGTTTTAGTCGATCCGTCGGTTGCTACCCGGTGTGGCGTCTATTCTACCCCTCAGGCCGTGATTCTGGATGCAAATCACCGGCTCTATTACCGGGGGAATTACAACCGGAGCCGGTATTGTACGGACAAGAAAACCAACTACGCCGAACTGGCCCTGACCGCCTTGCTGCGGCATGATTTCCCAAAAGCGTTCGATCCGCGGGCCTTAACCGCCTACGGCTGTAGTCTGCCTTATTGCAAAACCGATGATGGATTATAACCAGCACACGCCGGTCGCAACCGGGCGTTCTGCTCATGATTTTCTGTATGGCGTGCAGGAGCGATCCGACCGCCTGATGAATTATTTTTTAGGCGGTTATTTTTTGATTGGTCTGGCATTCGCGGGTTTTTACGACACCTGGCTGATCGCTTTCGGGGTTGGCGGGCTTTCGCTGGTGGCCTATTATTCCGTTAAACAAGCTCTGCCTTCGTCGGATCTTTACCAGTATGTTTTGAGCACAGTGCTCGGGATTTTTATGGCCCAGTTTATTTACCAGATGCATGGGCTGTTTGAAATGCATTTTTTTGCCTTTATAGGTAGTGCGCTGTTGATTACATACCAGAAATGGAAATTGCAGATCCCGTTTCTGATCGTTGTGCTGGTTCATCATGCGGTTTTTGGGTACTTACAGAACAGCGGGGTCGAGGGGATTTATTTTACCCGGCTGGATTACTTCGACCTGTCCACCTTCGTCATTCATATTCTGCTGGCTGCCGTGATCTTTTTTATTTGCGGCCTGTGGTCCCATCTGCTCCGGAAATACAGTGAACTGCAATTCAGCCAGGCAATGGAAATGGTGGAACTGCAAAAGGAAGCCCACCTTTCGCTGGAGCGAAAACGCAATGAAGAACTCCAGAAAAAAACCAACGAACAACTCCGGGCGTCGAACCTCGAACTGGAAAGAGCCCGCAACGAGGCCGAAAAAGCAAACCGGGCCAAGAGCATTTTCCTGGCCACGATGAGCCACGAAATCCGCACACCGATGAATGGCGTGATCGGCATGGTGAGCTTGCTGCAGGAAACCGTCCTGTCCGAAGAACAGCAGATGTTTACCGAGACTATTGCCAGTTGCGGGGATACGTTGCTCAACGTGATCAACGATATTCTTGATTTTTCAAAAATTGAATCGGGTAATCTGGAACTTGAAAACGAGGATTTTAACCTGCGTCAGTGCATCGAGGATGTTCTGGATATGTTCGGAACCCGGGCCACCAAACTCGGGCTTGATCTGATTTATGAAATTGATGAAAATGTGCCGGGGCAGATCTTGGGCGACCCGCTGCGGCTGCGGCAGGTGCTGATCAACCTGATTGGAAATGCGATAAAGTTTACCAAACAGGGCGAAGTCTGCATTTTTGTGAAGCTGAAAAAAGAAGATGCGGACGGGCAACTGTATGTAGCATTTGACGTGCAGGACACGGGAATCGGTATTCCGGCTGATAAGGTAAGCCGGCTTTTCAAGGCCTTCTCCCAGGTGGATTCGTCTACGACGCGGCAGTACGGCGGCACGGGTCTGGGCCTGGTGATCGCCCGGAAACTGGTGCAATTGATGGGGGGGGATATTCTGGTTCGTAGCGAACCGGGGCGGGGCTCTACCTTTTCCTTTACGATGAAGACCCGCACCGGAACGAAAAGCCCGGTACCCTACGCCAGTTATAACATGGCAAACCAGGAGGGCAAACGAATCCTGGTGGTGGACGACAATGCCACGAATCGAACCATCCTGAAACGCCAGTTCGAGTCCTGGAAGATGCTGCCGGTGTTAACCTCTTCCGGAGAGGAAGCGCTGGAGTTGCTGGCTACCGACTCCGCCATCGATCTGGTCATTACCGATATGCAGATGCCGGGAATGGATGGGGTGATGCTGGCCGGGCACATCCGGGCGCGTTCGGCCCACATGCCCATTATCCTGCTCAGTTCCATCGGAGAAGAAGTGAAGGATGAACAACGGCAGCTTTTCGTTTCGATTCTAACGAAGCCCATCAGGCAGCATTTTCTCAGCAAACACATCCAGAACGCGTTTCAACAGCAACAGCCAACGAGTCTGCCGACGCTTGCCCCGAAAAAGCTATCGATTGATTTTTGTAAAAAATACCCCTTCGATGTTCTTGTAGCGGAGGATAATCAAATCAACCGGCAGGTAATTCTGCACATCCTGCAAAAACTGGGCTACCAACCCGACCTGGCCAACAACGGGCAGGAAGCCCTTGAAGCCGTCCACCAGAAAGAATATGGGCTGATCCTGATGGATATGCAGATGCCGGTTATGGATGGTCTGGAGGCCACCCGCCTGATTCGGCAAACGATTGTCAAACAGCCGGTTATTATTGCCCTGACGGCCAATGCCCTGGAAGGAAACGAGCAGGAATGCCTCGATGCCGGGATGAATGACTTTCTCGGTAAGCCGATCAAACTGGAAGAGTTGATGACGAAACTGGAGAATTGGTACCAACGCCAGACCGGTCTACCCGCCTAAATTCTCCAGGAGCATTTTTAGCGTACCGATAACCGCCCTGGCATCGTCCCGGTGCAAGTAATGCCCGCTATTGGAAAGATAGATGAGAGCACCGCCTTTGCTGGAGGAATAAATGAACTTTCTCCACCTTTCTATGTTCACGTTGGTCCTTACTTCAAAGAATTTAGTATGGTCATAATCCGTACTTCTTCTTTCAGGAGCTACTTCGAATCTGCCCCCTATGAAAAAGTAAATGGGAACATTGGGTACGGGTAACCGGGTCACTTCCGCAAAATCGGTTCGTCTTAATGCTGCCAAAACCTGGCCTTCACTCCAGGGACCAAAACGAACGGAATCAACCTTTGCTGGCTGATAAAGGCGCGCATATAGCATTTCATCGATTCGCTTTTCAGGAACCCCGATCCGTCTGAAAATGGTATTCCAATCTTCTTTTGTTTCCGTAAAGTCGGCTGGATCGATAAAAACCAAACCGGCAATGTCATTCGGATTGAAACCCGCAAACGCTCTGGCATAAAGCCCTCCCATGGAATGCCCAACCAGGACATAGGTGACTATACCGATGATACTGGGCCGTGTGCGCCGATGCAAACTGGGCCACTGTGGATAAGTGGTATTGAGGAGTAGACAAAGGTAACTATTACCCTATTTTTTCTTCTTTTTTAGTTCGTTTTC
>NZ_QOWE01000034.1 GCF_003334855.1 Larkinella punicea
GGCAGCGGCAGCAGTGTAACAGTATCGAACCTGACGACGACGAGTACCTATACAGTGGTGATCACCGATGGTTCGGGTTGCAGTGTAACCAAAACCGTCACGGTGGTGGTAAATCCCGTGCCGGTGGCAACCTTGGTGACAACTACCAATCCAACTTCCTGTACGGGTAACAATGATGGAAGTATTACGATCGGAAATCTGACTGCCAATCAAGCCTATGTAGTCAGTTACAAACGGGACAATGGCGAGGTGGTAACCCAAACCATGAATGCGGGGGGGAATGGACAACTTACTTTAAACGCTCTCACCGCTGGTTCGTATAGCCTCACGGTTTCAGTAGGTGGTTGTAGCGGTGAGCCGCTGACGACAACGTTGGTGAACCCAGGCCTACCGGAAAAACCGCAGATAACAGTTTCGCCTTCTGTAACCAGTTGTTTGGGCGGAACCGTAACCCTAACGGCCACCGGTGTTAACGGGGCTAGCTTCCAGTGGACAGGCTCCGGCTTGTCGTCACCAACGGGTTCTGTAGTAACCGTTACCCCGTCGGTCGTTGGGAGTCAGGTTTATACCGTAATACAAACCGTAAATGGCTGCCAAAGTCCAGCATCGGAAAGTGTGATCATAACTGGAGTTGAGTGTACAACCTGTACAGCACCAACTCCGACCCTAACGTGTACGACCACTGATATTTGTCCGGGCGATGCCGTTGAGTTGCACGCATCTGATTGTGCTGGAATTATTATTTGGTCGACAGGCGCTACGGGACAAACTCTCATCGTATCACCTTTTACATCAACGACCTACACCGCTCAGTGTAAATTGCCGAACTGCATCAGTGCGCCTTCGAAAGCGATTGTGATCCGGGTTTCTGATCCCCAACCACCAATAATTTTGGCCAAAGCTTTTGAGGTTTGTGCTGGGGGGACGGTGAGCCTGACCGCCACCGGCTGTGATGGGAAAGTAATCTGGTCAACGGGAGCAACCGGGTCGGTGCTGACCGTTACGCCGGATGGCCCAACGACGTATTACGCCAATTGCCGCATTCACAATTGCATCAGTGGACCCTCGCCGGGTATAACGATCCGAACAGGTCCAATGCCGAAACCGCACATTAGTAGCAATTCCAATACCGTATGTCCAGGAGAGAATGCAGTTCTGACAGTTTCAAATTGCACCGGGATTCCGATGTGGTCGACGGGTGAGACAACGGAAACCATTGTTGTAACACCCAATGAAACCACTTCCTACACCGTGGTCTGTAAGCAGGGTTCCTGTATCAGTCAGGTGTCGGATGTCTATACCATTACAGTTGTGAAGCCACAGCCTCCGCAGGTCGACATCAGTGCTGACGTGGTTTGTTTGGGCGGTTCGGTACAATTGACCGCCATGGGATGCTCCGGAACGGTAATCTGGTCCCACAATGCGACCGGTTCCAGTGTCAGCGTCATACCAACCAGCAATGTAACGTATCGGGCTACCTGCAAAGTAGGAAATTGTTCGAGCGATCCGTCTCAGCCCCTTTCGGTGACGGTTGTCAATCCGGCGGCTCCCATTATCAAGTCGGACAAGACGCTGATCTGTGCGGGTGAAGTCGTTACCCTGACGGCAGAAGGTTGTCTGGGTGGACAGGTTGTTTGGTCGAATGGCTCGACGGGTAATAACCTCACGGTTATGCCGGGGTCCACTACCAACTACACCGCTCAATGTAAAGAATTCAATTGTAGCAGTGTCGCGTCAAATGCGATCACGATCAATGTTACCAACAGCAATGCGCCAACGCCAACGGTTACGGCATCCGCAACGCTCATATGCCAGGGTCAGCCTGTTACATTGACGGCAATGGGTTGCGATGGCGGAACGGTCATCTGGTCGACGAATGCGACGGGTAACAGCCTGGTGGTGAATCCAACGCAGACGACCGAATACTATGCAGCCTGTAAAATGAATACGGGCTGTAATGGAACACCCGCGAAAGTGACGGTACAGGTCAATACCCCTTCCAAACCAACGATCCGGGTTTGTAAATGTACGGATGGACACATTTGTGTCGGCGATGAAATTCGTCTGACGGTGGAAGGTTGCACGGGCGTCCCCGTGTGGTCGAATGGCGCAACAACCACCAGCATTCTGGTTTCTCCGACTGAGACAACGGTTTATACGGTAGTTTGCCAGAACAACCCCTGCACGAGTCCTCCTTCCGAAGCGTATACTGTGGTCGTCAACACGCCAGTTTCTCCGGTCGTCTGGGCTTCTAAAACGGAAATCGAACCGGGCGAAACGGTTACGTTGTCCGCTACCGGTTGCGCGGGTGGTCAGATTATCTGGTCGACAGGAGCGACGGGTAGCAGCATCGAAGTGAACCCTACGACAACGACCAGTTATTACGCACACTGCAAGATCAAGAGTTGTTTGAGCGAACCGACTCCGGTCATTGTCAAAATCAAGGGAGAATGCGACGTTCCGGCCCCGCAGGTTTCCGCAACGACGCCCGCAGTTTGCTACGGTGGTTCTGTTACGCTGACGGCTACCGGGTGTACGAATGGTACAATCATCTGGTCGAATGGTGAAACGGGTAACAACATAACCATCAATAATATTACCGGAAACCGCCCCTTCACCGCCATCTGTCAGGTAAATGAGGAATGTAAAAGTGTCGTTTCAAATGCCATTAGTGTATCGGTTGTCACGCTCAATCCGCCAACAATTGCTACCAGTAGAGAAACACTCTGTCCGGGAGAAAGCGCGAAATTGACCGCAGTTGGTTGTGTTGGTACGGTAACCTGGTCGACGGGCGGAACGGGAACCAGCATCGATATTCAGCCGGAAACTACAACCAGCTACTGGGCTACGTGTTCACTGGGCAGTTGTGTTAGTGAAAAATCACCGCTGAGTACGGTAAAAGTAGGTGCCCCAATTTCGCCAACCATTACCGCCAGCACGACAAACGTATGCTTTGGCGGTGCCGTGACACTGACCGCAGCCGGTTGCCCGGATGGAACGGTGATCTGGTCCAATAATCAGGTTGGTTCTGTACTACTCCTTACTCCCGAAGCATCGGCTACCTACTCAGCCATCTGTACGACATCGAATGACTGCAAAAGCGGGAAATCGAATGAGGTGGCAGTATCGGTCAACCCGAAAGTGGCAAAACCGCAGGTCGTTAACCTGACGAACCAATGCCCCTTTGCAACGGCCGATTTAACGAAAGCAACCAGCAGTTCGGTGTCGCTGGCGGGCAGTGTTTTTGAGTTCTATACCAGTGCCACACCCGATCAGGCCAGCAAGGTGTCTAATCCGAAGTCAGTTGAGGCTGGAACCTATTATGTTGTCGAGAAAACGGCAACCGGGTGCTACAGTGCGGCAAGCCCGGTTATGGTGGTCATTATCAATTGCAACGATGTTGACCTTTGTAAGACCAATCCGGCAACGGCATCGGCGGGTCCGGATGCCACCATCTGTTCCGCCAAAGAATACAAGCTGAATGGCGTTATTGGCGGGGCTGCTACCAGCGCGGTTTGGACCAGCAGCGGGACGGGGACGTTTGACAACGCATCTTTACTGGACGCAACCTACAAACCGTCCCTGGCGGACGTCAATGCCGGGTTTGTTAACCTGACGTTCACTACGAATGACCCCGATGGAACGGGCTCCTGTCAGGCGGCTCAGTCAACACTAAAACTGACGATTGAGGGCCTGAAGGTTCAGCCAACCATTGAGCCTGTGAGCGCGGTCGTATGCAACGGAGATTCCGTCTTGTTGCGTGCTTTGCCCGACGGTTATAAATACCTTTGGAATACGAAGGCCACAACGCAGAGTATTCTTGTAAAAACCAGCGGTACCTACTCCGTCCAGTTGGTCGATAGCAAAGGCTGTACGTCAATTCCTTCCGAAGAAGTGGCGGTAACGGTTAAAGCGCCGATCGAATCGCCGATTGCCCCGATGATGGCCCGGAATACCTGTCCGGGATCTACCGTAGATCTGGTCAAACTGGTTGAAAACGATCCGTTTACACCCGGTGGTGAATTTGAATTCCACATTGCGGACAACCCGGCCTCTCCGGTTGTGATGCGGCCGGATTCGGTCGGTCGCGGGGTGTTCTATGCCTTCGAGCGTAGTAACGCTGGCTGCTACAGTGCGTCGACCATGATTGATGTCGCCATCTTTGACTGCACGACGGACACTTGCCGGTCCGATCTATACGTCACCTACACGGTCGACAAGGAGCATCCGAAAGTAGGCGAGGTGGTGACGTTTGCCGTCAAACTGGGCAACAAAGGAGCATGTCCGGCCACGCATAGTGACATCCGGATTATTCTGCCGACCGGTCTGGAACTGGTATCACCGGGTAATCTGGTGGTCGATGCCCACGGCCACCTCGGAGCCTGGGTACCGGTTTTGTCTGCCAATGACGAAATTACCTATTACTATTCCGTTCGCGTTCTGACCAAAGGGCCGATTGCCAACCTGGTAGAAATTACGTACCTCGACCAGTTGGATCCGAATTTGGCCAACAACAAAGCCACTGTTACCATTGAGGACTCTACGCCGACGCTGGCGATGAAAGTGGGGCTGGCGAAAGCACTCAAAGGGGTTCAACAGAAAGAGGAGACCTTGTTTGAGTTTACCTACGATCTGGCCATCACCAATTACAGTGACCAGGATGCCACGCAGGTGCAGGTGACGGATGACGTTCAGTCGGTCTTCGATCCTCATGTCATCGAATCCGTCGCGGCCTCTGTCGATCCGGCCTCATCGCTCAAATTGAACTTAGGCTATTCGGGCTGGGTTGGAAATACGCAACTCCTGAACAGCGGAAGTGTCGTCAAGGCGGGTGCAACGGAGCATATTTTGTTGAAGGTTAATGTCCGGCTTCACCCGGATGGCAGCCTGACGAAGACGTTCCTGAACAAGGCCTACTTGCTGGCGAAGCTCAACGACCTGGAGGTCAATGACGCTTCGACAAACGGAGCCAGCGCCGATCCGGATCATGATGGCAACCCGAATAACAACAGCGAATCGACTCCGGGTAAATTCGACTCGGCACCTCCGTCGCCGATCGGTGTTGCCCTGGCCGTAACGAACATCGTTCAGCAAGCCGACAGCAGCTACAACGTTACGCTGAAAGTAACCGTTAAAAATTACGGTACGGCTGACCTGAAGCAGGTGCAACTGTCCGATAGTCTGGTGACAGGTTTCACGGCCCCGGTTGCCTACAGTGTGGTGAGTGCGCCAATAGTTGGTGCCGGAAGCACGCTGAAACCGAACGTTCATTACAACGGCAGCGATCTGTCATCACTCCTGGACGGGGCAAACAGCAGTCTGGCGGCTGGTGCTTCCGACACGGTTCTGGTGACGATCAATGTCAAACCCACCGGTGAGTTGGGGCCGTTCTACACGCAGGTCGTTGGATCAGGTGTTCATGCGGATTCTCTGGTGAAGGATTTGTCGAACAACGGGTTTAACCCGGCACCCATTGGGAGCGTGCCCACCGGATTCCGGTTCGATCTGCCGCCTTCGCTATTGGGCGTCGCCAAATCGGTCAGCAAACTGGAAGATTTGGGATCGGGAGTCTACAACGTCACTTATACCATTAAGCTGACGAACCTCGGGTCGGATGATCTGAAGAATGTTCAGGTCGTTGACAACCTGACCGAAACCTTCGGCAACGATGTTTTGATCGGTCCCGGTAAGCCAACCCTGACCGCGGAGGCTGGTCTGACGGTGGACTCGACGTATACGGGTCAGGGAATGTTGACTCATCTTCTGGTCGACTCCCTGAGTACCTTGCCGAGAGGAGCCTCCCGCAGTGTCAACCTGACCGTACGGGTCGATGTCCGCAACAGCCCGAAAAATGTCTATCATAATAGTGCCATTGCCAATGCGGTTACGCTCAATGGCAGTACGATGCTGACCGACACCTCGACGGCTGGTTCCAATGTTGATCCGGACAATGACCTTGATCCCAGAAATAACAATACGCCAACCGCAGTAACATTGCTCGGCTTGCCAGTGACACCGAATATTGGGGTAGCGATGGCTGTGAAGGACACGACGCGGCAAACCGATGGCAGCTACAACGTGACGTACCAGATCATTGTGAAGAACTACGGATCGACAGACTTCACGGACGTGCAGGTGAGCGATCAACTATCGGAGGTGTTCAATACCACCACCGGAGCTACCTACAGCGTGGTTGGAACACCGGTTATTGCAGCGGGAAGCGGTTTGCAAAGCAACAGCAGTTTCAACGGCGATGCCGACGCTGCCCTTTTGGCGTCAGGAAGTAACCTGGCGGCTGGGAAGAGCGACACCCTGTTGCTGACCCTGAATGTGAAGACCGACGGCCGGACGACACCGTATCTCAATACCGTGTATGCGAAAGCCATAGCGGGTGCCGATACTGTCAGCGACACCTCGACCGATGGTTTTGAACCGGATTTGAATGGAAATAATGATCCGACAGAGGCCGATGAACGCGTAGCAACCCCCTTGAATTTCAATCCGAGTACCAACGAAGTGATGATTCCGGAAGGATTCTCACCCAACGGGGATAACATCAATGACCTGTTTGTCATTCGAAATACGGGTGGTGCCACGGTCATTCTGGAAGTGTTCAACCGTTGGGGAAACACGGTGTACCGGAACCACGATTACAAGAACGACTGGGACGGATCGACCAATACCGGGGTGCGGATTGGCTCCAGTTCGAAGGGCTTACCGGATGGTACTTATTTCTACATCGTTGAGTTGAGCGATGGCCGCAAGTTTATACGATACATGACGATTAATCGCTAAAAACAATGATACGCAATTTTACCAGAAAGCTCGGAAAAGTAACACTACTGCTGGTTGGTATAGCCGGAGGTAGCCAGGTTCAGGCGCAACAGGACCACATGTTTTCGCAGTATATGTTCAACATGATGGCCATGAATCCCGCTTATGCCGGGAGTCGCGATGTGTTGAGTATGACCGCATTGTATCGGAACCAGTGGGGTGGTATTGAAGGCGCCCCGCAGACCACCACCTTCACCATCGATATGCCCGTCAACCGGGAGCGGATTGGGTTGGGTTTGCAATTGTTCAACGACCGGATCGGTGAATACAGCACCACCGGCGCTTATGCCTCATACGCATTTCGGATCAAAGTGGGGAGCCGCTCAACCCTGGGACTGGGGATACAGGCGGGCGCGAGCAGCTTTCAGGCGGACCTTTCTAAAGTCGTAACCGATCGGGGAGACGATCCGGCATTTGCCCAGAACATCTCTAAAATTCTACCCAACTTTGGTACCGGAATTTACCTGAGCAACGACAAATCCTATATCGGCGTTTCAGTACCGCAGTTGATTAAAAATCGCCTGACGGATTATAGTTATGGCTTACAAAAAGCCACGCAGCGTCGTCATGCCTACGCCGTGGCCGGTTTTGTTGTTCGCTTAAGTCCGGTATTGAAACTGAAGCCTTCTACGCTGGTGAAATACGTGGAAGGCGCTCCGCTGGGCATTGACGGAAACCTGAACCTCTGGATTGCAGATCGTCTTTCCATTGGTACGTCCTACCGCAGGAATCAGTTTAACAGCTACGAAAGTGCTCTGGAGAAAGGTGAGGTTTATAAACAAGACGCGATTGTCGGCATTGTCGAGGTGCAATTGTCGGACCAGTTGCGTCTGGGCTACGCGTATGATAAGATGCTGAATAAACTGAAAACCTTTAAGCTGCCTTCCCACGAAATCATGATTCGGTATGAACTCGGCTTTGGTAAAAACAAAATTCTAACGCCCCGGTATTTCTAGAACCGACCGGAACCGCTGCCAAATTAACCCAAACCATGCGCTGTTTTTTCCTGCTATGTTGTCTGGTCGCTTGCGTTGCCGGGTCAGTGAGGGCGCAGGCGTTGCTCAGGCAGGCGGATCGCCAATTCGATAATCTGTCTTATAGTACGGCCATCGACCTGTATGAGCAAACGCTGAACCGTTCCGAATTGTCGGAAGAAGAGCGACTGGCTACGTTGTCGAAACTGGGCTACAGTTACCGGCAGGTTCGGGATACCCAAAACGCCGAACGGGTGTACCGGATTCTGATTGGCCAACTGAAGCAATACCAGAACGACTATGTACCCTGCTACCTTTACTACGCCCAGGCATTGGCCAGTAATGGAAAATACAAAGAGTCGCAGGAAATCTATGACCGCTACAGCAAACTCCAGCAGGATGACCAGCGGGGAAAACAGTTCTCGAAACTCTACAATGACGTTAGTATCCTGTCACGGAATCCTGGAAATTATAAGATCGAATTTCTGGAAATCAACACCACTCAGGCGGAATTCAGCCCGATGTACTACAAGGAAGGGCTGGTCTTTGTAACGTCCAAAAGGCCCGGCAATGCCTTGAAGCGCGTTTTTAGCTGGGATCATTCGGCTTTCCTGGATCTGTATTATATGCCGGAAGCGGCTTTCAAGGGTGAAACCGTGGCCAGTCTGGGCGGGGCGTCGGCCAGTCAGCGAAAAAAGCGGGCGAAGAATCCGCGAACGCTCGGTGAAGATGATTATACAGACCCAACGGCCAATGACAGCCGGACGGTGGGTTTCAACACGGGGGCGGCAGGGCCATACGCAACGGAGAGTTCATCGGAAACCAAACGGTTTGGTGGAACACTGAATACCAAGTACCACGAAGGCCCCGTGGCGTTTACGAAAGATGGGTCGAAAGTATTCTTTACCCGCAACAACTTCAACAAAGGGAAATATCGGGAGAGCGCCGATGGGATCAACAAACTAAAGCTGTATGTGGCTGAAGAACAGAAAGGTTCCTGGGGAGAAGCGCAGGAATTACCCTTCAACAACGACGACTATTCAACCGGGCATCCGGCTTTGAGCCCGAATGATAAAATGCTGTTTTTTGCGTCGGATCGGCCCGGTGGTTTTGGGGGAACGGATCTGTACGTCTCCAGCCTAAAGGACGGGAAATGGTCGGAGCCGCTCAATTTAGGCAAAGACATCAACACCAAAGGAAACGAAATGTTCCCGTTTGTCGACGACCGGGGCAACCTGTACTTCTCGTCGGACGGTCATCCCGGTTTGGGCGATCTGGATATTTTTTATGCCCAACTGACCGACCAAACGGCGGTGAAATCGGTGCAGAATATTGGCGAACCACTCAATTCTTCGAAAGACGACTTCGGTATCGTCACCGATGGTGCCCGGATGTTGGGGTATCTCAGCAGCAACCGATTGCGGGGCGGGAGCGACGACGATATTTACCGGTTTAAGCGGGAAGGCTCCCTGTATGCGTGTCGTGAATTGACCATCCATGTGTTTGACAATCAGACCAAACAACCCCTCGGGAATGCCCGACTTGACCTGGATCAGAAAGACGTTCAGGATGGGAAGCGGCAAACCCAGACCGATGGCGAAGGCAACATCCGGATTTGCCTGGACCCGGAAAGTGATTTTCGGATCACCGCGGCCATGACGGGTTATCAGTCCAGCCTGCTGGGGTTTTCGACCAAAGGATTATCCGACGATCAGCCCCTGCGATTGGAAATACCGCTGGACACGGTCCCGATACAGCCTAAACAACCGTTGAAATCGAAGGTGCGGGGACGGATTTTGACCCATACGGAACGGCTGCCCATCGATGGCGTCGAAGTGATTTTGCGCAACTTGTGCGACAGCACGGTTTTGGAAATGGTAACCGGGCCGGATGGTAGTTATGAATTTTTGGTCGATCCCGGTTGTGAATACATCGTCGAGGCCCTGAAAGATTGCATGGGCACCACCGGCGCCCGCATTTCACCTGCGGCCAATGCCACCACGGAACTGACGATGTTTCGTCAGGGCGATATTATTGAAATCGATAACATCTACTACGACCTCGATAAATGGGATATTAGACCGGATGCTGCACTCGAAATGGACAAACTGGTCGCTTTGATGAAAAAATACCCGGCGATGCGAATCGAGATGCGGTCACATACCGATAGCCGGGGGTCGGCGGTGTATAACATCACGCTGTCGATGAACCGGGCGATGGGGGCGGTGACCTATTTGCGGAAAAACGGTATTGCCTCCCGCCGAATGAAAGCGACCGGATACGGAGAAGGCGTGTTGCTGAACACGTGCAAAGACGGCGTGAAGTGTACGGAAGCCGAACATCAGCGCAATCGGCGGACAGAAATTAAGATACTTCAGGTTGAATAGCTTTACTTTGTACTTTCGTACACCCAACACGCCCTGTGAATGATTCGACCGCTCGTCTTGAAATTAATCCTCCTCATCGCCTTTGTCACGGCCGGAAGCCAGGCGGTTCTGGCGCAACGCGAAGTTCTTTACGCCCAATACCTGAGTAACCCGCTGACGATCAACCCCGCCTACGCCGGGAGCCGGGAAAGCCTGACCATGTCGGCCATTTTTCGCCGGAAGTGGTTTGGACTCCAGGGACAAGGTTTTAACCGCATAACCCAGTCGTTCGGGGCCGATGGCGCGCTGTCGGGTGGAAAAGTAGCCATTGGCTTTCAGGCATTGAATGATCGGATGGGACTTTATTCAGCCACCGGTTTTTATGGCAGTCTGGCCTATCGGATCACGTTGCCGTCCATGGCGAAACTGTCTTTTGGCGCTTCGGGCGGAATCAACGTCATTCCCATTTACGATCCGGCCAGCAGTACGGGAATCAACAAAGCCATGCCGAGCGTCGGTGCCGGGGTGTATTACGAAGCCGAACGGTTTTGGGCCGGCTTGTCGATGCCCGAGTTGGTGAATCGACCCATTACGTTGGGGGCTGGTCAGAATGCGCCCATTCGCTACCAGCGCCCCTTGTTCATTAATTTCGGTGGACGCATCGCTGCGAGCCCAGGTGTCGATTTCCTGCCTTCCATTCTACTTACCCAACAAACCGGCTATCCCCTCGGAATCGACCTGAACGCCAGAGTCTGGATTGAAGAAAAACTGGGATTGGGGGTTTCCTACCGGGCCAACAACAGCACCCTGATTACGACGATGAACTATTTTGTGGCCCTGGCCGAATATGAACTATCGAGGAGCATTCGGGTCGGCTATTCGTTGAGCAGCAAACAGGTTGAAAATCCCTTTTACATTCAGAAAAGCGTCCACGAAATTATGTTTCGGTTTACGCCGAGTCCGACCAAATTCAGATACCAGTAAGCGGATGGCTATGAAGGTTTCCGGTTTTAGTTTCATCCGCAACGCCCTGCAATACGATTACCCGATTGTGGAAGCCATTCAGTCCATACTCCCGCTGTGCGACGAGTTTGTGATTGCCGTCGGTCGCTCCGAAGATCAAACGCTGAGCCTGATTCAGTCGATCCAATCGGACAAAATTCGGATCATTGAAACCGTTTGGGACGATTCGCTGCGCGAAGGCGGCCGTGTGCTGGCGGTCGAAACCGATAAAGCACTGGCCGCAATTGCCCCGGATGCTGACTGGGCTTTTTATATCCAGGGTGACGAAGTGGTGCATGAGAAATACCTGCCAGCCATCCGGGATGCGATGAAAACGTACAAAGACGATCCACAGGTAGAAGGGTTGTTGCTCAATTATCAGCACTTCTATGGTTCATATCGATATGTGGGAGACTCGCGCCGGTGGTATCGTCGGGAGGTTCGCATCATTCGCAACAACGGCAACGTGATGGCTTACCGGGATGCACAGGGTTTTCGGACCCGCGACAACCGGAAGCTCAACGTAAAACTTCTGGATGCCACGGTGTATCACTACGGTTGGGTGAAACCACCCGACCGGCAAGCCGACAAACTCAGCAACTTCGGGCGATACTGGCACAATGACGAGCACATGGCCCAATCCCGCAAAGAGCTAAAAGGATTTGACTACCGCGGGGTAGACTCCCTGGCCTTGTTTGAAGGCACACACCCGGCGGTCATGCAAGCCCGGATCGAGCGAATGAACTGGCAGTTCGATTTCGACATCCGGCAAAAGAAACTCTCGTTTAAAAACCGCTTTCTGAAAGCCGTCGAAAACCTGACCGGCTGGCGAATAGGCGAATATAGAAACTATAAATTGCTGTAAGTCAAGGCTATGTGTTTTTCTTCCCGGCCTTATTCTTTTCCTGATTCTGCATCTTTTCCTGGTGCAATTCCTCCGCTTCTTCTACCGAATGCGACTCCGTTACCTTATTCTCCTTTTTCGCTTTTTCAACCAAAACGCCATAAAAGCGATGCAGGGTAACCAGTTCATCCTCCGACAAATCTTCAATGTTGAGCAGCCGGTTGCTGGCTTTGTTATGTGAGGCAATCAGCTCATTCAGTTTGAGTTGAATGGCCATTGAATCCTTGTTTTGCGACTTCTGGATCAGAAAAACCATCAGAAAGGTGATGATCGTGGTACCGGTATTGATCACCAGTTGCCAGGTATCGGAATAGTCAAAAAGCGGCCCGGTAATGAGCCAGACAATAATGGTTAAAAAGGCGAGTAGAAAGGCGGTTGAACTGCCCGTGGCCTTCGTAACCGCGGTAGCGAAGTGTTCAAATACGGCCACAAATCCTTTTTTGCTCATGGTTAGCTGGGGTATTTTGACATGATTTTTGGTAATCCGGACTGCCAGACGGCCGGAAAAACCGTAAGGTACTAACTCCGGCTGTACGAAGAACCAATTTGGTTCGGGTAATGTATGTTTACTATGGCAAAAACTCCCACCCCAGACTTTCCCGGCCGCGTCATGGGCGAAAAGGGTCAGGCTGAACTTTCCTGGAAAGACCGTTTTGCGGCACTCCGTAATTTGCCGGCCTTTTTTCGCATGATCTGGCAGGCGTCGCCCGCCCTGTTTCTGGGCAATGCGGCCGTGCGACTGGTTCGGGCGGCCATACCAGCCCTGACATTATACATTGGAAAACTCATTATTGACGAAGTGATTCGGTTGTCGGGCCAAACCGGTGGCGATGCTGAATGGCTTTGGACATTGGTCGGAGCGGAGTTCGGTCTGGCCGTTTTATCGACGGCGTTGGGGAGGCTGACCAGTCTGCTCGACGGTTTGCTGGGCGATCTGGTCACCAACCGAACGTCCGTCCGACTCATGGAACACGCGGCAACGCTTGATCTGGAACAGTTTGAAGATGCTACCTTTTACGATAAACTCGAACGCGCCCGGCGACAAACCACGGGCCGTTCTTTCCTGCTTTCCGGCGTGTTTGGGCAGGTGCAGGAACTGATTTCGGTGGGTTTTCTGGCGGCAGGCCTGGCGGTTTATAATCCGTGGCTGTTGCTTTTGCTACTCCTGGCGGTTATTCCGGCTTTCATTGGCGACAATTATTTTAACCAGAAAAGCTACTCGCTGTCACGAAGCTGGACGCCCGAACGGCGCGAACTCGACTACCTGCGTTTTGTGGGAGCCAGTGACGAAACGGCGAAAGAGGTCAAAATCTTTGGCCTGTCGAACTTCCTGATCGACCGGTTTCGGAGCCTGTCGGGGCAGTATTATCTAAAAAACCGGGATCTGTCCATTCGGCGGGCGGGCTGGGGAACGGGGCTGACCATCATCGGAACCGTAGGGTATTACAGTGCTTACATTTGGATTGTGGCGCGGGCGGTGAATGGCGGTATTTCCATTGGTGACCTGACGTTTCTGGCGGGTTCGTTCCGGCAGCTTCGTGGATCGATGGAGGGTATCTTGTTGCAGTTCAGCAGTTTGACACAGGAAGCCGTGTATTTGCAGGATCTCTTTGATTTCTTTGAGATCAAACCGCTCATTCATTCGACGGAAAAATCGCTGGCGTTTCCGTCGAAAATTCAGAAAGGGTTTGTGTTTGAAAACGTTGGCTTCAAATATACGAACTCGGATCGCTGGGCACTTCGCAACCTGAGTTTCACCTTGACACCCGGCGAAAAACTGGCACTGGTGGGCGAAAATGGCGCCGGGAAAACGACACTGGTGAAACTCCTGGCGCGGCTTTACGATCCGGCCGAGGGGCGGATTCTGCTCGACGGGCACGACCTTCGCGACTATGATCTGATCGACCTGCGCCGGAACATCAGCGTGATTTTTCAGGATTATGTCCGCTTCAAAATGTCGGCAGGCGTCAACATTGCGGTGGGCGACATCGACGAACGAACCAACCAGCCCCGGATCGAAAACTCCGCGCAACGCAGCCTGGCCGATTCCGTCATTGCCAAATTGCCGGGCGGTTATGAACAACAACTGGGCCGTAGTTTCGGAAAAGGCGTAGAATTGTCGGGGGGTGAGTGGCAGAAAGTCGCGTTGGGTCGGGCCTACATGCGGGATGCGGAAGTCCTGATTCTGGATGAACCCACGGCGGCACTGGACGCCCGCGCCGAGTATGAAGTCTTTCAGCGGTTTGCCCGTCTGACGGAAGGAAAAACGGCGGTGATCATCTCCCACCGTTTTTCGACCGTCCGAATGGCCGACCGGATTCTGGTGCTGGAAAGTGGCCAGTTACTGGAGATCGGTAGCCACACGGAGCTATTGGCGAAAGCGGGTCGGTATGCTGAACTGTTTCACTTACAGGCGCGTGGGTATCAATAACTAAAGTTTCAGTATATTTAACTGCGCCAAAAACCGTCAGCCTTTACGGTACGAAGTCGGGGTTTGGTGGTAGAACTCCCGGAAGACTTTGGTAAAATACGAGGGCGTTTCAAAACCGACCAGATAAGCGGTTTCGGCCGCGCTGTGTCCCATACGCAGTAAATCAATGGCTTTACGAAGGCGGTATTGCCGAATCAGCTCCACCGGAGACAGATGGGTCAGGTTGTGAACCTTTAAGTACAAGGCTTTTCGACTCATCGCCAGTTCGTCGGCCAGCCATTCCACACTCAGGGTCGAATCATCCAGGTGCTGCTCGATGAGGGTGTATAACCGGCGCAAAAACTCATCCCCAACGCTCAGGAGCGGGGTGGCGCTGTCGGGTTGGGCGAGTTGTTGGCGGTAATATTCCTGCAACCGCTGCTGGTGACTGAGCAGGTTGCGGAGCCGCAGCCGTAGTTCGCCGAGGTGAAAAGGCTTGGTCAGGTAGTCATTGGCACCCAACGTCAGCCCCCGAAGGCGGTGCGTTTCGTCGGCACTCGACGAGAGCAGTACAATGGCAATGTGGTCGGTGGCCGGGTCGGCCTTCAATTTCTCAATCAGGCCGTGTCCGTCCAGGCGGGGCATCATCAAATCCGTGATAATGATGGCGGGAAGCTCTTCTTTCGCCAGAATCCAGCCTTCGTAGCCATTGGCCGCCGACCGAACCCGGTAGGTCGTTGCCAGTTCGGCTACCATAAATTCCCGCAGTTCGGCGTTGTCCTCGACCACTAAGACCAGGGGAGGAAGGTCGGCAATGCCGGTCGAATTTTTACCGGGCGACTCCCCGGCGCGGGCGGGCAGGTCGATCGCTACCGAGGGAGCTTTTACCGGCGGAATTCCTTCATCACCAGACGTGCGGTGGATGGGCAATTCGAGCCTAAAAACCGTTCCTGACGGTTCTGCACTCCCTTCAATCTGGCTTTCGACCTGGATGGTGCCGCCCAACCGCAAGGTGAGTTCGCGCACCAGTGCCAGACTGACGCCGGTGGTGTCATTGGCTCGAATGCGCTGATTATCACCTTGGTAATACCGATCGAAGACGTGCGGTAATTTGTGGGCGGTTATGCCGATACCGGTATCCCGTACGGCCAGACTTGCTCCAGAGGATGTTTGGTGGAGAGAAACCGTGATGCCACCGACGGACGTAAACCGAATGGCATTGGTCAGCAGGTTGAACAGAATCGTCTCCCACTTGCCCGCATCGAAGCGGTAATTACCGGCGGGCAAATCCGTTTCGTAGGCTAGAGTAAGATTCTTAACATCCGCCGAGGGGCGAAACAAGTCCACCAGTTGGCTCACAAAACCGGGTAAATCGCCCACTTGTTCGACCAGTTCCATTTGCCGGGCTTCGAGCTGGTTGAGTGTCATCAACTGGTTGATAAGCCGCAGGATTTGCCGGGCGTTCCGGCGGACGGTGACCAGGGGCGGGTGAAGGTGTTCCGGCAAATCGCCGGTTTCCAGCAGTTTGTCAACCGGAGAAATGATCAACGAAAGCGGGGTGCGTAATTCGTGGGTGATGTTGGTGAAAAACCGCGTTTTCATCGCGTCGACGGCCTTCGATTCATGGGTTTCGTGCAACTGGTGAATATACCGGCTACTCTTTTCAATGGTGGTCGTAAGGTCTTCGAAATCAATGGGTTTTGTCAGGAAGTCGAAGGCGCCCCGGTTCATGGCGGTTCGGATTTTGGTCATGTCGCCGTAGGCCGTGAGGATGACCGCGGGCACCAGGGAATTGATCTCCTGAAGACGGGTTAACAGTGTTAGACCGTCCATGCCGGGCATGTTGAGATCGGTCAGAATCAGGTCGATGTCGGGTTGCTGTTCCAAAATCAGGAGGGCCTGACGGCCATCCCGGGCAAACACAAACTCGTAGGTTTCCTTCTGTATGGCCTGGCGAAAACGTTGCCGAAAGAGGGTTTCCAGATCAGCTTCATCATCCACCAGGAGTATTTTGGTCTTCATTGATCCGTGAGAATAAGGGGGGCTATAGAGGGTAATGATAAATGTAAAATGAGGAATATTAAATGTAAAAGTATCGCTAACCCGGCACTTTTACATTTAACACTCCTCATTTTACATTTATCATTCGAAATTAAAGGTTATTCGTGCTTTTTAAAGCCCAATAAACCAATATGGGCTGGAAAAATAGCCGCGTAAACCGTTTTGCATTGGTATCCAGGCCAAATGCACTGCGTTTATGGGTATATTGAGAAATGTTGCCGGGGAAAATAGCCGTAAAAAACATGGCCGCTGCTTTCCCGACGGTTTGCTGGTGTTTTTCGTTTGTCAGCACCAAACTGCTGCCCAACGCGATTTCGGCCAGACCGGAATACAGTACCGTATCGTCTTTTTTTAAAGGTACCCAATCCGGAACCTGTGCCTTGAATTCTTTCCGGGCAAAAGTCATATGGCTGATGCCGGCAAAGAGTAAACTACCTCCTAATAAAATTCGGGCTGCTTTCCGTCCATTTTTCTCGTTCATCATTTCCAGTTTTTATGTTTCAGAAGCCAGTCCCCGTAATGTACTCAATCGCCGGGGGTATTGCGTTCTTTTGTAAGTAACCGGTTTATTGCTTGCAAGGTTTTGCCGTAGCCGATTAGTACCCTGTCGGATAGCCAGATGACAGGATCAGCCGGAAAATGCAGGAATGTATCGCTTTCGGAAATTTGGAACCATCCCGCAGGAACTCTAATTTTACCTGAACGCTTTTTCTGCTCATGCGCACGGTTGCAATTCTCCTGTTCAATGAAATCGAAGTGCTCGATTTTGCCGGACCCTTCGAAGTCTTCGGCGTGGCGGGTCGGCACGACGACCCCAAACCTTTCCGGGTTGTTACGGTGGCTGAACGCGGACGGGTGTATGCCCGCAATGGTCTCAGCCTGAACCCAACCTATCTGCTCAATGACCATCCGAAAACCGATATCGTCATTGTGCCGGGCGGAGGTGGTCAGCACGCGGACGGTACACCCTATGGCTCCCGGCGGGAAATGGACAACCCGGCGGTGCTGAACTGGGTTCGCCGGACGGCAGCAACTGCCGAACTGGTTTTGTCGGTTTGTACTGGCTCTCTTATCCTCGGCAAAGCGGGTTTACTGGATGGTTTGGCCGCTACGACGCATTTTCTGGCGGTCGATGATATGAAAAAAGCCGCTCCAAACACCGAATTGCACCTTTCTGAGCGGTATGTCGATAACGGCAAAATCATTACTTCGGCAGGAATTTCCGCCGGTATCGACATGTCGTTGTACGTCGTCGGGCGGTTACTGGGCAAAGCGGTGGCGGATGAGACAGCCCGGTATATGCAGTATGACTACTGGAAGTAGCGTGTACGGCGTTTGAAACCAGGGTCTGTAATCGTGATTTTTACATCAACCCGGGTGTTCCTTTTCCTTCGGTTAAGAATTTGAATACTAGCATTGGAGAAATAGCGGCCCGGTTGCTGGTCGGCAGCTTTCATGCGTTATTGAAAACTTCTACACATGAAAAAAGGCCAGCTCTTTGCAGAGCCAGCCTTTGCGGGTGGATATAATCAGTCTTGTGTCGAGCGATTCGCTTTAGTTGAAAGCCACCAGGCGGGAAACCGGACCCGCTTGCTGTTGGGTACCCAACGTGAGTCCGTAGGTGGTGGTTTCCAACCCATTGGTAATAGAAACCGTATAAATTCCGTCGGGAAGGGCACTGACGTCTAACCGCAGCCGGGAAGCCTGGTGGCGTTTGCCAAACTGCTGGACGAAAAATTCGGCACCGGCCTTGTTGGTGAGCCGAACCATCACGGATCCACCGGTTTCTTTGTTTAAAGCAATTTGAACTTTTCCTTCCCGGGTGGTATAAATACTACTTTTAAAAGAAGCTACATTTTTGGGCCGGCCGATGGGTTTATGAGTTTCAGCCAGAGAAGCAGAGACGGTAATCAACGTCAGAGTGAAGGCGACGAGCAGGGATTTGATAAGCGTTTTCATGGCGTGTGAAGTTTTGGTTTGGTTATCCGTTTTGGATAGATCAAAGGTCGGCTTCACCGCCCGGAAAGGCTGTCACAAATGAGTCAATCCCTGCTACTTTTGAGAAACCAGGCCGGAGGAGGCAAAAAGAAGGCCGGGAGCAAGTGGTTTAAACCAGAAAACCGGCAAAAAGCCCCGCAACAATCAGCAGGTAGGGCGGTATTTTGGTATATTCCAGCAGTAAAATCGTGACGACTACCACGATCACCGACAGCCCGTTTTCGGCCATGGGTTGAAAAAGGGAGATGGCCGCCGATGCCGTGAGACCCGTGCTGGCGGCATTGATTCCTTCCAGCGAAGCCCGGATGGCGCGGTATCGTTTCAGTTGATTCCAGAACCGGTAAACGAAGAAGATCAGGAACGTGCCAGGCAGGAAAATACCGGCGGTGGCCGCAAAACCGCCCAGTAGTTGACCGCTTAATCCCGCATCCCGCATGGATAACACCCCGATGTAGGACGCAAACGAAAAAACCGGTCCCGGTGTAACCTGCACGATGGCCAGACCCGACAGAAATTCCTGCCGGCTCAGGTAGTGCTTAAATTCGACGAACTCGTTGTAGAGCATGGGCGTCAGCACCTGCCCCCCGCCGAATACCAGACTGCCGTTGCGATAGAAGTTTTCGAACAGGCGGAGGGGAAGAGATTTGGTGATGGCCCCCAGCGTAGCCGCAGCCAGCAGGACACCAATCCAGAGAAAGAAGTTGGCCCACTGGATTTTAAACGGCGCTTTTTCCATCTTCTCGTGCTTTTTGTAAGCAAAAGCCGTGGCAAAACCGCCGGCTACAAGAACAACGGGCGTAATGTACGGCGACGGAAAGGCGTAGGCCGTGAGGGCCGAGATGATGGCTAAAACCATACCCATCTGGTTGAGAATCACCTTTTTGGCAATCCGGTAGCCGGCCACAATCAGAAAACCGACGGCCATGGGCTGAATAAACCGGGTGAAATTCAGCGAGATGGAGTTTTGCTGAACGTAATAAATGCCAATGGCCACCAGTGTCATGATCATCACCCCCGGAAACGCCCAGACAATCAGCGTCAGATAAGCCAGGTTGGGACCGCCGATTTTGAACCCCAGGGCTGTAACGGTTTGCGTGGACGTCGGGCCGGGCAGGATCTGACAAAGGGCGTTCAGCTCCATCAATTCGGCTTCGGTCAGGTAGCGTCGTTTGGCCACAAACCGGTCGAGCATCATCGCCAGGTGAATCTGGGGGCCACCAAAGGTCGTGCAGGCGAGAATCAGGACGTCTTTCAGGAAAATAATATAGCGTATGCGCCTTACCGGAGCGATAGGAGAGAGTGTTGAGAGGTAAGAGGCCATACACGAAGATTGTTATTCTGTCGTACCGTGATCAGGTAAAACTCCGGCCAACGGCTGGTCACGGTACGACAAAAACAAGCGGGTAACTTGAACGAAAGATACCAGAATTTAACTCTTCTTCAAACCCAGTTCGCGTAAACGCTCATCGAGGAAAGCACCGGCGGTCATGTCTTCGTAAATCTTGGGGTTTTCGGTCGAAATACAGCTTTCCAGCGAAGTCAGATCCATGTCGCCCCGGGGGTGCATGAAAAACGGAATCGAATACCGGGGGCTGTTCATTTTTTCGCGGGGCGGATTCACCACGCGGTGGATGGTCGATTTCAGTTTGTGGTTCGTCAGCCGGTCGAGCATGTCGCCGACGTTGACAATGACCTGATCGGGGAGGGCGGTAATCGGAATCCATTTCCCGTCGCGACGCAACACTTCCAGCCCCTCGGCGCTGGCACCCATCAGAAGCGTAATGAGGTTGATGTCGCCATGCGCAGCCGCCCGAACCGCACCTTCCTGCACGAGATCCGGGTTTAGCGGGAAATAGTGAATGGCGCGCAGAATGCTGTCGCCGTGGTCTACTTTGTCCTCAAAATAGTCTTCCGGCAGTTCGAGGTATAACGCAATGGCCCGCAGCAGCGTCCGGCCCGCATTTTCGAGGGTCTGATAGGTAACGACAGTATTTTTTCGGAAATCCGGAAATTCGTCCGGGAAGACGTTCTCCGGCATCCCGTTGATCGGCTCCGGTTGTCCGACGTGGTAGAATTCCTTCAAATCGGCTACTTTAAATCCTTTTGCCGTTTCTTTATTCTTGCCCACGTAACCGCGCTGCCCGTGCAGTTCCGGGAATTCGTATTTTTTCTTGGTTTCTTCGTCGGCTGAAAAGAATTCTTTCACCGAACCATAGAGATTGTCCGTCAATTCGTCGGTTAAACCGTGGTTTCGGATGGAGACAAAACCGATGTTGTTAAAAGCCGCTCCCAAATCCCGGACAAATTTGGCCTTTCGTTCCGGATCTCCGGACTTGAAATCGGCCAGATCCAACGACGGAATTTGGTCATAAAGAATGTCGCTCATGTTGTTGATGCCCTCCGTTTGGTCAATGCGCAAAGGTAGTAAAAAACGCAGTTGAGCCTACCGGTTTTTGGCAATGTATACCGCATACACGCTAAAAACCGGTAGGCTCAATTCCCTGAAATGCTCAATCAGGCTTTCATCGCGGCATTATACAACTCGTTGACCTTCGCCCAGTTAACCACGTTCCAGAATGCGGCAATGTAATCGGGACGGCGGTTCTGGTATTTCAGGTAGTAGGCATGTTCCCAGACGTCGAGGCCCAGGATGGGTGTTCCTTTTTTCTCGGCCAGTACCATCAGCGGGTTGTCCTGGTTAGGCGTAGAAACAATGTCGATGTTTTGTCCGTTGACAATCAGCCACGCCCAGCCGGAACCGAAACGGCCCGTTGCCGCTTTGGCCCATTCTTCCTTGAACTTGTCGAAGGAACCATATTTTTTAGTGATGGCTTCGGCCAGATTGCCGGATGGCTGTTTGCCGCCATTGGCACCGAGAATGTTCCAGAAAAACGTGTGATTCCAGTGACCACCTCCGTTGTTTCGAATGGCCGCAGGGGTGCTGCTGTCTATCTTTTTCACCAGATCGTCGATGGACATAGACGCCATTGCAGAACCGGCTACGGCTTTGTTCAGGTTATCGACATACGCTTTATGGTGTTTGCCGTGGTGAATTTCCATCGTTTGCTTGTCGATGTGCGGTTCCAGCGCACCCGAGTCAAAGGGGAGCGGAGCCAGTTTGAAGGGTCCTTCGGCCTGGAACGAGCCGGCAAAGGCCGACGACTGGAGGGCTTTCAGGGTGAGGACGCTTCCAAAGGCTACTTTTAAAAACTCACTGCGATTCATATCTAAATGGTTTGAGGTGAGAAACCCGGTTTGTTGAAAAACACGCCCGAAACGGCAATGTTTTCATGATTCGCAAAGAAAGCGACTTTTTTGCAACAAACGACACGGAATTCGGTTTCCGTTCGCTCAAGAGTGAGAATCTGATGCGGAGGAAAAAGGGGAAGTTTCGTAGTATTGCGGCACAGTAAACAACTCCTGAAATGAATCGTTTTTCGTTCCTGCTTCTGGCGGCCTTTTCGGTTGCCATCAGTTGCTGCGTGAATCCCAAGGCCTACTCGCCGGCCAACGGTCGCATTCGCACCGTTACGCTCCCTACTTCAACCGCCCGCATCGAGCGCGGTCGTTATCTTGCCAACCACGTGGCGGTTTGTATGGATTGCCATTCCAAACGGGATTATTCCCGGCTGGCGGGGCCGGTTGTGCCGGGAACGCTGGGTGGCGGAGGGGCCGAGTTTGGCAAAAACTACGGGTTGCCAGGAACATACTACGCCAAAAACATCACGCCGTTTGCCCTGAAAAACTGGAGCGATACGGACCTGTTGCTGGCGATGACAGCGGGTGTTTCGAAAAACGGAAAACCGCTGTTTCCGTTGATGCCCTACGCCAATTACGGAAAAATGGATGAGAGCGACGCCCAGTCGATTCTGGCTTATTTGCGAACGCTGGAGCCGGTGGAAAATACCGTATCTGAATCAAAACCCGCTGCACCGATCAAACTGGCCATGAAAATGATGCCGCACAAAGCCCGGTTTGAGACGATGCCCGTTGAGAAAACCGGGGTGGAATACGGAAAATATCTGGTTACGATGGCCGGTTGCGCCGACTGCCACACGCGCCGGGGGATGGGCGGATTGACGAAAAAAGCCCCTTTTGCGGGAGGCACGGAAATCACACTGGCGAATGGCATTCTTCGCACCGCCAACATCACCCCCGATCCGGAAACCGGCATCGGAACCTGGACGAAAGCCGCTTTTATCGCCCGGTTTAAAACCTACGACCCGGCTACCTTCAAAACGCCCGAAGTGGGGAATGGATTCAATACCGTCATGCCGTGGTCGATGTACGCCGGGATGTCGGAGCAGGATTTAGGGGCGATTTATGAATACCTGAAAACCGTAAAACCAGTCAGGAAAAAAGTGGACGTTTTTACTCGTAAGTAATCCGGCTCAGAATACTCCGGCCCAGGGTGACTTCATCGGCGTATTCGAGGTCACCGCCAATTGGGACTCCGCGGGCAATCGTGGAGATTTTTACGGAAAACCCTTTGAGTTTTTTCTGAAGGTAAAAAGCCGTCGTGTCGCCCTCCATCGTTGGGCTGAGGGCCAGAATGATTTCTTTGACCGCATCGCTGTCGGGGTTCCGGAGCCGCTCAACGAGCGATTCGATTTTCAGGTCGCTGGGGCCAACGCCTTCGACGGGGGAGATGATGCCGCCCAGCACGTGGTACATGCCTTTGTATTGCGCCGTGTTTTCGATGGCGAGCACGTCGCGGGTATCTTCCACGACGCAGATCAGCGAGCGGTCGCGTTTGTGGCTGGCGCAGATGCCGCACAGGTCGTGGTCCGAGAGGTTGTGGCACTTCCGGCAGTGCTTCACCTTCGACCGCATGGCGATCAGGGTTTCCGCCAGACTTTTCGTTTGTTCTTCATCCCGCTTCAACAAGTGCAAAACCAGCCGGAGAGCGGTTTTTTTACCAATTCCCGGCAATTTAGACACCTCGTTGACCGCGTCTTCTATTAATTTGGAAGGAAACTCCAAGGTTAGTTAAGAGTTAGGAGTGGGGAGTTAAGAATTATGAGGAATTTTGGGTGTCAGCGCGGGCGGCCAACTCTTCACTTATAATTCTTAACTCTTAACTATTTAAGGACTTCAGCGGAAATGCCTCTGCGGCAGATTTCGTTTCGTTTCGGGACCAGTTCTTCCCACGAGCCATTTTTGACCCGGCATTTCCCTTTGTGATGGATGATAACGGTACACTGCTCGGCCTGTTCGGGCGTGTGATCGCAGACATCGATCAGCGTGTCGATGACGTGATCGAACGTATTTACATCGTCATTGAAGACCACCAGATTATACAGGTCGGTATCAACAACTTCTTCCAATACCTCGACGTCATTTTCTTCGAACGGTTGCATTACACGAATTTTCTTGTTTGTTTAGCAAATTTACGAAAATTTGGCCGCTTTTGCCACGCTTTATTCATCCGTGGAACAACAAAACCTCCAGAATTATAACCCATTGTTTACTTAAAAAGTTGCCCCACACGGTATGAATCCCAACATCGCGTTAACGATTCTGATTGCTTATTTTGCCATGTTGATCACGGTTTCCTGGTATACTTCCCGAGGAGCCGATACCAATACTTTCTTTACCGCTAACCGTCAGACGCCCTGGTATTTAGTCGCTTTCGCCATGATCGGCACATCCCTCTCGGGGGTCACTTTCATTTCGGTGCCGGGGGCGGTTGGCAGCAAGGCGTTTTCGTATTTTCAGGTGATCCTGGGGAACGTCGTCGGTTACTACATCATCGCGACGGTGTTGATGCCGTTGTATTACCGGATGAACCTGATTTCGATTTACGGGTACCTGGAAAAGCGGTTTGGTTTCTGGTCGTACAAAACCGGGGCGGGTTTCTTTCTGCTGGCCCGGACGGTCGGATCCGCCATTCGACTCTACATTGCCGCCGGTGTGTTGCAGATTGCCATCTTCAACAGCTTTGGCATTCCGTTCGAGGTGTCAGTCGCCATCACCATTCTGTTGATCTGGCTGTATACGTTCAAAGGGGGCGTGAAAACCATCATTGTCACGGACACGCTCCAGACCACGTTTCTGGTCACGGCGGTTATTCTGACCATCATCCTGATTTCGAGTGACCTGGGAATGGGCTTTGGCGAGATGGTGTCGACGATTACGAAAAGTGATTATTCCCAAATCTTTTTCTGGGACGCCAACGATCCGAAAAACTTCTTCAAACAGTTCATTTCCGGTATTTTTATTGCCATTGTCATGACCGGGCTGGACCAGGACCTGATGCAGAAAAACCTGACCTGCAAGAACATCGGCGAGGCTCAGAAAAATATGTACTGGTTTACGGGAACGTTCTCTGTTGTCGTGTTTCTATTCCTGTCGCTGGGCGCATTGCTGTACATTTACGCCACGACCAAAGGTATTGCGATTCCGGCCAAAACCGATGATCTCTACCCGATGCTGGCCCTCAATCATTTTGGAATGGTGGTCGGCATTACGTTTCTGCTGGGCATTACAGCCGCCACCTACGCCAGTTCCGACTCCGCCCTGACCGCCCTGACCACATCGTTTTGCATCGACTTCATGAACGTGGAAGGCCGTCCGGAAACCGAGCGGGCGCGCATCAAACACTGGGTTCACATCGGTTTTTCGGTGCTGTTTTTTGTGGTCATCATCATCTTCAACCGCCTGAACAGCCAGGATGTGGTGACGGCGGTTTTCGATCTGGCAGGCTATACCTACGGCCCTTTGCTGGGTCTGTATGCCTTCGGATTATTCACAAACCGCCCCGTCCGCGATGGCCTGGTGCCGCTGATCTGTATCGCGTCCCCGTTGTTGACGTTGTTCATCAACAACCATTCGGTCGAGTGGTTCAATGGCTATAAATTCGGCTTCGAGCGGCTGGTTCTCAACGGCTTAATTACCTTCCTCGGCCTCTGGGCGGTTTCCCGGAAGTGGACCGTGAACGACCCGGCGGCAGCTTGACCTTATTTCCCGAATAAATTCATATCCAGAAACGCGTTTCTGAACTTGCCTTTCGGGTCGTAGTCGGCCATGAGTTTTTTAAATTCGGGGAGCTTTTCATACCGGGCTTGCAGGGTGGCAGGAGCGAGGGTGAAGAGCTTTCCCCAATGGGGCCGGGCCTTGAAAGGCGCCAGTTCTTTTTCGATCATCGGCAACACCTTTTTGACCGACGCCCAATCCTGTTTCCAGGTAAAGTGAATGGCTACGGAAGCCTGTTTGTAACACGGACTCATCCAGAACGAATCCGCGTCGATGGTGCGGATTTCCGAAATCATCAGGTGCGGGCTGATGTGGTCACGCAGCCGCTCGACTGCCAGAATGGCTTCGACGGCATTCCGGGCGGGAACAAAATATTCCGATTGCAGTTCCTTGCCGCTACTGGGGGTGAATCCCATTCGGAAGTGAGGCATTCGCTCGTACCAGGGACCGGCCACGCCCATCTGCGCGGTGCAGTTGACGGCAGACAGTTCGGCGATGGGGTGGAGGTTTTTCGTCGCCAGTTTGGCTCCGTAAAACTCCGGTTTGGCGGCTGCCGGTTTTCCTTTTTCGACGCGTTCTTTCAGCCAGACTTCATTCACCCGGTTTTTTTGCCAGTCCGTAAACAGACTCACACTGTAGGCACTCGCTTCGATGGCGTCAAAATGCTCTTTTAACTGCGTCATTGGCATATTTTCGTAGACATATTGCCGCATCTGGAACGTCGGCTGAATATCAAGCGTGATTTTGGTGACGACTCCCAAACCGCCCAGGTGGACTACGGCCGCCCGAAATGCTTCGCCGTCTTTCGCCCGAGACAACGTTCGAACCTCGCCATTTGCCAGAACCAGTTCCATGGCCGCCACCGCCGTCGACAAATTGCCGTTCTTTATGCCCGAACCGTGCGTGGCCGTTGCGCAAGCTCCGGCAATGGAGATATGCGGCAGCGAAGCCAGGTTGTGTAGGGCAAAACCTTTGGCATCCAGGTAGGTAGCCAGATCGCCGTATTTCATATTGGCATCGACGGTGACGGTTTTGGCTTTTGCATCGAGAGAAAGCACCTGGCTCATTTCCACCAACGAGACGAATTGGGTGGTGCTGTCAGCAATGCCGTTGAAGCAGTGGCGCGTGCCCAGTACCTTCATTTTTTCGTAGCCTTTGACCAGTTTCTGCACCTGTTGCAGCGATTTGGCCTGATCGAGCCGGGTGGTGCTGTAGTGCAAATTGCCCGCCCAGTTCTTAAGTTTTTCATCCGCCATCCAGTTTGCCAGGGTTGAAAGTGAGGGTGTCGCCAGGAGAGACGACGACAGTTTGAGAAAGGTTCGTTTTTTCACGGTGACGGGTTTTAGGATTTAGGAACAGGGGCAATTTTGCCCGCATCTTCCAACGGGACGTCTACAAAAGGCAAGGTGCCGGATTTCATACTGACCCGCCGATCGTGGGAACCATACCGTAAACTAACGTTCGGAATTAATCTGCCAAAATGGAAAATTCCGGGCGGTATTCTGCGTATACTGACAATATTTTTGACCATTTTTGATCGACTAATCAACGAAACGATGAAAGTAACGATTGAAACGACTCCCAAAGAAATAGAGGTTATTCAGACGACGCTAACCCGGCTGGTGAACGAGCTGAAAGGCAAACCCGACGTCCTGGCAAAATGGGGACTGAACCAGATTGATCTGGGCCGGATTGAGCGGTTTCGGGACACGATTCGGACCGCCCCGCTGGCGGAGTGAGCGCATGCACTGAGCTACCCGAATGAAAACCAGCCGGTTGGTGTGACTTCCTGAGGGATGTTTCGTCTTATGAGTATGAAAATGCTCATGTTACTCATTTTGCTGATACCTGGACTTAAAGTGCTGGATTACGCCTATACACAATCCGTAAAGTTGGATGCCAAACCAGATTCGGTAACAACTACTGTTTGGTCTGCACATACCGATGTTTACCTGCACACGCCGGCCGAACGCAACCGTGAAAAAAAGGCCACAGTCTCGAAACCGTGTTCATGGCAGCCGCGATTCGTGCCGGTGGTGCGGTTGGAAACGGGCTCATGGCGATGCGGCTTTTTGAAGAAGTCAGTGCCGCCAAGCGGTGAAGTTCCGAGTTTAATCCTACAATGTCTTAATTAGAGGGAAGCTTACAAAAAAGTCCAGATCCTTTTACGAAACTTGTAAAAGGATCTGGACAGAAGAAAATGAACTATTTTATCGCTCACTTGTACTTGTAAACCTGTCCATCTAGCTGAATTTTTCCGTTTGCAAGGGTCGTGATCGTAAGTTGCAGGGTCACTTTACCTGCTTGATCAAATACGTAGCTGTATTCTTTCGAGAGTGGTCTAAAGTCTGAACTTTGAGGCTCTAGTTTGGTATAGTTCACCGTTGACTTTAGCAATAAGTTCCGATCCTTTTTTCCTTTGAATGAAAGCGGATTAGGAACGCTGAGTTTTGTCAAATCAAATTCATTCGTAGTGATGTATTCACCAGTATCGTCCTTCGTTTCCGTCTTGACCACATTTCCATCCAAAATCGTGTATTTTGTGTAGCCATCGTTGTTACCGTATTTAAAGCGACGCTCGATTACATACCCGTCTTGGTTATACGTTACATCGTTTTCCGGAACAAGACCGTATTCGTTCAGGTCAATCGTGGATGTATGTGGAGCTATTAAGCCTTCATTTTCGTAGGTTTGAATGATTTTTCCGGGGTAAATGGAAATTTCATAGGGAATAAATTTAGTAAATAGATGGCTAATAATTGAATGAATTGAAGACCCTAATTTATGATCAAAAGTTGGAACCTGCATTTAAAATAAATCAAAATTTACTTAAGCATATTCTAATGTTCATGGAAGTGAAGGTGATGCTTTTCTTCCTTTTAATTTAAATGATGGGATGATTATTGATAGGGCTTCCCAACCTGAAGTCGATGCTATCAAAGAACAGTTTGATAAATACTTTTCTGGTTATACGAAGAAATATGAAACTGTAGACGACGGGCAAGATTTGATATTTGAAAATTGGAACTCGAAATTATAAACATCTTTAGTAATACATAAAAAACGGAAATTCCTCCTGATAGAAGAGAGAATTAAGCTGTAATTAAGGCTACTTTATCCTTTCGGATGAAGCTTTTAACCAACATTTTATCTTGCTTCCGTAACTTAATTTGTTACTGAATCGCTACCCGCAGTTGAGCTAAATTAGTAAAGACCGCTCGGGCGGCCCCGTTGGTTCTTCAAGCTACGCTTTAGATAACTCAAGATCAATTCTACCAGACTATCGGCCATCCAACGGAAAAGCTGCTCAGAAAACCTGGTTTTATCTTGATCTGGCAGAAAAATAATCAATCTTTGAATACTTTAGGTAGGGAGAAGTTTCTCCTCGCCTGCTTTGCAACATGTGAATACCATTTTTCTTACTACCAATTATTTTACCATTTTATTACTCACCTTTATTCTTAATCACCTATGCCCAAAATTATTACCATCAAAAGAAAAGGATCCTTATTCCTTCTGTGCAACCTGCTCTTTAGCCTGGGCCTTTATGCACAGGTGCAGGTTTCCGGAAAGGTAACCGATGCCTCAGGGGCCACATTGCCCGGGGTGAGTGTGATCGTTAAAGAGACAACGACCGGCACTGTCACCAATTCCGATGGAATTTTTACCATCCCAAATGTTCCTAATGCAAATTCCACCCTGGTATTCTCCTTTATCGGATACACCACCCAGGAAACCGTTGTGGGCAACCGGAAAGTTATCAACATTAATTTGGCTGTAGCAGACAATCAGCTTAACGAAGTAGTCGTTATCGGGTACGGTACCGCAAAGAAAAGCACGCTTACTGGTTCGGTATCACAGGTTGATTCTAAGATCATTTCTGTACAGGCAAACTCCACGGTTACCAGAGCCCTTGAAGGTGTGGTACCCGGGATTCAGGTCGCTGCCATTGATGGCCAGCCCGGTCTGGACATGGGTATTCGTTTACGCGGAGCGGGCTCTACCAGCCAGAACAGCTCCAATGCCCTGATCGTGATCGATGGGGTGCCCACTGAATACCCCAATGCACTGTCTTCCATCAATCCCAAGGACATTGAAAGCATCAGCGTGCTGAAAGATGCCGCTTCCACTGCCGTTTACGGTTCACGTGGAGCAAATGGGGTTGTGCTTGTGACTACTAAAAGAGGAACAAAAGGCAAACCGAATATTTCGGTAGAAACTCGGGCTGGATTCAATTATCTGGGTGGATTGCGGTTTGATCTCATTGATGATGCCAAAGACATTTATGAACATGCCTGGCTGGCCATCTATAACTCCGCACGCTACGGTGTAAACGGCGGATCATCTACCGACGGTAAATTCACGACGAATGTGGCCAATCCAAACATGTCTCATGAAGCGGCCGGTTTGTTTGCCAGTTCCCATTTATTCGATTACACGGGATCAAAAACAAACTTTGCCATGAACCTATTGGGGAACTACATGGCCTATGACGTGCCGGGCGCTGTGTATACCACCACCGGTAGCGGAGCCAATGCCAGTGCGACCATGTCGGGTGCGTACCTGATTGACCCTGCTACGGGCAAGTTGAATCCGAATGCAAGACAACTTTGGGAAGCCGGATCGTACAAGGATTACTTTTTCGAAAAAATGTTCCGTCAGGAGCATACTATATCGGCAAGCGGTGGCTCCGATAAAATGGATTACTTTGTTTCGGTGGGCATGCTGGAAGATCCTTCTTATAACAGAGGGTCGGCATTCAAGCGTTACAACGCCCGTACAAATGTGAATGCACAACTCACTAGCTGGCTGAAAGTAGGAACAAATCTGGGTTACAGTATGCGGAATACCCAATCGCCGGCTACCCGTTTCGGACGTAACCCCGGAACCGTGCAGCAAAACGCGTTCAGGTGGGTGAATGGGCAGAATCAACTCGTACCGCTGTTTGCCAGAGACCTTCAGGGAAATATCCGTAAAAATCCGGACGGTACCGACATGGTGTCGGATAACGCCAACGACAGCTATTCACCGCTAGGTGTACAGCCCAATTTTCCGAACGGAACCACCAGCCAGCCGCTTTATGCAACCAACCTGATCGCCCTGTTGGATAAAGACAACGATCGCAGGGAATCGCATGACTTGAACCTTAAAGGGTATTTCACGGTGAATTTCCTCAAGAATTTCAGCTTTACAAACAACATTTCGTATGACCGCTTTACGGAAGTGCGGACGCGTTACGGTACGCCTGAGACGGGAGCTGTAGTGGGTATCGGTGCGATTGGAAAGTATTATACGAACACCGGCGTTTTCAACACGCAACAGTTGCTTAACTGGGGTCAAGATTTTGGTCGCCACTCCGTTACGGCACTGGCTGCCCATGAATTCTACCAATTTAAAAGTGATCTGGTGAACTTTGCCTCTGCATATTCTCTGATCAATGGGTTTACCGGCGCAGGTAACTTCACCAGCCGGTACAATACCGCGGGCGCACCGTTCGGTAATCCGGGTTATGGTGGAGACATCACGGCCATGGATAGCTATTTTGGACGGGCGGTGTACAACTATGACGACAAGTATTTTGTGGAAGGCTCGCTGCGCAGAGACGGTTCGTCTAAATTCCGATTCAAAGAGAATCGCTGGGGAACATTCTGGTCTGTTGGTGGTGGATGGCGTATTTCTCAGGAAAAATTCTTGCAGAGATTCAGTACCGTCATCAACGAATTGAAACTACGGGCCAGCTATGGGGTTATCGGTAACCAGAGCGGTATCAGCAACTATTCGGGTTATCAGACCTGGAGCTACGGTGCGGTTTACACAAGCTCAACGGCTGGAGCAGGTATTCCTGCAACGTACACACTTCAGCAAGGTGCTGCCGTAAATGATAAATTAACCTGGGAAAACACGCATACCTTTGATGCCGGTATCGATTTCACCCTTTTAAACAGGAGATTGAGTGGCACCATCGATGTATACAACAAGAAAACCGTAAACTCCGTGTTTGCACAGCCTATTGCCTCTTCAATGGGACAAGCTTCACTCACCCTGAATAGCGCTGAAATTGTCAACCGCGGTGTGGAAGTTGCCCTGGACATCAAACTCATTCAAAACAAAAATGTCAACTGGAGCATCGGATTGAACGGTACCCACTACCGCACCATTCTGACTAAATTTCCCAAAAGTGTCGGTTCGCCATCACTGGGCGGAAACTTTACAGGCTCCATCGATGGATGGGGAATTGCAAATGGCGGTGCTAACAACGCCGGCCAGATCATGTACCTGCGTGGTGAAAACAAGGATTACTACAATCTGTATCTTTACAAATATATGGGCGTAGATCAAACCACGGGTCTACCACAGTTTGGACATACTGTTACGCAGGCTGACCTTGATGCAGGGCGTTTTACTGGAAACACCATAGGATCGACCGTAGCAACCACCAACTATACTTTGGCCAACCGGTATGAAATGGGTAGTGCAATTCCAAAACTTATTGGTGGTTTTTCTACACGCTTTCAATATAAAAGTTTCGACTTCACCGCGATCCTGGCCTACCAGTTGGGGGGAAAATTCCTGAGTGTGGAATATGCCAACCACCTGTACAGATCGGGGAACATCGGGAACGCATTATCGAAAGAAGTATTGGGAAATACCTGGACTCCTGAGAACAGAGACGCCAAATTCCCGATGGCATTTTATGGGGATACGTTCTATACGGGCGGGTCTACATTTGGGGCATGGCAGTACACCGATATGGCTCTATTCAGCGCTTCTTATCTGAATATCAAAAACCTCGCCCTGGGTTATACGCTTAGTGGCCCCATCTTGGACAAGTTGAAAACAAAAAGTATACGGGTGTATGCATCCGGCGACAACCTGGCCATGTTGACGGCTCACTCAGGTATCGATCCGCGCATGTCGCTGGTTGGTGGAATGGAAGTAGGGGCAGCCGTTTATCTGCCGATGAGCACCTTTTCGGTGGGTATTAATTTAAACTTTTAATTGTCGACTGATGAGAATTCTAACTAAATATATAACGGGTTTGGCAGTTTCAGGTGTGCTGCTATTTTCTGGATGTGCCGATAAGCTGGAAGTGGAGCCACCACACAGCATTACCGACAAGCAAATAGCCGAACTTCTGGCGTCGGGTGACGAGGCCAAGATCCGGATCGTCATGGGTGGAATGGCCAACGCCATGCCCCTGCTGTTCAACAACGCGGGTGCCACAGGTGCGGGCGTTGCGGACATGTATTATTCCAATCAGGGACTGGATGTCAATCGCTCTATTGAAGGAAATGATATCATTCTGGGAGATCAGGAAGGGCTGAACGTACTCTCCGGTTCAATCGAATATCAGCTCGGTGATTTCATTGGATCTGCCAACGCAAAGAATTTTGCTTACTGGAAGTATGGCTGGTTTTGTATTACGACTGCTAACCAGATGCTCAATTATCTACCGGATGAAACCGTGGCCAGCAACAACTTTCTGAAGGAATGTAAAGCCAGAGGGTTGTTTGCCAGAGCCTATGGATACAACTACCTCATGGAAAATTATCAGAACGCCTTCCTGCAGGGCGGAAATGGTAAACTTGGCCTTCCGTTGTATGACCGGTTTCAACCCACGCAGGAAAGCAAACCCCGTTCATCGGCTGTAGAAACGTATGCCTTTATCAAAAACGACCTGAACCGTGCCATTGCCTTGTTCAAAGAGGCTGGCATTGGCTATACGGCTGATATCACTGATATCGATCTGGCTGTGGCCAATTTCCTGCTGGCACGTGTATCGATATGGACTGGGGACTGGGCTACTGCGATCAGTGCGTGCAATGAGATTCTGGCAAAGTATCCAACGCTGCTAAGCCAGGCACAGTACGGAGGTAAGAACATCGGCACCGCAGCAGCGCCCGAAATAAGACCGGAATCCAATGGCTTTCTCAATAATGCGCAAAATCCGGAGGTCATTTTGGGTTTCCCGCTTGGTGCTGCTAACCCTTACTTTCTCGCTTACATGAATCCCTTCGGCAGAGGGAACGGAGGGCTGGAAAGAGCTTACAAGCGGATTGATAACCGACTGTATGAAAAAATAGCACCCAATGATTTCCGTAAAGATGCCTTTTCGCTGGAACCAATTGGCAACTACACCTATCCGCCAAACAACACGGTTGCCTTTATCCCTTCTTACACGAACCTGAAATTCGCAGCTACCCACGGATTGAACAGCAACAACAAAATTGATGTGGGCGCTTCAACGGCGTATTACATGCGTTCTTCGGAAGTACTGCTGATGAAAGCGGAAGCGGAAGCGATGTCGCCAGCCACAGAAGCGGCTGCCAAAGCAACGCTTGACAGGCTGTTGGCTGCCCGTACCAAAACAGGAATGACACCGCTAACGACGGCTACTTATCCTGCAATGCAGGGGCTCACCACGTTACAAATGGTGCAGCTACAAACCCGCATCGAACTATGGGGTGAAGGCGGCCGCGAGTTCTACAACAACAAGCGCTGGAATATCCCTGTAGACCGAGCCAGCTCTGCTAACCATGTTACCAAATCCAGTTTACCGGTAGCCAATATGACCCTTCAGATTCCCGAAGATGAAATTTTGTACAACCCGTTGGCGGTGCAGAATTAATCAATTTTTGAAGTGAAGACAAGATAGGTGGCCCGCAATGGCCACCTATCTTTTTTTTGGCTTTGCAAAATCAAGATAGGACTTACGTCTGATAATTCTTTACACTTTCGCTTTTGCCCCGTTCCCCTAAACTCCTATGGCTGAATACCAAACCCCGAAAGACCGTGCCTATACGAACAGTCTCCTTTCGTCTGCTCCCAAAGAGTCTGCCGCCTTCCTGAATCTGAAATACACGGCTGAACGCAGCGATGGCGTCATTCCTGTCAAGTACCGGGAACTGATGTCGGTGGCCGTTGCCCTGACCACCCAGTGTGCGTACTGCATTGAATCCCACATTCAAAATGCCGTTGAGGCCGGTGCCACGCGCGAAGAAATTGCCGAAACCGTTTTCATCGCAGCCGCGATCCGAGCCGGTGGTGCCGTTGGAAACGGGCTGATGGCGATGCGGCTTTTCGAGGAAGCGAGTGCGGGTAAGGAGTGAGGGGTTTTGATTTTTTGCGATTACTTTTTACAGTAGATTCGATTCCCGGTGGAATTACAAAATAAAAAGGTAAGTAATTGACTATAAGATAGTTAACTACTTACCTTTTTGTATGTTGACGATATTGTTGACTACTCTTAATGGCTATATGACAGTATAAATGTTTCGTTCATTGTCGTAAACTGCATCTCCTGTGGCAACCATTCTGTCCCAAACTCTTGTAGCTAGTTGGTTTCTATCTTCTACCCTTTCTGGGGGGAATACCTGGTGCTCTGGTTTGTTTGATCCAGACTCAACCGTTTTTTTAAAGTTCGTGTGGGCAAATTTTAAAGTGGCTTCTGGAAAGCCTATTCTTAGCAAAGAATAGCTATGGTGAATCATCGTCTCAACTTTCCAGACTGAATCCGTAATCTTTGCCAATGTTAACTCAAATTCTCCTCCAGATGACCGGACCCAAAACGTAATCCGATCAAATTTCTGATCGACATCTTTAGCTGGAGTTACAAACCATACCCCATCAAGAGTCATACTAACTCCGTTCCTAGTTGCAATAAGAGTAAATGGATTCATTATCAATTATTTATAGCTTATACTTCACTTATGTCACTTGATTTAATTGCAAAAAGTGTAAGAAACTCGAAGCTAAGCAAGGGAAAATCAGGGGAAATAGATTTTTAACTATCTAATAGACAATAGGTTATTGTCTTAGTCAATTGGATTGTCAGTGAATATAGAAGGGTTTCGCTTGTCTTCCCTTAATTGAACCCACTTACCGTCAGGTCCGGATACATAACCAGTTGGAGCTTCGTTCCCATTAGGTTGAATCATAAGCAAGTTTGTACTTTCCATATTAGCTTCAAAAAAATCCGCCTTTATAGAATTGTTGAGAAAATCAAAATATCGTCTACTTTTGATCAATTGAGGCTTTTGGACAGTTAATAAATACTTTGGCACATAGATGATTTCTTGAACCGGAAATTTTGTACCATTATGAGTAATATAAACCGGTTGCCAAATTGGGGGCTTTGTAGTAATCTTTGCAATAAATTCAAAATTCGATGTATTTAAATAAGCATCTTCAAGCTTTAATATCTCATCCATCATCTTGAACCGTGAATTGTCGAGATTATTAAATTCAATGAGTAGAATTAATTCAAGTGCCGAATAGGGCTTTCCATCTAATTCTAGTGTTTTTAAATCTTCCGGTAGTACACCTCTTTTAACTGCCATTTGAGGATCGCTACCAAAAACAATTGCAAAATCTTTTATTTCCACTAATTCGTGAGTAATCTGGCGTAGTGAATCGGGCTCAATCCAATTTAAAAGGGCTTCAGCGGACACTTCTTTAATATTGTATAGTCGCACCCCACTATATTTGGCCGACTCTTCCGCTGCAGGCTGAAAACCACTCACTGAAACAACGATTACCCTATCAATACCCTCAAGACGCTCGCATTTTTTAGCGAATGCATCAACCTTTTCGCCTGAAACAGGCTTTCCAAAGTCTTTACACTCAATTGCAATCACAAAATCTTCCCCATTCGCTTTAGTTTTAATGATAACATCAACCTGGCCTTTCCTTTTACTTCCTTTGTATGGAAGTCTTTTATTATGAAGTATCTGAGTATTGGGAACGTCTTTTAATGCTTCATGAAGCACTTTGACGAGTCTCTCTAAAGATTTTCCATCACTACTTTCCCTCTTTGCCATAGCCTAAACTAGTCAACAATGTCGTCAACATGAAAGAAGGCAAGTAGTTAACTGTTTTATAGTCAAATACTTGCCTTCTTCAAAAGTGGTCCCACCGGGAATCGAACCCAGATCTAAAGTTTAGGAAACTTCTATTCTATCCGTTGAACTATGAGACCAGAAAAAACCTGGAAGGTCTTTCGGACCTTTCAGGTTTGAATACTAGTATTATACGCAAAAATGCTTAGAAATCTGTTATTTACCAAAATTGCCGGTATCATCGGCCTCCTCGGCCCAGTTGCCCAGCGGCACCTCCAGCCAGTTGGGGTAGATGGCGTAATGCTTCTCTTTCACCATGGCATACAGCAGGTTACGCAGCTCTTCGATGTTCTCGCGGGTCTCTGCCGAGATGAAAACGACATGCTCCGCTTTTTGCGTTAAATACGTCTTTTTTAAATAATCGAGGGCGGTTTGCTTCCGAATCGCCACCGGCAGATCGTCGTCAAAATCGTCCTCCTGGTGCATCCACTCGTCGCGCGGCTCAAACTGGTCTATTTTGTTGAAAACCAGTACCGTTGGTTTTTCACCCGCCGGGCCGCCAACCCCGATTTCCGTCAGAATATCGTTGACGATCCCAATGTGTTCTTCGAACGACGGATGGGAAACATCCACGACATGCAACAGAATATCGGCTTCGCGCACCTCATCGAGCGTCGATTTGAAGGCTTCGACCAGCGTCGTGGGCAATTTGCGGATGAAACCGACGGTGTCGGTCAGCAGAAACGGGATGTTGCCCAGCACCACTTTGCGAACCGTGGAGTCGACCGTGGCGAACAGCTTGTTTTCGGCAAACACCTCCACTTTGGCGAGCGTCCGCATCAGCGTTGACTTGCCCACGTTGGTGTAGCCCACCAGCGAAACCCGCACCAGCCGGTCCCGTTCCTTGCGCCGGGTGTAGCTCTGTTTATCAATTTTTTCCAGTTTTTCCTTCAGAAACGCGATCCGATCCTGCACAATCCGGCGGTCGGTTTCGAGTTCCTTTTCACCCGGACCCCGGGTTCCCACCCCGGCTTTCATCCGGCTTAAGTGGGTCCACATCCGGGTCAGACGAGGGTACATGTATTGATACTGAGCGAGTTCAACCTGCAATTTCGACTGGGCGGTTTGCGCCCGCATCGCGAAGATGTCCAGAATCAACAAGCTCCGGTCCAGCACTTTGACGTCGGTGAAAGCCGCTTCCAGGTTTCGAACCTGCGAGGGCTTCAAATCGTCATCAAAAATGACCATATCGACCGGGTTATCAATCACGAATGTACGGATCTCTTCCAGTTTCCCTTTCCCTACATACGTTCGGGTGTCGGGCTGGTCGAGTTTCTGGATAAACGACTTGACGGTAATGACGCCCAGCGTCTGGGCCAGAAAGGCCAGTTCGTCCAGGTATTCCTGGGTTTTTTCGGCCGACTGCTTCTGCGTTACCAGGGCCACCAGCACCGCAGTTTCGGGCTGTTTGTGATTTTCAATCATAGAGGAAACTAGTTAGGAAGGTACTGAACGGATCACAGCACCGATTCGACGCACGAATCGCCGATCCCGGGTCCAATAACCTTAAATTACGTGAGAATAAAGAATATAACCGTGGAATACACAAACGGTTTTTAGCGGAAGCGGAAGGGGCCGAAATCGGCAAAGATGTTCATGGGCGTACTACCTTTAAGCGGTACAAAGTTACGCTTTTATTCTCAAAATAATAATACGTTTTCCTTAAACTTTCTTTTTTGGCTAAAATCTTTCAGTACATTTGCAGTCTCAAAGCGAAAAGCCCATGAACACCCTCACCCGCTAAGGGTCCCCTCCACGTCTCCTTCAATCGTCCTGTCTGACTGACCGACGATCTGACATTTCCTTATTCAAGCTGTGTATTACCCGGCGATTCTGTCGCCTGTTTCCCATTTTCATGCCATGACGAAATTTTTTCGCCTGTTACTAGCCGCTTTGCGCGGTACAGAAAATCACTATACCTCCGGTAGCATCAACCGGGCCATTTTCATGCTGTCGGTTCCGATGGTCCTGGAGATGGTGATGGAGTCCCTTTTTGCGGTCGTAGACGTCTTTTTTGTCGCCAAAATCAGTACGGAAGCCGTCGCCACCGTCGGCCTGACCGAGTCGGTTCTGACCATTGTCTATTCCATCGCCATTGGCTTGAGTACGGCCGCTACGGCCCTGGTGTCCCGGCGCGTCGGCGAAGGCAATGCGCGCGAAGCCGGCAAGTCAGTGGCGCAGGTGATTCTGGTTTCCATTGGAATTGCCCTGGTCATCGGAATTCCGGGGGCGGTTTTTTCGCAAGACATTCTGCGGCTGATGGGCGGGAATGAGCAGCTCATTGCCAACGGCTCCGGTTTTACACGGATGATTTTCGCGAGTTCACCCGCCATTATTCTGCTGTATACCCTGAGCGGGTGTTTGCGGGGCGCGGGGGAAGCTTCCACGGCCATGCGGTCGCTCTGGATTGCCAACGGACTCAACATTGCGCTGTGTCCCATTTTCATCTTTGGCTGGGGGCCAATTCCCGAGATGGGCGTGGTCGGTTCCGCCATTGCCACCACGATTGGCCGCTCGGCGGGGGCGGTTTACCAATTATATAGTCTGATGCGAAACGGCCGCATCGTTCAAGTCGCTGCCACTGATTTTCGCCCGCATACCGGCATCATCCGCAACCTGCTGGGCATCGCTGCCGGCGGAACGGCGCAGTTTCTGGTGGGTTCGGCGAGTTGGGTTTTTCTGACGCGGATCCTCTCGACCTTCGGCAGCGATGTCGTTGCGGGCTATACGATTGCCATTCGGATCATGATTTTTACGATCATGCCGTCGTGGGGCATGGCGAACGCAGCCGCAACGCTCGTTGGTCAGAACCTCGGCGCGGGACAACCCGAGCGGGCCGAAACCTCGGCCTGGCGGGCGGCTTTCTGTAACATGCTGTTTCTGCTCGGGGTCGGTATATTGTTCTACACGGGTGCCAGCGAAATCGTCGGCCTGTTCAACCGCGACCCGAAGGTGGTGGAGATCGCGGTGCAGTGCCTGCGGATTTTCTGTCTGGGCTACGTTTTTTTCGCCTACGGCATGGTCATCAGCCAGGCACTGAACGGAGCCGGGGATACCCGAACGCCAACGCTCATCAACGTGGTCTGTTTCTGGGTGATCGAAATACCGCTGGCGTATCTGCTGGCGAATACATTTAACTGGGGACCGGAAGGTGTGTTCTGGTCGGTGGCCTTCAGTGAATCGTTGCTGGCGGTGATTGCGGTTTTGGTTTTCCGGCGGGGACGCTGGAAATTGGTGAAGGTGTAACAAAATTCGGTCAGCGGTTTTTCAGCACAAACCGCTGACCGGCCTTCGCCCGGTTACATTAGGTACTTAAAATCTGCAAATACGTTAGTCTCAGTTCCTGTAGGTTCGCGGCTATGGGTGCACCGTCGAACGCTTCCAGCGGCAAATCGGTTCGTTTTCCTTCCCGATCAATCAGGAACGCCGAAATTATCTGAAAACCAGCAGTATACAATTGATTGACGAGTTCCATTTGATGGTCGATCTCCGTTGAGAAGAGCTTAACCGTGAACTTCTCGCCGTGCGACGACAACAGGGAGATGTAAAGCCACATGAAAGTAAGGGTAGGATGGTATCACTAAACCCTGACAAATTTGAAGCCACGGCGGTCGGTAAACGGAAATAGTGAGTGAATGGTCCCTGGATACATAAATATTTAGCGTGGTGAGGAGTCAATCCTGTGTAGTTACAATCAAAGCTGTATTATTTTACGAAAAATCAGTCTTTTCCAATGAACCTTCGGTAAAACCTGATTTTTACAAACTTTTCCCTAAACTTGCTGCATTGTTCACCAGTTTCGAAACCCCATCCTGCATTTTTTGGGACCCATGAAAGATTACATTCGCCCGATTAATCGCCTGCTCGTCGCCAACCGGGGCGAAATCGCCATCCGCATCATGCGGGCCGCTACCGAGTTAGGAATCACTACCGTCGCCGTTTACACCTACGAAGACCGGTATTCACTTCACCGTTACAAAGCCGATGAAGCCTACCAGATTGGTCGCGACGACGAACCGCTGAAACCCTATCTGGACATTGAAGGCATCATCAAGCTGGCGAAACACAAAAAAATCGATGCCATTCATCCGGGCTATGGCTTTTTGTCGGAGAACGTGACGCTGGCGCGCCGGTGCCGGGAAGAAGGCATCATTTTCGTGGGACCGACGCCGGAAGCCATGGAAGCGCTGGGCGATAAAGTCCGGGCCAAAAACCTGGCGACCAAAGCCGACGTGCCGATGATTCCCGACAGCCGGATCGATATATCAGACTACGCCATCGCGATTTCCGAAGCCAAACGAATCGGTTTTCCGGTGATGATCAAAGCCGTTGCCGGTGGGGGAGGACGTGGTATGCGCGTGGTTCGGGAAGAAGGGGAATTTGAGAAGTCCTTCAACGAAGCCCGCAACGAAGCGAAGAATGCTTTTGGAGATGATACCATTTTTCTGGAAAAATTCGTCATCGATCCCAAGCACATCGAAGTGCAGTTGCTGGGCGATACGCACGGAAATATTGTCCACCTCTACGAACGGGATTGCTCGGTACAACGTCGTTTTCAGAAGGTTGTCGAAGTGGCACCCTCGTTTGGACTGAAACAGCAAACGAAAAATAAACTGTATGAATATGCCCTGAAAATCGGGCGTCAGGCCAATTATTCCAATGCCGGTACGGTGGAATTTCTGGTCGATAAACAGGAAAATATCTACTTTATCGAAGTCAATCCGCGGATTCAGGTCGAGCACACCATCACGGAGGAAGTGACCGGTATCGATCTGGTGCGGACACAGATTCTGATTGCGATGGGGTATAAATTGTCGGACAACGGCATTTACATCAACCACCAGGACGAGATTCCGCTGAACGGCTACGCCATCCAGTGCCGGATTACGACGGAAGACCCCGCCAACGGGTTTCGTCCCGACTTCGGAACCATCATCGCCTACCGCAACGCGGCCGGTTTTGGCATTCGGCTCGACGAAGGCAGTTCGTATCCCGGCGTGAAAATTTCGCCGTATTTCGATTCGATGATCGTGAAGGTTTCGGCGCGGGGCCGAACGCTTCGCGGAGCCACCCAACGGCTCAAACGGGCATTGGTCGAATTCCGGATTCGCGGAGTAAAAACCAACATCCCGTTCCTGCTGAACGTGATCGATCACCCGATTTTCCAGGCGGGTGATGCCAGGGTGTCGTTCATCGAAAACCACCCCGAACTGTTTGACCTCCGCAAACCGAAAGACCGCTCGACGCGCGCGCTGAATTACCTGGCAGATGTGATCGTCAACGGGAATCCGGAAGTGAAAGTGAAACCGGGATCGAAAGGGCCTACCCAAAAATTCCGGACGCCGATTATTCCGATTTTCGACCGGTTTGGCGACTATCCGAAAGGAAACAAAGACCGTTTGACGGAACTGGGACGCGATAAGTTTGTGGAGTGGGTGCGCGATCAGAAACCGGTTTTGTATACCGATACCACCTTCCGCGACGGCCACCAGTCGTTGCTCGCAACGCGGGTACGGACGAAAGATCTGCTGAATGTGGCCGAAGGTTTCGCCAAAAACCACCCGGAATTGTTCTCGATGGAAGTCTGGGGGGGCGCAACATTTGATGTAGCCATGCGGTTTTTGCACGAAAATCCGTGGACGCGTTTGAAGAAATTCCGCGAGGCCATGCCGAACATGCTCCTGCAAATGCTGTTTCGCGGTTCCAATGCCGTCGGATATTCCGCTTATCCGGACAATCTGATTGAGAAATTCGTAGAGAAATCGTGGGAGTCCGGCATCGACGTTTTCCGGATTTTCGACTCCCTGAACTGGGTCGAAGCTATGAAAGTTAGCATCAAAGCTGTTCGGGAACGCACCGATGCGTTGGCCGAAGCCGCGATTTGCTACACCGGCGACATGCTGGCTCCCGATCAGAAGAAATACACCTTACAGTATTACCTCGATATGGCCCGCCAGTTGGAGGACGAAGGGGCGCATTTGCTGGCCATCAAGGACATGGCCGGTTTGCTGAAACCGCTGGCGGCCGAGGTGCTGGTGCGGGAACTGAAGCAAGCCGTCAGCATCCCGGTTCACCTGCACACGCACGACACCTCGTCGATTCAGGCGGCAACCTATCTGAAAGCCGTTGATGCCGGGGTCGATATTGTGGATTGTGCGCTTGGCGCTTTGTCGGGGCTGACGTCACAACCGAATTTTAACTCAGTGGTGGCAATGTTGCAGGGACACGAGCGTGAAAGTGAAATTAACCTGAATTCGCTGAATGCCTATTCCAACTACTGGGAAGATGTTCGGGAATGGTATTATCCGTTTGAGTCGGGCATGAAGGCCGGCAGTGCGGAGGTCTACCAGAACGAAATACCGGGTGGGCAATACTCGAACCTGAAACCGCAGTCGATTGCGCTGGGTCTGGGCGACAAGTTCGAAACGTTGAAGAAAAACTACGTGGTTGTCAACAAGATGTTCGGGGATATTGTCAAGGTGACACCATCGTCGAAAGTGGTGGGCGACATGGCGCTGTTCATGACGTCCAACAACCTGACGGCGGAGGATGTCATGAAGAAAGGCGCATCGCTTTCATTCCCGGAATCGGTCAAAGGCTTCTTCAAAGGTGAGTTGGGTCAACCCTACGGCGGTTTTCCGTCGGAAATTCAGGAGATCGTTTTGAAAGGCGAAGAACCGCTGACCGGTCGTCCGAATGAAAAACTGAGCCCGATTAATTTTGAGGAAGACTTCAAAAAGTTTGAAGAGAAATTTCCGATGAACGAGGGCTTTCTGGATTACCTCTCGTACCAGATGTATCCGAAAGTCTACGAAGAGTACTACAAGGCCGTTCAGCAACACGGTGATGTCAGCATCATTCCAACCCCGGCGTTTTTGTACGGTTTGAAGGAAAACGAGGAAATCCTGATCGAGATCGATGAGGGCAAAAATATTCTCGTGCGGCTGCTGTATGTGTCGGAACCCGACGAACACGGTAACCGGATGGTGACGTTTGAACTCAACGGCCAAAGCCGCCAGGTTCAGGTGCGCGACCGGTCGCAGAAAGTCGAGTTTGAGGCCAATGCCAAAGTCAGCAAGGACGGCGACGTGGGTTCTCCGCTACAAGGCCGTCTGACCAAGATTCTGGTCAAACCGGGTGATGTCATTGCCAAAAACCAGCCGTTGTTCGTCATCGAAGCCATGAAAATGGAAAGCATCGTGGCCGCACCCAAAGCCGGAACCGTCAAGCAGGTGATCCTGAAAGAGGGAACGGTGGTGGTGCAGGACGACTGGGTCGTGGAATTGGCGTAACCGAAAAATTAAAAACAATCCCGTCGGGATGATTCATTTTGTAGCAAGCGTGTCCGTAGAAAACCAAACAATCCCGTAGGGATGGATGACCGATCGCGTAGTTACAAGATGAACCATCCCTACGGGATTCATCCGCCATATAAGTGGACATGGTTCCGCAAAAGCCCCCTTTAGGGGGTTGGGGGCAATTTATCCGAATGACCAAGCGATTTTTCCGGATTGACCACATCCCGAATCATTTGCTTTAACTCCTTGATTTCCGGAAATCGTCCCGCTTCCTTCCGGTCAAAAATCTTCTTGCCGTCAATCTGAACCGAAAACCGTCCGCTGATTTCCGACGGGTGGAGCAGTACGCCGTGAACATCTTCGGTAAAAGTGGTTAATATTTCCTGCGCCATCCAGGCTGAACGCATCAGCCAGCCACATTTTGGGCAGTATTCGAGGGTAACAATGGGTTTCATTCTGTTTTCTGGGTTGGATTTTTGTGAACATCCCGAAAGCGCAACATGTCGCTCAACTGCTGCTCCTTGTCGTTGTCAAAACCACACGTTGAGTTGAACTCCTTCGGATTCTGATAGGTTCCAAACAGCATGTCCCACCAGACAATATCGCCATAATTGTTGGTGTGTTTGTTGTACTCGTGGTGAATCCTGTGCATTTCGGGGCGCTGAAAAATATAACCGATCCAGCGGGGTGTCTTTACGTTGGTGTGGTAAAAAAACTCACCCAGGGCGGTGCAAAGCGTGTAAATTGCACCAGCTTCGGGACTCAGGCCCAGCAACGTATACACCAGCAAACTGCCAATCACCGAGTTCACCGTCATTTCCAGCGGGTGTTTGTAAAAAGAGGTGATGACTTCGATCCGTTGCGGACTGTGGTGAATCTGGTGGAAGTGCGTCCAGAGAAAATCGATTGTGTGCCGCCAGCGGTGCCACCAGTAAAACACAAAGGTAGCGATGAAATAGGCGATGATGCCACCCCAAACCGGATTGACATGCCTTGACAACGCAAACAGCGAATGGCTCGACAACCACTGTTCCCACGTAAAACCCGCCAGCAGAACCACCAGCAACTGAATGAAATTAACCGCCAAAACGCGGATGGTCCAGGTCGGAACCGGCGGTAGTTTCCAGCCGGGGAAAAACCGTTCGAGCAGAAAGCAGAAAGCGAAGGTGACAAAAATAACCGGTAGCATGGCCGTAGCGGGATTTGGTGAACAGCCAAAGTAACCTACTGCCAGTCCGTGAAAAATTGACAAATATCAAGTTCGGTTCAACTCATTCAGACTATATTGGCCCGTAACCGGCTTACGGTTTCTGGTGACAAGCCCAGGTGGGAAGCAATGTATTTTAGCGGAAGCCGCCTGCAACTATCCGGAAAATCAGCCAGCAACTGCGTATATCGTTCCCGAGCCGACTGCATCCGGAGGTTCTGCGCCCGTCGTTCGCTCAGCAAATAATACCGTTCGGTCAGCAAGCGTCCCACTTTGTTAAATTCGGGAAAGGCGTCGTAAAACCGCTGGAGCTGGTCGTACGTTATGGACCATAACACGCTGTCTTCCAGTAATTCAATGTATTCCTGAGCGGGTTGTCGGGAATAAAAGCTAACGATTGAGATAATGAAATCCGATTCCTTCATAAACCAGGAGGTTACTTCCCGGTCTTCTTTCAGGTAATAGCCGCGGGCGACCCCTTTTTCGATGAAGAAAATCCGCTCGCTCACCTGTCCGGGTTGCAGCAGCCAGTGACGCCGGGGCAGTTCGTGCCGACGAAGCGTTTGTCGCAAAGCGTTTTCCAGGGGTTCGGAGATGGCTTGCAGTTGCCGGATAACGCTCAGTAAAGTTTCCATTTCGGTAGACGGACCTGACAAAGGGATTTTTAAACAAAGATTGCAAAAATCATTTCTTTCCTCGTACTTGGTTGTTGTTAAATCACTTACGATCATGGAAAACCAACCCTACAACAACCCGCTGCCTCCGTCATCGGTGACACCCCTCAGCCCTTCCGACGAGCGCCTGTGGGGAATGCTGGCCCACCTCAGTGCTTTAGCCGGTTTTATCATCCCCTTTGGCAACGTCATCGGCCCCGTGGTGGTTTGGCAGATTCAGAAAGACAAATCGGCGTTCGTCGATTATCACGGCAAAGAAGCCGTGAATTTTCAGATTACGATGACGATTGCATTTTGCATTGCCCTGCTGCTGATCATTGTCGTCATTGGTTTTCCCATTCTGATTGTGCTGGGCATCCTGAGTCTCGTTTTCTCCGTGATTGCCGGGGTGAAAGCCAATAATGGCGAATATTACAAGTATCCGTTCACCTTTCGCTTTATTAACTGACCATTCGGTCGCCGATGTTTTTTTCGGGTAACGGGTTTCGTATTTTTGCTGGAAATTACGACACCAAGTCACCTTCAATGAGCTCTACGTATTCTGGCCCGCCAACCGCGGTGAATAAATTTGTGCCCTTATCCGACGGTTTGCCCGGTCACGGTTTTCTGAAAATGGCCCGGCGATTGGCGGGATTGTGCTTATTTCTCCTTCCATATGTCGCCCAGGCACAGCCGAAACCGCAACCGTTGGGCACCTGGTTTATCGGCACGGTTCAACTGCCCGCCCGCGAACGGGGCTGGGGCGGTTTTGTCGAAGGCCAGGTGCGGTCGAATACCCTGTTCGATCAGGTCAATTACTACGAAGTGAAAGGAGGAATCAGCTACGATTTAGGTCCGGCTTTTTCGGCGATGGTGGCAACAGGCCGGTATCATACCTACAATTTCCGGGATCTGGCCGACGGCCCGCAGGTGCTTGAAACCCGCCTGTGGGAACAGATTACGATGAGCCAGAATGTGGAGCGGTTGAAGTTCGAGCATCGTTACCGGGTCGAGCAGCGGTGGTTTGGCGAATCGACACCGGAAAACGTGGCGATTCAGGGCCGGTTCCGCAACCGGGTTCGTTACCGGATGAACCTCATGATTCCGCTAAACGCCATGACCATCCAACCCAAAACCGTGTTTGTATCGATTTACGATGAACTGTTCCTGAACTTCAAGGCACCCCACCTCGAACGAAACCGGGTTTATGCCGGCCTGGGTTACCAGATCGACCGCAACTGGATCGTTCAGGCCGGTTGGGTCAATCAATACGACCAGGCTCCGGTCAACATTGGCGACAAAAATAACGTGGTGCTATCGGTTATGTACCGTCTCCACCGCAAAAATGGCGAGCGTGAGCGGCTGCCGACGCAAGTGGATTGACGGTTTAAACCAATTCAAAACCACGGTCGGCGGACTTTGAAGGATCTTTTCATGCCGCGAATGAGCAGGAAAGCACCAAGGACGCCAAAGATGATGGCCAGGATGGTGATGTTCAGAACGGCAAAAACGATGGCGACCCCAATGACCGGGATCGACGCCTTGAGTTGCCACGGGATGCGTTGCCACCAGTTGAGTTTCTTCCGGGGTTTCAGCCCCAGAATTTCCCGCAGCGTTTTCTTCTTGCCGGTTTTAGGCCGGGGTTGCGGTAAGGCATTCGTTTCGAATGCACTCATTCCCTGATTGACCAGCGTCGAGGTGGCCTGCCGGGCGTGGTGCTGAACCGACCGGATGGGCGGAACTACGGCCGATGATGCGTGAAATTCCGGCAGCGGAGCTTCGGATTCTTCGGGAACCGTCGCGATTCGGGGCCATTCGATGGCCTGAACGACAACTGAGTCGGTTTCGGCGATCACCGGTTTGGGGATGCCGGACGAGCGAAACGACTCGACGGGAATGGGCTGGAATCGTGCGTAGGGACGATGACAGGAAGCGGTAACGAAACAGAAAAGGGCGGCAATCGGCGCAAAGGCACTTTTTCTCATCAGGCTGGACGAAGATTCAGGATGCAAAACCTGCCTTTACAACGAAACCGATCCGCGGGTTTATACTTTCTGAACCAGAAAATATGATCAAAAAAAGACCTGTATGGTTGATTAGTCCCTACAGGTCTGAAAGTCAATGTCTTAGATTTTCTGAAATTTTCCGAGCGGAGCGGATTATTTAGGTGCTGTTCCGCTTTGGGGAGCCGTTGCCGGTGCGGGTGCTTGCTGAGCGGGAGCCTGCAAACCTGCCCCTGGAACCGTTTTCGTAGCCGCAGCATCCACGTTGGCGCTGTTGATGGTGGAGCCAACAGGGTTCCGATCGATCACGATGTAGGTAGAAAGTGTCAATACCATGATGGCGATACCGAGTCCCCAGGTAACCTGTTCCAGTAAATCGGTGGTTTTCTTAACCCCCATCAACTGGTTGGAGCCGAGGCCACCAAATTCGCCGGATAAACCGCCCCCTTTTGAATTTTGAATGAGTACGACTAAAATCAGAAGTACGGTACAGATACAAATTAATACAATGATTGCCGTTAGCATTTCGATTTGCCCTTGCGGTTATTTAAGTAAGCGTATTGTTAAGTAAAAAGAGTCGTTTTATTGATCTTTTGGCTTCTTGAGAGCCTCAATTTTCTCCGCAAAATAAACCTTTTTTTCCGGATTTTTCAACATAAGTTTCACGTAAATGTCAATCGCACGCTCCGACTTGCCCTGTCGGGCGAGAATCTGGGCGAATGCTTCGGTGATGGGGGCACCCGAATTGACCGGCATCCGGCGGGTCAGGTCTTCCTGGTCGGCCTGTTCGCTGGTGTGCATGCGCGGACGTTGGATCATGGGTTCCCGTTTGATGAAATCCTCGATAATCAGGAGTTGACGGTGTCGCTCGGGGTCCGGCACCGAATCCGGTTTCGGTTCTTCGACGGTCGATTCCTGCTGTTCCAACGTCGTTTGGAGGACTTTCTCCGCAATAATCACCTCGTCAATCATCGGTAGAATTACTTCCATTGTCTCAGGGGGGCTGTCGATTTCGTCTGCCGGGCTTTCAACCACCGGAAGTTCACCCACCGATTTGGCAAAATCAAAAATGGGATTGGCGAAAAACGTATGGGTTTGCTCCGCTTTCCGTTTGAACAATTCGTAGCTTTCTTTCGTGTAATCGTCGGGAATGGGCACCTGCTTGAGCGACAACTCATTCAGGCGACTCAACAGGTTTTCGGACCATTGAAATTCATTCTCAATCAGTTTCCGCAGCGCATTGCGGCTCAGCGCGTGAGCGGCAGCCTGCCGGACATACTCGATGGCGTGGCTTTTCTGGTGAACGGAGGTTGCCTTGGCCGCCAGCAAATACAGCGACTGACAATAGGGGTAATCGTCAATGGCTTCCTTTAATTGTTGTAAATCAGTGGGTAACAGTTCTTCGGGGTGGGTTACCCAAAAGGAAAAAGTTTCTTTGTCCAATTTGTTCATTGGATGGAAGGGTAGGGAGGTGGTGTCGCTTTGGTCAAATTTAACAAATTGAAACCGGGTTTCTACCAGTCTGCGGCTGTTTTATTGAAAATATCCAACACCAACTGATCCTGAATTTTGGGTACGAGACGGCTTTCACTCTGGGTGAGCGTCTGGTTGGCCGGAAAATCCTGGTAAAATGAAAAAGGCTGGTCAAAATTCTTCGTTTCGTCTTTCGAATTGGAAAACCGCACCTGAACGGTGACCTGCAAACGGTTCTGAGCCGCCTGATCCGAAGCCGTTGCGGCCACGGGCAAAACGTCGTAGCCGGTGATGGAGCCTTCCAGCACAATGTCGCCGTTGGACGGCACCACTTTCATGTTGGTATACCGCTGGTAATATTCTTTCAGCTTTTCCGTAAACGTCAACGTCAGGTTGGCCGGGCCACCAGCCGCCGAAGTCGTGAACGTGTTGATGGTGATGGTCTTGATATTCGGATCGAGCGTCGTGCCGGTAAACGAATACTTTCCGCAGGAAAGAGATAAAAGTGAAAAATTAAAAGTTAAAAATAATGCCAATCCTCGGGAGAAATACTTCTTATGGGTCGAATTGAGTAATCCGGACGTCTTATTTTTAATTTTTAACTTTTCACTTTTAACTATCTTAATCTTCTTCATCGATTTGATATTGTTTAATCTTCCGGTATAACGTCCGTTCGGAAATGCCGAGTGCCTGGGCTGCGTATTTTCTTTTGTTGTTATTCCGGCGTAAGGCTTTGACAATCATTTCCTTCTCTTTCTTCTCCAGCGACAGCGAATCGTCTTCTTCGGTTTCGTGGGTGATGTCTTCCACCGTCACATCGTTGTTGGCATCCGTCTCTTCATATTCGTCCACATCGATCAGATTGGCGGGCGGCAGCAGGCGGGGTAAGGCTGGCTCCGGTTCCGGCGTCAGCTCGCCCGACTGGAGCGTATCGAACAAATCCTTGTGGTTATTCAGGATTTCGTGGCCGTTCTTTTCGTTTTTCAACACGTCGAGTACCAGCCGTTTCAGCTCGTTCATATCCCGGCGCATGTCGAACAGCACTTTGTACAAGAGTTCGCGCTCGGAGAAATTGTTTTCCGAATGGCCACCCGGCAGCACCATCGGCGACTGGGACGATTGTGACGAAACCGGCGGCAGATACTTCGCCAGGGTTTCGGCTTCGATGACTTTATTGTTTTCCGATTCGAGAATGGAAATTTGCTCGGCAAGGTTCTTAAGCTGGCGAATGTTACCCGGAAACGGGTAGCGCAGAAGCACCTGCTTGGCGGCTTCCGACAATTGAATCGGTTTGATGCGGTAGCGTTCGGCGAAATCCGTCGTAAATTTCCGGAACAGCAGCTCAATATCGTCACCCCGTTCGCGCAGGGGCGGCACGAAAATCGGCACGGTATTCAGCCGGTAATACAAATCCTCCCGAAACTTGCCCTGTTCAACAGCCGCCAGCAGGTTGACGTTGGTGGCCGCAACGACCCGCACATCGGTTTTTTGGACCTTCGACGAACCCACACGAATGAATTCCCCGTTTTCGAGCACCCGCAAAAGCCGGGCCTGGGTACCCATCGGCATTTCGCCGATTTCATCCAGGAAAATGGTGCCGCCGTTGGTGGTTTCAAAATAGCCTTTCCGCTGATCGACGGCCCCCGTGAACGAGCCTTTTTCGTGACCGAACAACTCCGAATCAATCGTGCCCTCGGGAATGGCTCCGCAGTTGATGGCAATAAACTGGCCGTGTTTGCGGCTGCTGAGGCTGTGAATAATCTTCGAAAAAGACTCTTTCCCGCTGCCGCTCTCGCCCGTGATCAGTACGGTCAAATCGGTCGCTGCGACCTGAATTCCCACGTTGATGGCGTAGTTCAGGGCCGGCGCGTTACCGATGATTCCGAACCGCAGCTTAACCGACTGGATTTCTTTTAAATTCATAAGTACTGGAAAGGGGAACTCTTAAACCGTAACGCCCCGCAGCGTGGCCGCCGTGCAATCCGTTACCAACACGTTGACATACTGGCCTTTCTGATAATCGCCTTTCGGAAAAACCACCATTTTGTTGTGGTCATTCCGCCCGCAGAGGAAATCGTCGGAGCGTTTGGAAAACCCTTCGATCAGCACGCGCTGGACCTGACCAATGTGCCGCTGGTTGCGTTCGAGCGACAGCTCCCGTTGCAGGGCAATGATCTCGTTCAACCGGCGGAGTTTGATGTCATACGGAATGTCATCGACGTATTTTTTAGCCGCCGGGGTGCCGGGGCGTTCCGAGTAGGCAAACATGTAGCCGTAGTCATACCGGACGTATTCCAGCAACGACAGCGTATCCTGGTGTTCTTCTTGCGTTTCGGAGCAAAAACCGGAAATCATGTCGTGGGAAATACCGCAATCTTCGCCCAGAATGGCCCGGATCCGGTCAATTTTCTGCATGTACCAGGCGCGGTCGTAGGTCCGGTTCATCAACTTGAGAATCCGGTCGTTCCCGCTCTGCGCGGGCAAATGAATGTATTTGCAGATGTTGTCGTATTTCGCCATCGTGTACAGCACCTCGTCGGTGATGTCTTTCGGGTGCGAAGTCGAAAACCGGATGCGAAGGTCGGCATCGACCAGGGCCACGCGTTCGAGCAGTTGGGCGAAGTTTACTTTTTCCAAACCGTCTTCCGACGTCCATTTGTAACTGTCGACATTCTGCCCGAGCAAGGTAACTTCTTTGTAGCCAGCCGCAGCCAGGTCGCGGGCTTCCCGGACGATGGAGTGCGCATCGCGGCTCCGTTCGCGGCCCCGGGTGTAGGGCACCACGCAGAAGCTGCACATGTTGTCGCACCCCCGCATGATGGAGATAAACGCCGTTACGCCGTTGGAATTCAAGCGAATCGGAGAAATATCGGCGTAGGTTTCTTCGCGCGACAGGAAGACGTTGACGGCTTTCTGGCCCGACTCGGCTTCTTCCACCAGCTTCGGAATGTCGCGGTAGGCATCCGGTCCGGCCACGATGTCCACCATTTTTTCTTCTTCCAGCAATTTGGCTTTCAGCCGTTCGGCCATGCAGCCCAACATGCCGACCAGCAGCTCCGGTTTCCGTTTTTTCAGGATATTCAGTTGCTTGAGCCGGTTGCGGACTTTCTGTTCGGCATTGTCGCGGATGGCGCAGGTATTCAGGAAAATCACATCGGCGTCGTCGGCGGAAGCCGTGGTGGCAAAACCCGCATTCCGCATCACCGAAGCGACAATTTCGCTGTCTGAAAAATTCATCTGGCAACCGTAGCTTTCGATGTAAAGCCGCTTCTTGCCCACGGCCAGTTCCTCTTCCAGCACCCGTGGTTCGTCCGCGCCAGTTTTATCCGCTTCAGTCAGTATGGATAATGTCTCCGTAATGCGTTCCATATTTTGTATTGTCATTGACTGGTAATCCCGTTCGCTGTTGTGGAGATTCCAAAACACGTCATGGGGATAACCGGAAACTCCTAAAATTGAGTTTCAAAGTTACGAAGATTTTGGGGAACTGTGACAGTTTGTCAGGTAAGGACTTGTGATATTAGAACGGATAGCCGATCCCGAAGTTGATAACGAGTGGGTTGGGGCCTTTGAACATTTTGTCGAACCGGAATTTGGGCAGAAAATACCGCTCATCGACGAATTCGCCCGGCCTTTTTCCCTCAACGATGTACGCATTGGGATCATTCGGGTTGGGGTTATAAATGAAATACCGGGCGGGATCGTACACTTTAATGGCCCCATCCAGCCGGATGATGAAGAAGGAAAAGTCGATGCGAAGCCCAACGCCGGTTCCTACGGCAATCTGCTGGACGAAATTTCGGGACAGGTATTCGCTGGGAGATTTTCGCACCTGGAAGTTTTCACCCAACCGACTGCCATTGTCACGTAGCGTCCAGACATTCCCGGCATCGATAAAGACCGCCCCGTTGATATCACCGCCCAAATGAAACAAATGCGTCCGTAATTCCGCCGAAGCTTCGATCAGAATATCACCCGGTTGCTCAAAATCGTAGCGAAACTGACCGGGCCTTTTTGGATTAAATTCAGGCACCAGAATATCGGTATCGGAAGTGTAGGGAATTGAAGAACCTAAACCGAGTCGGCGGGGGAGCCAGGCACGGATGCTGTTGCTCCCCCCGGCAAAAAAGAGTTTTTCATAGGGCGCGGTTTTGTTCTCTCCATATCCAAAGACAAGGCCGGTATTGAGCCGAAAAGCCAGGGTGGTTTTGGCACGTAGGGGAATATAATGCCGGTAATCAACATTGCCCCGCAAATACTTATAATACTGCAAACCGGATGTTGCAGTGGTGTTAAAAAAACTTTCAAGTTGCTGATTACTGAAAAAGTTTAGGGTTGTGCCTCCCGATTCAAACGACAAGCGAAGGAAATTAGCACGACGGTTTTGCCCCAGAATATTCGTATTGTACGTATACGTAAAACCGATACTGGAAGAAAATGCACTCAAAAAGCTTTTTCGAATCGTACTTCCTAAGGAGTCCTGGGTGTTTAAATAATTCAGAAAAGCAAGCCCATCTTCTCCTGGCTTTATCGTCGCTTTTAAGTAGTTGATCTCGGCAACCGTAAAATTGTATTGGTGGGTGTTGTTTTTCAGCCAGTTATAAGACAATGCTGTCCTTAAAAGCCGTCGCCCGTAATCAGGGCGGCTGGTATAGTTGTAGCCGAGGCTAATCTGCGTGCGGGGATTGAGTTGGCTAAAGATAAATCGGGCTTTTCCCGGGAATAGGATATGAGGGAAAATCAAGGAAGTGTTTAGCCCCAATTCCTGGGCAAAACCAATTCCGCTGCTGTTTAATGAGAAACCGGTCTGTGCTTCAAAACCGTATCGCAATGCCGTTTCGAAGGTCCCGAGCCCACCAAATATATTATGTACCCGGAACGAAGCTGTTCCAAAAGGCCCCGGATAGCCCTGTCCCTGATACAAAACAAAAACCCCGCCTTCACTGCTCAATTCGTATTTGTCGATGGGTACCAGATTAAACCGCGTCCGCAGCCGCCGACCAGTCGTATCGATGAAGCTGATATTGGCAAACCGGAACTGGTTCAACAAAAACAACTGCCGCTGGGATTCCTGGTAATTTTTGAGACGATAGACACTGTCGGGGCGCAGGAAAATCCGGCTGTCGAGCAACCGGATCGCGTAATTCTGTTTGCCCAGCAGAAACTTCAACCCCCGGTACTGAACCGTATCGAGCGAGGAGCGGTCTTCGGCCCGCGCCACCCGGACTTCCACTTCGCCGATGGTATAAACCGGATGCTCCGACTGGCCGGGCGGGTTGGCAATCCGCAACCACATATTTAGCCTGTGAGGTTTTGAATCAATGCTGTCTTTTTGGGCCGAATCTACATCAAGTACATCGAGCGGCAACGGAATATATTGCCGTGTAAAGCTGTAATAGCCATTGTTGCGCAGCAATTCTTCAATCCGAATGCGTTCATTTTCAACGTTTTCGGCGTTGTAGCGTTCCCCGGATTTCAAAACCGAGCGGTTGAGCGTGGGTCGCACAATGGAATCGACCCGGGGGTCGGTAATCTGGTACGTAATCTGGTTGAGGTGAAACGGAACGTTTTCGACGATGTTATAAGTCACCCGTACCCGGCGTCCGAGCGTTTTGCTGCTATCGACCGAATACGACGCTTTGCCCAGAAAAAAACCGTTGTTGAACAAAAACCGCTGCATTTTCTGCGCATTTTCTTTGGCCTCTGTTTCAACAAAAAAGGCGGGTGGTTCTCCCAGCGAACGCATCACCCAGTTGCCTTCTTCGGCTCTCCGGCGCAGGCGCGTGAGCTGGCGGTTGTAGCGTCGTTCCTGTTTTCGGTACGATTTGGTAGAGTCCGGTTTTTCGGTAAACTGGTCATATTCTTTGCGTTTGGCTTCGAGCGCGCGCTGGGCGGCTTCCTGATCATAGGTTCGTGATCCCAGGCGGTAGAACCAGAGCGCGGGGGTGATGGGCAGCCGCAGAATCCGGCGGTTGGGCTTCTGCGGAATGAGGGCTTCAAAGTCGGAACTGGGCAGGGTTCGGTTTCCCCGGACGGTCTGACTGAAGAGTAGATACTGGTTTTTTTGTAAATTTTCCGAACTTACGCAGCCCGAAAGGGAAACGCCCAAAACCAGGCAAAAAACTAAAAAATAGACAGTACGAATGGCAAATTGCGGCTTACGGCACAGCAGGCTTCTCCCTAATTCGTCATTTGTACCCTTTACTTCGTAATTTCTTCCCATGATTTCCAAATCGCTCAGCAAATATATTCAGTCACTCCATCAGAAAAAATACCGGCAGGAACTGGGGGCTTTTTTGGTCGAGGGTGCCATCAATGTCCTGGAACTTTGTGCGTCGGATTATCAGATTGAAGTATTGCTGGTCACGGAGCCCTTTTACAAAGAAAACGCGCTGCTGCTGGATAAACAACGGGTTCGGCTGGAAATGGTTTCGGCCGACGACCTCAAACGCGTGGGTTCGCTGGTGGTCAACGACAGTGCGCTGGCCGTAGTCAAAACGAAAGAAAACCGGTTTTTAGTGGCCGATCCCGACGAATTTGTGCTGGTTCTGGACGACATCCGCGATCCCGGCAACCTCGGAACCATTCTGCGCATTGCCGACTGGTACGGAATTCGTAAATTGATCTGTTCGCTTTCAACCGCCGATGTGTATAACCCCAAAGTGATCTCGGCCAGCAAAGGTTCTTTCACCCGGGTAGCCTGGTATTACTGCGATTTGAAGACGTATCTGGCCGAACAGGCGCAGGGGCCGGTCTACGGTGCTTTTCTGGATGGCGCTTCGGTTCATTCGCTCGACTTCGGAACGGCGGGGTATATTGTGATGGGTAACGAAGCCAACGGGATAAGTGTAGAGGTAGAGGAGCTTGTCAGTCAGCGGATTACCATTCCCCGATTCGGAGAGGCTGAATCCCTGAATGTCGGCATTGCCACGGCCATTATCTGTGATAATCTTCGGCGGGTGGAAACCAGTCGGGAGGGCATAAAATAAAAGTAGCCCTGTTCAACGCAAGGCTACTTTTACTGCTTTCTTAACCTAAACTAAATGTACATATTGTTTACAAAAATACGACCGAAGACTTGCACGACATTTAACCCAATATGGGGGATTTATTAAAAAAAGGATATGGCGTAAATTTGTGAAACTGGGGGATTTTCTCCCCCAAACCCGATGAGAACACTTTTAGGCATACTATTCCTCTGCGTCAGTTGGGTGACCGCGTTCACCCAGGCGGTAAAAAGTTTGCCGTCGGGAAATTCCTTCGAATCGCGGGGGCCGGTGATGCAGTTTCTGGATCAGATTTCGGTCGATAACGGCCTGTCCCAAAGCGAGGTGTATTGTGTCTTAAAAGACAGTCGCGGCTACGTCTGGTTCGGTACGCAGGATGGCTTAAACCGCTACGACGGTTACCAGATCACCCACTACAAGCACAATCCGTTCGATAGCAGCTCAGTTTCACACGACCAGATCATGTCGCTGTATGAGGACGCCCGCGGAAAAATCTGGGTCGGCACCGTCAACGGCCTGAATCAATACGATCCGGTTACCGGAAAATTCCGGCGGTTTTGGGATTTGCTGGAACCCAAACAACGTCGCTACGGCCTGACGACCATCAACGCCATCACCGCCGACCGCTTCGGAACCCTGTGGCTGGCCACCAGTTGGGGGCTTAAACGGATGGTTTTCAAAAATGCGACGGAATATGAGGTGGTTCAATACACCATCGAAAGCGAGGAAGACCGACGCGCCCAGATGGTCAACGCCCTGCTGGCCGACCGAAACGGCCTTTTGTGGGTGGGCACAGCGAGCGGTCTGGCGCAGTTGCCCATCACCCCGCCGAAACCGAAGCTACCCCGACCCTTGCCCGTTAAACTCGTGGCTTGTACGTCCGGACTGCTGTATGAACTCCCGGATGCCTGGGTGAAAACCCTGACGCTGGATGATTTTGGAACGATCTGGGTCGGAACGCCCGGTGGCATCGCCCGGATCAATCCGGCCTTGAAGCAATCGGAAATATACCCGGAAATTGGCGAACGAATGGGCGACAGTCCCATCACCTCGATTCACATCGACCGCTACAAGGTGCTGTGGATCGGAACCCCCCAGTACGGAATCTACCGCTTTAAAATCGTCAGCGATCAGCACATCCGCTACATCGACAGCATTCAGGAGGATTTATTTGGCAAAAAAGGACTGAAAACCGGTGCCATCAATGTGATTTACGAAGGCCCGGCCCCGCTGGAAGACATCGTCTGGATCGGCACGCACGACGCGGGCGTACAGCTCTACAGCCGGTCTAAAAATAGCTTTCGGCAGTGGCCCACGATCACCAACCGGCAGCAGTCATCGGCGGCCGGGCTGGTGTTTGCCGTCACGACGGATCATGCCGGGAAGCTCTGGATCGGCACGCACGAAGGGCTGATTCAGGTGGATCGGCTGACATCGGCTGTTCAGCGGTTTCGGGCCAATCCGGCCGATCCGTACGGCCTCGGGAGCGACCGGATTCAGTGTTTGCACGAAGACCGCCGGGAAAATTTGTGGGTCGGCACCACGGAAGGGCTGTATCGGTATGACCGGCAGAAAAACCGCTTCGAGCGTCGTCTGGCCGGAATGGGAAAGGAGATGAGTTCGCGGAGCAGCGAAAAAGGCGACGGCGTTCTGAGTTTGTACGAAGACAAGAAAGGCAATCTCTGGGTGGGCGGTTATTCCAGTTTACGGCGGATCGATGCGAAAACCGGGCAGGTGACGACGTATCGCCATGATCCGAAAGACCCGAACAGTTTACGGGCACTGATCGTCTATGCGGTTCACGAAGACCGGAACGGAATGATTTGGGTGGGAACGGGGTTCGGGCTGAATAAACTGAATCCGGCAACCGGAAAAATCACCCATTATCAAAACAACCCAAAAGACCCCAACAGCCTGATTGGCGAACAGGTGCTGGGCTTCCTGCGCGACAGCAAAGACCGGTTCTGGATTTGCAGCAACAAAGGGTTCAGTAAAATGGTGTATGGCGAGAAGGGCGAGGAGAAGTTTATTCATTATACCGAACGCAACGGACTGCCGAATGAACTGGTCTACGGGGCGCTGGAAGACGCCCGGGGGCGCATCTGGATGAGTACGAATCTGGGGCTGTCGTGTTTCGATCCGCAGACTGAGAAGTTTGAAAATTACGATATCAACGACGGGCTGACCATCAACGAGTTCAACATGAATGCCTACCACCAGGCCGCAGACGGTGAGCTGTTTTTTGGTGGTATTGGCTCCCTGGTTAGCTTTCTGCCGACGCGCATGGTGAAAAACCGCCACTTGCCCCGCACGGTGCTGACCTCGTTTCAGAAGTTTGAAAAACCGGTAAATGTCGATAGCGTGCTGGCCAGGAATGGCAGAATCTTGATCCGGCCGGGCGAGAATTTCTTTTCGTTTTCGTTTGCCGCCCTGGATTATACCAACTCGCACAAGAACCAGTATGCGTATATGCTGGAAGGTTTCCACGACGGCTGGATTGAAAGCGGGGTGCGCCGGTATGTGAGTTTTACGAATCTGAAACACGGTGATTATGTGCTGAAAGTACGGGGTTCCAACAGCGATGGCGTTTGGAGCGATGCGAATATGCTGCGAATTCCGATCACGGTTTTGCCACCTTTCTGGCAAACGTGGTGGTTTCTGGCGATTCTCGTCACCGTGATTGGTGGAGCGGTCTGGCTGGTGTACAACTACCGGGTGAAAGTGAAAGTGAAACACCTGCTGGAACTGGAGCGGGTGACGCTGGAAGAGAACGAGCGCGTGCGGAAAATGGCGGCCCAGGATCTGCACGATGAATTTGGCAACACGATCACCCGGATTTCGATGCTGACCGAGATTATCAAAAGCAAATTGAATGGCCACGGCGCGGAGATTTCGCCCCTGCTGACCAAAATCAGCGACAACAGCAACCGGCTGTATCAGGGCACCAAGGATTTCATCTGGGCGATCAACCCCGAACACGATAATTTTCTGGAAATTGCCATCCGGCTGAAAGATTTCGGCGATGACGTTTTCGACCGAAGCCAGATCACGTTCGAGGCCATTGGCATCACCGACGATCTGCGGAAGGCCATTCTGCCGGTTGGCACGAGCCGCCACCTGATTTTTCTGTTTAAAGAAGCCATGAGCAACACCCTAAAGCATTCCCACGCCACGGTTTCGCAGATTCACTTTGCGATGCTGAACCGGCGGATCGAAGTGTTGTGGAAAGACAACGGGATCGGTATTCAGGAAAATAACAAGGCCAAAACCGGCAATGGTTTGTATAACATCCGCAGCCGGGCCGAAAAAATTGGCGGAAAAGTAGATATTCAGTCCGAAATGATGGAAGGAACCACGGTTATCTTCCGAATGGACATCCCGCACATTGGGTGAAAGCCCGATCCCCACTTCATCAACTTCCTTTCGTAAAGACAATTGCCCCGTTGGTGTAATAACGGTGGAACATGCCCTAAAAAAGTAGTTATTTAACCTGCAAACTCTAATGAACACACTATGAATGGAACTCAACTGTTACGCAGTCCGCAAACGATCGGAATTTGCATTGTAGAGGACGACAATCTAATTCGCGACGGTTTCGCCTTGCTCATCAACAGTACGTACGGTTTTAAGATCATCAATACGTACTACCGTTGCGAGGATGCCTTAAAAAACATTCATTCCGACTCGCCGGATGTGGTTTTGATGGACATCGAACTGCCGGGCATGAACGGAATCGAGGGAATTGCGCGAATCAAGAAACTCCGTCCCAAAACCAACATCATCGTGGTGACGGTCTACGAAAATGATGAGCTGGTATTCAAGGCTTTGTGCGCCGGAGCAGGCGGTTATCTAACCAAAAACATGCAGCCGACGCGCCTGCTGGAAGCCATTCGGGACATTCAGGAGGGGGGCGCACCGATGAGCACCAACATTGCGCGGATGGTGGTGGCGTCGTTTCAGAAAAACCGCAATTCGCCCCTGACGGCCCGCGAAACCGAGGTGCTGGAATTGCTGTCGAAAGGCAAAAGTTACACCACCATCGCCGAGCAACTGTTTGTTGACAAGGAGACCATCCGGACGCACATCAAGAACATTTACTGGAAACTGGAAGTCCATTCCAAAGCCGAAGCCATCGAGAAAGCAATCAAAGAAAGGCTGATTTAGGCGGTAAAATCCCCTCTAATGGGGTAGAGTGCCGCCCAGCCGTTGCCGTACTTTTGTGATGTTGATGCGTGGGCAGGGCAAAAACCATGTGCGTTTCGACAAAAAATGAAGTCAGGTTCCGAGCCTTCTGAACCTACTCTATGAGATGAACGTAAATAGAAAAACCAGTCGATTCGGCTGGTTTTTTTTTGTTTAAAAAATCCCCCTTCCTGCGGGATTTCCAGACTGGTTAGGTTAGTGACCTTTGTGACAGACACTAATCAGCAAACCAATGAAAATACTGCTACGAGGAATCTTATTGATGCTTTTATGCTATCAGTATGGGCTTTCCCAATCAAAAACCGTGTCCGGAACCATCCGGAGTGCGTCCGACAAATTGCCGATGCCCGGGGTGACCATCGGCATCAAAGGTACCACCCAGGGTGCCACCAGCGACGGAAGCGGTGCCTTCCGCATCAGCGGTATCCCGGACAATGCCACGCTGGTGTTTTCGTTCATCGGCTACAAAACCCAGGAAATTGGCGTTGGAAACCGGACGAATTTCGACATTGTGCTGGAAGAAAGTGCGGCCATCCTGAACGAAGTGGTGGTGACGGCGTCGGCCATTGAGCGCGAGAAAAAGACGCTGGGCTACGCCGTGACCAATGTGAAAGGGGAGGATCTGGTGCGGGCCAACGAGTCGAACATGCTGCGGTCGTTGCAGGGCCGGGTGCCGGGGGTTCAGATTTCGAGCGCATCGGGAGCCGCCGGGGGCGCCACACGCGTGGTGATTCGCGGGGCGCAATCCTTCAACGGAAACAACCAGCCGCTGTATGTCGTCGATGGCATTATCATCAGCAACAACAACACGACCACATCCCTTGGAACCGGTGGTGACCTCAACAATGGCGTGGACATTACCAACCGCGCAGCCGACATCGACCCCAACAACATCGAGTCGGTTTCGATTCTGAAAGGCCCGGCCGCAGCCGCACTGTACGGATCTCAGGCGGCTTCGGGGGTGATCATCATTACCACCAAAAACCGCAGCAAGGCCGTCACCGAAAAGCCCCAGATCAGCCTGAACAGCTCGGTCAATTTTGAAAATCCACTGCGTTTACCCGACTACCAGAATACCTTTGCGGCTGGTTTCGACGGGGTTTATGACCTGCTCGATGCCGGAAACGTGAGTTGGGGACCGAAAATTCAGGGTCAGAAAGTGGCCGACTGGCGCACCTACGGTTTGTATTCCCTTGGGCAACAGGACAGTCCGGATTCGATTCCGCTGGTGGCCAGGCCCAACAACGTTCGCAATTTCTTCGAGACCGGGGTGACGCTCAATAACTCGTTTTCGGTGCGGAACAACAACGGAACGTCCAATTACATTCTGACGGTTTCGGATGTCAACACCAAATCCATGATTCCCAATACCAATTACCACCGTACGGTGGTGAACGTGGGGGCCGGAACCAAGTTTTTCAACAACAAGGTGTCAACCAATTTGTCGGCGACCTTCACCCGTTCCGGTGGTGATCGGGGTGTTCAGGGTCAGGGCCGGTCGAATATTCTGCAAACGATTTACAACACGCCCCGCGACATCGAAGTGTCGGACCAGAAGGATTTCAACGATCCGCGCTACAACCTTGATGGGTATTATCTGGCCGGTTTCCGGAATAATCCGTACTGGCTTTTGGAGAATAACCTGCTGAAAGACAATGTGAACCGGTTTTTTGGAAATGCACAAGTTAGCTATGATCCGGTGTCCTGGCTCAATTTTACATACCGGATTGGAACCGATATGTACTCGGATTTGCGGAAGCAGCGGTTTGCGCAGGGCACCATTGCCACCGTTGGCGGGCGTTACGTGGAAGACAATACCACCTTCCAGAGTCTGCTCTCCGATTTTATCGTTACCGCCAACCGGGATCTGAGTCCGAACCTGAATCTGAAAGTAATTCTGGGTCATAACCTGCAGGATCTCAGCATTTCGCGGGGTGTCTACGACGGTCAACCGCTGATTGTTCCGGGTTTCTACGACCTCAGCAATGCCAGCACCATTGTAACCACCCGAACCGACAACCACACGCGTTTGTACGGGATCTACGGGGATGTACAGCTTGCCTACAAAGACTACCTGTTTCTGGATGTAACCGGCCGCAATGATTATTCGTCGACCCTGCCGAAGAAAAACCGGTCGTTTTTTTATCCGGGAGCCAGCGTAAGTTTTATTCCCACCTCGGCTTTTCTGGATCTAAGAAACAATGCGTTGAGTTACCTGAAAATCCGGGCCAACATGGCGCAGGTGGGGAAGGTGGCCAATGCCTACCAGATCAATCCGGTGTTTACGCGCACTTCCATTACGGACGGCTTTCTGGCGTTGTATCAGTTTCCGCTCAACGGCATTGCGGGCTTCTCGGTCGGCAACATCCGGGGCAATCCGGATTTGCGCTCGGAGCTGACCACCTCCTGGGAGATTGGTACTGAAATACTGTTTTTCAACAACCGGCTGGGCGTCGATTTTACCTACTATAACTCCAAAAGCGAGCAGCAGATTGTGAATGTGCCTATTTCGAGTACGTCCGGTTTTCTGGCGCAAACGCTGAACGCCGGGGCCATGACCAACAAGGGTATCGAGTTGCTGCTGACGGGAACACCCGTGAAATCGACATCCGGGTTTCGCTGGGATGTTTCGCTAAACTTTACCCGCAATCGCAACAAAGTCACCGAGTTGTATAATCCGCTGGCGCCGGTTGGCCTGGGCGGTTTGTCTTCACCGAGTTTGCAGGCCCGGTTGGGCGAACCGTACGGGGCGTTTTTTGGTAGCAAAATGCTGCGTGATCCCGAAGGGCGCGTGGTCGTCAATGCAACCACCGGCCGGCCGCTCGCCGACCCGGTTTTGCAGGTATTGGGGAACATTCAGCCCGATTTTTCAGCCGGTTTGAGCAATACGGTTTCCTTTAAAGGCCTGTCTTTCAATGTGCTGGTTGATACGCGTCAGGGTGGAAAATTTTACTCCCAAACCGCGAACCTCGGTCGGTTTGCCGGTTTTACCAAAGAAACGACCTACAACGACCGCGAACCGTTTGTCTATCCAAACTCGGTGATTCAGAACCAGGACGGCACTTTTACGCCCAACACGACCATCAAAACGAACGGAGGGTACGAGTACTGGTCGACGGTGTCGAACTTCGGCGAAAATACGCTGTTTGATGCCTCATTTGTAAAACTGCGCGAAATGAGCCTGAGCTACGCCCTGCCGAAATCGCTGATTGGCAAGACACCGTTCTCTACAATTCAGGTATCGTTGATTGGCCGGAATCTGATGCTGTGGACCCCCAAATCGCAGCCCAACGTCGATCCGGAAGTGAGTTCGTTCGGCACCGGTAACAGCCAGGGTTACGAATACCTGGCCTATCCGTCGACCCGGAGCTACGGGGCCAGTCTGAAAATTGTGTTATAACCGATTCCTGATTTTTCAATTCTATGAAACGGATCCTCTTAAAAGCGGTTTTGCTGTCCCTGTTTGTCGGACTGAACACCGCCTGTGAAAAAGATTATTTAGACATCAATACCGACCCCAACAACCCCTCCGAAGCGGACATCAACCTGACGTTACCGGCGGGACAGGCACAGGTGGCCTTTATCGTGGGCGGGCAACTCAACATCCTCGGCGGTATTCTGTCGCAATACTGGTCGATCCCGAGAGGGGGAAATCAGTTTCGAACCTGGGATCAGTACAACATCACCTCCTCGACGCTCGACGGGCAGGGCGGGCAGTTTGCCAATTTCTATGCGGGGGCTTTGCAGGATTTTCAATACGTCATCAACCAGGGAAGCCAGCAGAATGAGTGGCGCATGGTGGGCATTTCCAAAATCATGAAGGCCTACGGTTTCGGCGTATTGACGGATTTGTACGGGGACATTCCGTTTTCGGAAGCCCTCGATGCCGACAAAACCATCATTCCCAAATACGACGCTCAGAAGGATATTTACGCCGGTTTACAGGCCTTGCTGGATGAGGCCAAAACCGACATTGCGAAGCGGCAGGGGCGTTTTCCGGGAACATCGGACATGCTGTACCAAGCCGGGAACGAAGCCGGGATGGACCGGTGGATTCGGCTGGCCAACACGCTGAAACTGAAGTTTTACCTGCGGATGAGTCAGGTAGACCCGACGGCGGCCCGAACCGGCGTTCAGGCTCTGTATGCTGCCAGCGGAACGGCTTTTATGCGAACCGGTGAAAGCCTGCAACTCGTAAACGGAACCGTGACGAATTCGGAAAATCCGTTTTGGCAGGCCAATTTCCGTTCGCCCAACAACCTGACGGCCAGCACGACCATAGGCAACCTGATGCAGCCGAACAACGACCCCCGGATTCCGGTCTTTTTTCTGGATGCCGATTTGCGGACGCCCGAAATGGAGTACGTGTTTACGCCCAACGGCACGACCTCGACCAACACGGCGGTCCTCAGTTCGTATCCGGGTAAGTACTTTATCGGACAACGGTTTGCCAACGGAGCCATCAACGGGACCGCAGCTACGAGCGGAGTGACGACGTCGGACGACAATGCAGCCAAGGCGCGCCCGGTGGTGTTTTTGGCCTACGAAGAAAGCCTGCTGCTGCGGGCCGAAGCCATTGCCAGAGGCTGGGCCGGAACCACCGCCGATGATCCGGCCAAACTCTACAACGAAGCCATTACCGCGTCGATGACCCGGTTTGGGGTTCAACCCGGTGATTACCTGACCAAACCGGGTGTCGATTACACCAAACAAACCGATAAAATCAAGGCGATCATTACCCAAAAATATTTGGCTTTGTACGGTTTGAATGGGGTAGAAGCCTGGGTGGAACAACGCCGGACCGGTTTTCCGGCACCGACCCTGCCGGTGGTGAACCTGACCGGCAACAAATTCATGAAAAGACTGCCGTATGTCGATTCGGAACTCCAGCGAAATCCGAGTATTGCGACTACCGGTATTGCGCCCGGCGACGTGCTTACCCCCGTTTGGTGGGATGTCGATTGAGCCAGATTTATATTTACAGTGTATAGGGAACGATAATTTTGCGATCAAAAACCAGCCCAATCGGCTGGTTTTTTCTTTATCCGTTCTTTCGACCACTCATCACACTTCTGGCGCATCCCCCTAAAATCACCTCATTTGCGGTACGTGGAGCAGGTACAATTCGGGTACTTTTAGCCCATTGAAAGTTTGCCGAAAATGAATCATTGGTCACTAAAAACAACAAATACTATGAATCGTATCCTGAAAGCAGCCGCCTTACTTCTCTTTCTGAGTCCCCCGGTTTTGGCCGGAACCGTGTCGCCAACACCGATTCCCGGCGACGACAAAGAAACCGGGTCGGTCTCGGCTGCGCCGAACGTAACCCGGACCAAATCCATGGGGGTTGCCATTTACCGGTCCATCAATACCGCCAAGATGAACCTGATGATCGAAAACTACATTGAAGTTCCGATTCAGGTTACGTTGATGAATGAGAACAAAGAAGTGCTTCACGCCGAAAAAGTGGGGAAACGGCTGAAAAAATACTGGCGGAAATTTGATATGGAAACGATGAAAGACGGGTTGTATACCTTCGAAGTGAGTGATGGATTCACCAAAATCACGAAGGCTTTCCGGCTCGAAACGCAAAAAGTGGAGGTAAAGCAACCCGCCCGGTTTGTGTCCCTGCTGAATGAATGACCGGTTTTTCCGGCCTGATCAATCCCTCGCTGACGAAGGTAACGTGCGTAAAAGAAGGCCGCTCTTTTACGTCGTTCTTCGCTGCGGGGGATTTTTTAATTAAAGAGTTATTTCGCGGAGGTAAGCAGAGTTAAAAAGAGTTAAGCGGAGAAAAAACGCTGCTAAACTCATCTACGCTCTGCTAAACTCTGCGAAACAACTTTTTTTCTTTACTCCGCTGGTTCCAGATTAATCAGATCCAGCACAATTTTCCACTGTCCCTGGCTGTCTTTTTTCCAGATTCGGAGGTAATTGCCCATTTGTTTAACGGCTTTGCCGGCTACCGTTGCCATCACCTGCGAATTTCCATACACATATCCCAAATCACCCGATTCGGCCACGGAGGCATTCAATGGTAAGAAACCGAGGGTCACGGGCTGCTTCAGGAGCGAGTCGATCGCGGTGCGTTCAACATACGGTTGCTGGTTCATCCGGTACAGTCGGGCCTGGGGGGCGAGGTATTGTTTGTAGGTCGCGGCTGGTCCGCTTTTTTCCAGCACCTTGATAAACTGGTTGTCGAAAGCCAGCAGTGCTTCCCGGTTTTTGGCCGTGTCGGAGCTCGTCACGCTGCGAATACCGGTGGCAGCCCGAATGGTGTTGACGGGTGGCGTGGGTGGTTCCGGGTGTGTGATGCCGATGTCCAGGGCAATCCGCCAGCTATTATCGTTCTGTTTTTCCCAAAGCGTTACGTAATGACCATAGCCCGTAGGCTTGTCCGCCAGGGTTTTCGGCCGGGATTCCCACGGCCCGGTCGTATAGCCCAGATCCCCCGAAGCCGACACATCGGCGGCAATCGGTTGCCAGGTCAGCTTTCCGGGGCTTTCGGGGCCTTTTTCAAACAACTCCCGCCCATTGGTCACTTTGCCCTTGGTAAACAAAATACCGTCCGGGGCCAGATACGACAAGAAGGCTGCTTTGGTTGTGCTGTCCCGGGATTGCTGGGCAAATTTCTTTTCGGTGTTGACCAGGTTTAGCAACGGACTCTGTGCCAGGGCCGAAACGGCCGCCGACAGGAGGGTAACCGACAGGATAAACGTTTTCATACTACATAAACGAACTCATGCTTGATTCGTTTGCCAATTCTTTGGCGTGTTCTTTGCCGAGGTAGTTATCAATCAGATAATGAGCGACATAGAGAACGGGCGTTAGCACAACCGCAATAAAAAACTTGTAGATGTAATTGACAATGGCGACGGCGATAACCTGTTTGAAAGGCCAGTTTCCGAAAACGTAGAAAGCGATGGTCAGCACGACAAAGCTGTCGATCAATTGCGAAACGAGCGTCGAACCGGTGGCGCGGAGCCAGATTTTGCGGCTGCCGGTAATTCTTTTCAGTGACTGAAAAACCGTGGCATCCAGCAATTGCCCCACCATGAAGGCCGTAATCGAACCGATGATGATGCCGAGACCCTGCCGGAAAATCATGGCAAACGCATTGTTGATGTTGACCGGATTTCCGACGGCATCGGTTTTGTTGACGTCGAGCCAGAATTGCGCCGGCGGAAGGGTGGTGACGAAGTAGATAATTAAAAAACTGTAGGCGATAAAACCGGCCGTAATGTACGAGATTTGTTTGACGCCTTTAATGCCGTAATATTCGTTGATAATGTCGGACGTTATAAAAACGAAAGGCCAGATCACGACGCCCGCGGTCAGGTTAAAATCCAGCACGAAATCGCCGAGCAGGTGCAATTGCGCCGGGGGGACGCCCAGCAGGGTTTCGGCGGAGAAGATTTTGACCCCGATAATTTCGGCAATAATCGCATTGGTTAAGAAAACCGCACTGAGAAAGATGTAGAGGTTGGTTTTTTTGCTGGTAAAAGAGGCCATCAGGGAGTTAAGAGTTAAGAGTTAACGGTGACGAAAGCACTGACAAGATATAACGCAGAATGCTTAACTCATAACGCTTCGTTTAGAACGCCTGATCGATTTAAGGGTCCCGGATTATTTCCCCCTACTTGCTTCGTTTTTTTGCCTCCGTTTGAAGACTTACCTATAGATTATCGACGGAATTCTCCCAAATCCTGTAAATACAGGTGTCAACCGGATGGAAAGGCTTTAATCCATCTTTACCTTTGAGGATTACCAAAATTCACCTGCATGAGAAAGATTACAGTATCGGCCACATTCGGTTTCCTGTTTGCATTGCTGATTACTCTCCCCGTCGGATTGGCCGTTGCTCAGACTACCCCCGTGGCACCTAATCCCCCCTTTGAACTTAAAAACGGCGACCGGGTGGTTTTCCTGGGAAATTCACTTTTCGAGGATGACATGCAGTTCGGCTACCTGGAACTGGCCCTGACCACCCGCTTTCCCGACCGCGATGTTACTTTCCGCAACCTGGGCTGGACCGGCGACAACGTTTTTGGCGTAGCCCGGAGCACCATTACGAACCCGCCCACCGGCTACGATCTGCTGATGGAACACCTCACGAAAGCCAAACCAACCCTGGTTTTTCTGGCTTTTGGCGGGATTGAAGCCCAGGATGGCGAGGCTGGTCTGCCGGTTTTTCGCGACGGTTTAGCCAAACTGATCGACAAAATTGACCAGTTGGGTGCCAAAACCATTCTGTTGTCGCCCATTCCGATTCTCTCCGCCGATACGCCCGAAAACCGGGCCAAACGCAACGCCATGCTGGAAGTGTATGCTTCGGCGATGGGTAAAATGGCGTCGGAGCGCGGCAAACCGTTCATCGATGTTTTCAAACCGATTCAGGAGGTAAGCCAGAAAGCGACCATCACCGAAGACGGAATTCACCTCAATGAAACCGGCTATTATTATCTGGCGACCCTTCTTGAAAAAAGTCTGGGACTTCCGGCCAGAACCGGGAATATTGCAATCACGGTTTCCAAACAAGGGGCCGAAGCGACAGCCCCCGTTAAGATCCTGAATCCGGGACAGGAAACGCCCAATTTGAAGTTTACGATGGACGAAGGTTCCCTGCCGCTTCCGTTGCCGGAAACCGTGGAGGCTGTGCGCGTCGTTAAAATTACCGGCCTGAAAAAAGGCTTTTATACGCTCACCAACGACCAAACCGACGTCATCACGGCTTCGGCCAAAGACTGGGCAGCCGGGGTGCCGATCCGGCAGGGAGCGGCTTTCGAACAGGCCAGCCGGTTGCGGGAGATGATCCTGAAAAAGAACGACCTGTTTTATTTCCAATACCGCCCGCTGAACACGACCTACATTCTGGGATTCCGATCCTACGAACAGGGACGGCATGTGAAGGGCCTGGAAGAGCAGAATATCCTGATCAAGTGGCTGGAAAGCCAGATTGCCCTGAACCGAACGCCCAAGGCGAGCGTGTATCAACTTACCCTTTTGAAGTAACATGAAAGTCATGAAAAATACCCGAACCCTGAACATTGTACGAAGGCTCGTTATCATACCGCTGGTTCTGCTCATTACCTCTTCCATTAATCAGGACGACCGGAAGGAAAATCCGGACCCGGATGTGAAGAAAGAACTGGAATCGTTTAAAATTGCCGACGGTTTTGAGGTAACCTTATTTGCTGCCGAACCGCTCGTCGCCAAGCCCATCCAGATGAACTGGGATGCCGACGGCCGGTTGTGGGTGGTGAGCAGTACGGCCTATCCACACCTGAAAACCGGCGAAGAAGCCAACGACAAAATCTTTGTTATCGAGGATACGGACGGCGACGGCAAAGCCGATAAATCCACCATTTTTGCGGAAGGCTTGCTAACGCCCACCGGAATTCTGCCCGGCGACGGGGGCGTTTATGTCGCCAACTCGACCGAAATTCTGCATTTTGCCGATACGGACGGTGATGGCAAAGCCGACAAAAAACGCCGGATTCTGAACGGTTTTGGAACGGCAGATACCCACCACCTGATTCATACGTTCCGCTGGGGACCGGAAGGACGACTGTACTTCAACCAGTCGATCTACATCTACAGCCACGTGGAAACGCCCAAAGGCATCCGGCGGCTGGAAGGGGGCGGTGTCTGGCAATTGAATCCGCAAACGCTCGATCTGGACATCTACGCCAAAGGATTGATCAACCCGTGGGGCCTTCAGTTCGACCGCTGGGGTCAGTCTTTCCTGACGGACGGCGCGGGGGGCGAAGGCATCAACTACGCGTTTCGGGGGGCAACCTTCGTGACCTCACCAGGGGCCGCCCGAATCATCCGGGGCTTGAATCCGGGTCAGCCTAAACACAGCGGACTGGATGTGATTTCGGGTCGTCACTTGCCGGAATCGTGGCAGGGCAGCGTGATTACCAACGACTTCCGCGCCAATCGCATCAACCGGTTCAAGCTGGAAGAGCAGGGCAGCGGGTATGCTTCTCGGCAGGTCGAAGATTTGATGTGGACGGACAACGTCGCGTTTCGTCCTGTCGATATCAACGTCGGACCGGACGGAGCGATTTATGTGGCCGACTGGTATAACCCGATCATTCAACACGGCGAAGTCGATTTCCACGACCCGCGCCGGGATCAGGAGCACGGACGCATCTGGCGGATTGTGGCCAAAAACCGCCCGTTGGTTAAAAAACCGCCTTTGAGCAAAGCCACGATCGCCGAGTTGCTGGAAACATTGAAGTTACCAGAAGACTGGACCCGTTCACAGGCCAAGCAGGTATTGAAATCCCGGGGGGCCAAAGACGTGATCCCGGCACTGCAAAAGTGGGTGCAGGAACTGGATAAAACCAATCCGGATTATGAACACAATCTGTTGGAAGCGCTTTGGGTTTACCAGACACTGGATGTGATCAACGAACCGCTGCTGTCGACGCTCCTCGATGCCAAAACCCACAACGCCCGGGCGGCTGCCTTGCGGGCGCTTCAGTTGTGGCACAACAAAATAAGCAACGTGCCGGCCCGGCTTACCAAAGCCGTGGGCGACCCTCATCCCCAGGTGCGGCTGGAAGCGGTCATTGCCCTTCGCAACGTAAAAACCGCTGATGCGGCCAAAACCGCCTTGTCGGTACTGGAGCAGCCGATGGATGAATTTCTGGATTTTGCCCTGTGGCAAACCGTTCGTGAACTGGAACCCTTGTGGATGGCCAGCCTGAAAGCGAAGCCCGATTTTTTGGGTGATGCCCGGAAAACCGCCTTTGCGCTCAAGTCGGTGAGCAGCCCCGAAGCGGTTTCACAACTGGCGCAGTTATACCAGAAAGACCAGATTCCGGCCGAGTACCAGAAAGACGTGCTGGGGTCGATTGCTAAATTTGGCAGTAGGGCCGATGTGACGCTTCTGTTCAATAAAGCCTTAGACGGGAATAAAAACGGAGCGGCTCAACTGGGCGCACTCGAAGAAGCCGCCCGCCGGGGCGTGAAACCTGACCAGAATCTGAATCGGATTTCCGGTTTTGTAGAGAGCGATGACGATGCCGTTGCCACCAGTGCCATTCGGTTGGTGGGTTTGTGGAAACTGGAAAACCTGAGCGGAACCCTGGTGAACCTGGCCCAAAAAGGCGATAAAAATACGCAAAAAGCAGCTTTAGGCGCTTTGGCGGCACTGAATACGGACGCTAGCCGGAAATTGTTAATGGATTTGACCGGAGCAAAAAATCCGGCCGATTTACGACTGGCCGCGACGTCGCAACTGGTTTCGGTGAATGGTGCTGAAGCGGCCCGGATCGGGGGCGACCTGCTGCGGAACCTGCCTGCTCAGACGGATGTATCCGACCTGTTCAAGGCTTTCTTGTCCAATAAGCAGGGTGCCAAAGCCCTCACTGACGAACTGACGGCCCGGAAAATACCGGAAAGTATGGCAAAGGCGGGGCGGCAAGTCCTGCAACGCCAGATTCCCTACAACCGCCGAAACGACGAAACCGTCAAGCTGCTGACCCAGGCCCTGGAAGCTTCCGGTGGGGTTCTGCCGGTGGAGCGAATGGCGCAGGAACTGTCCGGCCCGGAAATTAGCAGCCTGGCCAAAACCATTCAAGAAACCGCAGACCCGGTGAAAGGCGAACTGGTATTCCGGAAGGCGGCCCTGACCTGCCAGACGTGCCACGCGATTGGCGGAGCCGGGGGGCGCATTGGCCCGGATTTGAGCAGTCTCGGAACCAGCTCGCCGGTCGAGACGATCATCCGCTCGTTGCTATACCCGAATCAGTCCATCAAAGAAGGCTACGAATTGCAGCGGATCGCGAAAAAAGACGGCAGTGAACTGATGGGCTATATTGTCAGCAACGGAACCTCGGATATTGTGATTCGGGATGTCGCCGGCATGGAGGTCTCGGTTCCTAAAAGCCAGATCAATGTCATCGAAAAAGTGCCCGGTTCGCTGATGCCTGCGGGTTTGACGGCCAGTCTGGAGAAGCAGGAGTTCGTCAATCTGGTCGGGTTTCTGTCCAAAATGGGCGAATCGGGTCAGTTCCGGGTGCCGACAACCCGGTTTGTGCGTCGCTGGAACACGGTTTTTCCGACGAAAGAACTGGCTAAAAAAATCCGCGAGGAAGGATTGGGCTACGTGGTGAAGGATAATGCGAAAGTGTCTTTTCAACCGGCGTACAGCAAAGTGGTGGGGGAACTGCCACTCGACGAACTGCCGGTGGTGGAAACTGCCGCCAGCAAACGTTCTAGTTTTGTGCGGTTTGACATCGAAGTAGTGAGCAAAGGCAATGTCAATCTGGTGTTCGGTTCAACGGCGGGCGTTACGGCCTGGATTGGTTCAAAACCGGTCAAACTCACCGATCAGGGCATCGTGGCGGATCTGCCGCAGGGCATTCATACGGTCACGCTGGCCATTGACCGGGCCGTGCAAGCAAGCGGATCACTGAACATTCAACTTCAGGATGCCGAACGTTCGCCAGCCCAGACGCGGTTGGTTATGGGGCGGTAAAGAGGAAAGGGAATATCAAATGTAGAATGATGAATGTAAAATGTAAAAGTCTCGCAATCCAACACTTTTATATTTAATATTTATCATTTTACATTTAATATTCCCTTGTTAATGAATAAGCCAACTGTCTACTTCCGGCGGCTTTCCAGAAACGCTTCGATGCGGTCGATGGCGGGGTTCAGGTCATCGACGGAGGGGAGGCAGACGATCCGGAAATGGTCGTCATGGACGTAATTGAACCCCGTTCCGGCCACCACCAGCACCTTTTGTTCTTCCAGTAAATCGTATACAAAATCATCATCGTTGGCAATCCGGAATTGCGACAGGTCAATTTTCGGGAAGATGTACAATGAACCTTTGGGCTTCACGCACGTCAGACCCGGAATGGCCGTAATGCGGTCATACGCAAGCTGAATCTGCCGGTAAAGCCGTCCGGTGGGCATAATCAGGTCGTTGATGCTCTGGTAACCACCCAGCGCGGTTTGAATGGCGTATTGGGTCGGGACGTTGGCGCAAAGCCGCATACTGGCCAGCAGCGTCAACCCTTCGATGTAGGATTTGGCCCGGTGTTTGGCCCCGCTCAAAATGAGCCACCCGCCCCGAAAACCGGCCGCGCGGTAGTTCTTCGACAAACCGCCCATCGAGATACAGAGCGTGTCTTCCACCATCGTCGCCATCGGATAATGCACGGCACCGTCGTACAGAATTTTGTCGTAGATCTCGTCCGAAAACAGAATCAACTGGTGTTTCTCCGCAATCCGGGCGATGCCTTGCAGCACGTGTTTATCATACACCGCGCCCGTGGGGTTGTTGGGGTTGATGACCACAATGGCGCGCGTGCGGGAGGTAATTTTGCGCTCCATATCTTCCAGATCCGGGTTCCAGTCGGCCTGTTCGTCGCAGAGGTAATGCACCGGTTTTCCGCCGGAAAGTGCCACCGAAGTTGTCCAGAGCGGATAATCCGGTGACGGTACCAACACTTCATCGCCTTCGTTGATGAGGGCCTGCATCGTGAGCAGAATCAGTTCGCTCACGCCATTGCCGATAAAGACATCGTTGATCGCAACGTCCTTAATCCCCAGATTCTGCGTATAATGCATCACCGCTTTCCGGGCCGCAAACAGCCCCCGCGAGTCGGAATAGCCTTGTGCATTGCGGATGTTCAGGATGATGTCGTGAACAATTTCATCGGGGGCGTCGAACCCGAACGGAGCCGGGTTGCCGATGTTCAGCGAGATGATTTTATAGCCCTGACTTTCTAATTCAAGCGCTTTCTCGTAAACCGGCCCGCGAATTTCGTAGCGTAAATCATTGAGCCGGTTGGATTTCAAAAATGTCATAATCAGGAATCGTCAGAATAAAATGGGGACAAAGGTATTTAATTTCAGCTTGCTGTTCTGCTTTTGTTCGCCCCTAAATCCCCTGAAGGGGACTTGGACGCAACACCTCCGGATTTGAAAGTCCCCTTCAGGGGATTTAGGGGCAAATGCCTGAAAAGAAAAAGCCGCCGGTCGTCAAACCGGCGGCTACGTAGTATCGTTTTCCGTGGTCAGACCGTCGCGAACATCGACTTGGCTTTCGCTTCCAGTTGGCTTTCACCCATCAGGAAGAGGTCGGCCGCTCGCGCGGCTTCACGGCCTTCGGAAATGGCCCACACCACCAGGGATTGTCCCCGGCGCATGTCTCCGGCGGCAAATACCTTCGGATTGGTGGTTGTCTGGTAGTTCACGGCTTTGACGTTGCCCCGCTCGTATTCCAGTTCGAGCGCATTCAGCAAGCCTTCCTGTTGCGGATGCAGAAAACCGGCCGCCAGCAGCGCCAGTTCACACGCAATATCGCGTTCCGAACCCGGAACTTCGACCATGTTCATGCGTCCATCGACGTTTTGCCACTCCAGATCGACAATGCGCAGGGCTTTCAGATTGCCGTTTTCGTCGCCAATAAAGGCTTTCGTGTTGATCGACCAGTGCCGTTCACAGCCTTCCTCGTGGGAGGTCGACGTACGGAGCATCATCGGCCAGTTCGGCCAGGGTGTGCTTTCGGCCCGTTCAGCCGGGGGCATCGGCATCAACTCGATTTGCGTGACCGATTTGGCACCGTGGCGGTTCGACGTTCCCACACAGTCGGAACCCGTATCACCACCCCCAATGACCACGACATTTTTGCCGGTAGCCAGCAGGTCGCCGTTTTCGTATTTAGCACCCCGGTGGTCAACCACAACCGGGCGTTCGGCCACCCGTTTGTTTTGCTGACTCAGGAATTCCATCGCAAAATGAACGCCTTTCAACTCCCGGCCCGGAATCGGCAGATCGCGTGGAACCGTGGAACCGCCCGTCAGTAAGATGACGTCGAAATCGGAGAGCAGTTCTTTCGCTTTGATGTGTTCACCCACGTTGACGCCGGTTTTGAACGTGATGCCTTCGGCTTCCATGACGGCCAGCCGACGATCGATCACCCATTTTTCCAGCTTGAAATCGGGAATACCGTACCGCAACAAACCGCCAATCTGGTCGGCCCGTTCGAAAACCGTCACGTCATGACCCGCTTTGTTCATCTGGGCAGCCGCAGCCAGTCCAGCCGGACCGGAACCTACGATAGCTGCCTTTTTACCCGTCCGTTTGGCCACTTTGCCGGGTTGAACAAACCCCCGCGCAAAGGCCGCTTCGGCAATGGATTTTTCAATGAATTCGATGGCGACCGGCGGTTTATTGATCCCCAGCACACAGGCTGACTCGCAGGGGGCGGGGCAAATGCGGCCGGTGAATTCCGGAAAGTTGTTGGTCGATGCCAGAATTTCGTAGGCATATTCCCAGTTCTGTTCGTAGACGGCGTCGTTGAACTCCGGGATGATGTTGCCCAGCGGACACCCGTTGTGGCAGAAGGGAATCCCGCAATCCATGCAGCGGGCTGCCTGTTTCTGGGTATCTTCAACGGCGAACGGTTGTTCGATTTCCTTGTAATCATGAACCCGTTGCTGAACGTCGCGTTTCTTCGGCAGTTCGCGGGTGAATTCTAAAAATCCAGTGGGTTTTCCCATGTAGATTAAAGCGTATACGGTTTTTCAAATACTTCGTCCCAGGTCAGTTGAATGCCTTTTGCTGACACATCCGTTTCAGTCTCAGCTTCGTCAAGAGCTTCGATGAAGGCTTCTTCCCAAATGCTATTGATGAAGTTCTCATTCAGAGAAGGTGTGTATTTTCGCAAACCGGCAATTTCATAGCGGGCGTTTTTGATCGATATAATCCAGCTTTTGGATCGTTTTTCCGGCTGAATTTTCCACTTGATGATGTGGTGCATTAACCGAACCAGTTGGCTTTGCAAAGCCCGGCGCTCTGAGCGTGACATCGTTTCAATTAACTGATTCAGACCGAGAGCCGCATCTTCCAGATCACCCTCATCCCAGGAACGTTTGATTTCCTCGGCTGCCAGTAATTCGGATGTGGAAGCAATTTCATCCCAGTTTTTCATGCTATTACCTTGTTTTTAAACAAAGATAACGAAAGAAAATCAGTTGTTATCCGTGTGCCACGTCCACGACGATGTCTTGGTATACCACATTTTTGTCGCGGATCTGGTCGGCCAGGGAAATCCCGCGTCCGGCCAGCGCCTTGCGGAAATCGCTCGGCATCACTTTGACAAATTGTTTGATGAGGTTGTCCCAGTCCTGAATCAGTTGCAGGGCTACATTGCTGGTGGTATACTGGAAGTGTTTTTCGACGAATTCTTTGATGAGAGCGACGTCTTCACTGTCCAGGGCTTCGAGGTTGACCATTTCGCCGTTCACTTTGGAAGCAAAATCGCCTTCCTGATCCCAGACGTAGGCTACTCCGCCGGACATCCCGGCTGCGAAATTCCGGCCCACCGAGCCGAGAATAACCGCTAAACCGCCCGTCATGTATTCCAGACCGTGATCACCAATGCCTTCGACCACCACTTTGGCTCCGGAGTTCCGGACGCAGAACCGCTCACCCGCCATCCCGCGGATGTAGGCTTCCCCGGAGGTCGCCCCGTAGAACGAAACGTTTCCGACGATGCTGTTTTCTTCCGGTTTGAACGGTGCCATGCGGTCGGGATACACAATCAACTGCGCTCCACAAAGTCCTTTGCCAAAATAATCGTTGGCATCGCCTTCCAGTTCGAGTTTGATTCCGTGGGTGTTGAACGCGCCGAAGCTCTGCCCGGCCGTTCCCCGAAATTTGAAGTGAATCGTGCCTTCGGGTAGTCCCTTTCCGGCGTATACTTTCGAGATTTCGTTCGATAAAACCGTCCCCACCGCCCGGTTCAGGTTGATAATCGGGTATTCAGCGTACACCGATTCGCCGGCTTCCAGTGCGGGTTTGGAGACTTTCAACAGTTCCCAGTCCAGAATATCGGTCATGCCGTGATCCTGCTCTTCCTGCTTGTAGAGGGCCACATCCAGGTTGTTGGCGTCTTTGAACAATACCGCCGACAGATCGACATGGTCGTATTTCCAGTGCTTGATGTCCTTGCGCATTTCGAGCATCTGCGACTGACCCACCATTTCATTGATGGTCCGGAAGCCGAGTTCGGCCATGATTTCGCGCAGTTCTGTCGCCAGGAAGGTGAACATATTCACGACGTGTTCCGGTTTTCCGGTAAACAACGCCCGCAAGTCTTTATTCTGTGTGGCAACGCCCACCGGACAGGTGTTCAGGTGACACTTCCGCATCATGATGCAACCCACGGAGACGAGGGCAGCGGTGGCAACGCCAAATTCTTCGGCACCGAGTAGCGCGGCAATGGCCAGGTCGCGGCCCGTCCGGATTTGCCCGTCCGTTTGCACCGTCACGCGGCCCCGCAGTTTGTTGCGAACCAGCGTTTGGTGGGTTTCGGCGAGTCCCAGTTCCCAGGGCAGACCCGCGTGGCGGATGGAACTCAGGGGAGAGGCTCCCGTTCCGCCGTCGTGACCCGAAATCAGGATGTGGTCGGCGTGGGCTTTGGCAACTCCGGCGGCAATCGTTCCAACCCCGGCTTCCGACACCAGTTTGACGCTGATGCGGGCGGCCCGGTTGGCATTTTTGAGGTCGAAGATGAGCTGGGCTAAATCCTCGATGGAATAAATATCGTGGTGGGGCGGGGGCGAAATCAAGCCGACACCCGGCGTCGAGTGACGCGTGCGGCCAATCCAGTCGTCGACTTTATGACCGGGCAACTGACCGCCTTCGCCGGGTTTGGCACCCTGCGCCATTTTGATTTGCAGTTCGCGGGCGTTCGTCAGGTAATGACTCGTGACGCCAAACCGGCCCGAAGCCACCTGTTTGATGCCCGAATTCATGTTGTCGCCGTTCGCCAGGGGCGTATACCGCAGTTCGTCTTCGCCACCTTCGCCGGAATTGCTCTTGCCGCCGATGCGGTTCATGGCAATGGCCAGTGTCGTGTGGGCTTCCCACGAAATGGAACCGAACGACATGGCTCCTGTCGCAAACCGGGTGAAAATACTTTCAATCGGTTCTACTTCTTCAATGGGAACCGGATTACCTTTTTTGAACTTCATCAAACCGCGCAGCGTCAGTGCCTTGCGGGTTTGGTCGTCGATCAGGTTGGCGTATTTCTTGTAAATCTGGTAGTCGTTTTTCTTGGTCGCCTGTTGCAGCAGGTGAATCGTGTCGGGGTTGAAAATGTGCGCTTCCCCGCGTTGTTTCCACTGATACACCCCGCCCACTTCCAGCCGTGGATTGAGGACGTTGTTCTCCGGGAAAGCCTGCCGGTGACGAACCAGAATTTCGCGGCCGATCTGTTCCAGACCCATGCCGCCAATGCGGGAAATCGTTCCCGTAAAATACTTGTCAACGACTTCCTTGTTCAGACCGAGGCACTCGAAAATCATGGCACCCTGGTAGGACTGAAGCGTCGAAATGCCCATTTTCGAGAAAATCTTGAGCAACTCTTTGTTGACGGCTTTGATGTAGTTCTGGTGGAGTTTTTCAACCGGATAATCGACCTGAATCAATCCGCGTTCCTTCATGTCCGTGATGGTTTCGAACGCCATGTACGGGTTGATGCCGGAAGCGCCGTAGCCAATCAGGGTCGCGAAGTGGTGGGTTTCCCAGACATCACCGGCTTCGACCAGAATACCGACCTGGCCGCGCAGTCCCCGGCGAATCAGGTGGTGGTGAATGGCCGAGGTTGCCAGCAGGGAAGGAATCGGCGCGTGGTCGGAGTCGATGGCGCGGTCCGACAGAATGATGATTTCAAAACCGTCTTCGATGGCGTCTTCGGCGTAGCGGCAAATCCGTTCCAGGGCGCGTTCGAGGCCCGTGCTGTCGTCGGCGCGGAAATAGGTATTGATGGTTTTGGCCTGGAAGTGGTTTTTATCGACAAACCGCAGTTTGTCAAACTCTTCGATGGTCAGAACCGGCTGTGTCAATTCAATCAGGCGGCAATGTTCGGGGTCTTCGCTCAGCAGATTGCCGGTTGCGCCGACAAACGAGATCAGCGACATGATGGCCCGTTCCCGGATCGAGTCGATCGGCGGGTTGGTCACCTGGGCAAAAAGCTGCTTAAAATAATTGGCCAAATGCTGGCTTTGCTCCGACAGGATGGCCAGGGGCGAATCGGTTCCCATTGATCCAAGGGCTTCCAGACCGGTTTCGGACATGGGCGCCAGAATCATGCGGAGGTCTTCGGACGTAAATCCAAACGCCTGTTGCCGCTGCGTGATGTCCTGTTTCCGCATGTGGCTGAACGTGCGGACCGGTTTTGGCAAGTCGGTAATTTTGATTTTATATTCCTCGAGCCACTGCTTATAGGGCTGGCGTGAGCAGATGTCTGCTTTTACTTCTTCATCGCTGATGATGCGGCCCTGTTCCAGATCTACGACGAACATGCGGCCCGGTTGCAGACGGCCTTTTTTGACAACCCGTGCCGGGTCGATGTCGTTGACACCCGCTTCCGAAGCCATGATGACCACGTCTTCGTCCGTCACCCAGTAGCGCGAAGGCCGTAAGCCGTTCCGGTCGAGGGTGGCACCCACGATGCGACCGTCGGTAAACGAGATCGACGCGGGGCCGTCCCACGGTTCCATAATGGCCGCGTGGTACTCATAAAAAGCGTGCCGCTCGGGGTCCATGCTTTCGTTGCCGTCCCAGGCTTCCGGAACCAGCATCATCATCACATGCGGCAGGGAACGTCCCGACATTACCAGCAATTCGATGGCGTTGTCGAGGTTGGCCGAATCCGACTGGTTGAGGTTACAGATCGGGCGGAGCATGGCCAGTTCTTCCGGCGTAAATAGCTTGGATTCAAGCATGGCTTCCGCCGTTTTCATCCAGTTGACATTCCCCTTCACGGTATTGATTTCACCGTTGTGGGCAATGTAGCGGAACGGCTGCGCCAGTTTCCAGGAGGGAAAGGTGTTGGTCGAAAACCGGGAGTGAACCACGCCCAGGGCCGAAACCAGTTCTTCCCGCTGCAAATCCGGGAAGTAGTCGCGGAGTTGTTTGGTCGTTAACTGACCCTTATAAGTAATAACCCGGCTCGAAAGCGAGGAGTAATAGAAATTGTTCTCAACGCCGGCAACGGTTTCGTTGATGATCCGGCTGCTGTAGTTTCGTACGATGTATAATTTACGCTCAAATTCGTCGGAAGTCTGGGTTTCGGGTTTTCGGATAAAGACCTGTTCCATCACCGGTTCCACCGAGCGTGAACCGTTGCCCAGATCAGACGAATCGACCGGAACGACGCGGTAGCCGATCAGCTCCAGGTTCAGTTTTTTGATGGTTCGGTTGAGAATATCGCGGCATTCTTTCCGCAGACGCTCGTCTTTGGGCATGTAGATCATCCCGACGCCATAATCGCCGGCCGACGGCAGCGAGAAGCTCAGCTTCCGACATTCATCGACGTAAAGTTCGTGGGGAATCTGAATCAGAATTCCGGCGCCATCGCCCGTATTGGGTTCGTAGCCAACCGCACCCCGGTGATCCATGCGCGTAAGCATCGTAAGGGCATCCTCGACAATTTGATGCGACTTGCGACCTTTGACGTGCGCTACGAATCCAATTCCACAGGCGTCGTGTTCAAACTCAGGCCGGTACAGACCCTGTTGCGGTGCGTTAGAAGAAGACATCGGCGTAAACTCGTTTGTGGTTTTGTTATTGAAAAAATGGCAAATCAAAATATCTGCAGGCGAGTAACGAAAAAACGAACTATAATCAGCAGACACTACTGTTTTTGCGTTGGATGTGCAAGTTACATTAAAATATATTTTGCGAAAAGTCCAAAACACAAAATTTCGTTTGCATAGCCAATTTTATAATTTTGGTACAAAATTGTCTTGGTTAGTGAATAGATTTTAGTGAAAATAGACTTGGATTGAAGAAATTAAAACGAGCTGAACGGGTCTGGTTTTGCTTAAAAACAACTACTAAGAATGTAGTTAATGGCTCTTTTGAATCAATGCACTTACTGGATGTCTGGAAATGTACGTGCACTGCTAAAATAATGTGAATTTTTGTAAAAACCGCCTGTTTTGTGAATAATAGGTTTTGTTTTTGACTTCAAATGGATTTTTTTGTACCAAAAATGGCCAAAATTAGTTGAAAAATAGTCTGTTTTTTTGAAATAACTATTTTCCTTTTTTAGTGTTATTTCCCACCGGTTCGCAACGGCAAATTTCCTCAACTAAGTCCACCGGAAAAGCCACTCCGGTGGGGTCTCTTTCAAAACCGCCGTTCAGCCGCCACAACCGCTTGCTCAACGACCTACGCTTCAACACCCGTTTTTGACGGCTCATGCATTGAATGGTAGCAGAGGAGTGGTTTGCCCGCTACATTCGCTTCGTTCAGAAAAAGCCGCACCATGCTCAAAACGTTTATTCTCGGATGGATCATCCTGGCCGCTACCGGGCTGTGCCGGGCGCAGACCGGTTCCAGTTATCCCTATACCTACAAAAACCGTCAGATCCTGATCGGACAGGGGGGCGGCATTACCGGTGCGTCAAAGATCTACTGCTGGCTGGAAAACGGATACCTATACGTCAAGTCTGATAATGATTCGCTCTATACCCGGCTCGGACGGAAACCGGCGGCCACCACCCGGCGGTTTTTCAACGAACTGGAGAAAACGTGCCGGATCAAAACCACCCGGTTCAACCAGCCGGGAAACCGCTACCAGTTTGTAAGCTGGAAGAAAAACCAGCAGGAGTTTACCGTAAGCTGGGGTGACCCGCGGCAACCGCCCCCGGCCCGGTTTGTCACGTTCTACCAGTCGTTTCTGGCGCAGATGCCGAAACCGAAGCATTAGCATTCATTTTTACCCACAACAAATACATCCATGAAATTAATTTTATCCAGTCTTCTGCTGGCGTATTCCCTCGGTGTGCTGGCGCAATCTCCGCAACCCGGTTTCGGGCGAAAGCTCAAAACCCAGGCTCCGACACCCGGTTTGGCGCAAAAACTAAAGGCCGATGTGGCTCCGGTTTCAACCCGAACGGGTAACTTCCGACTCGCAGCGTCAACCCAAAATCCTCAATTTGATGCCCGGTCGCTGAAACTCCGGATCGTCCGCGACACGGCGACGAACCTGCCGGTTTACATCGAAAACCGCTCACCCGTTTCCCCGAATAAAGGCGCCCGCATGAGCGCCCGGGCATCGGCTTTCTCGTTCATGAGCCAGATCAAGTCGTTGCTGAAGGTGGAAAAACCGGAAGAGCAATTTCAGATTACCAAAACGGAAACCGATCACCTGGGGCAAACGCACATCCGAATGACGCAAACGGTTCAGGGCATTCCGGTGTATGGTAGTGAGTTGGTGGCGCACCTGACCAACGGAACGGTGACGCTGCTGAACGGACAATACCGGGTTGCCAAACCGGTTTCGACCACGCCCCGGCTTTCGCTACAGCAGGCGACCGACCGGGCTTTTCAGGACATCGGCCAGGAGTCGATTGTTCGGCCATTCGGACAGAACCTCTTTAACCTGAAACCGTCGGAAGGGGCGTTGTGTCTATATCCGGTGGGCGAAACACTGGCGCTGGCTTACAACCTGACGATTCGGCCCAATATGCTCGAACGATGGCAGTATGTTGTCGATGCACAAACCGGTGCGGTGTTGAACAAATACAACAACACCTGCGGGGTGGACGGCCCGGTGAAAGCATCGGGCAAGGATTTGAACGGGGTGATGCGGAATTTTCAGACGTATCAATCGGGCACGAACTATTATATGCTGGATGCGACGCGGGCGATGTACGATGCCAAAAAATCGACGGTTGCCAAACCGGTGGGAGCCATCGTTACCTACGACGCCAGAAACAAGCAGGAAGCCGATGGTGGTTTTCGGTTCTACGATGTCACATCAAAGAATAACAACGACTGGAATGCCAACGCCATTTCGGCCCACACCAATGGGAGTCTGGCGTATGAATATTACGAAAAAACGCACAAGCGGAACTCACTGGATGGCAAAGGAGGAACGATGGTGTCGATTGTGAATGTGCTGGAAGACGGAGAAGCGATGGACAATGCCTTCTGGACGGGGGAGTTTATGGTGTATGGAAACGGGAAAGCGTACTGCAAACCGCTGGCGGGCGGTCTGGATGTGGCCGGACACGAAATGACCCACGGTGTGATCGATCACACGGCGAATCTGATTTACCAGGATCAATCGGGGGCCATCAACGAGTCGATGGCGGATGTTTTTGGCGCGATGGTCGACCGGGACGACTGGTTGATTGGGGAAGATGTGGTGTTGAAGAGCAAATATACGTCCGGGGCCATGCGTAGCATGTCGAATCCGAATCAGAATGGAAAAGGGACGCTGGGGTATCAACCCAGAACAATGGCCGAATTTATTGTCACCAAAGACGACAATGGCGGGGTTCACCGGAACAGCGGGATTACCAATCATGCTTTTTATCTGTTTGCCACCAATATCGGGAAAGAAAAAGCCGAGCAGGTGTATTACCGCACGCTCACCAAATACCTGACACTGAACTCAAAGTTTCTGGACTTGCGGCTGGGCGTGATTCGTTCGGCGGGTGATTTATACGGCGAAAACAGCGCGGAAGCCAAAGCGGCAAAGGACGCGTTTGATGCGGTCGGCATTGTAGAAACCACCCAACAGCCGGATGAACCGCAGGATGTGCCGGTCAATAATGGACAGGACATGATCATTCTGTATAGCATTGGCGACCAGAAATTGTATACGGCTCCCGTCAGCACGGGCAATCTGACGGCCCGGATCAAGGCGGAAATCAGCCACCGCCCGAGCATTACGGACGACGGGAAGGCCGCCTACTACGTGACGACCGACGGCCGGATTCGGGCCGTGACCCTGACCGGGGCGGCCCAGGAAGTCATTATTTCCGACGAACCGATCTGGGACAATGTGGCCATTTCGCGGGATGGCTCCAAACTGGCGGCTTTGACGAAAGAGAAGGATAAATCCATCTGGGTCTACAGCTATGACCTAAAAAAATGGAAGCAGTTTCCGCTGAGCAACCCCACCTCCGCCGAAGGGATTTCGACGGGCGAAGTGGAGTATGCGGATTCCTTCGAATGGGATTTTGCCGGTGAGGTGTTGGTCTACGATGCCTTTAATAAACTGAAAAGCGGTGATGGGGAGGATATTGACTTTTGGGATGTCGGTCTGCTGGATGTGTGGAGCAACGCGCAGAAAACATTTAGCGACGGGGCCATTCTGAAGCTGTTCAAGAACCTGGAAGACGGTGAGAGCGTGGGCAACCCCAGCTTTTCCCGGAACTCACCCAACATCATCGCCTTCGACTATTACAATGCCGTCGACGACAGCTACAAGGTGTGGGTGGGGGATCTGAAAACCGGTACATTGAACACGGTGCTGACCAACGTTACGTTGAGCTTCCCGGCGTATTCCCGGCTCGATGACCGGCTCATCTTCAATACGTTGAGTTCGGGGGGCGACAAGGAAATGGTGGCGTCGCTGGACTTGCAGGGCGACAAAATGACGGCGAAAGGAGAGGTGAAGGCGTTGTATGAAAATGCGAAGTGGGCGGTTTGGTATGCCACTGGAACGCGGGCCGAAACCGGCAAAACCGCGCAGACCATTACGTTCAATGCCTTGCCGGATCGGTATGCCGATGACGGCTCGTTCAACCTGACGGCCACGGCCTCGTCCAAACTTCCGGTCAGTTTTGAGATCGTTTCCGGATCGGCGACGTTGTCCGGAAACCGCCTGACGCCAACGAAACCGGGGGTGGTGACGGTGCGGGCTACGCAGGCCGGGAACGAGCAATTTTCGGCGGCCACCCCGGTTGAGCGCAAATTCAACGTGCTGGCCGTCACGGGGAACGAGCCCACCTGGGCCGACGTCCTGAAGGTCTATCCCAATCCGGTTGGCGCGTTGCTCACGGTCGAATTGCCAACGGGTGAGTTTTTCGAAGGCGTAAGCCTGATGACGGTTTCGGGAGCAACCCTTCTGGAACAGCCCGTGAAAAACCGGGCAAGCCAGACGACGCTGGATACGAGTCAGTTGTCGTCGGGACTGTATGTTCTGAAGGTGCAAACGCCCAAAGGCGTGGTGCATCGGAAGGTGGTCAAACCGTAATCATTTTGCCCCCAACCCCCTGAAGGGGGCTTCAAGCGTCCGACAAAAGCCCCCTTCAGGGGGTTGGGGGCAAAATTACACCTCCGTCGTTTCCCCTTCCACTGCCAGAACCGTGTCCGGGAAAACCGATCGGGCCTGAAGCAGAAACTCCTCGGTGGTTTTGTAGCGCGAGGAGAAATGTCCAATCATCAACCGGCCCACTTCCGCCTGAACCGCCGTTAAAGCTGCCTGACGAGCAGTGGAGTGGAAGTACTTTTCGCTCAACGCTTCCATATCGTCCAGAAACGAGGCTTCGTGGTACAGCAAATCCACTCCCCGAATCTGGTCGAACATGGCTTCATTGTAACGCGTATCGGAGCAAAATGCGTAGGAGCGGGCCGGGGGAGCGGGGACGGTGTAGTCTTCGGCGCGGTACAAAACCTGCCCCAAATCATCCAGAACGTCATTCCCGTCTTTTAAATGCCTGTAAAAAGCAACCGGCAAATCAGCGGGCAGTTTCTCGGCAATCAGCTTCCGTTTGCGGTTTTTCTCCCGAAACAGAAAACCGGTGCAGTCGATGCGATGTTGCAGCGGGATGGTTTCAATCCGGACGTTTGGGTGGTCGAGAATCTGCGCTGGCTGGTGCGGGTCGGTTTCCTGAAAGTGAAGCGGAAAATTCAGCTTTGTATCGGAATACCGGAACTGCGTGGTGATAATCTCCCCAAGCCCGCGCGGACCGAACAGCCAGAGATCGTCGGTTCGGCCAGACAGGTTGAGGCTCGACAGCAGCGGAACGAGTCCGAAATAATGGTCGCCGTGGAGGTGGCTGATGAAAATGTATTTAAGCCGACCGGGCCGGAGGTGGTTTTCCATCAGGCGGTATTGCGTGGCTTCACCGCAGTCGATCAGAAAATAATCGCCTTCAATCGCAATGACCTGGGCGGTCGGGTGGCGATTCAGGATGGGTGTTGCTGAACCGCTGCCAAGTATAGTCAGGTTGAATGTCATATTTTTTGTAAACTTGCCGGTAATCCATTCAGTTTCCAAATCTCAACTTATTCTTTCATGGATGCGAATCGGATTCATAAACCGCAACCCGTTCAACCAATTTTATGCTGCATCTCGGTTTTGTAAGTGCCATTCTGGCGGACTACGATCTGGAACATGTGTTACAATTTGCGTCGGAGCAACGCTTCAAATGCGTGGAGGTTATGTGCTGGCCGACGGATCACGCGGACGCCCGGCGGTATGCGGGCGTGTCGCACATCGACGTCGACACCCTGGATGTCAAACACATTCAGTTACTGACGCAGAAATATGGCGTTTACATTTCGGGCCTGGGCTACTACCCCAATCCGCTCGATCCGGATCCTGAAAAAGCCGCCTACTTCCGCGAACACATCAAGAAAGTGATCCGGGCGGCTGCCAGGCTGAATGTGCCGGTGGTCAACACCTTCATTGGTCGAAACCCGTCGCTCAACATCACGGAAAACCTGAAGCTGTTTGCGGCCCACTGGCCCGAAATTGTGAAAGTTGCCGAGGAAAACAATGTAAAAATTGGCATTGAAAACTGCCCCATGTGGTTCACGAATGATGAGTGGCCGGGCGGGAAGAATCTGGCGACGACGCCCGCGATCTGGGACCGGATGTTCGAGATCATTCCGTCGCGGATTCTGGGACTCAACTACGACCCGTCGCACCTGATTTTTCAGATCATGGACGAAGTGCAGCCCATTTATGACTACAAAGACCGGCTCCACCACATTCACCTTAAGGACGTAAAACTGTACCGCGACAAGCTGAACCGCGTTGGCATCATGGCCAATCCGCTGGAATACCATTCGCCGAAACTACCCGGTTTGGGCGATGTCCGCTGGCGGGATTTTTTCACAGCATTGACCGACGTCCGGTATCGCGGCCCGGTTTGCATCGAAGTGGAAGACAAAGCCTACGAAGGCAGTCCCGAAGACGTGCAGACGGCCATTCTGACCGCGCGCAATTATTTAAGCCAGTTTCTGGCTCTTTCCTGAGTGAGATGTTCTGACTTCCAGCAAGTGCATCAGCATGGTTTCATGAGTAACCCGAAACGACTGTTTCCGAAATTGAGAAGGCGAATGCGCCAATTTCGTCTTAAGCATACGTACTGGACCTGCACGGATTCGGTGGAGAATGCCGGTTTTGGGGTTATAGGAAGTCCGCAAGGCCGACATCCCTACAAACGGCTCTACCTGGAGAATCAGGAAGGGGTCAAAATGCGATCGCATTTATACAAAGGAGGAATTGACATCGTTCGAAAGTTGGCTCAGGGCCGGGGGCTGGTCGTTTTATCCGAAATTGATTTGCCGTTGGCCTTGGAAAAAGAAACGGTGCAGGTGCCTGCTTTTGTTGACTTGGGAATTACATTGCCACACACGCTGGATGCGTATTATGCCGGTTTGCCGCACTCCGCCCGCGATGATATTCGCCGGGCGCGGAAGGCGAATTATTCGTATGAGATTTCCAGCGATGTAAACTGGGTTGGTATCTTTTTCGAACAGTATTATTGGCCTTCCATGCTGGGCCAGCATGGCGAAGAAGCGTATGTGATGCCTAAAACGGAAATCGAAGCCCTGGTGCGGGAGAAGCAGGCGGAGTTCGTTAAAATCTGTTCAGAGGGTGTTTGTCTGGCGGCCATGTTGTGTCAGGTTGAAGAAAAAAGCTTCACGTTTCTTCGTTTAGGCTGGCTCAACCATGACGAGCAGTACGTGAAGCGGGGCGTATTATCTGCTTTATACTGGTTTTTAATTCAGCGGGCCTTTCACTTGCAGTGTTCGCAGGTGCTTTTGGGCGGAACGCCGTCTTATCTTGAGAATGGCGTACTGAAGTTTAAAGCGAAGTGGGGAGGGTGTCTTTGGGAAAATAAGCCGACCTACGGTTTTCGACGTTTATTGCTGGATCCTGCCAATCCGGCATGTTATCGTTTTTTAAAGAACGTTTCCTTACTCGCGGTCGGTCCGGGAGATTCGCTGCTGGTGTTGAGCAGTAAACTCCCCAATGAGGTTGCACTACCCAGCCGGTTTTTAACTGCCATCAAAAGCTGGTATGTCTTACGGCCCAGTTTATCAATCCAATTTCAGGACGAGGAAGCGTTGCCATCGCGATTACATCACTGGTACGAAAAAGTACCTTTAACCAAAACCGTATGCCGAAATTTAAAGCTGCCATCATTGGCGGAGGAAGTATTGCCGATAAAAACCACATACCTGCGCTGAAAAACCTTTCGGACCTGGTCGACATCGTGGCCGTTTGCAGTCGCGACGGATCGAAAGCCCGGGCATTGGCCGATCAGCACGGTATTCCGCACGCCTTTGCCGACGCTGCGGAAATGTACCGCACGTGTCAACCGAACGTGGTCATTAACTGCACGCCGAATACCTTGCATTATCCGTTCACGATGCAGGCGCTGGAAAACAATTGTCACGTGTTGTGCGAAAAACCGCCTGCGCTCCACGCCCATCAGGCCCGTGAAATGGCTGATCTGGCAGCTCAAAAAGGGTTGATTCTGGCCTACAACCTGCAACTGCGGCAAACGAGCGAATGGGAGCTGCTGATGCGGTGCAAAACCAACGGTCAGCTGGGTGACATTTACCACATTAAAGCGAATTTTCTGCGTCGGCGGGGCATTCCGGGCTGGGGGTATTTTACGAACAGGGAAATGCAGGGCGGAGGAGCGTTGATGGATCTGGGCGTTCACGTGCTCGATCTGGCGTTGTGTGCGCTCGACTATGCGGTTCCGGCAAACATTCTGGCAAATACCTACGACTTCATTGGGAAAACCGGGGGCAAAGGGCTGATGGGTTCCTGGGACCCGCAGAAGTTTGAAGTGGAAGATGCCTGTATGGCGTATCTGTCGTTTCCGAACAAGGCGTCCATCATGCTCTCGGCCTCGTTTGCGTTGAATACGAAAGCCGATATAGACCGTAATCTGGAGGTGTTTGGCACCCAGGGCGGGGCAAAGCTGTTTCCGTTTTCACTCTACACCGAGATGGCCGGTGAACTGGCGGATGTTCACTTTTCGTATCTGGAAGACGTTGATATTCAGCTCAAGAATACGGCGGCTTTTCTGGATGCCTGTCTGGGAAAACCGTCCAACGTTTGCACGGCGGTGCAGGGCGCGATTTTGCAGGAGGTCGTGGAGCGGATTTATGCGTCGGCGGAAAGGTAGAAAGTTGGATTTCCAAACGAAAACCTTTGAGTAAGTTGTCGATCAATCATCCTTGAAATTTAAAGATTCAATTTTTAAATTTCAAGGATGATATTTTTAGGACTTTCGTCTGATAATTCTTTGCACTTTCGCTTTTGCCCCTAAATCCCCTGAAGGGGACTTGGACGCAGCTTAATCCAGATGCTAAAAGTCCCCTTCAGGGGATTCAGGGGCAAAAAGCGTTTAATAAACAAGTAAAATCGAAATGGAAGGGCTATTGTTGACTACCTATCAATCGTCCGAGCTTCCCCCAAACTCGTAACTATCGTCGTCTTCGGTGCGGAAGTCGTTTTCGAGTTCGTTCATAAAAACCGCATCAATCGCTTCTTCGACCGTTGGCAAAATGGTCAGATCCGGAATTTTCGAACCATCCAGAAAGTCGATAATTTCCTCGTTTTTCGTCACCAGAATCAACAAGCCGGACTCGTTGGTGCATTGCCGGTTGATTTTCCGGATGGTGGGAACACCGCCATCTTCAATTTCCTGAACCGCCGTAAAATCGACGATGATGTTGCTGTAGCCTTCCCGGAAGAGGTTTCGGCTGAGGGTTTCGAAGGTCGTCGGAACCTCCCCGCCAAATACCGTTTCGTTCAGCGTAACGAGCGAATACTGCTCGTTTTTTTCAATGGCATAATTCATAATGGATAACCTTGTTCCGTTTCAAAAATAACGAACTGTCAGCGAACGACGGATATTTTCTTCAATGCGGTCGTAAATATTGTCTGTTTCCGACCGAATAAAAGGCTGGCCGGTCACGGTTTCGTAGAGTTCAATGTAGCGATTGGAAATCTGATCGATCCATTCGTCACTCATCGCCGGAATCGTCTGGCCTTCTTTGCCCTGAAACTGGTTGGCGATCAGCCATTCCCGGACAAACTCCTTCGACAACTGCTTCTGCTGAACGCCTTTCTTCTGGTTTTCGGCGTAGGAGTCCGCGTAAAAATACCGGGATGAATCGGGGGTGTGAATCTCGTCGATCAAATAAATCTGACCATCGAGCATCCCGAATTCGTACTTGGTATCGACCAGAATCAGCCCGCGTTCGGCGGCCATTTCGGTGCCGCGTTTGAACAGGGCCAGGGCGTATTTTTCAAGTTGCACGTATTCGTTTTCGGGAACAATGCCCTGAGTCAGAATCTCTTCCCGCGAAATATCCTCATCGTGACCTTCCTGGGCTTTGGTGGAGGGTGTAATGATCGGTTCGGGAAGTTTATCGGCTTCTTTCAGACCATTGGGCAGGGCAACACCGCAAAGCGTCCGTTTCCCGGCGCGGTATTCACGCCAGGCATGGCCGGCCAAGTAGCCCCGCACCACCATCTCGACTGGATACGACTGGCATTTCAGGCCCACACTCACGTTTGGGTCGGGAACATCCAGCAGCCAGTTCGGGACGATGTCGGCGGTAGCTTTCAGGAAATGGGCCGCCGTCTGGTTCAGCACCTGTCCTTTGTACGGAATCGGGACGGGTAACACCACGTCGAAGGCCGAAATCCGGTCGCTGGCCACCATAATCAGGCGGTCGTCGAAATGGTACACATCGCGAACTTTACCCCGGTAAAAACCGGTTTGTCCGTCAAAATTAAAATTCGTTTCTTTTATCGCCTGCTTGGGATTACTCATTTTCGAAGTCAAAACAATTATAAATGTAAAATGAGGAATGATAAATGTAAAAGTTAGAAATCGAAACTCGCACTTTTACATTTATCATTCCTCATTTTACATTTTACATTTAAAATTATATTTTCTCAATCACCAGCGCCGACGCGCCCCCGCCACCATTACAAATGCCAACGGCTCCAATGTGTCCGTTTCGCTGTTGCAACACGTTCGCCAGGGTCGTTACGATTCGCGCCCCGGACGCGCCCAGCGGATGTCCCAGTGAAACCGCCCCGCCGTTGACGTTTAGTTTTGCCTGCGGTATTTCCAGAATCTGGCTGCACGCCAGGGCCACGACGGAAAACGCTTCGTTAATTTCGTAATAATCAACGTCTTCCGGTTTTACCCCCGCCCGTTTCAAAGCCGCCGGAATGGCCAGCGTGGGAGAGGTGGTGAACAGGGCCGGTTCCTGTTCGGCATCGGCATAGCCCAGAATGCGGGCGATGGGTTTCAGTCCCAGTTCCTCCGCCTTTTTCAGACTCATCAACACCAGTGCCGACGCCCCGTCGTTGATGGTCGATGCGTTGGCGGCCGTAACGGTGCCCTCGGGCGAAAAAGCCGGTTTCAGCTTCGGAATTTTGTCAAAAAAAACATTTTTGTACTCCTCGTCCTCGCTCACCATCAGGCTGCCTTTGTTCGTCGGAACGTCAATCGGGATGATTTCGGACCCAAAACTACCATTTTTCGTGGCTTCTGCGGCCCGCTGGTACGATTGAATGGCAAAAGCATCCTGGGTTTCGCGACTGATGTTGTATTTTTTCGCGGTTTGATCGGCAAAAACGCCCATGGCACTCTGGTCAAACGGATCGACCAAACCGTCTTTTGCCAGCCCGTCGATCAATTGACCGTCGCCGTATTTATACCCAAAGCGCGCTTTTGGAATGTAGTAGGGCGCATTCGACATGCTTTCCATACCGCCGGCAATGATGACGTCGGCCTGGCCCAACTGAATGGTTTGAGCCGCCATCATGATGGCTTTTGTTCCCGATGCGCACACTTTATTGACTGTCGTGCAGCGGACGTTCACGGGCAAACCGGCTTTCAAAGCCGCCTGCCGCGCCGGAGCCTGTCCCAGATTGGCCGACACGACGTTCCCCATAATTACCTCTTCCACCAGCTCAGGAAGGATGTCAACTCTCTGGTAAGCCGCCCGGATCGCCATTGCACCCAGTTCGGTCGCCGTCAGAGTAGCCAACGCCCTGCCAAAGCTACCAATCGGCGTGCGGACGGCCGAGACAATCACTACGTCATTCATATGCAAGGGGTTCGTTTGGGCGATCTAATAGGTGTTGAATGTAAGCCGGTCTTTCTTTTTCGCCGTCTGTTTTCGCTGGTGGATGTACTGCACTTCATTGGCCTGCATGGAATTCAGGATCGACAAAGCCTGCTCTTCCGATAGATTTAGCGACCGCAGCCGACGCAACAACTCGTTTTTAGTATCCCCCTGCTCCACTTCCGTACCACTTTCTTTTCCACGTTCCAGGGCCATTTCCGTTTCCTGCTGCGATTGCCGCGGTTTGGGTTTAGGTCGCTGAGCACTATTTTGGATGGGCTTTCCGGAGTACGTTTTTTTGATCAGTTCATAATTGAATTGGGCGGGCTCAAGCGCCGGAACCGTATTCAGTGCTTTGCGGAACAAGGTCAGCGCTGCGGTTGAATCGCCCTGCAAAACCGCAATGACACCCAGTTGGATTTCGGCAGCCGCGGCCAGATCAGGTTGGCTGACCTGAGCCACCAGCCGGTAATGTTTCTGGGCCTGAGCATATTGCCTGAGTTGAAAATAGGAGTGAGCCAGATTCAGCCGGGCCGATGGCTCCACAAACAGCGCCGAGTTGACCAGGGCGACGTATTGCTCGGCCGCGCGTTTGTAATTACCGGACTGATAGGCCCGCAGCCCTTCAATCCGCGCGATGTTATCATGCGAAATCTTATCGAAAGAACGATTGTCGTACAACCAGAGCAATACCGATAAAATCAGGTAGGTCATGTTTGGGCTTAAAACGTTCGCAAAAATACGAACTCTTTTGGACAACTGGAACGGGTTTACAGCTTAAACGTTCGAACCGTCACCAGGATATCGATGGCGATCAGAACCAGCGCCACGACCAGAAAGTAATAGTATTTATTGGTCGTCACCTCCAGTTTGCGCTGATCGACCAGCCGGTTTTCCATTGTTTGGATGGCCGAAATAAGGGGCGTCAGGTCACCCGATGATGAGGTTAATTCCAGATACGAGCCGCGGGTATCTTTCACAAACTGCCGCAAGTAGCTGCGGTCCAGGCGGGTTTGTACGACCTTGCCGTCTTTGTCGCGCAGGTTGCCTTTGGGCGTCGGAATGGTACTGCCGGTTTCGGTGCCGACCCCAACGACGAAGGGTGCAATACCGTATCTCCGCAATTGTCCGGCCAGTGCCGGGTCACATTCCCCAAAATCTTCGCCGTCCGTCAGTAGGATTAACACTTTGGTTTGGGTCAGATCCGAGGTTTCGGCCAGTTGTTTCTGTAGGGCCAGTTCCACGGCGGAACACAGGTTGGTGCCGGATTCTGGGACGAGTTTCGTATTCAGCGACTGAATGAACAGCGTCAGTGCCCCCTGATCCGACGTTAGGGGGGCATGCACGTAGGCTTCCGTGGAGAAAACCAGCAGGCCAAACCGGTTGCCGGGCAGCGCGTCGATCAGCCGTTTTAGCTCATATTTTACTTTTTCCAGCCGTGTGGGCGGAATGTCGGTCGCGTCCATCGATTTGGAAAGATCGACGGCGATGTAAATATCTTTTCCTTCCGAAACCAGTTCTTTTTCCACGACCCCGAAGGAAGGGCCAAGCAACGCAATCAGCAGCAGGGTGAAGTAGCCGGTTCGCAGAAAAAACTTCGGAATGGTGGCCCAGGCGGTGGTGCCCAGCAAGCGTGCAACCCGAAAAATTCGAAAAAAATAGTAGCCATAGAGCAGCACGAAGACGGCTATGAAGAGGTATTCGGTTTGGGTCAGACTGTGATTCCAGTTCATGCAATTCGCAAAGGATCAGGACATCAACGAACCGGGGGCCGTTGGGTTGACTCCGTGAAGCTGCGAAATTAGGAGGAAATGACCGGATGCCCTACCGGAGATCACAAATTGCCGCGAAACTTTTTTGGCTGAAATCTTGGCGAAACGGCGGGAATACCTCTATATTTGTGACCCCAATGACGCCTAAGCGGCTTTGGGGTTGTCCTGGAGAGATGCCTGAGTGGCCGAAAGGAACAGTTTGCTAAACTGTCGTACTGGCAACGGTACCGAGGGTTCGAATCCCTCTCTCTCCGCCAGAATGTAAATAAAAGGGAATTTAAAGGCCCCGATTTTCTTTTCCGAATTAAAATCGTACCTTTGTGCTCTCGAAAGTAATCGGGGTGTAGCGTAGCCCGGTATCGCGCCTGGTTTGGGACCAGGAGGTCGTAGGTTCGAATCCTGCCACCCCGACGCTAAAAACCGTTCAAAATCAATGATTTGGACGGTTTTTTTGTGCCCACTATTTTCAATGGCAGTTTTTTGGGATCAAGAGCAAAAGTTGTGGAGGGCGTAGGATTTTTTGGATCAAGAGCAAAAGTTGTGGAGGGCGTAGGATTTTTTTAGGTTTGTGTTTTTGATCAAACCTGTATTGTTTTGGAGAGTTTCTT
>NZ_QOWE01000035.1 GCF_003334855.1 Larkinella punicea
ACATAGGTAACGGTGTGAAGCACCTAAGGCACTGCTGTTTTTATCCATCCCCCACCGCTTAGCCGAGTGACTACCAAAGATAATTCGGTTAATGGTAATCAAAGAGGGTGTCGAACAAAGGTATGATCGGCACGCGGGAGGAATCGGGTCGCCTTTTTGCTATCGCACCGGCGACCCGGAAACATCAGTCCGCTACGCGGCCAAGAATCTCATAGTTCGCGTTTGATTACACTACGGCCACTTCCTTGCGTTCGCCAATTTGCTGCCGCCACATGGCGTAGTACAGTCCTTTCTGCAACAGTAAATCCGCATGACGGCCCTGTTCGGCAACGTGGCCTTTTTCCAGTACAAAAATCCGGTCAGCGTGGAGAATCGTGCTCAGGCGGTGGGCAATCAGAATCGTGATGTGCTGCCGCGATCCCGAAAGCTGGCGGACGGTTTTGCCGATTTCCTCCTCCGTCAGTGAATCGAGGGCCGACGTGGCCTCGTCGAAAACCAGCAGGGTTGGACGGCGCAGCAACGCGCGGGCGATGCTCAGCCGCTGTTTTTCACCCCCGGAAACTTTCACCCCGCCTTCCCCAATCACGGTATCGAGCCCCTGTGGAGCGCGACTCAAAAGTGTATCGGCGGCCGCCTGACGGAGCGCCGTGAGGCATTCGGCGTCAGTGGCATTCGGGGCTACAAAGCGCAGGTTTTCGCGAATGGTCCCGGCAAAAAGCTGCGTATCCTGCGTTACAAAACCGATTTGTTCGCGCAATTCGTCCAGATCGACTTCCGAACTCGGAATGTCGTTGTACAGAATCCGGCCTGCCAGCGGGGGATACAGACCCACCAGCAGCTTGACCAAGGTGGTTTTTCCCGAACCCGACGGCCCGACAAACGCGATGGTTTCCCCCAGTTTGACATCGAACGAAATGCCGTCGAGGGCCGGATTGTCGGCGGATAAGTGTTTGAAACGGACGTCCTCGAACGCCAGTGTTTGAATCTTCTTGATCGGGATCGGATGGGCCGGTTTGACGTCGCGGGGCGTGTCGAGAATCTGCTGGAAATTAGCCAGTGACGCTTCCGTTTCCCGGTAAATGTTAATGATGTTGCCTAACTCCTGCAACGGCCCGAAAATAGCGAAGGAGTAAATAAATAGCGAGAAAAATTCGCCCACTGTAATGCGTTGCTGCACCACCAGAAACAGCATCATCAGCATGATCGCGTTCCGCAGTAAGTTCACGAATGTGCCCTGTACAAACGACAGCGAACGGACGTACCGGACTTTTTTGAGTTCGAGCCGCAGGATTTTTTCGGTGGTTGCATTCAGCCGTTCGGTTTCCTGCTGGGCCAGCCCGAGGCTTTTCACGAGTTCGATGTTGCGCAGACTTTCGGTGGTGGAACCGGCCAGTGCCGTGGTTTCGGCCACGATGTTTTTCTGGACAACTTTGATTTTTTTACTCAGCAGCGAACTGACGAAACCGAGCAGCGGAATGGTCAGAAAATAAGCGGGTGCAATGGGCCAGTACACCGTGCTGGCGTACCACATGACGAAGATAATTCCGACTACCGATGTGAACAATACGTTGACAAACGACTGGATAAGTTTTTCCACATCCGTCCGCACTTTCTGGAGTTTCCCCAGCGTTTCGCCCGAACGCTGGTCTTCAAACACCTGATAAGGCAGGTCGAGAGAGTGGCGCAAACCGTCGGAATACAGCCGGGCGCCGAGTCGCTGCGTGATGACGTTGACGTAATAATCCTGGAAGTTTTTGGCGATGCGGCTCACCATCGCAACGCCCAGTGCCTGCAAAATCAATAAACCGGCGCCATCGCTCAGGAAGCTGACAAAGTCCAGCCGCTGGATGGCCGAACCCGGTTTGACGACGTACTGATCGATGATTTTTCGGAAGATATACGGATCAAGCAGCGAAAAAATCTGGTTGATCGCGGCCAATAGCAAGGCCAGAATGAGGAGTGGCCAGAAACCGCGTAAGTAGCTGTACAGTAATTTCATAAAGTAAAAGAAGAGGTTTGATTTCCGTTTTGCCCCCAACCCCCTAAAGGGGGCTAAACCATCCGGATTTGAAAGCCCCCTTTAGGGGGTTGGGGGCAAAACGGAAAGCGGCAATGCATCATTTTGAAACAGACTCTTATACTATTTAAACGTCCGTAAGCGGTTTTCCCGCTGAAACTCCTTGATGAGTTTTGTGTTACCGGCCAACCAGATAACATCGCCCGGGAGGAAAAAGGTCGTTGAATCGGGATTTAAAATGCGCGTTCCCTTGCGTTCGATGCCCACGATAAGACCCTGGGTTTTTTCCCGAATCCCGGAATTTCGAATGCTTTGATCGATGTACGGAAACGACTCATCGACGGCAATTTTCTGGAGCGAAATTTCCTGCGCGGGCGTAGCCTCAACCTTCTCTTTTTTGGCCGGTTCGATCAGGCTGATAAAATGTTCCAGTTGCTTGTCGGTGCCGATCACGGCAATTTTATCACCCGGGAACAGGCGTTCGTTCCGGCCCGGCACCAGCATCGTCACGCTGCCCCGCGCAATGGAAATGACGTTGACGCCGTATTTTTCGCGAAGTGCCAGTTCGGCGAGGGTGGAGCCGACACCCGGCGATTCGGCATTGACTTCGAAATAGGAAAGGTGGGCATCCCACGGCAGCAGATTCCGCCCCATGCGGTTTTCCTGGTAAATCTGGCGGGAATTGAGGTTGACCAGAAACCGCTTTTCGATCAGCTCATAAATCAACGGAAGCCGCTTGCCCAGCACGAGCCAGCCTCCGGTCAGCACAACGACGACGAAAAGCAGCAGGCTAACGGAGAAAAATTGTTGCAGCAACAGCAGCACAAGCCCCAAGCCGATGATGCCACGGGCAATGGCCAGCGTCACCAACGGCCCCCGATACGCGCGTCGTTCGGTCCAGAGCCGGGTATAAACCGGTCGGTTGATCCGTTTCAGCACCAGCGCCCACAAGAACGGGGCCATCAGCAGAATGGACAGAAAACCGGTCAGAATATCGGCTCCCGGACTGCCGATGATTTCCTCCGCAATCAGGGGCATCAGCCAGCGGGATGCGAGCAGAATGATGCCCAGAATGACGGCGGTGTTGACGATGATGATCTGAATGTGTTCGCGAAGCAGTTGGTACCAGTCACTGACACTGCCGATGGTTTGCGCCCCGGAACTGTAGGCCGTCAGGAAGAGTTTGGTTCGCGGACTCAGTTTGCTTTCCACCCAGGTGCAGATCGGGCCGGATGCCTTGATCATATAAGGCGTCGTGAAGGCGGTTAGGGCGGAAACCGCAACGGCAATGGGATACAGAAAACCGCTGGTGACTTTCAGATTGAGGCCCAGTGTGGCGATGATGAACGAAAACTCCCCGATCTGCGCCAGACTCATCCCGGTCTGGATCGACTGTTTCAGCGGCTGACCCACCACCAGCGCACCGAGGGTAACAAAAATGGATTTGCCGAGAATAACGACAACGGTAACGATCGCAATCGGCCCGGCGTATTCGACCAGAAGGGCCGGGTCGATCAACATACCGACCGATACAAAAAATACCGCCCCGAACAGATCCTTGATGGAGGTCAGCAGGTGTTCGATGCGTTCGGCGTAAATGGTTCCGGCCAGAATCGAACCCATGATGAAAGCGCCCAAAGCGGGCGAAAAACCGACGCTCGTCGCGAAAACTACCATGAGCAGACACAGCGCCAGCGAGATGATCAGCAGGGTTTCGTCGGTGATGAATTTTCGGCCGCTTCGCAACAGCGAGGGAACGAGAAATATACCGCCCAAAAACCAGATGACCAGAAAAAACGCCAGTTTCATGATGGCAACCAGCATTTCGGCACTGAAAAACTGCTTGCTGACGGCCAGGGTAGAAAGCAGCACGAGGAGCAAAACCGCCACGATGTCTTCGATGACCAGAATACCGAAAACAATACCGGCAAACTGCTGGGTTTTGATACCCAGTTCATCGAACGCCCGAATGATGATGGTGGTGGAAGAAATGCAGACAATACCACCCAGAAAAATGCTGTCCATCGTCGACCAGCCCAGGCACATGCCAGTGAGGTAGCCGAGGAGAACCATCGCTGAAATTTCGATCACGCCCGTCATGGAAGCCGTGCCGCCGACCTTGACGAGCTTTTTGATGTTAAACTCAAGCCCGAGGCTGAACAGCAGCACAATGACGCCAATGTCGGCCCAGATGCGAATGGTGGCCGGGTCGGAAATGGTCGGGAATAATGAAAACTTTGGCCCTACGAGCACTCCGGCCAGAATATAACCCAGAACGAGGGGTTGTTTAAGCCATTTGAAAAGAAGCGTCGTTACGGCTGCGGTTCCCAAAATGATCGCCAGATCAATGATCAGGTTTGGTAAATGAGCCATATCTGGAAAAAACCGTATTTTTATCGATCCACCCTTGAAACAGCAGACGGATAAAACGAATAAAATTGCTATTCTTACAATAATACGACCTTTTTAGCCCGAATCGGATGAATCAATTGCTTAACCGTAGAAAATTTCTGGGTGTGACAGCCACTACGGGACTCTCGCTCAGCCTGTCGCACACCCTTTTTTCGATGCCTGAACCGGCTCCGTCGGCGGAGGGAAAACGCGTCGGCATCATCGGTCTGGACACCTCGCACAGCACCGCTTTCACCAAAGAACTCAACAGCCCGACCGCCGGTCCTGAACTAGACGGCTACCGCGTCGTGGCGGCTTATCCGAAGGGCAGCAACGACATCGAATCGAGCGTCAGCCGGGTGGCAGGGTATACGGAAGAAGTGAAAAAACTGGGCGTTGAAATCGTCGGTTCCATTGACGAACTGCTCCGCAAGGTGGATGTGGTGTTGCTGGAAACCAACGACGGCCGGTTGCATCTGGAGCAGGCGCTGAAAGTGTTCAAGGCCGGGAAGAGGGTGTTTATCGATAAACCGATTGCGGCTTCGCTGGCCGATACAAAGGCTATTTTTGAAGCCGCTAAAAAGGCCGGTGTGCCGGTTTTTTCGGCCTCATCGCTCCGCTATATGACCAGCGCGCAGGACATCGCACAGGGAAAAACCGTCGGGAAAGTGCTGGGAGCCGACACCTACAGTCCGTCGCCCATTGAGAAAACCCACCCCGATTTGTTCTGGTACGGTATTCACGGCGTCGAAACGCTTTTCACGGTGATGGGGCCGGGTTGCAAACAGGTGAGCCGGACACACACGAAGGATGCGGACGTGGTTGTCGGCATTTGGAATGATGATCGGATTGGGACTTTCAGGGGAATCCGTTCCGGGAAAACCGGGTATGGCGGCACGGCGTACGGCGAAAAAGGCATCGCACCTCTCGGTCCCTACGAAGGCTATAAAGCCCTTTTGGTGCAAATCGTAACCTTTTTCAATACCGGAAAACCGCCGGTCAGTGCCGCCGAAACACTGGAAATTTTTGCCTTCATGGAAGCCGCCGAAGAAAGCAAACGGCAGGGCGGAGCCACCGTGACGCTGGAAAGTGTGTTGCGGAAAGTGTAATTTTTGCCCCGGCCCGACGTTTCGGGCCGGGGGCATTACCAATTACTAAACCCAAAATCAAAGATGCAATCATTGAACAAAACCCGCCGGGCGTTTATCAAAAAAACCGTATCGGGCACGGCCGCGTTGTCGCTGGGCGGAATTCTGCCCGGTTTTAGTGCCAAAAGTTACGCCAGCATTCTCGGAGCCAACGAGCGAATCAAGGTGGCCGTGATGGGCGTCAATTCGCGGGGGCTGGCGTTGGCGAGCAATTTTGCGCTGCAGAAAAACTGCGAGGTGCTGTACATCTGCGACGTTGATTCCCGGGCTTCCGACAAGGCCATTGCGACGGTGGAAGACCTGCAAAAAAGCCGCCCGAAAGCCGCTCCCGATTTTCGCAAAGCTCTGGAAGACAAGGATCTGGAAGCCCTGGTGGTGGCCGCGCCCGACCACTGGCACGCACCGGCGGCTATTCTGGGCTGCAAAGCCGGCAAGCACGTGTACCTCGAAAAACCGTGTAGCCACAATCCGAACGAAGGTGAATTGTTGATGGCGGCCACCGAAAAGTACAAACGGGTGGTCCAAATGGGCAACCAGCGCCGGTCGTGGCCCAACGTGGCGAAGGCGATTCAGGAAGTGAAGGGCGGCATCATCGGTCGTCCGTATTTTGCGAAGGGCTGGTATACCAACAACCGGGCGTCGATTGGCGTCGGGAAAGAAACCGCCGTTCCGTCGTGGCTGAACTACGATTTGTGGCAGGGCCCGGCTCCGCGCCGACCGTTCAAAGACAACCTGCTGCATTACAACTGGCACTGGTTCTGGCACTGGGGAACGGGCGAAGCACTCAACAACGGCACCCACATGATCGACCTGATGCGCTGGGGCCTGGGCGTCGAATACCCGACGCGGGTTTCCTCCGCCGGGGGGCGGTATCGCTACAAGGATGACTGGGAAACGCCCGATACCCAGATCATTACGCTGGAATTCGACAACAACACCAGCATGGTTTGGGAAGGGCGCAGTTGCAACGGGCGGACGGTTGAAGACAACAGTGTGGGCGTCGAATTTTACGGTGAAACCGGTTCCGTTGTCATCGAAAGCGGGAATACCTACAAGGTGTATGACTTGCAGAGCAAGCTGGTCAAGGATGTTAAAAACGACTTCGTCATCGACGCCCGCGACCGCATGAATCCGTCGCAGGCGCTGGATGCGATTCACATTCAGAACTTCTTCGACGGTATTCGGAAAGGCACGGCTTTGGCTGCCGAAATCAAAGGCGGACACCAGAGTACGCTGCTTTGCCAGTTGGGCAACATCGCCCTCCGGTCCGGCGAAACCCTGAACATCGACCCCAGCAACGGCCACATCAAAAACAAAGGCCTGATGAAAAAATACTGGCAGCGCGACTACCAATCCGGCTGGGAGCCAACGGTTTAAAAGTTTTTGGTTCACTCAATCACCCAATCGCCCATTCACCCAATACATTGATGAAAGCAACTCTGGCGGCTGTCGAGGTCAGTTCGTTAAGCAAACGGGACACGCTTATTTCGATCCTGATCATCGGCCTGTTATTTTTCATATTCGGTTTTGTAACCTGGGTCAATGCGATCCTGATTCCGTACTTCAAAATCGCGTGCGAACTCACCAATTTTCAGTCGTATCTGGTCACGTTCGCGTTTTACATCTCGTATTTCGTGATGTCGGTGCCGTCGTCGTACCTGCTCAAAGCCACCGGTTTTAAAAAGGGCATGATGATCGGTTTCTGGATTATGGCGGTGGGTGCATTCATCTTCGTACCGGCCGCTTTGACCCGAACCTACGAGATTTTTCTGCTGGGACTGTTCATGATCGGCGTCGGACTGGCGGTTTTGCAAACGGCGGCTAATCCCTACATCACGGTTTTGGGACCGCAGGAACGGGCCGCCCAGCGGATCAGCATCATGGGCATCTGCAACAAAGGTGCCGGTATTCTGGCCCCGATTCTGTTTGCCGCCGTGGTTCTGCGGGCGACCGACACCGATCTGTTTGCGCAACTGCCAACGATGTCGGCCATGGAGCGGAGTGCCGCACTGGATGAGCTGGTTCGGCGGGTGATCGTGCCGTATTCGCTGATGGGCGTCGTGCTGATCGGGCTGGGGTTGCTGGTGCGGTTTTCGCCCTTGCCCGAAATTGATACGGAGCAGGAAACCGCCGATGTGGCGGCTGCCAATTCCGGAAAAACCTCGATTTTTCAATTTCCGCACCTCATTCTGGGTGCTGTGGCGATTTTTCTGCACGTGGGCAGTCAGGTCATTGCCATCGATACGGTGATTGGTTACGCCAACTCCATGGGAATCAGCCTGCTGGAAGCAAAGACCTTTCCAGCCTATACGTTGATGACCACGATTTGCGGGTATATTCTGGGTATTTCGCTCATTCCGAAAATCATCAGTCAGGTGACGGCTTTCCGGTTTTGCACGTTGCTGGGGGCGGTTTTGACGCTGCTCATTATTTTCACCAGCGGCCCGGTTACGATCCTGGGGCATCAGGCCGACCGCTCAATCTGGTTTGTGGTGTTGCTGGGTCTGGCCAATTCGCTGGTTTGGGCGGGCATCTGGCCGCTGGCGTTGGACGGTCTGGGGCGGTTTACCAAACTGGGCGCGGCCATCCTGATTATGGGACTCTGCGGCAATGCCATTATGCCGCTTTTCTACGGTTATTTTGCGGATTTGTACGGGGTAAAACTCGCGTATTGGGTGTTGTTTCCGTGTTATTTGTATCTGGTGTACTATGCGTTTTGGGGGCATCGTGTAAGACGGTGGGGAGTGTAAAATCTAATAACAGGTGCATTTTGTACTTATTATTAAAATACGTCGTTTCTTTGTCATAAACTTGACAAAAACACTGTTTATTATGCTCATTAAGTTCAGTATTCGCAATTACAAAGTCTTTCGCGAGCGAGTAGAATTGAGCCTTATTGCCTCTAATTACGACAAAGAAACCAACGAAGAGAACGTTATTGAAGTGCCTAAGTTTGGCCTGCGACTTCTGAAAAGCGCAGTGGTGTATGGGGCTAATGCCAGTGGTAAGAGTAAGCTAATCGAAGCGTTGGGACACATGCGCAACTTTATTCATGTGTCTTCGAAAGATAGCCAAAAAGGTGATGAAATTCCCGTAGAACCTTTTCGCTTGAATACCGCATCAGAAAACGAACCGTCAGAATTTGAAGTGACATTTATCCATAATGACGTGCTTTATCGATACGGTTTTGAGGCTACTCGATACGAAATCGTCTCAGAATGGCTTTATTACCGTCCAAACACGAAAGAGGTTGAGTTATACTATCGTGAAAAGCAAAACTTTGAACTTCATAAGCGTAGCTTTAGTGGGCTTGTAAACCAACTTGTTAAGGGTAAAAATATTCGTGAGAATGCACTATTACTATCAGTAGCTGCGCAGTTTAATGACGAACGAGCGAATCATATTTTTGCTTGGTTTGATAACCTACGGATTATTTCCGGCTTGGATGAGAAAGGTTATGAGACCTTTAGTATACAACAAATAAAGAACTTGATTGATAAACGTAAGATACTGAACTTACTTGAGGCAGCCGACTTAAGTATTCGGGATATTGCATTGGCGAAATTTGACCCCTATAATTTACCATCTGATTTATCACCTAAACTTCAAGATTACATTTGGGAAATGGGAGGTGACGTTTTGTCGGATGATGTACAGACTGTTCATACCAAATACAACGAAGCAAAGGAAGCCGTTGGTAGTGTCATGTTTTCGATGAGAGAAGCCGAATCATCAGGCACACAAAAGTTTTTTGCGTTGGCAGGGCCAATTCTGAATGTTTTGGAAAATGGTTCTGTGTTTGTCGTTGACGAGTTAGATGCAAAAATGCATCCCAACCTGGTTAGTGCTATAGTAAAACTTTTTCATTCAGCTACGAAGAATCCCAAGAATGCTCAATTAATTTTTAACACGCACGACACCAATCTGCTTGAATCGGACAATTTCCGACGCGATCAAGTCTGGTTTACCGAAAAAGATCGTTACGGCGCGGCCACACTTTACGCTTTAGCTGATTTCAAAGTACGTCGCAATGAGAATTTTGAAGCGAACTACATTGAGGAGAAATACGGTGCCATTCCGTACTTAGGCAATTTCTCCCGACTCTTCAACCCGGCAACCGAAACGGCTGATGTCGAACCGAAAGGATAAAGTTGTCACGCAGCGGGAAGACCGGGATGCGGCCAAAGCCCGGCGTCGGGGCGAACCGAGTTTAAAACGAGCGGCTCCCAACAGGCAGACAAAACCCACTATCCTGATTGTTTGCGAAGGGGAGAATACCGAACCATCGTATTTTGATTCTTTTCGACTTTCTTCTGCTACCGTCGAATCATATGGTGGGAAGAAGCAACCGGTTAATGTTGTCAAGCACGCCAGCTATTTAGCGAGTCAGAAGAAGTACGATGAAGTGTGGTGCGTCTTTGATAAAGATGACATAGCAGACAGGATTTCAACGACGCTATTGTTCAGGCCGAAGCCGCCGGTTTTAAAGTAGCCTATTCCAATCAAGCCTTCGAATATTGGTTCATTCTCCATTTTGAAGATCACAAAGGTGGCCCAATGCCCCGGGCTGATTACCACAACCGAATTAATGGGTATATCAACCCATTAGGAGCTTCGTATGATGGAAAAGGAAATAAAACCGTCACATCAGCCTTTTTTGATGCCTTAGACGGTTTCGATACTGTCAAAAGGGAAACTCGAATCCAACTGGCTGTAAACCGGGCTGGGCGGATTCATGGCCAATGTAAAAAAGCCGGAATCAGTCCAGCCAAATCCGAATCCTGCACAACGGTTTATCAACTGATCAAGCGGTTTTTAAAATACCGGTAAGGTGATTCAAACGGGCCTTTATGTCTGGTTGAGCCTTCTATGCCCCCATTCAGCAAACCGCCAGCATCTATTCTAAAACCTGACAATCGAAAAAACACGCTTCAAAGACCCGTTTTTCCGGTTGAACCCAACCGGCGTTTCAGGGTCGTGGTTGGGTGTTGATCTTTGTTACCGAACAACAAATATTAACAACATGAACCGAACCATTCCTGTCCTCATGAGCCTTGCGCTCACCCTCTTAATCGCGTCTTGCAAACACGAACAGGAGATGATAAATCCCGGTGTACCGGATTATACCGCAGACCCACCGCAGCAACGCCCTGGAAAAGTGTATCCGGTGGGCAGTCCGTTAGGAACGGCAACCACTGTGACCATTGGCCCGGCCGGTGGCCAGCTTACCTCCAGCGACGAACGGTTGACCATCACTGTGCCCGCCGGAGCCGTAGAAACTTCGCAAGCTTTCGGCATTCAACCCATCGGCAGCACCGGTCCGCAGGCGTTGGGCAGCGGCTTCCGGCTTTCACCACATGGTAAAACCTTTAAAAAACCGGTCACCATCAGCGTCCGGTATGACCCCACTTCCTTGTCCGGCACGGTAGCCGAAGCATTGGCGCTGGCGTATCAAAACGACAAAGGTGTTTGGATGCTGGCGGCTAAAGGCAAAGTGGATACCGTCGCCCATACAGTTCATGTTGAAACGACCCACTTCAGCGATTGGGCGATGCTGCAACGGGCCAAATTACTACCGGAAGTAGGATTTGTGAAACCGGGTGGCAATCTGGGCCTTGAAGTGATCGTGCTGGACGACCGGGCCTTCATACCGCTCGATACCGATACCGAAGTACCCGCACCCTATCAGTCACCCACTCAACTGGTGGATGTAAGCACCTGGAACCTGGCCGGTTCAGGCACCCTGACGCCGGCCATCTGGAAGGCTTCGTATCAGGCCCCCTCAGCCGTACCCGCCCGTAACCCCGTGGCGGTGAGCATTAAACTCAAAGGCCCGACCACCATCGACGGGAAGCTCTTCAAAGCGTTGTGGCTGGTGTCGAACATTTACATTGGCGAGGAGGGCATTACCTTCCGCATCAACGGCGGCAAGTGGATTCATACGCTCGCGAATGCCCATATGCTGAGTAATCAGGGGTTACGGTTGCTGGAAATGACTGGCGGTGTTACGGCAGAGGGCAACAACTGGGGCGTCAATATCCACACAAACCAGCCACCGCTGGAAACCGAAGAAAGTCTGGTAACTACGCTGGCCGGCATGACCATGCCCTGGTCGGTTGATGCGTCGGGTCCGCTGTTCCACCTGTCGGATGATAATGGCAAGGTATACTACAAACATTTCTACGCAGTTCCCCCTGTGTTTTACCCCAGTCCGGGTGCGCTGACTTTCTACCAGTTCGGCAAGACGGGCGACTACATCGTCGGCAAGTTCGAGATGCAGAAAGCGGGGATGTACAATGACACCAAAGGTTACCTCGGCACGGCCCGCATTGAAGGCTTCTTCCGGGTCAAACGGTCGCGCTAATTGAGAACACATTTTATAACAACAAATACCAACTACCATGAACATTACCTACCCCCACACGATTGAGAACGGCAACGGCGAAAAATTGGTCTTTCTGGGCGTGGCCCAGGAGCCCGACGGCGACCGGGTCTTCGGAGAAAACTTTGTGACGCCCGGCAGTGGCCCGCCCATGCACGTACACTGGCTGCAGGATGAGGGTTTTACGGTGGTGAAAGGCAAAATTGGCTACCAGATTCAGGGGCAAAAAGAGCAGTATGCCGGTGAAGGCGAGTCCATCGTGTTTAAACGCGGTGAACCCCACCGGTTCTGGAACGCAGGGACCGAAATACTTCAGTGCCAGGCCTGGATCAAGCCGGCCAATACCATTGTGTTCTTTCTCTCGGCCATCTTCGCGGCCCAGGCCAAATCGGGCAAGAACCAGCCGGAAGCCTTCGATGCCGCCTATCTGCTGACCCGCTATGCCAGCGAATACGACATGCTGGAAATTCCCGTATTTGTCAGGAAAGTGATGATTCCCATTACCTATGCCCTCGGAAAGCTGCTGAATAAATACGAACATTTCAACGATGCCCCCGAAGCCGTGAAACCGCGTTAACCCAGCGCGGTTGACTCATCTACATCCACATCAGCCGGCTGCCCAATCGCAAACGCAATAACGCGGGCGATGACAGCCGGTAGCATGTAAACTAGTCGCGATGCGACAAACTGGCTTCTAAACCAGCGACGACTCCAGTCTATTTCCAAAGCCCGAAAGTTTATTTTCCCTTCTACAGTTACTTTTTTCAGATTCAACGTCTTACTACAGGATAGGTGATCATTCTTTCGCCTGGAGAGTGGGCATACTTTGTTAGAGTTAGTATGGTTCCGGTCGGAGTTCCTGACACCGACCGGACTTTTTTCCGGTTTCGGTCAAAAACAGAAATTTGGGACAAGAGAACATCGTGGTGTCATGCACTCATTTTTTGGTTTTACTGACAACCTTCCGGCGAAATTCCCTGTCGATAAGGCTAAGGAGGATAAAAGCTGTTAAAAGCCGGGTGAAGGAGACGCTATACGGTTTAAAGACCTTTCTATCTTCTGATTTACGCAACGTACAAACGCAATCTGCAAACAAACATTCGCATGACAGCACGACTCGAAAAAGGGGTAATGGAGCAATTGACGTCTAACCTGGCGAACGCAAAAAATATGAAACCTGCTGAACTGGACCAGATGATGCAGCGAATCGCGGACGTTGTCGAGAATGCCGCGGGCATTAAGGTGACGTGGGAATTACCATCTTCAGCCCAAAAGCCCACCCAACAGGAACAACTGGATCAATTAGCCGCCCTCTATCTGGGGGTTTAACCAGCAGTAATGCAAGTCAGGAAAGCGTAGAAAAAATGGCGTGATAACATTCAACGAGCGGATCGGGTTTAAGTCAGCGTAACGTTGCCGTTTCCGAATTAAACCGGAACGTCGGCCAATCATCCGCTCCTGAGTGCCCGTTGGGTGCCGGGAATCTGTCATTTACCTATGGTTTCCATTAATTTGTTGCTGGTTGTGCTGGGCGTGGCTGTGCTGGCCGTTGCTTTCTTGCCTTCCTTTCTCAAAGAATATCCGCTTTCATACCCTATCGTTCTGGTCGGTTTAGGCCTGTTGGTCTACGCTTTTCCACTTCCTTTGCCATCTGCCGATCCGCTTCAGTATCCGGCTTTAACAACCCACCTGAGCGAATTATGCGTCATTGTAGCCCTGACGGGGACGGGACTCAAGATCGATCGCCGGTTTTCGCTAAAAAACTGGCGAATACCGCTTCGGCTGGTCTCGCTGGCCATGATCCTCACCATCGGTGCCATGGCGGTGGCAGGCTGGTACGGTGTGGCATTATCCCCGGCTTCGGCTCTGTTGCTGGCGGCTTCACTGGCACCCACGGATCCGGTGCTGGCGGGCGATGTGCAGGTTGGCGATCCGGGCGAGGGCGGTGAAGACAATGTCCGGTTTGCGCTGACGGGCGAAGCCGGTCTGAACGATGGTCTGGCCTTCCCGTTCGTATACGGAGCGATGGCCCTGTTGCCGTCCGAGGTGCCTTTGACAGACCGGTTTTGGGATTGGCTGGGCATGGACGTGGTCTATCGGCTGGGCGTCGGCTTGCTGGCGGGTTGGCTTTCAGGAAAATTGCTGGCTGTCTTCATTTTCCGGTTGCCCGAAAAAATCAGCATCAAATCATCGGTCTACGGATTTGTGGTTTTGGCGGTAACCCTAACCACCTACGGAGCCACCGAATTAATACACGGATACGGTTTTCTGGCCGTCTTCATTGCCGCCGTCACCCTCCGCAGCTACGAACGAACCCACGAATACCACCAGCACATGCACGATTTTTCGGATCAGGTCGAACGACTTTTCATTGTCGTCGTCCTTCTGTTTTTTGGTGGAGCGATAGGGCAGGGTCTGCTGGCCCCGCTCACCTGGGCAGATGCCTTGCTGGGATTGGGCCTTCTGCTGGTGATTCGCCCCCTGATGGGTATTCTGACGCTGGTGGGTGCCAGAGCCAGGCTTCGCGAACGGTGGGTCATTGCCGGTTTTGGGATTCGGGGCATCGGATCCTTTTTCTACCTTGCCTTTGGATTGGAGAAAGCCCCTTTCCCGGAAGCCGGGCGGCTTTGGGCCATCGTCGGATTTGTGGTTCTCGTTTCCATTGTGGTCCACGGAATACTGGCTACGCCAGTCATGAAATGGCTCGACAAAAAGAAATAAGAACCGCCTGGCGTTAGAGTTTATCCTTCCAGGCTTCCATCCGGGTCAGAATGGCTTCGGTCGAGCCGCTGAACCGGATGATGTTTTTGTCCGGAAACTGGGTGTAAATAGCCCGGTAGATTTGACAGAATTCGATGGGGTCTTTGGTGATTAACCCGGCCAGAACGTCTTTACCCCGGTATTCCTCAATCACTTTCGCCATTCGATACCCCATAAAATAACTGGTTTCATCGAAGGCTACCGTAAAACCGATGTTGTAAAGCTCACTGAGGTTGGCGGTGGAATCGTGAAAAGCAGAAAACAGCAGGCTCTCGAACAACGCAAAATTCTGCCGCGAACGCTGCCCGTTGCGGTCATACTGTTCCTGCTGCTCTTTTGAGAAACCGCCGGGTTGTTTGATTTTTGTAAAATCGCCGACCAGAGTGGCGGAGCCTTCGGACCACAGATTGGCCAGCAGCGTATAGGCATTGTCAATATGCTTCGGCGGATTCGCTGCGGTTTTTCCGTTCGTGCGATGGCGTTCGCCGACCTGCTGAATGGTATGATAAAGTTCATGGGCGACCAGATAAACCAGTCCTTCGTAATCATCGCCAATTTTCTGCAAAGCCACATTGAAGGTGTCGTCGCCACCAATGGTGAAGCCCAGCGCACCCCCGCCGACCAGGAAACAGGCCCGGGCTTTTACGGGCAGCGTAGCCGGTGAATACGGCGAAATGAGCGCTTTTACATCCTCGATGAACGACGCTTTCGTTTCCAGTTGACGGACTAAGGTCTTGATTTCCGGAAGTTTGGCTTTCACGGCTTTCCACTCGAACGGGTCGTTGCCTTTCACGGTTCCCGTTTCCACCATCTCCCGCAAGGTTTGTTTAAAAGCGGCCTCTGTCCCCGTTTTGTTGTAACTGGTGACCTTTCGGATCAATTGCTGATTGCCGTAGAGTTTCGCAATTTCGTCCAGTTCGGCATCGGTCGTTTTCGTTTTAGCCAGTAGATTCGTAACCGCCTGCGCACTCCCGAAATCGAGCTGAATGGCCATGTCGGGTTGTGAAGACGGTTTTTTACTTTCCTGACCAAAAGACTTCAGATTGACCAGTAAAAACAAAATAAACGCGACGGTCTTCATCATATGGAGAAAATTAGTGAGATGATTCGGCTGGAATTAGCTATTCCGTGAGCATTCAGTTTAGTTTCTTCACCACCCATTCGCCCACTTTCAGTCCCTGCGCCCTGCCCTGATCAATGGCGTCCATGAAGTGAATACCGCCGTAGAACCGGGACAGTCCGGCTTCGACAGCGGCTTCGCGGAAGGATCGGAACGTGCGGGCTTTCAGGCCATACGGCTCTTCGACGGTATCGGTATACTCAAAATGATCGCCGAAATAGTGCGTCAGAATCACTTCCGAAGCCGCCGAAATGGTGGAATGTCCGCTCAGGTATTCGGGAAACGGGGGCGTTTGCAGAAACGGTTTCCAGTCGGGATCGATGAGTTTGCGAATGGCGGTTTCGGGACGAACGCGGTTGCTGCGGTATTTTTCGTCCCAGCAACAGATAAAACCGTCCGTTAATCCGATGGCTACGGCCGTATGAATTTTCAGCGATTCGGCGAAGCTCTTTTTCGCTTTGGCACACGCAATCCCGGTAATGCCCAGCCAGTGAGCGCCGGGGGAGATTTTTTTGAGACCCACCATCATGTGGCCGTTGTTTTCGAGCGCAAACGGGTTGCAGTCCCAGAAGGCTGCAATCTGCCGGTGTTCTTCCGTCAGGTTGTTGCCGCCTTCCTTCTGGTTTTGCAGGAGCATCTGGTAAAAAGGCGATGTTTTATCGGTGGAATAAGCCGCTGGCGGTACGGGTTTAAACTGGGCCGCCGAGTCCAGCGTGAACGGCCGGACGGTATTGAAATACGGTTCGACCGGGGCAAAATACCCTGGCGGGGTCGGATACCAGCTTCCGGCTTTTTCGGAGGGCGTATACCGCGGGTAGTTGCTGATCCGGTTGTACTGGTCGGCTTTGGCGTATTTCAGCATCTGTTTGCTCACCTCCAGCGCATACGTTGCCGACTGCTCGATCACCTCGTCGGAAAACCCCACGGTTCGGCACGAATCCAGCAACTGTTTTTCCAGCTTCTCCAGCCGTTTGCCCGAAGGCTGCATTTTCTGGGCGGTTTTGAGCATCGCCAGCACCGCGCTGAGGTGCGTGGAATACCCGCTAACGTTCGGTTTTTCCATCGCCGGATAGCCGTTCAGGACGCCGTGCATGCTCCGGTAGCCTTTGTCGTTCTGGGCAACCACTTCGTAACCGGCCAGACAGGCGTAGGCGAAAAACCGGGCGGCCAGGGGCGGATTGGTTACGTCGTGGATCATGACCTCGGTCATCTCGGCGACGACGCCGGTGATCTCCCGATTGCCCAGTTCCGGCGTTTTTTCGGTCTGGCAACTCCCAAGTAGGATTAGTAAAAAAAGGAAGATATTTCTCATCGAACCAAAAGATTATTTCACAGAGTTTAGCAGAGAAAAAAGGAGTTTAGCAGAGAAAATTAAAACTTCGCTTAACTCTTTTTTTCTCTGCTAAACTCCGCGATACAGCTCATTTAAATCCATACGCTTTTATCCCAACCTGATTAATCCCAATTAAAACCGTATTTCCAACCGGCAGCACGCTCCGGACATCGCCTTTGAGCAGAAATCCGGATTGGGGTTGCGGTACATACGAAAACTGGCCTTTTCCGTTGCCTTTCAGCAGAACACCGTAGTTGGCGTCGTACTTCCCGAACCGCAACCGCGCCCGGCTGATGTTGCCGCACAGGAGCAGGTCCTTCTTGCCGTCGTGGTCGTAATCGAAGGCAGTGAGCGCAAAAACCGGGGAGACCTGCACCTCGACGGGCAACGCCTTTTCCTGCCATTTTCCCTGTGCCGTACTTTCAAAATACGTGGTTTTCAGGTGATTGGCTTCCAGCCGATCCACGTCTTTCAACTCTTCTTCCGTGAAAATATCCTTCATCGTCGCGTCGGCGTAGCTTTTGTAATCCGGGAAGCGCGTTCGCATGATGCTGAGCTGATCCAGCAATTCGTCGCGGGTTACGTAAGGATACGATTTGCCCTGAATGTAGAAACACAGAATCGGATCGACCGAACCGTTGTCGTCGAAGTCCTTGTAAAACAGTTCGGCGGGTTCTTTGTCACTGGCTTTGCACTGTGTGTTCAGGCCCTGATTGCCCACCACCAGATCCGGTTTGCCGTCGCCATTCAGGTCATCAACCAGCAGTTTATTCCACCAGCCCCGGTATTCCTTGTCAAAATAGGTCTTGGTCTGATCCGTAAATTTTCCGCCGTCGTTTCCGAAAACCGTTACCGGCATCCACTCGCCCACCACCACCAGCTCCGGTTTTTTATCGCCGTTGAGGTCGGTCCAGGCCGCATCGGTCACCATGCCAATGCGCTGGAGATCGGGAGCCAGGCTCGCCGTTTGGTCGGTAAATTTCCCCTTACCGTCGTTGATCAACATAAAACTCGGGGGCGTTTCGGGATAGCGGCCCGGAATCACCCGCCCGCCCACGAACAAATCCGGTTTGCCATCGCCGTTGAGGTCAGCCACCCGAACACAGCTTTTGCTGGTGCGCATGGCGGGCAATGCCGCCGGATTTTTGGTAAAGTTTCCCTTACCATCATTTATATAAAGCCGATCCTGCAACAAGGCGTCGTCGGGCATGAAATTCGCGTAGCCACCGCTGCACACGTACAAATCCTTCAACCCGTCGCCGTTGGCATCGAAGAAAACCGCATCGGCGTCATCGCTGGCTTTGTCGGTATCCAGCGCGGGTTGGGCTTTTTGTAAAAACTGCTGGTTGGCTTGCTGGAGAAAAACCGCCCCGGCCTGGCCGCTGCCACCACCCACAAAGACGTCTTCCAGCCCGTCGCCGTTGACATCGGCTTTGGTCAGACACGGCCCCACAAACGACGCCGGGTTGACCAGCAGCGGCTGCCGTTTGAAATCATTGACGGTATTTTTCGGATGCGGATACACCACCGGCGTTTTCATTTCCGTAAAAATAGCGGGAGCGGAGGGCGTTGACCGCCGGGACATTTTGGCATCCTTTTCCGAAACCATCAGCACCTGATCGGCTTTGACGTTGGTCAGCAGTTGTTGTTTGTCGCCCGGCCACACAATGCGCAGCGAGTCGATGGTTGATTCTTTTCCCAGCCCAAAATGCAGAATGGGCGACACGCTCGACTGATAGCCGCGCGACGGCATTTGCTCCAGATACTGCTGCCGGCCGTTCCGGTACAGGGTCACTTTAGCGCCCAGTCCAAAGCGGTTGGCCCCGATACCGTCCAGTTTTACGTTCAGGTAGTGGTTTTTGAGTTGGCTACCGGCTTCGTTCCGGTAAACAAAAGCCGGTTTGTTGATGTTGTTGATGACCAGATCCAAGTCGCCATCGTTGTCGAGATCGGCATACACCGCGCCGTTGCTGTTCGAGGGCAGATTCATGCCCCACGCCCGGCTGACGTCGGTGAAGGTGAGGTCACCATTGTTTTTAAAGGCGTAATTAATCACATCGGAAGCCGGTATTTTGTAGACCAGTTCCAGCAAATCCTGGCGCATGACCTTGCGGTTGAGCAGAAAATCGCCCATGTATTTCAGGAAATCCTGATTGGTATAGTCGCGCAGATAACCGTTGGTAACAAAAAGATCCTTCCAGCCGTCGTTGTCGTAGTCGGCCAGGAGGGGAGCCCAACTCCAGTCGGTGTTGGAAATGCCGGACAACTGCCCCACTTCACTGAATTCGGGAATGCCGCCGGTTCCTCTCTTGCCATCCGTACCAATATTCAATTGCAGCATGTTCCGCATGTGCTGGTAATAAAATCCCGAATTGACGGCCAGATCGAACTTTTCGTAATTGTCGGGCGACATCAGGAGTTTCTGCCGCCGGTTGTCTTCGGGCAGCATGTCGAGCGTCAGAATATCGGGCCGGGCGTCGTTGTTCATGTCGGCAACATCATTTCCCATCGAGAAATGGGAAATGTGGCCGATGCCGGTTTGCAACTGGTTTGTGAATGTCCCGTTCCGGTTGTTGAGGTACAGAAAATCAGGAACGTTGTAGTCGTTGGAAACATACAGATCGGGCCAGCCGTCGCCATTCAGGTCGGAGACGCCCAACCCCAGGCCGTAGCTCAGCACCGAATTGAGCAGACCCGCCCGTTCGGTTACATCCTCGAAACGGGTTCCGGTATTCCGAAGCAGGCACACCCCGATTTCCGGGCTTTTTTTCTTCATCAGATCCGCCGTGGCATCCGGGTCGAGGATGGGCAAAAGCCGGGGGTTGTGATTGAGCAGAAACAGGTCCAGATCGCCATCGCGGTCGTAGTCGAAAAACGTTCCCTGGGTCGTTTGGCCGGGTCGGTCCAGCCCCCATTTGGCGGTTTGATCGGAAAAACGGGGAATGCCCTGCGCATCGGGGCCGTCGTTGATAAACAGTTGGGGTGTCCGTTTTTGGGGTGGCAGACTTCCCGAATAGGATAGAAAGAGATCAAGTCGCCCGTCGCCGTTGACATCGGCCATCGTAACGCCCGTTCGCCAGGGCCCTTCGCGTCCGGCCACGCCCGCGGTGGCGGTGATATCGGTAAATTTGAGATTGCCTTTGTTGAGGTACAACTGGTTCGGAACCATGTTGCCGCTGAAATAAATATCTTCCAGGCCGTCGCCGTTCAGATCACCAACGGCAACCCCGCCACCGTTGTAAAAATATTCGTACATCAGCACGTTGGTATTCAGCCCTTCGTTTAGCGTGTTGACGAACGAAATGCCGGTTTGCTCCGGGGAAAGCAGCGTAAACAGCGGAGGTCCCGTGTCGGGGGCCGTCTGCTCCGTGGAAGCCGGTTTTTTCTGGCAACCCGTCGACAAAAAGACCATCACGATGATAAGACCACTCCAAAAAGCGCGTAAAAAAAGCGTCATAAACGAAAGAATGAATGAAAAAGCACGGAAAGCTAAGTTAGGACAATTGAGTGCAATAGTTCAGAGTTTTTTTACATTGTCCTGATTGGGGCGGGTTGACTCATCCCGATTTTTTTTGGTGGCAAAAGCGGGAATGAATATCAAAAAAACTGGTGCCAACGCATGGTTATGCGTTGGCACCAGGTATATTCAGAGGGATATCGACTTGTGAAAAGCGCTCAATGCTATTGATAGCCGGGATTTTGCACCAATTGCTTGTTCCGGTTGATCTCATCCCGACTGATCGGCAGGAAGTAGATTTTGTCGGCCCACTTCCGGTTTTCCTTGCCGGTTCCCAGGTCCTGAACGCTGTAGGAATACGTATAGTTGTCTTTGCTGTATTTATACGTCGTCACGGTTTTGCCGGGTTTCAGTTTGCCGGTGATGACAATGATCTGGGCTTGTTTTCCCAATGCCGTCGGGGCAATCATCCAGCGCCGGACATCGTAGAACCGCTGATCTTCAAACAGCATTTCGATGTTCCGTTCGTTCTGATACCGGGTGACGAGGGCCGCCCCGGTTTCGGTAATGGCGGGCATACCCACCCGGAACCGGACTTTGTTGAGCCAGGTTTTGGCTTCGGCTTCCTGACCCAGGGCCAGACAGGCTTCGACGTAGTTTAAGACCACTTCCGTAAACCGGATTTGAATTGATGGTACTTCCTGGCGGATGTTCTGATCGACAAGTGTCGGGTCTGGATCCATAAATTTGCGGATCGCGTAGCCCGTCCAGGTTCCGTTCCAGTTTTCGATGGAGCTGTTGCGGGTATCCAAACCGGAGTATTTGGTGGGAGCAGCCGAGCTACCTACTTCATACTCACCCATTTGAATCTGTCCGGCCGGATCAATACCGGCTCCATCGGGCGTACGGGGCTTCCATTGGGCACCATCATACAAGATGGATGCGTAGAAACGCGGATCGCGGTTTTCGTAAGGTGTTGCCGCGTGGGCCGGGTTTTTCCAGTCAAACCTCGTACCGTCCATCATCTCGTAGTTATCCACCAGTTGTTGCGTGGGTTGACTCGATGTCCAGCCGTGATAACCGTTTGGCATGTTGTTACGCGGATACCACGAACCCCAGTCGTCGAACGAAGCCCGGATGTAGTATTTGAGGAAGATGCCATCGGCTTCACCACCGTTGCGCGACAGATACATGTTGACGTAGTTCTGCTGGCCTTCGGCCGCAGGAACCGGTGCCGTCAGGTTCAGTTTATAGCCATACTGGTTCAGATCGATTACGGCTTTGGCGGCATCCCGGGCTTTCGTCCAGCGGGCAATCCGGTCGCCACTAACGTATCCCAGCAGTTCAGGTTTGTTGAAACCGGCGATGACGGTCGACTTGGCTTTCGCCGTCGGAATGTCGTGCAGATCACTGGCGGCATACAGCAACACCCGGGCTTTCAGGGCCATAGCGGCACCCATCGTGGCGCGGCCACTGGTCAGGGTTTTCCCTTTCAGCAGAATAGCGGCCGAATCCAGGTCACTCACGATGGAGTTTACACACTCTTCGTACGTATTCCGGGCGATGGTAAAATCGGGGTTATCCAGCGTGTAAGGCGATTTGATCAGCGGAACCGCCCCATAATAACGAAGCAGTTGGTTGTAAAAATAGCCCCGCATGAAATACATTTCACCTTTCATCCGATCGGCCACTGTGGCATTGTCAAACTTGGGCTTGGCCAGGTTGGCCAGCGCAATGTTGGCCGCCCGAATCCGGGAGTACATGGCACTCCATTCCATCGTGTTTTTAACCGTTCCCAGGTTCGATGGACTTACGTTGGCTTCGTTGACATCCTGCTTTCCAAAGCTGTAAAGGGCGTTGTCGGTCTGGCAATCGAAACTCATCTGGTCCAGAACACCGTCCCGAATCCCGTTGTAAACGTCCGTCACAAAGGCTTCGGACAGGTTCTGATCCGACCAGACCGCATCCCCCGACACTTTATCGAGGGGCTTGGTATCCAGAAAATCGCTGTTGCAAGCTACCATCGTCATCCCCACGAGTAAACTGGACGACAGGCATTTTACGATATGGTTCATAATAGAATGATTGAGCATTTAGTTAAAAACTGACTGATAAACCGGCGTTAAGTACCCGAGCCTGCGGATAGTACTGCGCGCTGCCGCTGGTCGATTCCGGATCGAACAGACCTTTCATGGCTGGTGCATACGTCGCCAGGTTCAGTCCGTTTACATAAACCCGCAGGTTGTTCAGCCCCACTTTGCTGGAAACCAGAGACGGTAACGTATATCCGATTTCGACGTTCTTCAGACGGATATAGTCGGTTTTTTTCAACCAGTAGCTCGTACCGTTGGAGAAATACTGGTTGCTGCGGTCAACGATGCGGGGATGTTCCGTGCTCGGGTTGTCCACCGTCCAGCGGTTATCGTAGCTCCATTTCAGGAAGTTACCGATCGTGCCTGACTCGGTTTGCAGGAAGATCTGACCACCCGCCGAAGCCTGCACCAGGATGCTGAAGTCGAAGCCTTTGTAGGACATCGTTCCGTTGAAACCGCCCTGGAACCGGGGTTGGTTGTTGCGGTCGGCCCGAACGCGGTCGTCACCGTTGATTTTCTTATCATTGTTGATGTCTTTCAGTCTCATGTCGCCGGGGCGCAGCAAGCTGGCTCCTACACCACTGTAATCCACCGTGTTCTGATCGATTTCGGCCTGTGTCGAGAAGATGCCGTCGTATTGGTACATCAGTGTACCGTTCTGCTGGTTCGGATCGTTGACGTTGCTCGGAATGGGTTTGCCGGTCGAACGCTGCCATTCGGGTGCTCCGGGGGTTTCGTCCCAGAACGTAATTTCGTTTTTGGCATACCCGCCGTTCACACTCACGCTGTAGCGCAATTCACCCGCCTGTCCGTTGTAACCCACCCGGAATTCGTAGCCTTTGTTGGTTACTTTCCCGATGTTGGTGGCCGGCAGCGTCATCCCCGTCGTTTGCGGAATGGAAGCACTCTTGCGCCACAGGATGTTGGACCGCTTGTTCTGGAACACGTCGAACTCGAAGAAAATCTTCCCGTTCAGGGCAGACCCTTCCAGACCAATGTCGGCGTTGTTGGCCACTTCCCAGGTGAGCGTCGTGTTCGGAACACCGTTTTCATACAGCGTTTGGGCAACCTGACCACCCGTTACGTAACCCCAGTTGGCATTGACAGCGTCACCGTAGGCATACGTAGGCAGGTAATCGTATTCACGCAAGGTGTTGTTGAAATAGACCTGATCGTTCCCCAACTGGCCCCACGATGCCCGCAGTTTCAGAGAATTGATGGCCGGAATGGCATTTTTGAAGAAATTTTCTTCCGAAATACGCCAGCCCGCCGATACACCGGGGAAGAAACCCCAACGGCTTTCTTTCGGGAACATGTATGAACCATCATACCGCCACAGGAATTCGGCGAGGTATTTTTCTTTGTAATTATACCCAGCCCGACCGAAGTAGCTCATCCGCGCCCGTTCCCAGGCAGCCGTCGTATTGCTGTTTTTCTCGGCACTACCACCAGCAAACAACTGATCGATGGCTGTGGAGGCAAAATACCGCCGGAAACCGGAGAAACCGGCCGAGTTCGACGCTTCTTTCGTGATACCCGCCAGCAGGGTGATGCCGTGGTCCTTACCAATGACGCGATCGTAGGTCAAAATACCCGACAGCAGCGAGTTGAACTGGTCGTTCGTGTATTGATTAAGTTCTGCCTGAGCGGGACCTTTTGCCACCCGGTTCAGGATGGGTTGCTTGTTGGCATCGTACGACGTGTAATCCCAGCTATAGACGTACCAGGGCGTCTGCCATCTCTTGCCTTGCTGAATGTATTTGTCCAACGCGATACTACCGCTGAATTTCAGACCCGGAATCCAGGGGTTGGTAACGTTGACGGTGGCATTGCTTTGCACATAATACCGCGTATCCCGGTCATAGCCGGTGGCATCCGTCGTAACCAGAACGGGTTGCTGACCGTTTTCAATGTCTGGAGCGGGCAGCCCGTTCGGCCAGAATGCCGGTTTGTTGGGATAACCCCGCATCAGCATCCGGAAAATGGCACCGGCACCCACCGTTGGGAAAAACCGGTTTTCCTGACGACCGACCACACCCACGACGGTATTGACGTACTTGTTGACTTTGGCGTCCAGATTCATGCGGAAGTCATACTGTTTGTAACCCGTTGCGGAGTTTTTGTAGTAACCGTCCTGATTCTGGTAGTTGGCCGACACCAGGTATTTGATGTTTTCACTGCCGCCAATCAACTGGAGCGTGTGCTTCACCTGAGGAGCCCAGGTTTTCAGCGCTTCGCCGAACCAGTCGGTGTTGGGGTGTCCCCACGGATCGGAGCCATCGTTAAACTTCTTGATGTCGTCGGGCGTGAAGGCGGCTTTGGCAATCGCTCCGTTGTCGGGGCGGGTAAAGCTGCCCGTGGTTTTGAAGGCATCCGAAGCACCTTTCCAGTACTGCGGAGGCAGGTTATACACGTTGATCTCGTTGTTTAATTCGGCATATTCAGCGGCTGTTGCCATTTTGGGAATAACCGTCGCCTGCGAAAAACCCTGGTTGAAGCTATAGGACAATTCCGGTTTGCCGGTTTTGCCCCGCTTGGTCGTCACCAGAATAACGCCGTTTGCCGCGCGTGATCCATAAATGGCTGCTGCGGCATCTTTCAGGACGGAAATACTTTCGACATCCTGTGGATTGATCCGGTCGAAACCCCCGGCCCGGGCCGGAACACCGTCGATAACGATCAGGGCGTCGTTGTTTCCCAACGTGTTGGAACCCCGGATGCGGATGGCTGAACCGTCATAACCCGGTTCGCCACTGGAGTTGGTGGCAATAACGCCCGGCATCCGTCCCGCAATGGAGTTACTCATGTTCATGGCGGGTGATTTCACCAGATCCGTCCCTTTCACGGTAGCAACTGCGCCCGTAATGGTTTCTTTCTTTTGCTCACCATACCCCACAACCACGACTTCGTTCAGGGTGCTGATGTCATCAGCCAGCTTCACATCGATCACCGACCGGCCGCCGATGGCTAATTCCTGGCTTACATAGCCAATGAATGAAAATACCAGCGTCGCATTTTTGTTCGGAACGTTGAGCGAATACGTACCGTCCGAGGCCGTTGTGGTTCCCTGCGTGGTGCCTTTGACCACAATACTCACGCCAGGCAGTGCGTCTCCCTGTCCACCGGTCACCTTCCCTTTTATGGTTGAGTTTTGAGCAAAAGAAAGGGTGACAGAAGCAATCATTAGATAAAGTACCAATAGATACCTGTTTTTTGGAGGCACCCGATGAGTAGACTTTTTCATACGCATAAGACGGATTAGATTAAGTAAGTAATAGAGTTGGTAAGATTGAACAGGCAATACTTTTTCACGTGTAGGGAAGCGTGGACAGCAAGAAGACTATAGGTGTCACTAAGACCCCCGGTGTCTGATAAAACCGGGGGCGCTAGTCAAAAAGGATTGGGAAATGAATTAAACTGGGGGGAACCCCGAATGATTGTAGTAATTGTTTATCATAATTAATAGAGATGGTTTGAAACAATTGAATTATGCAAAGGAAAAATTATTCCCCGAATTATTTCGTCAATTTGCAACAGAATAGAGAAGAAAAATACCATCCTGTTACCTGTTACAGCGACCTAATTTGGTAAAATGAATTGCCTGCCGAATTTACATTGAAAAACGCCTGCGTGGGGGCGAGGATCGTAATTCAAACGTTAAGTTAAGAATAGAATATAAATAATAAAATATTGGAACAATAAAAGTCAAAACGAAGTCAAAACCGGTTAAAAATCAGTCACTCACCGGTGACTGTCGACCCGGATTCTCCAGGATTATGTCGGACAAATAAGATAAATGATCCTAATTTAATTGGTTATCCGCAACCGTACGGTGATTGATCCGGCATGTCGGGCCGTGTGCCGTTGCAGGGCGGTTTGTTAGGTTTCTACAAAATGGTGCAAGGTGCTGAAAAACAGGTTATTAATGATGGATATCGAATGTTGAATAACGAAAGCCGGGTCAATCACTTCGTTATTCAACATTCAACATTCGATATTTTAACACCTGCTGCACCTACGAGTTATCGGGGCATTAACTTTTTTTAACAGGCTGTTTATAAGGCAGAACGATGGTTGAAAGGGGATAGGAAGTACCTTTAGGGCGACCAAATCCGGCTTGCCAACGGGGCTTATGTTACAGAACTACTTCAAAATTGCCTGGCGGAATTTAACCACGCAGCGGAGTTATACGCTGCTCAACATCCTCGGGTTGTCCGTCGGGATGGCCGGCGGACTGCTCATCTTTCTCTTCGTTCGCTACCACCTCAGCACCGACCGGCACCACACCAAATTTGACCGCATTTTCCGGGTCGTGACCGACATGCACCTCGACGACGGTTCCGTCGAGTATTATCCCGAAGCCCCGCTGCCGATGGCGCAGGCGTTGCGAACGGATTTTTCGCAGGTCGAACAGGCGGCTTTTCTGATCATGAACCGTGAACTGACCGTCAGTTATCAGAAAAACGGAAAAACCGTCCGGTTTATGGAACACAAAGGAACGGCTTTTGTCGAACCGGAATTGTTTGCTATTCTGGACTATCAATGGCTACGCGGCAACCCCAAAACCGCCCTACGCGAGCCCGGTAGTGTGGTTTTGACCGAATCGTGGGCTAAAAAGTATTTCGGTGATGCCGACCCGATGGGCCAGATGCTGAATCTGAAATCCGGAATCGACGCTAAAGTGACCGGCGTTCTGGCTGATCCACCAAAAACGACCGACACCGATATTCGTTTTTTTATTTCCCTCGCAACACTCAAGGCGTTCAGCCCGGACTTCAATCAGGCGGATTGGAGCTGGCTCAATAGCAATTACCGGCTTTTTGTGACGTTGAAAGATCCCCAACTGGTTGGCAGTCTGGAAGCCGCCATGCCCGCTCTGGTCAAAAAACATTTGGGTTCTAACGTCCTTCAATTTCATTTCCAGCCGCTCCGGGAGAGTCATTTCGATGTTCGACGCATTATGGGTGGTGCCACTGCTATCCGCCCGTCGCTGCTCTGGTCGCTGGGTCTGGTGGGTCTGTTTCTGGTGCTGACAGCCTGCATCAATTTCGTCAATCTGGCAACGGCGCAGGTACTCCGGCGGGGCAAGGAAGTCGGTATTCGCAAAACGCTCGGCAGTACACGGGGGCAACTGGTTCGGCAGTTTTTGCTCGAAACCGCGCTGATCGTGCTGGCCGCTACCAGTTTGGCCCTTCTGATGGCGGTGCTGAGTCTGCCGGTTTTCAACCAGTGGGTCAATATCGGTTTGTCGCTGCATCTGGACGGTTTGACACTTGGTTTTATCGCGTTACTCATTCTGGTTGTCATTCTGCTGGCGGGTGGTTATCCCGCAGCGGTTTTGTCGGGTTTCAGCCCCTGGGCGGCTTTGAAAGGGAAGTTGTCGGCCAAATCCGGCGGCAGTTATTCCGTGCGGCAGTCGTTAATTGTCCTGCAATTTGTCATTTGCCAAGCTTTGATCATCGGTTCGCTGGTGGTGGCCACCCAGGTTCGTTACATCCAGACGACCGATGTGGGTTTTACGAAAGACAATGTCGTGGTGGTGAATCTGCCCAATCCGCAGAAAGCGTCGCGGGAAACGTTTAAAAATGAGTTGCTTCAATACCCCGAAATCAAATCAATCAGTGCCAGTCACCGCCCACCCTCCGCGCTGATTATGAACGGGGGTTCGTTCAAATTTGGCGACAAGGCCGAATGGACGGATTTTCCGATTCGGGAACGACTGGCCGATGCCGATTACCTCAAAACGTATGGCTTACAACTTGTTGCGGGCCGTAACCTGTCCGAAAGTGATACGATTCGCGAATACCTCATCAACGAAACACTTCTGCGGAAGCTGAACATCCGTGATCCGCAGCAAGTGCTGGGCCGCAAAATGCAGTATTACCTGTCGCCGGTTGCGTTACCCATTGTAGGTGTGGTAAAGGATTTTCACCTGCGGTCGTTGCGCGACGAAATAGCGCCCTGTTTTATTGCCAGTTACTTTAAAATGTATCAGCGGATGGGCATCCGGATTTCGGGGCAAAATCCGCAGCAAACCGTTCAGCGCATTCAAAAAGCTTGGGAGGAAATTTATCCCGATGCGGTTTTTGAATACGAATTTCTGGACGAGCAACTGGCGCAGTTTTACGAAACCGAGAACCTGATTTTTCGGCTGGTCAACACCTTTGCCGGCATCGCCATCCTGATTTGCGGACTCGGTTTATACGGTCTGGTGTCGTTGGTCGTCGTTCAGCGGACGAAGGAAATCGGCATTCGGAAAGTGCTGGGCGCGTCGGTGGCTGGCATTGTTGCGCTACTTTCGAAAGACTTTTTGAAATTAGTGATCGTCGCGATGGCCATTGCCAGCCCCATTGCGGGATACGCCATGAATCAGTGGTTGCAGGATTTTGCTTATAAAATCAGTCTGGCGTGGTGGATGTTCGCGCTGGCGGGTGGTCTGGCGGTTTTGGTCGCGCTGGTGACGGTTTCCTTCCAAAGTATTAGAGCGGCTTTGGCGAATCCGGTGAAGAGTTTGCGTGCGGAATAGGAACACGGATTTTGACGGATAAAATGGATGAAAAATCCGTTCAATCCGTCAAATCCGTGTTCCTGTCAAAAAGCTATTCAGGTCGATTTGCAGGATTTCGGAGAAAGCGGAGTTTTCAGTGAGGCCACCATCGCCCCGGCGATACCGGAACCAGCGCAGGGCTTTGTAATCATAGACAAAGCCTTCCCGAATGCCATACAAATCGTTGTCAATGAGCTGAATCACTTTTTGAAGATCACCTTTGACGCCTTGTGTTTTGCTGATTTCAATGATGATCTCTGTTTCATCGGTCTCATTGTTAACAAGCGAAACATCGGGAACGGGACTTGCCTTGCTATCATCGAGCATGACTTCAGGTAAGGGTTCCAGATGAATGGCATTTTCGCGGTAAAAAAGAATGCCCAGTCCGACGGTTAATTTGGAGATAATTCGCTGGTGGTCAGCGGGTGCCCAAACACCCCAATCTTCGTTGACAACCGGTGGAGGAGTTACTGGTGGGAAATACATAATTCGTCGTGTTTTAATCAAACTTAACACAATATCCGATGCTTCGCAACTACCTCAAAATCGCCCTGCGCAACCTCTGGCGCAACAAGTTGTACACCGGTTTGAACGTCGGCGGGCTGGCCATCGGGCTGGCGGCCTGTCTGCTGATGGCGCTGTATGTCGACCACGAGTTTTCGTATGACGGCTACCACGCCAACGCCCACCGGATTGTGCGCGTAACGACCGATATGAAAACGCCGGAGTCGGTTTTGTCGATTGCGTCCAGCCCGGTTCCGCTGGCGGAAGCTCTGAAACGCGATTACCCGGAAGTCGAAACCGCCGTGCGTTTGCTGCCCACTGATGCCGTTATACGTCATGAGGATAAGCTGCTCAAAGAACCGGATGTCTATTACGCCGACAACGAAGTGTTCTCGGTGTTCTCGTATGCATTTCTGGCGGGAAATCCGGCTTCGGCGCTGGCAAATCCGAACAGCGCGGTTCTGACCGAACGGCTGGCGAAGAAGTATTTCGGGAAGACGGATGTGCTGGGAAAAACCCTCGAATTCAACAAGCAACTTTTTCAGGTCACCGGCGTCATGGCCGACGCGCCGAGTAATACCGATCTGCCCGTGAGCGCCCTGCTGTCCAAAGTGTTCACCGGGAGCCGGTCGTGGGTGGAAGATGATTTTCCGTGTTATACCTACGTTCTTTTCCGGGACGAACCCAATCTGGCGGTTTTTGGCAAAAAACTGACGCAGCTTGCGAATAAATACGCTAACCCCGAACTGAAGAAAATGGGCGCGGAAGGCTACTCGCTCAGCTTCCCGGCGGAGGTGTTGCAAGACGTCCATTACAGCCAGGGCAAAATGGCCGATACGCCCAAGGGTAATAAGCAGTACGGGTATCTGTTCGCCTTTCTGTCGGTATTTGTCCTGACCATTGCGCTGCTGAACTACATCAATCTGCTGACGGCCAAAGCCACCGAACGCGCCAAAGAAGTCGGAATTCGGAAGGCCAACGGCGCACAACGCGGTCAGCTAATCCGGCAGTTTCTGCTGGAATCGTTGTTATTAAGCGGTTTTTCGGTCGGTATTGCCGTGGTGCTGGTGTATTTTGCCCTTTCTTTTTTCAATGAACTGTTACAAATCCGCCTGTCAATCGTCTTATCAGAAGCCGTACCGCTGATCGGTTTTATCTGGCTCCTGATCACGCTGGCAGGCGGTTTATACCCGGCTTTTGTGTTGTCTGATTATCGCCCGGTCGAGGTGCTGAGAGGCCGGATTGGCAGCTACGGAAAAGGAGCGTGGTTTCGAAAATCCGTGATCGTTTTTCAGTTTGTACTGGCCGTCGGCATGATTGCCGGGGTTCTGGTGATTCGCCGGCAAATGAATTTCCTGCAAACCAAAGATCTGGGTTTTTCGAAAGACCGAATTCTGAGCGTTCACTTGCCCGACGACTCGACGGCGCGGGCGGGTGCCACTGCCTTTGCCAACAGTCTGAAAAACCGCAGTGAAGTCGGCGCGGTGACGCTGGGCTCCGGTTTACAGCCGTCGGGCCTGTTGCCCATGGCTTCCACTACGTTCCGGAGCAATGGACGAAAACGGGAACTTATGAGCAATTTTCTATTTGTGGATGACCAGTTTTTACCCTTACTGAATATGAAGCTGAAAGCAGGGCGCAACCTGTCGTCGCAATCGAAAGCCGATTTGAAAGGTGGATTCATCGTCAACGAAGCGTTTGTTAAACTGGCGGGTTGGAAGAACGGCATTGGGGAGACGATCGACGGATTTGGCCACAAGGGGAAGGTCGTCGGCGTCGTGAAGAATTTCCATTATCGCTCCCTGCACAACCTGATCGAACCTTTGGTGCTGGTTTACAATACCGTTCCGGCCAGCAGCGTCATGCTGAACCTGAGGGCCGATCAGTTGCCGGTGGTGAAAACCATCTGGCAGCAACATTACCCGCTCTATCCGTTCGATTATGCATTTCTGGACCAATCGTTTGAGGCCCAATATTATAAAGATCGGGTGTTGGCAACAGTTTTTAACGGTTTCGCCACATTAACCATCCTGGTTTCTTGTTTAGGACTATTCGGTTTTGTTACCTTTACAACGGGGCAACGAACAAAAGAGATTGGGATACGCAAGATTTTGGGCGCATCCGTCGTTAACGTGGTGTTATTGCTCTCCAAAGATTTTCTCAAGTTAGTTCTCATTGCCTTTTTTATTGCTGCTCCGGTTGCCTGGTATGCGCTGGATCGCTGGTTGCAGGATTTCGCGTACCGTGTCGGATTGGAAGGATGGCTCTTCGCAGCAGCGGGTGGTCTGGTCATACTGATTGCCGTGTTGACCGTGTCGTTTCAGTCCATCAATGCCGCATTAATGAATCCGGTTAACAGTTTAAAATCAGAATGAACACCCTGAACCGCCCGGGTAACCTGTGAAATTGTGCGGATTCAGGTTACTCTCCCTAAAACAGTAAACACATGAAAACAGCAATTACCCTCGCACTCTTCGGAATCAGCGTCGCGGCTGTCGCCCAGGAACGCTCGTCGATCAGCCGGAGCATCAATGACAATGGCAAAACGTTGCGTATAAAGATCGACGTTGAACAGCCCAGCCGCAACATTCACTACGATCAGGAATTCGATGCGATGGGGATGAGCAAGGAGGAAAAAGAAGCATTGATCAGCTCGATTCAGGATTCACTGGGCGTGCATGTCGTGGTCAGTCCGCCCCGCGCCCCCAAACCGCCGACGGCCCCCCGGGGTGGTGTCCGACCAACGCGCTATGAATCGGGCGAAGTGGCGGTTGCTGCACGGGGAACCAGCACGTCCTCCGGAAACCGGTCGAAAAACGAGGATAGTCATTTGCCGAAAAACGTGATTGTGGCACCGGACGGAACGCCGTATACCAAAACCCTCATCGAAGATCCCGAAAATAACCGCCTGAAGATGAAGTACGAATACAAGCTCGACGGCGAAGAACACGTTTTCGAGCGGACGATCAACTTGCAGGGTAAAAGCGAATCCGAAAAACAGCAGCTCATTGCCGAAACGGAGCGAACGCTGGGCCTGTCGAATGCGCGAAAGTGAGCAGTGAACGATAAATAACTGATCCGGTATGGATTGAAAATCCCGACTCAAGGCTCGCGTCTTCAGCCGGGATTTTTTATTTCAGTCGAAATCGAATCGACGGTGCAACACGCGTCCACCCCAATCTGTCTATTGAAAAATGGCCCAAAAGGGGTCAAAACGTCCTGAACCATGCTTCAAAACTACCTCAAAGTTGCTTTCCGCAGTCTCCGGCGCGATCCGGTTTATTCCAGTATCCATTTGGCGGGTTTGTCCGTTGCCTTGGCGTTCGGCCTGCTGACCTACGCCTTCGTGCGCCATGAGCGGTCGTTCGACCGGTTTCATGCCGACGCTGATCGCATCTACCGGTTTGAATCGACCGACTTGTTCGACTTTGAAGGCAAGCCGAAACAACACCCGCTCAACCTGCCGTTTTTCCCGGCCGAAGAACACCGGAGTCTAACCTTTCCGGTGGTTTTTGGTGTAGAAATCAAGCAACAAATGCCAGAATTTCAGGATGTTATTCGAATGGCTAGGCTTCAGGAAAGCATCGTGAAATACGGAACGAACGCGGTGTATGAAAAGGCCATTCTGTTTGCGGATTCCAATTACTTCACGTTTTTCTCGATTCCGTTGACGGTGGGTCGCCCGGAGCAGGTGCTGGCCGGATTGCACAACGCGGTGATTTCGGAACGACTGAATCAGAAACTGTTTGCGAATGAGAATCCGGTTGGCAAGACGATTCGGTACGATGGCAAATTCTACACGGTATCGGGCGTGATGCAAAACCCGCCGTCGAACACGGCACTCACCGCCGAACTGGTGGTGCGGCTGGAAAGCGATGACTATTATACGAAGCAACTCGAGCAACGGTACAACACGAACAATGTCTACACGCTCGGCAAACTGAGTCCCGAGGCTTCGCTGACGCAGGTAACGACAAAACTGGCCAGTCTGGGGCCGAAACTCTTCAACGAAGTGATCGGTGATATGTTAAAGTCAGCGTCTCCTGAACACAAAGACCGCCTGACCAATAACCGGTTTTTACTCACCGTTCGCCCACTGACCGATACGCACTTTTCCTTCAACGAACGCTGGAACCGCACGGTTTCGCCGACAAATGTATACCTGCTGGCGTCCATCAGTCTCTTGATTCTGCTCGTGGCCGGTCTGAATTACATCATCATTTCGCTGTCGAAACTGGCGGGGCGGTTGCAGGAAGTGGGCGTTCGGAAAGTGGTGGGAGCGGCTCCAAAGCAGTTGGCCGTTCAGCTCTGGCTGGAAACCGTGCTGGTCGTCGGGCTGGCGTCGGTTATCAGTCTGCTGCTGGCGTTGCTGCTGCTGCCGACTTTCAATAACCTGACCGACCGGACACTGACGGTTTTCGATGTTTTTCAGGCGGGTAATTTGCTGGGCTTGTTGAGCATGGTATTGGCGGTCAGTTTAATCGCGGGAATTTATCCGGCTTTGCTGTTCGCCCGTTTCCGTCCGACCGTGTTTCTGGGTCAAAACCGTACTTACAAAATCAATCCGCTGGTGATTCAGGGGATGATGGGCATGCAGTTTGTGTTGTCGCTGGTGCTGGTGACGGCGGCCATCACGATGCATAAACAGTTGAGTTTTGTGCAGGAAAAGGAACTGGGATTGACGAAAGAACTGGTTCTCAAAGTCAAAAACCTGCAACAGTTTGAGGATGGCAGCGGCCCCCGGATTTATGAACGGTTGCTGCGGTATCAGTCGACGAACCCGGATGTGTTGCTCGTCGCCAGCAGCGCCGGTGGTTACGGCGAAGACGGTTTTAACCGCAACGGAACCACGATCAATGGACAGAAATACTGGGCTTTGCAGCAGGCAATCGATTACAACTTCTTTACGTTGCTGGGAATCAAACTCAAACAGGGCCGGATTTTTTCGCCAGCGTTTCGGTCCGATACGGCGAAAAGCGTCAAGGCGGTGGTGATCAACGAAACGCTGGCGAAGTTGCTGGGTCAGGAACTGGCGTTCAACAAACCGCTGGAGACCTTGAATGGCCGGACGGTGATTGGCGTCGTGAACGATCACAACATCGAACCATTGACGAAAGCCATTCAGCCCGCATACTACAAACTGGATCTGGGCTTTCAGGGCGTGTTTTACCTGAAACTAACGCCCGGCAATCTGTCCGACAAAGTCGCCCGCATTGCCCGCGACTGGCCGCAACTTTCCGACGGGCAACCTTTTGAGTATTCTTTTCTGGATCAGGATCTGCAAGCCCGGTATCGCGACTACCAACGCTGGACGACGTTGACCCAACTCGCCACCGGCATTGCGTTGCTGATTGCGGCTTTGGGTTTGTTCGGGCTGGCGGGCATTCAGGCCATCAACCGGATGCGGGAAGTCGGTATTCGGAAGGTGATGGGCGCCACCGTGGGGCAACTGTGGGTTCTGCTCAACCGCCGGACGCTCACGCTGGTGGGGCTGGCTTTTGGTCTGGCCATTCCGCTATCGATCTGGCTGATGAACCGCTGGCTGGATAGTTTCGCCTACCGCATTCCGCTGAACTGGCCCATTTTTGCGCTCGCGGGTGGTTTGGGCGTTTTCGTCGCGCTGGCAGCGGTCAGTTATCACTCCATTCGGACGGCCTTGATGAATCCGGTGAAGTCATTGCGTTCAGAATGAGGACGGGGTCGCCCGTTTGGGTAAAATGGTTAAGCCGTTGTTTTGATATTCGTTAGACCCGGTTACGCCATCCATTCCGTCGGGATTGCTTTTGATTTTCTGTGTAGGGAGATTCTACAAAATGGATCATCCCTACGGGACTCATCCTACTATCGATGCACATGGTTTCTACAAAATGGATCATCCCTACGGGATTGTTTTTGGCTTTCTGTGTGTGGTGATTCTACAAAATGGATTATCCTTACGGAATTGTTTTTGGCTTTCTGTAGGGCGGTTGCGCTTTCCTCATCGTCCCGTAGGGATGGTCCATTTTGTAGAAACCTGGTGAAGGCCGGAGTCCTGTCCTGTCAATAGAAACGCTGGTCACCCTTCCAGGGCTTTTGGTTAATTTGAATGGATTCTTGAGCTCAATACCCCTGCTTTATCCTTCAAAAATCTCGGCTAGCTGGAGCTGAATACCAGTTTCGGGATCGGTAATCGTCCCTTCCGTAAAATTGATCTGTTTCCGATTGGGCAAGAAAATGGAAACAATCTGTAGCGCCGGTACAATCAACCAGACGGTTTTGACACCAGCAGGGAAATGCTTCTTGTAGATGCGTTCGAGCAGGCTGTTCATACTTTGCTCGGGAGAGAGAATCTCCAGCGTGGTGAGCGGAACATCCTGTACAACGATTTCATCAGTCAGCCAATCCGAAGTTCGTTTAGGGAAAATGCAAAGGTCAGGCCGGGTTTTGCCAGAAGCGAATTCAAGATCTAATTCTGTAAACACATCGTACTGTTTCTGGTACGCTAAAAGCAAAAGGAAAGCCAGTCGGCTTTGCAATTTAGAGTGGTTCCGGCTTGACATTTTTTCCTCTTCAGGGTCCTGACTGCTAAGTTGTGGTTCGGCAACGGCTTCCATACGCATTGAGGTTTTTTCAAATATACTCTTATTTCGGCTCAACAAAAAATACGATATACCCTTCTCTCCACCGAAGAGAAAAACGGGAAATCACTTTCGGCCCTGACTTTAAACCGTTACTTTAGCGGCCATGAATGGCTTTGGGGGTGTCCCGTGCGGACTGAGATAATACCCTTCGAACCTGACACAGTTGAGACTGTCGTAGGGAAAAGCTGGAAAGAACACTTGCTTCTTTCTTTTTGATTTCCATACCGGGAAACGCACCCACGCGTCCATTCAGCTTTTGCTCACGTCAAAACCCGGTACGTTGTGAATACCCTCGAACATGATTTGAACGCCCTGCGGGCCACGGCTCCGCTGGTGCATAACATCACCAATTACGTGGTGATGAACTACACGGCCAACGCGCTGCTGGCCGTCGGTGCGTCGCCGGTGATGGCCCACGCCATCGAAGAAGTGGAAGAAATGGCAGGCATTGCGGGCGCGCTGGTTATCAACATCGGGACGCTCTCGGCACCCTGGGTGCAGGCCATGAAGCTGGCGATGAAAAAAGCCGCTGACCTCGGAAAACCGATTGTGCTGGACCCGGTCGGTGCGGGCGCGACGGGCTACCGGAATACCGTCTTGTCCGAACTGCTGGAAACCGCTCCGCCGACGGTAATTCGCGGCAATGCGTCCGAAATTCTGGCGCTGGCCGGTTTAGGTGGACAGACCAAAGGCGTCGACAGTACGGTATCGTCCATGAGCAGTCTGGAAGCGGCCCATTCCCTCAGCGAGCGGTTCGGCTGCGTCGTCAGTGTCAGCGGTGCCATCGATGTCATTGTACAGAAAGACCGGGTTGCGTGCGTAGAAAACGGCCATCCGCTTATGACCAAAGTGACGGGCATGGGCTGCTCGGCTTCGGCCATTGTGGGCGCGTTTTGCGCGGTTCAGCCGGATTCGTTTCTGGCGGCTGTGTCGGCTGCGACAACGATGGGCGTTTGCGGGCAACTGGCCTTCAGCAAAGCCACCGCGCCCGGTAGTTTCCAGATCGCATTTCTGGATGCGCTTTCGGAATTGACGCCCGAAAAACTGGTTGAATTGGCGCGGATTAGATAAGAAACGGAAAAAAGAGTAGAGATGTGAGACAAGAGACCATGAAAACCGGGTCAGTCGGAATCCTCGTCTTTATTCTCTTGTCTCACCTCTTTCATCTGGAACTATGCAACTCTATTTAGTAACCGACGAAACCGCCTGCCTGGGCCGGGATCTCTTTTGGGTCGTTGAGGAAGCCGTCAAAGGCGGGGTGACGATGGTGCAACTGCGCGAAAAAACGCTCGAAACGCGCGCTTTTGTGGATCGGGCGATCCGCCTGAAGGCGTTGTTACAACCGTATAATGTTCCGCTGATTATCAACGACCGGGTCGATGTGGCCCTGGCCAGTGATGCCGACGGTGTTCACATCGGGCAGAGCGACATGCCCTATGAAACCGTACGTGCGCTGGTGCCACCCGGCAAAATCATCGGTTTATCGGCCGAAACGAAAGAGCACGTGCTAGAAGCCGAGGATTGGGATCTTTCCTATCTGGCGCTAAGTCCGTTGTATGCAACGCCTTCCAAAACTGATCATGCCGAACCGTGGGGGCTGGCTGGTTTGCAGTGGGTTCGGGCCAACAGCCGCCATCCGCTGGTGGTCATCGGCGGGTTGAATGTGCTGAATACCGCCGAAGCGATTGAAAACGGAGCCGACGGCATTGCGGTTATTTCCGCGATTTGTAGTGCCGAATCGCCCCGGACGGCGGCTTTTGAATTGAAGAAAACGATACAAACCGGAATGAAAAAACGATGAAACGCTACCCAACGGTGTTGACCATTGCGGGTTCGGACAGTGGCGGTGGGGCCGGCATTCAGGCCGACTTAAAGACGATTGCGGCATTGGGGGCCTACGGAACCTCGGCGATTACGGCACTGACCGCCCAGAATACGCAGGGCGTTCGGGCGATTCACGCGGTTCCGGCGGTTTTTCTGCGGGAACAACTGGAAGCGGTTTTTGAGGATATCGCCATCGACGCCGTCAAAATCGGGATGATCAATACCGTCGAAGTGGTGGAGGTCATTGCCGACGTTCTGGATCGGTTTCAGCCGCCGTTTGTGGTTTTTGATCCGGTGATGGTAGCCACGAGCGGGGCGAAACTGATTCTGGACGAAACCGTTGACGTCCTGAAAAACCAGCTTTTTCCGCGCGCTACCCTGATTACACCCAATCTGGACGAAGCCCGGATTCTGCTGAAAAAAACGATCGAATCGGTTGAGCAAATGCGGGAAGCAGCCGAAGAATTGATCGATCAGGGCTGTCGGGCGGTTTTGCTGAAAGGCGGTCACCTCGTTGCGGCCCGGCTGTATGATGTGCTGGCGGTTCGGGATGAACCAACGCAGGTTTTTGAGTCGGACTACATCGAAAGCAGGAATGTCCACGGGACGGGGTGTACGCTTTCGTCGGCGATTGCCACGCATCTGGCATTGGGATACGCGCTGACCGAGGCCGTTTCACTAGCGAAAGCGTATATATCCGAGGCTATTTGGGCTGGAAAAGACGTCACCACCGGACGTGGTTCCGGCCCTTTGAATCATTTCTTTTCTCCAAAACCCATGGTAATCCGATCATGAAATTCACGGAACAGCTCTGGAATGCCGCGTTGCCGGTGTACGAAAAAATACAGGCGCATCCCTTTAATGAAGAACTGAAAACCGGTACGTTACCGGTCGAAACGTTCAAGTTTTACATTTACCAGGATTCACTCTATCTGGCAGATTTTGCGAAAGCGCTGGCCGTCGCCGGAACGCGGTCTTCGACCCGTGAGGAGTTGCTGGAGTTTCTGCAATTTGCCCAAAACGCCATTCTGGTAGAACGCGCCCTGCACGAAAGTTACTTCGCAGCATACAACATTGACTTCACCAGCGGCAAGGCACCGGGCTGTTTTGCGTATACGAATTACCTGCTGGCTACCAGCACGTTCGAGTCCTACGAAGTTGCCGTGGCCGCACTGTTGCCCTGTTTCTGGATTTATAAACGGGTCGGGGATTTTATTTACGCCAACCAGACCACGCCCAATCCCTACCAGAACTGGATCGATGCCTACGCTGGCGAAGAATTTGGCGTGGCCGTGAACAAAGCACTTGCCATCTGCGACCGTCTGGGCGAACAGGCTTCCGAAACCGTCCGAAACCGCATGGTCGAAGCCTACCTGACCTCGTCCCGATTGGAATATAGTTTCTGGGATAGCGCCTACCGTTTGGAGAGCTGGCCGGTCTGAATCAATGCGTTAGTCCGTAAATGGCAAAGTAGGTCAAAGAACCGGCGACGTAGCCCAGCAAGGCAAGTCCGCTGATCCGGCGCAGATACCAACCGAATTCCAGTTTTTCCATGCCCATAACGGCTACCCCGGCGGCTGAACCAATGACGAGCAGACTGCCCCCCGTTCCGGCGCAGTAGGCCAGAAATTCCCACAGTTTGGCATCGGCCGGATAGGTTGTCATGTCATACATGCCCATCGCGGCCGCCACAATCGGAACGTTGTCGACAATGGCCGAGGCAACCCCGATAATCATTACGATCAAATCAAGGTCGCCGACGGCTTCGTCAAGCGCTAGAGCCACACTCGAAAGAATTTCAGTGGATTGCAGGGCGCCGACCGCCAGCAAAATGCCGAGAAAGAATAAAATACTGGGAATGTCGATTTTGCTGAGGGCATAAGCTGCCGTGAATCGCTGGCGGTGTTCTTCATCTTTATCAGAATGAATAATCTCCGAAACCACCCAAACGGCACCCAGGGCCAGCATCATGGCCATGTAGGGCGGGAGGTGGGTGACGGTTTTGAAGATCGGAACAAACAGGATGGCGGTTAATCCGGTGGCAAACATGACGCGCCGGTCGCGCCGTTGAAGCGGGGTGACGTAGGGTCGGCTGATGCCTTTCTTCGCCGTGGCGATCTCGGTTTCGGAGGTCGGTTTGATGGTGAAAGTCAGCCACACCAGCGGCACCAGCAGACAGACCAAACTGGGCAGAAAGAGTTGTGTAATGATGTTCATCGTTGTGACCTGACCGCCAATCCAGAGCATGGTGGTGGTGACGTCGCCGATGGGTGACCAGGCGCCCCCGGCATTGGCAGAAATGATGATCATACCGGCCATCAGCCGCCGTTGTTCCGGGTCTTTCACCAGTTTTCGGGTCACCGAAACCATCACAATGGCCGAAGCCAGGTTGTCGAGCATGGCCGACAGGAAGAACGTCAGCCCACAAATCAGCCAGAGCAGCACCCGTGCATTTCGGCTGGCAATGCGGTCGGTGATGATGGAAAAGCCGTCGTGAATATCGATCAGCTCCACAATGGTCATGGCACCCATCAGGAAGAACAGGATCTGGGCAATTTCGGCAAGATGATGCCCCAGACTCTCCAAAACTGGCTCCGGTTCCGGGACATTCAGGATGTAGAGGGTCCAGCAAATCACGCCGGTAATGAGGGCTGTAGCAGTTTTGTTCAGCCGGATGGGATGTTCGAGCGTAATTAAAATATAGCCAATTACGAATACGATTATAATGAGTGTTGTCATGAAGCGAGTGGACTTGCCTGGCCCAAAGGTAGTGCAATCGGGGCATTTAGGGTAAAACTGGTTGATTAGATTAAGCTTAGAATGCGTCGGTTAGTTCGCAATACCGGCTTCGGCCAGCAACACCAGCAGTACGTTTTGCAGGCCCAGAACGCCCTGATCGTTCAGCCACCATTCGTTCAGTGAGTGGACATTTCCACCTTTGCCACCGCTGCCAATCGTTACGGCGGGAACCCCCAGCGAAATCGGCGTATTGGCATTGGTCGAGGAAACATCCAGTTGGGGCGTGGCACCGAGGTGTTTGGAAACCGCCATCGCCCGTTGCACCAGCGGCACCGTCGGCTCGATTTTGCCGGAAGGACGGTCGCCGATTTTCTTCACATCGACCGTCAGATCGGGGCCGCTTCGTTTCAGTCCATTTTCTTCTTTCAACGCCCGCTGAACGGCGGCTTGCAGCAACTGATCGATGCCCTTGAGCCGTTCGGGGCTTTCAGAACGCATGTCGATTTCCATCCACGACTCAAACGGAATGGCATTCACCGACGTGCCTCCGCCGATCACGCTGACGCTGTAGGTGGTTTTGATGCCCTGCCGGGTGAACTGGTCGGCGTCGTTGGTGAAATAATAAATAGCTTTTCCGAGCGCACTGTGCGGATTCACGATGCCGAACGCGCCGTAGGAATGCCCGCCCGGCCCTTTAAACGTGATCCGATAACGGTAGGAGCCCAGTCCGCGATGGACAATTTCGCTGATGCCGTCGCCATCGACGGCGATGTACGAATTGATTTTGGAACCGTTCGTTTTGAACAGATGCTTGACACCCCGCAAGTCGCCCAGGCCTTCTTCGCCCACGGCTCCGACAAACCAGACATCCGCGTCGGTTTCGATCTTTGCTTTTTCCAATCCTTTCAAAACCGCCAGAATGGCCACCAACCCCCGGGTGTCGTCGCCAACGCCGGGCGCGTAGAGCGTGTCACCTTTCTGTTTTACTTTGACATCGGTGCCTTCCGGAAAAACCGTGTCCAGATGCGCTTCGACCACTACGGTTTTCTGGCCGGAGCGGCCTTTGCGTTTGCCAATGACGTTGCCGATCTCATCGATCCAGACCGAATCGACGCCGGCTTCTTTCAGCATGGCGGCATATTTTTTGGCTTTCACCGATTCCTTGAAAGGGGGAGCCGGGGTTTCGGTGAGCATAATCAGATCCTGCTTCGTCTGTGGTTCCAGATCCTGAAACGTTTGAAAAACCGCTTTTACCGCCGGGCGATTCGCCAGGGTTTTGATTTCATCCGTGTAGCGTTTCTCGACGGCAACGGATTCCTGCGCGTGGAGGGAATGCGAAGAGGTGAAAATAATTACGAAGCTAAAAACCGCTGCTTTGAAAAGATGCGTCATGGATTTTGTGATGAAGGAAAACCGTGGAGATGGCCTAAAAATAGCAATTCTAACCCAGAAATCGCCATTTTGGCTGCAAATACCGGCTGTGTTAAGGGTACCTCTATACGTCGCCATATACGTTTTTACAGGCTTGTCCGAAAGCGGAAAACAGGTCGTCCGTTTGCGGACAAAATGGTTTTTATCTGTAATGTAATTATCTTATAGTCAGGAGTTTATTCTTTCTGGTACAGCGTTTGGACTGAATAAATCATCCATTTTAGAAACCTAAACGACCATGCTCAAAAACTACTTCAAAATTGCGTTTCGAAACCTTTGGAAAAACAAGGTTTTTTCGGGCGTCAACATGGCCGGGCTGGCGCTCGGCATTGCCGCTTTTGTGCTGATTCTGGAGTACATCAGTTTTGAGAAAAGCGTCAACGAATTCCATACCAACCTGCCGACTTTGTACCGGATGTTGTGGCAGAACAAAGCTGGCGAGGTCTGGCCGGATATGCCCCCGGCGGTGGCAACGCTGATGAAGCAGCAATTTCCCGAAGTGAAAACGTATTGCCGGGTGGTCGACAATTCGATTTCCGGTATCGTTTCGGCTTCTGAAGGGAAAAACCGCCTGTCGCCGAAAGCTTTCCGGGAAACCGACGTCGCCTATGCCGATGCCAGCTTCTTCACCATGTTCACGTTTCCACTCGTTCAGGGCGATGCCGCCACCGCGCTGACCCGCCCCAATACGGTAGCCGTGTCCGAATCCTACGCCCGCAAGTATTTTGGTGATACGAAGGCGATGGGTCAGTTGGTGACGATGAACAATCAGTTCGGAACAACACCTTTTACGGTTTCGGCGGTGTATGCCGACATGCCCCAAAATTCGGATATGCAGTTCGGCATGGTGTTTTCGCTGCAAACGCTGGCGAACCCGGCCAACCTGAACGGCAACGACTGGGCACGGCTTGACAGTTTCGACGGGTCGTACCTGATGACGTATCTGCAATTGCCCGAAGGCACGAATACCCGAAAACTGGAGGATAAATTCGATCGGTTGAAAAAGAAAATCCGCCCCGAAGATGCGAACCGGATGGTGTTACAGCCGGCCGCGAACATCCACCTGGGCGCGTCGCTCAGCGATCCGTATCCGACCACCGGCAAACTGACTTTTGTCTATTTGCTGGGCGGGATTGCCGTGCTGATTCTGGCGATTGCCTGGTTCAACTACGTCAATCTCTCAACGGCGGGAGCGTTGAAACGGGCGAAAGAAGTGGGCGTCCGGAAAGTCGTCGGGGCCGGACAGCGGCAATTGATCGGTCAGTTTCTGGGCGAATCGTTCCTGCTCAATTTGCTCGGTTTCGGTCTGGCGATTCTATTGATCAGCGGGTTGCAAACCGTATTCAATGAATTAATCAAAAAAGATTTATCGCTGGATATTCTGACTTCCAATAACTTCTGGTTAATCGGCTTGGGCTTGCTTCTTTTCGGTGCGCTGGCATCGGGCGGTTATACGGCTTTTGCGTTATCTTCTTTCCAGCCGCTTCAAACCTTGAAAGGCGCGTTTGGAAACAGTGCCAAAGGCGGCTCGCTGCGGAAATCACTGGTTGTTTTTCAGTTCAGCGTGTCGGTGGTGCTCATCATTTGCACGTTCGTGCTGTACCGGCAGTTGCAGTTTATGCAAAACCAGCGCCTTGGCGTCAGTTTGGAGCAACGCGTCGTGATTCACGGCCCGGAAGTCGGGAAAGATGCGTCGTTTCAAGCGCGGACGGCGGCTTTTCAACACGAACTCGAGCAATTGCCTTCCATCAAAAATTTTTCCAGTTCGGGAATCGTACCGGGGAATTTTTACAATTTTTCAACCAGCGGTATTGTCAAGCAAAATCCGCAGGCAGAGGCTGACAAAATCGTGTATTCGATGGGTTTCATCGACCACCGGTATTTGACAACGTACGGCATTACCCTGGCTGCCGGGCGGAATTTTCTGACCACCGAATGCGAGGCTGGTTACGTGAAAAGCAGCAAACTGATGGTGAATGAGACCGGAGCCCGGCAACTGGGCTTCCCATCGGCTGCCGACGCGGTAGGGAAAATCATCAACTGGGGGCAGGCCTTTGAAATTGTGGGTGTCGTGAAAGATTACCACCACCAGTCGCTTCGGGAAGCCATCGATCCGATCATTTTTATGCCCAGCCAGTATGGCAACTGGCTCACCATCCAGCTAGGCACGGATCAGATTCAGACCCGGATGGCGGCTTTGGAGATGCTTTACAAAGCCACCTATCCCGGCAATCCGTTCGAATTCTTTTTTGTGGACGAGAATTACAACCGGCAATACCAGACCGAACAGCAATACGGCAAGATCTTCGTCTCGGCGTCGCTACTGGCCATTTTCATTGCCTGTCTGGGTCTGTTCGGGCTGGCGACTTTTATGACCGAGCAACGGACGAAGGAAATCGGTGTCCGGAAAGTGCTGGGTGCTTCGGTGGGCAGCATCGTAACGCTGCTGTCGAAAGATTTCATGAAGCTGGTGCTGGGCGCGTTTCTGATTGCCTCACCGATTGCCTGGTATGCCACCCGGCAGTGGTTGCAGAATTTCGAGTACAAAATCGATCTGGAATGGTGGGTCTTCGGGCTGGCGGGCGGAGCCGCTGTGCTGGTGGCGCTGGCAACCATTTCGTTCCAGAGCATCAAAGCGGCTTTGATGAATCCGGTTTCCTCACTCCGCTCGGAATAGAATGAAGAGTTAAGAGTGAAGAGTTAAGAATGAAGAGTTGTGTATGCGTCAGCCAACTCTTCATTCTTAACTCTTCACTCTTAACTTTTTTTAACGCCCCGGTTTTGCGGGTTGTCCGTACCTTGAAGCGCCATCAAGGACGAACAACTCATGCTACAAAATTACTTTAAAATCGCCTGGCGCAGTCTGCGTAAAAACAAAGGGTTCAGCTTGATCAACATCCTGGGTTTGGCGGTCGGCATGACCGTCGCCATGCTGATCGGCATCTGGGTCTGGGACGAACTGACCTTCGACCGGTTTTATAAAAACGAAGCGAATCTGTACCGGATTATGCTCAACCGGACCGCCAACGGCGAAACCACCACCCAGCCCAACGGGGCTCTGCCGCTGGGAAATGTGCTGCGAACCGAAATTCCGGAAATCAGGCGGGTGGTCGAAACGCTCAGCTCCAATTTGAGACCGGAAGATGGTTTGAAAGTCGGAGATAAAAAACTGATTCGCAAAGGCCAGAATGTCGGAAATTCGTTTTTCCACCTATTCGATCTTCCCCTGTTGCAGGGCAGTCCGACGACGGCCTTGCAGGAACCGAACTCCATCGTTTTGACCGAACAAACCGCCGATGCCCTGTTTGGCCAGACGGAACCAATGGGAAAAACCGTCCGGCTCAACGACGCGTTTGACCTGAAAGTGACCGGTGTCCTGAAAAAACTGCCGACCAATACGGCCTGGGATTTTCATTTTCTGGTGCCATTCAGTCACCTGGAAGCTAATGCGCCCTGGATTGAAAGCAGCCGCACGAACTGGAACAACAACGTCATTGAATATGTGGTCGAACTGCATCCGAATGCAGATCCTGCGAAGGTCGACCAAAAACTGCGGGGTCTTATCAAGCGGCATAACCCGGAATCGGTTTTTGAGGCTTTCCTGCACCCGGTTGAAAAATGGCATTTATACGGCGAGTTCGAGAATGGCAAAAACACCGGCGGTTTCATCCGGTACGTGCGGCTTTTCGGCATCGTCGGTCTGGCGGTTTTGCTGATTGCCTGCATCAATTTCATGAACCTGGCCACCGCCCGGTCCGAAAAACGGGCGAAAGAAGTGGGCGTCCGGAAGGCCGTTGGCTCGTTTCGGTCGCAGCTCATCGGTCAGTTTCTGAGCGAATCGTTGCTGATTGCCGGTCTGGCACTGGTGCTGGCGTTGATTCTGACGCTGGTTTTTCTGCCGGTATTCAACGAAATCACCCAAAAACAGCTCTCGTTTCCGGGACTTAAACCCGGTTTCTGGCTGCTGTCGCTGGGCTTCACGCTGCTGACGGGCGTTTTGGCGGGGAGTTATCCGGCTTTTTACCTGTCGTCGTTCAATGCCGTGCGGGTGTTGAAAGGCAGTGTTCGCGTTGGACGAAACGCGAACTGGCCGCGCAAAGTGCTGGTGGTCGCTCAGTTTACAGGCTGTATTGCGTTCATCATCAGTGCCATCCTGGTCTACCAGCAGATTCAATACGCGAAAAACCGCCCGGTGGGCTACAATCCTGATCGATTACTAACGGTTTCGCTAACCAACGATCTGAACCGGAATTACGAGGCCGTTCGGAATGCATTGCTGGGTTCCGGCGCGGTTGAAAGCGTGACGAAAGCGTCGAGTCCGGCCACCACCATCACAGGCGACACCCGGGTTGACTGGTCGGGTAAAGCCCCCGACGAAATCATGCGGCTCAACCTGATTGCCGCTACCCCGGATTACCTGAAAACGATGGGAATTAAACTGAAAACCGGTCGCGATTTTTATGCCACCGGCACGGATTCGGTGTCGGCTATTCTGAACGAAGCCGCCGTGAAGGCCATGCGGTTGAAAAATCCCTTGAATCAGGAACTGAGCTTTGTCTGGGACCCCGGCACGAAGCTGCGGATCGTCGGCGTGGTCGAAAATTCGATCATCGAATCGCCGTACACGCCCGTCAATCCGCTGATTCTGATCACTGGTCGTCCGTTTGAACGTTACGTGATTTTCCGGTTGGCTGCGAATCTCAGCACGACCGAAGCCCTGGCGCGGATCGAACCCATTTTTCAGAAATTCAACCCGGCTTTTCCCTTTGATTACCAGTTTGTCGACGATGCCTACAACCGCAAGTTCAGGCAGGAAGAACTGATCGGAAAACTGGCGGGCGTGTTTGCGATTCTGGCCGTTTTCATTGCCTGCCTCGGGCTATTTGGGCTGGCGGCTTCTCTCGCCGAACAACGAACCAAAGAGGTCGGGATTCGCAAGGTGCTGGGAGCCAGTGTTGCCAGCCTGTGGGGGTTGTTGTCCCGCGAGTTTGTCGGGCTGGTCGTCGTCGCCTGTCTGCTGGCGTCGCCCGTTGCGGCTTATTTCCTGAACGACTGGCTCTCGCAGTTTGATTACCGCATTAGCCTGAGTGTCTGGGTATTTGTGCTGGCAGGCGGTCTGGCGATTCTGATTGCGTTGCTGACGGTTTCGTTCCAAAGCATCAAAGCGGCTTTGATGAATCCGGTGACCTCACTTCGTTCGGAATGAAAAGAGTGAAGAGTGAAGAGTGAAGAGTTAAGAAGTCGTTTTTAGCTTCCTGTGGAATCCCCGGTTTTCCCTCCTTCCCGTCGGGAAGGGCCATTTTGTAGTCACCATATCCGTCTAAATGGAGGTATGAGTCCCGTAGGGACGGTTCATTTCGTACCTACATGATGGGTCATCCTTACGGGATTTTTTCTGTTTTTTCTGTGGTACCGGTTTCGACCGCCTTCTGAGATGGAAAATAGCCGGGCGAAAAACCGCCGGGTCGAGTTCAGTGTGAAATAATCCCTTGTCCGCAAATGGCCGGAAAACCGTCCGTTTGCGGACATTTTATTTTATTCGCTTTTCAGTAAGAAATTGATAGTGAGTGTTTTATTGATTCTGGTATGCCATTTGGGAGTAAGCACAGATACGTCTTCCTACTCTGCTGAAACCGATGCTGACGAGCTACCTTAAAATTGCCTGGCGGAGCCTGCTAAAAAACAAGCTCTTTTCCTTTATCAACATTTTTGGCCTGGCTCTCGGCATGTCGTGCAGCCTGATGATTGGTCTTTGGGTCAATGACGAGTTGAGCTATGACCGGTTTTTACCCCATCTCGACAACATCTTCTTCGTACGGACCAATAGCACTGATACCGATCAGGGTATCATCTATACCAGTACCGTCACACCGGGCCCGCTGGCTGAAGTTTTGAAACGCGATGTGCCGGAAGTGCTCTACGCGGCCAAAGTGCAGTTTCCAGAAGAAAAACTCCTGAAAGTGGGCGAGAAATCGGTGAAGCAACAGGGGTTTTATGCAACGAAAGACTTTTTTCTGCTTTTCGATTATCCCGCCGTTGTCGGGAGTCCACTGGTGGCTCACTCGAAGCTGGATCAGATTATTATTACGCGGAGGGTCGCTGAGAAGTTTTTCGGCACGACCCAGGTGCTCGGAAAACGCCTGCAATTTGATAATAAAACGTATTACACCGTTGGAGCTGTTATTGAAGATTTGCCCGGCAACTCGACTTTTCAGTTCGACTGGATCATCAATTACGATGTGCAGGAGGAGGATTGGAAAAAAAAATGGGGCAACAGCTCGTTTATGACCTTCGTCCGGCTGGACCCAAAGGCCGAACCAGCCAAGGCGGAAGCCGGCATGAAGGGGATTTACCGGCGCAATACCGACTGGAAGGAAGTGCCTGTGCCAACGCTTCAGCCCATGAAGGATGTGCATTTATATGCTAAGTATGAGAATGGAAAGGCCGTTGGGGGCAAGATCGAATATGTGCGGATTTTTGCATTGGTAGCCCTGTTCATTCTGCTCATTGCCTGCGTCAATTTCATGAACCTGGCCACGGCCCGCTCGGCCATGCGGGCGAAGGAAGTGGGCGTCCGGAAGGTGGTTGGCGCGTTGCGGTCTTCGCTGATCGGGCAGTTCATGAGTGAGTCGGTACTGACGAGCCTGCTGGCGGTTTTTCTGGCCCTGAGCATCGTGAGCGTAGTTTTGCCGACCTTCAATGCCGTTTTCTCCAAACACCTTACGCTGAATCTGGCAGACCCGACGCTGTGGCTGGGCATCCTGATTCTGGTGCTGATCACCGGCTTTGTGTCGGGCAGTTATCCGGCTTTGTTCCTGTCGTCGCTGCAACCCATCCGCATTCTGAAAGGAACGCTGCGATTTGGCTCCGGAGCGGTTTTGTTTCGCCGGACGCTGGTCATTTTTCAGTTTACGTTATCGATTTTTCTGATCATCGGTATGCTGGCCGTGGCGCATCAGATGGAATACATCCGCACGAAGAATCTGGGTCTTGACCGCGAAAATGTCCTGTATGTGCCGCTGGAAGGGGATACCTATGCGAAAATGGAGGCCTTTCGACAGGAACTGATTCGCACACCGTCGATTGCTTCGGCCTCGGTAACGATGAGCTTACCCGTCAATATTGAGTCTACCTCCGGCGATTTGACCTGGCCGGGTCAAAAACCGGATCAGAATTCGAATGCAGCGACCATGTCTGTGGGCTATGATTTTATCAAGACCATGAATATTAAGCTCGTGGAGGGCCGGGATTTTTCGAGTGCCCGCAAAGCCGATTCGGCGTCGTACATCATCAATGAAGCGGCCGCTAAAATGATGGGCATGAAGAATCCGGTGGGCCAGCAGGTCGGCTTCTGGATGGGCAAAGGCCCGATCATCGGGTTGATGAAAGATTTCCACCTGCAATCGTTGCACAGTCCGATTACGCCCCTGATTTTAACCCTGATTCCGGGTAATACGAGCTATCTGCTGGTGCGGACGGAGAAAGGAAAAACCACCGAAGCCATCGACGAACTGGAACGGGTTACGCGGGAATTCAATCCGAGTTATCCGTTTGAGTATCATTTTCTGGATGATGCCTACGAGAAACTGTACCGCGGTGAACAGCAGGTCAATACACTCATCAATTACTTCGGAACACTCGCCATCCTGATTTCCTGTCTGGGACTGTTTGCGCTGGCGGCTTTCACGGCAGAGCAGCGGATGAAAGAAATTGGCGTTCGGAAAGTGCTGGGGGCGTCGGTATCCAGCATTGTCTCACTGGTTTCAAAAGACTTCCTGAAACTGGTTCTTGTCGCGCTGCTGCTGGCCTCTCCGCTGGCGTGGTGGGCGATTTCACAATGGCTGGACACGTTTCAATACCGGGTCGAGCTGTCGTGGTGGCTGTTTGCGACGGCTGGGGTGCTGGCGGTTTTCATCGCCTTCCTCACCGTGAGCTACCAGTCGATCAAAGCCGCCCGCATGAATCCGGTAACCTCACTTCGTTCGGAATAGTCAGATAGGAGTGAAGAGTTATGAGTGAAGAGTTAAGGGTGCGTCAGCCAACTCTTCACTCTTCATTCATAACTCATAACTCATAACTCTTCACTCAAACAACAATGCTAAAAAGTTACTTCACCACCGCCTTCCGCGCTTTCCGGCGCAACTGGAATTATTCCGTGATCAACGTCGTGGGTCTGACGCTCAGTCTGGCGTGTTGTCTGCTGTTGTTCATTGTCATTCGGTACGAACGGAGTTTCGACCGGCACCACGCCAACGCCGATCGGACCTACCGGCTAGTGAGTCATTATACGGCACCGCAAGACGGTTTTAATGTGGGAATACCGCTGCCGTTTTTGGCTGCGATGCGAAACGATTTTCCAGATCTGAAACACCAACTGACGTTTATTCATGACGTTCGAAACCCCGTGATTGCCGCTGAAGACAGGCGGGAGAAAGGAACGATGCGCCGTTTTCAGGAAACGGGCGGAGTGGCTGCTTTTGCCGAGCCGGAATATTTTCGATTATTCGACTACCAGTGGATCAGTGGGAACCCGGCCACGGCGCTGAATCGCCCGGGTACGGTGGTGTTGACAGAAGAACTGGCCCGCAAGTATTTTGGAGACGACGATCCGATGGGGCGCACGCTGAAAATCGATAATAAGCTGACCGTTCTGGTGTCCGGCGTGGTGCAAAACCCGCCGGTTACGAGCAGCATCCCGTTCAAAATGCTGATCTCGTTTGCTTCGCTGAAAGAATACGGGGCCAACACCAACTGGGACGACTGGGTCTCTTCCTACACGGGCGCACAATTGTATCTGACGTTACCGGAAAACACGTCAGCGGCCCAAATGGAACAGAAGCTGGTGCCTTTTCTCCGAAAATACGTGCGTGCGGAAGATGCTGAAGACCAGCGGTTCGAACTGCAACCGCTGACGGAAATTCACTACAGCACCGAAATGAGTAACTACAGCGGCCGAACAATCAGTAAATCCATGATCTGGGCGATGGCATTGATCGGGCTTTTTCTGCTGGTAACCGCCTGTGTCAATTTCGTCAATCTGGCCACAGCGCAGGCCATCCGCCGGTCGAAAGAAGTGGGTGTTCGGAAGGTTTTGGGCAGTTCGCGGATGCAGTTGGTGCGGCAGTTTCTGGGCGAAACCGGTTTTCTGACCGGCCTGGCCGTTCTGCTGGCCTTGCTGATTGCCAATTTCTCCCTGGCGTCGGTGGCTGATTTACTCAACATTAAACTCCAAACGACGCTCTTCAATGATCTGGTCGTAATCGTCTTTTTACTGCTGCTGGCGGTCTTTACCACGGTTTTGGCGGGTTTCTATCCGGCCCTGGTTTTGTCGGGTTATCAGCCGGTTCTGGCCCTGAAAGGCAAAATTCGGGGTTCGGGTAGCGGGCAGTTGACGCTTCGCCGGACGCTGATTGTGCTCCAGTTCACGATTTCGCAAACGCTCATCATTGGTACCGTGATCGTTTACAACCAGATGGATTATTTTCGGAACGCCGACCTCGGTTTTCGGAAAGATGCCATCGTGATGATTCCGATTCCGGAGAAAAAACCGGGAAAAATGGAATCGTTGCAGGCTAAGCTAACGGGCTTGCCGGGCATCAGCTCAATGAGCTTCGGGATTTCCTCGCCTTCGGCCCGGGGCAACTGGTGGACCGGTTTTCGCTATGAAAACCGCGAAAAAGATGAGGAGTACGGCGTGGTGATGCGCCCTTCCGACACGTCCTACGTCCGGACGTATGGGCTGAAACTGATGGCCGGGCGGATCAACCTGCCCGCCGACACGATGCGGGAAGTGCTGGTCAACGAGCGGTTTATGACGAAGCTGGGCATGAAGAGTCCCAACGAGATTTTGGGCAAAACGGTTCTGCTGAACGGCCGGCGGCTGCCCATCGTCGGTGTCATAAAAAATTTCAACACGTTTTCGCTGCATCAGGAAACCGAGCCGTGCATTCTAACTACGCATCGGGATGCCTATTCAAGTCTGGGTATCAAAGTGTCGGGTAATTCGGCGCAGGTAAGCAAAACGCTGGCGGAAGTGGAAGCGGCCTGGGCGGCTACTTTTCCGGATTTTCTGTTTAAATACGATTACCTGGACAAAACCATCGCCGATTTCTACGCGGCTGAGGAACGCCTGTATGCCTTGTTCCGGTTGCTGGCCGGTATCGCCATTTTTATCGGCTGTTTGGGTTTATACGGGGTCGTGGCTTTTATGGCGGAGTCGCGGACGAAGGAGGTTGGCATTCGGAAAGCGTTGGGCGCATCGACTTCGCACATTTTTGGGCTGTTCTCGTTCCAGTTCCTGAAACTGGTGCTGATCGCCCTGCTGATTGCCGCACCCATTGCCTGGTATTTCACAAACCAGTGGCTTCAGGATTTTGCGTATAAAATTGACATCGAGTGGTGGATGTTTGCGTTGGCGGGTGTGATGGCAACTGCGATTGCGTTGGTGACGGTCAGTTTCCAGAGCATCCGGGCGGCCTTGATGAATCCGGTCAAAAGCCTGCGGGCAGAATGAAGAGTGATGAGTTAAGAATGAAGAGTTAAGACGGGCCTGCCCGCGCGGTTGGCTGACGCATTCCTTTTAACTCTTAACTCTCCATTCTTAACTATAAAAAGCTATTCAAATCGAGTTGCAGGATTTCGGAGAAGGAAGAATTTTCGGTCAAGCCACCGTCGCCTTTGCGGTAGCGGAACCATTGGCCGGTTCGGTAATCGTAAATGAATCCTTCGCGGATACCGTAAAAACCCTGATCGATTAACTGAAAAACTTTATGCAGATCACCTTGCAATCCGTTGGTATGACATACTTCGATAATGATTGGCGTTTGAGCCGTTTCATTGTCGCGTAGTAAAAGATCCGGTACGAGGCTGGCTTTGCCTTCATCGAGCATCGTTTCGGGGAGGGGTTCCAGATGGATGGTTTTTTCGCGGTGAAAAAGCACGCCCAGCCCCATCATCAGCTTGGCAATAACGCGTTGGTGATCGACAGGCGCCCAAACACCCTGATCTTCATGAACGCTGGATAGAGGATTGGTGGATGGAAAATACATGCTATTACGGTTTTAAGGGATCACGATGGGAAAGTCATAAAAAGCTATTCAAATCAAGTTGCAGGATTTCGGAGAAGGAGGAGGGTTCGGTTAGTCCGCCATCGCCTTTGCGATACCGGAACCACTGATCGGTTTTGTAATTGTAAACAAAGCCTTCAAGGACGCCATAATCATCTTCGTCGATTAATCGAATCGTTTTGGCAAGGTCATGTTTTAAACCACTAGTATGACAGATTTCAATAATGATGCGGGTTTGATCGGCTTCATTATCAAATAAAATAACATCCGGTGTTGGACTGCTGTAGGTAAAATCCAACATCATTTCGGGCAAGGGTTCTAACGGAATACTGTGGTTGCCGTGGTACAAATTTCCCAAGCCTATAGTCAATTTTGCAATGATACGTTGGTGAATGACCGGCGCATTGACGCCCATCTCATCTTCATTGACAAAAAACTTGCTGGCGCGTGGTGGAGGGATATACATGGCTATTCAGAGAAGATAGACTGATTTGATTAAACAAACATACCGAAAAAGCACATGCTTCGCAATTACCTCAAAACCACCTGGCGCAGCCTGATTCGCAACCGGAATTACGCCCTTATCAACCTCACCGGGCTGACCCTGGGACTGGGCGTTGCCATCGTGTTGTTCTGGATTGTGCGGTTTGAATACAGCTTCGACACGTACCACAAAAAAGTCGACCAGCTATACCGGCTCATTGCGGTCGATAAGTACGGCGAAAAGGGCACCTCCGTTCCGCAGGGCGTCATCAAGGCGCTCAATGAGCAAATTCCGGGGGTCGAAAACGCGGCCAATGCCTACGGTCACGGTTCCAACGGATTGCGGGTCGGGCAACAGCTTTTTAACATCAAACACCTCTTTTTTGCGCCACCCCGGTTTCTGGACATGATCGATGTGGAATGGGTGAAAGGTTCGCCGAAACAGTCGCTCAGCCAGCCCTATCAGGTGGTGCTGGACGAACCGACGGCCCGGCGGTTTTTCAACGAAAGCGACCCGATGGGCAAAACCATCCGGTTTAATAACCAGACTGATCTGGTGGTGTCGGGCATCATTCGCAAAGCGCCGGTCAACTCGGAGTTTCAGTTTCAGGTGCTGGCTTCCCGCGAGACGCTGAAACGCATCGAGCACGAGTATACCAACGAAGAATACTGGGGCGGGGGCGATTCGATGCACCACGGCTACGTTGTTCTGAAACCGGGTGTTTCGCCTTCTGCCATCGAAGCAATGCTCAAAAAACTGGCTCTCCAACACCAGAAACATTCTGCTCTGACCGGATTCGAGCTTCTGCCGATTACGGAGGTGCATCGCAATACGGAAACCGACCCCGACCCGTTCAATTACGTCATTCCGCAGTGGATGCTCAACACACTGGCCGCCATCGGTCTGTTTCTGGTGATCATCGCCTGCATCAACTTTGTCAACCTGGCCACGGTGCAGGCTGTTCAGCGGAGCCGCGAAATTGCCGTTCGGAAAGTGTTGGGCAGCAGCCGGAAACAGTTGATGATTCAATTTTTCGGAGAAACCGCTTTCCTGGTTTTTGCCGCCATCGGTCTGGGCGGTTTGCTGGCCACGCAGTTGATTCGTTACGCCGACCAGTTGCTCAACACGCAGGTCGCGCAGTCGAACGTTTGGGATGCCGGAGCCATTGCATTTCTGCTGGGCTTGGGTGTTGCCGTTACGCTTCTGGCGGGTTTGTATCCGGCATTGGTGTTGTCCGGTTTTCAGCCGGTGAAGGTGTTGCGGGGGCGGTTTTATGTCGCCAATCCAAAAGGATTTTCGTTGCGCTCGTCGCTGGTCGTGACGCAGTTTGTCATCGCTCAGGTGCTGGTGATCTGCACGTTGATCGGCAGCAAGCAAATCCGGTATTTCTACGAAACCGATCTCGGTTTTGACAAGAAAGCGGTTGTAACCGTTACCATGCCGGAGCGGGGCAACGGGGTTCTGCGCGAACGGTTCCGGCAGCAATTGCTGGAACATCCCGAAGTGAAGGATGTGGCGTTTGCCCTGACCACACCCTCAAGCAACCGCAACTGGTGGTGGCGAACCGTTCAGCATCACAACCTGCCCAATGGCGAGCAGACGTTCCGCTTTCAATATGTCGATACGAACTACTTCCATTTTTTCAAAATTCCACTGGTCGCCGGTCGGTCGTGGACTCGCGTCGATACGAACACGGTCGCGATAATCAACGAAAAAGCCGCTCGGGATTTCGGGTATGCAAATCCTGAAAAAGCGATTGGCGAACGAATTAACCTGGATGGCAACCAGCCGTTTACGGTGATGGGCGTCGTTAAAGATTACCATTCGCAAAGCCTGCGGTCGTCCATTGTCCCCCACGTTTTCCTGTATGCCGACTGGAATTTCCAGGAAGCCAGTATCCGGATCGATCCGAAGCAGCAGGCCAATGCGTTGCAACACATTGAACAACACTGGAAAGCGGTTTTCCCGAACTATTATTTTGAAGCCAAATTCCTCGATCAGGACATTCAGGCTTTCTACGACGACGAACGCAAACTGACCAACTTCCTGACGCTCTTTGCTGCTGTTGGCATTTTGATCGGCTGTCTGGGATTGTTCGGTCTGGTCTCGTTTGTCGTGACGCAGCGGACCAAGGAAATCGGCGTCCGGAAGGTGTTGGGTGCGACCGTTGCCAGCATCGTTTCGCTATTGTCGAAAGACTTTCTGAAACTGGTGCTGGTCGCTTTTGCGATTGCCGCACCCATTGGCTGGTACGCCATGAGCCGGTTTTTGCAGGAATACCAATACAAAATCGACATCGACTGGTGGGTTTTTGCGCTGGCCGGTGGTCTGGCCGGACTGATTGCCCTGCTGACGGTTTCGGTCCAGTCGGTGAAAGCCGCGTTAACGAATCCGGTGAAGTCACTTCGTTTGGAATGAAGAGCTTTTCTGCCCCTAAATCCCCTAAAGGGGACTTTTTGCATCCAGATTAAGCTGCGTCCAAGTCCCCTTTAGGGGATTTAGGGGCAGAAAGCGAAAATCATTCACTCTTAACTAAAAAAACTATGCTACAAAACTATCTCAAAATCGCCTGGCGGAATTTGTGGAAAAACAAGGTTTTTTCAGCCATCAACATCATCGGACTGGCCATTGGAATGGCCGCCTGCATTCTGATTATGCTGTTCGTAACGTACGAAACGAGTTTCGACGGGATTCATAAAAAGAACATCTACCGGCTCGATGAAGTGCAGAAATTTCCGGGCATGGTGGCCCCGCAAAACGTGGCGTTGTCGATGTTTCCGATGGGGCCGACCCTGACCCAAGAATACCCCGAAATTCGCAGTTTCGTCCGGGTTCGCCCCAATAAGGAGGTGCGGCTAACCTATGGTGATAAAAAGATCGTGATGCCCCAAATGCTGTGGGCGGATTCGTCCTTTTTGCAGCTCTTCGACTATAAACTGCTTCAGGGTGACGCAAAAACTATCCTGAAGAGTCCCAACAGTGTGGTGCTGACGGAAGAAAGCGCGGTTAAATTCTTCGGGAACGAAAATCCGATCGGCAAAACGCTCGTGCGGTATGATTCAGATACGATTAGCTTTAAAGTGACCGGTATTCTTGAAAATACCCCCAAAAACTCGCACCTACAGTTCGACGGTTTATTCTCGTTTAATTCGTTTGTTAAAGCCGACGCCATGAACAACTGGGGTGGCAACTGGCTGGTGACGTATCTGGAACTAGCCAACAATGCCGACATTGCGGCCCTGGAGAAAAAATTTCCGGCTTTCCTCAAACGGCACATGAACGGCGAGGGCTGGAAATATTACGAACTGTTTCTTCAGCCCCTGAACGAAGTTCACGATAATTCGATGGCAATCACACATGATTACCTCAATTTTCAAAAGTTCGACAAGAATTATACATACATCTTTCTGGTCATCGCGGTGATCGTGCTGCTGATTGCCTGCATCAATTTCATGAATCTGTCGACGGCCAAATCGTCAGGCCGGGCGAAGGAAGTCGGAATTCGGAAGTCGGTGGGGGCGGAGCGAACGCAACTGGCGGCTCAGTTCATCGGCGAATCCATTCTGCTGTCGTCTATCGCTCTGGTTTTTGCGGTTCTGCTGGTAAAACTCTGTCTGCCCTTCGTCACCGAACTCAGTCAGCGGGAATTGGATTTAGCACTGTTCAGTAATCCGTTGATTCTGCTTGCATTCACCGCCTTTGCCATTTTAATCGGTGTCATTTCCGGCAGTTATCCCGCCTTTTTTCTGTCGTCGTATCAGCCCACAAAGGTGTTGAAAGGCAGTCTGGAAATCGGTAAAAACAAAGGGTCCTTCCGCAACATGCTGGTGATCGGCCAGTTTACGGGGGCGGTTTTTCTGATCATTGCCACGGCTTTTGTGGTGAAGCAACTGCGGTTTATGCAGGAGCGTGACCCCGGTTTTTCCCGCGATCAGGTGATGGTGATTCCGCTGAATTCCACGACGCAGCCGAAATACGATGCCATTAAGCAGGAACTTCTGTCCAATTCGCTGATCACGGCGGTGACGGGTTCGCAACAACGGCTGGGGAATAACCTGCACCAAACCGGGGTCAAGTTTCACGGCGACGGGCCGGTTCGTGACTTGGCGACCTCGCAGGTGATTGTCGATCCGGATTACCTGACGCTGTATAAAATTCCGATTATCGCTGGTCGCAACTTTTTGAAAGACAGCAAAACCGACAACGGACGGGCGTATATCATCAACGAAACGCTGGCAAAAGAACTGCTGAAAGAACAGCCGAAAGCCACGATGCAATCGCTGATCGGCCGGAATTTCGGCTTCAGCGGAATGGATTCGCTGGGACGGATTGTCGGAATTTCGAAGGATTTCAATTTCAACTCGCTCCACCACAAAATCGAAACGCTCTGCATTTTCGACCAGAAGGATTGGGGCTACAGCGAACTATCGATCCGGATCAGCGGTAAAAATGCTCCGGAAGCCATTGCCTACGCCAAATCCGTCTGGGCCAAACTCGCACCCGATCAGCCGTTTGATTACTCGTTTCTGGATGAGCATTTTGCCGAACTCTACCGGGCCGATGGCCAGGTGAGCGAAATTGTCGGCATTCTGGCGTCGCTGGCGATCATCATTTCCTGTCTCGGTCTGTTCGGGCTGGCATCGTTTTCGGCCGAACGGCGCATCAAGGAGATCGGGATTCGCAAGGTGCTGGGCGCTTCGGTGGCGGGGATCATTGCGCTGCTTTCCCGGGATTTCCTGAAGCTGGTGTTCATCGCCATCCTGATTGCTTCACCCATCGCCTGGTATGCGATTCATCAGTGGTTGCAGGATTTTGCTTACCGGATCAACATCGATTGGTGGGTTTTTGTGCTGGCGGGGGCATTGGCGGTTTTGATCGCCCTGCTGACGGTTTCGTTCCAGTCGGTGAAAGCGGCTTTGACGAATCCGGTGAAGAGTTTGAAGAGTGAATAACGTCCGTGGGTACACCATGCAACGAAGGCCCGTCGCTCTGCATCTTTAGATCGCTTTCCTGTTTTTCTGCGCTAATCATCCCCGTTTATGTTCCGCAACTACCTGAAAATCGCCTGGCGTAATCTCAAACGCAACAAAACGTTTTCGCTGATCAACATCCTCGGTCTGGCGCTCGGAATGGCCTGCAGTCTGGTTATTCTGCTGTGGGTGCAGGACGAACGCGCGATGGACCGGTTTCATACGAACGACGACCGGATTTATCGGGTCATGGAAAACCAGGCCTGGGCGGGTCAGGACGTCAGTACAACGCCCTCGACACCCGGTATTCTGGCCGAAAACCTGAAAAAGGATTTCCCGGAAGTCGAGAAAGCCGCCATGATGACGTGGGAACAAAACATTCTGCTGACGGTCGGCAACACCTTTGGCAAAGAAAAAGGACGGTTTGCCAGTGGCGATTTTCTGACTATTTTCTCGTTTCCGCTCATACAGGGAGACGCCCGAACCGCCCTGGCGCGTCCGGACGGTATTGTGATCTCCGAAAAGCTGGCGCAGAAATACTTCCCCCATCAGGATGCGCTCGGGAAAGTGATCCGGGTGGACAATACCGACGACATGATGGTGACGGGGGTGATGGCGGAAGTGCCGGAAAACAGCTCCCTGAAATTCGATTACCTGATTTCGTGGGAACGGTTCGTGAAATACAACGCCTGGGTGAAAGAATGGGGTAACAACGGACCACGGGCGTTCGTGCTGCTAAGTAAAAAGGCCGATCCGGATAAAGTATCGGCCAAAATCAAGGATTACATCAAGCAGAAGACCAACAAGCAGACCAATAATATCGAGTTGTTCCTGCAAAAAAACAGCGAGGCTTATCTGCATTCCAATTTCAAAAATGGGCAGCCCGACGGCGGTCGGATCGAATACGTGCGGTTGTTTATCATCGTGGCGGTTTTTATTCTGGTCATTGCCTGCATCAACTTCATGAACCTGGCCACGGCGCGTTCGGTCAAGCGGGCGAAGGAAGTGGGCGTTCGGAAAGTGGTGGGCGCCGAGCGGGGGTCTTTGATGGGGCAGTTTGTGGGCGAATCGCTGCTCATCTCGTTGCTGTCGCTTTTCGTAGCGGTTTTGGTGGTGGCGCTAACGCTGCCCATTTTTAATGAGCTGACGGAAAAACACCTGACGTTTCAGTTTGCCGATCCGTTTTTCTGGCTGGTTTTGCTGGGCCTGACCCTCATAACCGGCTTGGTTTCGGGCAGTTACCCAGCCTTGTTCCTGTCGTCGCTGAAACCGGTGGTGGTCTTGAAAGGCGTGCTGAAATTTAAACCGAGTGCGACCATCTTCCGCAAGGGGCTGGTGGTTTTCCAGTTTTCGCTGTCGATCATTCTCATTGTCGGAATGATCATCATTTACCGGCAGATTCAGTACATCCAAACCAAAAACCTGGGGTTCGACAAGGGCAATCTGGTGTATATGCCGCTGGAAGGTGATCTGAAAAAGAACTACCAGACGTTCCGCAGCGAATTGCTGACCCAGCCGGGTATCCAGGCGGTTTCGGCTTCGTGGGCCGACCCGCTGGAGGTCGGCAGCTCGACCATCGGCGTTGGCTGGCGGGGCAAAGACACCACACAACGGATTTTGTTCAACCAGACCGCCGTGCATTACGACTACCTCAAGGCGATGGGCGTTCGGCTGAAAGAGGGGCGCGAATTCTCACCGGATTACGGCACCGATACCACCAACTACCTCATCAACGAAGCGTCGGCCCGGAAGATTGGCTACAAAAATCCGGTGGGGCAGGAGCTGACGTTCTGGGGTCGAAAGGGCATCATTGTGGGCGTGGTGAAAGATTACCACATCAACTCGTTGCACGTCGCCATCGAACCGCTCATTCTGCACATGCAGCGGAATGAATTCGACGGAGTTGTGCTGGTGCGGACCGAAGGCGGCCGCACCAAAGAGGCCATTGCTAATCTGGAAAGAACCTTCCGGAAATTTAATCCGCGCTATCCGTTCGAATACAAGTTCACGGATCAGGAATTTGGCAACAACTACAAGAGCGAAAACATCATCAGCAAGCTCTCGAACTACTTTGCGTTTCTGGCCATTTTCATCTCCTGTCTCGGACTGTTTGGGTTGGCAGCTTTCACGGCGGAGCAGCGTACGAAAGAAATCGGCATCCGGAAGGTGCTGGGAGCCAGCATTGTCAACATCGTGCTGATGCTCTCCAAAGATTTTCTGCTGCTGGTGTTGCTGTCGTCGGTGGTGGCGCTTCCGGTGGCCTGGTGGGCGATGAATAGCTGGCTGGAAAAATACGCCAACCGCATCGAAATCGAGTGGTGGATGTTTGTCGTCGCCGTTCTGGCTTCGCTCGCCATCGCGCTCTTTACCATCAGTTTCCAGAGCATCAAAGCCGCTTTGATGAATCCGGTGAAGAGCCTTAAGACCGAATGATGCGTTATGACGGGGCCGCCCGCGCGGTGATGAACGAGCTGACACAATTCATCGCTCATCACCGCGCGGGCGGCCCCGTCATAACGCATCATTCGGTGTATAGGTAAATAACAGGCGTGGTTTTCTTTCGCTTACATGGAAACTTCACGTCGCGACTTTCTCAAAAAAAGCACCTCTCTGGCCGCCCTGACAGTAGGCGGAATCTCATCGGCTCAGGCGTCTGAACAACGGGTCGGGGTAAAACCGGCTGTTGATAAGGCGGTGCTGAAAGATGCCGGAATGCAGCTCTGCGAAGCGTATTTCAGCGGGATGAACGAACAGAAAATCGCGCTGACGAAGCAGATGGCGGTGCTGGGGGCCGTGGGCGGCATCAATCCCGGCATGGTCGGCCTGAAAGACGTGAAGCCCTGGGAATACAAGGCGGTTTTGGCGGTGAAGGAAGCCTGGGACAAGGTGGGTCTGCAACTACGCGTCATCGAAGGGCCGCCCGCACTGGGTGAAAAAACCAAGCTGGGGCTGGCCGGTCGGGATGAGGAAATTGCCAATTTTATTACCCTGATGAAAAACCTGACACAGGTCGGGATCGATACGATTTGCTACAACTGGATGCCGGTGATTGGCTGGTATCGCACGCAGAACGACCGCCCCGGTCGGGGAGGGGCGCTGGTCACGGCATTCGATTACGAAGCCATCAAGAATCTGCCGTTGACGCAATACGGCGAAGTGTCGAAGGAAACGCTCTGGAAAAATCTGGCTTATTTCCTGAAAGCCGTCATTCCGGAAGCGGAGAAAATCGGCATGAAACTGGCCATGCACCCCGACGATCCGCAGGTAGACAGTGTTCGGGGCATCGCCCGCATCATGAATACCGTCGATTCGTTCAAACGACTGCTGGAACTCTACCCCAGTCCGAGCAACGGCATTACGATGTGTCAGGGCAATTTTGCGCTGATGGGCGACGATAGCCCTATTCCAGCACTCATCGACTACTTCGGGAAACGGAAGAAAATCCATTTTGTGCATTTCCGGAATGTGCGGGGCGACAAGTTTGCCTTCGAGGAAACCTTTCACGATGAGGGCATTATCGACATGTACCAGGCTATGAAAGCCTATTATGCGGTCGGTTTCAAAGGCCCGATTCGCCCCGATCACGTTCCGACCATGTACGGCGACAGCAACCAGAACCCCGGTTACAGTACCATCGGCACCTTGTATGCGCTGGGCTACACGCGGGGGTTGATGGAAGCCGTGAGTAAGCGGAGAACTTAATGATGAGTTATTCTAGGGCTTTCGCCCCTAAATCCCCTAAAGGGGACTTGGACACATAATAATCCGGATGCTAAAAGTCCCCTTTAGGGGATTTAGGGGCGAAAGCCCTAATTCTTTCTAAAAACTAAAAGTGTGCCGATTTCGGCGATGAGCAGGCTGAAATGGGTGGCGGATAAACCGCTCATCTCGTAGGCCAGAAAGAACTCATCGGCGAGGATGAAAGCCGCCCACAAACTGATCGTAACGGTGAGCGCCCGGTATGCAGTCGCCTGATACTGTGATGTTTGCTGGACAGTGGCCGCGAACGCGCTCCAGAGCAGCACCGCGCCAACGGCCTGCCAGACAAGAACACCGGTGTAAAACAGGCCCGCGAGCCAGACCGGTGAATGATAAATCCCAACCACTTTTTGAACCAAGGCGAAGTTCCCTGAAGCAAAAACCCAGTTGGCCGGCAGCAGGCCGAGGGCTTTGAGGGCGTCGGTGCTGTTGCTGCACAGCACGAGGGAGAAATAGAGTGCCCAGAAGAGGAGCAAAACCGCCTGAATGGTCTTGCCGGAGTGTGGGGAATTGGTCCACATAACGATTTTTCTGACTGGTTTAACAAATAAAGGTATAGGAGAAAACAGGGGACTTATTCCGGGAATTGGTGAACCAACCCTATGGTGTTGGGTTTACTACTAAACGCAATTTGATTTTATGGCAGATACGACTCCCCAACTTCCCCCCCAAATATACAGCGTAGTACCGGCCATATTACCTCCCGACCAACTATTTGGCCCTTTGTTTCATGATGTGCAGATGCTGCCGGTATTTGCCGACTCCATCACCTTTGCCGACTGCTATCCCCGGCGGGCGCCGGAAGAAATCCTGAGCCAGTACGAAATTGAGAAACACCGGGATGGATTTCGGTTAGAAGACTTTGTTCATGCCTATTTTCACCTGCCGAAAACCCTGGAAACCAACCACGTCAGTGACCAGTCGCTGCCGACAGCCGTGCATCTGAACCGGATGTGGCCGCTTTTCAAGCGACAGTCAGAATCGTTCTGTTCCATGTTACCGGTTCCGAAACCCTACATCGTTCCCGGCGGGCGTTTTCGGGGGCTCTATTACTGGGATAGTTACTTTACCATGCTGGGGCTGCGGGTGTCGGGCGAAAACGAAATGATCCGGCACATGGTCGCTAATTTCGCCCATCTGATCGATACCTACGGTCACATTCCGAATGCCAACCGGAGTTATTACCTGACCCGGTCGCAACCGCCGTTTTTTGCCCTGATGGTCCGGCTGCTTTCCGAAATCGACGGCCCGGACGTCCTCGTTCGCTACCTGCCCCACATGCAGAAAGAATACAATTACTGGATGGATGGCTACTTTCGGCTCGACGATCACGAAGGCGCTTTCCGGCGCGTGGTGGTGTTGCCCGATGGCAGTATCCTAAACCGCTATTGGGATGACCTCTCCGCCCCCCGCCCCGAATCCTACCGGGAAGATGTGGAGCTGGCCCGCGAAGCGGCACCCTACGGCGTTGCACCCGGAACGTTGTACCGACACATCCGGGCGGCTTGCGAATCCGGCTGGGATTTCAGTTGCCGCTGGTTTGGCGATCCGGAGCGCCTGGCCACCATTCACACCACGGATATTATTCCGGTGGATCTGAACTGCCTGATGTATGACCTGGAAATAACCCTGTCGGACGCCTATCTCCAGAGTTCGTTCCAGGAACCGTATGAGCATTTCAGGCAAAAAGCCGAGACCCGGCGGAAAGCCATCATGACGTATCTCTGGGACGAAAAAAGTCAGTTTTTCATGGATTACAACGTCGTTTTGCACAAGCCAACGCCGGTCTGGTCGCTGGCGGCTCTGTTTCCGTTGTTCTTTGGGCTGGCGACCGACGAACAGGCATCTCAGGTTCACGGGCATATCCAAAAAAGCTTTCTGAAAGAAGGCGGAGTGGTTTCAACGCTTCAGCGAAGCGGGCAGCAATGGGATTCTCCGAATGGCTGGGCACCGCTGCAATGGATCACGCACCAGGGTCTGTTGCGCTATGGGTTTACGCAGACAGCCGCTGAAATCCGGAAACGCTGGATGGCGCTCAATGACAAGGTGTTCCGGAATACCGGCAAAATGATGGAAAAGTACAATGTCGTGGACACCGATTTACCGGCGGGTGGGGGAGAATACCCCAACCAGGACGGTTTTGGCTGGACCAACGGAATTTACTTAGCCTTACAAGCCAGCGACAGCACGGGACCGGCGAACGGGAAATCCTAGTTCCCTTTTAGCAGGAACGGGCTCGAAACCGAAACATTCCGGTGGTCTTTCAGATAGAAAAAACCGTATTGGAAACCTTCTTTCGGCACGGGGCTGGTCACGGTTCGGGCGTTGCGATCGAGGGTCGCTTTCTGCTTTGACCAGACCCGGTTTTCGTTCACTGATGTCGTGTCATTGGAATAATAAAACTCGGCGGTATACACCGTAACCGGTGATTGGTAGGACAGACGAAGGGTCGAGTCGGTTGCTAAAACCGGCCCGACATCCGCCAGCGGAACGCCATCGTTGAGGATGCTCTCGAAGAAATACCGGATTTCGTGCGGTTCCCAACCCGCTTCGTGGCCGTGTTTCATGTCCGGGATCAGGCACATCGTCCGCTGCTTTGGAGGAATCAGGCTGTAGGTTTTGTGGTAGGGAACGACGTTGTAAAACCGGTCTTTGTTGCCATTGACGAACAGAAACTGCGGTTTGGCAAACGGCAAATACACAGACGGATCGAAATACCGCATCCACTTCTGCTGACCGCTTGGCGAAAGCTTGAGGATGGAGGTTTTGAAAACATCGGATTCGTCGTAATACGCGCAGCCATACACCGGCGCGGCCGCCTTGAACCGGTTGTCGAGACTGGCGACGAGGCAGGTCAGATAACCGCCCCAACTGATGCCGGTAACCGCCGTTCTGGTGACATCGACTTCGGGAAAACTCAGCAGCAGCGAATGCGCCAGAATGGCTCCCGAAACAGCTTGGTACGTCCATAGATCGCGCAAAGCGGCTTTTTCCAGTTTCGAGAATTTATCGACTTCGCCCTGATCGGGTCCGGACTGCGCGAGCCGTTTTCCGTCTTCTCCTTTCCCCGCCAGATCCATCGCGATGGCTGCGTAGCCATCGGCGGCCCATTTTTCCACCCATTCTTTAAACGCTTTTCCGCCCCCGCCGTGAATCAGCACGACGCCCGGAAATTTCCGCTTGCTGACCGGTTTTCCCCGGATCAAATCCGGATTGGAGTAATACGCAAAGACCTGCGTCGGTTTGCCTTCGTAATCGACGCTTTTATACAAAAGCGAGCGAACTGGTCCGGTTTGGCTCAGCCACTCCACCGCCGGAGCCTTGCTCAGTGCCTTGAGATCCCACAGCAGCGAGTCGACTTTGATCACGCGGGCATCGATGACCGGCGGGGTTTTCTTTTGGGCAAACCCGGCGGTTGTGCTGAGGAGCAGCAGAAAAAGGAAGCGTTTCATGGGTAAAGTCGGATTCAGGAACCGGAAACCAGTGTAAGGCATTTGGGGGCGGTTTTTACCCATCCGCGCCCATCTATCTCCCTGTACACTAGCGGACAGAGATTGTCCGAAATCGTACAGCTTTCCCGCTTACAATCCGCCTAAAATCGCTGCTAAGGCAGATTTTGGAAGTTGGCAAGGCATTTGATCAGCAAAGATAGAACTAATTGACAGCGATGAAACGCAGCTACTTGGGCGAGTTTGAAGAAATCGTATTACTAACCGTGGCCGTCATGGAAGGCGGAGCGTATGGCGTTGCGATCACCCACGAAATCAGCGAGCAGACCGGTCGTTCGGTGCGGCTGAATCAGGTCCACGCGGCCCTGGAACGGCTGGAAGATAAGGGTATGTTGAAATCGGAAATGGGCGAGCCTACCGCCGAGCGTGGGGGGCGACGGAAACGGCTGTTTACGGTGACGGCCTATGGTCGTCGGACGTTGCAGGAAATCCAGGAAGTCCGCGTCAGCTTCTGGGCGCGTTTGCTGAATCCGTTTAAACCGGCCACGAGCCTGTAGGAAATAAATGATGAATTATGGACGATGAATTATAAATCATACGAAATTCTCTCCGCAGTTCATCATTCATAACGCATCATTCATCATTATGACCAAACCGCCCCGTTTAGCTGACCGTCTCCTCCAATTTTTCTGCGCTCCCCACCGGCTGGAGGAGGTGCAGGGCGATTTGCACGAGGAGTTTGATTATCAGGTGAAAAGGATCGGTGAACGGCGGGCCAGGATACGGTATTGGCGGGATGTACTGGGATTTCTGAAACCCCCGGCTGGATGGCCGTTCGCCATCAAACGAAAATCAACTGCGTATTCAACAACTCATACGATGAACCCAACCATGATTAGCAATTATTTCAAAATCGCCCGGCGGAATTTGATTAAAAACCAGACCTACGCCTTGATCAATGTTACGGGGCTGGCTTTGGGCATTGGTGCTGCGCTGCTGATTTTTTCGCTCGTTCGCTACCATCATACCATCGATACACACCACCAGAAATACGCTTCCATTTACCGGGTAACAACCGAGTTTGTTACGCCTGAAGGCAATTTTAACGTAACTGGTGTCCCTTACGAACTGGGAAAAGCCCTTCGGAATGACCATCCGGACATCGAAAATCTGGCGATGATCGAGCTTTACCGGGACCCTTTGGTGGCCATTCCCGTAGCCAATGAACCCGACCGAAAGTTTAAAGACGCTCACAGAATGGGGGCCTTTGTGCAGCCTTCCTATTTTAAAATCTTCGATTATGAGTGGCTGGCTGGCGGACCAACCGGGCTGGCTCAACCCAATACGGTGGTTCTCAGTGCTGAAAATGCCATCAGGTACTTTGGGACGACGCAGGTACTTGGTAAAATCATTAAAATCAATGCAACCTTGAATGCCCGAATTGTTGGGGTGTTTAAAGACTACCGGGATAACACCGATTTTGCCTATTCCCTAATGGCATCCTGGGCCAGTTTGCCCGAATTTCATGACCGCCCGCTGAACGACGGTTTTGACAACATCGACAGTGGTACTCAGTGCTTTGTGAGCCTGAACAACCACTTTACGAAAGCCGACTGGGATCGGCAGATGCTGGCTTTTGTGAAAAAGTACAAACCGCACGGTGTCAAGGATACCCGGTTTCCGATGCAGCCCCTGCGGGATATTCACTTCTCGACCGAAACCGGTGGCGTGAGTTCGGGTTTAATTTGGTCGTTGTTTGCCATCGGAATTTTTCTGCTCATCACGGCCTGCATCAACTTTGTCAATCTGGCCACGGCGCAGGCCCTGAATCGCTCCCGGGAAGTGGGCGTCCGGAAAGTGCTGGGCAGTACGCGGCCCCAATTGTTCTGGCAATTCATGGGCGAAACCGCCTTGTTAACCCTCACGGCCACGGCCATTGCACTCCTCTTTTTTCAGGTTGGTCAGCAGTTGGCGCAGGAATATTTACACGGTGTTTTCCGGTTTACTTTCTATTACGATCCATCCGTCATTGGCTGGTTGGTACTGATCGTGACTGGGGTCATTTTCCTGTCTGGTTTTTATCCCGCTCTGGTGCTGACGGGCTTCAAACCGGCCTTGGCCCTGGCCGGGCGGATCACCTCCCGGCAGGTGGGTGGTTTTTCCATACGCCGGAGTCTGGTGGTCACCCAGTTTGCTATTTCACAGATGCTGATTGTGGGTATGGTCGTGGTCGCCAATCAGTTGCAGTACATCCAGACGAAAGACCTCGGTTTCCGGCAAGAAGCCATTCTTACGGTTCGATTGCCTTCATCACCCCAGCAGGACGTCGGCAAAATGGAAAATTTTCGCCACCGGGCTATGGCCATTCCCGAGGTTGAGAAATTGAGTTATTCCATGAGTGGCCCACCCCAAACGGGCTGGATCAGCCAGACATTTATCAAATTCGACACCCGCCCCGAACCGGAAAAGTTTACACCCCAGCAAAAGTATATCGATGCCGCTTATGTCGATTTGTACGGGTTGAAACTGGTGGCCGGGCGAAATCTTCAACCCGCGGATACGTCGCGGGAAGCGCTGGTCAATGAAACCTTCGTCAAGCAGTTGGGCATTCGTAATCCGGCCCAGGTGCTGGGGAAAATCCTGCATACATCCGGAAAACTGGAAATCGTGGGCGTTGTAAAAGACTTCAATGAGCGCGATCTGAAAAGTGGGATTTTTCCGCTCTACATGACCACCCGGGCGACCAGTTATTATTACGCCAGTCTGCAGTTACACAACGGCAACTTTGAGCGGGTCATCCACCAACTGGAAAAAGAGTATAACCAGGTCTATCCCGACAGTTATTTCACCGCGCAATTCGTCGATGAGCAATTGCAGGAAAACTATGTACAGGAGCAAACGATGGCCAAGCTGGTCGATTTCTTCGCCGGAATCGCCGTTGTAATCGGTTGTCTGGGGCTATATGGACTGGTGTTGTTTATGGCGAATCAAAAAACGAAGGAAATCGGCGTCCGCAAGGTGCTGGGAGCCAGCATCAGTAATATCCTGTGGCTGTTTGGCAAGGAGTTCGCCCGGCTGATTGCCGTGGCCTTCGTGGTGGCAACACCGGTGGCGTGGTGGGTGATGACGCACTGGTTGCAGGATTTTGCCTATAAGATCGACATCGGGCCGGGCATTTTTGGAATCGCTTTGCTGGCGACGGTGATCGTGGCGGCCCTAACGGTCAGTTTCCAAAGTGTCAAAGCCGCTTTGATGAATCCGGTGAAAAGTTTGAAAAGTGAGTGAAAGAAAGGGAATAATAAATAATAAATTTCAAATGATGAATGTAAAAGTCTGATGATCGAGGAGGTCGTGAATGTGCGGAAACACTTTATCATTCATCATTCGAAATTTAATATTTGAAATTATAAGTCTTATGAAACCGCCCCAATGCGCCGACCGTCTCCTCAAATTTTTCTGTGCTCCCCACCGGCTGGAGGAAGTGCAGGGGGATTTGCATGAGGAGTTTGTGTATCGGCTTCGGCGGGCAGGGAAACAGAAAGCGAGGAGGTGGTATTGGTGGGGCGTCCTGGGCTTTCTGAAACCATTTGCGATCAAACGAAAGTCAACGAAATATCCAACAACAACTCATACGATGAATCCAACGATGATCGGTAACTATTTTAAAATCGCCCGGCGGAATCTGGTTCGCAACAAAGCCTTTTCGGCCATCAACATCCTCGGGCTGGCCCTCGGCATGGCGTGCAGCCTGCTCATTCTGCTGTGGGTGCAGGACGAACGCAGCGTCGACGGTTTTCACGCCAACGGCGACCGGCTTTTTCAGGTCTACGAACGCGGTTTTTATGACGGCAAGGTGGAAGCCTCCTATTATACGCAGGGCCTGTTGGCGGAGGAATTAAAACGCGTGGTACCTGAAGTGGAACGGGCCAGCGGTCTGGAGCAAAGCCGGACGGTCACGTTTGAAGTGGCCGGGAAAATCAACAAGGCCGATGGTTCGTTTGCGGGTGCCGATTTTTTCAGCATGTTCAGCTATCCGCTGGTGCAGGGAACGACCGAAACCGCCTTGAACACGCCGGAAGGCATTGCCATTTCGCGAAAGATGGCCGAACTGTTTTTTGGAAAACCGGAGAATGCCGTCGGCCAGACGATTCGTTACCAGAACCAGGACGACCTGATGGTGACGGCGGTTTTCGAGGATCTGCCCGCCAACTCGTCGCAGCAATTTGATTTTTTGCGGAGCTGGAAAGCGTATGTGAAAGAAAATCAGTGGGTTCATAACTGGAGCAATACGAGTCCATCCACGTTCGTGCAACTTCGTCCGGGAGCCGACCCCGCAAAAGTTGAGGCCAAAATCAAAGAGTTCATCTACCAGTATACGACGAAAACCGCCGGATCGCATACCGAACTCGCCTTGCAGCCGTACCCCGAAAAGTACCTCCATGCCACCTTTAAAAACGGTCAGGTCGATGGCGGACGGATTGAGTACGTGCGGCTTTTTAGCGTCGTGGCGGTTTTTATTCTGCTCATTGCCTGCATCAATTTCATGAACCTGGCCACGGCCCGTTCCACCAAACGGGCGAAGGAAGTGGGCGTCCGGAAGGTGGTCGGGGCGGTTCGTTCCGCCTTGATCGGGCAGTTTATGGGCGAGGCCATTCTGCTCACGTTTTTTGCGGTGGTGCTGGCGGTAATGCTGGTGCTCATTCTCTTGCCCGCCTTTAATGAACTGACCGGAAAGCGCCTGTTTTTGCCGTTCGGACAGCCGGTTTTCTGGGCCAGTCTCGCCGGACTCCTGCTTTTGACCGGCCTGGTAGCGGGGAGTTATCCGGCCCTGTTTCTATCGTCCATGAATCCGATCCGGGCTTTGAAAGGACGAATGCTGTCGGCGCGTCTGGGATTTGGCGCAACGTTTTTCCGGAAAAGCCTGGTGGTTTTTCAGTTTTCGCTTTCCATGATTCTCATCGTGGGCATGATCGTGATCTACCGCCAAATGGGCTATATCCAGTCGAAAAACATTGGGTATGATCGCGAAAATCTGCTTTACATTCCCATCGAAGGGGATTTGGTTCAGAAATATAATCTGTTCAAAGATGAAGCAGGGAAGCGGCCGGGCATCCTGACCATTTCGAGGATGAAGGAATCCCCCACCCTGATTGGCCACCACCGGGGCGATATAGAATGGGTTGGCAAAGAGCCGAATCTGTCGGTGCCGTTTGCCGACGCCGTGGTGGGTTTCGATTTCCTGAAAACCATGAACCTGAAACTGGCCGAAGGGCGCGATTTTTCCCGCGCATTCGGCACCGATTCGGCCAGCTACCTCGTCAATGAAGCGGCTGTTCGGAAAATTGGCTACAAAAACCCGATCGGGAAGTCGATGTGGTGGGGAAACCGGGAGGGGAAAATCATCGGCGTTTTGAAAGATTTCCACTTCAATTCCATGCACCAGGCCATCGAACCGCTGATTGTCCGGCTGGACGAACAGCAGAAGTGGGGCAGTATTCTGGTTCGGACCGAAGCCGGCAAAACCCGGAAAGCGCTGACCAGTCTGGAAAAAATCTGCAAAGAACTGAATCCCAATTTTCCGTTTACCTACCAGTTTTCAGATCTGGAATACGCCAAATTATACCACAGCGAACAGGTGGTCAGCCAACTCGCCAATGCCTTTGCCTTTCTGGCCATTTTCATTTCGTGCCTGGGTTTGTTTGGGCTGGCGGCTTTTATGGCCGAGCAGCGCACGAAAGAAATTGGCGTTCGCAAGGTGCTGGGCGCATCGGTTCCCAACATCGTGGCCCTGCTGTCGGCCAACTTCCTGAAACCCGTCGCCATCGCCATGCTCATCGCGTTTCCCGTTGCCTGGTATGCCATGAACCGTTGGCTGCAAGGCTTTGCGTATCAGATTGATCTCGCGTGGTGGGTCTTCGCGCTGGCGGGCTTGCTGACGGTGGTAATCGCGCTACTGACCGTCAGTTTCCAGAGCGTCAAAGCCGCTTTGATGAATCCGGTAACCTCACTTCGGTCGGAATGAAGAATTAGGAGTGAAGAGTGATGAGTTGGCTGACACAAGCTTAAAAGCTCTTCACTCCTAACTCTTCACTCTTCACTAAAAAATATGAAACCGCCCCAACTCGCCGACCGTCTCCTCCAATTTTTCTGTTCTCCCCACCGGCTGGAGGAGGTGCAGGGCGATTTGCACGAGGAGTTTCAATACCAGCTTCGGCGGGTGGGCGAACGCCGGGCGAGAGGACGGTATTGGTGGGATGTGCTGGGATTTATTCTATCGTTTGCGCTTAAAAGAAAGTCAATTGAGTATTCAACAACGCATCTAGCAAACCCGACGATGATTCAGAATTACTTCAAAATTGCCTGGCGGAATCTCTGGCGGAAAAAGGCGTTTTCGGCCATCAACATCGTTGGTCTGGCCGTCGGTCTGGCCACCTGCCTGCTCATTGTACTGTTTGTGCAACATGAACTGAGTTACGACCGCTACAACGCGAAAGCCGACCGGATTTTTCGCATGACGATGCACATCCGCCTTGGCGGCAAGGAAATGAACATGGCGTATGCCCCCGCGCTGGCGGGGTCCGCTATGTTGCGCGATTATCCGGGCGTCGAAGCTTTCACGCGGCTGGAAAGCGAAGGGACGTTTGTGGTCAAATACGGCAACGAACGGTTTAAGGAAGAACGGGTGGTGTTTGCTGATTCCAATTTCTTCGCGGTTTTTTCGATTCCGCTGCTGAAAGGGAACGTAAAGACGGTGTTGACCGAACCCAATACCGTCGTCCTCACCGAATCGACCGCCCGGAAGTATTTTGGCGATCAGAATCCGGTGGGCAAAAGCCTGACGATGGGCACCAAGGGTCTTTTTCGGGTCACCGGGGTTTGCCGGGATGTGCCTTCCAATAGCCACTTTCACTACGACTTCTTCGGCTCATACCGCTCGATTCGACAGGGGGAAAAGTGGCTGGCCAGCGGGTCGCATACGTACCTGTTGCTGCGGGAAGGCTATTCGGTGGCGCAACTGGCGGCCCAAAGCCCAACCATTGTTCGCAAATATATGGGGCCGGAGGTGCCGGAGTTTCTGGGCATGACCTACGACGAATACCTCCGGAAAGGCGACCGGATGGGGTTCCGGTTTCAGCCCGTCACCGACATTCACCTGGGACCCAATTGGGAAAACGAACTCGAAGCCAACAGCGATCCCAAATACGTCTATATTTTTTCGGCCATTGCGGTTTTTATTCTGCTGCTGGCCTGCATCAATTTCATGAACCTCTCGACGGCCGGGTCGGCCAACCGGGCCAGGGAGGTCGGCATTCGCAAGGTGCTGGGTTCGGTGCAGCAGCAGTTGATTCGCCAATTCCTGTCCGAATCGGTGCTGATCACGTTTCTGGCGCTCGTGGTGGCTGGTGTTTTGGTGGTTGTTGCGCTGCCGACGTTCAATCAACTGGCTAATAAAGCGTTCGATCTGGGTACGCTGTTGAATGCCCGCATGATTGGCTATACCCTGATGGGCAGTTTGCTGGTTGGGCTGCTGGCGGGCAGCTATCCGGCTTTTTTCCTGTCGTCGTTCAACCCGGTTAGTGTGCTGAAAGGCAAACTCGTGTCCGGGGTGCGCAGCGGCTGGTTACGGAATACCCTCGTTACGGTGCAGTTCGTCGTTTCCATCGGCATGATCATCGGAACGCTGGTCGTCTATCGGCAACTGCGGTTTATCCAGAATAAAAAAGTCGGTTTCGACAAAGAACAGGTGCTGATTCTGCACGATACGTACGTACTGGGCGATAAGCTGAAGACATTCAGAAACGAACTGGCAAAGCAATCACAAATCGTCAGTGCCAGTCTGGCGGGTTATCTGCCGGCGGGCCGTTCCAACAACGGCGTCGACGGTTTTCGGGATGTGAACGCACCCACGGAAACGGTGCCTTTCCGGCTGAAAACCTACCGGATTGACGAGCAGTATCTGCCCACGCTGGGCATTGGGGTGGCATTGGGCCGCAACTTCTCCAAAGCGTTTTCGGGCGACAGTGCTGGAGTACTGGTGAACGAAGCCGCCGTCCGGCAGTTTGGCTGGAAAAACCCGGTTGGGCAGCGCATTACAACCGTGGGCGACGGCAGTCCGGGCGACCGGCAAACCTACACGGTGGTCGGGGTAACGAAAGATTTTCACTTCGAATCCATGCACCAGCACATTGCGCCCCTGATCATGTATTACGGCGGAGACCAGTACCAGATGGCCTTGCGAATCCGCACCGACAACGTCCCCGCTTTGCTCAAAACGTTGGAGCAAAACTGGAAAGCCGAAACCGATACACCTTTCTCGTATTCATTTCTGGATGAGCGGTTTAACAAGATGTACGAGTCCGAACAGCGGATTGGAGAACTGTTTGGCATTTTCGCGGGGCTGGCGGTTTTTATCGCCTGCCTGGGCCTGTTCGGGCTGGCCGCTTTTACCACCCTCCAGCGCACCAAGGAAATCGGCGTTCGCAAGGTGCTGGGTGCATCCATTGCCAGCATCGTGGTACTGCTTTCCAAAGACTTTCTGCGGTTGGTGTTCGTCGCCATCCTGATTGCCACACCCCTTGGCTGGTATGCGATGAATGAGTGGCTGGCGGATTTTGCCTATCGGATCGATCTGGAATGGTGGGTTTTCGGGCTGGCCGGTTTGCTGGCTGCGGCCGTTGCGCTGCTCACGGTCAGTTTCCAGAGCATCAAAGCGGCCTTGGTAAATCCGGTGAAGAGTTTGAAAAGCGAATAACGAAGAGGTGATGGCAACACGGATTGAGCGGATTGAACAGATTTGCACCGATTAAAATCCGTTTTGATCCGTCCGAATCCGTTTCATCCGCGTTCCTATCAACTTTAAAAAAACGATGAATCCCCCAAAACTCGCCGACCAGCTTCTCAAATTCTTCTGCTCTCCCCACCACCTGGAGGAGATTCAGGGCGATTTGCAGGAGGAGTTTGCGTATCAGGTGAAACGCATCGGCGAACGGCGAGCCCGGTGGCGGTATTGGTGGGATGTGCTGGGATTTGTGCTATCGTTTGCGAGTAAAAGAATGTCAAAAGAAAATTCAACAACGCATCGAACGAACCCGATTATGTTCCGGAATCATTTCAAAATTGCCTGGCGAAATTTGACGAAAGACCGTCAGTTTACGGCGCTTAATCTGGTCGGTTTATCCACCGGTTTAGCCTGTACATTGCTGATTTATTTGTGGGTAAAGGATGAATTACGCATGGATAAATACAACGAAAAAGATGAGCAGCTTTTTCAGGTCATGGCCAATCATTTTCACGAAGATGACGTGAACACCATCAACCATACGCCCGGTTTGCTGGCGGATGCGCTGGCGGCCGAAATGCCCGAAGTGGAGCATGCGGTAACCGTCGTTCCGGCGTCCTGGTTTTCCAGTAAAGGGATCATTTCTGTGGGCGAAACCCGGCTAAAAGCGGGTGGGCAGTTTGTTGGGAAGGATTATTTTAATGTCTTTACCTGTCCGTTTCTTCAGGGAGATAAAAACAGCATTTTTTCGGATAACAATACCGTTGCACTTTCCGAGGAACTGGCTATAAAACTGTTTGGTACTACGAAAGATGTGCTTGGCAAGGCCGTCAAATGGGATCACGAGGAATTCAGCGGAACCTACCGCGTGGGTGGTGTTTTCGCCAACAGCCCGGCCAACTCGACCGAACCGTTTGATATACTGTTCAACTTCAACGTGTTCGTGGTCAAACGCCCCGGCATGGAATCCTGGGGAAATAGTGATCCCAGCACGTTCCTGATCGTCAGAAAAGGCACGGATCTGGATCGGTTCAATGCCAAAATCAGGAATTATTTACAATCTAAAGATAAAAAACAGACGGCTCAGTTATTCACCATTCAGTATTCCGATAAATACCTCCACGGGCAGTTTGAAAATGGCAAACAAGCTGGCGGACGGATTACCTATGTGAAGCTGTTTTCGATCATCGCGGTCTTCATTCTGCTCATTGCCTGCATCAATTTTATGAATTTGTCGACGGCAAAAGCGTCGGGGCGAATCAAAGAAGTAGGCATCAAAAAAGTGGTGGGTGCCCTGCGCAGTTCGCTGGTTTTTCAATACCTGGGCGAATCCCTTTTAATGGCTTTTTTGTCGCTGGTCGTAGCGATTTTTCTCCTGATTCTGTTGCTTCCACAATTCAATTTCATTACCGGCAAAAACATCCGTCTGGAGTTTGACGGCACGATGCTTCTGTCGATTGTTGGCATTACCGTATTGACCGGTTTAATCGCGGGGAGTTACCCAGCTTTGTATCTTTCCGGTTTCAATCCGACGGCGGTTCTGAAAGGCAAACTCAAAACATCGGTCGGCGAGTTGCTGGTCAGAAAAGGCCTGGTGGTTTTTCAATTCACGGTTTCGATTCTGTTTATCGTCTCGGTTCTGGTGGTGTATCGGCAGATCGACTACATCCAGACCAAAAATCTGGGCTATAACCGGGAAAACATCATTCATTTCGAAATTCCGCTGGAAATGGATTCCGTCAAGCTGAAATCGGCAGAGGGCTTTCTGGCGGAAATCAAAACGATTCCGGGCGTGGTCAACGCGTCGAGTTATTACCACAACCTGACCGGCGACCACGGGGCGATTTCCGGTTTTCAATGGCCGGGAAAACCACGGGGTAAAGACATCGAGTTTTCCAATCTGGAAGTGGGTTATAACTTCATCGAAACCCTCGGCATGGAACTGAAAGATGGGCGCGGTTTTTCCAATAATCCGGGTTCGTACAATGAAATTATTTTCAACGAAGCGGCCATTAAAAGCATGGGATTAAAAGATCCGATTGGCAAAATCGTCAAATTTTGGGATCGGGAGCGGCAGATTGTGGGCGTGGTCAAAAATTTCAACTTCGAATCGCTGTACGAAACCGTGAAACCGTGCTTTTTCCAGGTCTATCCGGTCATGCCCAACATCATGGTGAAGATGCAGGGCGGCACGGAACAACAGACGATTGCGCGCATTCAGAAGGTATTCGAAGCCCATCACCAGGGACTCGTTTTTGACTACCAGTTTCTGGACGAAAACTACCAGACGCTTTATGCCGCCGAGCGCCGGATCGGCGTCCTGTCACGGTATTTTGCCGGACTCACCATCCTCATTTCCTGTCTGGGTCTGTTCGGCCTGGCGGCTTTTACGGCCCAACGGCGGCAGAAGGAAATCGGCATTCGGAAAGTGGTGGGCGCCACGGTGGGCAACGTTGCCCTGATGTTGTCGATGGATTTCCTGAAGCTGTTGCTGATTGCGCTGGTGATCGCTTTTCCGGTCATCGGCTGGGCACTCAATCAATGGCTACACAACTTTGCTTACCATGTCGATTTGGAGCTGGGGGTATTCATCATCGCCGGATTGTCGATTATAGTAATTACTTTATTAACAGTCGGTTATCAGGCCGTGAAAGCGGCTTTAATGAATCCGGTGAAGAGTCTGAGAAGCGAATGAAAAGAATTTTAAATAATAAATTTCAAATGATGAATGTCAAAGTAGGTAGGCTGTGATCATCCTTTTATATTCAATATTCATCATTTAACATTTTAAATTAAAAAGTTTGAAGTGATACCTGCTCCCCCAAAACTCGCCGACCAGCTTCTCAAATTTTTCTGCTCTCCCCACCACCTGGAGGAGATTCAGGGCGATTTGCAGGAGGAGTTTGCGTATCAGGTGAAACGCATCGGCCAACGGCGGGCAAGAGGACGGTATTGGTGGGATGTGCTGGGGTTTGTCATCCAGTTTGCCCTAAAAAGAAAATCGAGCGACGATTCAACAACCTCATTAACGAACCCGATGATGATCCGGAATTACTTCAAAATCGCCTGGCGAAACCTGCTTCGCTATCGGCTGAACAGCACGCTTACCATCACTGGACTGGCACTGGGGCTGGCGTGCGGTTTGCTCATTATTCTCCACGTCAAGGAGGAACTGAGCTACGACAAAGGTTTTACGAAAGCCGACCGGATTTTCCGGATTACCACGGAGAATATCGGTGAGAAAAGCCGGATCTGGGCCGCTACATCGCCCATCATCGGGGTGGAAATGAAGCAGCAAATTCCCGCTATTCAGACCCTGGCGCGGTTCCACCGTCACTATCCGGATCGGGTATTCAGTTACGCACCGTCGGGCGGTGAACTTCGGCAGTTTGAAGAGAAACGCGGTTTTTATGCCGACTCGACGGTGGTCGAGGTGTTTGACCTGGCGTTTGCCAAAGGAGATCCGCAAACGGCTTTGAAACAGGTCGATGCGATTGTGCTGACCGAAGCAACGGCCAAAAAATACTTCGGCGACGACGAACCGCTGGGCAAAGTGATTCAGGATAATCTGGACAAACGCCCGTTGACCGTGACGGGGGTGATCAGCGACTTTTCGTTTCCGACCCACCTGCAATTCGACTACCTGATTTCCATGTCCACTTACTATAGCTTTGCCGATAAAGGATCGCTGGAAAACCGGAGCTGGTCGGGATTTTATAACTACGTATTGCTGAACCGCAATGCCTCGCTGTCGGAAGTGGAAGCGCGGATACCGGCGTTTATGGTGAAATTCTATGAGGTAGCGGGCGAAACCCGGAAAGACATTCTGACGACCCGGAAGACGCACCTTCAGCCCATTACGGACATTCACCTGCGTTCGAAGCTGGAAAAGGAAATGGGACCCAACAGCGACATTCTGTACGTGTATGTGTTTGCGGTGGCGGCTCTGTTTATTTTGCTGGTGGCGTCGGTCAACTTCATCAACATGGCAACGGCGCAGGCCTTTAACCGGATGAAGGAAGTCGGTGTACGGAAAGTGCTGGGCGCGCGAAAAGGACAATTGGTGAAACAGTTTCTGGGCGAATCGTTCCTGCTGACGCTGACGGCTGCGGTTCTGGCACTCCTGCTGTTCCGGCTGGCGATTCCGTTTTACAACACGCTCACGGCTAAAAACCTTCAGTTTGGGCAGTTGTTCAACCCGGCAAACGTCGTTATTATGCTGCTGCTGGCCGGATTGATCAGCCTGGTTGCCGGCCTGTATCCCGCGTGGTTCATCTCAAGTTTCGAGCCGGTTACGTCCCTGAAAGGCAAGAAAAGTACGGTTTCGTCGGTGACGCTGGTGCGCAAAGGGTTGATCGTCTTTCAGTTTGCCGTTTCGGTATTCATGATTTTTAGTACCATCGTGGTGTACCGGCAAATGCAGTTTTTCCAGAACAAGAAGCTGGGCTTCGATCAGGAACAGGTCGTAGCCGTAAAACTTTATGGACAGGAAATGCACGAAAAAGTGTCTACAATTCAAAATGAGTTGCGACAAAACTCGGCCATCACAGATGTCGCCCTGATTTCGGTTCTGCCCGGCGACCGGTTTAGTACCGATATGCTCACCCCGCTAGCAAAAGCCGACGATGCCAGTCAGATGCGGTTTATGTGGGCCGACGAACACATGCTTCCGGTGCTGAAAATCGGACTGAAAACCGGTAGCAATTTCGGGCGGCAAACCGGAAGTGCTCACTTCCCTTATATTCTGAACGAAGCGGCTGTGAAAGCGCTTAAATTACAGTCGCCGATTGGGCAGAAAATGGTTTCACTGGGAGATACAGGCGAGATTGTGGGCGTTGTCAATGATTTTCATTTTGCTTCCCTGCATAGCGCCGTCGAACCGCTGGTGATTGTTCAGCATCCTGGTCAGGCCAACTACTTTTTACTGAAAATAAAAGGTGACAAATTGCCCGAAACGGTCCAGTTTGCGCAAGCGACCCTGGCTCGTTTATCGCCCAAAAGCCTGTTTAGCTACACTTTTCTGGACGAAAAACTGGCCCGGCTTTATGATTCAGAACAGCGCGTGGGCCATGTGCTGACGGTTTTTGCGGTTTTTGCGATTTTTATTTCCTGTCTGGGCCTGTTTGGTTTATCGGCCTACGCGGCTCAACTGCGCATCAAAGAAGTCGGGATTCGCAAGGTATTGGGCGCAACGGTTTCGGGCGTGGTTCTTCTGCTGTCCAAAGACTTTCTCCGCCTGGTGATCATCGCAACGTTGCTGGCTTCACCGCTGGCTTGGTGGGCGATGAGCCGGTGGCTGGAAGGATTTGCCTACTCGATTGCTATGGAATGGTGGATGCTCGTTTTGACGGCTGGTTTGGCGGTTTCAGTGGCCGTGCTAACGATCAGTTTCCAGAGCATCAAAGCCGCTTTGATGAATCCGGTGAAGTCATTGCGAAGCGAATGAAAAATGAAATATTGAACACTGAATAACGAAGTAATCCCGCTGGCGACCTTTCATTATTCGTTATTCAGTGTTCAATATTCAATATTCGTTTTTGACCCCTTCAATAATTGTCCTAACCGTTCTGCCTTATGATTCGAAATTACCTGAAAATCGCTGTTCGAAACCTGGTTAACAACAAGGGATATTCCGTCATCAACATTGGCGGACTGGCGGTGGGAATGGCCATTGCCATGCTGATTGGGTTGTGGATGCATGACGAACTGTCGTTCAATACATCCCATAAAAACTACAACCGGATTGCGCAGGTCATGCACCAGTAGACTCTCAACAGTGAGGTGAAAACCGGGCAGGGCGTTCCGATTCCGCTGGCTGCTGCCCTGCGTACCCACTACGGAAGTGAATTTAAGCACATTCTGTTATCGTCGTGGACCACCCGGCATGTTCTGACGTTTGGCGATGCCAAATTCACCAAAACCGGTAATTTCATGTCGCCGGAAGCGCCGGAAGTGTTGTCGTTAAAAATGCTGAAAGGTACGCAGGCGGGTTTGAAAGAACCGGCTTCCATTCTGCTGTCTGAATCGACCGCCAAAGCGCTTTTCGGCGATGGAGATCCGATGAATAAACTGGTGAAAATCGACAATAAACTGGACGTAAAAGTCACCGGAGTTTAGAAGATTTGCCGGACAATACCGACTTTCAGCCACTGCGGTTTGTGGCTCCCTGGGATTTATAAGTAGCCTCGACGGATTGGGTAAAAGCCGCGCAGGATCAGCATGAATGGGGCAATAACTCGTTTCAGATTTTCGTCCAGCTTGCCGACAAGGCCGATCTGGCCCGTGTTTCCGGGAAAATAAAAACGATTAAAACCGATCTGGGCGACAAGGAAGATCTGAAGTTCAAACCCGAAATTTTCCTGCATCCCATGAGCCGCTGGCATCTGTATTCAGAATGGATCAACGGCGTTAGTGCGGGTGGTCGCATTCAGTTTGTCTGGCTTTGACGTCTGGTCGAACAATACCGGTTTTACCTGGGCCGGTAAAAGCCCTGGTTTGCAGGCCGATTTTGCAACCGTTGGCGTCTCCCACGACTTCGGAAAAACGGTTGGCTGGCAGTTTGTCGACGGACGGGATTTTTCCCGGGCCTTCGCCAGCGATTCGTCCGGATTTGTACTGAACGAAACGGCCGCCCGGTTTATGGGACTGAAACACCCGGTTGGCGAAACCGTTCAATGGAACGACCGGCGTTTTAAAGTCATCGGGGTGGTGAAAGATATGCTCATGTCGTCGCCCTACGAACCGGTCAAACAAACGATCTATTTTATCCCCAGACGGGCCGGTAATTTTGTGACGATCCGCATCAATCCCGGTTCCAGTGCGAATGCGGCTCTGACAGCGATTGAAGCGGTCGTTAAAAAATACAGCCCCACGGCGCCTTTTAACTATGATTTTGTCGATGCCGAGTTTGCACTCAAGTTTGCTGCCGAAGAGCGCATTGGGAAACTGGCTTCTTTTATTACCGCGCTGGCTATTTTTATTTCCTGTCTGGGTCTGTTTGGGTTGGCGTCTTTTATCGCCGAACAACGAACCAAAGAAATCGGTATTCGCAAGGTTTTGGGCGCGTCGGTCGCGAATCTCTGGGGATTATTATCAAAAGATTTTGTCGTATTGGTCATCATCTCCGGCCTGATTTCGGCGCCCATCGCGTACTATTTTCTGGACGAGTGGTTGCAGAAATACGAATACCGGACGGAGCTATCCGGGTGGATATTTATCGCTGCCGGTTTGGGCGCGTTGGGGCTTACGGTATTGAAGGTCAGTTATCAGGCGATTAAAGCGGCTTTGATGAATCCGGTTGCCTCACTGCGTTCCGAATGAGTAGTTAAGAGTTAAGAATAAAGAGTTAAAGAGGCAGAGCAACTCTTAACTCTTAACTACAGAAAGCTATTCAAATCCAGTTGAAGTATCTCCGAAAACGACGAGGAATAGACGACGCTTTCATCACCTTTGCGATACCGAAACCATTGCCGGGCAGTGTAGTCGTAAACGAAACTTTCAAGAATGCCATAATTGTCTTCGTTCGTAAGTAGAACCACTTTTTTGAGGTCTTTTTTAAGTCCTTCCGTATGACAAATCTCAATAATAATCGGTGTTTGACGGGTCTCGTTATCGTACAAAATCAGGTCGGGAACGGGGCTGGCTTCTCCTTCATTGAGCATGGTTTCCGGTAAGGGTTCCAGCGTGATCCGACCTTCGCGGTAGTAAAGCGGGCCCAAGCCGGAATTTAGTTTTGAAATGATCCGTTGGTGCGCTTTCGGGCCATAAATGGCCATTTCTTCACCAACGAAAGGAAGATGGGAAGTGGTGGAGATATACATAGTGCTCGTGGGTTTAAACAAATTTACTATAAATCCAGGTGAATAGCAGTTATCCTATATTCTAAACCCAACTATGCTCAGCAATTACCTCCTCATTTCCCTGCGGAACCTCTGGCGCAACCGGCTTTCGAGCGCCATCAGTACGGTTGGATTAGCCGTCGGTCTGGCGAGTGGCCTGATGATTTTTCTGCTGGTCGACTGGCTATTCAGCTTCGACCGGTATCACGCCAAAGCCGACCGAACCTACTGGGTCGTGACAGACATCCGGCACGATCATGTGGTTCCGAGCGATGCCACACCCCGGCCGCTGGGCGATGTGCTGCGCCGGGATTATCCGTTTGTGGAAACCGTCGTCCGCCTGGAACTGGCGTTCCGGAAAATCATCGGGATACCGGACGGAAAAGGCGGTCTGGCCAAGAAGTTCGAAGAGTCGCGCAACATCGGTTTTGTCGAACCGCAGTATTTTGAGGTATTTGGGGTGGAATGGGTGAAGGGGAGTCCGAAAACCGCCCTGAACGCGCCGAACACGGTTGTTTTATCGGAACGTTATGCCCACAAATATTTCGACAACGCCGACCCCATTGGCCGCACACTGCGGTTTGATAACCAGACGGATCTAACCGTTACGGGCGTCATTAAAAACCCGCCGTCCAATACCAAGCTGCCCCTGGAGATGCTGGTTTCCTACGCAACTTTCCCCGTGTTAACGGGCGATTTACACGCCATGCAACGCTGGAGTGCGCCCGCTGCCCTGTGCTTTGTAACGCTTCGGGAAGGAGCCTCTGTTGCCCAGTTGACCCGGGCCTTTCCGGCCATTCGCCGGAAGTACCTGGCCGGGCCGGAAGCGAAACGGCTTGATTTTCGAGCCCTGCCCCTGAGCGACCTGAACCACAATCCGCAATACGGCGGTCATGCCCCGCGCCCAATTCTCTATGCGCTGATCATCCTGGGCGGCTTTCTGGTTGGAGCTGCCTGCATCAATTTCGTCAACGTCGCCACGGCCCGCGCCATCAAACGGTCGAAAGAAGTGGGCGTTCGGAAAGCCATCGGGAGCACGCGCGGGCAGTTGATCGGCCAGTTTCTGACCGAAACCACCCTGGTGGTGCTGGCGGCAGTCGGGCTGGCCCTGCTGTTGACCGAACTCAACCTGCCCCTGTTGAACACGGCTTTGGACAAACTAAACGCAGATCTCTCGGTGCTGAATGTGTTTCGGCCCGACGCGTTGTGGTGGTTTGGCGGTCTGATTCTGGCGGTTATTCTGTTGGCCGGTTTCTACCCGGCCCTGATTCTGTCGCGGTTCAATCCGGTGATGGCGTTGCGCGGGCGGCTGACGACGCAGCAGGTCGGTGGCGTTTCGGTTCGGCGCGGTCTGGTGGTCGTTCAGTTTTTCATTACGCAACTTTTCGTGATTGGGGCCATTGTCATGACGAGGCAGGTGCAGCACATGCAGCAGGCCGATCTGGGTTTTACGAAAGAATCGGTGCTAACGGTTCCGGTGCCGACTACCAACCCGCTGAAGCAACAGACCCTGCGCGAACAACTGGCTCAGCTCCCCGGCGTTGAGCAGGTGGCGCTGGCGGGCGATCCCCCCGCTTCGTACCGTCGGCCCCCGGTTCCGTTTACTTACGACAGTCATCCGGAACCGGAGAAGTTTCCGGTCAATGTGAAAGTGGGCGACAAAGACTACGTTCCGCTGTTCGACCTGAAGCTGGTAGCGGGGCGGAACTTCCGCACCAACGATTCGACGAACAACGAAGTGCTGGTGAATCAGGCCATGATCAAACAACTGGGGCTTCCGACCCCTGCGGCTATCCTGGGCAAACGGCTCACGGTTTTTGGGAGAAGCCAAATCGTGGTGGGCGTGTTGAATGATTTTCAGATCGGCAAAGTCCACGGCAGTGTGCCACCCACGGCCCTGCTCAATTTGCATACGGATTTTGCCATAGCCGCCCTGAAAGTGGCTCCGGGCAACCGGCCCGCTACGGTTCAGGCGGTTGAGAAAGCCTGGAATGGGCAGTTTCCCGAAAACGTTTTCAAAGCGGTTTTTGTGGACGATCTGGTGAATGAGTTTTATCTGACCGAACGGATTCTGCTGGGGTTGATTCAGGTCTTTTCGCTGGTGGCCATTCTGATTGGCTGTCTGGGTGTCTACGGTTTGGTGGCGTTCATGGCCGAATCGAAAACAAAGGAAATCGGGGTTCGGAAAGTGCTTGGAGCCACCCAGGCCCAGCTTCTGTGGCTGTTTGGCCGGGAGTTTGGCAAGCTGGTTTTGCTGGGCTTTCTGGTGGCCGCTCCGTTGGGCTGGTGGCTCATGACCCACTGGCTCCGGGGCTATGAATACCGGATCGAGCTGAGTTGGTGGATTTTTGCGCTGGCCGCTCTGCTGACCGCGGGCATCACCCTGCTCACGGTGTCCTACGAGTCCGTCAAAGCCGCTTTCAGGAATCCCGTGAAGTCGCTGCGTTCCGAATGAAATGAGCACGCAAGGATTACGGAAAGGGCCTGCGATCTGGCTCAATTTTTGCCGTAATCAGGTACTTACCCCTTTGTAGGCAAAGCTCCTGTTGATCTATATACGGGGTACTCAGCGTGTATGATTTTTCACAATGAAACCTTTCGGGCTCAACAATTAGAGAGCTTTCAGGAGGTTATTCCGGTTGCGGTATTGTATTGCCAGCCTGTTGTTCAAAACAACCAGGTCGCGGACTTTCGCTACATCTGGGGAAATCGTGCCGCTCTGAACATGGCCGCATTAAGTCCCGGTGAGTTTAGCCAGATGACTATGCTCCAGGTATTCCCCAGTTTCGTCGATACGGGGGTGTTCAGCCGGTATGTCCAGGCCTGGGAAACCGGCATTACCCAGCGCTTTGAACGGCAACACCCGATTGGCAACGGCGTTAAGTGGGTGGATGTGACGGTGAGCAAAAAATACGAAGGGATCATCATCACCGCCCTCGATATTACTGCATCCAAACAAGCCCAACTGGCTCTGGAGCAACAAACCCAGTTGCTGCAAACGATTGTCGAGCATTTACCGGCCGGTTTGGCGTTGTTTCACCCGGTTCGGAACGAGGCTGATGACATCACGGACTTTCGGTATGCCTTAACCAATCCCGTCAACGCCCGGACGGTGGGTCTTTCCGTTGAGCAACTGATCAACCGCAGCATACTTGATATTTTCCCTTCGGCCCGTGAACAGGGGTCCTTCGGGCGACTCGTGGACGTGTTACAAACCGGGATTCCCAAACACTACGAAGCGCATTACCAGGCCGATGGGCTGGATTTGTGGGTAGAAGGCCATCTGACCCGGATCGGCGACGGGGTGTTGCTGACGTATCTGGACAATACACCCCTGCAAAAGCAGCAGCAGGCGTTGCGGGAGCAGGCCGATCTGCTGCACCAGAAAAATGAGCAACTGCACCGGATCAATCAGGCTTTAACCCGGACAAACCAGCGCCTTCAGGGGTTTCAGGCCATTGAGCGGGCCTTACTCAACCAGAGTTTGACCGAACAGGGACCGGAAGCAGCCGCCCTTCTGCACGTCCGGGAACTGGTGCCGTGCGAGCAACTGGTGGTTTTCCGGTTTAACGAGGCAACGGGCCTGGCGCAGGCCGAAAGTTGGCTGGTTGGCAATGAAATGGCCACCCGGACGGCTTCCGGATTACCCATTCATCTGTTTAAAGTCGAACCGTTGCTGAGTGGGCAATCCTGGCTGCTGGATCACCTGCAACCGGATTTCGTAGGCATTCCACCCGAACTGAACCTGTATAAACGGGGGTTTCGGTCGCTGCTCGTTATTCCGCTGTTCAGCCAGCAGCAATACATCGGCGCTTTTGTGCTGCTGTCGCACACCCCCCGGTTTTTTACGGAAGAATACTGCCAGATTGCCGGCGAGGTGGCCAGCCAGCTAGCCATCGTTATCTACCAGCAATACCTGAATGAACGACTTCAGCAGCATACCGAACAACTTGAACAGCGGGTGGCGGAGCGGACCCGGGAACTCGGCCAACTTCTGGCATTGCAAAATGCCATTCTCAAAAATGCCGGGCAGGCCATCATCTCAACTGATACGCAGGGCGTGGTTCTGACGGCGAATCCGGCCGTTGAACAGGTGTCGGGCTACCGGGCCGACGAACTCATTGGCCGACATCCCCAGACACGGTTTGACATTTCCGAAGCCTCGGTTCCCATTCTGACCTACCAGGCCGAATTGCCCAGTGCCCCGCCTACTTTTCTGATTCAGCCGATCCTGCAGGAACAGGGCTATTTTCAGACCGAATGCCTGATTGAGGGCAAAGGGGGAAAGCGGGTTCCGGTTTTGTTGACCACCAGCACGTTGCAGAATGAAGAAGGGAAGATTACGGGGTATGTGGGCATGGCGACGGATATTTCGTTGCTCAAGGAGGCTGAAGAAAAACTGAAACAGAAAAACCGGGAGCTGAATACCTTCTTCGTGGGGGCGCTGGACATGCACTGCATCTCCGATAGCCAGGGAAACATATCGAAAATTAACCAGGCTTTTCAGGTTGCACTGGGGTATACGGAAGCCGAACTGATGGCCATTCCGTTTTTGCATTTGCTGCATCCCGACGAACAGAAGTTCGTTTTTCAACACCTGCTGACGGGCATTCTGCACCGGCCGGTTCGCAACCAGATTAACCGGTTTCGCAAAAAAGACGGTACCTACCGAATCATCGAGTGGAATGCTATTGGAATCGACAAGCTGGTGTATGGGTCGGCCCGGGACATTACCCAACGGAAACTGGCCGAAGATGCCCTGCGGGAGAGCGAACAACGGTTTCGCGAGATTGCCGAAAATGTAGATGAGGTCTTCTGGATTCACTCGGTGGAGCCGTTCAGGTTGCTGTATATCAATCCGGCGTACGAACGCGTGTTTGGGATTGTGCGCCAGAATGCGCTCAAGGATGAGCACTCTTTTCTGGACACGATTCTGGAAGAAGACCGGGCCGCAACGCTGGTCGAATTTGAAAAATACCGGCAGGGGCAGGAAGTGACGGTTCAATGCCGGGTGAAAGGCACACACCAGGCGATCCGGTGGCTTCTGATCCGGACGTTTGTCATGAAAGACAACCAGGGCATGCCGGTTCGGTATATCGGGATTGCCAACGACATCACCAGCCAGAAAGAAAAGGAACTGGTGTTGCAACAATCGCTGGCCCGCGAACAGGAACTCAGCAAGCTAAAGTCGCAGGTCGTTTCGACGGCATCGCACGAGTTCCGGACACCACTGGCCACGATCCAGACCAGTGTCGATTTGATTCATCTGTATCTGGAACAACCGCCGGAAACCGCCAAACCGGCCATCAAAAAATACCTGGAGGTGATTCAGCAGCAGGTTTTGAACTATACCGGTTTGCTCTCGGATATGCTCACCATCGGCAAAATTGAATCGGGCAAAGTGGCTTTCAATCCCCAGTGGGTCGATGTGCTGGCGTTGTGTCAGCAGATCATCGGCAGTCATTTCAGCCACCAGCCCGACGGTCGAACCGTCCGTGTTTCGCTGGTCGGGCCGTCGTCCCGCGCCTATCTGGATGAAAAACTGATGACCCACGTTTTGGTCAATTTACTGTCCAATGCCTTTAAGTTTTCAAAAGCCAACCCCGGTCTGACGATCCGGTTTGAGCAGCAGACGTTGGTCATTCAGGTCACCGATGAAGGCATCGGCATTCCGGCTAACGAACTTTCTTCTCTCTTCCAAACCTTTTTCCGGGCCAGCAATACGGCCAGCATTCAGGGCACCGGACTCGGTCTGGTGATTGCCCGTCAGTTTGTGGAGCTTCACGGGGGAACGCTCACCGTCGAAAGTCAGGAAACGGCAGGATCAACATTTACCATTAGTTTGCCCATCGAACCCATCAGTCCTTCCAGTCCACCGGCGTAATCACGGCCTGTTCATCCTACTTAAAAATCCACCCCTTATGGCTACGCGAATCGTACTGATTGAAGATGAAACCCCGATTCGGGACAATGTAACCACCTTACTGAGTCTGAAAGGCTACGACGTGGAATCGGCTCCCAATGGGCGGGAGGGCATTAGCCTGGCGATGGTATCACAGCCTGACCTCATCCTGTGCGACATCATGATGCCGGAGATGGATGGATACCAGGTGCTGGAAGCCATTCGGAGCAACCGGTCACTGGCAACGGTTCCCTTCATTTTTCTGACGGCCAAAACGGAGGAAGCCGATGTGCGCCGGGGTATGATCTCGGGGGCTGATGATTACCTGACCAAACCGTTTACGCTGGAGAGCCTGCTGCTGGCCATCGAAAGCCGTCTCCAGCGCGAGGCACTGCGGGAATCCGATCTGCAAAGCCGGTTGGGAGAACTCCGCCGGACCATCACCCGGATGTCCAATCATGAATACAATACGCCCCTGAGCGGTATTCTCGGGTTCGTTACGTTGCTGATGGAGCATTACAACGAATTCGATCAGGAAGATAGCCTGTCGATGCTGGGCATGATCAAAACCTGTGGGCTGCGGCTGAAACGTTCTCTGGACAACCTGCGGCTTATGGAAGACCTTCAGGAAAATCCGGCGTCCATCCAGTTTATCAAGGGGATGTCACGGCTGGATTCTGCTGTGGTAAATCATCACATCCGCACGGTTAATGAGCGACACGATCAGCCTATTCAATGTCAGATCGAGATGGCAGGGGCTCCGATCTCTATTTCAGAAACCGGTCTGCGGATTGTGCTGGATGAGTTGATCGACAATGCCCACAAGTTTTCGGATGGGTCAAACCCCATTCGGATCACGGGTCGCCGGGAGGGCGATTCCTACCGATTGACGATTGTAAACCGTGGACAACCGTTCAAACCGGAAGACATCGCCCGCATTGCGCCGTACGTCCAGTTCGACCGCAAAAGCTACGAACAGCAAGGCTCCGGGTTGGGCCTTGCCATCGTCAAAAAACTGCTGGAAGCAACGGGAAATGCCCTCGAAATCGAAAGCCTGCCAACGGGAGAGACGTCGGTAACGGCTGTTTTTCAGGGGGTTAATAATGGATAGGGAATGACGAACACTGAATATTGAATAACGAATAAGAAACGGCTAGAGCCACCCATCTGATCAAAATGTAATAACGAACACTGAATATTGAATAACGAAGAGGCTTCGCCGACGTCCAGCCTTCGTTATTCAATATTCAGTGTTCAATATTCGTTATTTTCTATTCCCTTGATTTTCATTCACTTCGCAGACTTTTCACCGGATTCATCAATGCCGCTTTGATGCTTTGGAAGCTGACGGTTAGCAACGCAATGCCCACCGAGAGCAAGCCGGTCAGGGCAAAAACCCACCAGTCGATGTCGATTTTGTAAGCAAAACCCTGGAGCCACCGGTTCATGGCATACCAGGCCAGGGGCGACGCGATGACGATGGCAATCAGAACCAGTTTCAGAAAATCCTGTGAGAGCAGCGTTACGATGCTGGAAACCGATGCGCCGAGTACCTTCCGAACGCCAATTTCCTTCGTGCGTTGCTCGGCCATAAAGGCGGCTAAACCAAACAGACCGAGGCAGGCGATGAAAATAGCCAATACCGCAAAAAGGGTGGATAGCGTCCCCACGACGGTTTCGCTTCTGTAGAGCTTCTCATACTCGGTATCGACAAACGAGTAGGTAAACGGAAATTTGGGGTTCAGTTTCTGGTAAAGAGCCTCGATACTGGCCAGTGCCTGTTTGGTCTGGCCGGGCTGGGTTCGGATCAGAATGTTTCCGAAAGGACGGTTCGCCAGACGAATGATGAGCGGTTTGATGGGGTCGTGCAGGGAGTTGAAATGAAAGTTTTCGATCAGGCCCACGATCTTCCCCGGTTTGTTCCAGAACGTCAGCGGCTGCCCCACCGGATCTTTGTAGCCCATGCGCCGGGCTGCGGCTTCATTGATGAGGTAATTGGTTGAATCAGTCCTGAAATCGGGTGAGAAATCGCGTCCACGAATGAATTTAACGTTCAGGGTCTTCGCAAAATCATAGCCAACGGCGGTGTTGTTGAACGAAATAACCGCACTCGGGTCTTTCCCGGTCCAACTGACGCTTTCCGTCGTGTTTCCATTGTATAACGGATTCGTCTGCATGCTCGAAACGGCCTGAATGCCGGGCGATTGAAGCAATTCCGCTTTAAACAGCATAAATTTTTGGGCGATCTCACCCTCGCTGGGAATGCTGATCAGATTCTCGCGGTCGTAGCCCAGATTTTTTGTCTGTATGTACCGGAGTTGCTGATAAATAACCACCGTTCCACTAATCAGCAGCATCGACAGCACAAACTGGAAAACCACCAGCCCACGCCGGAATAATTGCGCGCTGGCCCCAAACCGCAAGGCTCCTTTGAGAACACGCACGGGATTGAGCGACGACAGAAACAGGGCTGGATAGCTCCCGGCCACCCCGCCGGTTCCGATCAACAGCCCCACCAACGCGGCCCAGAATACCGGTTGATCGACCGGCAGGGCGAGGTGTTTCTCCGTCAGTTGGTTGAATACCGGCAAGACCAGCATCACCAGCCCAACCGCCAGCCCGAGCGAGAGCGTTGTCAACAGCATGGCTTCGCCCATAAACTGCCCGATCAGCGACGACCGTTCGGCGCCCACCACTTTCCGGACGCCGACCTCCCGCGCCCGCTTGACCGACCGCGCCGTGGCCAGATTCATGAAGTTGATGCACGCAATAAACAGCACAAAAACCGCCACGATGATAAAAAGCCGCACATAATCGATGCGTCCGCCATCGCGGTGGCCGTTTTTGAAGTTGGAATACAGGAACGCTTCCGTCTCCGGTTGCAGAAACATTTCAATGTTAAAATTCGGCCCAATGTCTTTGTTCCGGCCTTTCAGGAACGTTTTCAGCTTTGCATTTAACCGATTGGGGTCAGCATCGGCGCGGAGTTGCAGGCGGGTTCCGGGTCCATAATTGTCCCACTTGTTGAGCCAGGGTTCCCGTTTCAGGTAGCCCTCCCAGTTTAGCAGAAAATCGTACTGATCGGGCGAGTGGGCTGGCTGATTTTCGAAAACCGCCGTCACCTGGTAGTCGTTCCTGTTATCGAATCGGATGGACTTACCCAAGGCTGCCTGCGCATTACCGAAATAAATTTCGGCCAGCTTTTTCGAGATGACCAGACTCGTGGGCGAATTGAGAGCCGTTTTGACCGAACCCGCGACCAATGGGATACTATACATCGTTAACCAGTCGGTTCCGACAAAGCACCCCGACTGTCTGGCTACTTTGTCGCCCACCGATAGAACGTGGTCCTCTCCTCCGGAGAAACCGGCCGCATAAACTACCTCCGGAAACTGTTTTTTGAGTTCATCGGCCAGAATGCCGGGCGTATTATCATCGGTAACAATTTGGCCATCCGTAATTTCGTGCTCCATCACGCGGTATAAGTGAGCCGCGTTGGGATAGTGCGTTCCAATACGAAGTTCATCCTGAATCCAGAGGAAAATCAGCAGACTGGAAGCCATGCCGAGAGCCAGCCCGGCGATGTTGATGGCCGAAAAGGCTTGGTTGCGAATGAGATTTCGCAGAGAGATTTTAACATAATTCCGGATCATATCGGGATTCAGAAAAAAGGGTGAGGAATCGGCTTTTTTTGCTTTGGCCAACGGCCGCAGCAACTTTAAAACACTCAGGGCATACCGCCAGCGCGCTTTTCGCACCCCCACGGTTTCGACCCAGTAATCGTAGAGTTCCAGCAAATCACCCTGCACCTCCTCCACGGTGTTGGGATCACCCAGCCAGTCGAGCAGAGTGGAAGCCCAGCGGGGTGGATGATGGTGCGATGGCTGGGTTGGCTTCATAGTTTTAGTTAAGAGTTATGAGTTAAGAATGAAGGGTTGGCTGATGCATTTTTAATTCATAACCAGTACTGTACGAAGGATTGGTTTAACTCCTTCGGGCTTGGTGTGCTAAGTATTTTCTGAGTAGCTCAACGCCGTTGGGTAAGTCGAGGACTTCCAGAATGACGTTGGCTTGTAGTTCTTTGAAAAA
>NZ_QOWE01000036.1 GCF_003334855.1 Larkinella punicea
TTCAATGCCAAGATCAAAGCCTTCCGGGCTCAGTTCAGAGGGGTAAGAAACGTCGAGTTTTTCCTTTATCGATTAACGCAGTTATATGCTTAAACCAAGATGCTCCACAACTTTTGCTCTTGATCCAGGAAGGAAGGAAGGAAGGGAAAAAGGAAAACCGCATTGAGAACCCTTTTTCCTTTCCTCCCTTCCTTCCTCCTCTTTTTTAACTCACCGTCCCCCCGTTCCAAACCGCCTTATCCGGCCCGATCAGTGACAGGCTGCCGTCGCGGTCTTCGGCCATCAGGATCATTCCCTGCGATTCGAGCCCCATCATTTTGCGGGGAGCCAGGTTGGCCAGAAACGTTACCTGCTTGCCAATGAGGGCTTCGGGGGCAAAATGTTTGGCAATACCGCTCAGAATCTGGCGCGGGCCGGTGCCATCTTCCACTTTCAGTTTCAGGAGTTTATCACTTTTCGGGACGCGTTCGGCTTCCAGAATGGTTCCGATGCGGATGTCCATTTTAGCAAAATCATCGTATTGAATCGCCGGTTTGGCTTCCGGAATGGTTTTGGTGGCCAGTTCGTTCATGCGTTTGGATTCGTGCAGTTTAGTGACTTGTTGGGCAATTACCTCGTCTTCCAGTTTCTCGAACAGCAAAACCGCTTCGCCCAGAGCATGACCGTGGGGCAGCAAATCCGGTTTTCCCGCATTGATCCAGTGAAAAGCCGATCCGACGGCATCTTCCGGCGTAATCTGGTCGGTATTGAGCAGTTTCCGTAATTTTTCGGCGGTAAAAGGCAGAAACGGTTCACAAACGATGCTGAGACTGGCCGAAATCTGCAAGGCAATGTTCAGAATGGTATGAACGCGCGGCAAGTCGGTTTTGGCCACTTTCCACGGTTCCGTTCCGGCCAGATATTTGTTTCCCAGCCGCGCCAGATCCATCAGATACGTCAGGGCTTCGCGGAAACGGTATTGCTCGATGGCCTGACCGATGCGGTCCGGGAACTGGGCCAGTTCGTTCAAAACCGCCTGATCGGTTTCGTTCAGCTCGCCTTTCGACGGCACTTTGCCTTCACAGAATTTCTGCGTCAGCACCACCGCCCGGTTCACAAAATTGCCGAAGATCCCGACCAGTTCGCTGTTGTTGCGGGTCTGAAAATCCTTCCACGTAAACTCGCTGTCTTTGGTTTCGGGGCCGTTGGCCGCCAGCACATAGCGCAGCACATCCTGCTTGCCCGGCAGTTCGTCCAGATACTCGTGCAGCCACACCGCCCAGTTCCGCGAGGTCGAAATCTTGTCGCCCTCCAGGTTCATGAACTCGTTGGCGGGCACGTTATCGGCCAGAATATAGCTTCCCTCGTGCATCAACATCGCCGGAAAAATGATGCAGTGGAACACGATGTTGTCCTTTCCGATGAAATGAACCAGCTTCGTGTCCTTGTCACGCCAGTACAATTCCCAATCCCGGCCCTGCTGCTCGGCCCACTCCTTGGTCATCGAAATGTAGCCAATCGGCGCATCGAACCAGACGTACAGCACCTTGCCGTCGGTATCGGGCAGCGGCACCTTAATGCCCCAGTCGAGATCGCGGGTCATAGCGCGGGGCCGCAGTCCTTCTTTCAACCACGACTGGCACTGCCCCATCACGTTGGTTTTCCATTCCGGATGGCTGTTGACGTATTCCTCGATGCGCGGCTGCATCCGGTCCAGGGGCAGATACCAGTTTTTGGTGGCTTTCAAAACCGGTTTGGCCCCCGACAGCATCGAGCGCAACGGCTCTTTCAATTCGGTTGGGCTGAGTGTGGAGCCGCAGTTTTCGCACTGATCACCGTACGCATTGGGGTTTCCACAAACCGGACAAACGCCCACGATGTAGCGGTCGGCCAGAAACTGGTTGGCGGTTTCGTCGTAATACTGCTCCGTGACTTCTTCGGTGAAATGCCCGTTGTGATACAGATTCAGAAAAATCTCCCGTGAAGTTTCGTGGTGAATCGGTTTCGACGTCCGGGAATACATATCGAACGAAATCCCGAAATCTTCAAACGCCCGTTTGATCTGGACATAATATTTATCGACCACCTGCTGGGGCGTAATGCCTTCTTTCTGAGCGCGGATGGTAATGGGAACGCCGTGTTCGTCGGTGCCGCTGATGAAGGCCACGTCTTTGCCCGTTGCGCGGAGATACCGCACATAAATATCGGCGGGCAGGTAACAACCGGCGAGGTGTCCGATGTGAATCGGGCCGTTGGCGTAAATCAGGGCCGCCGTGACGGTATAACGTTGCGGATTTTCGAGTGACATGGTATTCAGTTTACGGTTTTCCGTTTACGGTTTACTCTAGAAACAATAGCGGGTTCCTTCAGGTAAAATCGCAGACTTGAAAACCTAATTTTGGCGCGAAATTAGCAAATCGGCGGCAAACGTTGTTATGTTTACAAAAATGCTCGTCACCGGGCGGATCTGAATAACACCATGGAAAGCACGAATAATTTCCTGAACTGGGTTGAAATCAAAAACTTCAAGTCGATCAAAGACCTGCGGCTGGACTGCAAGCGGGTCAACGTCTTCATCGGCAAGCCGAATGTGGGGAAATCGAATATTTTGGAAGCGTTGGGGTTGCTGGGGGCAAATTATAGTAGAGGGAAGTTCATGGAGGGTTTTATTCGATATAAGGAATTAAAACATCTTTACCGTGACGGTGATATTCATCAAACTATTCAAATTTTATCAGACCAACAAGTAGCAATTTTATACTCCTATGTTCTTAATTCTCAAATTGAAACGGCCTTTAGATTCTGGATTTCCTCTTTTTCAACCTACAAGTACATTTTAGACTTCGGAAAACATTACGCTGATTTATCAAATGATAAGAATACCCTTTCGATGGAGCTACAAATAGATGGGAAATTTAATCGTTTTAAAAACAGTGAAAATGAGAATTTTAATAATATTTACAACACTGTAAAAAAATATGACTTTACAAATCTGACAGAATTTGAAAACTTATTTCAAGAATTTCTCCTGCCACCTCAAGGGCCAAATCTCTACGAAGTAATCAGAAGAAATAAAGATTTATGGGGAGAATTTGCAAAGTTATTCACTGATCAACAACTGGAGCTTGTCTTATTTGACGCAGAACAAGAGTTTATCTTACAGAAGAAACAAGGTCCATACGTTACCCAATATCCCTTCTTTTCTATTGCCGATACCTTCCGTCGGTTCATGTTTTACATTACTGCCGTTGAATCCAATAAAGATTCGGTCATTGTATTAGAAGAACCGGAAGTTCACTCCTTCCCGCCTTATACGCAGGAATTAGCTTATCGAATAATTTACAACACTGATAACCAGTTCTTTATTTCAACACATAGTCCTTATCTGCTGCACACGTTTATTGAAAACTTAGAAGAAGACCAACTAAACGTTTTCGTAACATACTATGAAAATTATGAAACCAAAGTACATGCTTTAACCACTGAAGATTTGCGTCATATTCTTGACTTCAGTACGGACGTGTTCTTTAACCTAGATAAATTTATTCCCAATGCCGGACGTTCTGTTTCTGCCTGAGTGTTTCGCAGATACGGCACTGGTGACCATGCTACTTCCATCTGCTACGTTAATCGATCATAGTTTTGGCGTCCACAATGTTGTAAAAACAATGAAAAGTGCATCAATAAGCCAACCAATGTATAAAATCATTGGAATAATCGATAAAGATGTAACCTATAAAGCCAAGTATAGACCTCCTTATTTTGATGATTTTACGTTTGTTGATGAAAGAGATAGAATAACGCATAAACAAAAAACCGGTACTGATCAACATCTAATCATGCTTGATAAAGCAGTCGATTCATTTCTTCTCTGGAATGCGAATGAAGTGGATATTGATGTAACTAACTATGGATTTAGCCCTGAACTTCGGGAGTTTTGTAAAGCGATGAAGCGGGCAACTATTGGCTCAGACCCCAACTACCTCCAACTCCTCACCGACCTTCACACCCGCCAGGCTCCCGGTTTCATCACCCTCGAAAACATCCTGAATGACTTCTTCACTCCCTGATATCACCCTCATTACCGGCGCCAACGGCCTCATTGGCAGTCACATCATCCGGCGGTATCTCGACGCGGGCCGAACTGTGGCCGCGCTCCGGCGCGCCAACAGTGATCTGAGTTTACTGAACGACATCCAGAACCGCGTCACCTGGCTCGAAGGTGACATTCTCGATATTCCGTCGCTGGAAGACGCGCTTCAAACCGTGCAGACCTACGGCACGGTCGATGTGGTTCACGTGGCCGCCATGATTTCCTACTCGCCGAAAGACCGCGACCGCATGGACAAAGTCAATGTCGAAGGCACCGCCAATGTGGTCAATCTGTGCCTGGCGAAGCACGTCCGGAAACTGGGCTACGTCAGTTCAGTGGCCGCTGTCGGTCGACCGACGATCAAAGGCGAAAACACCAACGCAGCGATTGTGATCGATGAAACGCAGCGCTGGGAAGAGTCGCCCCAAAACTCCTTTTACGGCCAAACCAAATACCGGGCGGAACTGGAAGTCTGGCGCGGGATTGCCGAAGGGCTGGATGCCGTGATGGTCAACCCGTCGCTGGTGCTCGGCGAGGGCGACTGGACGCGCAGCAGCACGCAGCTCTTCAAGTATGCCTACGACGAAAAACCGTTCTATCCCGCCGGAATTGTCAATCTGGTCGATGTGCGGGATGTAGCCGAAGCGGTTTTTCAGCTCATGCAGAGCCCCATCACCGCCGAAAGGTTTATTCTGAGCGCAAAAAGCCTGTCGTACAAAGAATTTCTGGACCAGATGGCGGATGCAATGGGCAAAAAACGAACGAAATACCGCGTTTCACCCAAACTGACGCAATTGCTGTGGCCCGTCGAAGCCATCCGCTCCTGGATCACGGGCAAGCCCCCGCTGATTACCCGCGAAACCGCCCGGTCGGCGTCGGGACAGTATCAGTATGATGGCCGCAAGATTGAAAAAAAACTCCCGTTCCAGTATAGAAATATGGACGAAACGATTCACCGGATTTCTGTGTTTTTCAAGCAGAAGCAGTGACCATTGGACGGGAATCGGATCTAAAATACTGATCGCCAATTCATGCGAAAACCGGTCCAAAACCACTACCTCCTTTTTTTGCGCGAATAGTTGCGGAATAGATTATTAGTTGTATATTTCTACTACATTTCCACGCTGAATAGTGGTGTATAGTATATACGTAACCCCTGTACGAAGTGAATATGGAGCAAGAGTTTGAGGAAAGAGAAAGCGAAATAAAGGCCTCGATACAGCGATTTGAGAGTATGCTGGACGGCTCCGAAAACCAATTTTTCGATCTGGATGTCTACGAGCAGATGGTCGAACATTACATGGAAGAAGGCGACCTGGAAAAGGCCATGAAAGCCTGCGAAGCCGGGCTCGGAAATTTCCCCTACTCGCTGGAATTGATGCTGGATAAAGCCCAGTTGCTGGCTACGAATGGAAAATACGAGCAGGCCCTTGGCCTCCTGGATCGAGCCGCCCTGTATAATCCCAGCGACCCCGATATTCAATATATGCAGGGAACGATCAGCAACCTCGCCGGAAATTTTGAACAGTCCGTTGAGATTTTGAATGATCTGCTGGAAACCGCCGACGAGAAAGACGACATCTATTTTCAGATTGGGCAAACCTACCAGAATTGGGGAAAATACGAGCAGGCCATCGAGCATTATAAAACATCGATTAACCACAACATTAACAACGAAAATTCCCTGTACGAACTAGCGTTTTGCCTGGATTTGATCGGGGAGCTGGAAAACAGTCTGGATTATTACCAGCAACTCATCGACCGCGACCCCTATTCGCACAACGCCTGGTACAACATTGGCATTGCCTACAGCAAACTGAGCCGGTATACAGACGCGGCCGAAGCGTATGACTACGCGACGATTATCAAGGAAGATTTTGCGTCGGCGTATTTCAATCTCGGCAACACGTATATGAACCTGGGCGAGTTTGTGAAGGCGGAGGAAGCTTACCGCAGTACGCTAAAGTATGAGGAAGCTACGCCCGAAACGTATTGTTACCTGGGTGCCAGTCTGGAGAAACAAAACCGCTACGGAGAAGCCATTACGCGCTACCGCGACGCCGTTCATCTCGATAGTTTATGGGATGAGGGTTATTACGGCATCGGCGTTTGTCTGAGTGAATTGGGAAAATGGCACGAATCCATTCCGTTTTTGCGGAAAGCCCTGAAACTGAACGAGAAAAATGCCGAGTACTGGCTCGCTCTGGCCGAAACCGAGTATAAGCTGGGCAATGGCATATCGAGTCTCGAAGCGTTTGAGAAAGCCGTCGAAGCCGATCCGGCCAATGTCGATGTGTATCTGCAATGGTCGCTCGTGATGTTCGACCAGGGGGATTTCACCCGCGCCCACGAAATCATTGAGATGGGCATCGAGGAACTGCCGCAGGAAGCGGATCTATACTACCGGGCGGTGATTTACCTCATTCATGCCGGTATGTATCGCGAAGCACTTGTCAGTCTGGAAGCGGCTTTGACGCTCAACTACGACCAGCACGTTCTGTTGTTCGATTTTTTTCCGGAACTGGAAAAACAGAAAGCCCTCTACAAGATTATCGAGCAGTACCGTAAAAATTAATTTGGCGCATTCCGCCGTAAAAGCCGCCCTTTTTAGAGTGGCTTTTTTTACGGGCATAGTTTTTGCAATCGACTCGTAAACCCAATACAGACTCAACGTTATGCAGAAAACGTTATTTTCCCTCTTGTTTCTCAGTTTAGTAGTCGGATTCGCCAGTATCCAACCCGCCGTTGCCCAAAATCGACTCAAGAAAATCACCTACCCCGATGGCACGATCCGGCAGTTTTTCTACGATGCCGCCGGTAAACTCAGTAAAGAGGAGCTCACCCGCGAACAGGCACCACTCAGTCAGTTTCAGCACAGGTACGGCACCAGTGGCAAACTGACCACCTATTCGATGCGCTACCAAACCCCCGAAACGCCCTGGAATTACGGCTATTCGGAACAGTATAACTACAGCAAGGAAGGACGCCTGAATTCGAAAGAACGCTACCTGCTCCGCAAGGGGATTTCGCTGGATAAACCCGAAAAATCGCTCTTTTTTACGGACTCTCTGATCTACAACGCCACGGGTCAGATTGTGGGTCGCCAGCGGTATACCTACCCGCCCCGGGGTGAAATGGCCGGGCGCTCACCGATTACGTTAACCACCAATCAGTACCGCTACGATGCCAGCGGCAACCTGGTCGAAGAAACCGTGACCACCACCCCCCTGCAACGGAACGCAGCCGCGACCACCACCACCCGCCGGATCGTGTATGAATACGACAACAAACCCAATCCGTATTGCCTGGCCGAATGCCCGATTTTCGATCAGATGAGCTGGTCGAAAAACAACTGCATCCGGGCCTCTACGTATCAGGTGGAAGCAGGGACACAGGCCAAACCAACGGTTAGCGAATACCGCTACGTTTACGACAACAACCTGCCAGTCAGACGATTATTGGCCGAAAATTCTACCCTTCTGGAGCAGTACGAATACGAAACCTATTGATTGGACGGCTCGACTGACTCGTTGGCGCGCTTCTTCAGGTCGTAGGTGTGGGGCGGAAAAAGCATCAGCACATCGTTTTCGCCGAAGGCTTTTTTGACGGCAATGATGGCTTCGCTCAATGCCTTGGTGGCATCAACTTTGGTCGGATCGATCCAGAACCAGACCAGAAACTGGATCATTTCGAGCGAAACGCCTTTGTAGTGCATTTCAACCGGTTTGTCTTTCCGAATAAACGGCAGGGCTTTTACGGCGCTGATCGCCACCCGCTGGGCTTTGCTTAAATCATCGAGGTGCGACACCCCCGCCGTTAGTTCGATCCGCCGTTCGCCGGTGCTGGAGAAGTTGGTGATGGGCTTCTGAAAAATATCCTTGCTCGGGATTTCGATGGTTTGCCCCGCCGAATTGTCCAGCACAATCGAACGCAGTTTGATGCGGACCACTTTCCCCAGAAAACCATTGGTCTCTACCACGTCGCCAACTTCAATCGGTCGCTGAAGGGCAATGATCGTTCCTGAAATGAAGTTGGCCGTCAGGTCCTGAAAGGCAAAACCGATGGCCAGCGCCAGCACACCGGCCCCCGCCAGCAACGACGCCACGGTTTTTTCGAGCCCCAGAATATCCAGCGCAATGAACAAACCCAGCATCATAACCACCAACTGGGCGACGGTTCCGGTCAGGTTGATGAGCGACAGATTATCGCTAAACCGGTCGAAAGTCCGCACCACCAGCCTGCGGAAATACCGGGATATGAAGTTAAAAATAACAATGACCAGCAACGCCACCGCCAGATTCGGCACATACAGGACGGCGGTTTTGACCCAGCCTTCCAGACGCTCGAAAATGAGTCGCGCGACCTCTCCTACATTCAGCATAGCAATAGACAAAGTGTAATAGGGTAGAAACCGTTGCCGAAGCGGATGTGTTTCAACGAACTTACGTAGGCAGTCGCTGCATCAGTTGCTCCGTCCGGATTCCGTAGGCACACTGGAAATGGCCCAGCGGACATTTTTTGCGCCCGTGCAGACCGCAGGGACGGCAGTCGAGAATTTCCTCAATCTCGATCTGCTGCGAATCGTCGGCCAGCGGCCCGAAACCGAACTGCGGAATGGTTGAACAGAAAATGGCCGTTGTCGGGGCATTCACCGCCGACGCCAGATGCAGGGGGGCCGAATCGTTGACGTAATTCATCTGCGCCCCTTTCATCAAAGCCGCCGATTCCAGAAACGACAGTTTTCCGGAAAGATTCACCACCCGTTCGCTGCCAACCCCCTGCCGAATCCGCTCCACGGCTTCGGAGTCCGACGGGGCACCCAGCAAATATACCGTCAGCGACGGCGGTATCTGTCGCAGAAAGTCCATCCATTTTTCTTCCGGATACTGTTTGGTAAACCAGACCGATGTCGGTGCCAGGCAAATGTACGGTTTGGTCTGGTACGGTTTTATACGCTCGAAATCGCCGGGTGACGGATACAGCTTGGGCTTCAGTGCGGCATGATTCGTAAACCAGCTAACCAGTTCCGTATTGCGGTTAATCTCATGAATATCAGGCGCAATCCGATGATCGATGCCGTACGTAAAGAAGCGGGAAAACGGATTTTTCTCAAACCCAACGGTTTCGTCGGCCCCCGATAGCGCCGTTAGCAAACCCGTTGCGCCGAAGCGTTGCAGGTTGATCACCTTGTCGTAGCGACGGGGGCGAATGAGCCGGATCAAGCGCAGCAAATCGCGGTATTTACCGTTCTTTTTATCCCAGATCAGTACGTCATTCAAGTGCGGATTGTTTTTCAGTAACCCTTCGTTCCCCTTCCGAAGCAAAAAGTCGATCGTAGCATCCGGAAAATGGAAATGGAGTTTTTCGACCAGTGACGTGGCCAGAATGACATCGCCGATGAAAGCGGTTTGGACAATAAGAAACCGGGGCGGTTGATTCATCTACTAAATTTCAGAATGGCCTTTACCTCTCAACACATTAATCCATTCAATATTAGATTAAAAACCCCTGATTCCAAAAACCGGAGACCGGATTCTGTCCATTTGTGTACATCCGCTGTCCGTTTCTGGACAAATTCCCTTTCAGCCCGTCATCAAAACCGGCCCTATTGCAACCAGAAAGGCATTCTGGCAGTTTGGCAAGGCATTTGTTTAGCAAATAACAAGGAAATACAAAAAACCATGGGAAGACCATATCTGGGCGAATTTGAAGAACTGGTTTTACTCACCGTGGCGGTGCTGGACGGAAGTGCGTATGGCGTGACGATTGCGGCTGAACTAAAGCAGCGTACGGATCGCGTCATTAGCCTGAGTGGTGTTCACATCGCCTTATACCGTCTGGAGGAAAAAGGGTTCGTAAGCTCCGAACTGGGCGGTGCCACGGCCGCACGGGGTGGTCGCCGAAAGCGGTTATTTGGCATCACGGCAGCCGGCAAACAAACCTTGAGCGAGATGCGGCAGGTACGCAACGACCTCTGGGAATCCATTCCAAACCCGTCCTGGTCGAACGTATGAACACTCCCCAACCACCCGCCTGGGCCGACCGTTTGCTGAAGGGATTGTGCCCCCCCGCTTTGCAGGAAGAACTCCTGGGTGATCTGCACGAGCAGTTTGCCGATCAGGTCGCCGGGTTTGGCATCCGGAAAGCCCGGCGGCTGTACGCACTGGAAGTGATCAAATTCTGCCGACCGTATTTTCTGAAACGACGAACGGCCCATTTCATCAAACCGTCTGCCAATCCGGTTTCAAAAACCGCTCACCGATACCCTTTACGTGACGAACGCCAACCTTTTTTTCTGCAACCAGACATGCTCCGTAATTATTTAAAAATCGCCTTTCGCAACCTTTGGAAAAGCAAAGGATACGCAGCCATCAACGTGGTGGGCCTCTCGGTGGCCTTCTGCATCTGCGTTTTTTTGTTCCTGACGTCCTATCTACAGTTGACCTACGACTCCTTTCACCAGGATGGAAACCGAATTTTCAAGACTTATCTTTTTTCGAATGATCCGGAAAAAGCGACGCGCAGTGCCAACATGCCGTTGCCTTTTGTGCCGGCTCTGAAAGCCGACTATCCCGAACTGGAAGCCGCAACCCGGATTATGACCGGCCGGAAAAGCCTGGTAGAAGCGAAAGGCAAGTATTTCGACAAGCTGCTGTTACACACCGACCAGGATTTTCTGAAAATCTTTTCATTTCCCCTCCTCAAAGGGAACCGGGAAATCGCGCTTCGCGACCTGAGCAGCATCGTTCTCAGCGAGAACATGGCGACGGCCATTTTTGGCACCGAGAACCCGATGGGAAAAACCGTGCTGGTGGGCCGCGACGCCGATCAGAAGCAGTACGTTGTCACCGGCGTCATCGGCGATGCGCCCTACAACAATTCGTCGATTCAGTACGATGCCCTGGTCCGAATCGAAAATGCGCCGAACTATCAGAATAACAAAGAACAGTGGAATGGCCATTTTTATACGGTTTACCTAAAATTGCCGCCCCAGGTCGATCAGGCTACGTTCGAAAACCGCCTGAAACCATTTGCCCAAAAATACTTCTCCGGTGTGCTGAAAGACCTCAAAGAGAAAAAAGCCCGGCCCGATCAACGGGGTGATTTGTTTGCCATCCGATTGCAGCAGCTTTCCAAGGTGCATTTTGACCGGGAAATATCCGGAGGAAAAGGTGCCCCGATTGCGATTGTATATACGCTGCTGGGAATGGCCGCTTTTATCCTGCTGATTGCCAGCATCAATTTCATCAACCTGAGCATCGCCCGCTCGTTCACCCGCGCCCGGGAAGTTGGCGTCCGGAAATCGTTGGGGGCGCTTAAAAACCAGCTTTTTGTCCAGATCTGGGGTGAATCGACTCTCCTTTGTCTGGTGGGTTTTCTGGTGGGCATCCTGCTCACCTACCTGCTGATGCCGCAGTTCAACGCCACGTTCGACGCCCGGCTGAAACTGGAATACATGCTCAAACCCGGTTTTGTGGGCATGATTCTCGGCGTATTTATACTGGTTACCCTCGTGGCCGGGGGCTATCCGGCCTGGCAAATGGCGAAGTTCAACGCGGTGGAAGTGCTGAAAGGCAAACTGTCGATGAAACGGCCGGGCGTTTTACGCAACTCGCTGATCGTTACCCAATTCGCGATGTCGTGTTTGCTGGCCTGCTGCACGATCATTGCCGCCCAGCAAGTCGATCATCTGCGCACCCGGCCCCTCGGTTTTGAAAAAGAACAGGTCATCAGCATTCCGGTGGGCAATCAGGTCGACGGACGGCAAGTGCTCGGGCGGTTGCGGAACAAGTTGGCAACCGATCCTGCGGTGCTGGCCGTAACGGGCACGAGCGTCAACATCGGTCGCGGGCGGGATCGGGTTACCTCGCGCACCTCCGCCGGATTTAAATACAAGGGAAGAGAGGTCGCTACGGATATCTTGCTGGTCGATTATGATTACCTCAAAACGCTGAATATTAAGCCGGTATCTGGCCGTGACTTTAGCCGCTCCTATTCGACAGATTCCGTAAATCGGATTATTATTACCGAAAGCATGGCCAAAATGCTGGGCGAACCCAAACCGGTGGGCCTCTTTATGGGCGACGATGAAGATACGACAGGCACCAAATCGGAAATTATCGGCGTCATTCCGGATTTCCATTTGTATTCGCTGGCCGATGAAAACCGCCCCATTACGATGCATCTTTCCCATTCGGAAACCATTCATTACATCTTTATTCGGGTCACTCCGCAAAGTCTGGCGGGCTCGATGGAGAAGCTGAGAGCGGTCTGGCAGGAAGTGGCCCCGCAATCGGAATTTATGGGGACGTTTATGGATGAAAATGTTGATGCGTGGTACCAGAACGAAGAACAGATGGCAAAAATCTGCAGCCTGGCGGCCGGTATTGCCATTTTGTTGTCCTGCCTGGGTCTGTTTGCCGTGGCGATGATGGTGATCGAACAGCGAACGAAAGAAATCGGGATCCGAAAAGTGATGGGCGCCAGCATCCCGAACCTCATCGTGGTGCTATCGCGCGATTTTGTTAAACTGGTGCTGGTGGCCCTGCTGATTGCCCTTCCCATTGCCTGGTTTTTGATGAATACCTGGCTCGACAATTACCGGGAGCGCATTCAAATCAGCTTCTGGGTGTTGGCCGGTGTTGGCCTGTCCGCCATCCTGATTGCGCTGGCGACGGTCAGTTTCCAGACTATCAAAGCCGCCCTGGTGAATCCGGTAAAAAGTTTACGCAGTGAATAAAACCAAACAACAGATTCTATGAAACTCCTTTTGATTAGCCTGTTCCTAACCATCAACACGGTCGCCATGGCTCAATCTTCGCTGCGAATGCGCATTAGCGACGACGAGAAAATGCTCTCGATCCGGATCGATGGCACGCGGAACGGACGCAAAATCCATTTCAACCGGGCATTCGATGTGTCGGACATGAGTGCATTGCGCAAAGAATTGCTCAAATACCGGGTTTTCACGTCCCTCGAATTGTCGCCACCGCTGCATGAAATGCCGTGGGTCATTCTCTCGATATTGGGAGTTGTGGTCGTATTTTTCACGGGATTAGTCCTCCGGTTCCGGCCATCAAAACCGGCGCGGTTTCGATCGGTGTAAACAACTGCTACAAAATGATTCATCCCTACGGGATTTTTATGGATTCGATAATCCAATCCCGTAGGGATGAATCATTTTGTAGCCCCCGGTTTCAATCGGGGGTAGAGAATGAAACAAACAGGTCGAAAATCCCGTAGGGATGAATCATCTTGTAGACCCTCCTAAAACCGTATAAACCGGAAATAGGGCCATTCACCGGCCTTTTAGCGTGTATTGAATCGATGCGACACCTTGCACCGGTTTTCTACCAACGCCCGGCACGTAAATGGTGGTGTTCGATAAATCCGGCTTTTCGAAGACATACGTATTGGCCTGAATTCCCAGATCCAGAGTCAGGCGGGGCGCAATGTTGGTTGTAACGCCAGCAGTAATTCCCCCACTTAGAAAATTCTGCCTGTTCTTTCCTTCCCTTTCCAATCGCGGGCATGGGGCCATAACACAATACACAACCGTCGTCGATTTTCCAGTCTGATTAAGATAGCCAGCGGTTAGCTGAGGACCGAGATAAATGCGAAACTTCCCGGTTTCGTTCCAATACGCCCTGGCACCCAGTTTCAGGTATGCTCCGCCTGCTGTTCCTTCCCAATATCGATCATACGATTCATTCTGATTAGTTTGATAAAACTTCGGAAAAGAATAACCGCCGTGAAGGAAAATTTCATATCCTGGCGTTCTCAACACCGTCGCGTTTACTTCCACGGTTTTATTGAATAACGGCACCATATTCAGGCCGATCTGCGGGCTGAGTCGTTGCGCAAACAACCCATGACTTAAAGCGAGTAAACCGAGCAACAGCAGGTAGATTGTCTTCATCGTTGTATTGGGATGAACTATTCTTTGACTAAATTTAGTTTTTAATTCTGTACCTGCAACTGCACACGCAGCAAACAACCGCCGGTATTGCTGATTATCAGACCCTGGGCATCCCAACAGGGTTGGAAAAGAATGGAAGATTACGAAGTATACACCTTACCGAACGGAATCCGGATTGTTCATAAACAAGTACCGCATACCCAAATTGCCCATTGCGGCATCATGCTCGACATCGGCAGCCGCGACGAATTGCCCCAACAGGAGGGCCTGGCCCACTTCTGGGAACACATGGCGTTCAAGGGGACCAAAAAGCGCAAATCCTTTCACATCATCAACCGGCTCGAAACCGTGGGTGGTGAGTTGAATGCCTATACGACCAAGGAGAAAGTCTGTTTTCACGCGTCGGTTTTGGGGTTGCATTTCGAAAAAGCCACGGAACTGCTGGCCGATATTGCCTTCCATTCGGTGTTTCCCGAAAAGCAGATCGAAAAAGAACGGAGCGTGATTCTGGAAGAAATGGCGATGTATTACGACTCGCCCGAAGATGCGCTCCAGGATGATTTCGACCAGGTGGTTTTCAAAAACCACCCGCTGGGCGGCAACATCCTCGGCACACCCGAAACCGTCAAATCCTTTACGCGGGACCAACTCCAGTCGTTTATTGTCGACAATCTCGACACCGAACGGGTCGTTTTTTCGTCGGTCAGCAACCTGCCATTCAGCAAGGTCAAAAAGATTGCATCCAAATACCTGATCGATATTCCGCACCGCACTTCGGAGCGGAAACGGCTGGCACCCGAAAGCTATGAACCGCAGCGGGTGACCGTCGAGCGGCCCATTACGCAGGCCCAGTGCGCCATTGGCCGCCCGTCGTATGCACTGGCCGATCCCCGCCGGTTGCCGTTTTTCATGCTGGTCAATCTGCTCGGCGGACCCGGCATGAACTCCCGGCTGAACATGAACCTGCGCGAAAAATACGGACTGGTCTATTCCATCGAAGCCAGCTACACGCCCTTTCTGGATACCGGTTTTCTGGGAATTTACTTCGGCACCGACCAAAAACACCTCGACCGCAGCAGCGCGCTCATCACCCGCGAACTGAAAGCCCTGCGCGAAAAACCGCTCACCAAACTGCAACTTCACAACACGAAAGAGCAGTTGATGGGTCAGTTGGCCATGTCGGAAGAAAGCAACCAGAGTTTTATGCTCACGATGGGAAAAAGCATTCTGGACACGGGAAAACTGGACTCGCTGGAGGAGATTTTCAAGGAAATCCGGGAAGTCGATGCCGGTTTGATGCAGGATCTGGCCAACGAGATGTTCGACGAAAGCCAACTGAGCTACCTCACCTTTGTGCCGGAGCCGGACGAGGACGAATAACTACGCCCTTCCCGTTCGCTAATGTAAATCGCCGAAGCGATGATAAAATAGGAGCGGCCCATTCCCGTTAACAGAATAGTCGTATTTTTACACGGCCACCGGGTTTCGTTTTCAACCGCCTAAAGTAAACCGGGCCGAACAGGCTCACAGTCAACCGGCATGGATTTTTTGCCACCTGAAATTTCAGCGTATTCCGAAGCGCACACCTCGCCCGAAAGCGAGTTGTTGCGCCAGCTAAATCGAAACACCCGCGCCCGGATGCTCTATCCGCGGATGCTTTCCGGCCACTTGCAGGGGCGGTTTTTAGCCATGATTTCCCGGATGCTCCGCCCCCATCGAATTCTCGAAATTGGCACCTTCACGGGGTATTCTGCCCTGTGTCTGGCCGAAGGGCTGGCCGAGGATGGCGTCCTGATAACCATCGAAAAAGACGACGAACTGGAGTCCTTTGCCCGCTCCTACTGGAATCAGTCGCCGGTGGGGTCGCGGATCGACCTCCGCCTGGGCCTGGCCCCCGAACTGATCCCGACCCTCGAAGGGCCGTTCGATCTGGTCTTTATCGATGCCGATAAAGAAAATTATAGTTTGTATTACGACCTGGTTTTCGACAAGGTGCGACCGGGTGGCATCATTTTAGCTGATAATGTTCTGTGGAGCGGCAAGGTCGTCCGGCCCGTCGGCAAGGGACGCACGGCCGCCGAACGCCGGGCCGACAAAGACACGCAGGCGGTGCTTGATTTTAACCGAAAAGTGAGTGAGGATTCGCGCGTCGAGCAGGTTTTGCTGCCCGTACGGGACGGATTAATGATGATTTACAAACGATAACAGCGTATGAAAAAGAGACTTTTGACTCTCCCCTTTTTTCTTTTCTTTGCCCATTTTCTCGTTCTCTCCGGCGTCGCTCAGGTTCCCGCCGACGTTCCCGAATCCATCCGCTTCGCCGATCTGACAGTCCGTTTTGACGAAGGCGCCCGCCGAATTATCCGACAGGACATTACCTCTCTGGTTCAATCCAACAAAAAATACTGGGATGCTAAACTCGACCGCGTCGTCCTCTACTTTCCGCTGATCGAATCCATTCTGGCGGAAGAAGAAGTACCGGTCGATCTGAAGTATCTGGCCGTTCAGGAAAGCTCGCTGGTTCCCGACGCGGTTTCGTCCTCAACGGCCGTTGGCTACTGGCAATTCAAAAAAGAAACCGCTACCGACCACGGCATGCGCGTCGATGACGAAGTGGACGAGCGCAAAAGCATCGTTGCCTCCACGCGCGGAGCCGCCCGGTATTTCAAACGAAACAACACGGTTTACAACAACTGGGTATCGTCCCTGTTTTCGTATTACCTCGGCACCACCGGCATCAGCAAACTCGTGCCGGCGGAATGGTCTTACGCCCAGGAAGTCACGCTGGACAGCAAAACCGACCGCTACATTCTTCGTTTTTTTGCCCATAAACTGGCTTTCGAAAGCGTTTTGCCTTCTTTTCAGACTGCCAATTCCGTGGCGCTGATTGAATATCCGTATGGCAGTGGAAAAAGCGTGGCCCGGGTTTCGGAAGATCTGAAAATCAGCGAACCGGAAATCCGGAAATACAACCGCTGGATTCTGGGCGACCAGATTCCGTCCGACAAGGAATACGTTCTGGCCATTCCGGCCACGGGCGATCAGGCGGCTGCGCTCCGGCGTCAGGCCCAGCAAGCCAAACTGGTTGCGCAAACCAAAGCCCCGGAAGCAGTGGCGAGAGCGAAATTCGACACCGGTTTTCCGGTTTTGCGCAAGGTGAATTATTCGAAAGGCAAACCGGATGTGGTGCTGTATGAAATCAACGGCTTGCCGGGGATTCAGGCGCTGGCGGGTGACAATGCCTCGACGCTGGCCCGCAAAGCCCGGATCAGCGTGTCGAGTTTCCTGCGTTACAACGACATGAGCGACCGCGACCCGGTGACTGAAAATGAAGTCTATTACCTGGCAAAGAAAATGCGGAAGGCGGTTGTTCCCCACCACACGGTGCAGGTGGGCGAAACCGTGCGGAGCATTTCGCAGATGTATGGACTGCGGCTGAAAAAACTCCTGCGCTACAACCGCATTGATCGCTCCGACCGTTTGCAGGTGGGCCGGGTCATGTGGCTGCGCGAACGTCGTCCGGGCAACAAACCCGTCGAAATCATCAAAACGCCGACCAACTCAGCCCCCGCTTCCCGACCGATTGCGAGCCAATCCAGCCCGAGCGAAAACCGGGTAAGCCAGTCGACTCCTTCCGATCGCCCGGCGAATACCATTCCCAGAAATGCCTCCGAACGCAAACTGTATTCGCCGAAACTGGTCGAATCGAAGGACGCGCCCGCAGCCAGCCCTTCGCCAGCCCCGGATACGCGCGTAGCGAACACCACACCAGCCAGCGCACCCGCCAGCCGACCCATTGACAATCAGGAGAACGCTGTAAATACGGTGGTAAAACCGCCGGTTTCTGAGCCGACGGTCGCCAGCACCCCGACGGTGACTACGCAGAATTCCGGTTCGACGCAACGGGTTGTTATCGTTCGCCCGGAACGCTCGACCGACTTCGACAGCGAACCGGCCCCTACCCCCAGCCGAACCACGACGTCAGCACCGGTTAGCCGTCCAGCCGAGCGGAAACCGGGTACATCTGCTCCCGTAACCGCCAGTGCCAAACGCCCCGCGACCGAACCGATGGAAGAATCATCGTCCAGAGTAACCCGCACTACTTCACCTCCCGCAACGACGACGCGGTCTGCCGGATCAATGACGCACCGAGTGGAGCCGGGACAAACGTATTACAGCATTTCGCGGCTCTATAACGTCTCGGTCAACGACCTGCTGGCCTGGAACCGCCTGACCCAGAACGACAAACTGGCGGTGGGTCAATCGCTGGTGATCAAAGGTGATGGGGCCGTATCCAAAAGCCAGCCTGTCACGTCCGGCAGTTCGACAACCGATACGCAGGTTTCGGAGGAAATTGTTTACCATACCGTGCAGAAGGGAGAAACCATGTTCCGCATTTCGAGACAATATGGCGTTACGGTTGAGCAGATTCAGACCTGGAACCAGCTATCGGGTGGCGGGGTCAACGTGGGTCAACAGTTGAAAATAATCAAGAAATAAGACTCGTCCGATAAATCCATGATACTCATTGACAATACCTGCATCAGCGATGATGTGGCCGAGAAGTTTTTCGTTTGTAACCTGGACAAATGCAAGGGTGCCTGCTGCGTCGAAGGCGATCTGGGCGCACCGCTGGAGACCTCGGAACTGGCGGTACTGGACGAAATCTATCCGCTGGTCAAACCGTACCTGATGCCCGAAGGCGTTGCCGCCATTGAAAAGCACGGTTTGTACGAATCCGACGAGGATGGCGGCTTTGTGACCACCACCATCGAAGGGCGCGAATGCGTTTTTGCCAATTACGACAAACGCGGTATTCTGAAATGCGGCATCGAGGAAGCGTACAACGATGGAAAAGTGGATTTCAAGAAACCCATTTCGTGCCATCTGTACCCGATCCGGATCACCAAATACGACAGTTTTCACGCCCTCAATTACGACCGCTGGCCCATTTGCAGCCCCGCCTGTGACTTTGGCGAACAACTGGGCGTCGAAGTCTACAAGTTTCTGAAAGAACCGTTGATCCGCATGTACGGACCAGCGTGGTATGGCGAGCTGGTGAAAGAAATCGAAGAGAAGTAGCCCCGATTCGGGTGATATGGAACACCGCGATTATTTTGAAGATGTCTACGATGTGGTTCGGCTCGTTCCGGCGGGGCGGGTGACGACCTACGGCGCTATTGCTCAGTACCTGAGTCTTCGCGCCGGGGCTCGCATGGTGGGCTGGGCCATGAACGCGGCCCACGGGCGCGATGTACCGGCCCACCGCGTTGTCAACCGCATCGGCGTTTTGTCGGGTAAACATTTTTTTGGCAGCCCAACCGCCATGCAGGATTTGTTAGTGGCCGAAGGAGTGTTGGTACAGGACGACCGCGTCGTGGAATTCAGAAAAGTGCTTTGGGACCCGACAACCGAATTGCTATAACCGGAAGCTCAGAGCAGCTTGGACCAGCGAACGCTGGGAACTTCCAGAAAACAGGCCTGCATGCTAATGACGAGGTGGTTGTAATCATCCATCAGATTGGGTTTTTGGAGATACCCATTGGCGCCCAGACTATAGGCTTTTTGCACCAAATCTTCCTCAATGGAGGTCGATAACATCACAGTCGGAATATGCTTTAAAGAATCGTTGGTTTTGATCGCTTCCAATACTTCGATTCCGCTCATCCGGTGCATATTGACGTCCAGAATAATAAGTCCGCATCGGGCAATTTTCTCTTCAGCATCGTCGCTTTCCAGCAAACTGTGCATCAACTGCTCCCCATCTTCAAATTGCAGAATCTGGTGTTTTGCCCCTACATTTTGAAACGCCCGGTGAATAAAATGGCGATCATCTTCATCATCATCGACAATAATGACACAGATTTTTCGCTGTAAGGAAGGAGAATGCAATAACTTGGCCGACTGTGGCATTTTGATATTAATCAGATAAAGGATGCCGTTACGATGGTGTACATTACTAGCAATAAAATTAGTAAACAGACCCGATTAACAGAGATTATTTCATATGAATAAAAGCTAGAAATAAGCCGTTTTAAAATAAAAACCCGCTTACTTCGATGTAAGATTTAGAACGGTTTATAACAATTCTAAATCAGGCCTTTGTTTCGTATTAAAAATACAAAAAAATAACGGTTTTACAAATTTTTAAGGTAAGCGCGCCCACCCAGATACCGCATCTGGCGGGCAATCTGGCGGGTGCGTTTCTGGGTGTAGGCCGACGGTTTTTTGATGGAGAACAAACGTGGATTGGGCAGAACGGCGGCAATGCGGGCAGCCTCGGTTCGCGTCAGAGATTGGGCCGAATGACCATAATACCGCCGGGAAGCGGCCTCGACGCCGAAGGTCAGCGGGCCGGTTTCGGCCACGTTCAGATACACTTCCAGGATGCGTTCCTTGCCCCAGATCAGTTCGATCAGAAACGTGAAATAGACTTCCAGCCCTTTGCGCAGGTAGCTGCGACCATTCCACAGAAAAACATTTTTGGCCACCTGCTGCGAAATCGTGCTGGCACCCCGCGGTCGTTTCCGGTGCTGGTTGTCTTTGATCGCATCCTGAATTTCGTCGAAATCAAATCCCCAATGGGTTGGAAACGCCTGGTCTTCCGACGCCACGACGGCCAGCGCTACTTCCTTCGAAATCGATTCGTAGGGCGTCCAGTTCTTGTAGAGCTTGCTGTCCTGATCCTCACCCATCGCTTCCAGTTTCCGCGAAATCATCAGGGGCGTAAACGAAACCGGCAGGTATTTCAGCAGCACCACCCAGCCAAACGAAAGCAGAAAGGACAGCGTGACCAATTTAGCAACCAGCCGAACCGCCCGTTCCAGCCACGGACGCTGACGGAGAGAAGCCCCCATACGCGGGGACTGGCCCGAACGGGAGGAAGCCGAAGGAGGGGTTGACGAGCGCAAACGATTGACTTTAGCGGAACGAAGAGTACTCATTAAACGTAAAAATAATAAAGAGTAATGAGTTATGAGTGAAGAATTAAGAGTTATGAGTTTTGGGTTAGCATATGTCATCCAACTCATAACTCTTAATTCTTCACTTTTAACTTATAAAAAGCTCCGAGGCTACGCGGTCGGCGAACAGTTTGCCGGCTTCGGTTAAGGTTAGCCGATGGTTCCGGAGCGAGAGCCAGCCCCGGTTGTATAAATTTTGCAGTTCAGTCCGGCGAAGTGCCTCGAAATCGGTTCCGGCCAGCGCCGTCAGTTCCCGGACGTCGCAGCCCCATTTCGTCCGGATTCCCGTCAAAATATACTCGTTTACCTGATCGGCCTTCGACAATTCCTCGACGGTACCCGGAATTTCGCCCTTTTCTATGGCCCGGACATACTGCGCATTGTTGGCGACATTATACTGACGGCTGTGGTGGTTGAACGAGTGCGCACTCGGGCCAATGCCGAGATAGGGCCGCCGTTTCCAGTAGCTGCTGTTGTGGCGGGCTTCCCAACCGGGACGGGCAAAATTCGAGATTTCGTACTGTTCGTAACCATTCGCCACCAGCGTTCGCACGAGGATCGTAAACTGGTCGGCGGCAAATTCGTCATCGGCAGCCTGCATCCGGCCTTTTTTTTGCCAATTCCCAAAAACCGTTCCTGGTTCGATGGTCAGACAATAGGCCGAAATGTGCGGGATTCCAAACGACAGAGCTTTCGCCAGATCGGCTTCCCAAACGCCGTGGGTTTCGGCGGGAATGCCGTAAATCAGATCGATCGTGAGGTTATCAAAACCGGCTTCCCGGGCTAATTGCACACATTTTTCGGCTTCGGAAGCCGAATGGGCGCGGTTCATCAGGCGTAAATTGGGTTCGTGAAACGACTGAATGCCAATGCTCAACCGGTTGACGTATTGCCGAAAAAGCCGCAACGGAGCCAGCGGGTCGTCTGCTGGTCCCACCAAATCGTCCGGATTGGCTTCGAGTGTGATTTCTGCGTCTGGAGCCACGGTATAAAACCGGTGAATCGTCTCGAAAATCAGTTGCAATTCAGCTTCATTCAGCAACGAGGGCGTGCCTCCGCCCAGGTAAATGGTTTCCAGATGGCGGGTGGGCAGGTAGTCTTTTTGCAGTTCAATTTCCCGGCAAAGGGCCTCGACCAAAGTAGCTTTCTGCTTCAGACTGGTGCTAAAATGAAAGTCACAATAGTGACAGGCCTGTTTGCAGAAAGGGATGTGGATGTAGAGATGCATCGGCGAAACTACAAATCTGGACCGGATCAAGTTCCCCGCGAACGACGGAGTGAACCCGGTTTGCCGGTAGAAAGCCGGGCTTTACAGTGTCTTTTCCAACACCAGCGTGGTGTGGCTATTGGCACTGGTGATGGTACCGATAATGTCAAAACCGTGTCGCAGGTTCAGGATGAGCATGTCGCGCCATTGATTGCGGGTGTGGGTCCGAACGGTCTGGTAGCCGTTGGTTTTGCACCAGTCGTGTTGTTGCTTCATCAGTTCGCCCGCGATGCCCTGCCGCCGGTAATCCGGGTTTACGCAGCCCAGCCAACTGTAGAAATGACCCGGTTTACGCTGATATCCCATTTTATAGCCCACAATCGTATCATCGTCGGTAGCCACAATCGTCAGCAACCGGCGGTTTTTCATTTCCTCAAATTCCTGAAAAAGCTGGTCGGGTGTCTGACCGGTGAATACACGCTGGTGCAATTGGATTATTCCTTGCAGTGTAGTTTCGGGGGGGAAACCGTCGTAAATTTCGTAGTGGCATTTCATACCACAAAGTTGGCAGAAATACCGCTTATCTTTTTACAGTACGGTTAAAAAAGAAGAAGGTGTACTGGGAAAAACTTTTACTTTTCGGGGCACTTTTTGCAGTGATTCCCTTTCTTTTTCCATTTTTTGCAGCACTTTTTAAACACACAGTCCACCTCACCCAGAAAAGGGTTGGCACCAAACGCTTTGGCATTTTCGGCTACAAAAGAGAACTCAAACGATTTTTCGGTCAATTCATTCATGGCGCTTTCAACATTGCGCAACAAAAGTATTATTTATTTAGAATAAGTACAAATATTGTTTTTAAACGGGACACGAATTTTCAAGCCCATTATAAAACTTTTGCTTATTGCCCCTAAATCCCCTTCAGGGCAGGGCTGTTACGTTCTTTTTTTACACCAAATTAGCTTTGGTTTAGCCATGGAGAACTTCGTCAATGCTTGATCTACCCCACACTCGTTTAAACCACGCTATCAGGTAATAGAAATGTATGCCCCGCGCTTAGGAATTGATTACGTGCCATCGGCACGAGATGTTTGTAGTAGAACGAGCCCCCGCATCCTCCGTCGTGCCGTTAGGTACGAAATCTCCAGTGCCTGTTTCGTACCTAACGGCACGACGGAGGATGCGGGGGCTCGTTCTACTACAAACATCAGTCCGCTACGCGGCCAGTATTTCCCAGGTTCGTGTCCATATGGTAAAACGATGGGCCAATAAAATTTGGCATTTTTGCTAAAAAAGTACGGCTCTAATCAGAACGTAACAGCCCTGCCCTAAAGGGGACTTGGACACTGCTTAATCCGGATCAGAAAGTCCGGCAGCGGCCGACCGTCCTTTAGGGGATTTAGGGGCAATTTGTAATTGCAACTGAATTATCAGATTTAGATCCTACTATTAATTGAAATTTTCCATGAAAGACATATTCGCTCGTGTATCCCGGCTTCGGCCCTATGCGCCCTTCCTGCTCCGGCTGGCGTTTGGTTATCAACTCATCGACGCGGCCGGGCACACGGCTTTGCATCCCACCGAGGGGATTCCGGGCTACGCCGACTGGCTAAAAAGTCTGGGATTTCCGTTGCCGCTGGTCGGCGCAACGCTGTCGGCCTATGCGGAGTTTCTGGGAGCGATTCTGATGATTGCCGGACTTTGGACGCGCTGGGCGGCTTTTTTCCTGCTGATCAACTTTGTGCTGGCGGTTTTGGTGGGGCACGTGGCCATTCAGGATACGTACAAAAACACCATGCCAGCCCTTAATCTACTGGCAATGAGTGCCTTTCTGCTCCTGAATGGCCCCGGAAAACCGTCGGTCGATGAGGGGCTTTAAAGTTCAAATTCGCCCGTCAGGTAGAGTTTTACCTGTCCGGCAATTTCAACGCGATCCTCCAGCAATTTGCACCGCAGAAAACCGCCCCGTTTGGAAACCTGGCGGGCCGTCAGCTCCGTTTTGCCGAGCTTTTCGGCCCAATACGGAATAAGGGTCGTGTGAGCCGAACCCGTCACCGGATCTTCGTCAATGCCGGACTGTGGACCGAAAAACCGGGAAACAAAGTCGATGGAGCCGTTTTCGGTCGGATTTCCGGGTGCCGTTACGATCACCCCGCGCGCCGGAATGGTTGCCAGTTCGCGGAAGTCGGGCTGCATGTCCAGAATCTGTTGTTCGTTCTCGAAAACAATCAGATAATCCGTTTTTCCTTTCAGCACTTCCACCGGTTTAATGCCGCCCAGACTCGTTTCCAGGGCCGGTGGCTGAATGGCGATGTGCGTGCTGTCGGTCGGAAAATCCAGCACGAGCCAGTCGTCTTCGCGCCGAACCCGCAACAGTCCGCTGCGTGAATCGAACGCAATGGCATCACCTTCCGCGGTTTTTTCCAGGAAAAACACCACGTAGGCCGACGCCAGCGTGGCATGACCACACAGGTCGACCTCCACCGTGGGCGTAAACCAGCGAATGTGATAAAAACCGTTTTCCTGATCGGTCGGAACGTAAAAAGCCGTTTCGGCCAGGTTGTTTTCTGCCGCAATGGCCTGCATGGTTTCATCGGGGAGCCATTCCGTCAGCGGGCAGACCGCAGCCGGGTTTCCGCCAAAAAGCTGGTCGGTAAACGCATCAAGTTGATAAAGGCGGATAGGCATAGTGGGTTTAGGTTTTCAGCGGGTTATTTGTGTGATTGACAATTGATTTTCCAGTTCCCGCAATTGGGACAGGGTAAAGGCCGTCAACGACGGAATTTTTAGCGTAGCCAGGTCGAACTTCGGGTCATCAAATTCGTAATCGGCGGGTACCGAAACCGTCAGCATCTCAGCCGCGTGGGCCGATTTCAGGCCATTCCCGGAATCTTCAAACGCCACACAGCGGTGGGGCTCGACGCCCAGTTTGCGGGCCGTTCCCAGATAAACATCCGGATGCGGTTTATTGCGTTTTTCCAGGGTGGCCGAATGCCAGAGCGTAAAATACGACCGGATGTTCAGCCGGTCCAGCACGACTTCGATCAGGTGCATGGGCGATGCCGACGCGATCGCCATCGGAATACCCTGCTGCCGAAACAACTCCAGAATGGCCGGAACGCCCGGCATCGGCCCCGCGTGTTTTCCGATCTGATCGTAGGCGCCCTGAATAATATCGGCATTCACCTCCTCCACGCTCCGGTTGTGCCAGGGGTGTTTCTCGTACCAATACCGCACCACCGTGTCGGTGGGTAAACCGGTCGTGCGTTTACACATCTCGTCGTCCATTTCCAGACCAACCGTGCGAAATACCTCAATCTCTACTTCCCGCCAGAATGGCTCCGAATCGACCAGAAGGCCGTCCATATCAAATATTGCTGCCTGAATCATTGCTTAAATATCCGCCTGCTTAAACGGCTTGATGTCAATTCGTTCCCAAACTTTTCCTGAAATATAAACCTCGTTCTGCAACCAGTCGTTCAATTGGTCTTCCGTATCAAAATCGAGCAACATCATGGAGCCGATCATCTTGCCGTCGGGATCGAGTAACGCGCCACCCAGGACGAAATGCCCATCAGCTTTCAATTGACGGGCGCCATCGAAGTGGTTCGGACGAACAGCCAGACGCCGGCCCATGGCCTGATCGTCGGTATAATCGTAAGCGTGAATAACGTACCGCATCCTTTTTCAATACTAAAACAAAAAATAACACCAAAGTTGGAGGCTCCAACGCTTGTTTTTGTCCAAATCTAATCCTTTTCCCTTTTTCTCGCTAATTTCATTGTTTAAAAGCGTACTAGCCTCTTATTCATCAATGAAACAACTACTCATCGGATTGGGTTGCCTGCTGATTGTCAGGGCAACAGCCCAAACGCCGACTGCATCCCCGCTCACCGTCGAAAAAATCATGCAGGACCCGAAGGGATGGATCGGAACGTCACCATCGGGCATTTTCTGGGCGGAAGATTCCAAAACGATCTATTTCAACTGGAACCCGACAAAGGCCAAAGGGGATTCGCTGTACAAAATACCCCTCACCGGCGATCGGAAACCCGTTAAAGTAGCCGCTGCGGAACGACAAAAGCTTCCCCCTGCTACCGGCGGAACCTACAACCGCGCCCGCACCCTGAAACTCTACGAAAAAGACGGCGATCTGTTTTTGCTCGACTGCAAACCGGGAAAAACCGGCGGGCAAACCGTTCGGCAACTGACCAATACCGTTGAGCGGGAAAGCAATCCGGCCTTCAGTGGCGACGAGCAAAAAGTGGTTTTTGCCCGGTCGAACAATCTCTTCACGGTTTCGCTCGCAACCGGCGAATGGACGCAGATCACGAACCTCGACCCCGGCACCAAAAAACCGGCCCCCAAAACCAACGATCAGGAAACCTGGCTCAAACGCGACCAACTGGCGCTGTTCGATGTGCTGAAAGAACGAAAAGCGAAGAAGGACGAGGGCGAGAAAATTACAAAAGCCGGGCAACCCAAACGACCGAAGCAGTTTTATACCGAAGGCAAAACCGTTCAGAATCAGCGGCTCAGCCCCGACGGCCGGTTTGTGACGTTCTCACTGCAAAAGTCAGCACAGGGAGCCAAAACCGCCATTGTGCCGAGCTACGTAACGGAATCCGGTTTTACGGAAGACCTCACCGCCCGCACCAAAGTCGGCGCGCCATTGGCCAGTTCCGAGTTTTATGTTTATGATATTCAGCGGGATACGATTCAGGCGGTTTCGACCAAATCGATTCCGGGCATTACGGATTCGCCGGATTATGCCAAAACCGCTCCGTCACCGTCGTCCGTTCCCGATGGCAACCGGCGCGGTCCATCGGCGGCCGAAGTGACCACCGACACGATCAAAAAGACGAAAAAACTGGCGGATCGCAGTGTGACGATCAGTGGGCCGATCTGGTCGGAAGACGGAAAATATGCCGTGGTGATCATCCGCGCCTTCGACAACAAAGACCGCTGGATCATGCGGCTCGACCCCGCCACGCGCCAGTTGAAACTCCTCGACCGCCAGCGCGACGAAGCGTGGGTCAGTGGTTTTGGCCCTTTGACGAGCATGACCGGTTTTCTGACAGATAACCAGACGTTCTATTTCCCTTCCGAAACCGACGGTTATTCCCACCTGTACACCGTCAATGTGGAAACGGGTGAGAAAAAGCAGTTGACAAAAGGCAAGTTCGAAGTGCAGCAGATCCAGTTGTCGAACGATAAGAAATTCTTTTACCTGACCACCAACGAGCTTCATCCCGGCGAGCAGCATTTTTACCGGATGGCCGTCGACGGCGGAGAACGCGTGAAACTGACCACGATGACCGGTGCCAACGACGTGACGCTTTCGCCCGACGAAACCCAACTAGCCATTCGCTATTCCTACAGCAACAAACCGTGGGAGTTGTTTTTAGTGGACAACACACGATCAATACCAAAAAAAGGGAAGCAAAAATCAGCGACTCAGTCGACGCCGGTTCAGCTTACGACTTCACTAACCCCTGAATTTCAGGCGTATCCCTGGCGCGATCCGACCATCGTAACCATTCCGGCCCGCGATGGACAAACCATTTACGGACGGCTGTATAAACCCGCCAAACCCAATGGAAAAGCCGTGGTGTTTGTACACGGCGCGGGCTATCTGCAAAATGCACACAAATGGTGGAGTCAGTATTTCCGGGAATACATGTTTCATAACCTGCTGGCCGACAAGGGCTACACGGTTCTGGACATCGACTACCGTGCCAGTGCGGGCTACGGTCGCGACTGGCGAACGGGCATCTACCGGCACATGGGCGGCAAGGATTTAACGGACAACGTCGATGCGGCCCAGTGGCTCGTCAGAACCCAGGGCGTGGATGCCAAACGGATCGGTTTGTACGGCGGTTCATACGGCGGTTTTATTACGCTCATGGCCATGTTCACGACGCCCGACGTGTTTGCGGCCGGAGCCGCCCTGCGGCCCGTAACCGACTGGGCGGCTTACAACCACGGCTACACCGCCAACATCCTGAATGAACCGTTTAGCGACACGCTGGCCTACCGCCGGAGTTCGCCCATCTATTTTGCCAACGGTTTGAAAGGCCATCTGCTCATTTGTCACGGCATGGTCGACGTAAACGTTCATTATCAGGACGTTGTGCGGCTCACCCAGCGATTGATCGAGCTTCGGAAAGAAAACTGGGAAGTGGCATCCTATCCCGTTGAGGACCACGCTTTTGTGGAACCAACCAGTTGGATGGACGAGTACAAGCGAATCCTGAAATTATTTGAAGAACGGCTTTAACCGACACGAACTAAGCGCTTTGGAGCGTTGTTGTCAAAACAGGCGTTTTCTGATCCTGGAAAACGGCCTTTTTCTACCCCTTTACGACCCAACTCATTCGTATGCTTATTAATCGCAAGGCGTTTCTGCTGTCTCTTCTCCTGTCCATCACGGTTCTTTTGTCGGGCTGTGATACCACCGGAACCGGTTCTGACCCCAAGCCCGAACCGGATGTGTATCTGGTTAGCAGTTCCGACATTAACGCATTCACCAAGGACCAGCTTGGCGCACAGATTGCCCAGCAATTCCCGGCTCAGTACCAGAGCATTATCAAGGGATTTCTGCGCTACGATGTCAAGGTGTATAAACTGGTTTACAACACCAAACTGCCCGATGGAACGGCCACCAAAGCCTCAGGAGCGATTATTGTTCCGACCGTCACCACGGCGGTGCCGATGATCAGCCAGCAACACGGAACCATTCTGAACGATGCCGATGCGCCTTCCAATTTCGGGCCGGGCAGCGATGCCGCTTTTGGCGGTACGTTTTTTGCCTCCAACGGCTACATCATGGTTTGCCCGGACTACATCGGTTACGGCGAATCGAAGGCTATTCCGCACACCTACGAACACCGCGAAGGGCTGGCCACAGCCTCGCTGGACATGATTCGGGCAGCCAAGGAATTCATCAAGCAAAAGTCGATCAAATGGGATAACCGGCTGTTGCTCACCGGCTACTCGGAAGGCGGTTTTGCCACGATGTCTTTGCAGAAAAAAATTGAGGAAGAATTTCCGGCCGAATTCACCCTGGCGGCTTCCAGCATCGGCGCGGGCGCTTACCACAAAACGGCCTTCATGAAGTACATCATCAACCAGAAAACGCACGGTAAGCCCGAATACAACCGTCTGTATTTGTGGACGATGCTCACGTACAACAGCTTGTATAAGCTGAACAAACCGATGAGTTATTACCTGAAAGAGCCCTATGCGACGCAGGCCACCCAGAATGGAATAAATATCAACATTAGCGTTAGCATCAGCGATATCTTCACGGATAGTTTCAAAAAAGCGGTGAACGACGGGACCGAAACCGGGTTTCTGAATGCGGTCAAAGACAATGATGTCTACGACTGGAAGCCCAAAACGCCCACGCATTTGTATCACGGAACTGCCGATAATCTGGTGTTCTTTTTCAATACGCAGGATGCCTACGACGCCATGCGGAAACGAGGAGCTACCAATGTCGAAATAAAACCGCTGGAAGGCGAAGACCACGGCACGGCGGTTATCGACTATCTGCTGCAAACGTATCTCTTTTTCTCAAGCGTCCAGTAATCAGCCGCTTAGCGTTCAGCGTAAACAGAAAATCCTCCTTTGCCTGGAGGATTTTCTGTTTTTACCCAACAATTGCCCTTTGATGCTGGTTAATAGGAGGAGATTCAAAATAATTCCAACCAACATCATGAAAAAATTGTGGATTGTTGCTTTGCTTGCCGCATTCGGTTTTACGGCAAATGCGCAGACAGTGAAAGAGGAAGCGAAGGAGACCGCGCACCATGCCGGCCAAACGGTGAAAAAAGCCGCCGATGAGGTAGGAGACGAAGCCCGCGAAACCAAGCAGGAAGCGAAACGGAAAGCCAAGAAAGCTGGTAAGAAAATAGACAAAGCCGCCGACGACGCGGGTGATGAGGTTCGGGAAACGGCCAAAGAAACCAAGCAGAAAGCGCGCGAAGCGAAACGCAAAACCGGCAAGAAAGTAGAGAAAGCCGGTGAGAAAATGCAGGAAAATTAAGGATTGAAGGGTTTAGAAATGGCTGGATGGCTTAGATGGTTAAAAATGGTTGAATTGCTGCTAACCATTTTTAACCATCTAAACCATCCAGCCATTTTTTAACCATCTAACCATCAAAACCATTACTTCTTCCCAGTCATCTTCTTGATAAATGCCGTTTCGGCCGGGATGTACGGCTGACCGTTTTCGCGGAAAATGTCATGGAACCACACCGGTGGCTCGGCGGTGTACTGCTTCTGCCACGAGTCCCACGGATAAATAGTGTTCGATTTACCGGACACAAAGCCCCAATTCATCATTCCCACATTCTCGGCTTTGGCAATCGGCAGCGAGCCTTCAAACGTGCTGCCGGCCGGGCGAGCCATGTACTCCGTACAGATCAGGGGTCGGCCAAATTTCTTAAGATCCGCTACCCGCTTTTTGAAATCATCCGGTTTTCCGTAGTTGTGGAAAGTGATCACATCGGAATTCTGAACCAGAAACCGGTTCATGTCATCCATTTTTTCGAGCGACGACCAATCCCCTTTCCAGGGTCCCGACGTAATGGGCTGCGTTGGTTTGGCTTCCCGCGCCCAGCCAAAACCGGCCTTCACCAGTTCGGTGCCGAGTTGGGCTTTGTTGGGCAATTCGGTTTTGATTTTGCCGTTGCGGCCGTAGCTGTTGGCGTTGTCGTTATCCGGTTCATTGACAATGTCCCACGCCAGAATCCGCTTGTCGGCCCGGAACGAGCCCACGATGTCTTTTACGTAACTCCGCAGACCTTCCCACTTGCTTTTATCGCTCAGAATGGCCGCGCCGGGGCCTTGCACCCAGCCCGAATTATGCCGCCCCATAACGGGCGCATGTTGTTTGCCCAGTTTCGGCTGCGGGTCCCAGCACGAGTCGAACAACACCAGCATGGGTTTGATGTTGTGTTTGGCACACAGCGCCAGAAACTGATCGATGCGGTTTTTGAACCCTTTGGCATCCTGCCGCCACACCATATCGTGCAAGAAAACCCGCATTGTGTTCATGCCCAGCTTCTCGGCGTAGCCCAGTTCTTTATCGATCGTTTTCGGATCAAAGCTTTCGGCCTGCCACATTTCCAGTTGGTTGATGGCACTGGCGGGCATAAAATTACTCCCCACCAGCCAGGGTTGGCTCTTATACCAGTCGTTGGCCTGCTTGGGCGTCCACTGCTGCGCAGTTGTCTGGAGCGACAAAACCGTCAGAAGGACCAGAATGGCGGTTTTTAGCTTAAATTGAATTCTATTTTTCACGAGTTATCAGGATTGTTAACATCAAATGTAAAATGATGAATGCTAAATGTAAAAGTGATCGGCTGGCTGCTCCTAACTTTTACATTTAGCATTCACCATTTTACATTTGTCATTAAAAGAAAAAATTACTTCACCGAAAACCGGTATTCCGTCGTGGTTTTGTACGTTTCACCCGGTTTCAAAACCGTCGGTGGAAACTTGGACTGATTGGGTGAATCGGGAAAGTGTTGGGTTTCCAGACAGAAGGCCGACCGTTTGTCATACGGTTTTCCGCTTTTGCCGATCCGCTTTCCATTCAGGAAGTTACCGCCGTAAAACTGCACGCCCGGCTCCGTCGTCAGCACATCCATCGAGATGCCGGTTTTGGGCGAGGTCACTGTGGCAATCAGCCGTGGTTCAGCGGTTTGTCCGCCGTTCAGCACGAAATTATGGTCGAAACCGCCCCCATTTTTAATCTGCGGGTGGTCGGCATCCTGGCGTTCGCCAATGGCAACCGGTTTCCGCAAATCGAACGGCGTTCCATCCACCGGAGCCAGTTCGCCCGTCGGAATCAGGGTCGCGTCCACCGGTGTGTAGCGGTCGGCTTTGATTTCCACCAGATGGTCGGCCACGGAGCCGGAACCTTCGCCGTTCAGGTTGAAATAGGCGTGGTTCGTCAGGTTCACCACCGTGCTTTTATCGGTAGTCGCCTGATAGTCAATCTTGATGCCGTTATCGTCGGTCAGCGTATACGTCACATCGACGGTCAGCGTTCCCGGATAATTTTCTTCCCCATCCGGCGAAACGTAGTGCAGTTTCAGGCCGTTGGTCCCCACCGGCGTGGCATCCCACATCTTGGCGTTGAAGCCTTTTTTACCGCCGTGCAGCGAGTTGGGGCCGTTGTTGGTGGCGAGTTGGTACGTTTTGCCGTCGAGCGTAAACTTCCCTTTTCCGATCCGGTTGCCATACCGCCCCACCAGCGTCCCGAAAAAGGATTCGTTTTCCAGGTAGTCATCGATGCTGCTGTGGCCCAGGTTCACATCCAGCAGTTTACCGGTTTTATCCGGCACCAGGATGCTAACAATGCGGCCGCCGTAGTTCGTGATGGCGACTTTCATTCCGCTGGCATTGGTCAAAACAAATAAATCAGCCTGTTTCCCTTCGACGTCTTTCTGAAAACGCGAGCGATCAGGCAAACCGCTGGCTGAATCAGCGGCCGCTGTGCTTGTACTATCCGACATGGTTGACGATTCTTGTTGTTTTTGGGAGTTATTACAGCCGACGAGCATCCCCAGCAGGACGGCGGAGAGAAAGAATTGTTTCATACGAACGTTTAGAAGGTATCGGGGTTTATAAACCGGCTGCCGTTCGTCGAGTTCGACGAGAAAACCGGGCATCAAATATCAGACTTATTTTGTAAAAACTATAAATCTGAACGGAAAAGGGCTGGAACCGGTATAACCTACTCCAAACCGGACGCAGGAACTTCTTGATCCATCAAAAGAAATCTTTTACATTCAGCGTTAAAGAGACAATACCATCCTAACGGAATTCATTCATGGCAGATCAGCCCAGCAACTGGCTTAATAAATTAGGGAATCTTCTGGTGCCGTCCTCCAGTCAGCCCAAAACCAATCCGGTTGCTACCGTTTCCAATACGCGCATTCTGAACGAGCTGGTGGCGTCGTTTCAGGATTCCGTGCCGCGGGAATCCGTCGGAAAAAGCATGCTTTTCAATGCCCATTTTTTGATTATCCTGCATCCCGACACCTACGAAGCGCGCCAGAATGCGTTCCCGGTGATTGTCAACGAAGCCGTGAATGCCTTTACGACTTTCATTGAGTCGGAGAAAACCAACTACGAACGCGTGGTGCCGGTGGCCGCCAACTGGTTTTTCAAGTTTGGGGGCGGCCGTGAATTTGGCGGAGAACCGGTTACGCCAACTGATGTGAAAGTGGTGGGTGCCCTGACCGGAATTTTGCCCGGAAATGACCCGACGCAATCACCCGACCGGATTCACGTCACGCGCCGGGTCAAACAGACCAACCGGTTTGAGAAAGTGGACATCGACCCGAACACCTTCCAGCACATCGACTTTCGGGAGCCGGGGGCGTTTGTCGTGAAGTTTGCGTTTTCGACACCGGCACCAATCACCCCACGACCACCGGCCGGAGCCCCCGCGACCCGCCATGCACCGGGATTGCCCCGCAGTCTGGGGGCTGGACTGGCCCAGATCAACCACTACATTGCGGAATTGAACAAGGAGGATTCGTACCTGATGCGCGACCGGGAAATCGTGGTGGCGCGGAAGGAACCCGATAACCAGCATTTTCCCAACTATCTTTTGCTCGAATCGGCTTACGTCTCGAACCCGCACGCCCGGATTCGCTACAACGACGAGATGCACGCTTTTCAGATTGCGTCGTTCAGCCGCAACGAAACCCGGGTGAACGAACAGCTTATTCCGCGCAGCGAACCCGCCAGTCCGCAGTGGTACGCGCTGCCGGATCAGGCTCAGATTCTGCTCAATAGCATGGTCACCCTAACCTTTCAACGCCATGATTGATGCGCTGTTTGTCGTGTTGCTGCTGCTGTTTGTACTGGTGTTGGTAGTGCGGCATTTTCAGGATTTACCCCGATAAAGCCAACAGAATGCGCTGCCAGCGGTTCTATTCAGTAGAACTGTTTCCTTTATCACGTTCCCTTGCTCAATGAATCCGTTTCTCATTGCCGGTCAGACCGATGTAGGCCAACGCCGAAAAAATAACCAGGATACGTTCATCTGCTCGACGATCTGGTCGGAATCCAGCGCGTTGCTGGCAGCCATCGACGGCGTGGGCGGTTATGCCGGGGGCGACCGGGCTGCGGCCATCGCGAAGGAGTCGATCGAACAGTATATGGCGACGCCCAACGGCGATCCACTGTCGATGCTGCGCGAAGCCGTCGTGTTTGCCAACAACCAGATCAATACGCAGCGCGAGCAGAATCTCCAACTGGCGCAGATGTGTTGTGTATTGACGACGGCGGTGGCCGATAGCCGCACCCAAAAACTGTATTTTGTCCATGTGGGCGATACGCGCCTGTACCGGTACCGCCGGGGCGTCCTCGAAAAGCTCACCCACGATCACTCGATGGTGGGCGTTCGGGAAGATGCCAACGAACTGACGGAAGCCGAAGCCATGCAACACCCGCGACGAAACGAAATTCTGCGCGAAGTGGGGTCGATGGCGCACCGGGTCGATGATCCGGACTTCCTGGAATCGGGCGAAACGGACTTTCTGCCGGGCGATTTGCTGCTGCTTTGCAGCGACGGCCTGACCGATATGATTACGCAGGCCCAAATCCGGAGCGTTCTGGATCAAAACCTTTCCCTTGAAAAACAGGTAACCGAGTTGATTGGGCTCGCCAATAAACAAGGCGGCAACGACAACATTACCGTCGTTCTGGCCCGAAACACGACGCCAGCCACCCCGCAACCGGTGGTTGCCAACTCTACCGACCAGACGTTGCCGTTGAAACCGTCGTCAAAACCGGCTCCGGCCATTAGTCCAAAAACGACTTCGGGAAAGACCGAACCGGCCAAACGGGGCCTGACGGGTTTCTGGATTCTGATCGGGCTGGTGCTGGCAGGAACCATTGCGGGACTGGTTTGGTATCAAAACCAGGGTCCCAGCCAATCCGATCCGTTGGTTTCCGGCAGTCCACCGACGGTCAGCGATCCGGCTGATTCGACGCAGGCTATCGCGCCAACGGTTTCTCGCTTTGATTCCCTGTTGCAGACGGCGTATCGCAGCAGCAATCACCGGCTAACGCTGCCCGCAGATACGGTTCGGCTCACGCAGCCCCTGCTGCTCACCGACTCGCTACAAAACATTGTGGGCGCAACCGGACTGACGGTTTTCGTGCCCGCCGATACGGCACAGGCGCAGGTGGCATTACGGATCACCCGCTCGGGGCCGGTGGCGCTTCAAAACCTGGTCATTAGCGGTTTTAAAACCGGGATTGAGACCAGTCCCGGAACGCGGCTGCATCTATCGAAGGTGTCGTTTCGCAACGTGAGCCAGCCCGTTCAGGCCGTTATCGGACAGGAAACCTTCCGCGATGCCGTTATTGTGGTTACCTTGCAGAACCAGACTGATTCATCCAAAACACGCCCTCGCTGATGTCTACCACTCGGTTTGATACACGGTTTCCCGGCTACGAAGTGCTGAGTGAACTGGGCCGCAGCAACGCCCGGATTCTTAAGGCGCGTCACCTGGCTACGGGCGATCTGGTGGCCATCAAGCACTTTGCGCTCAACACCGATGCCGAAACGCTCCGGCGGTTTCAGCGGGAATCGGCCATCATGACCAGCATCGCCCACCCCAACGTGGTCAAGGTTCGGGAGGTGCAACTGGAAGCCGAACTGCCTTACATCGTGATGGAACTGATCGAAGGCGGGAGCTTGAAACAGCTCATTACCGGTCAGCAACGCATCGACGTATCGACCACCATCCGGCTGGGGCTGCAAATGGCCAGTGCTTTCAAGGCGATTCATCCGCAGGGCATCATTCACCGGGATGTGAAACCGGAAAATATCCTTTTCCGCCCGCTGCCCAGTGGTGAACTGCATTTTTTGCTGACGGATTTCGGGATTGCCCGGCTCCACGAACAATCGAGCACGCTGACGGGGCAATCGCTGATGACGTACGAATATGCGTCACCCGAACAGTTTAACGACCCGAAAGGCGTCGGAACGGCCACGGATTATTATTCGCTGGGCGTCGTTCTGTACGAATGCCTGCACGGAAGCGTCCCGTTTGCGTTGGACGATCATTCGGGCATCGTGACGTTTATGAACAAAGTGCTGACCGAAGCGCCACCCGCCCTGACCGTGACCAGCCAGGACCAAACCCTGGGTCTGTTCGCGGAGCTTCTGGAGGGTTTATTGAAAAAGAAAGCCAGTGAACGCCTGAACGATCCAGACGAACTGACGTGGTTGCTGAAACGGGCCGAACTAAATTATTTACAGGCCGGTCGAACCAGCCCTAAAACCGCTCCATTGACACGGGTTACGCTTCAGAATCCGGCGAAGCCAGAGCCCGAAGCAGCCAGGGGTCCTTCGCCCGATCCGGTTGTTGTGAAACCCGAACCGACTAAACCGCCCCGGAGCAAGTCGTCGGGCAAAAGTTTAAAACTGGCGGCTCTCGTGCTGGTGATGCTGGCGGGCGGAGCGGGGCTGTATTACGTCCTTACCGATTTTGGAACGAAACCCATCGCCAGCGTGGTGGCCCCAAACGATACGACCAATACGTCAAGAGATCAGACTGCGGGGACAGATGTGCCGGAAGATCTGGAACAAGAAGAAGACACGGTAAGCCTGCGGCTGGCGGAAGAAGCCCGGCGACGGGAACAGTTCCGGGAGCAGGTTCTGGCGGCCGGAAAAACCCTGACCGTGGAGCCCCTTGATTTTAAAGTCGGTTTCTTCGGCGGGATCAAAAAAGCGCAGATTCAACTCAACAATCCCAGCGCAATTCCCTTTCCGGCGGTGGCGGTTCAGGTGAGTTATTTCAAGGAGAAAGGCGGTCTTTACAAAACCGAGAAGATGTTTTTTATGAATGTAAAGCCCAATTCATCTCCCGTTCGACCGGCTCCGGACAGTGACCGGGGCATTCGAATCAGTTGCAAGATATTGAAGTATGATTTGCCCAGGAATCTGGACTCCCTGATGCAGGTGATGCCCGTCAAAACCGACTCGTTACTTTAATCGACTCATGCCAACCGTAAGCGTCAATACGCATTTTCCGGGTTATGAAATTATCGGCGAACTGGGCCGCTCGAACGCCCGCGTTCTGAAGGCCCGTCACCTGGCAACGGGTGATTTGGTGGCGATTAAACATTTTACCCTCAACACCGACGCCGAAACGCTCCGGCGGTTTCGGCTCGAATCGCAGTTGATGACCGACATCCGCCACCCGAACGTGGTGCGCGTGCGAGAGGTTCAACTCGACATGCCCATGCCCTTCATCGTCATGGAATGGATCGAGGGCGGCAACCTGCGGACGCTCCTGGCGGAAAAAGGACATCTCGAAATACCGACCGTCATCCGGCTGGGTCTGCAAATGGCCGAAGCCTTCAAAGCCATTCATCCGCAGGGCATTATCCACCGCGACCTGAAACCGGAGAACATCCTTTTTCGACTCCTGCCCAGTGGTGAACTGCATTTTTTGCTGACGGATTTCGGCGTGGCCCGGCTGCGCGAACAGTCGCAAACCATGACGGGACAGTCGCTGATGACATACGAATACGCGTCCCCCGAGCAGTTCGACAATCCCCGGGGCGTAGATGTGGCGACGGATTACTATTCGCTGGGCGTCGTGTTGTACGAATGTCTCTCGGGCCGGGTGCCTTTTTCGATGGCCGATAACGCCGGTATCGCCACCTTTATGGGGCAGGTGTTGCGCACGCCCCCGCCGGCTTTGGTGTTGCCGACGGGGCAGTTCATGCCGCCCAGCCTCAACACACTCCTCGACTGGATGCTTACCAAAAACCCGGCGGAACGGCTGAGTGATGTCAATGAACTGGTGTTGCTGTTCGGCCAGGCGAATGTGGAGCAGTTGCAGGTCGGCCGGTCAAACGATCGCCGGGGGCCGGTGTCGTCGCGCACGTTGGTGGCCTCCGAACCGCTGCCGCAACTGGAGTTGCCCGAAGAACCGGAAGAAGAACCCGCGAACCGCCAGACGGGCTGGTACATCGGTCTGGGCATTCTGGCCGTTATTCTGATCGGTTTGGCGGTTTTTTATACGTACCAGGCGAAGGAAACCAACCTCAACACAACGGCGGCACCGGATTCGACGCGGATGGAAACCGACTCCAACGCGTCGGAAACACAAGGCGAGATGGTTGAGGATACCGCAACGACGCCGTCGGATGGTTTTATCGAAAGCACCACCGATTCGACCCAATCGGACAGCAGTCCGGCAACAACGACGGAACCCGAAATTCCGACCGTTCCGGCATCGCCCCCGGATTCATCGAAAACCGTCGTTGACACCACGAAGACGGGAAATTAACTACTCAACCCATTGCATGAAAGGTACGTCTGTATCGTCTGGTCGTTTGTATTTGCTGGGAGCATCCGTCATGCTGCTTCTGCTGTTTGTGCGTTTGTACATCAACCTGCTTCCCGGTTTGAATCAGGCGAAAGAAGCCCTCGCCAACGGGCAGGCCATCACGCTGCAACCCGGTTTGAAATCCACACCGATCCAGCGTTTACTCAACAGCGGTAATTACTACAGCGATCCGGCCGACCGGACGCTGGTGGCCGACTCCCTGGCCGCTAAACTCGGCGCAAATGGCTCCCCCGACAACCTGGGAGCCATCAACAAACGGCAGTTTTCGATCCGGGCACCGGTGGCGTGGCGCAGCCGGATTGGCGGAGCGGATTTTCAAAACCGCCTGCAACTGTCCCGCCAGCAAATGGGCTTCGACTCCATCCTGTACGTCCGCGAACTCAATAATCCGAAACCGTATCCGGCCACCGTGAGCGCGGGGAGCGGAACGGCCACCATTTCGGGACAGGTTGCGCTTACGGAAACGGAGCAACCGGTGGCGAATGTGCTGGTGCAACTCAAACGCCACCCCGCCACCGCCCAGCCGGACACGCTTCCCAACCAGTTTACCTACGCCCGCACCGATGCCGGGGGGCGGTTTTCGTTCACCGGCCTGACAACGGATCTAGGCTACAGCGTCGTCGCCCTCAAACCCGGTTTTGAGTTCGGCAGCCGCCGGGGAACGAGTCAACTGACCAGCGATCAGTCCTATACCTTTACAGCCCGGCCCCACCAACTGCGACTCATCGGCTCCGTCGTTTACGGACAACTCAAGTCGGATCATGCATTTATCGTTCGCACGCCAACGGCTTTTACCGTGCAATTCTGGCTCATCGTCGTGCTGTTTATCGGGGCTTTCTGGGCCGTGCAGGGCGTCTGGTCGATCCGACGATTTTCCCCCGATCCGCTGCTGCTGTCGGTTCTGATGTTGCTCACCGGTATTTCCGTCCTGACACTGTTAGCCATTCAGGACCCGTTGCAGGACACCTTATATGCCTGGCAAACCTTGCAGGGCGTGGCGGCTGGGCTGTTCGGTTTGCTCATCGTGTCCCAGATCAACATCGGTCGTCTGTATGCCGACTGGCGGTTTGATTGGTTGTTTACGTTTTTTAACCGCTCTTCCGTCCGTTTATCGGGCTGGACGTGGCTGGTACTCGCCCTCGGTCTTGCCGCCCTGACGTTGTTCATCGGTTCGGGGCCGGAAGGCAGTGGCGTCCGCGTGAACCTGTCGGTTTTGGGACTGACGTTTCAACCCAGCGAAATCACCAAATACCTATTGCTGGTTTTCTTTGCCGGTTTTTTTGCTGCGAATGAACAACAGATCCGGCAACTCCCGGATTTGCGCTGGCGGTTTGCGGTGAGCTTTGGCGCGCTGGCCGGTGCCGGTCTGCTCATGCTACTCTACCTCCTGCTGGGCGACATGGGTCCCGCGCTGGTCGTCTGCTTCACATTTTTGCTGTTTTACAGCATTGCCCGGGGCAACCTGCCGCTGACACTTGCGACAGGAGTCGGCTATGGCATTGCCCTGTGGTTTTTGCCGGGCTGGATCGCCACCCTTCTCAGTCTGGTAGTGCTGATGGGTTATCTGTTCTGGCGGGGAGAGGCCCGTTCCAAAACCGCCCTGGGTTGGGCCGCTTTGCTGACGGAAGCGCCGGTTCTGCTGCTGATGGTAATCGCAATGTTCGCCTTTGGCGATCAGTTGCCCTTTGTGGGGAGCCGCCTGGCCGACCGCAAAGCGATCTGGCTGAGTCCCTGGAACAACGACGTGTACGGCGGTGATCACCTGGCCCATAGTTTCTGGACACTGGCTTCGGGCGGCTGGACGGGACAGGGTCTGGGCAAAGGCTTCGCGAATGCGATGCCAGCCGCCCACACCGACATGATTCTGCCCAGTGTGGGCGAAGAGTTGGGCGGATTAGGGGTCATTGCGGTATTTCTACTGATGGGCCTTCTGCTGCACCGGACTTTCCTGCACGCCCGCCGGGCGGGTCAGCCGTTCAGCTTCTTTCTGGTCGCCGGTATTGCCATCGCAACGGGGGTGCAGTTTCTGATCATTGCCAGCGGCTCCATCGGGCTACTGCCCCTGACCGGCATTAGCGTACCGTTTCTGAGTTACGGAAAAATTTCGCTCATCGTCAACCTCATGGCGATGGGCGTTGTGTTCAGCGTGGCGCACCGACCCGGTCAGGCCGAGCAGCGTGAATACCTGGAAAAAAACTACGATGTGGTGCTGATGGCCGGTATTGCCGGTTTTCTGCTGGGCGTAGCGGTTCTGATTGGCCGGTTGCTGCCGATCGTGGGCTGGCGCGGAAACGAGTATATTGTACGGCCCGCCCGGGTCATCACCCGCAACGGCGACCCCATTTACAGCTACAATCCCCGGATTGAGCGGCTGACGCGTGTTCTGGCTTCGGGCACGATTTACGACCGAAAGGGCCTGGTGCTGGCCACGAGTTCGCCGGATCGGGTTACCCGGCAATTGTCCCGGCTGAAAAAAAGCGGGCTGGAGTCGGATCAAATCCGGGCCATGAGTCAAAAACGGTTGCAAAGGTATTATCCCTTCGGCGAACACCTGTTTTTCTGGACGGGTGATCTGAATACGCAACTATTTTGGGGACAGAGCAACGGGTATTATGCCGAAGCCACCCACTTCAGCGAGTTGCGCGGTTTCAACAGCCGCCCCCGCAAAACCAATCTTGTGGCCACCCACTACCGGGCCGACCGTTTCAGTCCAACGGTCGAGCAAACCCGGACGCTGTCGGTTTACGATTACCGGGAACTGGCACCGGCTTTGCGGGCGGGGGTCGATAGCCGGGAGGTCGCTAATCGAAAATCCAAAAACCGGGATCTGTTTCTGAGCGTCGATGCGGATCTTCAGGTGGCGTTGCAAAAGTCACTGGCTCAATCCGAATACCGGGACAAGCGGCTTTCGGTGGTGGTATTGGATGCGGCTTCGGGCGACGTATTGGCGTCGGCCATGCACCCTTTACCCAATCTAAAAACCCCGGAAGCCATGCTCTTGTCGGATCGGGAGCGGCTGCAACTGCCGTATCTGGTGACGGAACGGGATTTAGGCATGACCTTTCCGACCGCCCCCGGTTCGACAGCGAAAATTCTGACGGCGATGGCGGCCTTTAACAAACTGGGGTCGCCGGCGTCGGCGGTTCGGTATTCCATTTCGTGCCAGGAAATCATCCGGCGGGGCGAGCGGGAATCGGAGCCCTGCGGGGAATCCGTCGATATGCGAAAGGCGATAGTCCGGTCGAGTAACGTCTATTTTATCCGGCTGGCAAACGACCAGGCCCTCGACAAAGAAATGGCTGATCTGTATTTAGCCACGGGGATGAATGTCGATTACATCGGCGGCTACTCCTTTTCGGATACGCACACCGAGGCCGAGCGCGTTCAGATCCAGAAACACTGGCGCGATTCTTCGTTTGTGGTTCGCCGGAAGCTCTACCAAAGTTTGCAGTATCCGAGACGGTACCGCGGTGAGTTTTCGGGACTGGCCTGGGGGCAGGGGCAACTGAGCACCACGCCCGCAGCCCTGGCCCGGATGGCGGGAGCGATTGCCAACAAAGGCGTTTTGCAGCCCTCGCGCTACGTGGTGGCCAAAGCGGGGCAAACGCAGCCGGTTGGAACCGGCAAACCCGTAGCCCGAAGTTCCGATTACGCGGAGCAATTAAAGGAATTCATGATCGAACAGTCGAACCCGGCGGGGCGCAACAAAATCAACCTGGCGCGGGTGGCGGGCAAAACCGGTACGCCCGAACGGATTGTGCAGGGTGTTCAGGAAAATGACGGCTGGTACGTCTTTTTTGCACCCACACCCGACGGCCGGTCGAATACCGTGGTGACGGTGCGCATTGAGTTGGGAAAATCCTCCGCCGATGCGGTCAACTTAGCCAATACCGTCGTGGCGCCCATTTTAAAACAACGCCGGTATCTGGGTAGTTTTTAACCCCAAACCGCCCTTTTTTATGAGCATCCTGGACACAGTAAAGAAACTATTCGGATTTACACCGGCAGAACCGCCAGCCGCTGCGGAGCGTCCGGCGGAGGTTGCCAAGCGCACAGAACCGGTCCCTGTTATCCCCAAACCGGCTCCCTCCGGGCCACCCCCGGCTGCTCCGCGACGGGATCAGCTCATCCGGTTTGTGATCAACAAACTGCGGGCTTACCAGAACGAGCCGGAAACCGCTCCCGTGGGACTTAGGCTTGTGATTTTTTGTCCAACCCCGGAGGAAGAAGAACTCTACCGCGTGGTTTTGTGGACCAACCAGCCGGGGAAGTTCCAGCGGGAATTAAACCGCCTGCTGGCCGACAATTACATTGTTTTGCCCAAAAATTGGCGGTTTGACTATGCGCTTTTTGCGGATGAATGGCCAGCCACCACCTACCGGGAAAGCAACCTGGGTTTGCTTGTCGAGGATCAATCGAAGCCCGACGCCACCCCGCTGCTGGCCCGCATTGTGACCCTGGTGGGCCAGACGGAGCAGGCAGAGTATCTCCTCGATTCGTCCCGGAAAGGCACGTTTTGCATCGGTCGCGGGCATACCGCCCAAACCAACTCGGGCCGGGTGCGAACCAACGACATTGTGATTCTCAACGACGACGATGCCGGTTTTGATCCGGACAAAGGGGCGGGAAATGGGGCCGTTAGCCGGGCGCATGCCACGATCCGGTATGATTCCGGGCAAAAACAATACGCCCTGCTGGTCGATCCGGGAGGGTTGCCTGCCAGCGGCAACAAGACGAAAATCATGCACCCCGACAACACCATCGAACGGGCCGATATTGCCGGGATGGGCTATCCGCTTCAGCATGGCGATCAGATCGAGTTGGGGGGCGAGGTGGTTCTGCTGTTCGAACTTCGGTAAGCGGTTTTGCCATTTCCAAACCCGCATTCTGTTTTGTATCTTTGGGCATGAGCAATCGAATTTCTGTTCAGCTTTTTGGCATCACCCGCGAGATTGTCGGCTCTTCGGCCCTCACGCTTGACCTGCCCCAACCCGGCCAGGTGGGTGAATTATTGAGTAATCTGAAAGAGCAATACCCCGCCCTGACTGGTCTGCGTTCGTTGCTGGTGGCCGTCAACGGCGAATACGCCGAAGCGGATCAACCGTTACATCCCAACGATGAAATCGCCCTCATCCCGCCCGTCAGCGGAGGCTGAAAATAGAATGATGGATGATGAACGATGAATGGACTAACGCCATCGTCCATCGTCCATCATTCATAACTCATCGTTCATCATCCATCATTTCCTTATGGTTTCGATTACGACTGATCCCATCGATATGAATGCGGCTTACCGATACGTTTCGACGGATGCGGCCGGGGCCATTACATTTTTCTTCGGAACGGTTCGCGACAGCACCGACGAACGCGCGGTCGAGCGGCTGGAATACGAAGCGTATGACCGCATGGCCTTAACCAAGATGCAGGAAATTGCCGACGAAGCCTGCCGACGCTGGGATGTCCGGAAGTATACGATCATTCACCGCAAAGGTAATCTGGCCATTGGTGACATCGCGGTTTTGATTGCCGTGGCCACGCCCCACCGGGCCGATTCATTCGATGCCTGCCGCTACATCATCGACACCCTCAAGCAACAGGTTCCGATCTGGAAAAAGGAGATTTTTGAAGACGGCCAGGTCTGGGTCGACGCCCATCCTTAGAAATCAAACTCTACGTGGGTTCGGGGCGTCCGGTCTTTGCTGATTTCGCGCGGTTTGATGGCGTATTGGGCCATAATGGGGTAATGGTCGGAGAATTTGACGTCGCGGTAGGTCACGTAGTTGAGCGGTTCCAGAAACCGGGCGTTGTAGAACTGGTTGTCGATGCGCAGAAAACCGGGGGCCTTGTTGTAACTGAAACCAAATCCGCGCCCCGCATCTTCGAAGGCATTCCGGAGCAGCCGACGCAGTTTTCCGTACGTATAACTGTAGGGCGTGTCGTTAAAATCGCCACAGATGATAATGGGATGCGGGCTGTTTCGGTAAAACTCCTCAACCCTGACAATCTGGTTTCGGCGCAGGGTCAGGCCCTGCCGGAGCTGCCGTAAAACCGTCCGCGTGTTGCTTTTGACCCGGTTGGTCTCCGTTTGATCCAGCATTCCACCCACCCGAATGCCCATCGACTGCATGTGGACACTGATTACCCTGACGGTGTCGGCTCCCACCTTGACATCCGCCCAAACCAAACCGTTGAAATTATCGAAAACCTCGTCACCCCGCTTCACGATGGGGTAGCGCGAAAAAACCGCCACGCCGAAAAACTTCCCCGGCCCCTCCCGCTCCGGCGGATGCAGCACGGCATAATACGGATACCCGGCTTTCTCCAGCCGCCGGATGGTTTTGAAGACGACCGAACTATTATCGTTGTAAAACTCCTGGAAACACTTCACGTCCGATGGTTCTTTCAGGACCCATTCAATCATCTTGTTGGCATCGTCGGGGCGCTGGGTATCCACGATGTCATATTTATTGAATCCCATCGCGTTATAGCTCATGACCTGCAGCATCGGACGTTTCTCACTGTTGCTGCCCGGTTGGCTATACGTCAGGGTGCGTCGCCAGAACGGAATACCGATCAGCATCGTCAACACGGGCAGCACGGCCCGCCAGGGGCGAACCAATACCCAAAAGAGGATAAAAAACAGATTGCAGGCCCAGGCGACGGGCAATGAAATCATCAGGATACTGGCGGTCCAGTGTCCAATCGGCACTTCGTAGAGCAGGTAATAAACCAGCAGTGTATACAGAAACAACAACAGGTTCAGCGACCAGAGCAGCGACGAAAAAAACGAAGAAACCAGTACGCCAAGCCTAAGCGAAAATTTCATACGAACGAATCAGATGGGTGCGGGTCACGCAGACCGCCTTTTTTCAGTAACGACAGATGTAGGGCGTAGGAGTACAAAGTTACAAACGTTTGTTCGGAAAATAGCCCGTTTAATCAGCCGTAAAAATTGTTAGAGGCAGTTCGGCAATTTGATTGGGAAACAATTCATAAAATACTTATCTTTGCACCACTTATCAGCATTTGTGCATGGCAGGGAGTTTTCGACTCCCTTTTTTGTTAATTTATGGATGTAAAGGCGAAAGTCAACGAACTGTTACAGCCGTATCTGAACGAAGATCAGTATTTTATCGTTGGCATTCAGGTATCCCCTTCCCGTACTCGTGCTAAAATAACCGTCTTGCTGGATAGCGATACCGGAATCACTATTGAGGAATGCGCGGGAATCAGCCGTCAGTTGGGCAACCAACTGGAAGAGTTGGAAGTATTTGACGGACAGGCATTTACCCTGGAAGTATCATCGCCGGGTGTGGATGAACCCCTGGTGTTGAGACGGCAGTATCTGAAAAACGTAGGTCGTGAGGTGGAAGTGTTGCTGAACGACGGTCAGATTCGGAAAGGGAAGCTGGAGAGCATCGGAGACGATCACATTGTGATCACCGAAATACCGCTCAAAAAACCGAAGAAAAACGATCCTCCGATCGAACCGACGGCCATCCCGTTTACCGAAATAAAGAAGAGCACAATACAAGTTTCATTTAAATAAAGGAAGGTCGGTTTCTAAGTCGCGTTTTCAGTTCGTAGTTTCTGTTTATTCTGACTGGAAACCTATAACTGAATCCCTACACTGAAAACTGAGAACTGAAATTATGGATAGCGGAGTACTCATTGAGTCGTTTGCAGAGTTTGCACGGTCGAAAAATATCGACCGCCCGACCATGATCAAAATTCTGGAAGATGTATTCCGGACGATGATTCGCAAGAAATACGGCACTGACGAAAACTTTGACGTTATCATCAACGCCGAAAGCGGTGACCTCGAAATGTGGCGCACCCGCGAGATTGTGGATGACAATTCGGAAGACATCTGGGATTATGACAAAATCCCGCTGGCAGAAGCCCGCAAGATTCAGGCCGACTTTGAAGTGGGTGAAGAAGTAGCCGAAGAAGTAAAACTGGAGGATTTTGGTCGCCGGGTTGTGCAAACCGCCCGCCAAACGTTGATTCAGAAGATCAAAGATCTGGAGAAAGAGATCCTTTACGATAAATATAAAAACCAGGTTGGTGATTTACTGAACGCAGAAGTTTACCAATTGCTTAAAAATGAAGTAATTTTGCTCGACAATGAAGGCAATGAAATCAGCCTTCCCAAAAGCGAGCAGATTCCGAAAGATCGGTATCGGAAAGGAGAAACCACCAAAGCCGTCGTCCACCGCGTTGAAATGATCAATGGCACGCCCAAGATCGTTTTGTCCCGGACATCGCCGGTTTTTCTGGAGCGCCTGTTTGAGAACGAAATTCCGGAGATTTACGACGGACTGATTTCCATTCGCCGGATCGTTCGCGAACCAGGTGAGCGGGCCAAAGTCGCCGTGGAATCGTACGACGACCGGATTGATCCGGTGGGTGCCTGCGTCGGGATGAAAGGATCGCGGATTCACAGCATTGTTCGGGAACTGGGTAACGAGAATATTGACGTTATCAACTATACCGACAACTTTGAGCTGCTGATCAGCCGGGCGTTGAGTCCGGCCAAAATCAGTACGATGACCGTTGACCGCGAAGCCAAACGCGTATCGGTTTTCCTGAAACCCGATCAGGTTTCACTGGCCATCGGAAAAGGCGGTCAGAATATCAAACTGGCCGGTCGGCTGGTGGGTATGGAGATCGACGTGTTCCGGGATGTCGAAGGGCAGGAAGACGATGAGGATGTTGATTTGTCCGAATTCAATGACGAGATCGACAACTGGATGATCGAGGAACTGCGCCGGGTTGGGTTGGACACCGCCAAGAGCGTGCTGGCCCGTTCGAAAGAAGAACTTGTCCGGATGACGGATCTGGAAGAAGATACAGTTGAAGAGATTCTGGCCATTTTGCGCCAGGAATTTGAGTAAAATGATGAACTATTGAGGATGAACGATGAATTAAGTCGATCCATTCATCGTTCATCATACATAGTGTATCATTAAAATGCTTTTTTCATTCTAAACCATTTGTATGGCAGAAGATAAATCCATGCGCCTTAGCCAAGTGGCAAAAATACTCGGAGTAGGTTCGTCTACTGTGGTGAGTCGTCTTTCTGCCAAAGGGATTAAGGTTGATAGTAACCCTAACGGCAAGATTTCTACGGATCAAGTGGAAATCTTGGCGAAAGAATTCGGTAATACTGAACTGTTGAATGGTGGAGCTGTTCGCAAACCAGCTTCAGAGACTTTTGTGCCCGAACCCAAACGTCGGGAAGATGATGATTTGCCGCAATATTTCCGCAGCGAACCCGCCCGGCCTTCCCAGCCGGTGCCACCTCAGCCTGTTGCCAACCCGGTTGTTCCCAAACCTGCCCCTGTACAGGAAGCGCCGGTAACTCCGAAACCGCAGCCGGTTACCCAACCAGAACCCGTTGTAGCAGAAAAGGCCCCCGAGCCGAGCCAGCCCAAGCCAGAACCGGCGCCGGCACCTGTGGCTCCGCCCCAGCCAGCTCCTGTTGAAGCCCGTCAGCAGCCCGCACCGGTGGAACCAAAGGAAACTCCTCCTGCGCCGACACCGGCACCTGCCCCTAAACCGGAAGCAGTGGCTCCTGTACCCGTTATAGAGAATAAACCGGAACCTATTCAGCCTGTGGCACCAACACCGGTTGAGCCCCCACGCCCAATCGAAACCCCTCAGGTTGAAAATCGTCCGCAAGTGACCTCACCGGAAAGTAAAGAACCCGCCCAGCCGGAAATTTCCAGTCCCCGCTTGCCGGGATTGACGGTTTTGGGTAAAATCGACCTGGAGAGGAAACCCTCTCCGCAGCCCTCGCAACGGCCCAACGACCCGAATGCGCGGCAGCAACAGCCCAACCGAAATGACCAACGGAATACGGGTCCCCGGCCGGATGGCCAGCGGCCCGATAACCGGTCCGGACAACAACCCAACCGGAATGACCAGCGGAATGTGGGTCCCCGACCGGATGGACAGCGCGGTGATCAAAACCGTGCCGGTATTCCAGGCCAGGGACAGGGTGGCAATCGCCCATCCGATCGTGACCGGAACCGTCCACAGGACAACCGGGGCCAACAGCCTCCGCGTCCTGTAGAGCCACGGCCCGTTACGCCCCGGATGGAAGAAACACCGGTTCAGCCAGAACCCGTCGTTGATCTGCCAGTCGATGAGCCTATTGAAACCATCCGCGCCCGTGGTGAACAACTGCGTGGTCTGACGGTTTTGGGAACCATCGAACTGCCTTCCGAACGCTCGAAGAAACAAAATGGCCCGGTCGCGTCAACCGACGAACGGGATAAAAAACGCAAACGCAAACGCCTGCGCCGTGACCCGGTCGGTGGTGCCCCCGCAACCGGCGGAGCAACCCAACCACAAGGTCAGGGTGGCGCACCGCGCACTCGTGATGCAAACGCACCTACCAACCGCAACCAACCACCGGGTCAGGCCAACAAGCCAGCCACCGGAACAGGTACGGGTGCCGGAGCTGCCAATAAAGGGAAAGCCGGAGCCCGGGGCGGTACACGTGACCGCCGGGAAGAGCCAACCCAACGCGAAGTAAAAGATTCGATCAAGGCAACACAGGCCCGGATGACCGGTAACAAACCGAATCGGGGTGCTGACCGTCGCCGGGATCGTCGCCAGGAACGCGCCGAACGCGAACGCGAACGGATCGACCAGGAGAACGAAGAAGCAAAAATCCTGAAAGTAACCGAATTCGTATCCGCGAACGACCTTGCGTCGCTGATGGATGTGTCGGTCAACGAAGTGATTGCCACCTGTATGAGCCTGGGGATGTTTGTATCCATCAACCAGCGTCTCGATGCCGAAGCGATTACGGTCATTGCCGATGAGTTCGATTACGAAGTGCAGTTTGTGTCCGCCGAAGAAGAGATCGAATCGGGTCTGGTCGATGAACCGGATAACGAAGAAGATCTGGTTCACCGCGCGCCGATTGTAACCATCATGGGTCACGTCGATCACGGGAAAACCTCGCTGCTTGACTACATCCGCCGGACGCGCGTTGCGGCCGGGGAAGCCGGTGGGATTACGCAGCACATTGGTGCCTACAGCGTAAAAACCACGGACGACCGCATGATTACGTTCCTCGATACGCCGGGTCACGAAGCCTTTACGGCCATGCGGGCACGGGGTGCGCAGGTAACCGATATTGTTATCATCGTTATTGCTGCGGACGACAGCGTCATGCCACAAACCCGCGAGGCTATCAACCACGCGCAGGTCGCCGGGGTGCCGATTGTCTTTGCCTTCAGCAAGGTAGATAAAGTGGGTGCCAATACGGAGAAAGTGCGGGAAGAACTGTCGCAGATGAACATGCTCGTTGAAGAATGGGGTGGTAAATATCAGACACAGGAAATCTCGTCAAAATCCGGTTTGGGTATTTCGGAACTGTTGGAGAAAGTGTTGCTCGAAGCCGAACTGCTCGATCTGAAAGCCAATCCGAACAAAAAAGCAACCGGAACCGTCATTGAAGCCGAGCTGGACAAAGGCCGGGGCTATGTGACCACGATGCTGGTGCAAACCGGTACGCTCAAACAGGGCGACATCGTGCTGGTGGGTGCGCACTTTGGCCGCATTCGGGCCATGACCGACGACATTGGTCAGCGACTGAAAGAAGCCGGGCCATCGACGCCGGTTCAGATTCTGGGTCTGCCGGGTGCTCCACAGTCCGGGGATAAGTTCAATGTGATGGAAACAGAGCGTGAAGCCCGCGAAATTGCCAACAAACGCGAGCAGTTGTTGCGTGAGCAAAACCTGCGGACCCGCAAGCACATTACGCTGGAAGAAATCGGTCGCCGGAAAGCCATCGGTAACTTCAAAGAACTGAACGTGATTGTGAAAGGTGACGTGGACGGTTCGGTAGAAGCCCTCTCCGATTCGCTGTTGCAGCTTTCGACGGAAGAAGTACAGGTCAACATCATCCACAAAGCCGTGGGTCAGATTTCCGAATCGGATATTCTGCTGGCGTCGGCGTCGGATGCGATCATTGTCGGCTTCCAGGTACGGCCTTCGGTCAGTGCCCGTCGTTTGGCCGAACAGGAGCAGATCGAAATTCGCCTGTACTCCATCATCTACGATGCCATCGGCGAAATCCGGGATGCGATGGAAGGCATGCTGGCCCCAACCACCGAAGAGGTCATCATTGGCAATATCGAAGTGCGCGATGTGTTCAAGATCAGCCGCGTCGGAACGGTAGCCGGTTGTATGGTAACGGAAGGAACCATCAAACGGAACAACAAAGTCCGCATCGTCCGCGACTTCATCGTGGTTCATACCGGCGAAATCAGCGCCCTGAAACGGTACAAAGAAGATGTCAACGAAGTGCGGTTTGGCTATGAGTGCGGCTTGAGTATCAAGAATTTCAACGATATTCTGGTCGGCGACATCATCGAAAGCTTCGAACTGAAAGAAGTGAAGCGGACGTTGTAAGCCATTCGGTATAACACGATAAAAAAAGCCTTTCCTGCAAATTGCAGGAAAGGCTTTTTCAATATATTGGAGATTCATGAAAATTATTACAATCTCTGACCTCCACGGACGGAATTCCTGGCTTCACATTGACGTCGGACACTACGATAAGGTGATCTTTCTGGGCGATTATACCGACAGCTACGAACTGAGTGATGCGGCTATTTTAGAAAATCTCTCCCAAATTATCCGGCTTAAACAGCAGGCTCCCGATAAGGTTATTCTGCTCATCGGCAACCATGATGCCCAATACCTGCATTTCCCGCATTACCGTTGCTCCGGTTTTCGTCCGTCGATGCAACCCGCACTGACATCCCTGTTTAAGGCAAATCTACCCCTGTTTCAGATTGCCCACCAGGAAGGTCTTTATCTGTTCACCCACGCGGGCGTAACGAATCGCTGGCTGGCCCATATCCCCAAGGGCGATCTAAGCGCAAAACTGGAACTAAATTTGCAGGCCCTGGGTCAATTGGCCGATGCGATGAACCGAATGCACCTGGATCGGATGTTGCGAACGTCACTGTTTGACGTCAGTTCCCTGCGGGGCGGTTTTGACGAAGCCGGTGGGCCATTGTGGGCCGATCAACGCGAAACATCGACGGATTACCTGCCCGGTTTACACCAGATTGTGGGTCATACGCCCGTACCGGAATTTACCACCATTGGCGGCAAAACCGGTTCGATTACGTACACCGACGTGTTGCAGACGCAGGATGCTTTTTACACCATCGATTTCGACGATGTAAATCAGGCGTTCGTCGATTTATCCGGGTAAATCCGGCCAATTCGTGTTATCCGCGTGCTATTCTTGTTAAATTCGTAACGGTCAGAACAACATTGGTTTATTTGGCCGTTATTAAAGAAAATAATCGCTACAACGACCCGTTTGAATGAGTTTTCTATATCCTTCGTTTCTCTTTGGGCTCCTGGCGGTCTCTGTCCCTGTCGCCATCCATTTGTTTAATTTTCGCCGGACGCGCCGGGTGTTTTTTACCAATGTCGCCCTGCTCAAAACCGTCCAGACCGAAACCAAGTCGTTCCGGCGGTTGAAACATTACCTGATTCTGCTGTTCCGGTCGCTGTTTGTGATCTGTCTGGTACTGGCCTTTGCCCAACCGTTTCTGCCCAGCAAAAGCAAACTGGGCCTGTCGCGGAAGGGCCTGACGAGTCTGTACCTCGACAATTCGTACAGCATGCAGAATGAATTAAACGAGAAACGGTACCTGGATATCGCGACCAGCAAACTGGATCAACTGCTGGGTTTGTTTCGCAACGCAACCTCACTACAGCTTGTCACTAACGATTTCAGCAGCCAGGAACAAACCGTCGGAACCGCCGACGCCCTGCGCGACCGCGTCACCACCGTCCGGTTTGCCCACACGCCCCGCACGTTGCCCGATGTCTACCGCCGGCAGTTGAACCTCCTTGCCTCACACAATCCGACCGGCCCCAACCAGTTGTTCTGGTTTTCCGACTTTCAAAAAAGCACCACCGGCGATTTATCGCGCCTGAAAATAGACACTACCAACCGGCTTTTTCTCGTTCCGCTGGAAACCCAGCCGACCAAAAACGTTTTTGTCGACTCGGTTTGGCTCAGCACGCCATTCATTCGGGAGATGCAAAACAACACGCTCAACGTCCGCGTCCGGAATAGTGGCGATGAGTCGGTCCGGAATTTGCCCATCAAACTTTTCATCGACCAGACGCAGGTTTCCACGGCTTCCGTCACGCTGCCGGGCAAAGGAGCCGCTACGGCTACGCTCAATTTTAACGTGACCCAGAAAGGATTTCGCCGGGGACGCATCACCTTCGAAGATTATCCGATTACGTTCGATAACGAGTATTATTTTGTCATTCAGGCATCACCTTCGATTCGGGTTTTGCACCTGTTCGACCAGAAATCGGAAGCCAATTATGTCGAGAATGTCTACGGCAACGACAGTCTGTTTGTTCGCCGGAGTTTCAATGCGCAAAACGTTGACGTGGGCCAGTTGAAAACCGCCGACCTGGTGGTTCTGGAAGGTGTCAATCAGGTGAATGGAACGCTACGGAGCGAACTCGAACGGTTTGTACGGCAGGGTGGTAGTCTGGTGATCATTCCGCCGACGACGCCGGATGCGGCCACCTGGTCGCCGTTTTTTGCCGGTTTAGGCGTTGGCGGTTTGCAAACGCAGGCCCCTCCCCTGCCACCCCAGCAGCCGCTGTCGGCTCCGAATCGTCAGAACCCGTTTTTCCGTGATATTTTTGAACAGACCAACCAACAGGGCATCGAAAACTTGCCGAATGCGGTTCCGGTCTGGCAATGGCGCGTGGTGGGTGAGCGGCTTCTGACGCTGCGCAACGGCACACCATACTTAACGCAATCCAGAACGGGCGGTTCTACGGCCGGACAGGTTTACATTTTCGCTAGCCCATTAAATTCTGAATACGGTAATGTAGCTCAACACGCTCTTTTTGTGCCGATTATGTACAAAATTGCCGCCCAGAGCGTTCGGCCCCAACGCACGGCATATTCGTTCGATGACAATACGATTGAAGTACCCGTCAGCAATGCGTCGCCCAATACCGTATACAAATTGATGCGAGATAAACTGGAGATCATTCCCGTGCAACGCGTCAACGGGCAGCAACTGCTGATGGAACTCCCGAAAAGCAACCAGTTGAACGACGGGCAACAACTGGCCTCCGGCTATTACGAGCTGCAATTGAATGGCAAAACTGAAAAGCTGCTGGCTTTCAACCACGGCAACCGGGAGTCGCAGATGGAGTTTTACAAACCCGACGAACTCCGGCGGATTTTCGCCAACCAGCCCAATGTGGCGGTTTTCGACAGCATTGAGGACGATGATTTTGTGGAGGAACTCCGACAACAAAATCTGGGCACCAATCTCTGGAAGTATTTCGTCATTGCCGCCCTGGTGTTTCTGCTGGCCGAAGTAGCGGTAATCCGGTTTATGAAGGGATAATTGGAATTCGTATCTTCGTATTCAACTCAGCAGGCTATGAATATGCTACTCACCAACGGGTTTTCTGTACTGAAGATGCCCCGGGATTTTCGTCCCATGACCGATGATGAGTTTTTCTACTATTGTCAGGAAAACCCGGACCATAAATTTGAGCGCGCTGCCGACGGAACAATTATTGTAATGGGACAAACAGGCGGAGAAACCGGAAAACGCAATAGCGAATTAATCATTGATTTAGGAATCTGGAACCGGAGTACAAAACTCGGTTTTGTATTTGATTCCTCAACCGGTTTTATTTTGCCCAATGGAGCGGTGCGCTCACCGGATGCGGCCTGGGTTGCGGCTGAACGCTGGAATGCCTTGTCATCCGACGAACGTAAAAAGTTCCCGCCCCTCTGCCCCGAATTCCTGGTTGAATTAATGAGCGAATCAGACGTCCTGCGCATGGCGGAAGACAAAATGCGCGAATACATCGACAACGGTTGCCGCCTGGCCTGGCTCATTGACCCCAAAACCGAAACCGTCCGAATCTACCGGTCGGACGGTTCGGTGCAGGTTATCCAGGGTTTCGATAATACCTTATTAGGGGAAGATATCTTGCCCGGTTTTGCTTTTACCCTCAGTTTATTACGCTAAAATTCACGGTTTTCGCTCCCAAACCACAAAATCAAACGCCACGGCGTGCCGGTCGTCAACGCCATGATGCCGTCGGCTGATCTCCTGCCAGTGGCTTTTGTCAAAATCCGGAAAGGTGGCGTCGCCTTCGAAAGACGCTTTCACTTCGGTTAGATAAAGCCGGTCGGCAGAGACAATCGCCTGCCGGTAAATTTCGGCACCACCAATCACAAAGGCTTCGTCAATACCGGTTTTTCGGGCTTCGTCAAGCGCTTTTTCCAACGAATCGACCACCACAACGCCTTCGGGCCGATAGTCCGGATTGCGGGTAATCACGACATTGAGCCGGTTTAGCAGCGGCTTTCCCAGGGATTCGAACGTTTTGCGACCCATCAGGATCGGGTGATGGGACGTCGTTTGTTTGAAGTATCGAAAGTCGTCGGGCAAACGCCACACCAACTCATTGTCCTGACCAATAACGCCGTTTTCGGCCACGGCTGCGATTAAACTGATTAGCATACGTTAAATTTTATTCCCCCGAAAATACTCCTCCACAGCCATCTTCCGTTTTCCCTCGGCCTGCAATTCATCCACCGAGAGCCAGCCATCGGCAGCTTTGATGAGCAGCGTTTTTTTGCCGTCGGACCAGGCTTCACCCGGTTCGGCCGGGAGGGGCGAATGATCGGCGAACGAAACCGCATAAATTTTATAGACCTTTCCGTTGATCTTCGTCCAGGCCGTCGGATACGGCGACATGCCGCGCACAAAGTTACGAACGGCTTCGGCAGGCTGAAACCAGTTGATCTCACAGGTCTCGCGGTGGATTTTTGGAGCGAGTTTCAGTTCGCCGACCAGTGGTTGCGGTTTTCGCGGATACGTGCCTTCTTCAATCGCCCGAACGGTTTTGAGCACCAAGTTGGCCCCTTTTTCCATCAACCGGTCGTGAAGCGTTCCGGCGGTGTCATCCGCATGAATGGGTTCGGTTTCCTGAAAGATCATCTGGCCGGTATCAATTTCTTTTTCGATAAAGAACGTCGTCACACCGGTTTCCTTTTCACCATTGATAACCGCCCAATTGATCGGGGCCGCTCCGCGATACTGCGGCAATAAAGAACCGTGCAGGTTGAACGTGCCAATCCGGGGCATCGCCCAAACCACTTCCGGCAACATCCGAAAGGCCACGACCACCTGCAAATCAGCCTGGTAGCTTTGCAATTGTTCCAAAAAAGCCGGATCGCGCAGTTTCTCGGGCTGCAAAACCGGAATACCGGCCGCAACGGCGGCCCGCTTCACCGGCGACTCCGTCAATTGTTGCCCCCGCCCCGAAGGTCGATCGGGCGCTGTCACCACGGCCACAACCTGGCAACCGTCGCCGAGCAGTTTGCTCAGGCTGGCGACCGCAAAATCGGGTGTGCCCATAAATACGATGCGAAAAGAATCACTTCTCAAAACTGTAACGGGTTATTTGCTCGAATTGCTGATTAGGACATTGGGAGAATGCTCCAGAATTGTTATTTTTGTCTTCCTGAGTTCCACTATGAGTAGTCGAACAGCTATACATACAATTCCGCAGAAAGGCTCCTGACGCTTCCTACAAAGAAACAAGATTTTGTATGGAGAACGGTCAGCGAACCGTTCTTTTCTTTTTTGTAGCCATTTACCACCAAATAAGCGGCTACAGTGGGACTTGTAGGGTCTTGGGAGCAGCGAAACCAAAGGCAAAGAAATTTATAGAGTAGATGTAACATGGGTAAAATTTCGTATTACACTGAAGAAGGTCTAAACCGGCTGAAAGCTGAACTCAACGACCTGAAGACCAAAGGACGGAGCGATATGTCCCGCCAGATTGCTGAAGCACGCGACAAAGGAGATTTGAGCGAAAACGCGGAGTATGATGCAGCCAAAGATGCGCAGGGATTGCTGGAGATGAAGATTTCGAAGATGGAAGAAATTGTTTCGAACGCCCGACTGCTGGACGAATCATCGATCGATGCTTCGCAGGTGTCGGTCTTATCGACGGTAAAAATAAAAAATCGAAAAAACGGCGCAACCATGTCCTACACCCTGGTGTCGGAAGAAGAAGCCGATTTGAAATTAGGAAAGATTTCCGTGGGCTCTCCCATCGGCAAGGGATTGCTGGGCAAAAAAGTGGGCGACACCACCGAAATCAAAGTGCCGGCCGGAACGCTGGAGTTTGAAGTTCTCGAAATCGGACGATAAGTTTCAAAATGAACACTGAGTTTCGAATCCAGATCGAATGCGGAGCTACATCGTAATTCGATATTCAACATTCAGTGTTCATTATTCCTTACCCTCATGGCTTCCATTTTTTCCCGCATTGTCAGTGGCGAAATTCCGGCTTATAAAATTGCCGAAACCGACGATTACCTGGCCTTTCTGGACGTGTTCCCGACGGTGAAGGGGCATACGCTGGTTATTCCGAAGAAGGAGGTCGATTACCTCTTCGATCTGGATGATGAGCTGTATCTCGGGCTGATGAAATTTGCCAAACAGATTGCGCCCGCGATCGAGAAAGCCGTTCCCTGCCAGCGGATTGGCGTGGCGGTGGTGGGTCTGGAAGTGCCCCACGCGCACGTCCACCTCATTCCAATGAACAGCATGGCGGATATGAATTTCAACAACAAGCTGAAAGTGAGCCCGGAAGAATTTAGCGAAATAGCAGCCCGCATCCGGAGTTTTCTCTAACTTACTTCAATACGGTTTTTAACGCATTCGTCGCCACGACCGGCGACGTTTTTTCGTATAAAACCGTGTACACCATCTCCATAATCGGCATCAGAACATTGTATTGCCGGTTAATTTCGTGAATGCTTTTCACGGCGTAATAGCCTTCCGCAATCATATTCATTTCCATTTGGGCCGACTGCACGCTGTAGCCCCGGCCAATCAGATGCCCGAACGTCCGGTTGCGGCTGAAAGGCGAATAGGCCGTTACGAGCAGATCGCCCAGATACGCCGACGCGCTCAGATCGCGTGGCATGGGATACACCCGGTCGACAAACCGCCGGATTTCCTGCATGGCGTTGGACACCAGAACCGCCTGAAAATTGTCGCCATAGCCCAGCCCGTGCGTGATGCCGCAGGCCAGCGCGATGATGTTTTTCATCACGGCGCAGTATTCCACGCCATAGATGTCGTCGAGGGCCGAGGTCTGCACAAACCGGCCGTTCAGGAACTGCGCTACTTCCGACGCAAAATCCAGATTCTGCGATGCAATGGTCAGATACGACTGTTTTTCGAGGGCCACTTCCTCCGCGTGACACGGCCCGGCAATGACCGCAATCCGGCCCGACGGCACCCCAAATTCCTGCTCGGCCCAATCGGTAATCAACTGGTTTTTTTCGGGAATCATGCCCTTGATCGCCGAAACGATGCTTTTTCCCGCCAGTTGTTCCGGTTTGACACCTTGCAGGGCGTCGCTCACAAAAGCCGCCGGAACCGCCAGAATAATATAATCGCTGGTGCTGAGTGCATCTTTGATTTTCGTACAGACCCGCACTTTGCGCGGACTGATCTGAACATCGCTGAGGTAACTCGGATTGTGGTGAAACTTTCGGATATGCCCGGCATCGCGCTGGCTCCGCAGCCACCAGCGAATGTGGTTGTTTCCTTCCGACAGAATTTTAATGATCGCAGTGGCCCAACTGCCACCGCCCACGACGGTAATCCGAGCGGGTTGATTCATAAGTTAGTAGAGAAGATAGAGGTAAGAATAGAGAAATGAGACTTTTGACAACTCTTCAGCAGTCTTTACTCTCATGTCTTTCTTCTATATTGTAGCATTAGAGGCCGCAAAATACGAAAAACGCCTGCACCTTTAACAAGGCAGGCGTTTTCGCTTTTTCAACCGTATCGCTCAAGTGGAAGTTATTCTTCCGGCTTTTCCGTCTTTTTGTCTTTGTTCGGGTCTCGTTTCACCACGGGATCACCGTCTTTCAGGCGCTTCGAAACCGCAATAAAGGGTCCGGAAATCACTTCGTCACCCGCTTTCAGGCCCGATTTAACCTCGATATTTTCAAAATCGCTGATGCCGGTTTTTACTTCCCGCTGAACTACTTTGCCGTTCTGGTGAACAAACACAATCTCTTTAATCTCCTCCTTCTTGGCCGGAGCCTGATTGGCTGGTTTCTCTCCGGTGTTGTTATTGTTGTTGTTATCCTCGTTTGGGCTGCGGTTCATCGCTTCCTGGGCAGCTCCCCGCGTCGTGACGGCGGCAATCGGAACGGCCAGCACACCCGGACGGCGGTCGGTTATGATTTCAACGGAAGCGGTCATGCCCGGTTTGAGGGGATAGCTGCGTTTGGCCCGCTGAGCCATCAAATCTTTGTACGAACTGTTCAGCACCTTGATGCGGACTTCAAATTCGGTCACGGCATCGGTCGACATGCTCGATGTAGAGGTTCCGGTTCCGGTCAATCCATTGGCGGTATTGGCAATTTCGGTAACAATGCCTTTGAACTTCCGGCCCGTGGTCGAATACGAATCAACGTCGATGTCCGTCGTATCGCCCAGGCTGACCCGTACGATGTCGTTCTCGTTGACGTTGACCCGAACTTCCATGTTGTTGAGGTTGGCAATCCGGAGCATTTCGGTACCGGCCATCTGCGACGTTCCTACGACGCGTTCGCCCAATTCGACATTGAGTTTGGAAACCGTACCGTTCACCGGCGCGTAGATGGTCGTTTTACGAAGGTTTTCCGTGGCATCGCGCAAACCGGCTTCGGCACCGGCGACGTTGAATTCGGCGGCTTTTATGTTTGCCTGAACGGATTCGATGTCCTGTTTGGCAACGTTGTAGTCGGCTTCAATCTGTTCAAAATCCGAGGTCGAAATTACCTTGTCGGCCAGCAGTTTTTTGTTCCGTTCGTAATTGGCTTTCGCCCGAATCAGACGGGCTTCCGATTGCGCGGCCAGGGCTTTGGTTTGCAGATATTGCGCGCGGCTGGAGTTGACCGTGGCGCGGGCGCGGGCCAGCAACGACTCGTAGTTGTCGGGCCGGATCTTGAGCAGCAATTGCCCCTGCTTGATCGAGTCACCTTCGGCGACGTACAGGGCAATGATTTCACCGGAAACATCCGGGCTGATTTTGACCTCCACCTCGGGCTGCACCCGTCCCGAAGCACTCACCCGTTCGATGATGTCCACTTTTTTGACGGCGGTAAAATCAACTTCGGTCGGTTTGGCTTTACCGATCAACCCTGTTTGTTTGGCAGCCACCAGGCCACCCACCAGTAGAATAACAATTCCACCTAAGATCCACCAGATGCGGTTCGATTTGCGTTTCATAGAGATGAACAATGAATAATGAGCATGAATGTGATACGGAATACGCAAACGCCTGAATGGCAGAACTTGCAAATTATTCAATATTCATTATTCATTGTCCATTATTCGTTAAAAAGATAACGGTTTATTTTGGTAAAAATCAAGAATCTTGGTTCGGAACACGTAGTCAAATTTGGCCTGTACCAGATTGGCGCGGGCGGTATCGAGGTTATTTTTGGCAATGTTGTAATCCACCGAGTTCAACGCGCCGGCATTAAACCGGCTTTCGGCAGCCTGGAATGCTTTCTCCAGCGACTCCACCTGAATCTGGGTTGCCCGGTAGCGGTTAGCCCCTGCCAACATGTTGGTATAGGCGGTTTCGATGTTCTGACGCAGCGTCAGCTTGGTATTATCAACCGCAATCTCCGACGTTTTTTGGGTAATTGTCGCACTTGTAATCCGGTTTCTGGCCACAAAGCGGCCGAAAATGGGGATGTTTAGGTTCAGCGATGCCCCGCGGTTAAGATTGTTGCTGAGTTGTTCTCCGTAGGTATATTTCCCTACGTTGTAATCGTCCTGAAGTGTAATAACTTCCAATGTTGTACCATTCGACAATGTAATTGGTGTGCGAACCTCTACTTGACCAAGGAACGTCCTTTTGGGCAGGCCCACATTCGAATACAGTGTATTAAGCGATCCACTCAGCGTAAGCGTTGGATAGAGACCCGCCCGGGCAACCGCTACTCCTGCAGCATCACTGCGTACACGGAGTTCGGCAGCTTTTACGTCCGGCATAAACTGAAGAGCCGTTTCATAAACCGCCTGTGCAGTTGCCGAATACGGTTCCAGCGTCGGATCATCAAGCTGGTATTTTTCCACTTCCAGTGTGCTCGGTGCCGGTAGGCCATTGCTGCCCGCGGGTACATTCATCGCCTGTAACAATGCCAGCTTAGCCAGATCCAGGTTATTTTGAGCATTCACAACCGCCAGTTCATCGTTGGCCACCTGCGCACGCAGGTCATACAGTTGGGCCTCCGCCAATGTGCCGGCATTGACCAGTTTCGTCGTGCGATCCAATTGACCCCGCGATGTTTCAACCTGACGCCGGGCGATGTCGAGTTGTTCCTGGTATGTCAATACGTTCAGGTAGTTCTGAACCACCAGAATAGAGACGTTATTCTGGGTGGCCTTTAAATTCTGCTGGGTCGATTGCAAAAACAGATCGTTCTGTTTGATAGCATTTTGCAAGGCAAAGCCATTGAAGAGCGTTACTTGCCCCTGAAGCTGGTAATTGTTGGATCGAACCGAGGATGTGACGAATTCATTCGTTCCTGGGTTGATGTTCCGGCCTGAACTAAATGACTGATTTGCGAAGCCATTTACACTGGGCAACAGATTTAATCTCGCCTGTCTTAATTGCAGTGAACTACCCTGCACATCCAACTGCCCCTGCTTGATCTGTAAGTTATTCTGCAAGGCGATGTCGATACATTGCCGTAATGAATACCGCTGGGAAACCGGTGCCGTCTGGCTGGCCTGAACCGTTGTCTGGGCATTCGTTGCGTTCACGATGAGCCCCAGTAGCGATGCCAGGATCGTTGTTCTAAACCGGATCGCCGGACCGTTGTTGATAGTAAATCGCTTCATGGTTGTTCAATGTTACAAAGTATCTTGCGTACTCATTAACTATTTTAGATAAACGGTGAAAATACAAATGAACGTGGTTTTAAACGGGGATGTAGTGCCGGAAGAGGCCGTTGGGCTACCCCTCAACGACCGGGCATTTCAGTACGGCGACGGCTTGTTTGAAACCCTCCGTTACCAACACCATGAAGTCCGGTTCTGGCCGGATCATTACGACCGGCTCACCCGTGGCATGGAAGCCCTTTCGCTCCGGTTACCTCCCCCATTCACGCCCGACAGGCTGCAAAGCCAGATCATTGAACTCCTGAAAGCCAACCACCTGCTCGACCAGACTTCGCGCATCAAACTCCAGGTCTGGCGACAAACCGGAGGTCTATACACGCCAACGAGTTTTGAGACCCATTACCTGATTACCGCCCGAACCGGTTTGGATTTTGCCCTGTCCGAAAAAACCACGGTGGGCTTCTTCGACGCCGTCCGGCTGTCGCCCTCAGCGGTTTCGGCTTATAAAACCCTCAATGCCTTACCCTATGTGTTGGCCGGAATTGCCAAACAGCAGCAACAGGCCGACGATATGATTCTGCGGGATACGCACGGCCACCTCGCGGAGTGCATTGCATCGAACCTTTTCTGGCTGGTGGGCGACGTGCTCTTCACGCCATCGCCCACCAGTGGCTGCATCGAGGGCATTCTGCGCCGACAACTGATCCGGCTGGCTCCGCACCACGGCCTTTCGGTGCAGGAAGGGCTGTTTTTACCGGACGTTCTCGCGAAAGCCGATGCGGTTTTCTGCACCAACATCAGCGGCATTCAGTGGATTCGGCGCATTGGCGAAACCGAATTTGACGAGACGCTGATGAATCGAATCAGACCGGTTTTTGCGGATTTATAGCCCGGCTATTTACTCACGCTCCAGCGATGGCACCTGAAACGATTCCAGCCAGCCGTCTTTCAACCGCAGAATCCGGTTGCCGTATTCGGCGTTCACTTCCGAGTGCGTCACCTGCACAATGGTCACGCCGTCTTCCTTGTTCAGTTTTTTAAACAGGTCCATGATCTCCTTCGCGTGGTCGGAGTGCAGGTTGCCGGTCGGTTCGTCGGCAAAAATCACTTTCGGCTGCGACGCCACGGCGCGGGCAATTCCGACCAACTGCTGCTGGCCCCCCGAGAGTTGCGACGGAAAAAGGTCTTTTTTCGCCACCATATTAAACCGGTCGAGCAATTCGGCCACCCGGCTTTTCCGTTCCGACGACGACATGCCTTTATACAGCAGGGGCGTTTCGATGTTTTCATACACCGTCAGTTCATCGATCAAATGGTAGGCCTGAAACACAAATCCGATGTAATTACGGTGCAATTCGGTGCGACGTTTCTCCGACAATTTCTGTACCGGCTGGTCAAAAAACAGGTACTCCCCTTCCGACGGCTCCTCCAGCATCCCCAGAATGTGCAGCAACGTGGATTTGCCCGATCCCGATGGCCCCATGATGGAGACAAACTCGCCTTCGTTGATATCCAGCGTGATATTACGAAGCACGTACGTCTTACCGAAACCGGCGGGGTAGTACTTGGAAACGTTCTGTAGTGAAATCATAATTTGGTATAGTTGAAAACCTGTAAATCCCCTTTTGCTGAGTGATGAGTTAAGAATGAAGAATGAAGAGTATGTGTCCTTAGCGGTTTGGATGACCCGTTTAACTCTTCATTCTTCATTCTTAACTCATCACTCTTTATTCACTTCTCAAACTATCAGCCGGATTCGACAAGGCGGCCCGGTAGGTCCGGACTCCGATGGTCAGTCCTCCCAGCCCCAGCAGCAAACCGATGCAACCGCCCAGCGTTTCGAAACCGATCGAAACATGATAAGCAAAATTAATCAGAAAAGCCATTCCGGCCAGATACCCCAGCGGGATGGCAATTGCTCCGGCAATGAGCAGTAATTTAACAAAATCCCACGACAGCAGCCAGATAATTTGACGCACCTCCGCGCCCATCACTTTCCGAATGCCCACTTCCTTGATGCGGGTTTCGGTCGTGTACGTAACCATGCCCAGCAAACCCAGACAGGCAATGGAAAACGCCAGCCCCGTCAGCAGGCTCATGAAATTAACATCGTCCTCGTGGCTATGGCGTTCGTATAAAAAATCAGTATACCATTGCGCGGCAAATGGTTCATAAGGATTGAGCCGTTTCCAGATGCGTTGAATAGCAGCCAGCGCAGAGGCTTCGGCACCGGTAGCGATTTTCACATTCAGAAACCGGAACTCCTTCGGCTGATACCGTAGAACAAGTGGTTTGATAGCCCAATTGAACGTTGTAAACCGGAAGTCTTTCAACACGCCGGCAATCTGCACTTCCGTGCTGTCGTTCAGCCAAAGTGATTGTCCTACCACCTCCCGCGGGTTTCCAAACCGAAATGCTTTTACGGCTTCTTCATTGACCAGAATGAAACGCCCCGGCGAATCGTCACCGGATGTGTCCGCGGTCATCTCCGGTAAATTCTCGCCCGCTAAAAGCGTAAGATCCATGTTGGCAACAAAATTCTGGTCGACGGCAAACATAAAAGCCGCAATTGAATCGCCACCGGAGCGTTGCCGACGGATCCGGCCATAATCTCCATCATGATGACCAAACCGCTCCGAGGAAGCCGATACCAGTTCGACACCCGAAACCCGGTTTAATTCATTGGCCAACCGCTGATACGGTACTCCGTTCAATGGAATGTTCAGCATATTTTCACTGCGAAAACCGTAATCGGCCGTTGCCATATAATTCTGTTGCCGCGCCATCGACAGGAGCGCAATCATGGCAATCAAGGCAATGGAAAACTGCGCGACAATCAGCGATTTCCGCAGGGTAATTCCTTTAAAAACCTTTAAGCCCGTCTGGCTCCGCAGCACCTGCGCTGGCCGAAAACCGGACAACACCCGGGCCGGAACGAAGCCCGCCAGCAAACCCGCCGTGATGCTAAACCCGACAAAAACCGCCCACATGGTGCCATTCAATTGAACCCCGCCGATGAGCCACTGCTGCACAAACGGCATCGGTTCGATCAGCAACAGGAGCAGATAGGCAACGCCCAGCGCCAGCACCGACAACACCACCGACTCGGCCATGAACTGGGCCATCAGTTGCCAGCGCACGGCCCCGGATACTTTCCGAATACCGACTTCGCGGGCGCGGCTCAGCGACCGGGCGAGGGTCAGGTTGACGTAGTTGAAAACCGCTAATAATAAGGTGACCAAACCGACGGACATTTCAGTAGCCAGCTTGCCCCAGGTTTGCTCCCAGGTTCCCATTTGCAGGGTCTCGTGCGAGGGTGAAAGCGCGGTCAGGGGTTGCGCCCGGAAGGTATAGCCTTTTTCAGACCTGAAACGAAGATTCTTCGTAGCGCGTGCGGCAATCGCGGGCAACGCTTTTTCGAGCAATTCGACCGAAGTGCTTTTTTTCAAAGCGACGTAGGTATAACCGGCGACATACTGTTTCCAGTCGGTCTGCTGCTTGCGGTTTTCGGCTGAAAGCGTCGCCATGGAAAGTGCCAGATCAAACCGCAGGTGCGACCGGATTGGCAGCGGCTTAAACACGCCCGTCACCGTGATCATACCAAACTCTTTATGGTGGATGGTTTTGCCAACCGGATTCGACCGGCCAAAAAACTTCTCAGCAGTTTGGGGCGTCAGCACGGCGGTATGGGGTTCCGTAGCCGGTTGGCCACTGGCCAGTTTGTAGCCTAAAACCGTAAAGAACGCCGGATCGACGGCACAATAGGATTCCTGAAGCATTTTCCGATCAACCGTGAACTCGGCATAAGTGCGAATGACGCGGGCGGTTTGTTCCACAAATCCATAGTCCCGTTTCAACACCCCGGCCAGTGGCATCGGTGTGCTGGCAAAAGCAACTACCTGATTTTCACCACTGGTTACATCGGTCAGGATGCGATACGTGCGCTCCGGGTTCGGATGAAAATTTCCGTAATCAAACGCGCCTTTGATGTCGATCAAGGCCAGCAAACACACCATGATGCCGGATGCCAGGCCCACCACATTGATGATGGAAAACAGCTTGTGTTTCCAGAGATTGCGAAAAGCGATGACGACGTAATTGCGGAACATATAGGTTCAGAGGATCAGACTGCGTAGGAAGACTCAAGGCTTATGCCAGAAAACCAAAAGGCTGATAATTAACGTCATACGCGCATTAAAAACAAAAGAGTGTCCGTCACCGGACACTCTTTTGTTCACAAACGGACAAAGGGAATTAAAAGTTAAAAATTAAAAGTTCAAGTCAGCACAGCCCGGTATGTCGGCCATTTTTAATTATTAACTTTTAATTTTTAATTACCGATTCACATACACACTCCCGCTGCCGGCGGAGATGCGGACGGGAACACCGCCCCCGTTCAGGCGACCCCGGACGCGGTCTTTCTCCACCGTTCCGTCAAATTTACTCAGCGGAATATCGACCCGGTTTCCGGACAAATCCAGGTCGATGCCCTGATCCAGCGGCATCCGGACTTTCACGCTGCCCGGCCCACCCGACAGCCGGACGTATTCGCCCAGTTTCGTAATTTCAACGTCCATGCCGCCCCCGCTCGTGCTGGCTTCGACGCTGCCCGAAATGCCCGACAGCCGAACCGAACCGCCGGACGTACCGGCTACCAGTTCGCCTTTGATATCCTCGCCTTTGACGCTGCCACCACTGGTGCGGGCATTGATCCGGCCGCTCAGGTTGGCCAGATGGACACTGCCGCCCGAGGTCCGCAGATCCAGGTTGCCGTCGGAATCTTCGGCATGGATGGAACCGCCACTGGTGGCCAGGTCGATGTCTTTCCGGCACCGATTCAGGTGAATGCTGCCGCCCGAGGTACGGCCTTTGATCAACCCTTCGACGCCGGTCAGGTGCAGGCTTCCGCCACTGGTGGCAAAGTTCTGGCTACCTACCAGATTGCTCAGCCGGATGCTGCCCCCGCTGGTGTGCAGGTCGGTTGCGAAGGTTTTGGGCGTGTATACTTTAAAAGAAATGCTGATCGACCGTTTCCAGTCCCAGTTGTCCCGGTTTTTCCGTTTGGCCGTTGCAATGACGGTATTGCCTTCGACGCCCAGTTTGATGTCGTATTCTTTCAGCCGTTCGTCGAGTTCGTCTTTGGAGAGTTTGTTGCTCGGCCAGTTGTTGCCCCGTACGTACATTTCAACTTTTACGCCACTCGATTGACTGCCTTCTACCGAGATGCTGCCGCCGGAGGTTTCCACCCGAACGGTGTTCAGGCTACCGGAGAAGTTTTTGGTCTCGTAGGGGGTTTCATCTCTGTCCTGGGCGAAGGAATGAAAGGATAAGGCGATGGCACACGCAGCGGTTAAGAGGAACGATGAACGTTTCATGGTATTTGTGTTTGAGATTGTTGGAGAGTTGGGCAAAAGATGCAGAATAAACCAACGAGGTTGCATCGTTGCTGATGAAAGACTCTCAAAGAATATACCATAACCAACAAAACCTTCTCTATCAGCATTTTACCAAATTATCCAATTCCAAAATTGTCCGGGATCGGACGGCTTACTCGCTCCGCAGACTCTTCACCGGATTCATCAGAGCGGCTTTGATCGACTGGAAGCTCACCGTAACAAAGGCGATGAAAACCGCAACCGTACCGGCCAGCACAAACACCCACCACGGCACGTCGATCTTGTAGGCAAAGTCTTTCAACCACGCATTCATGCCATACCAGGCAATGGGCGTGGCAATGAGAATGGCAATGAACACCAGCCGGAGAAAATCTTTCGACAGCAAACCCACAATGCTGGCGGTGGTGGCCCCCAGCACTTTCCGGACGCCAATTTCCTTCGTCCGCTGCTCGGCCATGAAAGCCGCCAGCCCGAACAGCCCCAGGCACGCAATCAGAATGGCCAGCACCGAGAACGTCAGCACGATCTGCCCAACGCGTTGTTCGGCGCGGTACATGGCATCGAAACTATCATCCAGAAAGGAATAACTAAACGGCATTCCCGGCGCCATTTGTTTCCATTTGGCTTCGATCTGTTTCACCAGCGCCGGAATATCCTGGCCGCTGAGCCGGAACGATACCGCACCCTGATTGGGGTCCATCATCAACGCCACCGAACCGATATTCTGCCGCAGGGATTCAAAATGAAAGTTTTTCACGACGCCAATCACCGTGTAGGTTTTGAAGACTTTTCCTTCATCGTCCAGCATCCGCCAAACCCGTTTTCCAATCGGGTTTTTAAAGCCGAAAACCTTCACGGCGGTCTCATTCAAAATGATTCCGGTCGAATCGGCACCAAACTCCCGCGAGAAATTCCGGCCTTCTTTCAGTTCCATGCCCAAGGTCGGGATATACTCATAATCGACACCCCACTGCTGCGTCGAAACCGCTTTGTTCTGCGCAACCTGCCCTTCCGGAAACAGCGGACTGTCGCTCCGGCTCGAGGGTACGGGCAAATAGCCGGACACCGAACCGTTCATCACACCGGGTAGTTTCCGCACCTCGTCTTTGAAAGCCTGCGTCTGCTTTCCCAGCGCGTAGGCTTCGTTGATGGTCAGCACCTGGTTGCGGTTGAAACCCACTTTTTTCGTCTGAATGAAATTGATCTGGCGATAAACCACCATCGTTCCCACAATCAGAATCACCGACATCATGAACTGAAAAACCACCAGCCCGCTCCGCAAACCCGCACTTTTCAGCCCCAGATTGATCTTGCCTTTCAACACGCTGATGGGCCGGAACGACGACAGGAAAAAAGCCGGATAACTCCCCGCCAGCAAACCGACGCCCAGCGGCAGGACAAGCAAAACCGGCAGGAATCGTGGATTAAACAGGTTATCGATGGTCAGTTGTTTGCTTGAAATGTCATTGAAAAAGGGTAACGTCAGCGCGACGATCACCAGCGCCAAAAGCATCGACAGAATGGCCATCAGGACCGATTCGGTCATAAACTGCCCGATCAATTGCCGTTGTACCGATCCCAGCACTTTCCGGACACCCACTTCTTTCGCCCGGTTGGCCGAACGGGCCGTCGAGAGGTTCATGAAATTGATGCAGGCAATCAACAGAATAAAAATCGCCACCGCCGAGAAGGTGTAAACGTACTGAATGTCGCTGTTGGGGGCCAGTTCGATGGTCTGTTTTGAGTGCAGGTGAATGTCGGTCATCGGAATGAGTGAATAGTCGAACCGATTTCCGGATTTGCGCAACTGGTCGATCGTCGTGCCGACAAACTCCTGCGCCTGCGGCCCCACGTATTTCTGAATGATGGTTTCAAAATTCTGACTAAACCGTTGTGCATCAACACCTTCTTTTAGAAGAATATAAGTTTGATGGTTATTGCTAAGCCATCTTCCCCACTCATAATTGTCACTCAGCATACAGACAAAAAAATCGGTGCGGAAATGGGCGTTGGTCGGCATGTCGCGCATGATACCCGTCACCCGATAGGTAAACTCATTGTCAAACAGCAGCGTTTTTCCCATCGGATTTTGGTTACCAAAATGCCGTTTGGCCGCCGATTCACTAATCACCACCGTGTTGGGCTCCACCAGCGCCCGTTTCGGATTGCCGACCACCAGCGGCAGCGTAAACACATCGAACAGCGTCGAATCCGCATAAATGATGTCGTTTTCCCGCAGGTTGTTTGTCTGCCCTGTCTCCTTGACCAGAAACGTACCCCGCCCGTGTAACCGCACGAAGTTTTCGACCTGTGGATAATCTTTCAGCAGGGTCGGCCCCATCGGATCGGGCGACGTCGCCATGTGCATGTCATTGCCGCCAAATTTGATATCGGTATTGATCCGGTAAATCCGGTCGGCTTTTTCGTGAAACCGGTCGAAGCTCAATTCGTCTACGACATAGAGCGTAATCAGCAGACAGCAGGCCAGACCGGTGGCCAGACCAAAAATATTGATGAACGTAAAGCCCCGCTGTTTGCGGAGGTTTCGGATGGCGATTTTGAGGTAATTTCTGAGCATAACTTTTTAGTTATGAGTGAAGAGTTAAAACGGCTTGAGCAGTTGGCGACTGCATTTTTAACTCTTCACTCTTAATTCTTCACTCTTAATTCTTAACTCTTCACTCTATTCGGAACGAAGTGACTTCACCGGGTTGGCAATGGCGGCTTTGATGGATTGATACACCACGGTGGTCCAGCAGATTAGCAACGTCAGCACACAGGCGAGCACGAACACCCACACGCCGATGTCGGTTTTATACGGAAAATGCTGTAGCCAGCGGTCCATCGAATACCAGGCTACGGGAATGGCAATCGGGAACGAGAACAGCACCAGTTTCGTAAAATCTTTGGAAAGCAGCAGCACCACGCTCGACACCGACGCGCCCATCACTTTCCGAACGCCGATTTCCTTCACCCGCTGTTCGGTCGTGAACGTCGCCAGGCCAAACAAACCGAGGCAGGCAATCAGAATCGTCAGACCGGAGAAGGCCGTAAAAATCCGACCGCGCAACTCATCGGCTTTGTAGGCCGACTCGAAATCCTGGTCCAGAAACCGGTATTCAAACAGGTGATCCGGGTAGATTTCGCGCCATTTCTGACCAATGAACTCAACGGTTTTGTCGGCATTTTTGGCATCGATTTTTATATGCATTACGGCGTTGTTCGGCCGATACAGCATAATCATCGGCTCGATGGGCATGTAGAGCGACTGCTGGTGAAAATCCTTCACTACGCCCACCACCAGCGCCGTCGGCGGAGCCGGCTGACCGGCCTGCGGCAAACCGCCCAGCAACACTTTCTTGCCCAGTGGTTCTTTCCAACCCATGCGTTTGACGGCGGCCTGGTTTACCAGCACGCCATTGGACGTATCTGCCGGAATTTTATCCGAAAAAGCCCGTCCGGCAACCACTTTCATGCCCATCGTTTGAAGGTAATCGTGGTCGACGCCCATCGGTTTGAAGCCCATTTCTTTCAGACCGGCGTTGGATTCAACGCCGAAAATAACCCGCCCGCCAATGTTGCTGGTGGGCGACGAAGCCGTGGCCACGCTGCGGACGTTCGGATTGGCCAACAGGTCGCTGCGCAGCCGGTTGTAGCGGTCGCGGGGCTGGCGGTCCTGGTAATCGATGGTCAACACCTGCTCGCGGTCATACCCCAGATCCTTGTCCCGCATGTAATTCAATTGGTCGTATACAATCCAGGTACAAATCAGCATGATCAGCGAAATGGCGAACTGAACCACCACCAGCGTTTTCCGGAAAAAACTGCCGCCTTTGGCATTGAACGAGCCTTTCAGCACCGTGGCCGGTTCGAAGGACGACAGATAAAAAGCCGGGTAACTGCCGCTGATAAAACCGGTGAAAACGACAATGGAAAGGGCAATTAGCATGAACTGCGGCTGAATCAATTCCCGAAACTGAATCTCTTTTCCCGAAACCGAATTGAAAAACGGGAGCAGCAACGCCACAAACAGCAGACTCAGCAGGAGCGACAAAACCGTCATCAGCACCGACTCGGTCAGGAACTGGGCCATCAGCGCGCTCCGAAGCGACCCCATCACTTTCCGCAGCCCCACTTCCTTCGAGCGTTTGGCCGAGCGCGCCGTTGCCAGGTTCATGTAATTGATGCTGGCCAACAGCAACATGAAAAAGGCGACGGCGCTGAAAATGTAGACATAACTGATATCACCGTTGGCTTCGCCGTCGAGTTTGGAGTACAGGTGAATGCTCGTCAGCGGCTGCAACTGGTACGTAATCTTGATGCCCATCCGCTTGAAGATCGACGCCATGTTTTTGTCGTACAGTTGCGGGAACTTGCTTTCCAATATGCTGGTGTCGAAGTTTTTCGGCAAAACCAGGTAGCTGACGATGTAGAAACCGCCCCAGCCGTCGGCCTTCCGCTCGTTGGGGCTCAGCGACAGGAGCGCGTTGAACGTAAAATGTGAGTTTCGGGGCACGTCTTCAATGACGCCCGTGACCTGATACGAAGTCGTGTCGTTGGTACGCAGCGTCTGTCCCAGCGCGGCACCTTCGCCAAAGAATTTCCGGGCGGTTTTCTCGGTCAGCACCACGCTGCCGGGCCGGGCCAGCGCGGTTTTGGGGTCGCCCTCGATAAATTTGTGGGTAAAGACGTCGAATACCGTGGAGTCGGCCGCGTAGACATCTTCTTCGTAAAACCGCTTCTCACCCTGCCGGAACGCCACCCGGCCGTTGGGAAAAAACCGCACGTAGTTTTCCACGAAGGGATAATCCCGTTTCAGTGATGTCACCAGGGGCGGCTGCGTGCTCTGCCACTTGTTGATTTTGTCGGGTTCGGTGATGTATGAGACGATGCGGTAAATCTGGTCGGCTTTTTTATGGTAGCGGTCGAAGCTCAACTCATCGGTAACGTAGAGCAACAGCAACAGGCCGCAGGTGACGCCGATGGTCAGGCCCAGAATGTTGATCAGGCTGTAAAATTTATCCTTCAGAATATTCCGCCAGGCGATGGTCAGGTAGTTTCGCAGCATAGGTCCAGTTAGAAAAGCGGTTCGGTTGCCCTGGGTCACTCAACTTCCATGCCGAGCCTATTATATCACTGACTAACAGTATTTTACAAAATGATTTCTTCTTTCTTTGTCCGAAATCGTACAATCGTTTGTCCGCCGATGTACAGGGCTTCGTTCTTCATCCCGCCACCGGCGCCGGCTCGTCATCCGGCTTGTCCGTTTTGGTACGTCACAATGTCCAAAACCGGACACATTTTCCATCCGGTTTTTCTGGAATCTGCGTTTAACGGCTGTTAGAGCGGTTTTCTACCAGTTGGCACTGCATTTGATCGGCATTATCGTATCATATCACTGCGCCATGAAAAGGGCTTTTTTAGGAGAATTTGAAGAGGTGGTTTTGTTGACGGTAGCCGTGCTGGACGAAAGTGCGTACGGCGTGACCGTTACGCAGGAAATCGAACAGAAAACCGGGCGGGCGGTGGGCTTCAGCACGGTTCATACGACACTGCAACGGCTGGAGGAAAAAGGGTATCTGTCGTCGAAAATGAGCGGAGCCACGGCCGAGCGTGGAGGTCGGCGGAAGCGGTTTTTCACGGTGACAGCCGCCGGTCGCAAAGCACTCATGGAAGTGAAAAGCATCCGTGAGCAGTTGTGGGATGCCCTGCCTCCGCAGACGTTGCAGTTGATGGGAGGATGAAAGAAACAATGAATATCGAATAACGAACACTAAATATCGAATAACGAACACCGGAATCCGGAGCATGCACTTCGATATTTAGTGTTCGCTATTCGATATTAAAAACTTATGAAACCTTCCACTCCATCGAATCCAAAACCGCCCCGCTGGGCTACCACCCTGCTCGACTGGCTGGGTGATCCCAACACCGTCGAAGAGGTTCAGGGGGATTTGCTGGAACTGTATGCGTATTGGGTGAAAACCGTTGGTGAACGGAAAGCCGATTGGCGGTATGTCCTGAGTGCGTTGAAGTTGTTGCGGCCGCTGGACAAACGAAAAAAAGCCGAGTCGAATCCATTTTTCCTACATCCTGTTATGGTACGAAACTATTTCAAAATTGCCTTCCGCAATCTGGTCAAACACAAAGGGTATTCGGGTATCAACATGGGTGGATTGGCGGTGGGCATGGCGGTGGCCCTGTTGACGGGCCTCTGGATTTACGATGAATTGTCGTTTAACCGGTATCACCAGCATTACGATCGCATCGCCCGGGTGATGCAGAATCAGGTGGTAAATGGCGAACTGCACACGTCGCAATCCCTGCCGTATCCTTTTATTCAGGAACTGAAAAGCAACTACAGCAGTCCCTTTAAACACATCGTAACCTCAACGCACCCAGACGATCACATTCTAACGGCGGGTGAAACAAAACTCTCGAAACGGGGGCAATTCATGGAAGCCGAAGCCCCGGAAATGCTGACATTGAAGATGGTAAAAGGCACCTGGGCGGGTTTGCAGGATCCCCAATCCATTCTGCTGTCGGCTTCAACGGCGAAAGCCCTGTTCGGCGATGCTGATCCAATCAATAAACCGGTGAAGATCAACACGGATTGGCTGGTAAAAGTGACCGGAGTATATGAAGATTTACCGCAAAATACCCAGTTCCACGATGCGCAGTTTCTGGCGTCCTGGGAATATTTCGTGGCCCATAACCGGTATATGAGGGAAAAGAAATGGGATAACCACGCCCTTTTAATTTACGTGGAAATTCAGCCGAATACTGACTTTGACAAAGCCACGGCGACCATCAAAGACTCCGAACTGAACGTCATTCGGCACCTTGAGAGTATGAAGGAAGAAGCCGTAACCCGGCCGCAAATGTGGCTGCATCCGATGCGCGACTGGCATTTGTATTCGGATTTCAAAAACGGTGTGGTCGGGAAAGGGCCGGTTCAATACGTCTGGATGGTGGGCCTGATCGGTTTTTTCGTGCTGCTGTTGGCCTGCATCAATTTCATGAACCTCTCGACAGCCCGCTCCGAAAAACGCGCCAAGGAAGTGGGCATCCGGAAAACCGTCGGTTCGCGTCGTTCCCAGTTGGTGGGTCAGTTTTTCAGCGAATCCCTGCTGGTGGTTTTCCTGTCCTTTCTGATTGCCCTGCTGCTGGCAACGGTTTCGTTGTCGTGGTTCAATAACCTGGCCGCCAAACAGATGACGATTCCCTGGGCGAATGGCTATTTCTGGTTATTCTGCCTTGGTTTCATTGGGATAACGGGTTTCCTGGCGGGCAGCTACCCGGCCTTGTATTTGACTTCGTTTCAGCCCATTCAGGTCCTGAAGGGGGGCGGATTGGCGCGGTTGCAGCGGGGCCGGTCGGCTTCCATACCCCGCCAGATTCTGGTAGTGACCCAGTTCACGGTTTCCATTGCGCTGATCATCAGCACCCTGGTCGTTTACCGGCAGATTCAGTTTGCAAAAAACCGTCCGGTCGGTTATGCCCGCGATGGGCTGTTGCTGGTGCCGATGCAGTCGGCCGATTTCTACGGAAAAACCGCGTTGCTACGCAATGAACTGAAAAATACCGGCGTGGTGAGCGAAGTAGCCGAGTCGCAAAGCCCGATCACGGGTGTCTGGTCGTCGAATGAGGGATTTAGCTGGAAAGGCATGCCGCCCGGTTTGAGCGAGCGATTTGCTACGCTAACGGTTTCGCCCGAATACGCCGAAACCGTCGGCTGGCAATTTATTGACGGCCGGAATTTCTCGAAAGAACTGGCGTCCGATTCCGCCGGGTTTGTCATCAACGAAACAGCCGCCAAACTGCTGGGTTTTCGGCAACCCGTGGGCGAATTCGTTCGCTGGAAGAGCCAATGGATGACCAACAATGTGGAAAAACAATTCCGGATTTTGGGCGTGGTGAAAGACATGGTGATGGAGTCGCCCTTCAAGCCGATCAAACCCACGGTTTTCTTCCTGTTTGGCTCGCCCAACTGGATCAACATCAAAATCAGGCCCGGCGCTGATGCCGGCAATGCGTTAGCCCACATTGAAGCGGTATTTAAAAAGCTGATTCCGGCGGCCCCGTTTGAGTACAAATTTGCCGATGAAGAATACGATGCCAAGTTCCGGGCCGAAGAGCGGATTGGTAAGCTGGCGACCTTCTTTGCGGTTTTGGCCGTTTTCATTTCCTGCCTGGGTTTGTTTGGGCTGGCGTCGTTTGTCGCAGAGCAACGCACCAAAGAGATCGGTGTGCGGAAAGTAATGGGCGCATCGGTGCTCAACCTGTGGCGTTTATTGTCGAAAGACTTCGTGGTGTTAGTCCTGCTTGCCTTCGGGATTGCCACGCCCGTCGCTGCGTATTTCCTCAGTAGCTGGTTGCAGCAGTACGACTACCGCACCGAGCTTTCCTGGTGGATTTTTGCCGCATCGGGTGTCGGCGCGCTGGTGATTACATTGCTAACCGTCAGTTTCCAAAGCATCAAAGCCGCTTTGATGAATCCGGTGAAGTCATTGCGTTCGGAATGAAAAGTTAATGAATGATAAATATCAAATGATGAATGTTAAATGATAAAGGGCGGATGCAACCCGGTTACTTTATCATTCTTCACCGCGCGGGTGGCCTCTTTATGATTTAACATTCTAGGACTTTCGCTTGTGGATCAAATTTAAGAGTTTAGGCGTATGATTGCACAGCATGAATATATTGAGTATCTGTTGAGTACGCCCTTCAATTATACTTGTACCAACATGGCTGACCATAAACCCAA
>NZ_QOWE01000037.1 GCF_003334855.1 Larkinella punicea
ACATAGGTAACGGTGTCAGGCACCTAAGGCACTGCTGTTTTTATCCATCCCCTACCGCTCAGCCGAGTGACTACCAAAGATAATTCGGTTAATGGTAATCAGATAGGGTAGTGAGCAAAGGTATGAAAGGCACGCGGGCTTTCTTGATGGCACACTGTGGCTACAAACATCCGTCCGCTACGCGGCCAACCACCCCTCATTTGCGTTAGCATCGGCAAGCGTTTGCAAAAATCGTGACCAAAAAAGGGAAGGAAAAACGGTTTACCAATCATTTTAAATCCTTCGTACAGTACTGATTCGATATTAAAATTCATGTAATAACGAATATTGAATAACGAACACCGAATAACGAAGTGAAAACCGCCTAAATAATCGCGGTTTCTTTTACGGCTTTTCCTTCCAGTACGGTTTGGCGGTTTTTCAGCATGGAACCATAAATCGCCAGCGTACCGATTCCGGTCAATAGCCAGAAAAAATCCGTCGCCAGAACATACCGGCTGGTCGCCGGATTCCACAACCAGTCACCCGTTTGAATACCGTTGACGACCGGAACCAGCACCGACAGCAAGCCGCCCAGCAACAGAAAGAGACGGGTTTGCCGGGCTTCGGTTTTCAGGAATAATCCAATGACGGTAAACCCCAGCCACGACAGAAAGAAAACCGTATTGACCTGAAAGGCATGCGCTGAAACCTCCGCCGGAATCGCTAATTCGGCAATGAACAAAACCGGCACTGCCGGAAACAAACCGAAGCAAATAGCCAGATACATCATCGTTACCCGGTGATGAAACCGTTTCTGCGCTTCCGTGTAACCTTTTTTATTCCGGGCCTCCTTCCACAACAAAACGCCACTGATGATCACGAAACAGGTGAAAAGCGTCAGCACAAAGTAAATTCCTTTTAGCAAAAGCCCGCCAAACTGGGCAAAATGCAGGCGGGCAATGCCGTCGACCACCGACTCAACGTACTTCTTCCGACCGGGAATCACCTCAACGGCTTTTTTACCATCTTTCATGAAAATTGATACAATGCCGTCACCCGTAAATGATTTCTTATCGACAATCCGGGCGGACAGCAACGCATCTTCGCGTGTCAGATTCTCCACCGTAAAATAATGAACTTCATACCCCGGATAATCTGTTTTGATGCGATTTAAAACAGATTCTATGGATGCATTTCCGGTAGTAATGGCAGCATTCTCATTCAGTTTAACGGCTTCATTGGGTCGGATCAGCGCAAAAATTTTCTGCTGATCACCGCCATACAACACCATCACGGCGGGCAGCAGAATCAGCAGCGTGAGCAGATAAAACGCGCCGGTAACGGCGTACATCATCTGAAACGGCAAGCCGATCAAACCAAAAACGGTGTGGGCGTTGGTCCAGAGTTGTTTCCGGGTGCCTTTCAGCGAAAACCCGTAGAACTTGGTCAGCATATTCCGCCAGTGAACCAGCACACCGGTCACGACGGCAAACAAAAAAAACAAGGACACGAACCCTGCAATCCACCGGCCGGCATACGGCAACTGATCCAGAAAATGCAACCGAAAAAGGGTTTCGCCCACCGTAGACTCATGCCATTCGTGATCTGCAACGGTTTTGGTGAGGGGATTATACCGAAATCCTTCGTATTCCGGTTTTCCGTTGGGTTTGGCCACCATCCCATACACACTGATCAGCGGGTTTTCTTCGGTGGGCGGAACAATCCGCATTTCCTTGTCGACCAGAAAAGTCGGGTCGAAGATTTTTATTTTCCGGATTATCTCCTGATAATCAATGTGATCAACAACCCCGATACGGGAAGATGGGTTTTCCCACTGGTAGAATTCTTCCCGGAAAAGGGTGAAAGCCCCCGCAAAGAAGATAATGTACAACGCCACGCTGATCACGATGCCCGATACCGTGTGGGTATGGAACATGATGTGGTAAGCCCGGTTTCCTAAGCCTTTGAGTTTCATGGTTTATCGGGCGAAATAGATGATTCCAGAAAATACGACGCTGCTCAATAGATAAATCCCCCAGATTTTCCAGCCGTTGCGGGCCAGAAACGCCAGAATCATCAGCGCAACCCAGCACAGAAAAAACGTGAAGGTAGCCGACAGCAGAATTTGCTCGCGGAAGGGTGTGATGACTGCCAGCAACAGATGCAGACAGGTGGTCAGAACAAACCCGCCCAGAATCCCGGCGGAGATTTTCAGCGCCCGCTGGCCGGACGTGGTGAGATATTCTTTTTTAGCCGGCATCAGGATACAAGGTCAATCAGTGCCAAACCGTGGGTCAGAATCACCAGGCCGTAGAAATACCACTTCCCCAAAATGGCGGCAAACTGGATCAGCATCAGTGCGACCGTCACGGCACACAAGGCCAGAAGCACACCACTGGCCCAGCCTTCGCTGCTCACGCAGAGCGCGGTGCCGGTGGCAAACAAAGTGAGTCCCAGCCAGGACGACCAGGAGGCCGGGAACTTGTAAATCCCGGCGGGGAAATATTTCGACTTGCAATAGTACAAATATGCCCCAAAGACGAAGAGGTAGAAGATTGCCATTTAACTTTTTTTGGCAAGATTATATTTATTTAGATTAAATACAAATAGATTTGCTGCCGAAATAAAGAACACTCATAACCAATGAATTTGAGAACATTTATATTCTTAACCATTCTCTCCGCTGTAGCAAATTTCGCACTGGCGCAGCAATATGATTTGCGAGGGACAGTACACGACGAGGCAGGCAGTCCTTTACCCTCCGTAACGGTTTACCTGAAAAATACTAAATACACGACACTGAGTAACGGAGCAGGAACGTTTCAAATCAACAACGTTACCGGTGGAAAATATACACTGATTCTAAGCTACGTAGGCTTTGGCACCGTCGAGAAAACGATTGATTTACGGACGGATACGACGCTGGGAACCATTGTGTTGACCAGCACCGCGAAGGAACTGGCGGAGGTGTCGGTGAAGGCCGAAAAGCAGACCAAAGTTCAGGAAACCAAGCCCATTACCATCAGCAGCATCCAGATCAAAGACGTGGTCGCGCAGAATGTTCTGCTCACCGACGTGGTCGATCGCCTGTCGGGCGTCCGCATCCGGCGGTCGAGTTCGCTGGGCGACGGTTCGGATATTTCCATCAACGGGATTCGTGGAACCGCCATTCGCGTGTATATCGACGGTTTGCCGATGGAATTCATGTATCCCCGCTTCGACATTTCGACGCTGCCCATCGGCCAGGTCAAACGGGTCGATGTGTATAAAGGCGTGCTGCCCGTCGATGTGGGGACGGATGCGATGGGCGGGGGAATCAATCTGATTACGGAGCAAAAAATGCACAATTCGCTGCGGGCGTCGTACAACGTCGGCTCGTTCAACACCCACCTCGCCGATTTCTCCCTGAGTCTGGCCAATTCCAAAAACTACTTCGTCACGGTTTCGGGTGCCTATAATTATTCCGATAACGACTACAGGATGAATGCACTGGTTTTTGAGAAAAACAAGGTGGAGCAGGTCCGGCGGTTTCACGACCAATACCGGATGGCTTTTGGCGGAATTACCGTTGGGACGCACAGCAAACCGTGGGCGGATGAGTTGAAAGTATCACTGAATTTGTCGGGTGGTTACAAACAGCTCATGAACGGTGCCCGCGTTACCAACACGGCTTTTGGCGAAGCGGTTTATCACGCCAACAACCTGTCGGCGATCCTGAACTATACCAAATCCTTTCTGAACGAAAAAGTCCAGTTCAGTACCATCGGCAACTACAGCCGCGAACACATCAACTACGTCGATACGACCCGAAACGTTTATAGCTGGAGCGGGGCGATTGTGGGTCGGAGGAGTTCGCCGGGAGAATACACCAACACCCATTCCGACACCTATACGGACAGTTGGGTAAACCGCAGTACGCTGACGATGGCGCTGGCTCCTAACCACAAATTGCTGTTGTCCAATCTTTACGCCAGACAAACGATTCTGGGTAAAAATTACCTCCTGGACCCGGCGCGGGATTACCTGCGAATTCCGCAGGACTTGACCAAAAACATTGCGGGTTTGCAGTATGAGGCTTTTTTCTTCAACAGGCTCACGTTCACCGCAGCCGCCAAACGATTTGATTACAACCTGAACGGCGCGGAAAATCTCACACTCCAATTGATCCGGAAAAAGAATGGATTCTGGGGCTGGAACACCGGCCTGAAATACGACCTGAGTCCGGGACTTTTTGCACGGGCGTCGTTCGAAAAAGGGTATCTGATCCCGCAGTTTTACCAGTTTGTGGGCAACGGTGCCGACGTGCTGCGCAACACCGATCTGCGGCCCGAAAGCAGCGACAACCTGAATCTGGGCATTACGGTGGATCGTCCGGTTTCTCCGACGTTCCGGATTGCGAGCGCGGTAAATGGTTTTTATCGCAAACAGCACGATGTTATTTTTCTGGGAAACACGATTTTCACCCGCTACGAAAATGCCGATGAAGTCCGCACGCTGGGCGTTGAAGGCGACGTGTTGCTGAGTTACAAAACCGCCTTTTCGCTCAAAACCAACGTGACGTTTATGCGGAAAACCTTCGCCAAAATCGAAGCACCGGAAAATCAGTTTCTGGTCGGAGCGGCTTTTCCCAACAACCCCAATTTTTTCGCCAATACTGAGTTTTCGTGGCAGAAAGGCAAGTTGCTCAGCGAAAACGACCACTTCCGGGTCTACGTTTTTTACAATCACATCGCCACGTTCAACTACATCCAGGTGGGCAAAGACAACAGCCCGAGCAAAACGCCAACGGCCTATGTACCCACCCAAAACCGGGTCGATGCCGGCCTCTCCTACAAGCTCAACAAGCCGGGCCTGACGACCTCGGTCAACGTCCTGAATATTTTCAATGCCGAGTTATTCGACAATTTTTTGGTACCCCGGGCAGGTACGAGCTTCAATGTCAAGATCATTTATGAAATCGCTAATTTTTAAATAACCATGAAGAAAACCGGTTTACTCCTTTCTATTTTCATCGCAGGTACCCTCTTTTCGTGTAAAACCAGTGACCCCGACACGCCCGCTGCCGAATCCAAATACCAGGAGGAAGGCTACGTGCTGGCGTCCATTTCGCAGACCTCGGCCAGCAATACGTTTTACGCCGGGTATTTTCCAACGCTGCCCTCCGGCAATGTGGACCTGACCGCCAAATCGAGCTATTCCAGTTTTTACCCGAGCGCAACCTGGAAAAACTACCTGTTTGGCCAACCGCTCGTTTCCGACAAGAAGTTGTCAAAAATGGCCGTTGTAAAAGCAACCGGGGCCATTGAGGAAGTGGCTAGTATTCCGCTGGTCGACTACATATCCAGGGTGCTGATTATCAACGATCAACTGGGGATTTATTCGACGGGGGGCAACCGGGCCCTGTTTATGTTCAATCCGACCACGATGGAAAACCTGGGTCAGATCGATATGTCATCGGCCCAGAATTTTCCCGATCATGAAACCAACATCTATCCGCATCTGACGTACCGGGCCAGCGACAACCGACTCTTTGCGTCTTTATATACCAATAGCTCGAAAACCGGCCAGTTTTATGATGCGCAGAATGTGTATGTGGAGGTGATTAACATGACCACCAAAAAGTGGGAAAAAACGGCCGTATTCGAGCAGGCTACCTACGCAGTTTCGCGCGGAGCCGAAAACAGCCTGGTCGATGAGAACGGTAATATCTACGTCATTACGCAGGGGCAGTATGGTCTCGACGGGCAGCTCGGTCCCAATGCCGCCAAACGGTCGCGCCCCCAGATCTTGAAAATACCGGCGGGCAGCACGGATTTCGACAAAACGTACAGCTTCAATCCGGTTAGTGCGGTGGGCCTGCCCAATCTGATGTTTCAACTGGTGTTGGGCGGGGTCTATGACGCGAATGGGATTGCCTATGCCTGTATTTCCGGGCAACAGGACCCGCCAAGGCTCCTGGAGTTGATCGCCAAACTGGCTACGAACACGATTACGGCCACGGAGTATCAGGAACTTTCCAACCTGGCATTCTACGGAGCCAACCAGCGCTGGGCCAGGCTGGATCTGAACGCCAAAACCGCCACGATCATTCAGGATATTCCGCTGACGGCCGGCTACGGATACCCAATTACGTACAAATACGATGGCAAAATTTACATGCCGGTCTACAATGCCGAGCAGAAGCTGAACGGTATTTACAGCTACGATCCCTTAACGAGCAAGGCGACCCAAATCAATTCATTAACTGCCGGTGGATTGATCACGCACTTTTATAAACTAACCAAATAACCCTTTGAACAGGCCGTATTCTGGCACTCGCCGGCAATACGACCTGTTGTTTTATCAAACCGGCAGCGGATTCAGATCCGGGTTTTTGCGCTGGTGCCAATACGGATAAATCGGCTCCTTGTCACTGGAAGCGTCGAGCCTGGCCACCTGTTCTTTCGACAGATTCCAGCCAATGGCGCCCAGGTTCTGGGTCAGTTGCTCTTCGGTTCGCGCGCCGATCACGATGCTCGAAACCGTTGGGCGTTGCAGCAACCAGTTCAGGGCCACCTGGGCGACGGTTTTGCCGGTTTCGGCGGCCAGTTCGTCCAGCGTATCGACAATCGTAAACCAGTAGTCTTCCGGAATCACCGGGCCTTCGCCCCCTCCCTGCGCAATCCGGCTGTCGGCAGGCGCGGGCTGACTCCGGCGGTATTTGCCACCCAATCGTCCGGCCGCCAGCGGACTCCACACCACCGTTCCGACCTTCTGATCCAGCGCCAGCGGCATCAATTCCCATTCAAATTCGCGGCTCAGCAGCGAATAATACGCCTGGTGCGTCACGTATTTCGACCAGCCGTAGCGTTCAGAAACCGACAGCGATTTCATCAGGTGCCAGCCGGAGAAGTTGGAACAGCCGATGTAGCGCACTTTTCCGCTCTGTACCAGATTGTTCAACGCACTCAGGGTTTCTTCCACCGGCGTGTTGCCATCAAAACCGTGCATGTAATAGATGTCGATGTAGTCGGTTTTTAACCGGCGCAGGCTGTCTTCGCAGGATTTGACCAGGTGAAACCGTGACGAACCAAAATCATTCGGCCCATCGCTCATTTTGAAGGTCGCTTTGGTCGAAATCAGGGCTTTATCCCGCAAACCGGTCAGGGCTTTGCCGAGAATTTCTTCGGACATTCCCTTTGAATACACGTCGGCGGTATCGAACAGCGTCAGACCGGCATCCAGACAACGATTGACCATCCGGGTCGCTTCGTCGACCTGTGTGCTGCCCCAGGCTTTAAAAAATTCGGTGCCGCCCCCAAACGTGCCCGTTCCAAAACTCAACACCGGAACCTTTAGCCCCGACGCGCCTAATTGTCTGTATTCCATAGCAATGAAGAGTTTAAAAATAGAGGTTATTTCGCGGAGCTACGCAGAGAAAAAGGAGTTAAGCGGAGTATATGAAGAATCTCTGCGTACCTCCCTGTTTCCTCTGCGTAGCTCTGCGAAATAACGATTCCCATTCCGTCAATTTAATAACCGGGACAAATATATCACGATTTGCATCACCCGGTTTCCTGCCCACAACGGCTGTCTTACAAATAGAATTGTAAGTCTACCCCGGAACGCTTAATTTGAGGAGCCAAACCACCCTTTGCCCCACTGCTGCCCGATCTCTATGGAAATAGCTTCTTTTCTGATTGTCTTTTTTATGGTGCGGTACATCCGGACCTCACTCCAGACAGCCGTGCGGTTTCCGGAATGGGAAAGAATCCTGGTTATCGTCCAATACGCGGCATCCGGTTTATTGGCCGCCGATGTCTTTCTCGATTCCAGCATTACCAAATGGCTTTGGCACCTGCTGTTGCTGGGAATGGTCGGAGCGGCTTATCTCCTGAAAGATTTCCGGCCGGTTCGCAACGTCTGGCTGGCGGTTGGCCCCTACATCCTGGTTTCGCTGTTCAAAGACATCGCAAAGTTGATCGATTCGGATTTTTATGAATCCATCAGTACGGTTGTCGAGATCGCCGAAATCTTTACGCTGGTGTGGCTGATTGCGACCTGGGTCAGTACGCAACGGCAGCAGAAAGCCCTCGAAAAAGAACGCCTGAAACGACTCCAGGAAGAAGAACAAAGTCGGATTATTGCCGGTCAGAACGTGATGCTCGAACAGCTTGTGGCGGAACGGACGGCCGAATTGACCCGCCAGAAAGAAGAACTCGAACAAACGCTAACCGAACTGAAAGCTACACAAGATCAACTGATTCAGCGCGAAAAAATGGCCTCGCTGGGGGAGTTGACCGCTGGCATCGCCCACGAAATCCAGAATCCGCTCAACTTCGTCAACAATTTTTCGGAAGTGTCGGTGGAGTTGATCGAAGAGTTGAAAGAAGAACGCAGACGGGAAGACCGGGACATCGAACTGGAAGAAGAACTGCTGACCGACCTTACGCAAAACCTGCAAAAAATTACGCACCACGGCAAACGCGCCGACTCGATTGTGAAGGGCATGCTGCAACATTCGCGCACCAGCACGCCCCAGCGGGAACCCACCGACCTCAACAACCTGGCCGATGAATACCTGCGGCTGGCGTATCACGGTTTGCGGGCCAGCGACAAATCTTTCAATGCCACGCTCATCATGGACTTTGACGAGCACCTGGGCAAGGTTTCCGTGGTGCCGCAGGACATGGGCCGGGTGCTGCTCAATCTGTTTACGAATGCCTTTTATGCCACGGAACAAAAACGAAAAACCGGTCTGGCAGGCTATCAACCCACGGTGCAGGTCAGCACGAAACGCCTGTCCGATGAGCAGATCGAAATCCGGGTGCGCGACAATGGCTGCGGGATTCCGAAAACCGTTCTGACCAAAATTTACCAGCCGTTTTTTACGACCAAACCGACCGGCCAGGGAACCGGTCTGGGCCTGTCGCTGAGCTACGACATCGTTACCAAGGGCCATGGCGGAGAACTGACCGTCGAAACCGAAGAAGGTGAGTTTACGGAGTTCATCATTCAGTTACCGACATAAAGGCCGAGTTTGCGTACCTTTGAGAAAGAACCCTTTTTATTTTTTTTACTAAATAAGCCTGAGATGAAAGTATTGGTTGTAGATGACGAAACGGACGTACAGATACTTTTTGAACAACGCTTTCGGCGCGAGATCCGCGCGGGTGAACTCATTTTCGCGTTTGCTCATTCGGGCGAGAAAGCCCTCGCTTACCTGAACGAACATCCTTCTGAATATGTACTGATTCTGTCGGACATCAACATGCCCGGCATGAGCGGTCTGGAATTGTTGCGCCTGATTAAAACCACGTATCCGGCCCCTCCGCCCGTTGTGATGATGATCACGGCGTATGGCGATAGTGAAAGCCACGACCAGGCGATGCAACTCGGAGCCGATGCGTTTCTGACCAAACCGCTTGACTTTAACAACCTGAAAGAAAAACTCAAAAGCGCCCTATGAAGTCTAAAATTCTGGTCGTGGATGACGAAACCGATCTGGAACTGCTGATCCGGCAAAAGTTTCGCCGACAAATCCGCGAACTGCAATATGAGTTTGTTTTTGCTTTCAATGGCGTCGATGCGCTGGTCAAACTCCAGCAGCATCCCGACATCGATGTCGTGCTGAGTGATATCAACATGCCCGAAATGGATGGTCTGACGCTGCTAGAAAAACTCGGCGAGGTCAGCCCTCTGACCAAAACCGTGATCGTTTCGGCGTATAGCGACATGGCCAACATCCGGACGGCCATGAACCGGGGCGCTTTCGATTTTATCTGTAAACCCGTCAATTTTGAAGACCTGGACGTGACGATGCAGAAAACCATCCGGCACGTGGCGCAACTGCGTGAAACGCTGAAAGCCATCAAGGAAAACAACATTCTGCGGATGTACGTCGATGAATCGGTGCTTAATTTTATGGATCGCCGGGAGTTTGAATCGTCGCTGATGGTAAATGAAACCGTTCAGGCCACGGCGGTTTTTATCGACATCTGCGGGTTTACGGCCATTACGGAGCGCGAAAGTGCCGATACTGTTGTGAAGCTGATCAACCTGTATTTCGACGTAATGGTGAAGGAAATCATCGCCCAGGGCGGTTTTGTCGATAAATTCATGGGCGACGCCATCATGGCCGTTTTCCGGGGCGACTACCACCTCGACCGGGCCATCGAAGCCGCTTTGGCCGTCCGGAACCACATCGAATCGATGGAGGCCACGCTGCCCGACGAACCCATTTATACGCCCAAAGTGGCCATTGGTATCAATACCGGCGAGGTCATTTCGGGCAACATCGGCTCGGCAACCCTCCGGCGGCTCGATTACACCGTCATCGGCGATGTGGTCAATACGGCCCAGCGCCTGCAATCGTATGCGCAGGAAGGACAGATCATCATCAGCGATGCCGCTTACCAGTTGGTAAAAAACTCCTTCCGTTGTGAACCGCTGGGTGAAGTGTTGCTGAAGAATAAAGCAAATCCGGTAGCGGTTTATGCTGTAATTGAATAACTACGGATGTTACGACGCTGTTCAAGATTTGCAATCTAGAACCCTTCTGTCGCCGAACGGTACGCCGTCGCGGTTGTAATCGACAGCTTTTGCCACTTAATTCAAGTATGGAGTTAGTCGCTGGCCCGTTTTTTCACTGCCTTTTTCTGACGGTTGGCACCCGGATTCTAACCATTCATCCCCTTTTTTTGAACCGCTTAATAAACAACACTTGTTTACTAAACAGTGTTCAGTACATTTGTAACGTTAATTAACCGATATGGGAATTGTTGAGCGAAAAGAGCGCGAGAAAGAGGAAATGCGGAAACTGATCCTGGAAGCAGCCCAAAAGCTGTTTTTGGAAACCGGTTTCGAAAAAGTAAGCATTCGGAACATTGCGGATGCCATTGAATACAGTCCGGCGACGATTTACCTGTATTTCAAGGATAAAAACGAGTTGCTGTACGCCATTCACAACATCGGTTTTCAGAAGATGATTGAGGAATTTTACCCGGCCCTCAGTCTGGCAGACCCTTTTGATCGGCTGGTGGAAATGGGTCGACGGTATTTCCGGTTTGCATTCGAAAATCCGGAACTCTTTGATCTAATGTTTATTATGAATGCTCCGATGGATGCCCTGGCTTGCCGGGACGACATTTGGGATGAAGGCCGGTCGGCTTTCGGCTTGCTGATCAAGTGTGTACAGGATTGTATCGACGCCGGGGTGTTCAAGTACCAGGATGCGGAAGTAGCCGCCATCATGATCTGGAGTTCCGTCCACGGTTATACCGCCCTTTTCCTGCGGAAACGACTGGATATGTTTGAAGAAAGTCGCCGGAAAGAGTTGATGGAAGAAGCGTTCGATCTGTTTATCAAAACCATCCAAAAGGGTCTGTAAAAAAATTTGCCGAGCTAATGAACAGTGTTAATATACTAATATATGGTCACAAAACTCCGAATCGGCTACCTGCTGGTTCTGCTTTTAACAATCATACCCCAAGTGAGTCCGGCCCAATCCGCCGACGCCCCTTCGGCCATTCTGAACGCTTACATTCAGGAAGGCTTACAAAGCAACCTCGCGCTGAAACAGGAATCCCTGGAAATCAGCCGGGTAACGGAATCGATCACCCAGGCAAAAGCCCTCTTTTATCCCCGACTGACATTTAACCCGACGTATTCGCTGGCGGCTGGCGGTCGGCGGTTGCAATTTCCGGTCGGCGATTTGCTCAATCCGGTGTATGCCACGCTCAATCAACTCGCCGGTTCCGACCGTTTTCCCACCAACATTCCGAACGTCAACGAACTACTGGCTCCCAACAATTTCCACGACACCAAACTCAGCGTCCAGTACGCGGTTTTCAATACCGATATTCAGTATAACTACCTGATTCAAAAAGATTTACTTTCCGCCCAGGAAGCCCGCAAGCGCGTGGTTGAAAACGAGTTGCGGTATACCATCGCCACGGCGTATTACCAATATTTACAAACACTCGACGCGTTCCGGATCTACGACAACAACCGCGCGGTTTTACACGAACTGGGCCGGCTGAACGAAAAACTAGTCGCCAACAATGTGGCCACCAAAGATGTCGTGACCTCGACCCGCTACGAAATCAGCAAGATCGATCAGCAATTGGCCGTTGCCGACAAAAACCGCCAGAGTGCCAAAGCCTATTTCAATTTTCTGCTCAACCGCGACCTGACCGCCGACATTCAGGTCGATTCCCTGCTGACCAGAACGCTGCCCCCGGCTCCTCCCGCGCTGGGTGAGTTGCAGCAAACCGCCCTGCAAAGCAGACAGGAATTGAAGCAACTCGGTGGCTCGCTCCGGGCTTCGCAAAATGCCATTAAAATGAACGAAGCTTCCCTCAAATTACCCAATGTCTACGTTGGCGGGAATGCTGGTTTTCAGGGATTTGGCTACACCTTCAGCAATCAGGCGTATGTAGTTGGGCAGGTCGGCTTGTCCTGGGACTTGTTCAAAGGCTACGAAAAACGCTCGAAGGTGCAACAGGCCAAAATCCAGACCGAGCTTGTGCAAACGAAGCTGACAGAGGTTGAAAAACAGATTCAGTTGCAGGTCTTGCAGGCCTATTATGAACTGGATGCGGCCAATGAAAGCCTGAATGCCACTCAAACCGGCCTTGCCAATGCCGAGCAAACCTTCCGGCTTGTCGATAGCAAATACCGCAACGGCCAGGCGCTGCTGGTGGAATACCTGCGGTTCCAGAACGATCGGCTAACGGCTCAGATTCAGCAGGTTCTGACGCGCTACGATGTCTTGTTGAAACGGGCCGCGCTGGATCGCGTGACGGCCATTCAATAACACCCGCTTTGCCTTCCGATTCGTCATTTACACGATTAACTGCACTGATTATAAACTAATTATTCCAATGAAAGTCATCCAGTATTTTCTAATCGTACTCCTGGCGGGCGGGCTGTGGGCCTGCGGCACCAAAGCCGAACAAAGCCGGGAAGAGAAGCCGACAGCACAAACCGACGATACGGCCATACCGGTCAAACTAACCAAAGTCGAGTCGGTGGTTCGCTCAGAACCGGTGGTAGCATCGGGGCTGGTGTCGTCGTCGGAAGAAGCCAAACTGTCGTTTAAAATTGGCGGCATCATTCAAAAAATGTACGTTGATGAAGGCCAGACCGTCCGGAAAGGGCAACTGCTGGCGACGCTCAACCTGACGGAAATCAACGCCCAGGTGAGCCAGGCGCAGTTTTCGAACGAAAAAGCCGAACGCGACCTCAACCGCGTCAAAGCACTTTACGCCGACACAGCCGCCACGCTCGAACAGTTGCAGAATGCCACGACCGGCCACGAAGTTGCCAAACAGAACCTGACCATCGCGCAGTTCAACCAGAATTACGCCCAGATCCGGTCGACGGTGGATGGCACGGTGACGCGGAAACTGATGAATGAAGGCGAATTTGCGTCGGCAGGTGGGGCGGTTTTCATGATCTCGTCGACCCGGAAAAATGACTGGATTGTGCGGGTAGGTGTGGCCGACAAGGACTGGGCGCGTTTGAAAGTAGGCAACCGCGCTACCATCACGCTGGAAGCCTATCCCGACCAGACGTTTGTGGGTACCGTGAGCGAACTGGCCCAAGCCGCCGATCCGCAAAACAAGCTCTACGATGTAGAAATCCGCATCAACCCCGGCGCGGTGAAATTTGCGCCCGGTTTATTTGCCAAAGTGAGCCTGCAACCCGCCCAGAGCCGCAGTTATGCGCTGGTTCCGATTGAAGCCATTGTGGAAGGAAATGGCAAAGACGGTTTCGTTTTTGTGTTGACTGAGGACCAGAAGCACGTCCGCAAAATACCGGTGCAGATCGGCTTCATCGACAACGACAAAGTCCTGCTAACGAACGGCTTATCGGGAATATCCAATGTGGTAACGGCCGGTTCAGCCTATCTGACCGAAACGTCAACCGTTGTTCTCCAATAACCCCTCTGATCAACTCTGGTTCTCTCCGCTAAACTCTGCGAAACAGTTTTAAAGCTATTTCGCGGAGTTTAGCAGAGGGAACCAGAGCTAAGCGGAGAAAATACTTCCACTATGAACTTATCCGAATTTTCCGTCAAAAACTGGCAGTTCATGCTGGTCCTGTTCATCGCCGTGGTGGCGCTGGGCGTCAACTCGCTGTTCAACATGCCACGGGGCGAAGACCCCGAATTTACGGCTCCCTCGTTTGCCGTGGTAATCGTGTATCCCGGCACCGACGCGCAGGACATGGAAGAACTGGTGGTCGATCCGGCCGAAGCGCGTTTCAACTCCCTGGACGACATCAGCCACGTCATCACCACCATCGACGACGGTCTGGCGGTTTTGCGCGTGGAATATGATTACAGTTCCGATGCTGATGAAAAATACCAGGAAATGGTGCGCGAAGTCAATGCCCTCCGGGCACAGTTGCCCTCTGATATTTTCAACATCGAAATCCAGAAATTTTCTCCCACCGACGTCAGTATCGTTCAGGTGGCTTTGCAGTCGGAAGTGGCTTCCAACAAAGAGCTGGGCGACTATGCCGATGCGCTGAAAGAACGGCTGGAAAAAGTCAAAAGTCTGAAAGGCGTCGAAGACTGGGGCTACCCGGCCAGCACCGTTCGCATTTCGCTGAATATTGAACGGATGGCGCAGGAAGGCATTGCCGTGAATCGGCTGATTGGCGCGTTGCAGGCCGAAAACCTGAACATTCCGGGCGGCAGCATTCAGGCCGGTACGCGGAAATTCAACGTCAAAACCAGCGGGGATTACCAGTCACTGGATGAAATCAAAAATACCGTGGTTTCGACTAACGGGCAAAAAATCATTTACCTCCGCGACATTGCCGACGTGGATTTCAATTACGAAGACGAAACCCACATCACCCGCCTGAACGGACACCGGGCGGTTTTGGTCACGGCCGGTCAGAAGCTGGGCGAAAACATTGCCAAAGTGGGGGAACAATTGAACCCGGTCATCGAGGATTTCGCGAAAACCCTGCCGCCCCACATCAAGCTCGTCAAAAACTTCGACCAGGCCGCCAGCGTCAACGCCCGGCTCAGCCGGTTTGCCAAAGATTTCGGCATCGCCATTTTGCTGGTTGCCCTAACGCTGCTACCGCTCGGCATCCGGGCGGCCATCGTCGTCATGATTTCGATTCCGCTTTCGTTGTCCATCGGCCTTTCGCTGCTGAACATGTTTGGCTTCAGCATCAACCAGTTAAGCATTGTCGGATTGATCGTCGCGCTGGGTATTCTGGTCGATGATTCGATTGTGGTAGTCGAGAACATCGAGCGGTATTTGCGCGACGGTTTTTCCCGGCGGGAAGCCGCGATCAAAGCGACCAAACAGATTACACTGGCCGTCATTGGCTGTACGGTTACGTTGATTCTGGCTTTTCTGCCGCTCATGTTTTTGCCCGAAGCATCCGGCGATTTCATCCGTTCGCTACCCACCGCCGTGGTCACCACCATTCTGGCATCATTGCTGGTTTCGCTGACCATTGTCCCATTTCTCTCCAGCCGAATCCTGAAAGAAGCGCACAATCCGGAAGGCAATATTTTCATGCGGGCGTTGAAAAAACTCATCAGCGGGTCCTACAGCCGCCTGTTGCACACGGCTTTGCGTCATCCGGTTATCACGCTGCTGGGCGCACTGGCAATTTTTGGTGGTGCTTTATCGCTGGTTCCAAAAGTCGGTTTCGCGCTGTTTCCGGCGTCTGAAAAACCGCAATTTCTGATCAACATCGAAACGCCCGAAGGCACCAGTTTGCAGGAAACCAACCGCGTGGCCCGCTACGTCGAGAGCCAGTTGGGAAACGAACCCGACGTCAAGTATTTCACAACCAACGTCGGCAAGGGCAATCCACGGATTTATTACAACATCATTCAGCGGAACGAGGCTACCAATTTCTCGCAGTTTTTTGTTCAACTGCACGATATGCCGCCGGTTCAAAAACGCCAGTTGATTGACAAGCTGCGGGAGAAATTCAAGTTTTATGCCAATGCCAAAATTGAGGTCAAGGACTTTGAGCAGGGTCCCGACCAGGAAGCGCCGGTGGCCATCCGGGTGTTTGGCGAAAACCTGGATACGCTCCGAACCGTGGCCGCCGATGTGGAGAAAGTCCTGAAAACCACTCCCGGTTTAATTTACATCAACAATCCGCTGGCAACCCGCAAAACTGACCTGCGCGTCAAAATCAACAAGGAAAAAGCCGGGATGCTGGGCATGTCCGTGGCCGACATTAACCGCACCATTCGGCTGGCCATTGCGGGCTTGAACGTGGGCGTGTTCAAGGACGAAGCGGGAGACGATTTCCTGATCAACGTCACGTTGCCCAAAGGAAAGGTGGCGGATTTACGTGTTCTCAATAACCTCTATGTCAATACGCTAACGGGCGGATCGGTTCCCCTGCGCCAGATTGCCGACCTTCAATTCGAGACCTCGACCAACCAGATCCGGCACTACGACAAGGACCGTTACGTCACGGTTACCGGTTTCGTCAAAAGCGGTTATCTGGTCGATAATGTCTACAATGAAGTTATTAAGAAGCTCGACGCGCTGAAGTTTCCCAGCGATTTTCGCTACAAAGCCGCCGGTGAACTGGAAAGCCGGGAAAAATCATTCGGCGGTTTGGGAACGATCATTCTGATCACCGTCTTCGGTTTTCTGGCGGTCTTGATTCTGGAATTTGGTACGTTCAAAAGTACGCTAATCGTGCTTTCGGTCATCCCGCTGGGCATCATTGGGGCCATTGCGGCACTGCTGTTATCGGGCAATCCGTTTTCGTTTGTGGCCGTCATCGGTCTGATTGCACTGATCGGTATCGAGGTCAAAAACTCCATTCTGCTGGTCGATTTCACCAACCAACTCCGGGAGCAGGGAATGCCGCTGATCGAAGCCATCGAGCAGGCGGGTGAAATCCGCTTTGTGCCGATCGTCCTGACCTCGCTCACGGCCATTGGCGGTCTGATTCCGCTGGCCATCGAGGGAAATCCGCTTTATTCGCCCCTGGCATTGGTGCTGATTGGTGGGTTAATTAGCTCAACCCTTCTCTCGCGGATTGTGACACCGGTATTGTATAAATTGTTACCGCCCCGCGTCGATTTAAAAGTACCCGCGGTTGCAGAAGAGCCAGAATTAATTTAATAATTAACCAATCAGAAAAAGAAGTAACATTTCTATTTTAATAAAGCGAAAAGCCAAATAAGGTAACTTAACGTTTACCTTATTTGGCTTTTCGCTTTATTAAACACAATTTTAAATTCTTTTTGAAGGGATTCTCTGCGGAAATTATGAAAATATTTTTGCGGCTTTATTGCAGTTCACGGAATATTTACTAATCTTTGTCATAACCAATAGGGCTTATCATAAAAATAAAGACTATCACCATTAGCGATAGTCTTTACGGCCTTTGTAGTTATTACTTAAAACACCTTGATTAAAAAAAATGAGGCTGTCATATTTTATTTAATCCAAGTGGACAAATATACACATTGCTCATTTATTTACAGTTGCTAAAAAGCAATTGTTTCTTATCAGGCAAGTTTTTTTTTGAGCTGGTTTAGTCTAACAAACCGGTTTTTATTTTCTGCCCCCTCACTCGGCTCAGGGTAAATCGGGAGAGCCCCAGGTAGGAAGCAATATGCTTTAGGGGCATTCTGGCGCAGATTGTCGGGTATTGTTTACAAAAATGATAATAGCGTTCTTCAGCGTTGAGCATCCTCAGAGACCGGATTCGCTCGTCAAAAATAACAAGGTATTTCTCGCAAATAATTCTTCCGATCACGTTCGTAACCGGATATTTATAATATAACCGTTGCAAATCGGGATACGACAGAAAAAGAAGCTCCGAATCTTCCATTAATTCGATCGTCTCTGAGGATGGAATTTGGTTTAAAAAACTCTGAATTGACAACACCATGTCGCCCTCAGCCGCAACTCCAGATGTTACTTCTTTTCCATCTAAGTAATAATACCTTCGTACCAGTCCTTTACCGACGTAAAATAGTTTATCGGCCGTTTTCCCGATCGACACCAGATGCGTTCCCTTCGGAAATTTTTTCACCAGTAGGTATTGACGGATAAAGCGTATTATTTCGTCATTTATCGGGCAGGCTTCCAGTAAAGACGCAATAAATCGGTCGTAGAGTTCTTCTTTCATGGAGCCAGGAAGTAATAGTAAAAACATCACTCATTGCAGAAGTAGACGTAAGTACGGGAATGAAGTCACACGTTTATTAAGAAAAAATGGCTCATATTCTATATTTATTGAGTATTCGGTCATATAAATATTCATCTGAAATTAAACGGTAACAATTCTCTGCCCCTTTTTCAGCAAGACACGAAACAAGGATCTAGAATTTGCGTTAACTAGAAAATCAAATTATCCACTGCATGTTCCTTTTTTTTGCGCTCCGGCTCCTGGTATTTCATTCTTTTTCAGCGGAAACGAAACTGGTGGTTGATGTTCAGAATATCAGACACCATACCGGACAAATCCGGGTTGGCCTCTACAAACCCTGCGCCGGCTTCCCGACCGGCTGCAAACCTCTTGTCAGTCATCAGGTTGACGTAACCGGAAACACCGCCCGCATCACGTTTAGCGTGAAACCCGGCGACTACGCCGTTGCCCTTTTCCACGACGTAAACGGCAATGGGCAGTTGGATAAAAAGATGTTTGGCATTCCGAAAGAGCCGTATGGATTCAGCAATAATTTCCGCCCAAGCCTGTCAGGACCCGCATTTGACGACTGCCGGGTACGTGTCGAGGAGTCGGAAAAAAAGATTTCAATAAAATTAATCTGAGTTCGGAAGATTTTTTTAGTAACTTTACCCGGCAAATAACCTATCGTGTTTATTTGCTATGAGCTTAGACTCCTCGAAATTCCTCTACGAAGCGCTTACTTACGACGACGTTCTTCTTTTGCCTGCTTTTTCGGAGGTTCTCCCCCGCGATACACAGACAACTACCCAACTTACCCGCAACATCCGGCTGAACATTCCGCTCATTTCGGCGGCTATGGACACCGTTACGGAATCTGACCTCGCCATTGCGATGGCGCAGGAAGGCGGTATCGGGATCATCCACAAAAACATGAGCATCGAGCTGCAGGCGGAGCAGGTTCGGAAAGTAAAACGCTCGGAAAGTGGCATGATTATCGACCCAATCACGCTCATGGAAGGGGCCACACTCGCCGATGCCCACCAGATTATGCGTGAATTCAAAATCGGTGGCATTCCCGTCGTCGATGCGTCCAATAAACTCATCGGGATCCTGACCAACCGCGATCTGCGCTTCCAAACGGAACTCTCGAAGCCCGTTACGGATATTATGACCCGGGAAAACCTGATTACGGCCCGGGAAAAAATCACACTCGAAGAAGCCGAAAGCATTCTGCAACAGTATAAGATCGAGAAACTGCCGATCATCGACGATCAGAACCACCTCGTCGGCCTGATTACTTACAAGGATATTCTGAAAAAGAAAAGCCATCCCAACGCCTGCAAAGACGAACTGGGGCGGTTGCGCGTGGGGGCCGCCGTGGGTGTCACGCACGATCTGATCAAGCGCATCGAGGCTCTGGTGAAAGCCGGTGTCGATGTCATCAGCGTCGATACGGCACACGGCCATTCACAGGGCGTTATTGACGCCGTCCGGGGCATCAAAGAGCGGTTTCCGAAACTGGAAGTGATTGCGGGCAACGTGGCCACGGGCGCGGGTGCCAAAGCGCTGGCCGATGCCGGTGCCGATGCAGTCAAAGTGGGCGTTGGGCCGGGCAGTATCTGTACGACCCGGATCATTGCCGGCATCGGGATGCCGCAGTTGACGGCGGTTTACGAATCGGCGAAAGCGTTGAAGGGCACCGGTGTTCCGGTGATTGCCGACGGCGGTATTCGCTTTTCGGGCGACATTACGAAGGCCATTGCGGGTGGTGCCTACACCGTCATGGTGGGTTCGCTGCTGGCCGGAACCGAAGAGGCTCCAGGCGAAGTGGTGCTGTACGAAGGACGCCGGTTTAAAACCTACCGTGGCATGGGTTCCGTCGAAGCCATGGAAGAAGGTTCGAAAGACCGATATTTTCAGGATGCCGAAGACGACATCAAGAAACTCGTGCCGGAAGGCATCGTGGGGCGGGTTCCCATCAAAGGCCGGGTGGCCGAGATTATCTACCAACTGGTGGGTGGTTTGAAAGCCGGTATGGGCTACTGCGGAGCGAAAGACATCGAAACGCTGCAAGACGCCAAGTTCGTCAAAATCACGTCGGCCGGGGTTCGCGAAAGCCACCCGCACGACATTCAGATTCAGAAAGAAGCACCGAATTATTCATCCCGCTAATGATTGCCCCTACGGACACGAGTCTGTAGGGGCTTTTTTTTGAAATACTATCCCGCAGTTTTTCAAGGTCGACAATAAAAACCGGGTTCGCCCGTTATGAGAAAACAATCCCAGACTATCTACGAAGTCACGATTCTGTATATTGGCTCCCTCAATGCGCTCCGCCAGCGCGAACCTTTTATCGTTTTCTTCTCCAATCTTAAAAAAGCCGTTGAAACTATCATTGGTCAATTAGCCCTGAATGGCTGGCCGATCAAGGTGAATTATACTGCCGTTTACCGCAGCCTGAAACAACGCGGTAGTTATCAGTGTGATTTCGACGTGGCCGGTGCCAAAGTGTTCCGCATCCGCATCGTCCCCCAGACCCTGAATCCGGTGTTGACAACCATGGGGATTGACGAAAAACCGGCTGAACCAACCCGCAAAAAGTAGTGCTGATCATGGCTGCGGGCCCTCTATTGGACAAATACAAAGGATAATCTGACACTAAATTAGTGAATTAAGGGTCGGCTTTCGTTCCGGGCAAAAACCGTCTGTGGTGCCGTTAAGCTACTTTATACACCCATAGAGTCGCTTTTCCGAAAACTCCCGGTTCATCGCAATGAAACTGATTCAGAAATTGTTACTATTCTATGGCGCAAACCCCTAATTTTGCATTACGTATTGAAACATTCGTTTAATAGACATTTAGAATGATTAACCTCATAACCAAGAGCATTACGAAACTCTTCGGTACCAAGTCGGATCGGGACATGCGCGACCTGCTCCCGTATGTCGACAAGGTGAACGCCGAGTTTCAGAAATTACAGACTCTTTCGAACGATGAACTCCGGAATGTGACGACGGAATTGAAGCAGATCATTGCTCAGCGGTTACAGCCTATCGATACCCAACTGGCGGATCTTCACCAGCAGGTTACGGACCAGCCCGATATGGATGTCGATGCAAAACAACGCATCTTCAACCAGGTCGACAAGCTGGAAACCGACCGGAACAAGGAACTGGAAGTGGTGCTGCTCGATATTCTCCCACAAGCGTTTGCCGTTGTGAAAGAAACCGCCAAGCGGTTGAAAGAAAACGAACAACTGGAAGTAACGGCCACGGAGTTCGACCGTGAATTTGCTACCCGCAAAAAACACATTACCATTCAGGGCGACAAAGCCTACTGGGCCAATAGCTGGGATGCCGCCGGAACGCTCGTGAAGTGGGACATGGTTCACTACGATGTGCAGATCATCGGGGGGACGGTTTTGCACCAGGGAAAAATTTCGGAAATGGCTACGGGGGAAGGAAAAACGCTGGTCGCTACCTTCCCGGCTTATCTGAACGCCCTCGCCGGACGCGGGGTACACATCGTAACGGTCAACGATTACTTGGCCAAACGTGACTCCGAGTGGATGGCGCCCCTGTTCGAATTCCACGGCATGCGCGTCGATTGCATCGATAAGCACCAACCCAATTCCTTCTCGCGGAAACAAGCCTATCTGGCTGATATTACGTACGGTACGAACAATGAATTCGGCTTTGATTACCTGCGCGACAACATGGCGCGCGGTACCGACGAACTCGTACAACGGAAACACCACTACGCGATGGTCGATGAGGTCGATTCGGTATTGATCGATGACGCCCGGACGCCGTTGATTATTTCCGGTCCCGTGCCGCGCGGTGACGAACAGGATTTTGCCGAACTGAAACCGCGCGTTTCCCGCGTGGCCGAGGTGCAGCGGAAACTGGTGCAGGATTTTTTGAACGAAGCGAAGAAGAAAATTGCCGCCGGTGACGAAAAAGAAGGCGGTTTGGCCTTGTTCCGCGCCCACCGGGGTCTGCCCAAATACAAACCGCTGATCAAATACCTCAGCGAAACCGGTATCAAGGCGGTTTTGCAGAAAACCGAATCGATTTACCTGGCTGAAAACCAGAAATTGATGCCCGAAGCGGATAAACCGCTGTATTTCACGATCGATGAGCGGCACAACAGCATCGACCTGACGGAAAAAGGCATCGACTACATCACCGGTTCCGGCGAAGATCCCAACTTCTTCATCCTGCCTGACTTGTCGATCGATATTAACAACATCGAGAAAAGCACGGAACTGGATGAGAAGGAAAAGATTCTCCATAAAGAAGCGCTGATTCGCGATTATTCGGTCAAAACCCAGCGGATCAATACCGTCAACCAGTTGCTAAAAGCATACAGTCTGTTTGAAATCAACGTCGATTACGTCATCATGGATGGCAAAATCAAGATTGTCGATGAGCAGACAGGCCGGATCATGGAAGGACGCCGGTGGTCGGACGGTTTACACCAGGCCGTTGAAGCCAAAGAAGGTGTAAAAGTAGAAGACGCTACCCAGACCTACGCGACGGTTACGCTCCAGAATTACTTCCGGATGTATCACAAGCTGGCCGGGATGACCGGTACGGCCGAAACCGAAGCGTCGGAATTCTGGACGATCTACAAACTGGACGTGGTCGTGATTCCAACGAACCGGAACATCGTTCGGAAAGATGAAGAAGATAAAGTCTACCGTTCGGTTCGGGAAAAATACAATGCGGTGGTCGATGAGATCGTCGCGCTCGTTGAAAAAGGCCGCCCGGTGCTGGTCGGTACGACCTCGGTTGAAAACTCGGAGTTATTGAGCCGGATGCTGTCGCTGCGCAAAATTGCGCACCAGGTTCTGAACGCCAAGCAACACCAGCGGGAAGCTGAAATTGTAGCCGAAGCCGGAAAACCGGGAACCGTAACGATTGCTACCAACATGGCCGGTCGGGGTACGGACATCAAGCTGACGCCGGAGTCACGCGCTGCGGGCGGTTTGGCCATCGTCGGTACGGAACGGCACGAATCCCGGCGCGTCGACCGCCAGTTACGCGGTCGGTCGGGTCGTCAGGGCGATCCCGGAACGACGCAGTTTTTCGTGTCGCTCGAAGATAGCCTGATGCGGCTTTTCGGGTCCGACCGGATCGCCAAGGTGATGGACCGAATGGGTCTGGAAGAAGGCGAAGTGATTCAGCACTCGATGATTACGAAGTCCATCGAACGGGCACAGAAGAAAGTCGAAGAAAACAACTTCGGGATTCGGAAGCGGTTGCTGGAATATGATGACGTGATGAACTACCAACGCGAGGCCATCTACAAACGCCGTCGGAACGCCCTGTTTGGCGACCGGCTGGCGCTGGACATTGCCAACACGATGTATGACGTCTGCGAAGATCTGGCGGGCAATACCGAAGGAAACTACGACGAACTGGCGCTGCAAACGCTGACGGCACTCGGTTTTGAGATCAGCATGAGCCGCGAAGAGTTCAGCCGACTGAAGCCGAAGGAACTGGCGCAGAAGCTGTATGAAGAAGCGGACAAGCATTACCACGAAAAAAACAACGCCATTCGGCAGAAAGCGCAGCCGGTTCTGCAATCCATTCTGGCGGAGCGGGGTGCCACCATTCAAGACATTGTGGTGCCGTTCTCCGACGGTCTGCGCGAACTGACGGTGGTCAACAACCTCCGCAGAACCGTCGAAACCGAAGGTCGCGAGTTGATCACGGAAATGGAAAAAGCGGTTTCGCTGTCCATCATCGACCAGGAGTGGAAAGAACACCTGCGCGAAATGGACGACCTGAAGCAGTCGGTACAGAACGCGGTTTTTGAACAGAAAGACCCGTTGCTGGTCTATAAATTCGAGTCGGTCGAATTGTTCAAGCGTTTTTTGAGCAAGGTCAATTTCGACACAATCAGTTTCCTGACGAAAACCGACATTCCGGGTCAGGAAGCCGAAGAGGTACAGCAGGAAGTTCGGCAGGCGCCCAAAAACCCGCGTCCGGAACCGCAGCCGGAACTGCACACCAACAAAGAAGAGCACGAAGAACCCGTAGCCGGAGGGCCGGAAGAATACGCCCGCAAGATGGCAACGGCGGAGAAACAGGCACCGGTTCGAGCCGTAAAAATTGCCAACCGCAACGAGAAAGTGAGCGTTCAGTACATGGACGGCACCATCAAGCGGGATGTCAAATACAAGGTAGTCGAAAACGACGTGCAAAGCGGCCGGGCGGTTTTGATTGAGTAAACGTTTCCGGTTTTCAGTTTCCGGTTTTCAGTGGCTGACGCATTCATAAACGTGCGTCAGCCACTGAAAACCGGAAACTGAAAACTGAATACCGTAAATCTGAAAACCATGTTAGCCCAGCCAAAACCGTATTGCACACCGGAAAACTATCTTGAACTTGAACGCAAAGCCGCGTACAAGAGCGAATATTTCAAAGGTGAGATAGTTGCAATGGCTGGAGCATCCCGCAATCACAATCGGATTAAAGAAAATCTGTCGGGTAGTCTTGGTTCTTATGTGAAAGGAAAAGGCTGGCAGACGTTTTCATCGGACTTTCGGCTTCATGTCCTAGAGAATGGCCTGTTCACCTATCCTGATCTGGTCATTGTCTGTGGAGAACCGGACCTGCTGGATTCTACATTTGATACGCTGCTGAACCCCACCATTCTGGTTGAAGTTTTGTCGGAAAGCACGAAGGACTACGACCGGGGCGGAAAATTCATGCTTTACCGCAATATTCCCACTTTTCAGGAATACATTCTGGTGGATTCCGAACAGATTCGGGTAGAAGCCTGGTATAAACCGGAAAAAGGCTTCTGGACGTTGCGGAAGGAAACCGGCGAGGTCGATGACTCTCTGACGATTCAGACGCTCGATTTGACACTCCCACTGCGGGACATTTACGAACAAACCGTTGGCTTGCTGAGTTAAGAATACCGCCGGATGGACGCTTTTCAGACCCAAATTCGTGTAGTTACAATAAACTTTTAAAATATTTTACAAAACCAATAAAGAAAGAAAGATTTTGTAGTATTGTTCCAATTTTCAATACTACGCTTTCCCGGAAATACTTAATTTTCGGTGTGGAATCGCTAAAGTTGATTCCCTTCTTTACTTTCGTATGATGTATATTCATGCAGTTAGTCATTACTTTCCCAGCGAAGTAGTTGGCAACGAACACTTTACCCGGCTCAATGGATTATCGAGCGAGTGGATTACCGAACGTACCGGCATTCGGGAACGTCGCAAAGCGGCACCCGACGAGAATACAAACACGATGGCCCTGGAAGCCGTCCGGCGGCTGTTCGACCAAACGGCGATTGACCCTTCTCAAATAGACCTCATTGTAGGTGCGACTTATACGCCATACGATACCATCGTCACCCTGGCTCACGTTGTCCAGCACAATCTGGGAGTTCCCGATATTCCGGTTATTTCGGTATCGACGGCCTGCTCCTCGCTGATCAACGCCGTTGAGGTTGTTGAGGGTTATTTTGCAATGAATAAAGCGACGCTGGCCGTGGTGGTGGTTTCGGAACACAATACGGCTTACAACAACGAAACGGATACCGTATCGGGGCATTTGTGGGGCGATGGTGCAGCCGCTTTGCTGATCTCGAAAGAACGAATCAGCGACGAGGATATGACAATCCACACCATCATTACGGGCGGAGCAGCCACCAGCGGCAAAGCAACGACCGGCGTGATGCTGAAACCGCTCGAACAGGGCGTCCTGATGCCCCACGGTCGTGACGTCTTCATCAATGCCTGCCTGTATATGCCCAAAGTCAGTTTGCAGGTGCTGGAGAAACACAACCTGACCATCGACGATGTGGATTACCTGATTCCGCATCAGGCCAATCTTCGCATTAGCCTGAACGTCATCAATACCCTGAAACTCCCCGAAACAAAGCTGCTTTCCAACATTCAGAAACTGGGCAATACCGGCTGTGCGGGTTGCGCCATCGCGCTATCCGAAAACCGGTCCCTATTCAAAAAAGGGCAAAACATTGTGCTGACCGTCTTCGGAGGAGGCTACTCGTTCGGCGCCATGCTGGTGGAAGTGTAGTAAGGGGAATGATAAATTTTAAATGATGAATATTAAATATAAAAGTGCTGGCTTGGCGATTCCTTTTACATTTAACATTCATCATTTAAAATTTATCATTCCTTCCCCTCTCCTAATTCGCCGTTGAAGACGAGGGAGCCGAGGTGTTTTTCCAGGTATTGTTCCGTGGATTAATATCCGGCAGTTGCTCATCGGGGTCAATGGTCACCGAGCGGATGGGAGACGTGGTCGGTTGTTTGAAACTCCAGGTACCACCGCGCTGCCAGATTTCGACCGGTAGATTGACCCGTGTTTTCTTGCCGCCCACTTCTTCTACTTCAATAATAACCGGCATAGCCCACTTTTCCAGGTTTTCGATGGTGATTACCGAGCCTTTCTGCGGGTCCTGCTCCACATACCGAACGTCTTTCACCGACTGATCCAGCTTCCAGTTTTCGTAAAAATACCCGCGCCAGAACCAGCCCAAATCTTCCCCGGACGCATCCTCCATGGTTCGGAAAAAATCATAGGGTGTCGGGTGCTTGAAGGCCCAGCGGTGTACGTAGGTTTTAAAGGCATAATCGAAACGCTTCGGCCCCAGCACCACATCGCGCAGCAGTTTCAGGCCCATCCCCGGTTTATAATAGCCCATAATGCCCAGACTCATCGGTTGCAGTACATCGGGCGTGGTCATAATCGGCTCGTCGATGTTGAACAGGGCCGGAGCAATGTCGTGCATCGTTCCTTTCGGGCGGTTATATTCTCCCTTGTTGAATTTTTCAGTGGAGAGCATATTGATGAAGGTATCGAATCCTTCGTCCATCCAGGCAAACTTCCGCTCGTTGTTGCCCACGATCATCGGAAACCAGTTATGCCCGAATTCATGGTCGGTAACGCCCCAGAGGGCATCTTTCCGGTCGCGCCGGTCGCAGAAAATAATACCGGGATACTCCATTCCGCCCACAATACCGGCAACGTTGGTGGCCACCGGATATGAGTACTCAAAGAGGTAATCCGAATAAAACTCAATACTGCCTTTGACGTATTCCGTCGAACGGTTCCAGGAATCGTCAGTGGCGCTTTCAACGGGGTAAACCGACATAGCCAGGGCTTTTTTTCCACTCGGCAGATTGATCCGGGCAGCATCCCACACAAACGCCTTTGAGGTTGCCCAAGCCACATCCCGGGCGTTCTGGCAGCGGAACCGCCACGTCAGCCGCCCCGTTTGCTTCGGCCGGCTTTGCGGGTCGTTCACCTCGTCTTTCGACCGCAACAAGACGGTTTTGTCACTGTTCCGGGCCTGCGTCAGCCGTCGCTGCTGATCGGACGTCAACACTTCCTGCGCGTTCAGCAACTCGCCGGAACCGACCACGATGTGGTTCCATGGCACGTCGATGGCGTATTCGTAATCTCCGTATTCCAGGTAAAACTCCCCGGCCCCGAGGTAGGGCAGCACATTCCAGCCTTCGATGTCGTCATACACGCACATCCGCGGATACCACTGCGCCATTTCGTAAATCAACCCATTCCGGGTCGGCTGCGTACCCATGCGGTCGGAACCATAAGCCGGAATTTTGAAGGAATACTCAATTTTGATTTTCACCACATCGCCACCGGGTTTCAGCGGTTCGGCCAGCCGAACCTGCATCCGCGTGTCGGTAATCAGATAATCGACGGTTTTGGTTTTTCCCTGATCGATCGTGACGGACTGAATGGCATACCCGCCGGAAAAGCCCGCATTTCCGTAGCGGCCACCGCGCAAGGGCGTCGTTTTTGCGGCCCGGGACGTGTCCGAAAACGCGTTCTGATCGAGCTGAAGCCAGAGGAACGGCAACGCTTCAGGACTGTTGTTTTTGTAGGTAATTTCGACTTCGCCACTCAGAACGTTCTTCTCATCGTCCAGACGAACGTTGATTTTATAATCGGCCCGGTTTTGCCAGTAGCGCGGACCGGGCGCTCCACTCCCGGCGCGGTAATCGTTTCCGGGCTGCATGTTGAATAGCGGATGAAAGAGTTCGTGGGCGTCGTAAGTTGAATTTGTCTTCGACTGGGCATAGACTTCTCCAATCGAAATCAGGATGCCAATAAAAAGAAGGAGTTTGTTCATGAAGTTGATTCGAATGTGTTCCCGGCTTTCGCAGTAACACGGGGTAATAGATGGTAACGAAACGAGTGCCACAATCCTGTTGCGCTTTCCGATATTAATTCTCCAACAAGGCCGAAACCGTCGGTGGTTTCGACAGCAATTCCGGGCGAACCAGCAAATAACTGCCCGGCTCCGGGGCTTCCAGACGAACAAACTGATTGGCATCCTCTCCTGACATGAAGGCGGCAAAACCGCGATCGCCGTCAAAATACGCTTGCATATCTTTTGTCATCAGGATGAAATTGACGTTCTTCTCGTTTAAAAACTGTCCAAAGTCGGTATTAGGTTGGTACGATTCTACCGGAACCCAGCGCGGTTTCTGTTCCTGGCTATACAGAAACACCCGATACCAGTCCCGTTCCAGCGTTGATACCGGCCCATTCATCGAAAGCGCCTGAATAAACCGGATGTTGTCAGCCACCGGCGTAGGGCGGAGTTCTTCCTGCTGCCGGACAGTCTGGTAAATCACCCAGATCATCATCAGGCTCGCCAGACTTCCCATCCAGACCGATGACTGAACGATGCGTAATTTGAGGTATCCGAATAGAAAAGCAACGATGATAATCAAGCCGAAGGCGTGGAAATACAGGTAATGATTTCGCGGAAAAACCAGCACCACGGATGCTATCGAAGGGAAAAGCAAAATAAAAAGAGCCAGTTCCTTGCTGTTCAGCCGGATGGATTTGGTAGCCAGTCGCCGGAACGTGCCCGACAAATCGAGCAGACCGAATACAACAATCACCAGCAAACCCAACAACCACCATTTCCGGTAGGGCGAGTTCAGGTTCATCAAGGGTGTTTTGAAAAACAAACCGTTCAAAATTCGGAACTCCGCGGTCGCCGTGTTGACAACATTCGTCCATAAATGCCTCAAAACCAAGTCGGGATGGACAAAAAAAGCCGCACTCATCGACTTGACATCACGCCCGAACACATTGGCAACCAACTTGAACTGATCCGGAATCGGAATGTCGATGGGCCGGTTATTCCAGGTGTTGTAATTGATGCTGAAGTGCTGAACGAACGCGTCGAAACTGCGGTTGGTGCCTTCCTGGCTCTGCCCCAAAGGATTACCAAACAGCAATCGCATGGCGATTACCAGCACAGCGAAGCTCAACAGGCCGGAAAAAGAATTCAGGGTCAGCTCCCGGCTGCGGTATTTCCGGGGAAAATACGTTTCAATGGCCACGACAACCGCGGTCATCATGGAAATATAAAACTCCGGCCGAACATAGGAACATACGAGAGCTGTTAGGGCAGTAATCAGCAATACATTCCTCGTCGACCACTCCCAGGCCTGCACCACACACAAGCCTCCCATAATCAGACAGAGCGTAAAAGCCGAAATCCGGGGATCAAGCTGTACATTCAGGGCTGAAAACTGAAAGCAGAGCGCGCAGAAAAGACTGACGATAAATCCCGACTTCCGCAGGTAAAGATACAAAAACAGCAAGGACCCGGTCATGAGGATCAACAACCGCCAGTTGAGGTAAAACAAGACCAGGGTGTCATTGGTAAACGCCTGCAGGGCCTTTAGCCAGGCCGCATAAAAGGATCCCCACTGCGCCAGATAGGGCGCAGGCGGAAAGGTGTAGGTCAGGCTGGAAGCCAGGTAAGTCATTTCGTCGCCGAAGGTTACATCATACCGCAACGGCAGGTCGTAGGTAAGCGCCAGACCGGAACCAATCATCAGGAAAATCCCCGTCAACGGCCACAGGAATCGATTTTTCATGACTTCATCGCTAAAGCTTCGTAGAGTATTTCGGCCGGATGTTTGGCCTTGCGCCCCGTTCCATCCTTGATCTGGTGGCGGCAACTGGTTCCGGCTGCGGCAATGATGACCTCCTCCGCTTGCTGACGAACCGTCGGAAACAAGACCAGTTCTCCGATTTTCATCGATACGTCATAATGCTCCGCTTCGTAACCGAACGACCCGGCCATGCCGCAGCAGCCCGACGGAATCAGGTGGACGGTATAATTTTCGGGCAGCGACAGCATTTTTTTCGACGGTACCAGCGACGATACCGCTTTCTGCTGACAGTGTCCGTGCAGTTTGATCAACCGTTTTTCAGTCGTAAACGCACTTTTCGAAATAGCGCCCTTGTCGATTTCGCGGGCAATAAACTCCTCAAAAGTCAGCACACTTTCGGCAATCCGCCGGGCATCGGCCACCATCGACGCATCGACCAGATCCGGGTATTCATCCCGAAACGTCAGAATCGCCGACGGTTCGATGCCCACCAAGGGGGTTTCAATGGTAATCAACGCCTTCAGCAGCTCAACGTTCTTTTCGGCCAGCCGTTTAGCCTGCCGCAACAAGCCTTTCGACAGAGCCGCCCGCCCGCTTTCGCCATGTTCAGGAATGACCACCTCATAGCCCAGTTTTTTCAACAGCAAAACCGCTTTTTTGCCTACTTCTACATCGTTGTAGTTCGTAAACTCATCGCAGAAAAGGTAAACCCGTCCAGCGGTTCCAGCGCCTTTTTCACTGCCTTTCGCCCACTTCCGCAACGTTGTGCTGTGCAGCAGCGGCATCGTCCGGTCGGGGTGGAACCCGATCACCCGGTTGGCCACCCGCCGAAGTGATTCGGTACCCAGCACCGCGTTATACGCCCACGGCACCAGCGACGCCAGCCCCGACAAACTCGCAAAATTGGCAATCAGCCGGCTGCGCACCGGCACGCCGTTGGCATCGTGGTAATGCTGGAGAAACTCCATTTTCAGCTTGGCCACATCCACATTCGACGGACATTCGGCCTTACAGCCCTTACAGGCCAGACAGAGGTCATAAACCTCTTTAATCTCTTTGTTGTCGAAGCGGTTTTCTTTCGGCGACAGCGTCAGCATTTCCCGCAGAATATTGGCCCGCGCCCGGGTGGTTTCCTTTTCGTTGCGGGTCGCCATGTAGCTCGGACACATCGTTCCGCCCGAGATTTCGGTTTTCCGGCAATCGCCGGAGCCGTTGCACTGCTCGGCGTGTTGCAGAATGGTCTGATCCTGAAACCGGAAAAACGTCTTGAAATCCGGAGTTTGCTGCCCGGCTTCATACCGCAGAAACGTATCCATCGGGGGCGTTTCCACGATTTTGCCGGGATTGAAAATACCGTACGGGTCCCAGGCCTGCTTGAGTTCCCGCATCAGCTCGTAGTTTTTCGGCCCCACCATGAGCGGAATAAACTCGCCCCGGAGTCGTCCGTCGCCGTGTTCGCCCGAGAGCGAGCCGTCGTATTTTTTCACCAGCCGGGCAATTTCTTCGGCAATCATCCGGTATTGCCGGTGACCTTCTTCAGTTTTGAGATTGATGATCGGGCGCAGGTGAATTTCGCCCGAACCGGCGTGGGCGTAATGCACCGCCGACATGCTGTGTTTGGTCAGAATCGCGTTGAAATCACGGATGTAGTCGGGCAGATCGTGTACATCGATGGCCGTATCTTCGATCACGGCAACGGCTTTGGCATCGCCCGGCAGGTTCGCCAGCAACCCCAGCCCCGCCTTCCGCAAGGTCCAGATTTTTTTACCATCCTCGCCGTACAAGACCGGGAAATGATAGCCTAAACCGGCTGCCCGCATTTCCGCTTCCATTTCGACCGCGCGCTGCGCAATCTCTTCCCGATTGGTCGCACCCAGTTCCACCACCAGAATGGCGCCCGGATCGCCCTGAACGAAGAAGCGGTTTTTGCGTTGCTCGATGTTGTCTTTCGTACACTCCAGAATGTAATGATCGATCAGTTCGACGGCGCGGGGCTGGTATTTGAGCGCAATCAGATTAGCCCGCAACGACTCATCTACGTTGTTGAAATGCACGCACACCAGTCCCAGTTCTTTGGGCGGCAGCGGCACCACATTCAGCTTGATTTCGGTCAGAAAGCAAAGGGTTCCTTCCGAACCGGCAATGAGTTTGCAGAAGTTGAACGGCTCGGTACCTTCTGTAAAGGGGGCCGTTTCCAGCAGTTCGTCCAGCGCATAACCCGTGTTTCGCCGTTCGATGCTGCGTTTGGGAAACTGCCGCCGGATTTCGGCCTGGTTGTCCGGATTCGCCAGGATTTCGTTGGTTTTCAGGTAAATTTTATCCAGCAGCGACGCACTGCCATTTTTGTGCCTACCCGCGTCGATCTGCTGGGCAAACGCAGCGGTTTCCAAAGCGCCAAATTCGGCTTCGCTCCCATCGGCCAGCAGCGCTTTGACGGACAGGACATGCTCCCGCGTCGAGCGATACACAACCGAGTTGGAGCCACAGGAATTATTCCCGACCATGCCCCCGATCATCGCCCGGTTGGCCGTCGAGGTTTCCGGTCCGAAAAACAGGCCATACGGTTTTAGAAAGAAATTCAATTCATCGCGAACCACGCCCGGCTGCACGCGCACCCAGCGTTCCTGCTCGTTGATTTCGAGGATTTTAGTAAAGTTTTTGGAAACATCGACGATAATTCCGTTGCCGACCACCTGCCCGGCCAGCGAGGTACCGGCCGTACGCGGAATGAGCGAGGTACGGTTTTCACGGGCAAACGCAATCAGCGTTTTCAGGTCATCGATCGACTTTGGAATGGCGACCGCCAGCGGCATTTCGCGGTAGGCCGACGCATCGGTTGCATATAACGTCCGTTGGGTGGAATCGGTGTAAAATTCACCATCTAACTGGGCAGAAAGTTGTTGTAGCGTCTCCTGATTGACCATAAGAGTCTTCGTCCAGGACCGGATCAAAGTTTGTTTGCAAAAAATATCGGGTTCCTGACCTTAAAGGTACAAATTTTTCCAGTATCCAGTCCAAAACCAGCAAATACCAGACAGCAATCTGTATTTAAATAATGCTATTTTATCTCTCCCCAACCCTAAGCCGAAGCCTTTCATAACGAGGATTTTAGCTTGTCCAACTGCTTATTGCTATGCCATTTAGAATACCGTCCGGTCGCTCCCCCCTCCAAACCTCTTTCTTTTTTTAATTACAACCCGGATTCATTAAATAATTTTAAGCCGGTCACCATTGTATTATAAATATTATTTATTGTAATTTGTTCAATCAGTTCAGAAATATGTTCTATAAAATCTCATCACGGTACTATTATACGCAAAAAAAGACAGAGACCCGGTCGAACAGTAACCCTACTGATTGATTGGGTTTTCCTCATTTGTACTGCGCTGAAATTTCATTGTATCATGGTTCTGCATCTGCTTACCAATTTCAGTTCACCTATTCTAATTTGTTAACCTATGATGGATCACTTTATCAGATTCAATCATGAACGTAAAGAAGTAAACGGCCCGCGCCAATACCGGGTGTTTCAAGTCAGAAAGAAAGCGTTGCTCCCAGCCTTTCTGTTGTCATTTGCGTTCATTCTCAGCCTGGGCTTCAGCCAGGCATTTGCTCAGGAGCGGACGGTCACCGGAACCGTTACATCGTCGGAAGACAAGGTTTCACTACCCGGTGTTACTGTTCAAATCAAAGGAACAACCCGCGGCACCAATACCGACGCCGACGGGAAATATTCCCTCACCAACGTTCCTGACAACGCCACGCTGGTTTTTAGCTTCATCGGACTGCAAAACCAGGAAATCGCGGTGGGCAACCGCACCGTTGTCGACGCCGTTCTGACCTCCGACACCAAATCGCTGGAAGAAGTAGTCGTCGTCGGATACGGTACGGCCAAACGCAAAGACCTGACCGGCTCGGTACAGCAGGTAACCGCCAAGGAGTTCAACCCTGGTATTGTTCCCAACCCGCTGCAGGCCATTCAGGGTAAAGTAGCCGGTTTGGTGATTACGATGCCTTCGGGTGACCCCAACCAGGCACCGACCGTTCGTTTGCGGGGCTACACCTCGCTGGCGGGTGGCAGCGATCCGCTGTATGTGGTCGACGGCGTGATCGGCGTTCCCATTCAGACGGTTTCTCCGACCGATATCGAGTCGATGGACGTCCTGAAAGATGCTTCCGCAGCCGCTATTTACGGTTCACGGGCAGCCAATGGCGTCATTATCGTGACGACCAAACGCGGAAAATCCGGCAAAACCACGATCACCTTCAACAACTACATCGGCGTTGAAACCATCTCGAACCAACTGGATTTGCTGGATGGCCCCGGTTATCGGGCCGCCGTCAGTACCCTGAAAGGAGACTCCACACTGAGTCTGGACCGGCTCCGCTTTCCGGCCGGCAACTACAACACCGACTGGGTGAAGGAAATTACCCGGATGGGCGTGACGACCAACCACGATCTGGCCATTTCGGGGGGGTCACCCGCCTTCAGTTACCGGGGTTCTCTCAACTACATTGGCCGCGACGGGATCATCAAAAACACGGGTTTTGATCGGGTAACGGCCCGAATCAACCTGGATCAGAAGGCGCTCGATAACCGCCTGAACATCCAGTATAATCTGTCGGTAACCAACACCAACTCCAAACTGAACGACGATGCCATCATCGCCCGGGCGGTTACGTTCCTGCCAACCCTGCCCATTACCGATCCGACGGGCGCCAACAACGTGGGCGGTTATTACGAAGTAGGCGGCAGTTTCGACCTATTCAACCCCGTTGCCATGCTCAACAACCAGCGCTTCGATCAGCAAAAGCGGTTATTGATCGGTGGGGTCAACCTGCGCTACGAGATCATCGACGGGCTGACGCTGGGCGTAAACGGCGCATTCCAGAATGAGAATACCGACGAAAGCCGCTCGCGCGACCGCAGCATCAAGGCCTTCCAGACGACCAATGGCGAAGCCTACCGGAAGATGGATCAGGTCAACAACAAGCTGCTGGAACTGACCGCGACGTATACCAAAGCCTTTGGCCAAAACAACAGCAACTTCAATGTACTGGGCGGTTACTCCTACCAGAACATTGTTTATGACGGTTTTCAGGCCCGTAACGCCCAGTTTCTGACCAATACGCTCTCGTATGACAATCTGGGGCTGGGGGCCGGTACGCTGTTGAGTCCGGCGTCCAACTATGCGACCTCCTACCGGAATGCCACCACGCTCGCTTCTTTCTTCGCCCGGGCCACGGTGAACATGAACGACAAGTACAACCTGACGGCAACGGTACGGCGCGATGGAAGTTCGAAATTTGGGGCCAACAACAAATGGGGACTTTTCCCATCGGTGGGCGCAGGCTGGACGCTGACGAACGAAGATTTCTTCCCGAAATCGACCACCCTGAACTACCTGAAGCTGCGCGTTGGCTGGGGACAAACCGGGAACTCGGAAGGCTTGAAACCGTACCAGTCGCTCCAGTTGTATGGCCAGAAAGGCACTTACTACGATGGTGGGGTGGCCGACTTCCTGCCGGGCTACGGGATTACCCAGAATGCCAATCCGAACCTGAAATGGGAAGTGCTGACGACCTCCAACCTGGGGCTGGATTTTCAGTTGCTGAATGGCCGTTTCTCAGGTACACTGGAGTTTTACAGCAAGACGACCAAAGACATGCTGTACCGGTATTCGGTGCCGGCCGATGGGGTTAAGTACTTCACTAACTTCATCTGGGCCAACGTAGGCACCATGCGAAACCGGGGTATCGAGCTGTCGTTCGGGGGCGACCTCATCCAGAAAGAAAACTTTAGCTGGACTTCCCGCATCGTTGGAGCCTATAACAAAAACACGATTGTCAATCTGAAAAGCGACGAGTTCGACTCCGGTCTGATCCGTTTCAACGCGTTTGGTGGCCGTGGTCTGTCGGATGTGTTTGCATCCTACCTCTGGCCGGGTCGTCCGCTGGGTGAATTCAACAACGTGCCAACGTTTGTGGATTATACCGCCGATGGCAAAGTGCTGCTGAAACCAGGGACGGGCGACCAGCCGACTACCTCTGTGAGTGATGCCGATGCCGCAGCCGGGATTGCCAGTCAAAATCCCGTCGCTCAGGGCAACCCGCAACCGTTCCTGACCGGTTCGTTCATCAATACGTTTACGTACAAAGGATTCGACCTGAACTTCCAGATTCGGGGTTCATTTGGTAACAAAATCCTGAACAACCTGCGCTCGAACCTCCTGATTCCGGGGTCGATCCTGGAAACCAACATGCTGCAAGGCGTAGCGGATCTTCCGAGTGGATATAGCACCAACGTGTTGTCGACTTACTGGCTCGAAAACGGAACCTACGCCCGTCTGGATAACTGGCAAATTGGGTACAACATCCGGACTGGCGGCAAATACCTGTCGGCCGCCCGGGTCTACCTCGGTGGCAACAACCTGTTCACGCTGACGAGCTACAAAGGGGTCGATCCTGAACTTCAGGTGAAAGCGGATTTGCAGAACGAAAGCCAGGCACCCAACAACATCGGGATGGACTTTAGCAATATCTATCCCAAAACCCGTTCGTTCCAACTGGGCCTTAACCTGACGTTTTGACCGTTGTTAATCAACTAACTACCAACTACGAAGATGTTTAATTCAACCATACGAGTTTGGGGCGTCTGCCTGGTTCTGCTGCTGGCAGGCCAGGCCTGTACGGACCTCGACGAAAAAACCTACGACGTCATTCCGACCGACCAGTTTGGCCAGACAGCAGCCCAGCAAGCCGCGCTGATCGGTCCACTCTACAGCGGTTTGGCCGATTATTACGGCAACAGTGCCGGTTTGAACGCCGTGACGGATGAACAAATTGTTCCGACGCGGGGTGGTGACTGGAAAGACGGCGATAACTGGAAACGACTCTATCAGCATACCTGGGACCCGACGACCGACAACGGCCAGTTCAACGGCCCCTGGACCTGGTGTTACAACAACATCACGTCCATCAACCAGCAACTGGGTTCCATTACGGACGAAAACGTGAAAGCCGAGCTTCGGGCATTGCGGGCTTTCTTCCACTACAAGGCGATGGATATGTTCGGCAATGTGATCATCGCCGATCAGGTGGGAACCTCCACACCGGCTCAGAAAACCCGGACCGAGGTGTTTAACTGGATCGAGAAGGAATTGCTGGAGGTGTATCCCAAATTGAGTTCAACCGTGGGTGGTGCCTATTACGGCCGTTTCAACAAACCGGTGGTCAACATGATTCTGGCGAAGATGTATCTCAACGCGCAGGTCTATACCGGTACGGCTCGCTGGGCGGATGCGGTTACCCGTTGTGATAGCATTATTATGTCGGGTAAGTTTTCCCTGACGGCTGATTTGCTGGACAACTTCAAAGTGCAGAACCAGAACTCACCGGAAATTATCCTGGCTACGCCTTTCGATAACTCGAAACGGGGTGGATTCAATGTCCATATGGCGACCCTGCACTACAAGCACCAGTTGACTTATAACCTCCCGGCTTCTCCCTGGAATGGCTATGCAACCGTGGTTGAGTTTTACAACTCGTTCACGGCGCAGGATTTGCGCAAGAAAATGTGGATCGTTGGTCAGCAGTATGATGCAACCGGCGCACCGATGGACGACGACGGCATCCCGATGGTGATCACCCCCGAAATTCCGGCCTTCGAAATGCCGGCGGGTCCCGCGGGTCGTCTGGCCGGAGCCCGGAGCCAGAAATACGAGATTCAGCGAAACAACACCACCAATGACATGAGTAACGACTTCGTTATTTTCCGCTTGGGTGATGTCTATCTGATGCGCGGAGAAGCCAATTTCCGGCTGGGTAGAACGGCCAATGCGCTGGCGGATTTCAACGTGATCCGCAAACGGGCGGGCGTTCCCGACTACACAGCCGCCCAACTCACGCTGGATGAAATTCTGGCCGAGCGGGGTCGCGAACTGGCCTGGGAATACCACCGCCGTCAGGATCTGATCCGGTTTGGGCAGTTCACCAAAGCGTGGCGTTTCAAACCCGCTTCGGAAAAATACCGGGAGTTGTTCCCCATTCCGAGAGATCAGATTTCGCTGAACCCCAACTTAAAGCAAAATCCAGGTTACAATTAGTGAAAAGCCTTTTCCTGTAAAAAGCCCGGGGTTTCCGGGCTTTTTCTGTTTCGTTCAACTGTATTTTTCGGCCCGGTTTTGCCCCACCCTTTTACCCCCGACCCCTAAAGGGGCACGGAACGAATTTTCATCCGGATGGTTCAGCGTCCGTGCCCCTTTAGGGGTCGGGGGCAAAAGGCGCAAGGCGGTGTTTGGGGCAAAATCAGAGGGTGTTTGGTTGTATAAAACCGTCAACCAAAAGCAATTTATTGAGTACCTTTAAAACTTGATTTTGACAGTCAGTAACCGTTCATGCGCTATCTGGTTTTCTTTTTAGTAGTAGGTCTTCTTGTCGGTTGTGGTGCTGCGGATACGCCATCGGAAGAGCGGCTTTTTGAAAAACTACCGCCGGAAACAACCCACATCAATTTCACCAATTCGGTCGTCGATGACCCGGATTTCAACATTTTCAATTACCGAAATTTCTACAACGGCGGGGGCGTCGCCATCGGGGATGTCAACAACGACGGCTATCCGGACGTTTTCCTGATCGCCAACATGGGCGAAAACCGCCTGTATCTCAACCAGGGAAAACCAGGTGCTGCTTCGCTGGCATTTGAAGACATTACGACCCAAGCCGGTGTCGCCGGCAAACGCGCCTGGAGTACGGGGGCAACCTTTGCCGATGTCAACGGCGACGGCTGGCTGGATTTGTACGTCTGCAACGCCGGTATTCGCCCCGGCGACGATCGGGGCAATGAACTCTTTATCAACAACGGAATTGGCAAAAACGGCACGGTGACCTTCACCGAAAAAGCCGCCGACTACGGCCTGAACGATCACGGTTTTTCGACTCATGCGGCTTTTTTCGATTACGACCGCGACGGCGACCTGGACCTGTATCTGCTCAACAACAGCTTCATGCCCGTCGGGAAATTGGGCTATGCCAACATCCGCTCCGAACGCGATTCGCTGGGCGGTCATAAGCTGTTTCGGAATATGATGGAGGAAAGAATGAATGGAGGAAAGGAAAAAGGAGAAGGTATCCGTTCTTCCCTTCCTCCTTCCTCCTCTCCTCCTTTCTTCACCGACGTCAGCGAGAAAGCCGGAATTTACGGCAGCCTGATCGGTTTTGGCCTCGGCATCACCATCGGCGATGTGAACGACGACAACTGGCTGGACATTTACATTTCGAACGATTTTTACGAACGGGATTATCTCTACCTCAACAACCACGACGGCACCTTCCGGGAGTCGGTGAAAGACGCCATGCCGCACCTGAGCCTGTCGTCGATGGGCGCCGATGTGGCCGATATCAACAACGACGGCCGGCTGGATATTTTCGTGACGGATATGCTGCCGGGGAATGATGTGCGCTTAAAAAAGAACTCATCATTCGAGAATTACGACTTGCAGGAAATCAAACTGTCGCGGGATTTCCATTACCAGTACATGCAGAATATGCTGCATCTGAATCAGGGCAATGAACCAGCAAAAAGCGGAAAAACCGCCATTCCGATGTTCAGCGACATCGCCCGGTTTTCGGGCGTTCACGCCACCGACTGGAGTTGGGGCGCTTTGATTTTCGACATGGACAACGACGGCCGGAAAGATATTTTTGTCGCCAACGGCATTGCCAAAGAAGTGACCGATCAGGATTTTATTCACTTCCTGGCCGACCGGGAAAACATGGCCCAGATTGCCCGCCAGCGTTCCTTCAACTTCAAGGAATTTCTGGACAAAGCGCCCTCCGAACCGATTCCTAATTATGCCTTCCGGAACGATGGCAACCTGAGCTTTTCCAACCAGGCCACCAGTTGGGGCCTGGGCGAACCGAATTTCTCGAACGGTGCGGCTTACGGCGATCTCGACAACGACGGCGATCTGGATCTGGTGGTCAACAACGTCAACTCCCCGGTATCGGTTTTCAAAAATTTGTCGGTCGAGCAACACAAAACCAACTTCCTGCGGGTCAAACTGGTGGGTGAGGCCAAAAACCGCAATGCCATCGGTGCGAAGGTGTTTTTGTACCAGAAAGGCCAGATGCAGGTGTTGCAGCAAATGCCCAACCGCGGTTTTCAGTCGTCCGTTGATCTGAATTTGCTGTTTGGTTTAGGCACCGACAACGTGATCGACTCGGTAAGGGTGGTCTGGCCGAACGACCGGATGCAAACCATCCGACAGCCAAAAGTCAATCAACTGCTCACGCTGAAACAACCGGAAGCTACTGCTATTTGGAAAGCTAAAGTACCATCACCGGCTCTTTTTCAGGATATTACTACGGTTTCCGGCCTGGATTATACCCACGAAGAAAGTCCGTTTGTCGATTACAACCGTGACCCGTTACTGAAACAAATGCTCTCGACCGGTGGCCCGGCCATGGCGACGGGCGATGTCAACGGCGACGGGCTGGATGATGTGTTTTTTGGTGGGGCCTTCGGAAAACCGCATCACCTGTTTTATCAACAGCCCAACGGTCGGTTTGTGGATAAAACCCCGGCGGTTTTGCGGCAGGACTTGACCTACGAAGCCGTCGATGCGGTTTTCTTCGATGCTGATGGCGACAAAGACCTGGATCTCTACGTCGTTTCGGGCAGCAACGAGTTTGAAGCCGAAGCCGACGAATTGCTCGATCGGCTGTATTTGAACGACGGCAAAGGCGGTTTTGTCCGCGACGACCGGTTGCCCAACCTGAAAGCCAGCGGCTCCTGCGTCGCGGCTGCTGATTATGACCGTGACGGCGACATCGATCTGTTTGTCGGAACGCGGCTGATTCCGGGAAAATACGGTTTCAATCCGGCGAGTTATCTGCTGACCAACGACGGCACCGGCAATTTCAAGAACTACACCCGGCGCTACATGCCCAACGCCGAGCAGTTGGGCATGGTGACCGATGCCAGTTGGGCTGATCTGAACGGCGACGGTTATCCTGAACTGATCGTGGTCGGCGACTGGATGCCGATTACGGTTTTTCAAAACCAGCGAGGGAAACTTGCCACTTCTGAAACGCCGAAACTGGCGGATTCGAGTACCCCGGCTTCCGGCTGGTGGAATTGCGTCAAAGCCGGGGATGTCGATGGCGATGGCGATATTGATCTGGTAGTCGGCAATCTGGGACTTAATTCCCGGATCAAGGCAACGTCCAAAATCCCGGCGGAACTCTACACGGCCGATTTTGACCAGAATGGCAGCCTGGAGCAAATCATCAATTGCGCCGACGAAACCGGAACCTTGTACCCGATGGTGTTGAAGCAGGATTTGCAGAAAGAAATGCCTTCTATTAAAAAGAAATACCTCAAGTTTACGGATTACGCAGGCAAGAAACTGAACGAAATTCTGGACGAAAAACAGTTGCAAAGTGCCGTGGTGCAGCGCGCGTATATGGGCGAATCGGTGGTTTTGCTGAATAATGGAAAAGGAGTTTTTACGATTCAGGCCCTGCCGAAAGAAGCGCAGTTTTCACCGGTTTGCGGTATTGAAATTGCGGATGTCGATGGCGACAAAAAGATGGATTTGGTATTAACCGGAAATTTTTACGATGTTCTGCCGGAAATTGGCCGCTATGACGCTAGTTACGGGTTGGTGCTGCTCGGAAAAGGCAACGGCATTTGGAAGTCCCTCGACCCGGCGGTTTCCGGCTTCATCGTCCACGGGCAGGTCCGGCAACTCGCGCGGCTGAAACAGGGGCAATTTGTATTGGGAAAAAATAAGGATAAAGTGCAAGTATTTAACCGGGATTAAGCTGATTTTTCTGATTAAGCTGAGAAAAAATCAAATCAGTTCAATCAGAAGAATCAGTTTAATCCAGCGGGGCCGCCCATGCGGTTCAGAAATCAACCTATGAAACGAATTAGTATCTTTTTTGCGGCCGTAACATTGTTCTTTACGGGCTGTAAACAACTGAACCGTACGTCCGAAAAACCGCTCTTCCAGGTTCTGGATTCGACCCGGACGGGCATCGGTTTTATCAACCAGGTTCGCAATACGGACCAGTTCAACATCATCGACTACCTGTATTTCTACAACGGGGCGGGTGTGGCGGCTGGCGACCTCAACAACGACGGCCTGACGGATTTGTATTTCGTCTCGAATCAGGGAAAAAACAAGCTATATCTCAACAAGGGAAGTTTCAAATTTGAAGACGCTACGGAAAAAGCCGGTGTTGAGGGCTTTTCAGACTGGCAAACCGGGGTCACAATGGCCGATGTCAACGGTGATGGCTGGCTGGACATTTATGTGTGTGCGGTGGGCAACTTCAAAGGACTAGAAGGTTCTAATGAATTGTATATCAATAATCAGGACGGCACTTTTACCGAAAAAGCCGCCGAATACGGTTTGGACTTTACCGGTTTTTCGACCCAGGCGGCTTTCTTCGACTACGACCACGACGGCGATCTGGATCTGTATTTGCTCAACCATGCCGTGCATACCTCCCGCAGCTACGACCGCGTCACGACCCGGAATCTGCGGCAAAACGAATCGGGCGATTATTTGTTTCGGAATATGATGGAGGAGAGGAAAAAAGAAGGGAGGAAAGGAAGAAAGGAGGACGGGCGGAAAGGCAATAAATCGGTAGTCCCTTCTCCTCTCCTCCCTTTCTCCCCTCTTTTTGTAAACATCAGCGAGCAGGCCGGGATTTTCGGCGCGGCCATGGGCTACGGTCTGGGCATCTCGGTGGCGGATCTGAACAACGACGGCTGGGAAGATATTTACATCTCCAACGATTTTCACGAAGACGATTATTATTACCTCAACAACGGCAAAGGCGGTTTTACGGAAAACATGCGGAAAGCGTTTGCCCACGCCAGCCGGTTTTCGATGGGGAACGATGTGGCTGATGTCAACAACGACGGCTACCCGGATGTGGTCACACTCGACATGTATCCCGAAGACGAAAGGGTTGAAAAAATGTCGCTGGGCGAAGATCCGCTGGACATTTACCTCTACAAATTAAGTTTTGGCTACATGAATCAGTACAGCCGCAACTGTTTGCAAATCAGTCAGTCGGGCCAGAAATTCATGGAAATTGGAGCGATGGCCGGGATTGCGGCCACGGATTGGAGCTGGTCGCCCCTGCTGGCCGATTACGACAACGACGGTATCAAGGACCTGTTCATCTCCAACGGCATCGTCCGGCGGCCCAATGACCTTGACTACGTGAAATATGCCTCCGACGACTCGCTGCGGTATGCGATGGAAACGTCCAAGGCCATCGATCAAAAAGCGATTTCGCTGATGCCCGAAGGCAAGGTGCATAATTACCTGTATCAGGGGTCGAAAGAGCTGAAGTTTGCGGATAAATCGCTGGCGTGGGGCTTCGAAAAACCGACGTTTTCGAGTGGCGCGGTGTATGCCGATCTGGACAACGACGGCGATCTGGATCTGGTGACCAACGACATCAACGACCCGGCGGGTGTCTACCAGAACCAGGCGAATGAAGTATTTCCAACCCATACCTATCTAAAAATCAGGCTTCAGGGCGAGTCAGCGAACACTTTTGGCGTGGGTGCCAAAGTGATTTTGAAAACAAAAACCGGTCTGCAACTCCAGCAACTGATGCCCACACGCGGTTTTCAGTCGTCCGTGGAGCCGGTTTTGACGTTTGGCCTGGGCGAAACTGCCACGGTTGACTCGCTGATTGTGATCTGGCCAAATCAGAAAATGGAAGTTCAAACCGGTGTAAAATCTAATCAGACGCTGACGCTGAAACAAACGGAAGCTCAGCAGGACGTTGGCAGTTTCCGGTTCACGGCTCCCGATCCCCAACCGCGGTTTGAAGACATCACCAGCCAGTCGCCGATGGCGTACCAGCACCAGGAAAACACCTATTTTGATTTTGTTCGGGAATCGCTGATGCCGTTCAAGGTGTCGATGGAAGGGCCAAAACTGGCGGTCGGCGACGTCAATGGCGATGGTTTAGACGATTTTTACGCGGCTGGTGCCAAATGGCAGGCCGGCAGTTTGCAGATTCAGCAACCCAATGGCCGGTTTTTGCCGAGCAACCAACCGGCTTTTCGGGCCGATTCGACGTACGAGGATGTCGATGCGGTTTTCTTCGACGCCGATGGCGATAAGGATCTGGATTTGTACGTGGTTTCGGGCGGCAATGAATTTTTTGAGAAAATGCCCGAGCAGTTCGACCGGCTGTATCTGAACGATGGGAAGGGAAACTTCGCCCGCTCGAATGGATTGCCGCCGATGTATGACAACAAAAGCTGCGTTCGTCCGGTCGATCTGGATCTGGATGGCGATCTGGATCTGTTCGTGGGGGGCCGGGTTATTCCTTTTGCCTACGGGAAAATTCCGAATTCGTATCTTTTGATCAACGATGGCAAGGGGCGTTTTACGGACAAAACCGACCAGCTTGCGCCCGAACTCCGCCAAGCCGGGATGGTGACCGACGCCCTTTGGATGGATTACGATCAGGATAAAGACCTCGACCTGGTGGTGGCTGGTGACTGGATGCCGATTCGGGTGTTCGCCAATCAGAACGGCAAACTGAAAGCGGTTCAATCCATCACCGACGAGAAGACATCCCTGAACGGTTTCTGGCAATGCCTGACTGCCGCCGACTTCGACCGCGACGGCGATCTGGATCTGGTGGCCGGGAATTTGGGACTGAACACCAAATTCATCAAACAGGCCGAACCCCGACTCAAAATGTGGATAAAGGATTTCGACAATAATAGCAGCGTCGAGCAGCTTCTGGCCTACCAACGCGACGGGAAAAACTGGTATCCCGTCAATTTCAAAGATGAACTGGGCAAACAGATGCCCGGCATTATCAACAAACGGTTTACCAATTATACTTCATTCGCCGGAAAACCGGTGGAGGATTTGTTCGAGAAAAAGGAACTGAACGGGGCCGAAGAATACGAAGTCAACCAGTTTGCCTCGGTCTATCTGGAAAATACCGGCGACGGACGTTTTGTGGTTCACCCACTGCCTATGCTGGCGCAGGTTTCCAAACTGTTTGCGCTCCGAACCGATGACATCGACAACGACGGCTACCCCGACATCCTGGCGGGTGGCAATTTCTACGGCGTCAGCACCTATCAGGGGCGTTATGATGCCGATGATGGTTTGGTTCTCCAAAACAAAGGCAAAACGGGCCGCAATACCGCCCGATTTACGGCACTTTCACCAGTTGGCAGCGGTTTTCGGCTCGACGGCGAAGTGCGCGACATCAAGCCGATTCGGGTAGCGGGGGTTCCACACTGGTTGGTCGCCCGCAACGATACAACGATTCAGGTGTTCCATAAGAAATGATGGATTATGAATGATGGACGATGAATTACTTGCGCCAGCTCATTCATCGTCCATCATTCATAATCCATCATTGAAGAGACGGAAATCATAGGATCTGTGCATCAGATATACTTTTTTTAAGGTAAATTTGTAGTCCTCTTGTACCATTAATTGCCAGTGTTCTTTATGAAAAATCGAATCCTGTGGGTTTTATTGATTGGATGCCTGTGGAGTTTTGCTGGTTGCCAACCCAAAGCCACTCCGGAAGAATACAATGCCAAAGCCGCTGAACCGGAGCGTTATCACCAGTGTGTCAAGCAATTGACCGATGTGATTATTCACGATATTTTCTCTCCGCCGGTGGCCAGCCGGATTTATGGATACGCCAATCTGGCGGGTTATGAAGCCATGTTACCGGGCCAGCCGGGTTATGAATCGCTGGCGGGCAAACTCCGGAAATTTACCGCCCCGCCCAAACCGGAACCGGGTCAGGAATACTGCTTTCCGCTGGCCAGCACCCGGGCTTTTCTGACGGTCGGTCGGAACCTGACATTTTCCGGGGACATGTTCGACGGTTTTGAAAAAGACTTTTACGAGCAATATAAGGCCATTGGGGTTCCCGACGATGTGATCGAGCGTTCGATGGCGTATGGTGAAGCGGTAGCAAAACACATCATGGAATTTGCGGGCAAGGATTCGTACAAACAGACGCGCGGATTCAAGCATACGGTGACCAACGCCGAAGGAACCTGGGTGCCGACGCCCCCGGCCTATATGGAAGCCGCCGAGCCGAAGTGGATGCAGATTCGCTGCTGGGTGATGGATACCTGCTCGCAGTTTATTCCTCCGCCGGCCATTCCGTACAACATGACCAAAGGCAGTCCTTTTTATAAACTGGCGGATGAAGTCTATCAAATGAGCCTTCGCCAAACCGAGGAAGAACGTAAAATCGCTTTTTTCTGGGACGATAACGCCTTCGTGATGAACGTCGCCGGTCACGTTTCGTACGCTTCCAAAAAAATGACACCGGGTGGTCACTGGCTGGCCATCGCGGCCACGGCATCCCGGCAGCAAAAAGCCAATTTTGCCCAAACCGTACAGGCCTATACGTTAACCGCCTTTGCGCTTGCCGACGGCTTTATCAGTTGCTGGGACGAAAAATACCGCAGTAACCGCATCCGGCCCGAAACCGTCATCAACAAATTTATCGATCCGAAGTGGACACCGTATCTGCAAACGCCCCCGTTTCCGGAGTATACCAGTGGCCACAGCGTCATTTCGGCCGCAGCCGCCGAGGTGCTGACGATTCTCTATGGTGACAACATCGCGTTCACCGATTCGACCGAAAATCCGTATGGCCACGGCGTTCGTTCGTTTAAATCGTTCCGGGAAGCCGCTCTCGAAGCATCGTATAGCCGGTTGTACGGTGGTATTCACTTCCGGGACGCCCTCGAACTCGGCAATACGCAGGGGCGGAAAGTAGGCGAATACGTGGTGGAAAAACTGACCTCGAAGAAAGAGGTGGCGGTAGCGCCTAAGTAATCCGGACGCTATGCTCACCGTCCGGAATTTCCGCAAAGAATACCACAACCGGCTGGTGTTGGCGATCTCTCAGGCCGATTTCCCTCCGGGCATTCATTGGCTGAAGGGCCGCAACGGCTCGGGGAAAACGACCTTTTTTCGGTCGGTTGCCGGGTTACTCCCTTTCGACGGAAGTCTGGTTCTAGCGGGAAAGTATGACATTCGGCAGCAACCGGTCGCCTACCGACTTCGGGTCAATTACGGGGAAGCCGAACCGCTGTATCCCCCATTTCTGACGGCCTGGGAATTGATCCGCTGGGTAGCAACAACCAAACAGGCGCCGAATCCACAAATCGATGAATTGATCGACCTATTCGGAATCCGGGATTTCATCAAAACCCCCATCGGAACCTATTCAAGCGGCATGCTCAAAAAGACGTCGCTGGTGCTGGCCTTTCTGGGAAAACCCAGCCTGATTTTGCTCGATGAACCATTGATTACCCTCGATCATGCGACCACCAAAACCGTGATTGACCGCATTCGGCAAAGCCGGGAACAAGGCATCAGCTTTCTGCTGTCATCGCACCAGGACGTCGATGCGTCTGAACTGCCGGTCGATTCCGTCTGGGTTGTTCAGAATCAGACACTGGAACCCATCACCCAAGCGGCCGGTTTATGAACGCTTTGTGGACCGTACCGGAGAAGCTGATTGTCAGGCAATTCTATTTGCAAAATACCGGTCTGTTTCTGGTCGTGATGATGCTGGCCTTCGGATTTCTGAGTTCAGCCGAGCATATTGCACTGGCGAGTTACGCCCTGAACGACCGGGCTTTTCTGGCCGCCTATGGCATTATTTGGTCAATCTATTCGGTTTACACGATCCGGTTCAGTTTACAGGTTTTCCAGAAAACCGATCTACTCCAGCTTTTCCGGCTTGTTCCAGCTTTCAAACGGGTCGCCATTCTGTATTTCCTGCACCTTCAGTTGCTGGCTCCCGTCGTTTTCTATGGCGGTTTTATGCTCTGGGTTGGCAATCAGCAGGGTACAACAACCGCCAATGTAGTAGTAGTCGTGTTCATGGGCTTGCTGTCGGTTCTGCCGCTTCCTTTAGTGGAACGAGCGTTGCGACATCCCAACCCGGAGCAGTTTGCGGGCCACATCGGTGCCTGGCTGCGGCAACGGTTCACCACGCCCTACGTCCTCTTTTTTATCCGGTATCTTTTCCGCGAACAACCGGCCACGCTCTTTCTAACCAAGGTTGGCTCCTGTCTGGTAACGATTGGGGTTCTGGCTCTGTATCCTACCGACGAGTACGACATCCGGCTGCTGTCGTTGGGAATGTTGCTTTCAGCGGCTTTACACGCCGGAATTATCTTCGAACTATACCAGTTTGAAGCCACCCAATTGCTGTTGCTCCGGAATTTACCATTCTCTCTTTCCAGCCGGTTTCTACGGTATACAGGAATCCTTGCTTTGGTAATCGGCCCGGAAGCGGTTTTGCTGCTGAAAAATCACCCGGCTGACGTCACGGTTCCGGCAATACTTGGCGTATGGCTTTGGGGCCTTAGTTTGCTTTTCCTGCAATATGCCGCACTGCTGTCCCGCCATCAGCCCCGCGACCGGTTTATCTCGCAACTCTTCTGGCCTCTCATTGGGTGCTTCCTCCTGATCATGTATCGGTTACCAATTTGGGGATTGGCCGTCACCGGTTTGGTGGCGGCTGCGGTTTTGTTCATTCGCTCGTATTACCGTTCGTCCTGGGAAGAGTAACGCCCCTATATGTTCAAGAAAACTTCAATCGATTCATCCCTACGGGATTCGTTGGACTTGATTATACCATTTCGGCGGGTTAAATCCACCCCTACAAAATGATCCATCCCTACGGGATTCGTTGGACTTGATTTTCGGCGGGTTAAATCCCACTCCTACAAAATGATTCATCCCTACGGGATTCGTTGGACTTGATAATCCTTTCGGTGGGTTAAACCCGGGAGGATTTAAAATCCCGTAGGGATGACGCATCTTGTAGCCCCCAGTTTCAACTGGGGCGAACCTATGTATTACCAGAAATTAGTAGGAACGCCGGTTTGATGCACCTCAAGCGATACCTTTTCCGATTGAACAGCCATGCGGTTCAGGGCGGTATAGATGATTCGTACCGCATCCTCAACCCGATTCCAGCCCTCTTCGGTACTTAAATTGATGCCAACGATGGTGCGGTTATTTTTCGACAGCAACGTCAGATACGACATCGCGCCGGCCATGATGGCCGAAACCGCCTGGTAGTCGGCTCCTTTGATGTACGCCAGTTGCCCCACCATGCGCGCCAGCTCTTCATCGTAAGCGGCACTGGCTTCATCAGCCATTGGACTGGTTTCGGCCACGGTTGCCTTCAACACCTGAAAAGCTGCCGGAAATTGCCGGAAAAACCGGTAGGTATGGATGAGTTGTTTGTACCAGAGTTTGGATAAATCATTTTCATGAACCGGGCGCAGTTGCTCCAGCGTAGCCGGACTGAGTAACGGGAATAAACGACCCATTTTGATGTAATGCGTCAGCAAGCCGTCCAACCCACCAAAATAGCGGTAGATCAGTACTTTGCTGACACCCGCTTTTTCAGAAATCCGGTTGATTCCGATTCCATCAATGCCTTTTTCAGCGATAACATCTTCCAGGGCATTGATGATTCTCTGCGAAGTCTGCGCACGATTGCGTTTGATTTTTTCCATTGGTAAAGATTGTTAGCTTTCAGTCACTAATCAGACGCAGGACGTCGGGAAAAGTCACATAGTAGTTACAGAAATCTTCTGATCCGACTAAAATAAGCCGATCAGCTATTCTGTCTGCTTTTGAAGAAAGCCACAATACCCAGAATCACCAGCGCGCCCAGAAAAGCCGTCAGGATACGGGCGAGCAGGTCGGGCAGGTCGAACATGACCTGCAAGTCATCACCCAACACCCAACTGCCGACAAAACTCCCGGCGATACCAATTAAAATCTGGAGCCAGATTGAAAACGAAAACCGTTTGAAAACCAGGTCGGCCAGCCAGCCGGCAACGGCACCCACTAAAATTGTAACGAGGATTCCCATGACTTTAGAGCGATGTGTATAGTTACGGTGAATTACTTGCGTCCACTCAGCCGAGTGGCTTATGTAATCCAGACGCAGAATACCACCCGAAGTCACATATTATGTTATAATTTACCTGAATTGGTAACAAAAAAACGCCCGACCATTCTGGTCGGGCGTTTCAATTTTGCTTTTAAAACGAAATCTATACGTTATTCGAAGCCAGTTTGGCGCCCAGGTATTCACGGTTCAGCCGGGCAATGTGATCCAGCGAAATTGATTTCGGACATTCTACCGAGCAGGCACCCGTGAATGAACAGGCCCCAAATCCTTCGGCGTCCATCTGCGCAACCATGCGCTCGGCGCGCAACTGGTGCTCGGCCTGGCCTTGCGGCAAAACCGCCAGGTGCGACACTTTCGCGGCTACGAACAACATCGCCGACGCATTTTTACAGGCCGCTACGCAGGCTCCGCAACCAATGCACTGGGCCGCATCCATGGCTTCGTCGGCCACTTCGCGGGGAATCAGAATCTCGTTGGCATCCGGGGCCGAACCCGTGTTGACCGACACATACCCACCGGCCTGCACAATGCGGTCGAAGGCGTCGCGATCCACAATCAAGTCTTTCAGAACCGGGAAAGCCCGCGCCCGCCAGGGTTCCACCACAATGGTGTCGCCGTCGTTGAAACTCCGCATGTGCAACTGGCAGGTTGTGGTGCCGGTTTGCGGACCGTGGGGCCGACCGTTGATATACATGGAACAGGATCCGCAGATTCCTTCCCGACAGTCATGATCGAACGCAACCGGTTCTTCGCCTTTGTGCGACAGGTCTTCATTCAACACATCGAACATTTCCAGGAAAGACATATCCGGCGAAATATCCGACAATTTATAATCCACCATTTTGCCTGGTGTTTGGCTATTTTTTTGTCTCCAGACTTTTAAGGCAATATCCATTTCTTTTTATGTCTGAGGTTTAAGGTTTAAGGTTTAAAAAGGATGCCTGCCGGATCGATCTTTAAACCTTAAACCTCAAACGTTAAACCCTTATTTATAACTCCGCTGTGTCAGCTTGACGGTTTCAAACTTCAGCTCTTCCTTGTGCAGCTTTTCAGGCTGATTCGGGCCTTTGTATTCCCAGGCGGCTACGTAGGTGTAATTTTCATCATCACGCTTGGCTTCCCCGTCTTCGGTTGAATATTCTTCCCGGAAGTGTCCTCCGCAGGATTCGTTCCGGTTCAGCGCATCGTCGACCATCAGTTCCCCCAGTTCGATGAAATCCGCCACGCGGGAAGCCTGTTCCAGCGCCGGATTCAGTTCCAGATCGGTGCCGGTGACGCGCAGATTGCTCCAGAATTCTTTTTTCAACTCCTGAATCATCTTCTTGGCTTTTTTCAACCCTTCGGCATTCCGCGCCATTCCGCAGTATTCCCACATGATGTGGCCCAACTGCCGGTGGAACTCCTCGGCGGTTTTCTCGCCTTTGATGGCCAACATGCGGGCAATCGTGTCCTGCACATTCTTCTCGGCTTCCTTGAAAGCCGGGTGCGTGACCGCAATTTTGTCCGCCGGACCGATCGTTGCCAGATAGTCACCCAGGGTATACGGAATAACGAAATACCCGTCGGCCAGTCCCTGCATCAGCGCTGACGCGCCCAGCCGGTTGGCACCGTGGTCGGAGAAGTTGGCTTCGCCCAGGGCGTAGAGGCCCGGAACGTTCGTCATCAGGTTGTAGTCGACCCACAAACCGCCCATCGTGTAGTGAACAGCAGGGTAAATTTTCATCGGCGTTTCGTACGGATCGTCATCCACGATCTTCTCGTACATCTCGAACAGGTTGCCGTATTTGGCTTCAATCACCTTTCTGCCATCCCGTTTGATTGCATCGGCAAAATCGAGGTAAACCGCCAGACCCGTCGGTGCAACGCCCCGACCTTCGTCGCAAACATTTTTCGCGTTGCGGGAAGCGACGTCGCGCGGCACGAGGTTTCCGAACGACGGATACCGGCGTTCCAGGAAGTAATCGCGGTCTTCTTCTTTGATATCTTTCGCCTTGATTTCACCCTTCCGGACTTTCTCGGCAATCTCTTTTGTTTTAGGCACCCAAACCCGGCCGTCGTTCCGCAGTGATTCCGACATCAGCGTCAGTTTCGACTGGTAATTTCCTTTCACCGGAATACAGGTCGGGTGAATCTGGGTGAAGCACGGATTGGCCATCAGGGCCCCCTTTTTGTGGGCCCGCCAGGCTGCCGTTACGTTGGAGCCCATGGCGTTGGTCGACAGGTAAAAGACGTTGCCGTAGCCGCCCGTACAGAGCAAAACCGCGTGCGCTGAATGCGATTCGATTTTGCCCGTAACCAGATTCCGGGTGATGATTCCGCGCGCTTTACCGCCCTCAATCACCACATCGAGCATTTCGGTACGCGGATACAGTTTCACTTTTCCGTTGGCAACCTGCCGGCTCAGGGCACTGTAGGCACCCAGCAGCAATTGTTGCCCGGTCTGGCCCCGCGCGTAGAACGTCCGGGAAACCTGCGAACCACCGAAGGAGCGGTTGGCCAGGGCGCCACCATATTCGCGGGCGAAGGGGACACCCTGCGCCACACACTGGTCGATGATGTTGACACTGACCTCGGCCAGCCGGTGAACGTTGCCTTCGCGGGCGCGGTAGTCACCGCCTTTGATGGTGTCGTAGAACAGCCGGAAAACGCTGTCACCGTCGTTCTGGTAGTTTTTAGCCGCGTTGATACCACCCTGAGCCGCAATACTGTGCGCCCGGCGGGGGCTGTCCTGGAAGCAAAACGCCTTGACGTTGTAGCCCAGTTCGGCCAGTGCGGCCGCTGCTGAGGCTCCGGCCAGCCCGGTGCCGACCACGATGACCTCGTATTTTCGTTTGTTGGCCGGATTGACCAGCTTCAGATTAAATTTATGCTTCGCCCACTTTTCAGCGAGGGGGCCTTCCGGAACCTTAGACTCCAGCTTCGTCCCGGTTTCTTTCTCTTCTAATACGTCTAACATAGACAGATACGGTTCAATACTTGTACGATAAAACCCTGTTCTGATTAAAAAAGAATATGGTGCGCTTTCAGATAAATGTAAACCGGCATGGCGGCAAACAAAGCCGGAATGACGATTCCAAATCCGTACGTACCCAAAAATTCAATAAGCGGAGAATATTTCTTGTGACGAAGACCCAGCGTCTGGAAACCACTTTGAAAACCGTGTACCAGGTGAAACGACAGGGCGATCATCGACACCACATACAGCGCGACATACCACAGGTAGGAAAAGGCAAAGACGGTTACGGCGTAGAGATCTTTGATAGGTTCGCCGTCGTACGTTACCTGCGGAATGCTTCCGGCCGTAATCGTTTCGCCGTTCAGCACCACCGGCCCGAAGTGCATCGTATACCAGAACGTCCGCATGTGAATGATGATGAAAACCAGAATAATCGTTCCCAGAATACCCATGTTGCGCGAAGTCCAGGGGCTGTTGGCTTCCGGTTTTGCGTAGGCATACTTAACGGGACGCGAAGCCTGGTTGTGGCGCGTGAGCACCAGCGCCATCAGGGCATGAACGATGATCGAACTGTACAGTAAGTAGGAAATGGTCTTTATGATCGGATTGTGGGTCATAAAGTAGCTGTACTCATTGAAGGCCCGGCCTTCGTCGCCTTTGAACAATTGCAGGTTCCCAACCAAATGGACAATCAGGAACGAGCACAAAAACAGCCCCGTCAGCGACATGACAACTTTGCGACCGAGGGTGCTGGAAAGTGTTGTTGTTACCCAAGACATATAGCGTGTAAAGAAATTTTTGTTTAGTAAACCGGCTTGAAAATTAACCGATTCGTAGAGGTCAAAACTACAGCACAAAGCGATTCGAACCAAAAAAACCCCGTATTTTTACGCTTATTTGGAATTAATAAAAGGTCGTTGTTCCGTTTCTCAGGCTAACGGGTTGTAAACCGATTTTGTTTTGTTATTCGACGACCTGAATAGGATTATTTTAAGCCCCTGCAGCGTATAGTCTATTCTGAACAGCGTATATTCCTTCTGATACCCGCCTTCTATTTTTAGATCTTTTCGGGGATCCGGCCCCTTCCCGCTCCGGCGGTAAAAGCATGACTTTTGGAATAATTACCGGAAGGCTGTTACTTTTGTCCTGAAATCCCCGTTCCAGACGACCTTATTCGATCATGAAAAAAGCATACATTTTCCCCGGCCAGGGGGCACAATTTCCCGGAATGGGACTGGGTTTATACCAGCAATCCGAAAAAGCAAAATACCTGTTCGAGCAGGCCAACCACATTCTGGGTTTCGAGATTACGAAAATCATGTTCGAAGGCACCGACGAGGAGCTGAAACAAACGAATGTGACCCAACCCGCCATTTTTCTGCACTCCGTCATTCTGGCCCAAACCGTCGAGGATTTTGCCCCTGCTATGGTGGCCGGGCATTCGCTGGGCGAATTTTCGGCTTTGGTTGCCGCTGGCGGTCTGTCCTTCGAAGACGGTTTGCGGCTGGTGGCCCAGCGGGCGAGTGCCATGCAGAAAGCGTGTGAACTCAACCCGTCGACGATGGCCGCCGTGCTAGGGCTCGACGATGCCACCATCGAACGGATTTGCCTGGAAGTGGCCACAGCCTCGCAATTCAAGGAAGTGGTGATTCCGGCAAATTACAACTGCCCCGGTCAGGTCGTCATTTCGGGGTCGCTCGAAGGTGTCCGGATGGCGGGTGAAAAACTGAAAGAAGCCGGTGCCAAACGGGTGCTGCTGTTGCAGGTGGGCGGAGCATTTCACTCGCCCCTGATGGAACCAGCCCGCGAAGAACTGGCTCAGGCCATTCAGACGACGCCATTTAGCCATCCGCGCTGCCCGATTTACCAGAACGTCAATGCCAAACCGGCCACGGATGTGGAAGTGATCAAAGCCAACCTCATCGCGCAGTTGACGGCCCCCGTCCGCTGGACGCAATCGGTTGAAGCGATGGGCGCCGATGGTGCTACGGTTTTCGTGGAATGCGGGCCCGGCAAAGTGCTTCAGGGTCTAGTGAAGAAAATTATTCCAACCGCCGAAACTCAAAGCGTAACTAGTTAAGAATTAAGAGTGAAGAGTGAAGAATTAAAAAAGCGCGTCAGCCCACTCTTAATTCTTAACGCTTAACTCTTAACTTTTTTGCAGGGCTTCTTGCTTTTTTAAATGCAGAACCGCTATCTTTGCACTCGCAATTGCCGGGTCGTCTAAGGGTAGGACGACAGATTTTGGTTCTGTTTGTGAGGGTTCGAATCCTTCCCCGGCAACTGACAGATTTAATAGGCTACTGATCTAAACAGGTTGGTAGCCTATTTTTTTATGAGTTGACGAGATTGGATGGATCAAGAGCAAAAGTTGTGGAGGGCGTAGGATTTTTTTAGGTTTGTGTTTTTGATCAAACCTGTATTGTTTTGGATCAAGAGCAAAAGTTGTGGAGGGCGTAGGATTTTTTTAGGTTTGTGTTT